>NZ_VIAR01000030.1 GCF_006546625.1 Haloflavibacter putidus
GATCAAATCCTACAGGACCGTAAATAATTTCCCATTCGGTTTCGTCTGAAATTGGAGTCCAGCTTATTTCTGCTGTAGCAGAAGTTATATTATTAACAACTAGATCAACAGGCATAGCGCAAGCTGGCGGATCTACTACTGTTACTGTATAATCTTCTGCCTCGCCATAAGTCGTACTTCCACAAGGTTCTGGATTAGAACCAATATAAAGTGAAACTACCCGCATACGGTAATCACCATTTGCAACACCTGCAGGTATTTCAAAACTTGCATCAAGAGGAGTAGAAACATATCCTCCTGATGAATAAACTTTTTCTGCTTCTTCAAACTCGAAATTGTTATTCCAATCTACCCATATATTAATTCCGTAAGTACTGGTACCAGCGTTATTAATATTAAAATCTATTGTACCACCAGCATATTGACTTACTACCATATCTGTAGCATTGTCATAACCATTTGCCGAATAACCAGAACCGGTATTATCTATATTGGTTTGTGCTCCAGAGGTAGAAAAATCGTCTATATAATACTGTGAGTCAGTTCCTGCAAATTCACAATAGCCAGAGAAAAAAGATACAGGACCAGCCCATAAACTTTCATCGCCAGAACCACACACTGCTTTAACATAAATATCATAAGCCGTATCTGCAGTAAGACCTGTAATGGTTTCTCCTGGTGTACCGTCTGTATCCTCAATAGTTGTTCCTTCGGTCTCCGGATCAAATCCGGCAGGACCGTAAATTATTTCCCATTCGGCCTCCGAACCATTTGGCACCCACGAGATATCTACTGTAGTAGCCGTGGCATTTTCAGTAACCAAATTAATTGGTTTTGGGCAAGTTGGCAGCTCCATAAAACTTACATCATCTATTAAGATGTCGTTATAATAAGCGGAACCTGTTGCACTACCCGTAACGGTAAAACGCACTTGGGTTGGCCCAGTGATATTATAAGAAGATAAGTTGATAGTATATTCTTGCCAGCTATCACCCAATAAAGTATTTACATTTAAAACGTTAATCCAATCTAAACTGGTAGCATCATAAACTTCTACATCTACAACATTAACAGCGCCATCATCTGTATTGTGACTAAACAGCGCAAAAACCAATGCTGGCGTCGTTAAACCTGAAACATCAATTAAAGGAGAGATAAGTGTACTCACTTCTCCACTACCATTGTCAGAACCATCTAGCCAAGCGTAATTAGTGCCGCCTCCCGGAGTATAATCTCCAGCAGAGTCTGCGGCATAATCACCGTTAAGGCTATAATCCCAAGCATTATCACCACTTTCTGTCCAACAGTTTGGGGTAGAATCTGCCGTAAAATCTTCTAACCAAGGAGTACTAATTACATCGCATTCTGTAGTAAAACTCTGCGAACCAGCCAAAA
>NZ_VIAR01000031.1 GCF_006546625.1 Haloflavibacter putidus
GGGATTGGTTCTCCCGTATTCTATGGTTAAAAAAAGCTTTTTAGTTAAAATTTTCAACATTTTTAAGCTGCATATTTCAAGGTATCAACATATGGCGTTCTCCGTTTTACAACTGCAAAAATCCTGGCTAGTAATTTGTTCCTGATCACATTGATTGTACTCCTTTCATTTTTTCCCTGTTCATCGACCCTTCGCCGGTAATACTGCCTAATTTCAGGATTGTGCTGCAGGGCTGTTTTGGAACATTGGTCCAGCAAACTCTTTATTTTTTTATTGGCCAAGTGACTTACTTTTGTTTTGCCCCTAATGCTTGTTCCAGAAGAATTGGGAAAAGGGGCAGTCCCACAGTAAGATGCGAATTTCCTCCAATTTTCAAATTTGGTAAAGCCCTGTGTATAAGCGATCATATACAAAGCTGTCTGTGGACCAACACCTTTGATGCTTGTAACCAAACCATATATTTTATCGAGCTTCCGGTTTTCTTTGATAATCCTGTTCATTTCCTTCTCGACTTTTTTTATTTTTTTAGAGAAGTGACCGATCATTTCCTCTTGTGCGTTCAGCAGTATTTTATTGTCCTTTTGCTTTAGGACACGTTTTTCCTCTTTCAATGAGGCTTTATAACCAGCCCTTTGTTTGACCAAACGATCCCTTAATGAAAGAAGGCGTTTAAGCGATTGCAGGTCTTCTGACGGCATTTGGCAGGACTCAAGTTCCTCCCGCAATCGATAGGCATACAAGGCTATTTTCGCGGCATCAACTTTATCGTCCTTTCCGCGCGAAAGCCCCAAAGACCTTTTTATTTCCAGACCTGGGATTGCTACATATCTCATGCCAAGTTCCGACAATGTGGCCGATAATTGGAGTGAATAAAGTCCAGTATGTTCAAAGGTAAATATCATTTCTTCTCTATCAAAGTCCGTGTTCTTCAGCACCCACTTAATCATCTTTGCAATGTCTTTTGGGCAGTTCTCAAAAACACGGTGCATTTTTTTGTTATGGATATGCACATCGAGTGTTTTTTTAC
>NZ_VIAR01000032.1 GCF_006546625.1 Haloflavibacter putidus
TACATTTTATATTTACAAGAAGTTTAACCTTATTAAATTTCTGAAAAACCAGAGGGCAAGGTGAACTATTTCGACTCTTGAAATTTAAGTTTCATCTTGAGCATTAGTCCTTGCCCTCTTTTAGGTTTTAGTACCATTTAAAATGTAAAGCTTAAAGGCTTATTAATAGCGTTAGTACACAGGCCTATTGGTTCTTCAGATTTTTTAATAGCTAATTCAAAGTTATGAAAAACATAGTAACAGGAATCGATATTTCTAAAGACACTTTAGATTATTGTTCGTTAGGGAGTAATGATGTGCAGGTAAAAACCAGAGGAGTTTTGGAAAATAACAGTCAAACTATCAATAAATGGTTAGACGGTTTTGATAAAACTAATACTGTTTTCGCTTTAGAGCATACAGGACATTATGGTGCTGCTTTAGTAGACTGTTTGAGTCGAAAAAAATATGCTTTTTATCTTATAAATCCCTTAGAACTTAAAAAATCCCTAGGTATTCAAAGAGGTAAAAGTGATATAAAAGATGCTTACCGTATTGCAGAATATGCCATTACAAACAAGCACAAATTAAATCCATACCAATTACCTGCAGAAAACTTAGGTAGACTTAAAGCGCTAATCACAGCACGGGAACGCTACGTTAAAATGTCCGTTCAGGTTCAAAATAGTTTAAAGGCCAATGAGATATTAAACCGAACCATAGATGTGAAGATGCTAATTAAGGAAGAGAAAAAACAATATAAATCTCTACAAAAGAGCATAAAAAATATAGAGGATGAGATGCAAAAAATAATCAAAGCTGATCAAGAGTTGAAAAGTAGCTATAAAAAAGTGACAGCGGTAATCGGAGTAGGTCCGGTAATCGCAATAAAGTGCATCACGGAAACAGCTAATTTCACCAAATTTCACAATCCACGTAAATTTAGTTGTCACTGCGGCTTAGCTCCTTTTCCATATCAGTCGGGAAGTAGTATAAGGGGTAAGACAAGAACTCATTTTTTAAGAGATAAGTCATTAAAAGCTATCTTGATAAAAGGAGCTGTTACTGCTGTCCAGCACGATCCTCAACTGAAAACTTATTATAACCGTAAAGTGAAAGATGGAAAACATCATATGAGCGTAATTAATGCTGTAGCTAATAAACTTGTATTAAGAATATTTGCAGTAGCCAAAAGAGAGGAACCTTTTGTAAAATTATCTGCTTAAAAGTTTGTTTTTAACTTAGAATGCT
>NZ_VIAR01000033.1 GCF_006546625.1 Haloflavibacter putidus
ATTGGTCTCAAAAAAGGGATTTAAACCCTGCAATTTTATTGCAGCACTTTAGTAGTGCGAAAAAATCTATATTTTCGTACTATGAGTTATCAAAGAAAAGGCTCCCATACAGTAAGTTATTTAACGTGCCATATTGTTTGGGTCACAAAATATAGGTACAAGGTACTTCGAGGGGATGTTCAAACTCGTTGTCGTGAACTTTTAATCCAAATTTGTGAGGCGGAAGGTATAGAAATACTGAAAGGAGTAGTTAGTTCGGATCACGTTCATATGCACATTGAATATGCTCCAAAATTGAATGTAAGTAGCATATTGAAAAAACTCAAAGGACGAACCTCAAGGAAACTTCAACAAGAATTCCCGAAACTGAAAGAGCGTTATTGGGGGCAACATTTTTGGGCAAGCGGTTACGGAGTATGGAGTACTGGGAATATTACCGATAAAATGGTCAATGAATATTTGGAACATCACCGTCGAAATTCGAGTGATAATTCCAATTTTATATTGGAATAGTAAAGGGGGACTTTCAGTCCCCAGTATTAATAAACCTCTGCACTTTCAGTGCAGAGTTGTTTAGT
>NZ_VIAR01000034.1 GCF_006546625.1 Haloflavibacter putidus
CAAAGTCTATACTCCAAGTATCGTTGGGCTCGTGAGGAACTTCCAAGGGCTCTTTTATCCTGGCAGGCAGTCGTTTTTTTACCTTTCTTCTCAAAGGCAACCCCAAGGCGACATATACCCTGTGGACACGCTTGTGGTTCCAAGGTTTTCCTTCGTTGCGCAATCGGTTATAAGCCTTCCAAAACCCTTCTTCCGAATGATCTTCTGCTTTTTCTTTTAAGGCTTCTTCGATTGGACTATCATTTTTCGGTAGGGGTTTATAATAGAAAACACTCTTGCTCATATTCAGTACGCGGCACGCCCTGCTGATACCGTAATGGATAAGTTCTTTGGTGATCGCTCGCTTTCGGCAGGGCTTCAGAGCTTTTTTTTGATAATCTCTTTTGCCATGTCATAGTCCAGCGATAGGCTTGCATACATCTGTTTAAGCCTACTGTTCTCCTCTTCGAGTTGCTTTAGGCGTTTTAACTCCTTTCCATTCATACCGCCATAACGCTCTCGCCATTTATAAAAGGCAGCAGTACTGACGCCATGTTCACGGCTGATTTCAAC
>NZ_VIAR01000035.1 GCF_006546625.1 Haloflavibacter putidus
CTCACGACGCACTAGAAAAAATGTCCCCGGTAGCATATGCAAAAAAATATTCTTCTGGGGCTAGCCCCAGAAGAATAAAAAATAATAACTTTATCGAAGTTTTAGAAAAATGAACAGTTCTAATTAGGGGAAGCTTACAATAACACCTTGCTTTAAGGGTTTTTATTTTTTAATGGCCTAAGCGAAGTTCTTGCATACGACGAGGAAGAATGACGAGAGTAATGCACAAAAAAATGATTTGAGTGGAGGGTTATGCAAACTAGCGCCAGCCGCAAAAAATTGAATAGACACGAGCAAAACTTTGAGCTTTAAAATTTTATGAAAACCAGCGAATACCTTTAGTTTGCCCCGTAACGAGGGAAATTTTTAGCAAAGTTCGGTTAAGCCTAGTCCCCAACTAGAGTTGGGGATTGGTTCTCCCGTATTCTATGGTTAAAAAAAGCTTTTTAGTTAAAATTTTCAACATTTTTAAGCTGCATATTTCAAGGTATCAACATATGGCGTTCTCCGTTTTACAACT
>NZ_VIAR01000036.1 GCF_006546625.1 Haloflavibacter putidus
TAATTAGAACTGTTCATTTTTCTAAAACTTCGATAAAGTTATTATTTTTTATTCTTCTGGGGCTAGCCCCAGAAGAATATTTTTTTGCATATGCTACCGGGGACATTTTTTCTAGTGCGTCGTGAGGTCTATGATTATTATAATCGTACATCCATATTTGTGTTTGTTCTCTTACTTGATCGATATCTTCAAAGACGTATTTATTGAGCACCCCTCTTCTATAAGAACCATTAAAACGCTCTATAAACGCATTTTGTGTTGGCTTGCCCGGTTGGATATATTGGAACTCTATTTCATGCATTTTGCTCCATTCTGCCGTAAGCTGTGCAATAAACTCGGGACCATTGTCCATCCTTATTTTCTTGGGTTTTTTCCTGCGGTTTATCAGATGGTTTAGCACCCAGACCACACGGTTGCTGGGAAGGGAAAAATCTACTTCAATATGTAAGGCTTCCCTGTTAAAGTCATCAATAATGTTGAAGGATCTGAATCGCCTCTTGTTCTCCAGGACATCGGTC
>NZ_VIAR01000037.1 GCF_006546625.1 Haloflavibacter putidus
GTAATAAGCGGGGAAGGCTGTGAAAACACCACCACTTTAACCTTGGTGGTAACGCCCAACCCAAGTATAGCAGAAGAGCTGGAACCTTTGGAAGCCTGTGATATGGATAACGATGGTTTTGAAGAATTTGATTTGGAAGCCGCTATAGCAGACATTCTAAATGGTGAGCCCAATGTAACGGCTAGCTTCCACTTAACCCAAGACGATGCCAACAATGGCGTTGGTGCAATAGATACCAGTGTTCCTTACGGAACAGCCAATGCAGAAGAAGTAATTTGGGTGCGGGTAGAAAACACCGGGCCAAACCAAGACGATGGCAGCGGCTGTTTTGTAGTGCGGTCTTTACAACTTATTGTAACCCCATCTCCGGAAATAGCCGGCGAATTGGACGATTTGTATGTATGTGATGACGAGAACGCAGATGGCTTTGCTTTCTTTGATCTGACCGAGAATTACGATAATATTATCGGCGAGCAAGACCCGACAGATTTGGAAGTAACCTACCACACCTCAGAGCAAGACGCGCAAGACGGGGTAGATGCCATAGCCGTACCAAGTAACTATATGAACATCATCAACCAGCAACCCATTTATGTGCGGGTAGAAAACACGGCAACCGGCTGTGTAGATGCGTTTGATTTTACACAAAACAACACTTTTATCCTAAACGTAGAAGCACTACCGGAACTTAACACGCCACCACCATTACAAGTATGTGATGATGGCGACGCTGATGGCTTTACGGAATTTAACTTAACCGATAGCGAAGTCGATATTATAGGCAGTGAGCCAATTCCGGGTAACCTGGAATTTGTGTACTACGCCTCGCAAAGCGATTATGAAAACGGTACGCCAATAGACAATCCGCAAGCCTATACCAATACCAGCAATGCACAAACCATTTATATAGAAGTAACCGATGGGGCAACCCAGGCAATGTGTGCCAGCACAATAACGCTAACCATACGCGTGCTGCCCTTGCCAAGCCCATCTGAGACCGATATAGAAGTGCTCAGTCAGCAGCAATGTGACGATGATGAAGATGGTATAGCAGCAGAGCCCTTTGATCTTACTACAAGTGGTAA
>NZ_VIAR01000038.1 GCF_006546625.1 Haloflavibacter putidus
GAAAAAAAGAAGCAAAAAAAGAAATTTTCATCATCATTATCATCCTTTTTAAAATAAGTAAATTTATGTATTGCAAACCTAAAGGACGCTTCGGGATTTGTCAATGAAAAAAATGAACAAACAAATTTTATTAAAAATAATTATTGCTAATTTTAAGAGCAAGTTTTTTTAATCGGACGGTAATGAAAAATAACTTATAAAAGAATCTATTTTTTTTATAAGTAGGTATAAATTAAAATTTTAGAGGTCAGTATATAATTACCTATATAATATCATAATTATTTATTTAATAATCAGTAGTTTGAAGTTATTCAAAATGTCAGTTTAAGCATTCTAAGTTAAAAACAAACTTTTAAGCAGATAATTTTACAAAAGGTTCCTCTCTTTTGGCTACTGCAAATATTCTTAATACAAGTTTATTAGCTACAGCATTAATTACGCTCATATGATGTTTTCCATCTTTCACT
>NZ_VIAR01000039.1 GCF_006546625.1 Haloflavibacter putidus
TAAGTGTACTCACTTCTCCACTACCATTGTCAGAACCATCTAGCCAAGCGTAATTAGTGCCGCCTCCCGGAGTATAATCTCCAGCAGAGTCTGCGGCATAATCACCGTTAAGGCTATAATCCCAAGCATTATCACCACTTTCTGTCCAACAGTTTGGGGTAGAATCTGCCGTAAAATCTTCTAACCAAGGAGTACTAATTACATCGCATTCTGTAGTAAAACTCTGCGAACCAGCCAAAAAACTCTCATTACCGGCTCCACAAATTGCACGTACATATACATCATAATCTGTAGCTGGATTCAAACCGGTTATGGTCTCACCAATAGTTCCATCTGTATCTTGTACGGCATTACCTTCTGTTTCAGGATTAAAACCAGCAGGACCGTAAAGAATTTCCCACTCGGTTTCGGAACCACCAGAAGTCCAGCTTATATCAGCTGC
>NZ_VIAR01000003.1 GCF_006546625.1 Haloflavibacter putidus
GGGAAGAAAGGCTATATGCTGCAAGTAAACGCTGATGAGTATGAAAGCAACGGCGCGCCGGTAGAAAAAGAAGAAGGCCAGGCCAGAGTTACAATCGAGTTGGAGCCAATCGAGAAGATGATCCAAGAAGAAGAGATTGTTTTAGAGCCAATCTATTTTGATTTTGATAAAGCCGATATCCGTAAACAAGCCGCCTTTGAGCTGGATAAATTGGTATCTATAATGAAGAAGCATCCGGAGATGGAAATCAAGGTAGAAGCGCATACAGATAAGCGCGGGCCACAAAATTATAACCAGCAACTCTCAGAGCGTAGAGCTAAGAGCACGGTAGATTATGTGGTATCGCAAGGTATAGACAAGACCAGGATAAACTGGGAAGCCTTTGGCGAGTCTAAACCAAAAGTAGAATGTGACAACTGCAGCGAAGAAGAATACCAAGAGAATAGGAGATCTAAATTCGTAATTATAAAAGAGTAATATAATTAAAATTTAAAGAAAAAGCGGTCTTAATGTTAAGACCGCTTTTTTTATTAGAGAGTATTTATAATTTCTGCTGCCGCTTCTAAGGTTTTATTTTGTTTTGCGAAACAGAAACGCAATACTTTGTCGTCTTGCATGTTTTTATTAAATACCGAGACAGGAATACTTGCCAGCTTTTTTTCTTTAATTAAGCGTATGGCATAATCTGTATCTTTTTCTTTGGTGATTGTTTTATAAGATGCTGTTTGAAAATAAGTTCCTTCAGAAGGTGTAAAGGTTAATCTGGAATCTTTTATAAGATCTAAAAAGTAATCCCTTTTTTGTTGGTAGAACTCTGCTAACTGCAGGTAATTTTCCTCTTTTTGTAAATATTGGTTTAAAGCAATTTGCAGCGGATGATTTACACAAAATACATTGTATTGATGCACTTTTTGAAATTCTTTCATCAAAGCTTTAGGAGCAACACAATAACCCAATTTCCAACCGGTAACGTGAAAAGTTTTACCAAAAGAATAGGTTATAAAAGAACGCTCGCGTAAGTCTATAAATCTTGCTACGCTTTGATGCTTATGCTCATCAAAAACAATATGTTCATAAACTTCATCACTTAACACCAACACATCCGTACCCGAAACAATTTCTTGTAATTTTAAAAGATCGTGTTTTTTTAAAACCTTACCGGTAGGATTATGCGGTGTATTAATAATTATCATTCTAGTTTTCTTCGAAACTTTTTGCTCTACCGCTTCCCAATCTATAGAGTAATCAGGGGCTTTCATTTGTATTAGCACCGGTTTACCGCCATACAATTCTATAGCCGGCTCATAACAATCGTAAGCGGGTTTAAATACAATTACCTCATCGTCTTTTTTTACAAAGGTAGAAATAGCCGTAAATATAGCTTGAGTTGCACCGGCGGTGATAGTAATGTCTGTTTCCGGGTGATAATTACTATTATAAAGATAGTTCAATTTGTTACACAAGGTTTTACGCAAACTAAAAATTCCCGGTAAGGGTGCATATTGATTTTTACCTGCTTTACGGAAAGATTCTTCTACTAAATCCAATAATTTTGAATCGGGCATATAATCTGGAAATCCTTGAGAAAGATTTATGGCTTCGTGTTTATTTGCCAAATTACTCATTTCAGTAAAAATAGTGGTTCCTGTATTGGGAAGTTTGGAGGTGAATTTCATGCTTTACAATTTACTTGGCTATAAGATAAAAAAAATCCCAAACTCTATAAGAATTTGGGAAGTTTTTATAAAATAAACGTTACTATTTATTTCTTGGTCGTAGCCGAAAGGTATTCGCGGTTCATTCTTGCGATGTTTTCTAAAGAAATTCCTTTTGGGCATTCTAGTTCACAAGCACCTGTATTACTACAATTACCAAATCCTTCTTCATCCATTTGTCTTACCATTGCTTGCACTCTATCTGCTGCTTCTACTTCTCCTTGTGGTAACAAAGCATATTGCGACACCTTGGCAGAAGTAAACAGCATTGCGCTGGCATTTTTACAAGCTGCTACACAAGCCCCACAACCAATACAAGTTGCTGCGTTAAAAGAGTCGTCTGCATCGTGCTTATTTACCGGAATAGTGTTGGCATCTATCGTATTACCTGAAGTATTTACAGAAACATAACCACCGGCTTGTTGAATACGATCAAAAGAAGTGCGGTCTACAATTAAATCTTTTATAACCGGAAAAGCAGTTGCTCTAAATGGTTCTATTACAATAGTATCTCCATCTTTAAAGCTACGCATATGTAGCTGGCAAGTGGTGGTAAGTTTTTCTGGACCGTGCGGCTCACCGTTTATTTGTAAGTTGCAAGAACCACAGATACCCTCTCTACAATCATGGTCAAATTCTACAGGATCATCGCCTTTAGCAACCAATTCTTCGTTAAGTACATCTAGCATCTCTAAAAAAGACATATCTCCTTCTATGCCATCTATCGGGTAGTCTACTATTTTTCCTTTTGCGTTGGCGTTTTCTTGACGCCATATTTTTAGTGTAAGTTTCATATTCTCTATTAGATTTTAGTATTGAGTATTGAGTACCGAGTGGCTAAATCCTAACACCTCTTTTTCAATACTTACATCTATTTATAACTTCTTGTTTTTAACTCGATGTAATCAAATTCTAAGTCTTCTTTGTGCAATTTGGCTTCCCGCGGATCACCGGTGTATTCCCAAGCTGCAACATATTTATAATTTTCGTCGTCGCGCAAGGCTTCGCCTTCTTTGGTTTGGTATTCTTCTCTAAAGTGACCTCCACAAGATTCGTTACGGTGTAGGGCATCTTTAGCAAACAATTCTGCCAATTCTAAAAAGTCTGCTACACGACCAGCTTTTTCCAGTTCCGCATTTTTATTATCGGTTTTACCGGTTACTTTTACATTTTTCCAGAAATCTTCGCGTAAAGCTCTAATTTCATCTAAAGCTTCTTTTAAACCATCAGCGTTTCTAGCCATACCGCATTTATTCCACATTATCTTACCTAATTTTTTGTGGTAGTGGTCTACAGAATTTTGACCGGCGGCATTCATTAAACGATCAATCTTATCGCGAACAGCATTTTCTGCTTCTTCAAACTCTTTCGTGTCGTCCGGGATAGGACCGGTTTTAATATCGTCTGCCAAGTAATCTCCTATGGTATAGGGTAAAACAAAATAACCGTCTGCCAAGCCTTGCATTAATGCAGAAGCTCCAAGTCTGTTAGCGCCGTGATCTGAGAAATTAGCTTCTCCTGCGGCATAACAACCGGGTATGGTGGTTTGTAAATTATAGTCTACCCAAAGTCCTCCCATTGTATAATGCACAGCGGGATAAATCATCATTGGTGTTTCGTAAGGGTTTTGGGCTACAATTTTTTGATACATTTCAAACAAGTTACCGTATTTGTTCTCTACGGCTTCTTTTCCTAAACGAATAATCTCTTCTTTCGAAGGATTTTTATGTCCGGAAGCAAAAGCTTTTTCTTTTCCATAACGCTCAAAAGCGCTAGAGAAATCTAAGAAAACAGCTTCACCGGTTTTATTTACCCCAAAACCTGCATCGCAACGTTCTTTTGCTGCTCTAGAGGCAACGTCTCTTGGTACTAAGTTACCAAAAGCGGGATATCTTCTTTCTAAGTAATAATCACGTTCGTCTTCCGAAAGCTCTGTTGGCTTTAGTTTTCCTTCGCGAATGGCTACCGCATCTTCTTTCTTTTTAGGAACCCAAATCCTTCCGTCATTCCGTAAAGATTCTGACATCAAGGTTAATTTAGATTGATGATCTCCGGAAACGGGAATACAAGTTGGGTGAATTTGCGTATAACACGGATTGGCAAAATAAGCTCCACGTCTGTGCGCGCGCCAAGCTGCCATAACATTGCTTCCCATTGCATTGGTAGATAAGAAAAATACATTACCATAACCACCAGAAGCAATTACTACTGCGTGGGCTGCGTGTCTTTCTATCTCGCCGGTAATCATATCGCGGGCAATAATACCGCGGGCTTTGCCGTCTACTAAAACCAAATCCATCATTTCGTGGCGGTTAAAAGCTTGAATTTTACCGCGATTAATTTGACGGTTCATTGCAGAATATGCTCCTAAAAGAAGCTGCTGTCCTGTTTGTCCTTTGGCATAAAAAGTTCTGGAGACTAAAACCCCACCAAAAGAACGATTATCTAAATAGCCGCCGTATTCACGCGCAAAGGGAACTCCTTGTGCCACACATTGGTCAATAATATTACCGGAAACCTCTGCCAATCTATAAACATTGGCCTCACGAGAGCGGTAATCACCACCTTTTACAGTATCGTAAAACAAGCGGTAATCTGAGTCGCCATCGCCTTGGTAATTTTTAGAAGCGTTTATACCTCCTTGTGCCGCAATAGAGTGCGCACGACGCGGAGAGTCTTGGTAGCAAAAAGTTTTTACATTATAGCCTAATTCTGCTAGTGTTGCTGCAGCACTGCCGCCTGCTAAACCTGTACCTACAACAATAATATCTATATTACGTTTATTTGCCGGGTTAACCAGGTTGATATTATTTTTATGATTATTCCACTTTTCTGCTAGTGGTCCTTCTGGTGTTTTTGATTCTAAAACTGACATAAATCTTCCGTAAATTATAATGTATTAATATAGTGATAAAGGGCAATAAAAATAAACCCTAACGGTACAATAATGGCGTAAGCGGTAGTAAGACCGCGCACCCATTTAGAGGCACTGTCTTGGTAGCCTTTAATACCTTCTTGGTATTTGTTTTTGACGCCTAACGATTGAAAAGATGAAGCAAAACCATGCAATAAATGCAGCATTAAAAATATAAAAGCAATTACGTACAAGCCAACGCGTACGGGACTCTCAAATTTGGTTACTAAATCTTCGTAATAGCGTGTAGAGTTTTCGCCAATTGGGTTGGTTTCTACATATTTATGAATCATTTCGGGAACCCAAAAATCGTAAAAATGTAAACCTAAAAAGGCTAATACAACGGCGCCAGAGAAAATCATATTTCTAGAAACCCAAGAAGAATTTGCACTTCCATTAAACTTGACATAATTGACAGCCCGGGCTCTGTTGTTTTTAATTTCTAAGTAAATACCCATTATAAAGTGAAAAACCACTCCAAAAATAAGTACCGGTTGCAATAATGCTTGCACCACAAAATTATTACCCATAAAATGAGAAAAACTGTTAAAGAGTTCTGCGCTTATTACAGAAGTAAAGTTTACAGTTAAATGTTGAGCTAAGAATAAAACTAGGAAAAGTCCGGATAAGGCCATAGCAACTTTTCGTGCTATGGTTGATTTTAATAATCCACTCATTGGTTTTTGTTTGTTTAGAGAAATTTCTAACAAAAATACGGTTACTTAAAGTTATTAACAAACTTTGCTCCGCGTTTAAGTTTTATTTAGAATTAGTTTAATCAAGGATAAGATTGCTAAATAGATTTACTAAGTTTTAAGAAGTATTAAAGTGTAGTATACTATAGAATTAGTAATTTTGAAGAAATCTAAAATTATATAGTTATTATGAGATATACGCCCATAGATTCTAGTTTATTTAAAGAAAATCGTAAAAATTTTATGGCGCAAATGCGGCCAAAAAGTTTGGCTGTTTTTAACTCTAACGATGTATACCCAATTGGGGCAGACAGTACCATTCCATTTCAACAGGATAGAAATATTTATTATTTAAGTGGGGTAGACCAAGAAGAAAGTATTTTGGTTTTATTTCCCGATGCTCCCAAAGAAAAGCACCGCGAAATTCTTTTCCTTACGGAAACAAACGAACATATTGCCGTTTGGGAAGGCGAAAAGCTTACCAAAGAAAAAGCCTACGAAACCTCTGGCGTAAAAACCGTGTATTGGCTTAAAGATTTCCAAAAAGTTTTTCAAGAACTAATGTCCCAAAGCGAAACGGTTTATATTAACACCAACGAGCATTACCGTGCTAACATAGAAACAGAAACCCGGGAAGCGCGTTTTAATAAATGGTTAAAAGAAACCTATCCTGCCCATTCGGTAGAAAAAAGCAATCCTATTTTGCAGCGTTTACGTTCCGTAAAGCATCCTTTAGAGCTGGAAGCTATGCAAGAAGCTTGTAATATTACCAAAAAAGGCTTTAAAAGAATTCTCAATTTTGTAAAACCCGGGGTTTGGGAATATGAGATTGAAGCCGAGTTTATGCACGAATTTTTGCGTAACCGTTCGCGCGGATTTGCTTATACGCCAATTGTGGCTTCGGGGCAAAATGCCAATGTGTTGCATTATATAGAAAATAAAGACCAGTGTAAAAAGGACGAGCTTATCTTGTTGGATGTTGGCGCAGAATATGCCAATTATGCTAGCGATATGTCGCGTACCATTCCCGTTTCCGGAAGGTTTACAAAACGACAAAAAGAGGTTTATAACAAAATTAACCAGATTAAAAAAGAAGCTTCTAAACTATTGGTGCCAGGCACAATGTGGGAAGAATACCACAAAGAAGTTGGTAAAATGGCAACCGCAGCTTTCTTAGAGCTGGGCGTGTTGGATAAAGCCGATGTACAAAGCGAAGATCCGGATTGGCCGGCATATAAAAAATATTTTATGCACGGGACTTCGCATAATATTGGGTTAGATACACACGATTATGGCCTGCTTTACGAACCTATGAAAGCAAACCAAGTTTATACCGTAGAACCGGGAATTTATTTGCCGGACGAAGGCTTCGGGATTAGATTGGAAGACGATTTGGTAATACAAGAAAAAGGCGAGCCTTTTAACTTGATGCGCGATATACCTATTGAAGCAGACGAGATTGAAGATTTAATGAATCAATAATTTCGGTTTAACTTAATAGCAAAAAACCTGCTTAAATTTATTTTTAAGCAGGTTTTTTTTACTGAAAATTTTGAGTTTTTTTATTGAAAAATCACTCTTCTACTCTTTCTAATCGTAAATCACCAAAATTAAAACTAAAGTCGGTTATTGGGGCAATATATTCTAAGGTGACACTTTGGGCTTTTCCGTTTTTATCTAAATTAAAAAGCACAAATACATCGGCATCAAAACTTCTGTTATTCCATTTTGCTACATAAGTGGTTGTGTTGTACGGCAACAATTCACCTTTCAACTGCTCAGATTCTTCCGAAGCAATTTTTAGTTTCCCATTTTCTTTACTAATTGTTACTTCTCCAAACCAATTGTCTTTATAAGTACCAATTACTTGTTCCGGTTGCAGGGCAATACCTTTTTTCTGCATTTCTTTTACCTGCTGGTAAACCGCTGTTTTTATACTATCGTTTTTAGCTAGCCATTTATCGTGTTTTGGTTTCAATTTTTTTAACCAATCCCGGTTTTCATAGTCTAAATAACTATCTTTTATCGTATTGGTAATTGTATTAAAAGCGCTTCCGCTCATTTGATTGGTAAGCACTACGATGCCTAAATCTTTTTCGGGTAGTAAGGTAAATTGCGTTACCGTACCTAGCAAACCACCGGTGTGCGTAACTTCTTTAAAACCGCCTTTTACATCTTTTACAAACCAGCCCAAACCGTAACCGTAAAAATGTGTATCATAAGAATTCTCTTTACTTACCGGCAATGGCATTTGCATCTGCCAAAGATTATGCAATTGTTTTTCGCTTAGCAAACGTTCTCCATCTTTGGTTACGGCATCGTTCATTAAAAACTCTGCCCAGGTTAACATATCGGTAATGTTGCTTACCAAGCCGCCGGCAGGATTGGCAGTTTCGCTCCAATCGTGCGGAATTTGAATTACTTCTCCTTCGGTACGGGCGTGGGCGTCTATTATATTCGATTTATCGGTTACGCGATTGTACGAAGCTTTGGTGGCCGTCATTCCCACCGGTTTTAAAATACGCTCTTCTATAAATTCTTCCCACGTCATTCCGCTTAAGCGTTCTAAAACTTCGCCGGCAACAATAAACATATTGTTGTTGTATTCAAATTTACTGCGGAAGGAACTGGTAGGCTCAATATATTGTAAATGGTCTAAAATATCTTCTGCGGAATAGCTATTGCCTTCAGGAAAAAACATCAAATCGCCGCCGCCAAGTCCTAAACCGCTGCGGTGCGTGAGCAGATCTTTAACGGTAAAATTTTCGGTAACCCAAGCATCTTTTAATCTAAATTCCGGTAAATGTTCCCGCACTTTATCATCCCAATTTAACTTACCATCGTCTACCAACATTGCCAATGCAAAAGCGGTAAAACCTTTGGAGTTAGAAGCAATTCCTACCAAGGTGTTTTTGTTCATAGGTTTGCCGGTTGCCAACGAGCGTTTGCCAAAACCTTTGGCGTAAACTGTTTTTCCGTCTTTGATTATTCCTACAGAAATGCCCGGCACATCAAATGCTTCTAAAGTGTTTTCTATTAATTTGTCTAATTTTTTTTCTTTTATCTGTGCGGAAATGGTAAAGGAAACTAAGAAAAAACCAACGGAGAGTAATTTTAAAATTTTCATATAAGCTTGCTGTTTAGCGGTTAAAACCGATTATTTTTGCGCTATGCAAAATTTCGTAAACTACAAAAATATACAAATTGCCTATGCTACTCAAGGCAAAGGCGAGGTAATTGTGCTTTTGCACGGTTTTTTAGAGAGTTCTGATATGTGGCGGCACAGTATTCCGCTTTTTGAAAACACGCACCAAATGGTAACAATAGATTTGCTGGGACACGGTTTTACAGATTCTTTGGGGTACATTCATAGTATGCAAGAAATGGCGCGCAGCGTAAAAGCGGTTTTAGATTATTTAAAAATAGAGAAAGTTAGTTTTTTAGCACATTCTATGGGAGGTTATGTGGCCTTGCACTTTACGGAATTGTTTCCGGAAAAAACCAAAAATTTATGGTTGTTAAATTCTAGTACCAAGCCAGACTCGCCAGAACGAAAAGATAATAGAACCCGCGCCCAGGCTTTGGTAAAGCAAAATAAAGACGCGTTTGTGCGAATGGCCATAAGAAACTTGTTTGCCGAAGAAACCAAAGATAACTACCAAAAGCAAGTAAACCGAAACATTGCCATTGCGCAAGAAATGAGCGTACAAAGTATTGTAGCAACTATAGAAGGTTTAAAAACCCGAAAGGATACTACCGAAGTTTTGCGCAATTTTAAAGGAGAGAAAATAATTTTTACGGGAAAAAAAGATCCTATTATTCCGTTAGGAAATATTAAAAATGTGGCTGCAGAAACCGGTAGTAAATTAGTTGTCTTCCCAAAAGGACATATGAGTTATATAGAAGACCAGGAGGTTTTTTTAGAAGCTATGGAAGGTTTGGTTGAAAATAAGAGGTAGGTAGTAGAGATTAGGTGTTAGGTGTTAGGTGTTAGGTGAAAAAATATCCCTAAATAAAGTTGACCGTTTTTAATTAATTTTCAGTAAAAAAAATGGCACTCGATGCAATCGAATGCCGGAAATTAAATGAAGTGATTTTTTGGCAAGAAGCTGTACCAGTCTTGCGTACAAAAGTTCTAAGTAAATTGGTTAATTTTTATACACTAGCCACATTATAAAAAGTGAGCATATTTTGGTAAAAGCCTAAGCTGCCATTGTCTTTTTCTAAGCAAGATTTTAATAAAGCTTCTAACGATTGGTATTCAAAATTTACGTTAACGTGTTTATTGCTTTCCACCAGTATTTGAAGATGCAGGGTGTTTTCTTTAATATCTATACTTACTTCACTTGCTTCAAAATGCTTTTTTAAAAGCGCTTTATGAAAGGTAGAAAACCGCTCTGTAGAAATGTTTTGATTATTACAACTATAAGTAATCAAATTATTCATTTCTCTTAAAATAGTAGTTGATTGATAAGAAGTTCTCATGGCTAATTGTTTTTTACGAATATAGCCCGTGATATGTTAAGAGGTTATTAATAAAATGTTGCTTATTAGTCAATTAACTAATTTTAAGAAGCTTGTTATACCGTTTACAGAAGATAACGCAATTTAATAGGACTGTTTATTAATTTAGAATTTTTATTAAAAGAAGTAGCGTTTACGTAGGTAATTTTATTACGGCTAATCTTTCCGTAGTTATTGTGTAAATGGCCAAAAATATGAAATTGTGGTTGTATCTTTTCTACGCGCTTGCGTAAATGTTCGCAACCCAAAGCAACTTCTGCTTCAGACTCATCTAAAATATTGTACGGTGGTGTGTGTGTTAATAAGACATCTGTATCTTGTGGGATTTTCTCCCAATGTTTTGCAATAGCATTACTTGTTTTACTAAATGCCCAGCGAGAATTAATAGGACTATAAGGAGAGCCCCAAAATTTCACATTTTCTATACAAATAGAACTTTGAAATAAATAATGCACATTAGATGGAATGATTTCTGCCAATTGCGTGGTGTTAATCTTTTCTAAGTAAAACTCGTGATTTCCGGCAATACAAACTTTATAGGGGTGCGGTTGTTGCGCAAACCATTTAAAAAAATCTACTACTTCGCGTTTGGTGCCGCCTTCTGTAAAATCTCCCGTATGTACTAACACTTCCCCGTAAGGAATATTTAGCAAACGATGCTGGTTATGCGTGTCAGAAATACAAATAATGTTCATTACTCAAGAAAAACTTTTATCAGATGCTAACAAGGTACAAAAAAACAAGGTGTAATTATTTCTCTTCGGAAGGTAAAATTTTGTTTACGCCCTTAATTACGGCTATGCAAATTAAAATTGCAGAAAGTATAAAGAATAGAAATTTGGCCAATAAATTATCACTGTATAACATACTGTAAATGCCAAGAGCAATTTCGGCAAATAAGAACAGTAAAATAAAACTAAATTTTAAAAGCATGGTATACATAATTGATTGGCAGATAAATATACAGTGAGCTTGCTTTCAAAAAAAAGTTAGCAGTCTCTTTAGCTGAAATTTAACGCAGCAATTGCGGCTAGCTTAATTTTTTAAGTTAAAATATCTTAAAGCTAATTAGCTTTTTAAAAAGAATAATATCTTGGTAGAAAACAAATTCTAAGATTTGAAAAATATACTTAAAAAAATTCTAGTTGGGCTTTTAGTTTTAGCCGTAATATTTGTGGGTCTTCATTTTTTTGCCCGCTATAAAGTAGGCAAATTATTAGATGGTATAGACAAAGAAAATTTTAGTTATAAAGAATATTCTATAAATTTATTTCAAGGAAATCTTTCTGTAAAAGATATTTCTTACCGGCCAAAAAAGCAAAACCTACAAGCCAAAACAGTAAGCATACGTAATTTTAATTATCTTTCTTATTTAGTCTTGGGTGATTCTATTGTTGTAGACGAGATTCAGATAGAAAAACCAAACCTTCGGTTATCTAAAAAAAATGATTCTAGTGTTAATGGCAAGAAAAGCAATAAGTTTTCAGAAAAAATACGTATCAATGCGCTAGCAATAACCAACGGGCGCTTAAGTTATAGAAGAGATAGCATAAAGAGGTTTAAGGTACCTAAAATCAATTTAAAAATAAAAAATATAAAAACCGGTCCGGATCAAATCAAACAAAAAATTCCTTTTCAGTATGGCGATTATTTTTTAGAAGCAGACAGTCTAAATTTTGTAGCCAATGCCTATCAAGACTTATCTGTAGCAAGAGTAGAGATTAGTGAAGAAGAAGTGCTCTTGCAAGACCTTCGGTTTCTACCAACCAAAAATCGTAAAGATTATGTAAACTACATTCCGTACGAAAAAGATTTAATGAATTTAAAATTGGACAGTATTCATATCCCGTCTTATAAATTTTCGTACAAAGAAGAAGCGCCGCATTTTTCTGCTGGACTGTTATCACTTAGCGCTATAGATTTTTCTATTTACAGAGATAAAACCGTCAAAGACGATCTGCGTAAAAAAGATATGTACAGCACAATGATTCGTAAGCTGCCAATACAATTAAAGATAGATTCTGTAGCCCTAAATAAAGCAGAAATAACGTACGAAGAAAAAATAAAAAAAGACCGTAACCCGGGTAAGGTAAACTTCAAAAACTTAAATGCTAAAATTTATAATATCACCAATTTAGATTTAGATAGAAAAGATTTTCCTACTACCAAAGTACAAATTAATACTTCGTTTTTTGGTAAATCTCCTATAGAGATGAATTGGCAGTTTAAAGTTAACGATACAACAGGTAGGTTTCGCTTTCGCGGAAATGTACAAAACGTGCCACCAAGTTCTATGAATGAGTTTTTTATTCCGGCTATGAATGTAAAAGCAAAAGGAAGTATGCAGGCTGTTTATTATGATTTTGAAGGAAATAGAAATACAGCCCGCGGCAAAACAAAATTGGTCTATGATGATTTTGATTTGGCAGTTTTAAAAGGAGATAGCAGATCAGAAAGTGATATTCTTAGTTTTTTGGCAAATATTATTGTAAATAAATCACCAAAAAATGGCTCGATTACCTCTCAAGTAGAATCGGTAAAAAGAGACAAGACCAAATCTTTTTGGAATTATTTTTGGTCTTGTCTCGAGGCCGGTATAAAAAAATCTTTACTCTAAAGCTTAAAAGTAATTACCGGTATGTCTGCGTGGTTAACCAAATCTTCGCTTATACTGCCATTTAACATATGAGCCAAGCCTTTACGCCCGTGGGTACTTATACCTACTAAACCGGCATTGGTTTTTCTGGCAAAATTTAAAATACCTTCTTCTATTGTATTGTCGTTATATATACTAAAACTGTAATTTTCTAAATCTACCTCTTTTAAGAAAGTTTTTATACGGTTTTCAATACTTTCAGAAGTTTGAAACTTGTTAGCGGTATTTACATAAACCAAATGCAACTTGGCATTTATACTTTTGCTAAAATCTACCGCTTCTTTAAAAGATTTTTTATTTTTTTCTTCAAATTCTGAAGCATATACAAAATTCTCTACATCAAAAATTGGCAACTCTTCTTTAATTACCAAAACAGGTATATTAGAATTTCTCACCACTTTTTCTGTATTAGAACCAATAAAAACTTCTTTTAGGCCAGTGGCTCCCTGGGAGCCCATCACAATTAAATCTATACTTTTATCTTCGGCAACTTCCATAATTCCTTCAAAAGCTTGATGAAATTGAACCGTTTCGTGCACAGTAACTTCTTCTAGGAAATCTGCTTCCATGATTTCGTTAAACCGTTTGTGCGCTAATTTCATAAAAAATAAAGCTTCGGGTGGGTTATTTTGGGCTGCTTGTTGCTGTGTGGTAGGGTCCATTAACTCCAGAGGCAATTCTAGCATGTGAAGCAAGAAAATTTCTGCTTTGTTTTTTTTAGCTATTTGCGCCGCCACTTTTAAGGCATTTTCGGCATGTGTGGAAAAATCTGTGGGGACAAGAATTCGTTTCATTTCTATTTTAATTTAAATTAATTAGTTTTTTAAAGTTACAAATAAAATTCGTTTTGCTAATCATTTCTTATGTGAGAAATAATTATTATATTTGCACCCGAAAGATTGAAAAATTATTGGAGGGGACAGCGGTCCCCTCTTTTTATAAGGATATTTAATGCAGAAAGAAAACGTTAAACAGTTGTTGGATACGGCTTTGGAGCAAAATCCTAACTTGTTTTTAATAGATTTGCAAATCAAGCCGGCCAATCAGATTTTAGTGGTGATTGATGGCGATGAAAGTGTTTCTGTAGAAGATTGCATGCAAATTAGTCGTGCTATAGAGCATAACTTGGATAGAGAGAAAGAAGACTTTTCTTTAGAAGTAACTTCTGCCGGGGCAACTTCTCCCTTATTAATGTCGCGACAGTTTAAGAAAAATATTGGCAGAAAATTGGAAGTACATACAGAAAACGAAAAATATGAAGCAAATCTTGAAGCTGCTAATGAGGAAAATATTACCTTGCGGTGGAAAACTAGAGAGCCAAAACCGGTTGGTAAAGGTAAAGTAACTGTTAAGAAAGAAGTGATTTTGCCTTATAAGGAAATTACAGAAGCAAAAGTGAAGATAAAATTTTAAGCATAGTTTTGGTATGGAAAATATCGAGTTGATTAACTCTTTTTCAGAATTTAAAGATGATAAGTTGATAGATCGTGTCACGTTAATGGCGATCTTAGAAGATGTTTTTAGAAATGCACTGAAAAAGAAATTTGGAGAAGATGATAATTTTGATATAATTATAAATCCAGATAAAGGTGATTTAGAAATTTGGCGAAATAGAATTGTTGTGGCAGATGGCGAAGTAGAAGACGATAATCGTGAAATTTCATTAAGCGCAGCAAGAAGAATTGAACCTGATTTTGAGGTAGGAGAAGATGTATCTGAAGAAGTGAAATTGATAGATTTGGGAAGAAGAGCGATTTTGGCGCTTCGTCAAAACCTGATTTCTAAAATTCACGAGCACGATAGTACCAATATATATAAGCAGTTTAAAGATTTGGAAGGCGAGTTGTATTCTGCAGAAGTGCATCACATCCGTCACCGAGCTGTCATATTATTAGATGATGAAGGCAATGAATTGATTATGCCAAAAGATAGGCAAATTCCTTCAGACTTTTTCCGTAAAGGAGATAATGTGCGCGGTATTATAGATAGTGTAGAATTAAAAGGTACAAAACCGGTAATAATTTTGTCTAGAACTGCTCCCTTGTTTTTAGAGAAGCTTTTTGAGCAAGAAATACCGGAGGTTTTTGACGGTTTGATAACCGTAAAAGATGTAGTGAGAATACCAGGCGAAAAAGCAAAAGTTTCGGTAGATTCTTATGACGATCGTATAGATCCTGTTGGAGCTTGTGTAGGTATGAAAGGTTCTAGAATTCATGGCATTGTTCGTGAATTAGGAAATGAAAATATAGATGTAATTAATTTTACCAATAATACACAGTTGTATATAACCCGCGCGTTAAGTCCGGCAAAAATAACCAACATTTCAATAAACGAAGAAACTATGCGGGCAGAGGTGAAACTGTTGCCTTCAGAAGTTTCTAAGGCAATAGGTCGCGGTGGTCACAACATTAGATTGGCCGGGCAGCTTACCGGTTATGAGATAGATGTGATTAGAGAAGGCGAAGAAGATGATGAGGATGTAGAATTGTCTGAATTTTCAGACGAAATAGAAGCCTGGATCATTCAAGAATTTTCTAGAATAGGTTTAGATACCGCAAAGAGTATTTTAGAAAAGGACGTACAAGATTTGGTTAAAATAACAGATCTGGAAGAAGAAACCATTTTAGATGTGGTTCGTATTTTAAAAGAAGAATTTGAAGAGTAATTATTTAGTATAATTAATCACGATAATTAAAGGAATAAAAGAGGTAATTTAGAGGCGATTTATGGCTGGAAAAACAATGCGATTAAATAAAGTTTTGCGTGAATTCAATATTTCACTAGACCGGGCTGTAGAATATTTAAATTCTAACGGTTACGATATTGAGGCACGTCCTACTACAAAAATTTCAGAAGAAGTTTACCAAGTACTTTTTGATGAGTTTCAAACAGATAAAAGCAAAAAGGTAGCTTCTAAAGAAGTAGGGGAAGAGCGCAAAAAAGAGAAGGAAGAAATCCGTATTGCTAGGGAAAAAGAACTAGAAGAAAAACGGAAAAAAGAAGAGGAGAAGCGCCAATTAGAATTGGAGAAAGAAAAAGAAAATGAAGTTGTTTCTGGGCGTAAACAGCTTAACGGCCCTAAGCAGGTGGGTAAAATAGACCTCGATAAGCCTTCTTCTAAAACAAAAAAAGAAGAACCTAAGCCAGCGGAAGAAAAGCCAAAAGTATCTGAGGTCGAGAAACCGACTCCAAAAGTTGAAAAACCCGAAGAGAAACCGGTTCAAGACGTTGAAAAATCTAAAGGGGAAGCGCCTAAAGAAGAACCGACTACGAAAGAAACTAGCAAGAAAGAAACTAGCAAGAAAGAACCGGCAAAAGAAGAAGCTCCTAAAGATAAGGAAGAAAAAACGCAAGAAGAGCGTTTAGAAACCAAGTATAAGAAATTAGATGGGCCGAACTTTACCGGGGAAAAAATAGATTTAAGCCAGTTCTCTAAAAAGCCTAAGAAAAAAGACGATAAAGACGCTAAATCTGGAGCAAAATCTAAAAAGAAAAAGCGTAAACGTATAAGTAAAGATGCTCCTGGCAAAGGCGGGGTGCAAAAACGTTCTAACTTCAAAAAAGGAGGTAAGAAACGACGTCCAGCCGTTGCTAAAGAAGATCCTACAGAAGAAGAAGTACAAAAGCAAATTAGAGAGACGCTAGAAAAACTTCAAGGCAAGTCTTCTAAAAAGAAGGGTGCTAAATACCGTAAAGATAAGCGTGACCAGCATCGGGAAAAAACCGAGCAGGAGCAAGCACAGCAAGAACAAGAAAGCAAAACATTAAAAGTTACAGAATTTGTTACAGTAAGTGAGGTTGCTACAATGATGGGGGTGCCGGTAACAAAAGTGATTTCTGCTTGTATGTCTTTAGGAATGATGGTTACAATGAACCAGCGTTTAGATGCAGAAACTTTGAGTATTGTTGCTGAAGAATTTGGCTATGAAGTGGAGTTTGTAACAGCAGATTTGGAAGAATCTATAGAAGAAGAACAAGACAAGCTGGAAGATTTAGTGTCAAGAGCCCCAATAGTTACAGTAATGGGTCACGTAGATCACGGTAAAACCTCTTTATTAGATTATATCCGTAAAGAAAACGTTATTGCCGGAGAAAGTGGTGGTATTACTCAGCACATTGGAGCCTATGGAGTGCAATTGGATAACAAAGAAAAATTAGCATTTTTAGATACTCCTGGTCACGAGGCTTTTACAGCTATGCGGGCAAGGGGAGCGCAAGTTACAGATATTGCAATTATTGTAATTGCTGCAGATGATGATGTGATGCCGCAAACCAAAGAGGCTATCTCACACGCTCAAGCTGCGGGAGTGCCAATTGTTTTTGCTATAAACAAAGTAGATTTACCAACTGCCAATCCGGAGAAGATTAAAGAGAAATTGGCGGGTATGAATTTGTTGGTAGAAGATTGGGGCGGTAAAGTACAATCGCAAGATATTTCTGCTAAACAAGGAACGGGCGTAAAAGAATTGCTCGAAAAAGTATTATTAGAAGCAGAAATTTTAGAGTTAAAAGCCAATCCAGATAAAATGGCTACCGGAACTGTAGTAGAAGCGTATCTAGATAAAGGGCGAGGTTATGTTTCTACCATTTTGGTGCAAGCAGGAACTTTAAATATAGGAGATTATGTTTTAGCCGGTACAACTAGCGGTAAGATTAAAGCAATGCAAGACGAACGCGGTAACGAAGTAAAAGAAGCCGGGCCATCAACGCCAGTATCTATTTTAGGATTAGATGGCGCACCACAAGCCGGAGATAAGTTTGTGGTTATGGAAGATGAGCGTGAAGCAAAAGAAATTGCAGCTAAACGAACGCAATTGCAACGTGAACAAACCGTTAGAACACAACGTCATATTACCTTAGACGAAATAGGTAGACGTATTGCTTTAGGCGAATTTAAAGAACTAAACATTATTCTAAAAGGAGATGTAGATGGTTCTGTAGAAGCCTTGACAGATAGTTTCCAAAAGCTTTCTACAGAAGAAATAGAAGTAAATATTATTCATAAAGGTGTAGGTCCGGTTACCGAAAGTGATGTGCTATTAGCATCTGCATCAAACGCTGTAATTATTGGCTTTAACGTGCGTCCGGCTGGTAATGCTAAGCAATTGGCAGATAAGGAAGAAATAGATATTCGTACTTACTCTATTATTTACGATGCTATCAACGATTTAAAAGATGCGATGGAAGGCATGCTTTCACCGGAATTAAAAGAAGAAATTACCGGTAATGCCGAAATAAGAGAAACCTTTAAGATTTCTAAAATTGGAACTATTGCCGGTTGTATGGTAACAGATGGTAAAATTTACAGAAATAGTAATATACGTCTTATACGAGATGGCGTGGTAGTATACACTGGCACATTGGCTTCTTTAAAACGATTTAAAGATGACGTTAAGGAAGTTGCAAAAGGCTACGAATGTGGATTGCAAGTAAAGAACTACAACGACATTAAAGAAGGGGATGTAGTAGAAGCATTCCAAGAAGTGGCAGTTAAGAAAAAGTTGAAATAATTTACATATTTCATTGCATAAAAAAAGAGGTTGTTTTTAAAAACAACCTCTTTTTTGTGGTATTAAGAAGTGATTTAAGGCCTAAAAATAAAGGCACTTTTAAAATCTTTTTTTAAAATAACATAAGCTCTTTCAGCTTCCAATTTATTTCTAAAATCTCCAACCCATACTTTATAATTGGGAGCTTCGTATTCTATACTTGATGGCCATTTGGCGTGTTCTCTTTCAAATTCTGCTTTTATCTTATTGGCAGCTTCTAAAGTTTCACCATAAAATAATTGAATTTTATAGCGTTCGCCCAATTCATTGTTTTCGGTCATCTTAGCTTTTAATACTAGCAACTCTGGTATTAACGGGTCTTGCTGAATTGAAGATTGAGCAAAAATTCCAATAGGAAAGAAAAGCAAAGCTATTCCACCTAAAACTAAAAAACGCATATTCTTTTTCATACAATGAGATTTATTTACAAAAATAAAATTAATCTGCTATAATATGACAAATATCATTATTTAGAAACAGTATAAATTAACTATTAACACTTCACTAACATTCCGAAAATCATCTTTAAGTGTTACTTTTGCTCTTGAAATTTTGCGCAGTGAAGGCTTGTTTTTGCAACAACTTCACTATCAAAATGGTAACAAATTAGACGTTAATTTAGTTGTGATATGAAAAAGGTGACCAACCGCCATTCCATTTCAAGAACACTACTTTTGGCTGTAGTGCTTTTATTTTCAATTTTTAACTCCGCATATGCTCAAGAAGGAGAAGAGGATTCTTCTCAAACTGAGGTTCCGGCTGACGCAGAAGAAGACTCTGAGGGAGGTTCTGATGTGCAAGGCGATGTAGCTGCGGGTAAAGATTTATTTAATTCCAATTGTGCTGCTTGTCACAAATTATACAAGCGCTCAACTGGTCCAGCTCTTCATGGGGTTACAGATAAATACGACAAGCAATGGTTGTATAACTGGATTCATAATAGCCAGGCTATGGTGCAAGCTGGAGACCCAGATGCAGTAGCAATTTTTGAAGAATTTAATAAAGTTCCAATGCCTCCTTATCCGCAGTTTTCGGAAGAGGATATTGATAATATCTTGGCGTATGTAGAGCAGCCAAAACCTGAGCCTAAAGCTCCAGCATCTGCAGAAGCTGGTGGTGTAGATAAAGCTTCTCAAGGTGGGGGCGGTGTTTCTACAGAGGTTATCTTAGGGGTTCTCTCGTTTGTATTGTTGTTATTGGTAGTTATTTTATTCTTGGTAAATAAAACCTTAACGCGTTTTGCTAAAGCAAGTGGTGTAGAGGTGCATAAAAGAGAAAAAGAAAAAAGAACACCTATCTGGAAAGCTTTTGTTCAAAACCAATTTTTAGTAATTGTTGTTTCTATCGTATTCTTGCTTGGGGCTGCTTATTTTGCCTACGGTTATTTGATGCAGGTTGGTGTAGATCAGGGTTATGAGCCTGTGCAGCCAATTCACTATTCGCATAGAATTCACGCTGGTGATAATGGTATAGATTGTAAATATTGTCACTCCTCTGCAAGGGTAAGTAAGCACTCTGGCATACCTTCTTTAAATGTTTGTATGAATTGTCATAAATCTATTTCTGAAGTAGCACCAGAAACAGCTACTGAAGAGTATTCTAAAGAGTTTTACGATGCAGAAATAGCAAAACTATACGATGCCGTAGGGTGGGATGTTGAAACGCAATCTTATACTGGCGAAGAAAAGCCGGTAAAATGGGTAAGAATACACAACTTGCCGGACTTTGCATATTTTAATCACTCGCAGCACGTTAGTGTAGCAGGAATTGCTTGTCAAAACTGTCACGGTCCGGTAGAGGAAATGGAAGTGATGAGACAGTATGCGCCATTAACTATGGGTTGGTGTATAGAATGTCACAGAGAAACAAATGTAAAAATGGAAGGCAACAAGTATTATGAAAAAATTCATGAGCAGTTGTCTAAAAAATATGGTGTAGAGCAGTTGACGGCCGCCCAAATGGGAGCCTTAGAGTGTGGAAAATGCCATTATTAATAATCAAGAAGTAATTTATAGTATATATGTCATCAAACAAGAAATACTGGAAAAGTGTTGAGGAGCTTAAAGAGAATAGCCCTGTTGTTGAGGCACTTCAGCAAAATGAATTTGTAGAAGAAATTCCTACAGATGAATTTTTGGGAGACAAAGAGTCTCTACAGAGTTCGAAAACTTCTCGTCGAGATTTCTTAAAATTTGTAGGTTTTAGTACCGCCGCAGCTTCTTTGGCTGCCTGTGAAGGCCCAGTAGTTAAGTCTATACCTTACGTGGTGCAGCCCGAACGAATAGTTCCTGGGGTGGCAAATTATTATGCTACGACCATGGCAGATGGGTTTGATTTCTCAAGTGTGTTGGTAAAAACACGAGAAGGTAGACCTATTAAAATAGAAAATAATGCGTTAAACGGAATTAGTGCCGGTGCTGGTGCTAGAGTTCATGCATCTGTATTATCTTTATACGATAATAATCGTGTAATGCGGCCAATGATTAAGGGCGAACCTGCTTCTTGGGCAGATTTAGATGCAGAAGTTTTAAGCAGTTTAGGTCAAGTTTCCGGTGATATTGTATTATTAACGCAAACTTTCGCAAGTCCGAGTACTACCAAGCTGATAAAAGAATTTTCAGATAAATATGGTAACGTACGTCATATAACTTATGATACGGTTTCAGAAGATGCAGGTTTAAATGCATTTGAAGCTAAGTATGGTTATCGTGCGCTTGCTAATTATGATTTTACAGAAGCTAAAACAATTGTCTCTGTTGGTGCAGATTTCTTAGGAGATTGGCAAGGCGGAGGTTATAGTCCTGGCTATGCAAAAAGTCGAATTCCTAAAAACGGAAATATGTCTAAGCATATTCAGTTTGAGTCTAATATGACCCTTTCCGGAGCTAGCGCAGATCAACGAATAAAAGCCACACCTTCACAGCAAAAAGCTGTTTTGGCAGCTATTTATGGTTATATTGTTAGTGGTTCGTCTACAAGTAACCTTCCTGCAAAATTAGATGATGCTGTTGTGAAAGCTGTACGTCAGTTACGTAAAGGTGGAAGTAAGTCTGCTGTTGTTTCCGGTATTCCGGAAGATGACGCGCAAGCGCTTGTTTTAGAAATAAACGAAACCTTAGGGAGTAGCTTGATGGATACCGAAAATGGTAAAATGACCCGTCAAGGTAGCGCTAAGGCTGTTCAGCAATTAGTAAAAGATATGAATGCAGGTAGTGTTGGCGCTTTATTAGTTGCCGGCGTTAATCCTGCGTATAGCTTACCTAATGCAAACGAGTTTGTAGAAGGTATGAAAAATGTAGGTCTTTCTGTTGCATTCAGTATGAAGGAAGATGAAACTGCTAAGCTTTGCGACTATGTTGCCGCAACACCACACTATCTAGAAAGTTGGGGTGATGTGCAGTTTACAAAAAATACATTTGGCTTAATGCAGCCTACAATCCGACCTTTATTTGATACGCGTCAATTTCAAGACACGATCTTAACTTGGACGGAAAATAAAGCAACCTATTATGAATATTTAAAAGATACCTGGTCAAATGCTTCTATAGGATTTGATTGGAACAGTGCAGTTCATGATGGTGTTTTTGAAGGTAAATCTCCTGTAAAGGTCGAAACCAGTGGTGTAGTTGGAGGGAGCGCAGCTGGAGCAGCCGGCAGGTTGGCGCAAGCAGAGCCTGCAAATGGTAAGTTTGAATTGGTTTTGTATACCAAAACTGCCTTAGGAGATGGGAAGCAGGCTAATAATCCTTGGTTACAAGAGTTGCCAGATCCTATTACCAGAACTACTTGGGATAATTACATAACTATTTCCAAACCCGATGCAGATAGGTTAGGTTTAGAAAACCCTATCGTGTCCAACGGGGCAATGAACGGAAATTATGTAAATCTAAAATTAGACGATAAAACATTAAATAATATTCCGGTAATTATACAGCCCGGTCAAGCCGAAGGTTCTATTGGTTTAGCATTAGGCTATGGTCAAAAAGAAGCTATACAGGAAGAAATGCAAGTTGGGGTTAATGCATATCCTATTTACAAAGACTTTAAAGCGTTTCAGAATGTTAGTTTAGAAAAAGCTGCGGGAGAACATGAATTTGCTTGTACGCAATTACAAAGTACAATGGTAGGTCGTGGCGATATTGTGCGCGAAACTACCTTAGAAATATTTAATACAAAAGACAGAGAGCATTGGAATCATATTCCTAAAGTTGGTTATAACCACGTAGAAACGCCAGTTGGGGTTCCGGGAAAAACAGATATTTGGGAGTCTTTTGACGATACGGTTGGGCATCATTTTAACCTTTCTATAGACTTAAATGCTTGCACCGGTTGTGGAGCTTGTGTTGTCGCTTGTCATAGTGAGAACAATGTACCTGTGGTAGGAAAAGATGAAGTTCGTAAATTCCGCGATATGCACTGGCTACGTGTAGATAGATACTATTCTTCTGCCAATACCTTTGCGCAAGAAAAAGAAGATTTAGAGAATTTAGGAGCTTTTGAAACGTTTACCGATGTAGAAACTGCTTCTTACGATAATCCGGAAGTAGCCTTTCAGCCGGTTATGTGTCAACACTGTAACCACGCTCCTTGCGAAACAGTATGTCCAGTAGCAGCAACTTCTCACGGTCGTCAGGGTCAAAATCAAATGGCTTATAACAGATGTGTAGGTACAAGATATTGTGCAAACAACTGTCCGTATAAAGTTCGTCGATTCAACTGGTTCCTTTACAATAAAAACGATGAATTTGACTACAATATGAACAACGACTTGGGTAGAATGGTATTAAACCCAGATGTTGTTGTACGTTCTAGAGGAGTTATGGAGAAATGCTCTATGTGTATTCAGAAAACGCAAAAAACTATTCTGGATGCTAAACGCGAAGGTAGGGTTATTAAAGATGGCGAATTCCAAACTGCGTGTTCACAAGCTTGTGATACCGGCGCAATAGTTTTTGGAGACGTAAATGATAAAGATTCTGAAGTATTAAAGTTAAAAGAAAACGATCGTATGTATCACATGCTGGGAGATTTGGGTACCAAACCAAATGTGATGTATCAAGTAAAGGTTAAAAATACAACGGAAGTTTAAAAAAGATTAGTAAAATTAATTAAGTAAGAATATGTCGTCACATTACGAAGCACCGATAAGAGAGCCTTTGGTTATTGGAGAAAAGTCCTACCATGACATAAGTGTAGATGTAGGAGCTCCGGTTCTGGGAAGGGCCAATAAATCTTGGTGGATTGTTTTTTCTATTGCCTTAATTGCATTTCTATGGGGATTAGGCTGTATCATCTATACCGTGTCTACTGGTATTGGAGTTTGGGGTCTTAATAAAACTATTGGATGGGCTTGGGATATTACCAACTTTGTTTGGTGGGTAGGTATCGGTCACGCCGGAACCTTGATTTCTGCCGTATTGCTTCTTTTTAGACAAAAATGGAGAATGGCAGTAAACCGTTCTGCAGAAGCAATGACTATTTTTGCGGTTGTGCAAGCTGGTCTGTTCCCTATTATACACATGGGGCGACCTTGGTTGGCATATTGGGTGTTACCAATTCCAAACCAATTTGGTTCGCTTTGGGTGAACTTTAACTCGCCATTACTTTGGGATGTTTTTGCTATCTCTACTTATCTTTCGGTATCGTTAGTTTTCTGGTGGACAGGTTTGCTTCCCGATTTTGCGATGTTGCGAGATCGTACTACAAATGATTTTCAGAAAAAAATATATAGCTTGCTTAGTTTTGGCTGGAGTGGGCGTGTAAAAGATTGGCAACGTTTTGAAGAAGTTTCTTTGGTTTTGGCAGGTTTAGCTACTCCGTTAGTACTTTCTGTACACACCATTGTATCTTTTGACTTTGCTACCTCTGTAGTTCCTGGTTGGCATAGTACCATTTTCCCTCCATATTTTGTGGCAGGTGCTATTTTCTCCGGCTTTGCAATGGTTCAAACTTTACTAATCGTAATGCGTAAAGTATCACATTTAGAAGAGTATATTACAGTTGTTCATATAGAATATATGAATAAAGTTATCTTAGTTACCGGTGGTATCGTTGCTGTTGCCTATATAACGGAGTTTTTTATAGCCTGGTACTCTGCTACTTCCTATGAGAATTATGTTTATTTATCGTTTGGAGCGGCTACCGGACCTTACTGGTGGGCCTTTTGGGCGCTTATTACTTGTAACTTTATAGTGCCATTAACTCTTTGGGTAAAAAAGCTAAGAAGAAATATATTATGGACGTTTATAGTAGCATTAATTATTAATATAGGAATGTGGTTTGAGCGTTTTAATATTATTGTGGTAGATCTTAGTAAAGGCAGAACACCATCTGGGTGGGCTTTATTCTCACCTACTTTTGTAGATATTGGTACATTTATAGGTACAATAGGGTTCTTTTTTGTGCTTTTCCTACTTTACGCAAGAACCTTCCCGGTTATTGCGCAGGCAGAGGTAAAAACTATACTTAAATCTTCTGGACAAAGATTTAAGCAACTCAGAGCTCAATATGGCGATGATTATCATATAAAGCAAGTAGAGCAATATCCTGCTTCTGGAGGTCCGGCAGCCAATACTGCGAAGGACCGTAACGATGAAGCAGATTTTGATTCTCTTTCAGACAATGAGCCAAAAGATAACGAGCAAAATAACGCGCACAAAGACACGGTTCATGCAGATGCTTTGGCAAACGAAGAGCAGAAAGAACGTATAGATAAAATGCTAGAACGTATTGGTACGTTTAACCCAGCTACGCAAAATGAAGACGACCTAACCAAAATTGATGGTATAGGGCCGCTTATGGAACAAAAACTTCATCAGTTGGGTATTTATACTTTTAATCAAATAGCAAATATGACATCAAAAGATTACGCGCTTTTAAACGAAATCATTGACGATTTTGATAATGCAGCAGTACGCGATAATTGGACAAGTCAGGCAATAAAACTTAAAAACAACTAGTATGGCAGCAAAGGTTATACATGCGCTTTATACGGATGACGATTTGTTAATGCAAGCTGTCAAAACAACACGCGCAGAAAATTATAGTATTTTAGAAGTGTTTACCCCATTTCCTGTCCACGGTTTGGATAAAGCTATGGGAATTGCACCTACAAGACTTGCAATCACATCTTTTATTTATGGATTGGTTGGCTTCTTTGTGGCAATTTGGATGATGAATTTTATGATGATTCAAGATTGGCCGCAAAATATAGGTGGTAAACCAAGTTTTACGTTTTTTCAAAATATGCCGGCCTTCGTGCCAATTATGTTTGAATTAACAGTGTTTTTTGCTGCCCATCTAATGGTTATTACATTTTATTTAAGAAGTAGATTATGGCCATTTAAAAAAGCTGAAAACCCTGACGTAAGAACCACCGATGATCATTTTTTGATGGAAATAGCGGTGGCAAACCACAATGTTGACGATTTATCAGATTTCCTTTCAAGGACGGGAGCCGTAGAAATTAAACTAATTAACAAATAAACCCTATGAAAAGTTTATTTAAAATAACACTTGTTTTAGTAATAGCACTTAGTCTGAGCTCCTGCTTTGACGAAGATCATAGAAACTACGAGTATTTTCCTAATATGTATGAGCCTATAGGTTATGAAACTTACGGAGCCTACGATATTTTCTTAAACGAGCAGGAAGCCAAGTTGCCGGTAGAAGGTTCTATTCCTAGGGGTTGGATGCCTTATTCTTATGAAGATAATTTAGATGGTTACGATAAAGCTAAAGCGGAATTGAAAAACCCCTTACCTTATACAGAAGAAAACGTAAATGAAGGTCAAGCTTTATTTACATTGTACTGCGCAATTTGTCACGGCGATAAAGGTAATGGAAAGGGTACGCTGGTAGAGCGCGAGAAGATATTAGGTGTTCCTTCCTTTGATGATGCAGGTAGAGCTATTACAGAAGGTAGCGTTTATCACGTGATGTATTACGGTCTTAATACTATGGGATCTTATGCTGCGCAAACAAGCGAAAAAGAACGTTGGCAAATAGACCATCATGTGATGGACTTAAAAGCCGAATTGGAAGGAGGTTCTAAAAGAGAATTTTTGACAGAAGAAGAGGCAGACCAATTTAGAAATAACAACGCACGTTACAAAAGAGTTTTTGGTAATGCTTTTGGTAATAGTATAGAGCAAAATTTCGATAAGGAAAAAACAGTTACCAAAAACGACACAACAACGAAGTAAATCAAGAATAAACCGTATTATATATTTTAGTATGTACAAGCTATCTGGTAAATTAAAATTATTCTCTATCATCTTTATGGTAGTAGGTGCTTTAGGATTAGGTTATGGCTTTTTAACCGCTCCTTCAACCACAGAAGATGTTGAAGAAATATTAGCATCGCACGAAGCACACGACGAAGGTCATTCTACACACGAGGCGCAATCTCATGAAGATGAAGCAGGTTTTGTAGACAAAGCAAGAGGTGAACAGGGCTTTGCCGAAAATGCAATGTCGCAAGAAGAAGAGCATCATCACGAAAGCCATTTAAAACACGTATTGCATCAAATGCAAGCAAAACCTTGGTCTGCAATATTTGTATCGGCTTTCTTTTTCTTTATGATTGCTCTAGGCGCCTTGGTGTTTTACGCAGTTCAATATGCATCATCTGCTGGCTGGTCTCCAGTATTGTATAGAGTTATTGAAGGTATTACAGCCTATTTGTTACCAGGATCTATATTTGTTTTCTTGATTGTTATTTTTGCCGGTACACATTTCTTTCCTTGGCAAGATGCAGAGTTGGTTGCAGAAGATGAAATTTTACAAGCTAAATCAGGTTATCTCAATTTCCCATTCTTCGTAATTCGAGCAATTATATATTTGGTGGGTTGGAATCTCTATCGTCATTTCTCAAGAAAATATTCCTTAAAGGAAGCAAGCGGTTCTAATAACGAGTTTTATAAGAAAAATTTTAAAGCAGCTGTTTTCTTTTTAATTTTCTTTATGATTACCGAAAGTATGATGGCTTGGGACTGGTTTATGTCTATGCAACCACACTGGTATAGTACTTTATTTGGGTGGTATGTATTTGCAACAATGTTTGTGACAGCTATTACAGTGATAGCTTTAGTAACTATTTCATTAAAGAAATTAGGTTTCTTAGACTTTGTTAACGATAGTCACTTACATGACTTGGCAAAATATATATTTGCGTTCAGTATATTTTGGACTTATCTTTGGTTCTCACAATTTATGTTGATATGGTATGCAAATATTCCAGAAGAAGTAACTTATTTTATTGTTAGAATTCAGGAATACGGCTTTTTATTTTGGTTTATGTTGGTACTTAATTTTGTATTTCCAATATTAATGTTGATGAATAGTGATTATAAACGTGTACCTTGGTTTGTAGTAATGTCTGGTGTAGTGGTGCTAATAGGACACTTTATTGATGTTTTCCTATTAATCACACCATCTGCCGTAGGTCCGTATTGGTCTTTTGGAATTACAGAAATAGCTGGTATATTGTTCTTTTTAGGATTGTTTGTCTTGGTTGTAGGATCTGCTTTAGGGAAAGTATCTCTAAGACCACGTGGCAACCCTTTCATTAAAGAGAGTGAAAATTACCATTATTAAGAAATAAATTAGTTTTAAAGAAGATTTATAACAATGACTGTATTTTTAATCATAATAGTAATAGCGCTTCTAGGAGTTACCTTTTGGCAGATGTCGAAAGTATTACAATTGTCTAAACCTAAACATACAGACGATTCTCAGATCGCTAATAATGAAGACAACAGAAAGCAAGCCTATATTCTCATAGCCTTTACGGTTTTTCTTTATGGCTTAATGCTTTATAGTTTCTGGAACCATTCTAGTTATTACTTACCAGAGGCGGCATCAGAACACGGAGAAAGCTTTGATAATTTAATGATGCTTTCAATCGTGATTATCATGATCGTACAGGTTATCACTCAGTTTTTGTTGCATTTCTTCGCTATTAAATACAGAGGAGAAGAGGGTAAAAGAGCGCTGTTTTACGCAGATAATGATAAATTAGAATTTATTTGGACTATTATTCCTGTTATTGTATTAGCTGGCCTAATTATCTATGGTTTGTTTACTTGGTCAGATATCATGAATTTTGACGAAGATGAAGATGTCATGGTGGTAGAGATTTATGCCTATCAATTTGGTTGGAAAGCACGATATGCCGGTCAAGATAATGTTTTAGGAAAAGCTAACGTGCGTTTTATCGAAGGTAAAAACACATTAGGAGTTGACGAAAGTGATACTTATGCAGAAGATGATAAAATAACTTCTAAGCTGCACTTGCCTGTAAATAAGAAAGTTTTGTTTAAATTTAGATCACAAGACGTATTGCACTCTGCTTATTTTCCTTTCTTTAGAGCGCAGATGAATGTTGTGCCGGGTATGATTACACAATTTAGCTTTACCCCAACTATCACTACAGAAGAAATGAGAACGTCAGAATATATGACAGAAAAGGTAGAAACCATTAACGAAATTAGAGAGGAAAGAAGTGAAGATTTAATGGCGAAAGGAGACGTAGCTTTAGATCCATATGAGTTCGATTATTACCTATTATGCAACAAGATTTGTGGTATTTCACATTATAATATGCAAATGCAAATAGTAGTAGAAGGCGAAGAAGATTTTCAGCAATGGTTGTCAGAGCAAGCAACTTTTGAAGAATACATGAAAGATTAATAATAACGGTAAGTAGTTTTTAAAAGAAATTTATATAAATAGATATGTCAGCAACAGCAAACGCAACTTTAGCACACGATCATCACGCACATGATGATCACGGACATCATCATAAAGAAACCTTTATAACCAAGTATATTTTTAGCCAAGATCATAAAATGATTGCTAAACAATATCTTATTACAGGTATTATAATGGGAATTTTGGGCATACTTATGTCCGTGCTCTTTAGAATGCAATTGGCCTGGCCAGAAGAATCTTTTGTGATTTTTAAATGGTTGTTAGGTGAGAAATATGCGCCAGATGGTGTTATGACGCCAGAAGCTTATCTTGCTTTAGTTACCATTCACGGTACAATAATGGTATTTTTCGTTTTGACGGCTGGTCTAAGTGGTACTTTTAGTAACCTTCTAATTCCTTTACAAATTGGAGCGCGAGATATGGCATCTGGTTTTCTAAATATGCTGTCTTATTGGATATTCTTTATATCCTGTGTAATTATGTTAAGTTCGCTTTTTGTTGAGTCTGGCCCTGCCTCAGCAGGTTGGACAATCTATCCGCCGTTAAGTGCCTTGCCGGAAGCAATTCCTGGTTCAGGAACTGGGATGACTTTATGGTTAATTTCTATGGCATTTTTTATCGCACAATCTTTATTAGGCTCTTTAAATTATGTGGTTACTGTAATAAATCATAGAACCAAAGGTATGTCTATGACAAGATTACCGCTTACCATTTGGGCTTTGTTTATTACTGCAATTATTGGTATAGTGTCATTCCCAGTTTTATTATCGGCAGCTCTAATGCTTATAATGGATAGGTCTCTTGGTACTTCTTTCTTTCTTAGTGATATCTATATTCAAGGGGAGGTATTGGCTCACCAAGGCGGTTCACCGGTATTATTTGAGCATTTATTCTGGTTTTTAGGTCACCCCGAAGTATATATTGTTATTTTACCGGCAATGGGTATTGTATCAGAGATTATGTCTACAAACGCCAGAAAGCCAATTTTTGGTTACCGTGCTATGGTAGCTTCTATTTTGGCAATTGCTTTCTTATCTACAATTGTTTGGGGACACCACATGTTTGTTTCTGGTATGAACCCGTTTTTAGGGTCAGTGTTTACCTTTACAACGTTATTAATTGCAATTCCTTCTGCCGTAAAGGCATTTAACTGGATAACCACGCTCTGGAAAGGTAATCTTCAGATGAATCCGGCTATGCTATTTTCTATTGGCTTTGTTTCTACTTTTATAACTGGAGGTCTAACGGGAATTATATTAGGAGACAGTACTTTAGATATTAACGTGCACGATACATATTTCGTTATTGCACACTTTCATTTAGTAATGGGGATTTCTGCCATATATGGATTATTAGCCGGCGTATACCACTGGTTCCCAAAAATGTTTGGTAGAATGATGAATAAAAATTTAGGTTATGTACATTTCTGGATAACCGCAGTAGCGGCCTATGGCGTGTTTTTCCCAATGCACTTTATTGGCTTGGCAGGACTTCCTAGACGTTATTATACCAACACAGCATTTCCATATTTTGATGATTTAGCAGATACTAATGTGTTAATTACGGTATTTGCAATAATTGCAGCAGCAGCACAAGTAATCTTCTTGTACAACTTTATTGCAAGTATGTTTTACGGAAAAAAAGCAACACAAAACCCTTGGAATGGTACTACATTAGAATGGACAACTCCTGTCGAGCATGTTCACGGAAACTGGCCTGGAGAGTTACCAACCGTTTACCGTTGGTCGTATGATTATAGTAAACTTAACAAAGAAGAAACAGATTACGTTTTACCGGGACAAGACTTTGTACCACAAAACGTACCGCTTCAAGAACACGAAGAAGAGCTTAATCACTAAGTAATAAAACATATAATTTCAGTAAAAAGCCTTTTCTAATTTTTAGAAAAGGCTTTTTCTTTATCTTTGTAATTATGAACGAAAACCTAGACCCAACAGGCGAAAGTTTCTCTCCGGAAGAGTTTGATATAGAAAGAGCCTTACGGCCGCTAAGTTTTGATGACTTTGCAGGACAAGAACGGGTATTAGAAAACCTAAAAGTTTTTGTACAGGCAGCCAATCAAAGAAATGAAGCTTTAGACCACACGCTTTTTCACGGCCCGCCGGGCTTAGGAAAAACTACCCTGGCCCATATATTGGCAAACGAGCTTAACGCAGGAATTAAAGTAACCTCCGGTCCGGTTTTAGACAAACCCGGAGATTTGGCCGGTTTGCTTACCAATTTGGGCGATCGCGATGTGTTGTTTATAGACGAAATTCATAGGTTAAGCCCGGTTATAGAAGAATATTTATATTCTGCTATGGAAGATTTTAAAATAGATATAATGATAGAAAGCGGACCCAACGCGCGTTCGGTTCAAATAGATCTTAATCCGTTTACATTAGTCGGGGCTACTACGCGTTCAGGATTATTGACGGCACCAATGCGTGCGCGTTTTGGTATTTCCAGTAGGTTGCAATATTATTCTACAGAATTGCTTTCAGATATTTTACAACGTAGCGCCGGTATTTTAAACGTTCCCATGAATTTAGATGCTGCTATAGAAATTGCCGGAAGAAGTAGAGGAACCCCGCGAATTGCCAATGCACTTTTAAGACGTGTTCGGGATTTTGCACAAATAAAAGGCAACGGGAAAATAGATATGGAAATTTCTAAATTTAGCCTCGAAGCCTTAAATGTTGACGCAAATGGTCTGGACGAGATGGATAATAAAATCCTTAGCACGATAATAGACAAATTTAAAGGCGGTCCGGTTGGTATTACCACTTTATCAACAGCCGTAAGTGAAAGCGCCGAAACCATAGAAGAAGTCTACGAGCCTTTTCTCATTCAGGAAGGTTTTATTATAAGAACGCCGAGAGGTCGTGAAGTAACCGAAGCCGCTTATAAGCATTTAGGAAAAACCAGACATAATTCTCAAGGCGGACTTTTTTAAAAAACTTATTTTGAGTCATAGGCATAAATCAGAATTGTAGAACCAAGAAAACATACTTTTTTGACTAATCCAGAAAAATATACCAAATTCATTAAAGACAAAGCCAAAGAATTGGGTTTTTTGTCCTGTGGTATTAGTAAAGCAGTATTTTTAGAAGAAGAAGCACCGCGTTTAGAGCAATGGCTGAAAGAAAACCGGAATGGCAAAATGCAGTATATGGAAAATTTTTTTGATAAGCGCTTAGATCCTACCATCTTGGTGCCAGGTTCTAAAAGCGTGGTTTCTTTGTTACTGAATTACTTTCCGGAAGAAAAACAACGCCAAGACACCTATAAGATTTCTAAATATGCTTACGGTCGTGATTATCATTTTGTGATAAAAGATAAATTAAAAACGCTTTTAGATTATATTCAAGAAGAGATTGGCGAAGTTAGCGGACGTGCTTTTACAGATTCTGCACCAGTATTAGACAAAGCTTGGGCGGCAAAAAGCGGCTTGGGATGGATTGGTAAAAACTCTAACCTTTTATCTAAAAAAACGGGCTCTTTCTTTTTTATTGCAGAACTTATCATAGATCTCGATTTAGAATACGACACGCCGGTTACAGACCATTGCGGTAGTTGTACTGCCTGCATAGACGCTTGCCCCACAGGCGCTATTTACGAACCTTATCGGGTAGACGGCAGCAAATGTATTTCTTATTATACCATCGAGTTAAAAGATGCGATTCCGCAAAGCGAAAAAGGAAAATTTGAAGATTGGATGTTTGGCTGCGATATTTGCCAAGATGTTTGTCCGTGGAACCGTTTTTCGCAACCCCACAACGAACCACTTTTTAATCCGCATCCTGATTTATTAGAATACAGCAAAGCAGATTGGGAAGACATTACCAAAGAAACCTTTGGGCAAATTTTCAAGAAATCTGCCGTAAAACGTACAAAATTTAGCGGTTTGCAAAGAAATATAGAATTTTTAAAAAGCTAAGTTTTTAGTATTACAACTTCTATGTTACCTTTGTTAGTCCGCAAAATAAAAAACTATGAGCAACCACGAAGAACGCAAGAGAAGAGAAGCTTTAATCTACCATGCCAAACCTATACCCGGCAAAATAAAAGTGGTGCCTACCAAAAAATATTCTACCCAACGGGACTTGGCTTTGGCATATTCGCCTGGCGTGGCAGCACCTTGTTTAGAAATTGAAAAAGATTTAAATAATGCCTATAAATATACCGGTAAAGGTAATTTGGTTGCAGTAATTTCTAACGGAACCGCGGTGTTGGGCTTGGGGGACATTGGTCCCGAAGCTTCTAAACCCGTAATGGAAGGTAAAGGTTTGTTGTTTAAAATTTTTGCAGACATAGATGTTTTTGATATTGAAGTAGGTACTAAAGACATAGATTCTTTTATAGAAACCGTAAAAAATATCGCTCCAACTTTTGGCGGAATAAATTTGGAAGATATTAAAGCTCCCGAAGCTTTTGAAATAGAAAGAAGACTTAAAGAAGAATTAGATATTCCCGTAATGCATGACGATCAGCACGGGACGGCGATAATTTCGGCGGCAGCCTTATTAAATGCTTTAGAAATTGCAAACAAAAATATAGAGGAAGCCAAAATGGTTATTTCCGGAGCCGGTTCTGCGGCTATTGCTTGTGCAAAGCTCTACGTCTCTTTAGGGTTAAAACCCGAAAATATTATCATGTTCAACAGTAAAGGTTCTTTGCAAAAAGACGACCCGAAATTGTCGGAAATGCAAAAAGAATTTGCTTCCGAAAAGAAATATAAAGATTTGGCAGATGCGGTCAAAAACGCCGATGTTTTTGTAGGACTTTCCGTGGGCGGAATACTTTCTGCAGATATGCTTAAAACCATGGCCAAAAACCCGGTGGTTTTTGCAATGGCCAATCCTAACCCGGAAATAGAATACAAGCTTGCCGTAGATACTAGAGACGATGTTATTATGGCCACCGGCCGAAGCGACAATCCAAACCAGGTAAATAATGTGTTAGGTTTCCCTTTTATATTTAGAGGAGCTTTAGATGTTAGGGCAACCAAAATAAACGAAGAAATGAAACTGGCTGCCGTAAAAGCTTTAGCCAATTTAGCGAAAGAACCGGTGCCAGAACAAGTGAATATAGCCTACGGCGAAACAAAAATGAATTTTGGCAGAGAATATATTATTCCAAAACCATTTGATTCTCGTTTGCTTACCGTGGTGCCACCGGCAGTTGCAAAAGCTGCTATGGAGAGTGGCGTTGCCAAAGAACCAATAGAAGATTGGAAACGCTACGAAGACGAGTTATACGAACGCCAAGGTGGCGACAATAAGATTACACGCCTATTGCTAAACCGAGCCAAAACCAATCCGAAGAAAGTGGTTTTTGCAGAAGCAGATCATTTAGATGTGATGAAAACCGCTCAAATTGTACACGACGAGGGTATTGCTATTCCTGTACTTTTGGGTAGAAGAGAGGTTATTGAAGAGTTGATGCAGGAAATCGAGTTTGAAGGCAAAGGCATTAGCATCATAGATCCAAAATCTGATGAAGAAAAAGAGCAACGCGATAAATTTGCTGAAATATTTTGGCAATCTCGAAAACGCGACGGAATCACGCTTTACGATGCACAAAAATTAATGCGGGAGCGCAATTATTTTGCCGCCATGATGGTAAACGAAGGGCAAGCAGATGCTTTGCTTTCGGGTTACTCCAGAGCTTATCCTTCTGTGGTAAAACCAATGTTAGATTTAATTGGTATGGCAAAAGGCGTTTCTCGAATTGCCGCTACCAATTTGATGAATACTTCCCGCGGCCCATTATTTATAAGCGACACTTCCATAAATATAGACCCGGACGCTAAAGATTTGGCACGCATTGCGCAAATGACGGCCTACACCGTTAAAATGTTTGGTTTAGAGCCGGTAATGGGTATGATTTCTTACGCCAACTTTGGTTCTTCCGAAAAGCCTAGTGCCAGCAAGGTAAAAGAAGCTGTGGAATACTTGCATAAAGTATGTCCTGATATTTGTGTAGACGGAGAGCTGCAAGTAGATTTCGCATTGAACAAAGAAATGCTTCAAAATAAATTTCCTTTTTCAAAATTAGTAGGTCGCAAAATAAACACCCTTATTTATCCTAATTTAACCGCAGCAAATAGCACCTATAAGTTACTGAAAGAATTAAACAATACAGATTCTATAGGACCAATTATGATGGGCTTAAACAAACCTGCACATATTTTACAATTGGGTGCCAGTGTAGAAGAAATGGTAAATATGACGGCAGTTGCGGTAGTAGATGCACAAGAGAAAGAAAGAAAGAAAAAACCAGAGATGCATATTTAACGTTTGTAAGCTTTAATTCGCTATGGTTAAAATTTTTACATCTTAATTATTTTCCTACATTTGAAGCTTTAACTTTTGGTTAACTTATGATTACACACCTAAGGGGGAAATTAGTAGAGAAAAATCCTACAGATATTATTGTAGAATGTGGCGGAGTAGGATATTTTTTAAATATTTCTTTGCATACCCACGCCTTGATTCCCGAACAAGAAAATATCTTTATTTTAACTTATTTACAAGTTAGGGAAGACGCTCAAACCCTTTTCGGATTTATGGAGAAGGCAGAGAGAGACTTGTTTGTAAAGCTAATTTCGGTTTCAGGAATTGGTGCAAGTACAGCGCGTACAATGTTGTCATCACTTTCTCCTGCACAAATTATCGAGGCCATAACTACAGAAGATGTGCCTACCATAAAAAGCGTAAAAGGCATTGGGGCAAAAACTGCACAACGTGTAATTATAGACCTAAAAGATAAACTGGGAGCGGTAGAAGATGTAAACAAAATATTAACATCTCAGGGCAATACCCATAAAGAAGAAGCGTTATCTGCATTAGAGACGCTCGGATACACCAAAAAACAATCGGATAAAATAGTTAAAAAGGTGGTTTCTGAAAATCCCGATGCAAGCGTTGAAACTATAATAAAGTTGGCACTTAAAAACCTTTAGATACCTTGAGAGAAACTATTTTTCTTAATTCGTTGTGTAAAAACCTTTCTGTCTTTCTGGTTGCATTTTTAGGCGCTTCCGGGCTCTTTGCGCAAGAAGAAAATCAAACCGAACAAGACTCTACAAAAACCGGTTATAGCTTAGGGCAAATACAAATGGCAAATCCGCAAAGCATCGTACATAAATATTCTTACGATCCGCTTTTAGACCGTTATATCTTTGTAGAAAAAATTGGTAGCGTTAATGTAAGTTACCCATTGGTGCTTACGCCTGAAGAATACGAGAAACGCGTAATGGAAGAGCAGATGAAGGCTTACTTTAAAGAAAAGTCAGATGCAATGACAGGCCGCGGCGACGATGCAAAAGACAGCCAAAAAAACCTGTTACCAATATTTTATGTAAACAATACTTTTTTTGAAAGCGTTTTTGGCGGAAGCGAAATAGAAGTTATACCACAAGGTTCTGTAGAGCTAGATTTAGGGGTTTTATATACCAAACAGGACAATCCATCTTTGTCTCCCAGAAACCGAAGTAACTTCACTTTCGATTTTAATCAACGCATTAGTTTGAGTTTATTAGGAAAAGTTGGGAAACGTCTTAAAGTAACTGCCAACTACGATACAGAATCCACTTTTGATTTTCAAAACCAGATAAAGCTAGAATACACCCCAACCGAAGATGATATTGTTAGAAAAATAGAAGTTGGTAACGTTAGTATGCCGTTAAACAGTTCTTTAATTCAAGGTGCACAAAGTTTGTTTGGGGTAAAAGCACAGTTGCAATTTGGTAAAACAACTATTACTGGAGTTTTTTCAGAACAAAATTCAGAACGGCAAACGGTAAACATTCAGGGTGGTGGCGCAGTACAGGAGTTTGATAAGTTTATTTTAGATTACGACGAGAACCGTCATTTTTTCTTAGCACATTATTTTAGGGATAATTATGACGATGCGCTGCAAAACTATCCGTACATAAATAGCAATGTGCAAATTACTAGAATAGAGGTTTGGGTAACCAATCGTACCAATTCTACAGAAAGCTTAAACAATACCAGAAATATTGTTGCCCTTCAAGATATAGGGGAAGCTAGTCCAGAAAATATTGGAGTTTTGTTAGATGCTAACGGCAACCCGATAAATCCGCCAAGCTTTTCCGGATTTTTAAATGCCACGCCAGATTCTTATCCTAACAACTCCAATAACAATTTCAACCCGATGGGCATTACCGGTCCGCAGCAATCTGTGTTAACGCCGGCTATTCGAGATGTTGCCAGTGTAGATCAAGGGTTTGGGGTAAATAGTGCGGACGTAAATGAAGGTGTAGATTATGCCAAACTAGAAAATGCCAAACAATTACAAAATTCAGAATATACCTTAAACAGTCAATTAGGGTATATTTCTTTAAACCAACGGCTTAGTAACGATGAAATTTTAGCGGTAGCTTTTCAATACACCGTTAACGGACAAGTATACCAAGTGGGAGAATTTGCAAATGGCGGCGTAGATGCTACAGAAACACAACCAAACCCTACAAGTCCCGGCAACGACGTTGCTATAAATCAAAATTTAGTTGTAAAATTATTAAAAAGTCCGGTTACCAATGTAAACGAGCCTATTTGGGATTTGATGATGAAAAACATCTATAGCTTAGACGCTTACCAACTAGAGCGCGAAGACTTTAGGTTTAATATTTTATATTCAGACCCGCAACCGCTTAATTATATTACACAAGCACCCAATGCAACAACACCTTTACCGGACGATGTAGAAGACACCAATTTGTTGCGCGTTTTTAGTTTAGACCGTTTAGATGCCAATAATGATCCGGTAATTGGAGGCGATGGCTTTTTTGATTATGTTCCGGGAATTACCATAGATCCACAAAACGGAAAAATAATTTTTACCTCCGTAGAGCCTTTCGGTGAATATTTATTTAAGAAGTTAGATAATACGCCTAATGGCGGATCAGAAAGTTATGAAAATCCTGCCACCTATAATGAAAATCAAGAAAAATACGTATTCAAAAGTTTATACGCTACCACCAAAACACAAGCAGAGCAAGAAGAAGCAGATAAAAATAAATTTCAGTTAAAAGGTAGCTATAAATCATCAGGACAAGACGGCATTCCTATTGGGGCGTTTAACGTTCCGCAAGGTTCCGTAACTGTAACTGCCGGCGGAAGGGTCTTGCAAGAAGGCGTAGATTATACAGTAGATTACCAATTAGGTAGGGTTAAAATTTTAGATGAAGCATTATTGGCTTCAGATACACCAATACAAGTTTCTACAGAAAATAACGCTACTTTTGGACAACAAACCAAGCGTTTTACCGGTTTAAATGTAGAGCATAAATTTAGCGAAGATTTAATTGTAAACGGAACCTTTATAAACTTTAACGAGCGGCCGCTTACCCAAAAAGCAAATTACAGTTACGAACCGGTAAATAATTCTATTTACGGTTTCAATTTTAATTACACTACAGAAGTTCCTTTCTTTACCAGATTGGTAAACAAGTTGCCAAATATAGATACAGATGTAGAGTCTAATCTTTCTTTGCGTGGCGAATTTGCTTACCTGCAACCCGGTTCACCTAAAGGCGATAATTTTAACGGCGAAGCAACTTCGTATATAGATGATTTTGAAGCTTCGCAAACTTCTATTTCTATTTTGTCGCCGCTTTCGTGGCATCTTTCTAGCGCTCCACTTGGTTTTGGTGGCGAAAAAGCAAATAACGATTTAAGCAGTAGTTACCGGCGCGCAAAATTAAATTGGTACACCATAGATCCTATTTTTTATAGTAATCAACGTCCGGCGGGAATCAACGACGACGATTTGTCACAATATTCTACCAGACGTGTTTTTATAGATGAAATCTTCCCCGATATGGATGTCGTGCAAGGCCAATCGCAGGCAATATACACTCTAGACGTGGCTTACTATCCGCAAGAACGCGGGCAATATAACTACAATCCTGCAGCAGCTGGTAGTAATACCTTACCAAATCCCGAACAAAATTTTGGCGGCATAATGCGGGAAATTACTACAACAAATTTTGAACAGTCTAACGTAGAGTTCATAGAGTTTTGGGTGATGGATCCTTACATTTATCCCGAAAATGCTACCACAAGCAATGGTAAAATTACGTTTAACTTAGGAAGTATTTCAGAAGATATTCTAAAAGACGGAAGGAAACAATACGAAAATGGCTTACCTAAAGACGGTTCTGCCGGCAATACCTTAAGTACAGCCTTTGGGCGCGTACCTTCTAATCAGTCTTTAGTTTATGCTTTTGATACAGAAGGTGCAGAGCGCGTTAATCAAGATGTTGGTTTAGATGGTATTCCAGATGCAGACGAAGCAAGTGCTTTTCCTGAATTTGCTGGGTTAGAAGATCCGTCTAACGATAATTACCTATATTATTTAGCTGCCGAAGGAGGCATTGTAGAACGCTATAGAAATTATAACGGTTACGATGGTAACTCGCCCACAGATGTTGGTCAAAACAGCAGGGGAAATACTACCGTACCTTCTGCAGAAGACATAAATCGCGATAACACGATGAATACCATAGACAGTTATTTTGAGTATGAGATTCCTGTTTATCCGGGTATGAGTGTAGATAACAACACTAGTAGCGTAGCGGGGGTAAACCAAGATTATATTACCGATGTAAAAAATGTAACCACAACTTTGCAAAACGGACAGCAAATGGAAGTAAAATGGGTGCAGTTTAAAGTGCCTTTGCGTACCAGTAGCGAATACTCTGTTGGCGGTATTGCAGATTTACGTTCTATACGTTTTATGCGTATGTTTTTATCTGGCTTTCAGGATGATATTGTTTTACGATTTGGAACCTTAGATTTGGTGCGCGGAGATTATAGACGTTATACCCAAGCCGTGGAACCTAATGGCACAAACCCTGACAATACGCCAAATACCAGTTTAGAAGTAACAGCAGTTAGTCAAGAACAAACCTCAGATTATGTTACGCCACCGGGTGTTGTTAGAGAAGAATTGGTAAATAACAACCAAACCATTCGCGAAGACGAGCAATCTTTATCACTTACCGTAAAAAACCTTTCTCCAAACGATTCTCGGGCGGTATATAAGAATTTTCAAGTAGACATGCGGCAGTATAAAAACTTAAAAATGTTTTTACACGCTAGAAGTTTGCCTGCGCCGGCGCCAACTTTGCAAGATGGGCAACTATCTGCCTTTATACGTATGGGAAGTGATTTTACGGATAATTTTTACCAAGTAGAAGTTCCGCTTAAGGTTAGCGATATTAGTTCTACCCAGCCGCGCGATGTTTGGCCGGAAGTAAACGACCTCGATCTACCTTTAGAATTATTACAACAAATAAAATCTCTAATTATAGGTAACGAAACTTATAATGCCGGAGAGCTTAACTTTTTCGATAAAAACCTAAATCCGGTTTCCGGTTTAGACACGCCAGATGAAATGCGCGTTGGTATAAAAGGTAATCCTAGTTTTGGCGATGTAAGAATGATTATGTTAGGATTAAAAAACACCGGTAATGTTGATGCTACCGGAGAAGTTTGGTTTAACGAAATGCGTCTTTCTGACATGAAAAATCAAGGAGGTTGGGCTGCTGTTTTAAATATGGATACCAACTTGGCAGATTTTGCTTCAATATCTGCAACGGGAAGAAGAAGCACCATTGGTTTTGGCTCGGTAGAGCAAGGCCCAAACCAACGTAGTCGCGAAGATGTCAAGCAATACGATGTGGTTACCAACGTAAATGTTGGGCAGTTGCTACCCAAAGATTGGGGAGTTAACATTCCGGTAAGTTATAGCCGTGGCGAAGAATTAATAACACCACAATACGACCCCGAATATTCAGATTTAGAATTAGAAACTTTAATAGATAATACAAACGACGCTGCCAGAAGAGAAGAACTTAAAGAACGTGCAGAAGATTATACAAGACGACAAAGTGTAAGTGTAATAGGTTTACGGAAAGATAGAACACAAGAAGACGCTAAACCAATGCCGTATGATATTGAAAACTTTACCTTTTCGGGAACTTACAATCAAGTAGACCATCGTGATTTTGAAATTGAAGAATCTTTAGATCAAAGTGTAAACGTTGGCGCTACCTACGATTATGGTTTTGAACCTTTCAAATTAGAGCCATTCAAAAATATAGCGGCTTTAGATAGCAGTGCATATTACCAACCAATAAAAGATTTTAATCTTAATTTGTTGCCTACCAATATTTCGGCAAGTGGTAATATAATAAGACAATATAACGAGCAAGTTTTTAGAGAAATAAACCTTCCGCCGGGTTCTATTGGTTTGCCAAAGTTATATCAACGTAACTTTACTTTCGATTGGCAGTATAACATCAATCATAATCTTACAGAGTCATTAACTTTCTCTTTCAATACTATGAACAACCGTATTGTTAGAAATTATATAGATCCGCAAAGCAATCCAGATAATTCTATTGGCATTTGGGATGGGTTTTTTAATGTAGGAGACCCTAACCTACATTATCAAAATTTACAAGTAAATTACGATATACCTTTTGATAAAATTCCGGCGCTTCGCTTTTTACGAGCGCAATATTCCTACACCGGTAGTTTCCAGTGGCAAAAAGGCTCTGAAGTAAGAAACAGCTTACCGGGAATTCCAGATTTGGGTAACAATATTCAAAATTCTAATAAGCATCAAATAAATGGCACATTAGAGATGAACAGCCTTTATAGTTATCTAGGTTTAAAGAAAAAACGAGGTCAAAAAGATACACGCTCTCGCAGTAGAAGAGGAGATGGCGCTAACAAATTAGGTTTTAGTCGTAGTAGTAAAAACTTACAATCTGATGAACCAGCAACCAAGCTTTCTGCAGGAGATAAAGCGCTAAATACTGCTATTGGCTTAGCAACCGCAATTAGACGTATTACGGTAAATTATGATGAAACCAATGGTACTTTCTTGCCCGGCTATACAAACGATGTGGGTTTTGTAGGAACTTTAAAACCAACTGCAGGTTTTACTTTTGGTAGCCAAGCAGATGTTAGAGAAATTGCAGCTAGAAATGGTTGGCTTACGATGTACCAACAATTTAACGAACAATATACAGAAACAGAAGTAAAGAATTTGAGCATACAAGCCAATTTAAACCTGTTACCGGATTTAACCTTAGACTTGAATGCAAACAGAATGTATTCTGAAACCTATACAGAAAACTATAGAGTTAGTCCGTTAGATTTGCAATACCGTTCTTTAACGCCCAACACTTACGGTAACTTTAATATTTCTACTATTATGATTGCTACAGCATTTAGCAAAAGCGATCAAGATTTTTCAGAAACCTTTCAAGAATTTAGAGATAATAGACTTACCGTTGCCAACCGTTTGGCGCAAAATGCTGGGATAGATATTGGCAATCCGGATAATATTGATGCAGATGGTTACCCAAAAGGTTTTGGTAGAACCAGCCAACAAGTTTTGCTGCCCGCATTTCTTTCGGCTTATACCGGTGGCGATGCCGGCAGTGTAGATTTAGGCTCTTTTAGAGATACGCCATTGCCAAACTGGAGTTTAAAATATACCGGTTTAATGCGTTTAACTTGGTTTAAAGATAAATTTAAACGTTTTAGTTTGCAGCATGGTTATACCTCGTTATATAATATTAACCAGTTTCAAACCAATTTAGAATACGATCGTAACGACCCTTACAGCAGTGCAAATTTAGATCAAGGTGGTAATTTTAGAAGTAAATATTTTATATCAAACGTAAACTTGGTAGAACAATTTTCACCACTTATAAAAGTAGATATGGAGTTGAAAAACTCTATTAAAGTTTTAGCAGAAGTAAAGAAAGATAGAGCGCTATCACTAAGTTTTGATAATAATTTACTTACCGAAATTCAAGGTAATGAATACATTCTTGGTTTGGGCTACCGCATTAAAGATTTAAAGATTGGCACCAATATAGGAGGGCAAAAAAGAATCTTAAGTAGCGATTTAAATTTTAAAGCAGACGTTTCTTTTAGGAGAAATCAAACAATAATCCGATATTTGGATATTAATGATAGCCAGACCACGGCGGGACAAGATATTTGGTCTATAACGTTTAATGCAGATTATGCGCTTACCAAAAATCTAACAGCTATCTTTTATTACGATCATACATTTTCAGAATACGCAATTTCTACCGCATTTCCGCAAACAACTATTAGGTCTGGTATAACATTGCGTTATAACTTTGGAAACTAAAAATTAAAAACAAAAAATATGAACATCCCAGCAGAATTAAAGTACACCAAAGATCACGAGTGGATCAAGATTGATGGCGACATAGCCACAATTGGTATTACAGATTTTGCCCAAGGCGAGTTGGGCGATATCGTATTTGTAGAAGTAGAAACCTTAGACGAAACCTTAGACCGCGATGAGGTTTTTGGAACCGTAGAAGCCGTAAAAACAGTTTCCGATTTATTTCTACCGCTAAGTGGCGAAATTATCGAGTTTAATGAAACCTTAGAAGACGAACCAGAAAACGTAAATTCTGATCCGTATGGAGAAGGTTGGATGATAAAATTAAAAATGACAGACGAATCGCAAGTTGATGATCTTTTAGATGCCCAAGCTTATAAAGAAATTATTGGATCCTAAACTAGGTTTGGTCCTAGCGGTAATCTATACGCTCGCACTTTTATTACTTTCGTTAATAAGCTTGCAAGGTTTACCACAAGCAGAAGTAGAAAATGCAGATAAGATTTTTCATACTTTAGCCTATGCCGGACTAACTTTTTTGTGGTATTTGCAATATTTTTCGCGCAGCACACGAAATAAAAAACGTCTCAAAAAAAAGCCATTATTGTTAATTTGTTTGGCAATTGTGCTTTTTGGCATTTTTATTGAAGTGTTACAAGAAAGCATTACCGCTTACCGCACTTTTGACGTGTGGGACATAACAGCCAACTTTTTAGGAACGCTTCTAGCATTAATGGTTATTTTGGCCTTAGAACCGAAGTTAGAAAAAGTTAAAAAGAAATTATAATTTAGATATTTATAAAAAATAATTACATTAGCAATCCAATAACTACAAGATTATGGAACCAAAGAAAAACCCGAAAAAAGATTTAGGAAGAAAAAGTGTTCTTTTTTTTCAAATAGGGTTGATTATTATGTTGTTCATTACTTGGCGCGCCATCGAGTGGAAAACTTACGATAAGGACGATTTAGGTCAGCAAGTAGTGCAATTTGATCAGCTAGACGAAGAAGAAACGGTTGTAATGCAACCCAATACACCTCCGCCGCCACCACCTCCGCCACCACCACCGGCTCCCGAAGTTATTGAAGTGGTAGAAGATGACGAAGAAGTAGAAGAACAAGTAATTGAGTCTACAGAGGTTACAGAAGAACCACAACCAGTTGAGGTAGAAGAAGTACAAGAAGTAGAAGAAGAGCCAATTGCAGACGTTCCTTTTACAGCTATTGAAGATGTACCAATTTTTCCTGGTTGCGAGCAATTTTCTTCTAACGATAAAAGAAGAGCTTGCATGAGTTCTAAAATTAAAGACTTTGTAAACAAGAAATTTAATACAGATCTTGGTGCAGAATTAGGACTTTCTGGAGTAAACCGAGTTTACGTAAAGTTTAAAATTGATGCAAAAGGAAAAGTTGTAGGCGTACAAGCGCGTGCACCCCACCCAAGACTGCAAAGAGAAGCAGAGCGCGTTGTAAAAATGTTGCCAGATATGACACCTGGTAAACAGCGAGGAAAAGCAGTAGGTGTGCTTTACTCTCTACCAATCGTATTTCAAGTACAGTAATTATTTTATATAAAGTATCACAAGCCTTCTCGATTTCTAATCGGGAAGGCTTTTTTTATTAGCTTTATAACCATTTCTTTATCTTTTTATACTTAAATTTTTCCGTCAAGCGGAAGAATAAGCTTTGCGCATTTTTAAAACTTTTCTGGTTTTTATTTACAAACATTGCCGTTTTAAAAAGTGAAAATCGCATTTTTTTATTCCGAAAAGTAAACCTCTACGCCAAGTTGATAATTAAAAAACTAGTTTTTTATGTATCTTGCCGAAGTTTTAAAGCCAGATAATATATGCGTCAATTTTTAGGTAGTTTATTGTTTATATTTCCCTTATTAATTTTTGGACAAGAAAATGTCGGTAAGTCAGAGCGGTATCCAATTTTTCCTGCTTGTGATAGTGTGAGTGCCAAAATGCAAGAAAATTGCTTTAATAAAACTTTGATTAAGAAATTAAAGGAGAATTTTAAGCTTCCCGCTTTGGTTGCAGAAGAAAATTATACCGGGCAAGTAACGGTTCTTTTTGAAGTGACTCCGGAAGGCAACTTTCGTAGTATTTATGTAGATGCTTATTACGAGGAGTTAAAAACAGAAATAGAACGCGTAATAAAAGAATTGCCGCAAGTAAAACCTGCAACCTACAATGGCCGACCTATTTTTATGCAATTTAAAATGCCGGTAAGAATTCCTATAGAAGAAAACACTGCCAAAACTTTACCTATAGACACTAAAAAGTATTCTACTTTTGGTGCAGAAAATACCAAAGAAACAACCCAAACTAAAAAAAGTACTAACAGAATAAATACAGAATACGATAGTATAAGCAAAAATACCACCGGTAAAAATTGGGGAAATCCTTCGTATTCCAGTAACATTAATATTCCGTTTTCACACGAAGTTTACAGTAGGTTTGACGATGATTTGAACCAAATAGGTACAAATGCGCATACCGCGGTAAAACCATATTTGTATAAAAAAGTAAATACCTACTACAATTTTGAAGAAGAAAAGAAAAACTTAGCGTACGATACAGATACTTGGTTTGGTAGAAAATTTTTTAACGAGCATTTGGTGCGTTTGCAAGGAGAAGATTTTTGGTTTACTGCAGATGTAGCAGCAGATTTGCAAATAGGAAAAGATTTTGATGCAGATTTTAATTATACCTATAATAATACCAGAGCGGCTGTTATACAAGGTGGTTTGGGAGACTCTTTTAATTTTTATGCTGCAGTTTACGAAAGTCAAGGGCGTTTTGCGCAATATTTTAATCAGTACGCGGAGTCTATTCGACCAGATGGCGGGAATCCGGCAATAATACCCGGGCGCGGAATTGCAAAAGATTTTAGAGGAGAAGATTATGATTATCCGCTTGCAGAGGGTTATATATCTTATAGTCCAAGTAAATTTTTTAATTTACAATTCGGGCACGGAAAAAACTTTATAGGAGATGGTTATCGTTCTATGTTAATGAGTGATGCCGCCAGCCCTTATCCTTATTTTAAAGTAACTACCAATTTTTGGAAATTACAATATACCAATACTTGGATGTCTATGCGCGATGTACGGCCTGCAGTTACAGATAGTGGTTCCTTTAGAACAAAATACATGGCAACGCATTATTTAAGTTATAATGTTACCAAACGCTTAAACATTGGTTTATTTGAGTCTGTAGTTTGGGAAAATGACAACGATCGTGGGTTTGATTTAAATTACTTAAATCCAATAATTTTTTATCGTGCTATCGAGTTCTCTACAGGATCTCGGGGAGGTAATGCGCTTATTGGTTTAAGCGGTAAATATAAATGGAGTGACCATTTTAATATGTATGCGCAATTAATGATAGATGAGTTTTCTTCCGGCGATATTTTTGGTGGGAAACAAAGTTTTAAAAATAAACTGGCTTACCAAATTGGCTTAAAGTATTTTAATGCCTTTGATGTTAACAATTTGCAATTGCAATTAGAATATAACCAAGCCAGACCTTATACATACTCTCATAACACCATAACGCTAAATTACGGCCATAATAACCAATCTCTAGCCCATTTGTGGGGTGCCAACTTTAGGGAAGTAATTGCTATTGCGCGGTACAAGAAAAATCGTTGGTATGGTAGTGCAAAACTAATTGTTGGTAAACGCGGCTTAGAATTAGAAAAAGATTTGGATCCTTACTACGGGGGCGATATTTATGGTTCTGAATACGATATAGAAACAAAAGATGGCAATGAAATTCTACAAGGCAATAAAACAGATTTCTTTTACGGCGAAGTAGAGTTGGGGTATATTGTAAATCCCGCTACTAATTTAAAAGTATATACCAATATAATTCATAGAAAATTAGATTCTAGTATTCCTGATACACCAAGAAAATTACAAGAAAACACTACTTGGCTAAATTTTGGTTTTAGAACAGACTTGTTTAACTGGTACTACGATTTCTAAGTAAAATCTTTAATTAAATTTATGGTTAATTGGCAATCTTTAAAAATCAAGCCGAGTTTATTCCGTAAAGAAATAATTAAAATACACTAAACGCGTACCAAAATTGCGAGCTTGTGTAGGTTGTTTTTTACCGAAAAATTTAACGCTTCTTGCCTCTTGCTAAGACTGTTTTTAAGAGTATCTTTGCAGCCGAAAAACAAGTGAATTTTTTTGAGCAAGGCAATATCAAATAACGCTTCTGTAAGCTTTGGGGCAGATTTTAAAGAAATAACCAAAATGCGGTTAACGGTAAGCGTTGTGTTTTCGTCTGCAGCAGGTTATTTTTTGGGAGCTCCGGTAGTAGATTTTGTTACGCTGTTATTGTTGGCCATAGGCGGTTATTTAATGGTTGGCGCGTCTAACGCTTTTAACCAAATAGCCGAAAAAAATCTAGACGCCAAGATGAACCGCACAAAAAACAGACCCATTCCCGCAGGACGAATGAGTGTTACCAGTGCGGCGGCCATTGCTATCTCGTTTACAATTTTAGGTTTGTATGTCTTGTATTACATCAACCCGATAACTGCGGTTTTTGGAGCAGTTTCTATCTTTTTATATACTTGTGTCTATACGCCTCTAAAAACCAAAACACCTTTATCTGTATTTGTTGGTGCTTTTCCCGGAGCCATTCCGTTTATGATGGGCTGGGTTGCCGCAACCAATCAATTTAGTATAGAGCCGGGAACGTTATTTATGATTCAGTTTTTTTGGCAATTTCCGCATTTTTGGGCTCTGGGCTGGTGGCTTTACGACGATTATAAACGTGGTGGATTTTTTATGTTGCCTACCGGAAAAAGAGACCGCGGTACGGCAATTCAAATAATTTTATACACAATTTGGACAATTCTTGTCTCTATAATTCCTGTTTTTCAGGTAACCGGTAGGTTGTATTTAACACCAGTCTCCGGTGTTTTAATTTTCTTGTTAGGTTTAGGAATGTTGTATTATGCAATAAAATTATATAAAAAGAGAGACGAGAAAACAGCCAAACAACTAATGTTTGCAAGTGTAAGTTATATTACCTTGCTACAAATAATATATGTATTAGATAAATTTTTAAGAGTATGGATTTAACCGAAGGTACAACCCAGGAAAAGAATGTTCGTTCTAGAAAAATGATGCTTTGGTTTGCAATTGTAAGCATGGCCATGATGTTTGCCGGACTTACCAGTGCTTATGTAGTAAGTAAAAATAGACCAGATTGGTTAACAGAGTTTCAATTGCCAGATTATTTTTTATGGAGCACAATAGCCATAGTGATTAGTAGCTTTAGTTTTCATTTTTCTAAAAAAATGATTTTAAAGAACGAACGAAAAAAAGCAACCGGTTTATTAGTTCTTACTTTAGTGTTAGGACTTATATTCGTTTTTTTACAATTTAAAGGTTTTAGGGCAATTGTAGAACAAGGTTATTATTTTACCGGAGGAGAAAGTACGGTAACTACTTCCTTTCTTTATTTGTTTGTACTTGCGCATATGGTGCACATTTTAGGAGGCTTAATTACTCTTTTGGTGGTAATTTATAATCATTTTAAACAACGTTACAAATCAGGTCAAATGCTTGGTATAGAACTGGGTGCGACCTTTTGGCATTTTTTAGATATTCTGTGGCTTTACCTGTTTTTCTTTTTATATTTCTTTAGATAATAAAATTAACTATTTTTGCTAAATACTTAACAATAATCTCTCTTTATGGAAACTGCTGTTGCGAAAACAGGTACAGAAGATAAAACCTGGGGTGGAGGACCAAAATCTCCTTTAAAAGTGAGTTACGGTAAGTTGATGATGTGGGTGTTCTTAGCATCAGACTCGTTAACTTTTTCCGGCTTTTTGGCATCCTACGGTTTAATGCGTTTTAAATTTTCAGATGAATGGCCTATCGCCGATGAGGTCTTTAATCACTTTCCTTTCTTACACGGGGTAGATGCGCCAATGTATTATGTGGCATTAATGACTTTTATCTTGATTTTTTCATCTGTAACTATGGTGTTGGCTGTAGATGCGGGGCATAAAATGCAGAAAGGGAAAGTCACCACCTACTTGTTTCTAACTATTATTGGAGGTTTGATATTCTTAGGTTCACAAGCTTGGGAGTGGAAAAACTTTATTAATGGTACTTATGGAGCGGTAAAAACCAATGGTGGCAATATTGTTCAATTTGTAGACAAGCAAGGCGAGCGTTTGGCTATTGGAGATGTAGCGCAATCTCTACCAGGACAACGCGTTCATCAGAAACCAAGCGAAGCTATTTGGTATAGTTTTGATGAAAGAGACATACCAACGTATAGTTTAGAAGAAGTAAAGAAAGGTTTTATGGCCAATGAAGATATCTTGGTTCGTATTCAAACCTTAGACGAAAGAGGTCAAAAAGTTATTTTGTCTCGTGATAAGTCTATAAGTCTTATAGAAAACCAAGCAGCAGGTGTTGTAGAAGGTGCAAATCTTACAGAAAATGAATACGGTCCGCCGCTATTTGCAGATTTCTTTTTCTTTATTACCGGCTTTCACGGCTTTCACGTTTTTATTGGAGTATTGCTCAATATTATTATTTTCTTTAATGTTCTTATAGGAACCTACGAAAAAAGAGGTAGTTATGAAATGGTAGAAAAAGTTGGGCTTTACTGGCACTTTGTGGACCTTGTTTGGGTTTTTGTATTTACATTCTTTTATCTTGTATAATCTTTTTAGACCTTAAAAATGGCAGAAACGAACACACATACAAAAAACGATAACTCCGCTGTAAAAAGAATTTGGACGGTATTTGTAATACTATCTATAGTAACTATTGTAGAAGTGTTGCTAGGTATTTTTAGACCAGATTTCTTAGTACATACAGACTTTGTTTATTTAAGTCTTCTTAACTGGATATTTATTCTTTTAACCATCTATAAAGCTTACTATATAGTTTGGGCATTTATGCATATGGAGCACGAAACCAAAGGGCTGCGAAGAGCTATAATTTGGACATCCGGGTTCTTGATAATTTATTTGGTGTTTATCTTTCTCACCGAAGGAAATTATATTTACAACGTTATGAAAAACGGATTTGTAGCCTGGGATTTTTAAAAGTTAAAAATACAGAAAAGACGGTTTATTGAAGCCGTCTTTTTTACTTTTGCACGAGGTTGTTTAAATCTTAGCTATGAAAAAAACTGTAGTCCTCATTGTGCTGTTTGCGCTACCAATTGTAGCCTATTTATTCTTCTCTTCTGGGGTTAACAATTTTGTAAAATTGCCCACCTTAACTTCCAACGTAAAAGAAATTAATAATTTTTCTCCTCTCAATGAAGGTTCCGTAAAGTTAGAAGATAAAATTACTATACTTTCCGTTTACGGCTCAGATATAGAAAAAATGGGCGGGAACGCCTTTAATCTTAATGAAAAGATTTACGATAAGAATTACGAGTTTAACGATTTTCAATTTGTAGTTTTAGCAGAAGATGGTACGCAAGAACAAGCAAAAAAACTTTTACAACAAATAGGAACTACCATTAATCCAAAAAAATGGAATTTTGTTTTTGGTTCTACAGAGCAAATTCAGAAAGTTTTTGAGAGCTTGCAAACAGATTTAGAATTGGATAAAGATTTTGCCACGCCATATACTTTTATAATAGATAAAGAACGCAATTTAAGAGGTAGAAATGACGACGAGAAAATTAAAGATGGTACGCTATACGGCTATAATACCAGTTTGGTTGGCCAATTGAGCAATAAAATGGTAGACGATGTAAAGGTTATTTTGGCGGAATACAGATTAGAGTTGAAAAAATACAAAGATAGGAAGTAAAAAAATGAAACGTAAATATTCTTATATAGGTTTAGCAATAATAATTTTGGTATTTGGCATTATAGTAATTCCTAAAATAGCCGAACGTACCGCTAAAGGTAATATTGTAGAAAACGATAGACTAAGTAGTACACCCAAAACAACAAGTAATAACGATTTAGCGTATATTAATATTGAGGGCAAAAACAAAAAAGTACCTGAATTTGAATTTGTAGATCAGCATAACGATACAATTACCAACCAAGATTATAAAGGAAAAGTGTATGTAGTAGAGTTCTTTTTTACTTCTTGTCCTACCATTTGCCCTAAAATGCATGACAATATGTTGCAGGTGCAAAAAGCTTTTAAAGAGGAAAAAGATTTTGCGGTTGCATCTATAAGTATAGATCCTAAAAATGATACTCCGCAGAAATTAAGAGAATATGCAGATAAAAATGGGGTAGAACATCCGCATTGGCATATGCTTAGTGGCACGCAAGAAAGCGTTTTTGAGTTGGCCAATAAAAGTTTTAATCTTTATGCAGCCTATAATCCGGAAGTAGAAGGAAATTTTGAGCATTCCGGCTATTTCGCTTTGGTAGACCAGAACGGTTACATCCGGTCACGAGAAGATCAATTTGGTAACCCTATTCTATTCTATAATGGTTTAGATCAAGACCAAATAGATATGTTAATAGCAGATATTAAAAAATTATTGTAATGCAGTCAACTAGTAAAAAAGATAAAGTGGCCATTCCGGTTATTGTTCTTTTGTCTGTACTTGTTCCGTTAATCGTGTTGGTTTTAATGAATTTACCCACGCGCTATGATTTACTTGGTTTAGATTTAGGAACCTTTCCTTTTTTTCACGCACTTTTAAACGGTACCACGGCAATTTTGCTACTATTGGGATATTTTTTTATTAGAAACGGAAAACGCAAAAGTCACCGCAACGTGATGATAACTGCGTTTGTCTTATCAACGGTATTTCTTATTAGTTATGTAATTTCTAAAATAAGTAACGATCCGGTGCCTTACGGCGGAGAAGGTTTTTTAAAGCCAATTTATTTCTTTATTCTTATAACGCATATTTTATTATCTGCTATTATTGTACCTTTAGTTTTGTTTACAATGTATCGCGGATTAACCAAAGAATACGAGAAGCATAAAAAAATTGCTAGATGGACATTCCCAATATGGTTATACGTAGCCATTACCGGAGTTTTGGTATATTTGTTTATGTTGCCCTATTATTGATAATTTGATAAAACCTGTTCTAATGCAACTAAAAAAAATAATTGTTTCTTTATTAATCATATTTGTTGGTTTTGCTGCCAATGCACAATGTTCTATGTGCCGGGCAGTTCTAGAAAGTCAAGACAGTGGTAGTGCGGCAGCCGGCATTAACGACGGTATTATGTACCTTATGGTTTTTCCCTATTTGTTAATAGGAATTGTTGGTGTTGTAATTTATCGTATGAATCGTAAAGGAGTAGCAGAAAAAGAAAATTAATTTTTTTGCCTATACAATGTAACATTTCCGCCTTTTAAAAGTCATATAAATAAATTGTTCTACTTTTTGCGCAATATATTTATATGATTGAAATAAAAAACCTACATAAATCTTACAAAACCGGCGCCACTGCATTACACGTGCTTAAAGGCATTAACTTTAGTGTAAAAGAAGGCGAACTGGTCTCTATAATGGGCTCTTCGGGTTCCGGGAAATCTACGCTACTCAATATTTTAGGAATGTTAGATGAAGCAGATAAAGGTTCTTACACCTTAGACGGTTTTCCTATAAAAAATTTAAACGAAAAAGTTGCAGCGCGTTACCGCAACAAATTTCTTGGGTTTATCTTTCAATCCTTCAATCTAATTGGTTATAAATCTGCATTAGATAATGTAGCCTTGCCCTTATATTATCAAGGGGTAAACCGGCAAGAACGTATAGACAAATCTATGGCTTATTTAGAAAAGGTTGGTTTAGCGCAGTGGGCAAAACACTTGCCAAACGAGCTTTCAGGAGGTCAAAAACAACGAGTAGCAATTGCGCGAGCTTTGGCCAGCGATCCTAAAGTATTGCTAGCAGATGAACCAACCGGAGCTTTAGATACCAAAACCTCTTATGAAGTGATGGATTTGATTCAAGGCATAAACGACGAAGGTAAAACCATTTTGGTAGTAACCCACGAAGAAGACATTGCCCACATGACAAAACGTATTGTCAATCTTAAAGATGGGCTTATCATAGACGATTCCAGAGTAGAACAAGTTAGGGCCGCAAAGCATGTTTAATATAGAACGTTGGCAGGAAATATTTGAAACTATCGGAAAAAATAAACTCCGTACTTTTCTTACGGGCATATCGGTAGCTTCAGGTATTTTTATTTTGGTTACTCTGCTTGGCGTAGGAGAAGGTATGCAAAACGGTATTCAAACCCAGTTTCAAAGCGATGCTACCAATCGTATTTCTGTCTGGACCGGCTTAACTTCTGTAGAATATAATGGTTTAAATCCCGGACGTCGCATTCAATTAAAAAATAAAGATTTTTTCTTTACGGAAAAGAAATTTTCTGACAATTTAGAATACCGCTCACCTTTATTTCGTGTTTGGGGGCAACTCATCAGCTATAAAAAAGAATCTGGCAGCTACCGTATTGAAGGTGTCTTTCCAGATTACCAGTTTTTAGAAAGCCAAAGTATGCTTGCCGGTAGGTTTCTTAATTATACAGATCAAGAAAACTATGAAAAGATAATGGTAATTGGTCAAAAAGTAAAAAACGATTTATTTAAAAATAACGAAACCGCATTAGGAAAACTGGTGCAAGTCTCCGGGATTAATTTTAAAGTAGTTGGGGTTTTTCAAGATCCTGGCGGAGAACGCGAAGAAGCTCGTGTTTTTATTCCGCTTTCTACAGCACAAAGAGTTTTTAGCGGCGGCAACGATCTAAGAGGCTTAGCTTTCACTTTGCCCCAAGAAGCTTCTTTTGATGTGGCTTTGGCAGCTTCCGAAAATTTTATCAAGCAATTAGAAAAGCAGTTAAAAAAAGAACATACCGTTGCGCCAAATGACGATAGTGCCATACGCATAAATAATTCTTTAGAAGAGGCCAAACGCTTTTACGATTTAATAGGTATGATAAAAGCTTTTTTCTGGGGTGTGGGCATTGCCACCATTTTTGCCGGTATAGTTGGCGTGAGTAATATTATGCTCATTATAGTTAAAGAGCGTACCAAAGAAATAGGTATAAGAAAAGCTTTAGGCGCAGAACCGCTTTCTATTATTGGTATGATATTGCACGAAGCCATCTTTGTAACTGCTATAGCCGGATTTATAGGTTTGTTTTTTGGTTTATTGTTGTTAGAATTTGTTGGGCCAATGGTGCAAACAGATTTTATTACCAATCCTACCGTAAATTTTAATGTTGCCCTTACTACGGTGGTTATTTTAATAATTGCCGGCGCCGTGGCAGGCTTTTTTCCTGCCAGAAAAGCTGCCTTGATAAAACCTATTGTAGCACTAAGAGATGAATAAATATGTTTAGTAGGGATAAATGGAATGAAATAATAGAATCGTTAAGCGCTAATTGGTTTCGTACCATCTTAACAGCTTTTGGTGTGCTTTGGGGTATCTTTATTTTGGTTATTCTGCTGGCAGCGGGAAAAGGTTTAGAAAATGGCGTGAAAAAAGGTTTTGGAGGTTTAGCAACCAACACCATGTTTATGTGGACGCAAACGGCTTCTAAACCATACCAAGGTCTGCCAAAAGGTAGAAGGTTTAATTTTAAAACTGGCGATGTACCAGCTATAGAAAATAATGTGCCCGGGCTTAAATATATTTCCCCTAGAAATCAATTGGGTGGTTTTGGTGGTAACAATAATGTAGTTCGCGGATTAAAATCGGGAGCGTTTAATGTTTATGGAGATTACCCCGAAATAATTAAACAACAACCTATGGATATTACTTCCGGCAGGTTTATTAATTACAACGACATTCAAGAAAAACGCAAGGTTGCCATTATCGGTAACGGCGTAAAGAGCACCTTATACACTATAGAAGAAGAAGTTATTGGCTCGTACATAAAAATAAACGGCGTTAATTTTAGAATAATTGGCACTTATAGAAAAAAAGGACAAGGCGGTGGTAATTCAGAAGAAGATCAAAAAGAGATTTATGTACCGTTTACTTCCTTCTCACAAGCATTTAATAAAGGAGATGTTGTTGGCTGGATGGCCATTACCGCCCAAGATAATAATTCTATAACTTCCTTAAAAGATCAGATTTTTGAGTTGCTTAAAAAACGCCATAGCATTCATCCGGAAGACGATCGCGCTATTGGTAATTTTGATTTGTATAAAGAATTTAGCAAAGTTAACGGTTTGTTTATAGCGTTAAAAGCGGTTGCTTATTTTGTAGGCATTTTGGTTTTACTTTCGGGCATAATAGGTATAAGTAACATTATGCTTATTGTAGTAAAAGAACGCACCAACGAGATTGGCGTACGCAGAGCTTTAGGTGCAACACCTTGGGATATACGCGGTCAAATTTTGTTAGAATCTGTTTTCCTTACAATTATTTCAGGAATGGCCGGAATAATTTTAGCCACCGGAGTTTTGGCTTTAGTAAATAAAATTTTAGACCAAAATACAAGTCCGGATACAATGTTTGCAAACCCAAGTGTAAATTTGGGCGTTATTGCCACCGCTTTATTTATCCTGGTTGTTTCGGGTTTATTGGCGGGGTTAATTCCTGCGCAAAATGCTATTCGTATTAAACCGGTAGATGCATTAAGAACAGAATAAAAATTTAAAATAGTATAAACACCAATTTTATTATTTCAATGAAAAGAATTTTAACCATAGTAATTTTAGTAGTTATAGTTTTAGCTTTCGGAGCTTCTATGTACTATTTATATCAGAAAAATCAAGAAAGTCCGGTGGTTTTTAAAACCGAAAAACCTTCTAATAAAACCATTATTAAAGAAACGGTTGCTACGGGAAGTATTGTTCCTAAAGAAGAAATTCTTATCAAGCCTAACATTTCAGGAATAATAGATAAGATTTATATAGAAGCCGGAGATAGTATTCAAAGCAATGATTTAATTGCGCAATTGCGCGTAGTGCCAAATGTTTCTAATTTGGCCAGTAGTAAAAACCAAATTACCTCTGCCAAAATTGCCTTAGATAACGAGACCAAAAGCTACAACCGGCAACAAGAATTGTATGAGAAAGGAGTTATTTCTGCCAACGAATTTGATAAAGCAGAAGTTGCTTACCAACAAGCACAACAAACTTACAAGGCGGCCAAACAAACTTACGAGATTATAAAAACCGGTACTTCTGCCGGCTTAGATAATGCTGCCAATACCCAAATAAGATCTACCATTTCGGGTATGGTGTTAGAAGTTCCCGTTAAGGAAGGCAACCAGGTTATAGAAGCCAATAATTTTAACGAAGGTACTACTATTGCTGCCTTAGCCAATGTAGATAATATGATTTTTGAAGGAAAAGTAGACGAGTCTGAAGTAGGAAAAATTAAAGAAGGTTTGCCTTTAGAAATTACAGTTGGCGCTATAGAAAACAAAAAATTTGACGCTATTTTAGACTATATTGCTCCAAAGGGCGTAGATGAGAATGGCGCAATTCAGTTTGAGATTGAAGGTACTTTAAAAAATCGGGACACCACTTTTATACGAACTGGTTTAAGTGCAAATGCTTCTATTATTTTGGCTAAAGCCGAAGATGTTTTGGCAATAAAAGAAGCCTTGGTGCAATTTGATAAAGAAACCAAAGAACCCTTTGTTGAGGTAAAAACCGGCGAACAAGAGTTTGAACGTCGTGATATAGAACTCGGCATTAGCGACGGACTTTATGTAGAGGTATTAAACGGTTTGGATAAAGACGATGAAGTAAAAATTTGGAACCCGGTAAAGCCGGCAACCAATTTTAAATCGTAATTTTAATGTTTAACGAATAAAATTTTAGATTTTTGACGTATGAAAAAATTAGCAATAGCCTTATTCGTGTTTTTTTTGCAGCTTAACTTGTTTGCACAACAGAAAAAATGGACACTCCAAGAGTGTGTAGAATATGCGTTAGAGAATAATATCTCTATAAAACAATCTGAGTTAGATTTAGATAATGCGAAGCTCAATAAAACAGATGCAATTGGTAACTTAATACCTTCTTTAAACGGTTCTGTTCAATACAGCCGAAACACGGGAGCAAGTATTAACCCGGTAACCAACCAATTTGAAAATGAAGTCTTTTCTTCCTATACCGGTGGTGTTAATTCTAGTCTTACACTTTTTGACGGTCTTCGAAATATTAGACAATTACAACGCTCTAAGTTAACCATCTTGGCCAGCCAGTACCAAATGGAGCAAATGGAAAATGACATTGCGTTAATGGTCGCCAATGCCTATTTAGAAGTGCTTTTAAACAAAGCTAACCTACAATCGCTACAAGCACAAAACGAGCTAACTTTAGAACAGTTAGAACGCACGCAGCAATTGGTAGATGCCGGCACGCTTCCGCAAGGAGATATTTTAGAAATAAGAGCCAACAATGCGCAAGATCAACAACAAATTGTTCAAGCCAAAAATAACATTCAAATAGCACTTATTAATTTGGCGCAATTATTACTCATAAAAGATTACGAAAATTTTGAAATTGTAGACGAAGGTTACGAAATTATCTCTACCAGTTTGGCAGAAAAACCCGTTAATGAGATTATTAATAAAGCTCAAGAAACCAGACCGGAAGTTAAAATTGCAGAAAAAAGCGTAGAACTGGCAGAAAAAGACTTACAAATAGCAAAAGGTTCATACTATCCTACACTATCTGCTTTTTTTAATTATAATACACGTTATTCAGATAACGATGTTTTTGACCGCGATTTTATAAAACAAGTTTATCAAAATGATGGTACAAGTTACGGTCTGCGTTTAAATGTACCTATACTCAATGGTCTTTCAAGTAGAACCAACGTAAAGCGAAATAAAATTAATTTGCAACGAACAGAATACCAACTTGAGCAAGCAAAACTAGACTTAGAAAGTAATGTATACCAAGCCTATGTAGATGCCAAAGGCTCAGCAGAAGCTTTCGAAGCAGCATTACAAGCCTTAACCTCGCAAGAAAAAGCTTTTGAATATGCTACAGAACGTTTTGAGGTTGGGTTAACCAACTCGTTTGATTATAGTCAGTCTAAACAACGCTATGATAATGCAAAAATAAACGTTAATCAGGCTAAATATGATTATATTTTCAAACTCAAAGTACTCGAATTATATTTTGGGGTTAACCCCGAAAATATAAAACTCTAAAACTATGAAAAAAAAGACTTTATATATTATCGTAGCCATTGTAGTGGTGGTATTACTACTTTTGGTTGTAGGTAAAAAACAAGGCTGGTTTGGTAAAACCGGTAACTTTAAAAAAGTAGAAACTACACTGGTAGAGAAAATAGATATTATAGAAACCGTTTCGGCAACAGGAAAAATACAACCCGAGGTAGAAGTAAAAATTTCTTCGGAAGTTTCTGGAGAGATTATAAAACTGCCGGTAAAAGAGAACCAAGAAGTGCAAAAAGGCGATTTGTTGGTAAAGATAAATCCAGATCTTTATCAATCTAGTTTAGAGCGTTCTCGCGCAGGCTTACAAAATGTAAAATCTTCTTTGGCGCAAAGTAAAGCCAGTTTAAAACAAGCAGAAGCGACCTTTAACCGAAACAAAAAACTTTTTGATAAAGGGGTTATTTCCAAATCAGAATGGGATGCAATTGTATCGGAATACGAGATGGCAAAAGCAGCAAAAGATGCTGCTTATTATAATGTGCAATCTGCTTCTGCATCTGTAACAGAAGCGATGGATAATTTGGGCAGAACAACCATTTATGCCCCAATGACGGGTACAATTTCCCGTTTAGATGCAGAGTTGGGAGAACGCGTGGTAGGAACCCAACAAATGGCCGGAACAGAAATTCTTCGGGTTGCCAACTTAGAAGAAATGGAAGTTGAAGTAGATGTAAACGAAAACGATATTGTAAAAGTTGCAGTGCAAGATTCTGCTATTGTTGAAGTAGACGCCTATTTAGGAAAAGAATTTAAAGGGGTGGTTACCAGTATTTCTAATTCTGCCACAGCAGATTTAACCGCAGATCAAGTAACTAATTTTAAGGTAAAAGTTAGAATTTTAAAAGAGTCTTATAAAGACTTAACAGAAGGGAAACCAAAAAGTTACTCTCCGTTTAGACCGGGAATGACGGCTACGGTAGATATTATTACCAACAAAAAACAAGATATTATTGGTATACCAATTAGTGCTATTGTAATTAAAAACGATACAGCGTCTACCAAGAACAAGAAAACCTCTAAAATTAAAGACGATAAAACTTTTGAAGGTGTTTTTCTTAAAAAAGGCGATGAGGCCAAATATCAAGTAGTAGAAACGGGTATACAAGACGATACCAATATAGAGATTACTTCCGGTTTAGAAACCGATGATGAGGTAATAACCGGACCGTATAACACGGTTACTAAAATTTTAGAAACCGGCGATAAAGTAGAAGTAAAAGAAAATTCAGATAAATAAAAGAAGGTTTTGGCTATAATACTTTGTTTAGAAACCACTACGACCAATTGCTCTGTTGCGTTGGCAAAAGAGGGAAAACTTTTAGCTTTGCGCGAAGATAAAAGCAAGAATTACTCCCACGCAGAGCGCTTGCACGTTTTTATTGAAGAAGTCTTAGAAGAAACAAACCTGAGTTTTAATAATTTGTCTGCCATAGCCGTTAGCAAAGGTCCCGGTTCTTATACCGGATTGCGTATTGGGGTTTCGGCAGCAAAAGGACTTTGTTTTTCTTTAGATATTCCGCTTTTAGCGATAGATACTTTACAGGCCTTAAGCCTTCAGTACACAAAAGAAGAAATAAGCTTTTTTGTGCCAATGTTAGATGCCAGAAGAATGGAAGTTTTTACCGCCGTATATAAACACACTGGCGACTGTCTTCACGCTGCAGAAGCAAAAGTTTTAACGGAAAATGCTTACCAAGAATTTTTAGAAAAAGGCAAGACTTTGTTTTTAGGAAATGCGGTAAAAAAATGGGAAGCTATCTGCTCGCATCCCAATGCAATGTTTTTAGAAACCCTACCATCTGCAAAAGATATGCTTGCGTTGGTCAATGAAAAATACAAAAAAAGCGACACCGTAGATGTCGCTTATTTTGAACCTTTTTATTTAAAAGATTTCGTTTTAACCAAAAAGAAATCTTAGTCGTTTTCTTTATTTAATTCTTTACTGTGGTCGTAAAAATGCACATCGCGCTGTGGGTAAGGTATTCCAATCTCTGCTTCGTCTAGACGAACTTTAGCAGTTTCTATAGTGTACCAGTGGCAACCCCAGAAATCGTCGTTAGTGGCCCAAAACCTGGCCGAAAGGTTTACAGAGTTATCTGCCAACTCGGTAACCACAACTTGTGGCTCCGGATCTTTCATAATGCCTTCTTGCTCGTTCATAATATCTAAAAGAATATCTTTTGCTTGCTTAATATCGGCATCGTAAGAAATTCCAATGGTTATGGCATCTTTTCGTTTACCTTCTACCGTATAATTTATTACTTTATTGTTAGAAACTTCGCCGTTAGGTATAACAGCCAATTGGTTTCCAAAAGTGTTTAATTTCGTGTAAAACAAAGAAATTTCTTTTACACTTCCCGAAACACCTTGCGTTTCTATCCAGTCTCCAATCTTAAAAGGCTTTAATAAAATGATAAGTACCCCGCCTGCAAAATTGGCCAAAGAACCTTGTAAAGCCAAGCCTATTGCCAAACCAGCAGCACCAATAATTGCAATAAAAGAAGTGGTTTCTACACCTACTTGTGTAATTGCGGTAATAAAAACCAAGATTTTAAGTGTCCAACTAACAATATTGGCAAGAAAAGATTGCAGGGCTAAATCATAATCTCTTTTCTGAAGTATTTTTTTAATATAGCGCACAACTATGTTGGCTACCCACCAACCAATGGCTAAAATTAAAATCGCGGCAACTAAGTCCGGTAAAAAGTCTATAAATTTTTCAACATACTCTTTGGCAAGAGCAGAAAAGTCATTTAGTTTATCCATTTTATTAATTTTTTACAAAGAATGTACTTTTTGGTCTAATTATTAAATTTTCATTGTTTAAATTTTGTTAACAGAATCTGTTTGTAAGGCTTTAATAGCACTTTTAAAGTCTTGATGGGGAGCATCACAGGTTTGGTTTCTGCAAATGTAAATCAAGGTTTTATTCTTTTCTCCGCGGTTTTTTAGCAATACCGGTGTGTTTTTCCCTTTCGGGGGAAATTTACTCCCAGCAAAAATGCAATTTGGTAAATAATACGCATTAAATTTACTTTTTATTTCGGAAGCTTTTGGTCCTACAATTACAATTTCATAAAAATCGAAACTAAATTTACAAGCAAGCTTTAGCCAATTGGTATAAGCTCCGGGATAACGGCTAATTTTACTTTGGATGCCCGCAAGCATTTTTTGCGAAAGCTTTAAATAGCTCGTTTCAGCAAAATACTTACTTAAATTAAAAAGATTGTCTGCCATTACTGCGTTAGAACTGGGTATGACATTATCTTCTATTTCTTTGGTCTTTAAAAATAAGTTAGAATTTGTTTTTGGGGTGTAGAAAAATAAATTCTGTTCAGTATCTAAAAATAAATCTATGCTGGTTTGCATTAACTCGTTTGCTTTTTCTAGATAAGAAGTTTTAAAACTTTCTTGGTAGAAAAGGAGTAAAGCTTCAATTAAAAATGCATAATCATCTAAACAACCCTCTACTTTGGTTCCATAGCTGCGTAAAATCTTATTGTCTTTTTGAAGATTATTCCGTAAAATAAAATCTAAAATACCTTGCGCACTTTGTAAATAAGCAGGTTGGTTAAAGGCGGCATAAGCGTCGCAAAAAGCTTTTGCTGTAAGCGCATTCCAAGAAGTAAGAATCTTATTGTCTAATCTGGGTTGGGAGCGTTTGCTTCTTTCTGCTAATAATTTTTGGGTAATTGTATGGATATGTTCCGATAATTCTTCGGTAGAAATATTAAAATCGTTTGCAATTTCTTTGGTGGATTCTTTACGGACAAGAACGTATTTTTGGTCTTCCCAATACCCATATTCATTTATATTAAAATAGCTTTCGGCATATTTGTAATCGTTACCTAAGATAGTTTTTAAATTTTCTTTTTCCCAAACATAAAAAGCACCTTCTGTCAGTTTTCCTTTTTCGTCTATACTATCTGCATCTAAAGAAGCATAAAAACCGCCTTTTTTATGCAGCCAATCTGTTTGCATAAAAGCTAAGGTTTTCTCTACAACTTCTTTACAAAGATTATTTTCTTTGTACTGATAAGTATTGGCATATAAACTCACTAGTTGCGCATTATCGTACAACATTTTTTCAAAATGCGGTATATGCCAGCGCTCATCTACAGAGTAACGCGAAAATCCGCCGGCTAGCTGATCGAATATTCCGCCAAACGCCATTTTTTTCAACGTAAAATAAACAAAATCTTCTGTAGTTTGATTTTTCTCCAGACTGGCATAATGCAATAAAAAATCGAAATTGGTGGGCATCATAAATTTCGGGGCACCGTAATTTCCACCGTTTTTATGATCAAAATGCTCTTTTAATTCGGCTACATTTTTCCGTAAAAAACCTTTAGAAAAATTGGTTTCTTTAAAATCTTCTGGTTGTATAAGTTGCATTTGTTGCAACCCGCTTTCTAGTTTGTTGGCATATTCCAGTATTTTTTCCGGATCTTTTTTATACAAATCTTTTAATTGCAATAAAACAGATTTCCATTGCTCTGGTGGCACGTAGGTAGCTCCCCAAACTGGTCTGCCATCTGGTAGGGCAATAATATTTAAAGGCCAACCACCTTGGCGTGTCATAAGCTGTAAAGCTTGCATATAACTATGGTCAACGTCTGGTTTTTCTTCTCGGTCTACTTTTATATTGGTGTAAAAATCGTTCATAACAGAAGCGATTTCTACATTTTCGAAACATTTTTCTTCCATGACGTGGCACCAATGGCAAGCTGCGTAACCAATACTAATAAGTAGTAATTTGCCGGATTTTTCTGCTTCTTGTAACACATCATTATTGTACGGTAGCCAATTTACAGGATTATGCGCATGCTGTAATAAATAAGGACTGCTTTCGTGAATTAGACGGTTTGTAAAACTTGCCATATTTGCGTTTTTTCTAAATGTAACATATAATAACCTGAATGTGAAAAATGGAGGTAAAAATAATTAGCTATACATTTAATGATTTGGTAACAATAGAATTTAAAAAAATAAATAGAAAAAAGTGATTTTTGCATGATAATAGATTAGATGCTTTATGGAAAATTTTTATCTGGTAATGCTGGTTATTTTGTTTGCGCTTGCAATCACAGATTTGGTTGTTGGGGTTAGTAACGATGCCGTTAATTTTTTAAACTCTGCAATTGGTTCTAAAGCCATTTCGTTTAAAACCATTTTAATTATTGCCAGCCTGGGGGTAGCTATTGGGGCAATTTTTTCTAGTGGCTTGATGGAAGTTGCCCGAAAAGGGATATTTATGCCCGGCGAGTTCTATTTTGATGAAATCATGATTATTTTTATGGCCGTAATGGTAAGTGATGTCTTGCTTTTAGATTTTTTTAATTCTTTAGGCTTACCAACTTCTACCACCGTTTCTATCGTGTTTGAATTATTGGGAGCGGCCGTTAGTGTAGCGGTTCTAAAACTCTATACCACCTCACAAGATTTAAGTTTATTATCGCAATATATAAACACTTCAAAAGCTACCGAAATTGTTATAGGTATCTTACTCTCTGTTGTAATAGCTTTCTCTATAGGAGCAATTGTACAATATGCATCGCGTTTTGTTTTTTCGTTTCAATTTGAAAAGAAAATAAAATACGTTGGGGCTGTTTTTGGCGGGGTTTCTTTGGCCGCTATTACTTACTTTATTTTTATTAAAGGTTTAAAAAGCGTTTCGTTTATCTCTACAGAAGATATAGACTACATTCGCAACAATACTTGGGTAATTTTAGCGATAAGCTTTGTGTTTTGGACAATTGTGTCGCAGTTAATAATGTCTTTGTTTAAAGTACATATTTTACGTGCTATTATTGTTGTAGGAACCTTTGCTTTGGCTTTGGCTTTCGCCGGAAATGACTTGGTAAACTTTATAGGAGTGCCAATTGCTGCTTGGCAATCTTTTGATTTATGGATGGCCTCTGGAGTGGCACCATCTGAATTAAAAATGACCGGACTTTCCGGGGCTGTACCAACTCCCGAACTTTTATTAATTGGCGCCGGCTTAGTTATGGTGGTAACGCTTTGGTTTTCTAGCAAAGCCAAAACCGTAGTAGATACCGGTGTAAATTTGGCACGACAAGGAGACGGGGCAGAAAAATTTAAACCCAATAATCTCTCGCGGGTTTTGGTGCGCTATTTTGTTATTTCGAGTAATGTTATTACCAGCATTTTACCACAACGTTTTAAAAAGAAAATAGAAACTAAGTTTAATAAACCAAACGAGTTGTTGCAAGATCGCCGTATAGATGCTCCAGCTTTTGATATGGTTCGAGCTTCTGTAAACTTGGTGGTAGCAAGTATTTTAATTTCTATTGGTACCAATATGAAATTGCCGCTTTCTACCACTTATGTAACTTTTATGGTGGCAATGGGTTCTTCTTTATCAGATAGAGCTTGGGATCGTGAGAGCGCTGTTTATCGTGTTTCTGGTGTTGTAAATGTAATAGGAGGTTGGTTTGTAACTGCTTTGGTGGCATTTACTGCAGCCGCTATCTTCGCTGCAGTTATTTGGTTTGGCGGAATGATAGCTATTGTTATTCTGGTAATTTTGGCGGTGGTATTAATTGTACGAAGTGCAATGATACACAACAGAAAAATGAAAGAAGAAAAAGCCAAAAAGCGCTTTAACCGTAAAGATATTATTAGCATTAACGAGATAACCAGCGAGACTTCGCAAAATATCTCTGGAGTTATTAAAAACGTAAATAAACGTTATAGTAAAATAATAAATCATTTGGGTTATCACGATTTAGGGAAACTCAAAAAAGATCGTAAAAAATTAAGCAAGTTAGAAGACGATGTAGACGAGTTGAAAGATAACGTGTTTTACTTTATTAAGTCTTTAGAAGAAAATTCCGTAAAGGCCAGTAAATTTTATATTTTGTTTTTAGACCATTTGCAAGATATGGTACAATCTATTTCGCAGATTTCAAATGCCAGTTATCGTCACGTAAACAACAACCATAAAAATCTTAAATTTAATCAGATACGAGATTTAAAAAGTGTTGATCGAGAAATGCAGCTACTTTTTGATCAGATTATAGAAACTTTTGATAACCAATCTTTTGAGAATATTGATAAAATATTAGACGATAAACAATTGCTGTTAGACAAGGTTTCTAATTTAATTCAAAAGCAAATAGACCGCATTAGAACTTCAGAGACCAGTCCTAAAAACTCTAAGTTATATTTTAGTTTACTGTTGGAAACAAAAGATTTTATAGTTTCTACAATGAGTTTGTTGCAACTGTTTCAAGATTATTACGAAAATGCGAAAAGACAATTTTAATAGAAAATTGCAATAAAAAAAGCCTGCAATTTCTTTACGGAAATTTGCAGGCTTTTTTATATAACCTTTACGGAATTTTTAGCCGTTTATAGCTTCTACAGTTTCTACCTTGTCTTGTAACATCTCTTTAAGCATGTTTTCTATACCGTTTTTAAGCGTTATGGTAGAAGAGGGGCAACCACTGCAAGCGCCTTGCAAAATTACTTTAACACTTTTGTTCTCTGCGTTATAGGACTCAAAAACAATATTACCACCATCACTGGCTACTGCCGGTTTTACGTATTCTTCTAAGATGGCGATAATTTGTTTAGAGGTGTTGTCTAAATTGTTTGTTTGCTCTTCCTTTATTTTTTCATCGGTTTTTTTTGCGCGGGCTACAGCTTCTTCACTAAGAATTTCTTTTCCTTCTTGCAAATAATTTCTAATAAACTCGCGCAGCTCCATAGTAATTTCTTCCCATTCTGCTATGTTGTATTTGGCTACAGAAATGTAGTTTTCGTCTATAAAGACCTCTTTTACAAAAGGAAAGTGAAATAGAGCCTGTGCAATTGGCGCATTTTTAGCATCGTCTATATTTTTAAATTCGGCGGTTTTTACTACCAGTTTTTTATTGGCAATAAACTTCATAACTCCGGGATTTGGAGTTACTTCCGCGTAGACGGTAATGGGTATTTTTTTATTGGTATCTGGTTGGCTTATTGCAGCTATACCGCTGTTTAGATATTGGGTTATTTGTTGTGCTACTTCTTCTTGAACATCTTCCCACTCTACAATATCGTATTTTTGAATGGCAATAAAATTTTGCGCAATGTATACCGTTTTTACAAATGGTAAATGAAACAATTTTTGTGCAATAGGCGACTTTTCTGCTTCTTCGATATTTTTGAATTCAAAATTCTCGTGCTCTACTAGAAATTTATCGGTTTCAAACTTTACGATAGATTTATGGTTGGTTGGTCGTATCTCTATTTTATAACTTCTCATAATTGCAAATTTTAGACAAAATTACTAAAAGATATACAACAGATTGAATATATTTACAGCTTATATTTCGAAAGTTGGGGCAAAAAATTGTTTTTCTTCGGGATTAATTATATTTTTCGCTTCCAAAACTAAAACAACTACGACTACGGGATGATCTTTAAATTTTGTTAACTATTATTTTAAGATTATTTTAGTCCTATAAGATAACCCTAGATTTATGAAAACCATAACCCCTTACTTATTTTTATTAACCTTAATTCCTTTTTTTAGTTTTTCGCAAGAACGTGGAATTCCTGTTTATTCAGATTATTTAACAGATAATTTATATCTGGTTCACCCGTCTATGGCAGGAGCTTCTACCCGAAGCAAAATACGTCTAACTGCGAGACAGCAATGGTTTGATGTAGACGATGCACCAAATTTACAAACCTTAAGTGCACACGGAAAAGTTACCGATAAGATTGGTGTTGGTGCAATTTTGTATAATGACAGCAATGGTCGTTTTTCGCAGCAAGGTTTTTACGGTACTTTTGCCTACCATTTGATGTTCTCTAGAAGTGCGGCAGATTTAAATCAGTTATCTTTTGGTCTTAGTGTTGGTGTGCAACAAGAAAAATTAGACGAAACAGATTTAATGGGAGACGATCCTATTATAGCAGGTGTAGAACAAACCGACTCTTATTTTAATATAGATTTTGGTGTTTCTTATTACTTTTTAGAATTTTACTCGCATTTAACGGTTAAAAATGTAATTCCGCAGCAGCGTGATATATTTTCAGAAAATTTTGAAACAGATAATCAAAGACAATATCTAGCTTCTTTGGGGTATGTTATTCCGCTATATGACTCGCCTTGGTCTTTTGATCCTTCTGTGATGTTTATGTATAAAGATGAAACTTCAGAAGCTAGTGTAGATATAAATGCAAAAGCTTACAGAGAATTTGATTTTGGAACGCTTTGGGGTGGCCTTTCCTACAGAAGAAGTTTTGATGGCGCAGAATATACAGAAAACGGGACCAGCGTAGACAACCAGAAATTACAATATGTTTCTCCGTTCTTAGGAATAAACTATAACAATTTTATGTTTGCGTATACCTATACTTACCAAGCAAACTCTATTGTATTGGCCAACTCAGGTTTTCATCAAATTACTTTAGGTTATAACTTTGGCGAAAGCGATGAGCGTTTCCACTGTAATTGTCCAGCAATTAACCAGTAAATTAAAAATCTAAATAAGACACGTTAAAATTATTCTTGCCTGCCTCGATGAGGTGGGCAAGTACTTTTATATCTTTATTAGTGTAGAATTGTGGCTTTTTAAACTGCGGTTCTTCGTTGAGTAAATCTAAACTCTTTAATACTATTTTGGTTTGTCTTGCCACGCCGCGCCCGGAGTCTATAATGTTTACTTTTTTGGGTAAAAGTTTTTTTAACTGCGGAATAAGATAGGGGTAATGGCTGCAACCCAACACCAAATAGTCTATTTCTTTTGCCAGCATTGGTTGCAAGAGCTTTTCTAATAGCTTGAGCGTAACAGGATCGTTTTCTTTGCCGGCTTCTATTGCTTCTACCAAGCCTTTGCCTACCACTTCTATAACTTCTATATTTTTGGTAAACAAATCTGATGTTTTTGTAAATAACTCGCTAGATAAAGTTCCTTTTGTAGCCAAGATGCCAATAACCTTGTTTTTAGAATTTAAAGCCGCGGGTTTTATGGCCGGTTCTATGCCTATAATTGGTACATCAAATGTTTTTCTGAGATAAGTTATAGCATTGGTGGTTGCAGTGTTGCAAGCTACGATAATAAGCTTGCAACCGGCTTTTACCAGTTTGCTGGTATTTTTATGGCTGAGCTCCATAATCTCTGCCGCAGAACGTTCGCCATAGGGAGCATTTTTACTATCTGCCAAATAGATTATATGTTCCAGAGGCAACAGCCGGTGTACTTCTTTAAAAATGGAAGTCCCGCCTACGCCAGAATCAAATATGCCTATTGGATTGGTTTTATTCATAAATTAAAAAAGAGCGCATAAAAAAAGCACTTCCGTAAAAATAAGAAGTGCTTTTGAAATTTTGTAGAAATTATAGATTAAATTCCTAACTCTTTCTGTACGTCATTCATTAGGTTATAACCGTCTGCTAAAATTACGCCGGTTCCTGTAGTAGAATCCAATACGTAATCATAATTATTTTGACGTGCTACTTTTTGGATAGCAGTTCTTGCTTTTTCTAAAATTGGTCTAATTAACTCGTTTTCTTTTTTCTGAAGTTCTTGCTGCGCATTTTGACGGTATTGCATAATTTTTTGCTGGGTAGCTTGCAATTCTTGTGCTCTTGCAGCATTTTCTTCGTCTGTTTTTGTAGAAGCTTCTGCCTGGTATTGTTTGTTTTTATTTTGTGCTTCTTTCATCAAATCGTCTATGTCTGAAGTGTAAGTGTTTTGCAATTTCTCTAATTGCGACATAGCTGCTTGATATTCTGGCATAGATTCTATTAACTCTTGCGTAGCAATGTGAGCTACTTTAGAGTCTTGCGCGTTGGCGCTTAGCATTCCTCCTAAAATAATCGATACTGCTATTAAAAGTGTTTTAAACTGTTTCATTGGATTAAAAATTAAGTGTTACTTGTTTTGTTTAGATGATTATTTAATTTATTATTCTTCTTCGTTTCTATTGCCTTGGCCGTTTCTTGGTGGCATATCGTTATTTGGCCTGTTGTTATTTCTAGCATTCATAATAGAATCGCGTCTGCGTTGACGTTCTTCTAACATTCTAGCTCTTCTTTCTTCAAATTCTTTTTGTTTTGCCGCACGTATAGAATCTCTTTTGCGCTGGCGCTCGTTTTTAAGTGCTTCGCGCTCGTCTTCTATGCGTTGACGTTCTGCTTCCCTTTCGGCTTCTTCTTTTTTGTCTTCTTCTGCTTGCTCTACAGATTTATACTGACTGTCTTGTACGGCTTCTTTTTCTTTTTTGCGGTCTTCTATCTTTGTTTTTTGTGCAGAGCGCTGTATTAAAGCCAAAATTTGGTCGCTAATATCGTGCCTTCTTGCCGAAAACAACATTAAAGCATCTGCAGAGTTTTCAAAAATAAAATCATATTGTCTGGTTTGTCCAATTTCTTGCACCGCATTAAAAACTTGATCTTGCACCGGCTGTATTAATTGTCTTTTTTGAATGATTAAATCGCCTTGCGGACCAAATTTTTCTTGTTGATATTCTAAAATAGCTTCTTCTTCAAACTGTATATCGGCTTCTTTTTCCTCAATTAGCTCTTTAGTTAATAAAGCACGTTCGTTCTCTAAATTTTGCTTCATGCTTTCTACATGCTGGCGTTTAGATTCTATTTCCGTTTTCCATTTTTGCACTTTACTATTTAGTTGTTGTGTTGCTTGCTGGTATTCAGGAACGCTCTCTAAGATATATTCCATATCTATATAACCAATTTTCAAACCGCGTTGCGCGTGCAATTGCACGTTTGCAATAAAAATTGCTATAATAAGAAATAAAAGCCTTTTTTTCATATCGTAAAGTGTTTATAGAAAATATCGTGCCAAATTATTTTTTTAAAATTGCTGCCCAATAATAAAGTGCGTTTCCCAGCCATTTGCACCAGTGTTTGTTCCGGGAATAGGGTCAAACCCATATCCAAAATCTATTCCTAATAAACCAAAAGCCGGCATAAATATTCTAACACCAAAGCCGGCAGAACGGTTTAATTGAAACGGATTAAAATCTCTAAAATCTTCGTAAGTGGCACCGCCTTCTACAAAAGTAAGTGCAAATATAGAAGCAGTAGGCTTTAAAGTAATTGGGTAACGCAACTCTAAGGAGTATTTGTTATATATTGTTGCTCCATCATTTCTAGTAGCTCCGCTGCCCGGGTCTCTGTCTATTGGCGTAAGCGATTGGTTAGGATAACCACGCATACTAATGGTTTCGCGCCCATCTAAACTGTAACCGCCTAAGCCATCACCACCTAAATAAAATCGCTCAAAAGGCGGAATACCTCTATCGTTGTTATACGCTCCTAAGAAACCGTATTCTACGTTGGTACGAAGTACAACTTTATCAAATAGATTGTTGTACCAATCTCCGTTAAATTTAATTTTATAATATTCTAACCAGTTAAATCTTTTCTGGTCTATTTTGGCCGGGTCGGGTTCGCCGTTGGTTTGATATTCAGGATCGTTACCTAAGTTAGCATAATCTACACCATTCCATAAAGAATAAGGAGGCGTAAATTTGGCTGTAATACTAAATTTAGAACCACCCATTGGGTAAATTGGGTTGGTGTATGTGTTATCTCTACTTAAACCTAAAGTTATAGCAAAGTTGTTGGCATTCCCATCAGGGAAATTAAATAAACCAATATTATAATTTTTGAAACTGTAATGTTGGTAGCTTAACGCGGAAGATAAAGTAAAATAATCATCTGGAATGGTAAGACGTTTTGCCAAACCAACAGAACCACCTGTAATTAAAAACCTTCTGTCTCTATTGGCATCTCTATTATATGCATCGTAATAATATTGTATGGTATGCGAGAAAGAAGTAGTAAGACGTATAGGTTTTTTACCGCCCAGCCAAGGTTCTGAAAAAGATAAGCTATAAGTCTGGTAAAAACTTGCAGCTTGGGCTCTTAAAGATAAGGTCTGGCCGTCACCCATAGGTAAAGGTTTATAAGCCTCTTTATCAAAAATTCCCTTTAGGGAAAAGTTGTTAAAAGACAAACCTAGCGTTCCTACAAAACCGCCGCCGCCGTAACCACCTTGTAATTCTATTTGACTGGCGCCACTTTCTGTAACATTGTATTCTAAATCTATCGTCCCATCATTTGGGTTAACGTTTTTAAATTCTGGTGCTAAATTTTCTGGATCAAAAAAGCCTAATTGTCCAAGTTCTCTAACCGTACGTACTACATTTTCTTTACTGTATTGTTGGCCAGGGCGGGTACGTAAATTTCTGTAGATTACGTGGTCGTTGGTTTTTGTATTCCCAACAACGTCTACCTCATCAAAATAAGCAATTTTACCTTCTTGTATTCTTATTTCAAAGTCTATCGTGTCATTATAAACCCTTGTTTCTACAGGATTTATTTGTGAGAATAAATAACCGTTATTCTGGTATAAGTTAGTAAGATCGTCTGCATCTGGACGTTCGGTATCTGCGATTCTTTTTTCTAATAAAACACCGTTATAAACGTCACCTTTTTTTATGCTTAGAACTCTTCGTAATTGCTGGTCTGAGTATTTGCTGTTTCCTAAAAAACTAATATCACCAAAGTAATATTTATTGCCTTCTTCTACTTTTAGGTCTATGGCAATATCGTCATTATCTACTTTACGGATACTATCTGAAACGATACGCGCATCACGATAACCTTCAGATTTGTATTTTTTTATAATTTCTTGCTTGTCATTTTTGTACTCTTCTTCTATAAATTTAGAGCGTTTCCAAAACCTAATAAAATTCTTACGCTTAGTAGACATTTGTCTTCTAATCTTGCCATCGCTAAAAACTTCGTTTCCGGTAATATTAATAGCTTCTACCTTTACTTTTTCACCCGGCGATACATTTACAAACATATTAACCTTATTGGTTTTTGCATCTGTAGTGTCTGTAACCGGTTGGGTGTGTATTTTTACCTTTGCGTTAATAAAACCTTCTTTAGCATAATTGTTTTCTATAGTTTGCTTTGTGGTAGCAATAAGGTTTTCGGTTACTTTTTTACCGGGATCTAAGTCGTTGTTTTTAAGTATCTCTTTACGCTTTTTCTTTTTGTCCAGACCGTTAATGGTAACTTCGTTTAGTTCTGGTACCTCTTGTATTTCCAGTTCTAAGTTTACAGTCTCACCTTCTATGCTGTTTACATAAAAGTTAATATCGCTAAAGAGGCCTAAATCCCATAATTTTTTAATCACGGCACTCATGCGGTCTCCCGGAATATATATTTTATCACCTTTTTTAAGACCGGTAAAAGCAATTACCGTTTGCTCGTTATAGCTACTGTTGCCGGTTACTTCAATTTCACCTATGGTGTATTCTTTGCCATTTGCTATCGGGATATCTTGTGCCGATAGGTGCAAATTAAAGCTAAGAAAGCAAATTAAAAGAAAAAATAAATTTTTTGTCATAATTGCTTTAACTAAGTTGCTCGCTTGTTTTTCCAAATCTTCGTTCTCTGTTTTGATAATTTAAAATGGCTTCATAAAGGTGTTCTTTTCTGAAATCGGGCCATAAAATTTTGGTGAAATATAATTCGGCATAGGCGATTTGCCAAAGTAAAAAGTTACTAATTCTTTGTTCGCCGCTGGTACGTATTAATAAATCTACGTCGGGTAAATTTTGCGTATATAAATTTTCACTGAGTAAGGCTTCGTCAATCTGTGTTTGGTCTAAGTCTCCTTCTTTTACTTGAAGGCTTATTTTTTTAACCGCGTTTACAATCTCTTCTCTTGCGCCATAGCTAAGTGCCAAACAAAGCGTCATTAGCTTATTGTCTTTGGTTTTTTCTATTACTTCTTGTAATTCTTTTTGCGCTTTTTGCGGAAGGTTATCTACGCAGCCAATTGCCGTTAATTTTATATCGTTATCCATCAAGGTGCTAATTTCTTTTTTTAAGGAAGAAACCAGCAAATTCATCAGGGTTTTTATTTCTAATTTGGGGCGGTTCCAGTTTTCTGTAGAAAAGGCAAACAATGTTAGGTTGTCTATACCCAATTCCGCGCAAGCTTCTACTGTTTCGCGCACAGATTTGGTTCCTCTCTCATGACCTGCCACACGTAAAAAACCTTGTTTCTTGGCCCAACGCCCATTACCGTCCATAATAATGGCGATATGCTTGGGCAGTTTTTTGGTATTTATTTGTGTTTTTAAATTCATTAAAATTTACAATAACAGGGTTTACGCCCAAAAGTATAGGTTATGGTAATGCCGCTAAACATATACCAGTCGTTTGTATTTGGATTACCAAAGGAAGGATAGCTTTTCCCGCCTTCAAATTCTTCTGGGTTGCTTCCGTCTAAATTATCTGTAAAGGTGTAACGCGCGCCAATTTCTGCGGCCAATACCCAATTACCGCCCAAACTTCCTTTTATTCCTAATACCATTGGAATGGCAAAATCTATTTTACGGTTTCGTTTTATTAATCTTTCGCCGCGAAGGTACATATCGCGCGTTAGAAATCCGGTAATACCGGAATATAAATATGGTGTTGCTTGTGTTTTGTGGTTGTGAAGGTTCCACTCCCAAAAGGTATACTCTATTCCTAAAGAGCCTTCGGTTAGGCTGTTTTTAAATTCGTAACCACGATTTTGCCTTCTATTTTCGCTGGCATTGGCATCGTCTGCTTCTAGCTCTGTATGCGTTAAAGTGGCTCTAAAACTGTGACGGGTGCTTCTATTCCATTTTAAAATACCGCCAAAAGCTAACGATTTTGGAGCTATATAATTGGTAGAACCTACATCACCTATGTAATTGGCGCCGCCTAGGAAAGCTCCAATTTCGTAAGTTTGTGATTGTGTTGTAGTAGCAAAAAACAGCATTATCATAGCGCCCGTTAAATACCTCATAGATTCTCAAAAGTTTGCAAATATATGAATTAAGTTTTCTCTAACTTAATTTATAAGAATTTTGTGTGTGGTATGATAAACAAATTTTACGCAAAATTATTGTTTTTTGTTTCTTCTATCTTCGCCCCAGAGCAATTTTTTCCGTAAAGTTTTTATAAAGCTGTCATCTTCTAAAATAACCAGGCCTATTTTAAATGCTGCTTTTTTTATGGTAATAATTGTGTCTTTGTGTAAACTGGTAACACGAGAGTCTAATGAGACTAAAAAGTCTTCTAGGCGCCCGGTGACTTGCAATTTTATTTCTGTATCATCTGGAATTATTAATGGTCTGGCATTTAAATTGTGTGGTGCAATTGGAGTGATTAATGAAGATTTTGTTTCGGGAGAAATTATTGGGCCGCCGCAACTTAAAGAATAGCCGGTAGATCCGGTTGGTGTAGAGACTATAAGCCCGTCTGCCCAGTAAGAGGTAAGGTATTTCTGGTTAAGCCAAGTATGAATAGTAATCATAGAAGTAGAGTTTTTTCTGTTTATAGCTACTTCATTTAAAGCGTAGCTGGTTTGAGAAAGACTCTGGTTTTGTGGCGATGTTGCAACATCTAATAATTCGCGCTCAGAAATAATATATTTACCTTCTAGTATGGCTTGTACGCATTCTTGTATTTCTTCTTTTTGTATGGTGGCCAAAAAACCTAACCTGCCGGTGTTAATACCCACAATAGGAATGTCTAATTTTTTTATATAATCTATGCTTTTTAGAATAGTACCATCGCCACCAAGGCTAAATAAAAGATTAAAGCTGTTGTCTAAAGCGTTGAAAGTCGCCCAATTGTTATAGTCTTTTGTAATGGTTTCGTGTTGGTTGATAATAGAGAGAAACTTTTCTTCTATTACTACTTCAAAACCTTCTTTATCTAGCAGCTCTAAAAGTTCTTCGATGTATTTGCCGGAATTTTCATGGTAAAATTGTCCGTAAATTGCTACTTTCATATATTCAGATATTTGTTGAGGTAGTCTGAGCGTTCTTTAAGGTTTTTCAAAAAAGTGTCTTCTTGATGCTTACTCGCAATTTTATAGCCGTATCTTCTAAAAGTTTGAATAATTTCATTAATTCCGCTAAGGCCTAATTTAATAGTTATTTGCACAAAATCTTTATTCATGCTACTTATTAGAATACCCAAAATACTGCCATCATTAGATTCTACAATTCTGCTTACTTCACTAAAAGAATAGTCTTTAAAGCCTCTTTCTACTACCAGGGTAACGCCGTTTTCACTTAAAAATGGTGTCTCGTTAAAAATAGAAAGCAAATCTGCCAATTCTACATAACCCAAATAAGCATTATCGTCGTCTTGTAAGATGGGCATTATATTGGTTTGGTGCTTGGCAAAATTGGCCAAAATGTCTAACCAGTTATCATTTTCGTGCGCAAAAAAGCGCTCTATTGCATATTGGTAGTCTTTTAAAGTTTTTTCTTCTTCAAAACAACGTACATCATTTTCTGAGATGCAACCAACGTATTCCCGGTTATTGGTTAATGGCAGATGGCTGTGAGTCAGTTCTCCAAATAAATGTTTTAAATCACTTATTGGTTGCTCCCAACTTTGTGCAGCTACATCGTTAATTATATACGGCTCTATTTTCATCATCGTTCTTTCTCGCAAATTAATCAAAATATACTACAACAAAGCATATCAACTTTGTATTTTTGTAGGAATTAAAACTTTTATAATGACAAGACTTAGTGTAAATATCAATAAAATTGCCACCTTACGAAATGCTAGAGGAGGAGATGTGCCCAACGTTGTGCACGCAGCAAAACAGGCAGAAAAATTTGGCGCACAAGGCATAACCGTCCATCCAAGACCAGATGAACGGCATATACGCTACGCAGATGTGGCAGATTTGAGCGGGGTGGTTACTACAGAATTTAATATAGAAGGAAACCCGGTGCCTAAGTTTATAAATTTGGTCCTAAAACACAAACCTGCGCAAGTTACACTAGTGCCAGATGCAGTAGATGCCATTACTTCTAATGCTGGCTGGGACACCATAAAACATAAAGATTATCTTGCCGAGGTGATTTCAGAATTTAAGAAAAACGGTATTCGCACCTCTATTTTTGTAGATCCGGATGTAAAAATGGTAGAAGCGGCGCAATATACGCAAGCAGACCGTATAGAATTGTATACAGAAGCTTACGCGGAAGCATACGAAAAAGGCGATAAAACTGGGATACAACCGTATAAAGATTGTGCCGAAATTGCCAACAAAATTGGGTTGGGTATAAATGCCGGTCACGATTTATCTTTAGAGAATATAAAGTATTTTAAAGAAAATATTCCAGGTTTGTTAGAAGTTTCTATAGGTCACGCGCTTATCGCGGAAGCAATTTATATGGGTATGGAAGATACAATTAACCAATATAGAGTTTTATTAAAATAGATATGGAGTTATTTGCTAACGTAATAGGGGAAAAAGGAGAGCCATTTTTAATTTTACACGGTTTTCTAGGGATGGGAGATAATTGGAAAACCCTAGGCAAAGATTTTGCAGAACAAGGTTATCAAGTGCATTTGGTAGATTTGCGTAACCACGGCCGCAGTCCGCATACAGAAGAGTTTTCTTATCAAATAATGGCGCAAGACATTGCAGAGTATTGCAAACAAAATAGCTTAGAAGATATTATTCTTTTAGGCCATTCTATGGGCGGTAAAGTAGCTATGAAGTTTGCAGTAGAAAACCCAGAATTTTTAAAAGATTTAATTATCGTAGATATTGCGCCAAAATATTATTCGCCACACCATCAAACTATTTTAGAAGGTTTAAGCGCTTTGCAAGACGCCAATCTTGATAGCCGTGGTAAAGCAGACGATTTGCTTAAAGAATATATCAAAGAATGGGGAGTGCGTCAATTTTTACTGAAAAACTTGTACTGGAAAACCAAAGATAAATTGGCTTTTAGAATGAATTTAGACGTACTAAAAGAAAAAGTAGAAGCTGTTGGCGAAGCTTTGAACGAAGGAGAAATTTATGAAGGGAAAACCTTGTTTATAGCCGGAGAAAAATCAAATTATATAAAAGAGGAGGACAGAGATTTATTAAAAACCCATTTTCCAAAAAGTAATTTAGTTAAAATTAAAGGAGCCGGGCACTGGGTACACGCAGAAAAAGCCGAAGAATTCTATACCGCAGTAATGGGATTTCTTGATTAAAGAAATAAATTTTATTATGCTAACATAATATTTTTTAATTTTAATACGCATTTTAGGTAAATTATGTTAAGTTTACCTTTAAAAACTTACAACTTTTAACTTAAATTTAATTATGAGAAAACTACTCTTTTTTTCTATGTTCGTTTGTTTTGTAGGCAGTATGTATGCCGGCGGATATAGAATAAGTACACAAGGCCAGCGCGCTTTGGCAATGGGACATACCGGTGTTGCCGTGGTAAATAGTGCAGAACTTGCATTTTTTAATCCGGCAGGATTGGTATATTTAGAAGACCGAATAAACATCTCTGCAGGAGTTACCGGCGTAAAATCTAACGTAAAATGGCAAAACTCTCAAACCGGCGCTTATGCCGAGACAGATACTGGTGTAGGAACGCCGTTCTATATTTATGCATCCTATAAGGTAAACGAATGGTTTAGCGTAGGTTTAAGTGCTTATACTCCCTATGGTAGTAGCGTAGAGTGGCCAACAGATTGGGAAGGTTCTCACTTAGTAAACAATATAGATTTACAAGCTATTTATATTCAGCCGTTGGTTGCATTCAAAGTGTCTGATATCTTTAGTGTAGGTGGTGGGCCAATATTTGTTACCGGCTCGGTAAATTTAAACAGAAATATTAATAGAACACTTACAGACGAGCAAGGCAATAGATCTAATGTAGAAATAGATGCAAGTGGCGTGACCAATTGGGGATGGTCTGCAAGTGCTATGTTCTCGCCAACAGAAAATTTTAGAATTGGGTTTAAATACCAATCCGAGATTATTTTAGAGGCAGAAAATGGCGATGCTACTTTTAGCAACGTTCCTGATTCTCCTTTAGCTCCGGTTTCTAACGGTACGGTAGCTTTTGATGCAGAATTGCCAATGCCGGCAGAGCTAACCGTAGGACTTTCGTACGAGTTTATGGATAAGTGGTTATTTGCTTTTGACTATAACCGCGTTTTCTGGAATGCCTACGATAGTTTAAATATTGATTTCTTAGAACCGGGTATCCCAGATTCGGTTAACCCAAGAGAATATAAAAATTCTTCTACTTACAGATTTGGTCTACAGTACGAAGCTTTAGATAACTTAACTTTACGAGTAGGTTATTATCTTGACGAGTCTCCTGTACATTCCGGTTATTTTGCGCCAGAAACTCCAAGAAATGATTCGCACGCATATACTGCCGGTCTTTCGTTTGCTATAACACCAAAAATTGCTATAGATGCTTCTTTTGCGTATTTACGATTTGATGAAGTAAACGAGAGTTACGATTATTATACAGAAAACGGACAACAAGTTCCGTTTGGTGGTACCTACAAAAACAACGCGTTTTTAGGAGGCTTGGGAGTTACATTAAAATTATAAGATATTAAATTATGAAAAATTATATAAAATTTTTAGCAGTTTTAGCACTTGGGTTCGCAGCTTGTGAACCGGAGTTTGACAACCCGGTAGAAGATTCTGGGGTTTATACAAGTGGCGAAGCAGACTTTACCAATTATGTAGCCGTGGGAAATTCACTTACCGCCGGTTTTGCAGATAATGCTCTGTATCGTCAAGGACAAGAAAATTCTTTTCCTAATATTTTGGCAAATCAATTTGCTAAAGCGGGAGGAGGAGAATTTACGCAACCGTTAACCAACGATAATTTGGGAGGTCTGTTGCTTAACGGCACAACTATTCAAGGTACACGTTTAATTCTTTCGGTAGATGCACAAGGTAATCCAGCGCCTACAAATATTTCGGGTACACCCACCACAGAAGTAACCAATAAGTTAACCGGCTCTTATAATAATATGGGGGTTCCGGGTGCAAAAAGTTATCATTTGGTAGCGCCGGGATATGGTAATGTTGCCGGCGTGGCAACAGGGCAAGCCAATCCGTATTTTGCTCGTTTTAGTTCTTCTGCCAATGCTACTGTATTGGAAGATGCTTTAGCACAAAACCCAACTTTCTTCTCTTTATGGATAGGAAATAACGATGTTTTAGGTTATGCAACTTCAGGTGGAGCCGGCGTAGACCAAACAGGAAATTTAGACCCAAGCACATACGGTTCTAACGATATTACAGACCCTAATGTATTTGCTAGTATTTACTCGCAAGAAGTTTCGGCTTTAGCCGAAACGAGCAGCGGCGGAGTTTTACTTAACATTCCAGATGTAACTACTACTGCTTTTTTTAATACCGTGCCGGTTAACCCTGTACCTTTAGATCAAGCCACGGCAGATATGCTAAACGCTAATTTTGCAGCTTATAATACACAAGTGCTTCCGGGATTAGCACAAGCTGGTTTAATTTCGCAAGAAGAAGCGGCAATGCGCCAAATTAATTTTCAGGCAGGGCAAAATTACGTAACCATTGTAGACGAAGATTTAACAGATTTGTCTGGTGCTTTACAAGGACCTCCTTTTAATTTACCTGCAGAACAAGCACAATTATTAGGACAAATTAGACAAGCTAACGATCAGGATTTAATTCCGTTATCTTCTTCTTCAGTTATCGGTACAACCGTAAATAATAATCCGCAACTTATTAATGGAGTAAGCGTTCCTTTAGGAGATCAACACGTATTAACAGCTGTAGAACAGCAAAAAGTAGCAACTGCCACTGCAAACTATAATGCAGTTATAGAAAATCTTGCACAAAGCAATGGTTTAGCTTTTGTAGATGCTAACGCTTTATTGGCACAAGTTGCCAATGGTGGTTTATCTTTTGATGGCGGTACTGTTACTGCAGAATTTGCTACCGGTGGTGCTTTTTCTTTAGATGGTATACATTTAACCCCCAGAGGTTATGCAATAGTAGCTAACCGGATAATAGATGCGGTTAATACTACTTATAATGCTACTGTGCCAAAAGTAAATGTTGGTTATTACAATGGTGGTCCCGCAATAGGTAGTGGCGACCAGCAATAGTAAATCATTAAATATTTCTAAAAAGCATCATTAAGTAATGGTGCTTTTTTTATTTTTAAACAAAAAATATGCGAACTCTTATAAGAATTTTAGTAACTGCTCTAGTAGTAGTAATCTTAGCAAATTTGCTGGCAGGTGTAGAGATTAGAAATTATTTTACCGGTATCTTGGTAGCTGCAGTACTGGGACTGTTAAACCTAATTGTACGCCCAATTCTAGTATTGTTTACTTTGCCGGTAACCATACTTACCTTTGGATTATTTTTACTGGTAATAAATGCTTTTATTGTACTTATGGTAAGCGGACTTATAGGCGGGTTTTATGTTGCCGGTTTTTGGTGGGCTTTATTTTTTAGTCTTTTGCTTTCTATTTTTCAAGCCATCCTTTTCTCTGTATTTTCAGATAGATAATCCTTTGAATTAAAAACTTGGTTGGCAGGTAAATAAATTGTAATTTTGCACACCAATTTTTTAGAAAAGTAAAGAATGAATATCACAAGAGAAAATACAGATGAACTTAATGCAGTGGTAAAAGTTCAGATAGAGAAAGAAGACTATCAGCCAAAAGTTGATAAAATTTTAAAAGATTATCGTAGAACAGCTAATATTCCCGGTTTTAGAAAAGGTCATGTGCCAATTGGCTTGGTAAAAAAACAATATGGTAAAGCCGTATTGGTAGATGAGGTTAATAAACTCTTGCAAGAATCATTAAACAATTACCTTAACGAAGAAAAATTGGAAGTTTTAGGAAATCCGCTTCCTAAAGAGCAAAAAGACTTTGACTGGGATAAAGAAGATTACAACTTTGAGTTTGAGTTGGGACTTGCACCAAAATTTGAGGTAAGCGTAGATACTAAAAAAACAATTACGCATTACAATATTGTAGCCGATGAGGAGATGATAGACAACCAATTAAAAACCATTCAAAAACAATATGGTAAATTGGTTTCTAAAGAAGAAGTAGAAGAAGGCGACCTTATTGCCGGTACATTTGTTAATGAAGAAGAAGAAATAGAAAATACTACTACTTTAGAAGTAAACGATATTAAAGGAAAAAGAAACCTTGGTAAATTCTTAGGTGCCAAAAAAGGGGATGAGCTAAAGCTGAAAACCAAAAACTTATTCGAGACTAACGAAAAATTGGCAGAATATTTAGGTGTTGAGCAAGATAAAGCAGAAGACCTAGATATTGAGCTAAGTTTTACAATTTCTGAAGTAAACAAACAAGAGCCGGCAGAGTTAAACCAAGAGTTGTTTGATAAACTATTTGGAGAAGGTAAAGTAACTTCAGAAGAAGAACTTAGAAAACGCATTAAAGAAGATGCAGAAAATCAGTTTCAGCAACAAAGCGACCAACAATTGCTTAATGATGTAACCGAAACTTTAATAGAAGAAACCAGCTTTGAGCTGCCAAAAGAATTTCTTCAAAAGTGGATTCAGGTTAGCAGCGAAAAAGAAATGAGCGCAGAAGAAGCAAAAGATGAATATGAAAACAGCGAAAAAGGTTTGCGTTTTCAATTAATCGAAAGTAAGCTTATTCAAGAAAATGATTTGCAAGTGCAGTTAGAGGAAATTAAAGAAATGACTAAGGACCGCATAAAAATGCAAATGGCGCAGTTTGGACAACTAAATCCAGACGAAAAAGAACTAGACGATATTGCCGCACGTGTATTGTCTAACCAAGAAGAAGTGAAAAAACTTTCTGAGCAGGTTATGAACCAAAAATTATTGGATTTCTATAAAGAAAAAGCCAACTTGGAAATAAAAGAAATAACATACGAAAATTTTGTTAAGGAAGTATATAAATAGTCTTTTATAGATTTAATAATTATCTTTAAGGCGTTAAACCCATTGGGTTAACGCCTTTTTGGCTAAAAATAAACAGCCTTTAACGCTAAGAAAAAAGCATATTATGGATTTTGGAAAAGAATTTGAAAAGTTTGCAACAAAAGATCAGGGCATAAACCCAAATTACTACAATAAAATTATTAGTAGTATGACGCCTGTAGGAATGACTCCCAACATTATAGAAGAACGACAAATGAATGCCGTAGCAATGGATGTCTTCTCAAGATTAATGATGGATAGAATTATCTTTCTAGGCACAGCCATTAACGATCAAGTTGCCAATATTGTACAAGCACAAATGTTGTTTTTAGAAAGTACAGACGCCAACAAAGACATACAAATATATATAAACTCTCCCGGTGGTAGTGTTTATGCAGGTTTAGGTATTTATGATACCATGCAATTTATTAAGCCGGATATAGCTACTATTTGTACAGGAATGGCAGCTTCTATGGGAGCCGTTTTACTTTGTGCAGGAGAAGCCGGTAAAAGAAGTGGTTTGCCACATTCTAGAGTAATGATTCATCAACCTCTAGGTGGTGTGCAAGGCCAAGCTAGTGATATAGAAATTACTGCCAACCAAATATTAATTTTAAAAGAAGAATTATACAATATTATAGCTAAGCATAGCGGCCAATCTTACGAAAAAGTACACGAAGATAGTGATCGTGATTATTGGATGCGTGCACCAAAAGCTAAAGAATATGGTATGATAGACGAAATTTTAACAAGAGAAGACAAGAAAGAAGAATAGGTATTATGGCGAAGGAAGAATTAGAGTGCTCTTTTTGCGGAAGGAAAAAACCGGAGACTAATTTATTAATTGCCGGTTTGGATGCGCATATCTGCGATAGATGTATAGAACAAGCGCACGGTATAGTCTTGGAAGAATCTAAACAAGAAGGTAATAAAGCATTAAGTAGCGAGTTAAAACTGCGTAAACCAAAAGCTATTAAAGACTTTTTAGATAGTTACGTTATTGGGCAAGAATACACCAAAAAAGTAATGTCTGTTGCGGTTTATAACCACTACAAACGTTTATTGCAACCGCAAGACGACGAGGAAATAGAAATTCAGAAAAGTAATATTGTAATGGTGGGTCAAACCGGTACGGGTAAAACTTTGGTGGCCAAAACTATTGCAAAAATGCTCAACGTGCCATTGGCAATTGTAGATGCAACGGTATTAACAGAAGCAGGTTATGTAGGAGAAGATGTAGAAAGCATCTTAACCAGATTATTACAAGCCGCAGATTATAATTTAGAAAAAGCGCAGCAAGGTATTGTCTTTATAGACGAAATAGATAAAATTGCGCGTAAAAGCGATAATCCTTCCATTACAAGAGATGTAAGTGGAGAAGGCGTGCAACAAGCTTTATTAAAACTTCTAGAAGGCACAACGGTAAATGTTCCGCCAAAGGGAGGAAGAAAACATCCAGACCAAAAGTTTATAGAAGTAGATACCAGCAACATTTTATTTATTGCCGGAGGAGCTTTTGACGGGATAGAGCGTAACATTTCCAAACGTCTTAACATGCAAGCTGTTGGTTATAGTGCTTCGCGCTCAGAAGACACTATAGAAAAAGATAATATGCTCAAATATATCATCCCAAAAGATTTAAAAGACTTTGGTTTGATACCCGAAATTATTGGGAGATTGCCGGTATTAACTTTTATGAATCCGTTAGACAAACCTACATTAAGACGTATTTTAACCGAGCCGAAAAACGCTTTGGTAAAACAATACAAAAAGCTTTTTGCTATGGATAATATCGAGCTGCATATTACAGATGGCGCTTTAGATTTTATTGTAGATAAAGCAGTAGAGTATAAATTGGGTGCTCGCGGTTTACGTTCTTTGTGTGAAGCAGTTTTAACAGACGCTATGTTCGAGTTGCCAGATACAGATACTACAGAACTTAAGGTAACCAAAGAATACACAGAAAAAGCCCTTAGCAAGTCTACTATTAAAAAATTGAAAGCGGTTTCTTAACAAATCATTTTTATTTTATACCTTAGGGAGCAAAACTAAATTTATGCGCATCGCTTATATTTTATTTTTGCTCCCTTTCTATGTTTTGGCCGGTTCTATAGAGCCTAAGATTACTCCCAAAAAAGTAACGCTTTATTTAGAAAAAGCACAAATACACGCCACTAGTAACTTTCATTTAAAAGCCGGTAGAACACAAGTCGTTTTTAAGCAGATCTCTTCTGAAGTTGACCCCGCGAGTATACAAGTTAAAGGTTTAGGCAAATTAAACCTACATTCTGTCAGTTTTCAAACTAATTATATAGAAAACAAAGACATTTCTACCCCATTAAAGAATTTTCAGCAGCAGCTGGATAAACTAAACAGAGAAAAAGCAGTACTTGAGTTTGAAAAAGATGGTTTAGAAAAAGAACTTTCTTTGCTAGAAGCTAATAAACACGTTAACAACGAAAAACAAAATTTAAGTGTAAATCAATTAGAGGCTTATACGGTTTTTTACCGAAATAAAACCACCAGTGTAAAAACCAAACAATACGATTTAAAAATAGCTTTAGAACAACTCTCAAAGAATATTCAGAACTTAAAAAAACAAATAAGTACTGCCAAAGCAGATGCCGAAAAACCCACAGGAGAAATTATTTTAGAGTTAGAAGCACCAAATGCACAAACAGCAACTTTAGAAATAAGCTATGTGGTAAACAATGCAGGTTGGTACCCAAGTTATGAAATTAAGTCTGAAAATCTTAATTCTAATCTTCAATTTGACTATAAAGCAAATGTTTATCAAGCTACGGGCCAAGATTGGGAAACAGTAAAAATTACCCTTTCTACGGGAAATCCTAACCTCTCTAATCAAAAACCAGAAGTTAAGCCGCATTACTTAAACTTTGTACGGTATAACTACAGCAAACCAAATTACAAGTCACAACCTAAATACCGCTATAATCCGGGAGTAGATTTTGTAAGAGGAAAAGTTACAGACAAAAGTGGCATGCCGTTGCCGGGTGTAAATGTAATAATACAAAATACCAGAGTAGGCACCCAAACAGATTTTGACGGGAATTATAGCTTAGAAATTCCTAACGGAAGAAAATTGTCTTTTAGTTCTGTTGGTTTTGACACCAAAGTTGTACCCATTTATAGCAGTCAGATAAACGTTAGTCTAAGCTCTGGAGCAGCTTTAGAAGAAGTGGTTGTTTCTGCCTTGGCCGATAGCAGATATAAAGAAGACGCAGAATATATCAGGCAGCCTGAAGTAAAAAAAGATATTGCTCTATCGCAAGTTCTTTTTGAGATTTCGAAACCTTATACTATTACTTCCAGTTCTGAAACTCAGATTATAAATATAGATCAATTCGAAATTCCTGCAAAATATCAACATTTCAGTGCTCCTTTGGTTAACCCGGAAGTTTATTTAACCGCCAGTGTAGAAGATTATGAACAATACGACATGTTGCCGGGAGATGCTAATATTTATTTTGATGGCAGTTATGCCGGCAAGGTGTTTTTAGACCCGCGTTTGGCAGAAAGTAAATTGCAGCTTAGTCTTGGTGTAGACCCTAGTATTATAGTAGAGCGCACGCGCGTTAATAATAAAAAAGATAAAAGCTTTTTTGGAAACACCTTAAAAGTTAACCGAAATTATACGCTTAAAATTAACAATCAAAAAAATAGACCTATAAATTTGAAACTTATAGACCGTATTCCGGTTTCGCAAAATGACGCGATTTCTATTGAAGATATAGATTACGGTCAAGCCGAATTAAACAAAGATACCGGTATTCTAACTTGGGAGTTAAAAATAGGAGCTTTAGAACAAACCGATAAAAAATTTTCTTATCAAGTAAACTATCCTAAAGGAAAAACCATCAACTTAGATTAAAGCCTTATTTGTCTTTAAAAATGATTACAATACTCAAATAAATTCCGCCTACGGCAGCCAATAAAAATAATAATATTGCTAGCCCGGGGTAACCAAAAATGCTAAAATCTGTAGGAACTTGCATTAGCATTGCGGCACCAATTATCATAGATGCTATAATTAATCCTAATGTAATGCGGTTGGCAACTTTTTGAAAACCTTGTGTAAGTTGGCGCTCGTCTAAGGCATCAATTTCCATTTTAAAAGAATTCTCTGCCAGATTTTTGGTTATTTGGTTTACACGCTGTGGTAAGTTTTCGCCCAGACGTTTTAATTCTAAAAGCACCCCAAAAAGATCTTCAGATTTTAACTCCTGCCACATTCTGCGTTGCATTATTTTTTTGGTATGGCGCTTTATAGCTTCGTGCAAATCGTAATGAGGGTCTAAAGCAGCAATAATCTGGTCGATATTCATTAAAACTTTTCCCAGTATGTTTATTTCCACCGGAAGGTGAATATTGTTGGTTACGGCAAAATGATTCATCTGTATTATTAACCTACCGGTTTTTAAATCTTGCGCTTCATAATTATCGCTTTCCAATAAAACTCTGCTAATTTTCTTTTCAAAAACCGCGATATCTGCATCTTCTTTCTTTTCGCTCATTTTTAGGAGCGTATTGGCTGTTTTTTCGCCGTTAAGCTGACTAATACCAAGAAGAAGTTCTAACAAGAAATTTCTCATTTTAGGGGTAAGTTTGGCCGCCATTCCTAAATCTATCAAAGCAAGCTTGCCGTCTTTGGTAAGTCTAATGTTACCGGGATGCGGATCTGCGTGTACAAAACCGTCTTCTATAATTTGCTTTAAATAAGCTTCTACCAGATTGTCTACCAAGATAGAATAATCTTCTTCCAGTTTCCGTAAAGGAGAAATATCTGTAACTTTTATGCCTTCTATGAACTCCATAGTAAGCACTTGTTGCGAAGAATAATCGGGTATAGGTTTTGGCACTTTCAGTTTTTCAAACTCTGATAAATTGCTGCGTAAACGCGAAAGGTTTTTTGCTTCATTTTCATAATCGAGCTCTTGAATTAAGACGTGCCGCAATTCTTCTAAAATATCGTCAAAAGCATATTGTTTTATTACTTTAGAGTGTTTTACGGCCATCTCTATAATTTCTTTCAGCGTATCTAAATCGTTTAGAAATTGCTCTTTTACACCGGGACGCCTAATTTTTACCGCTACTTTTTTACCGGAGATAAGAACTGCCTGATGCACTTGACCTATTGATGCAGAAGCCATGGGTTCTTTCTCAAAACTCTCAAAAGCTTTAGAAATACGAGTGCCTATCTCGTCTTCCACAATTTCGTGTATTTCTTCGTATGGAATTGCTTCTACATCGTCTTGCAAATCTGCTAAAGCTTCTAAATATGCATTGGGTAATAAATCTGGCCGTGTAGATAGAAGTTGACCTAATTTGACATAAGTAGGCCCCATACTTTTTAAATCGTCTACCAACTCTTTTGGACTGTGGTTAAATTCTTCCAGCTCTTCTTCGTTAGCATTATCCATTGCTTGGTTGGCGGTCTGTTTCATAAGATCGCTATTCCAATATTTTAGCATGAATTGAAAAAATTTTTGGTAGCGTGATAAATTAGAAATTTCCATAGACTTAGTTTACGAAATTTAAAGGTATATAATTTTTAGGCTCAAAATTGCTATTATCTTCTTAAAATAGTACAAAAAAAGCCTCGCTGCAAAGAGCGAGGCTACTACTAATTGGTAAACTAAATTAATTTGGTTTACATCATTCCGGGCATTCCGCCACCCATTCCTTGTGGCATTCCGCCGCCGCCGGCGTTATCTTCTTCCGGTAAGTCTATTAACGCACATTCTGTGGTTAAAATCATTCCGGAAACAGAAGCTGCGTTTTCTAAAGCAATTCTGGTAACTTTTTTAGGGTCTATAATACCAGCTTTTAACAAGTCTACGTAAGTTTCGCTTTTAGCATCGTAGCCAAAACCTTTTTTACCTTCTAGTACTTTGTTAATAACCACAGAACCTTCGCCACCTGCGTTTTCTACAATAATTCTAAGCGGTGCTTCTATAGCACGACTTACAATTTGTATTCCGGTAGCTTCATCGTTATTGTCTGCTTTTAGTTTTTCTAAAACAGCAATTGCGCGTACTAAAGCTACACCACCACCTGCAACAATACCTTCTTCTACGGCAGCTCTTGTAGCGTGAAGTGCATCGTCTACACGATCTTTTTTCTCTTTCATTTCTACTTCAGAAGCAGCACCAACATAAAGTACGGCAACCCCGCCAGCCAACTTGGCTAAACGCTCTTGCAACTTCTCTTTGTCATAATCTGAAGTTGTACTTTCTATTTGTGCTTTTATCTGGTTAATGCGAGCTTTGATGCTATCATCATCTCCAGCGCCGTTTACAACCGTTGTATTATCTTTATCTATGCTCACTTTTTCTGCAGTTCCTAACTGGTCTATGGTAGCATTTTCTAAAGTAAAGCCTCGTTCTTCAGAGATTACGGTACCACCGGTTAAGATTGCAATATCTTCTAACATTGCTTTTCTGCGGTCTCCAAAGCCTGGCGCTTTAACAGCAGCAATTTTTAAAGAACCTCTTAGTTTATTTACCACCAAAGTAGCTAAAGCTTCGCCGTCTACGTCTTCTGCAACAATTAGTAAGGGTTTTCCGCTTTGTGCAACCGGCTCTAAAATTGGCATTAAATCCTTCATTGTAGAGATTTTCTTATCGAAAATCAAAATGTAAGGATTCTCCAAATCTGTTGTCATTTTTTCGCTATCAGTAACAAAATAAGGAGAAAGGTAACCTCTGTCAAACTGCATTCCTTCTACAACATCTACATAGGTTTCTGTTCCTTTAGCTTCCTCTACAGTAATAACTCCTTCTTTACCAACTTTTCCAAAAGCTTGTGCAATTAGGTCGCCAATTACTTCGTCGTTATTGGCAGAGATAGAAGCTACTTGCTTAATTTGTTCTGAAGAACTCCCTACTTCTTTGGTTTGCTTTTCTAGTTCTTTGGTAATAGCTATAACTGCTTTATCTATTCCTTTTTTAAGTTCCATTGGGTTAGCACCCGCTGCAACGTTTTTTAAGCCTTCTTTTACAATTGCTTGCGCCAAAACGGTTGCAGTTGTAGTACCGTCACCGGCCAAATCGTTGGTTTTGGAAGCTACTTCTTTTACCATTTGCGCTCCCATATTTTCTAACTTGTCTTCTAGCTCTATTTCTTTTGCTACAGAAACCCCATCTTTGGTAACTACAGGAGCTCCAAAAGATTTGCTAATAATAACGTTTCTGCCGCGTGGGCCTAAAGTAACTTTTACTGCGTTGGCTAAGGCGTCTACACCGCGTTTAATGCCGTCGCGTGCTTCTATATCAAATTTTATATCTTTTGCCATAATTTTATTTTTTTAGTTTAGTGAATTGTTGTGGAGTCGACTTATAGTATTCCTAAGATTTCGTCTTCTCGCATGATTAAGTAATCCTTTCCGTCTAATTTTAATTCTGTACCAGAGAATTTTCCGTAAAGCACTTTATCTCCTTCTTTTACGGTCATATCATGTTTTTTGGTGCCTTTACCAGCGGCAACTACTTTTCCGTGTTGAGGTTTCTCTTTGGCAGAATCCGGAATGTAGATTCCCGAAGCGGTTTTGGTTTCTGCTGCTTCTGGCTCTACCACAACTCTGTCGGCTAAAGGTTTAAAATTTAATCCCATTTGTGTGTGTATTTTAATTAATATTATTTTTAATAGTCTTCTTGGGTATTTCGAAAAGTATGCCATTGCTGTTTTTCTGCCAGATTACAAATAAAAAATGCCAACTTGTCACTGCAAGTTGGCATGTTATTTTTTAAGCAAAAGCTAGTTTTACTCGCTTTCTTGACCTTCTGTAGTAGTGGCCGGCGGTAAGTTTTGTGTATTGGTTTCTGGTAAAGTGGTTGGTGTGTTTTCGTCTATAATTCTAGATTCGCGGGTTGCGCCTCCATCCATAATAGCTACGTTAGAAAGTAAGATTAAAACCAATAACACAGTAGCTAAGGTCCATGTACTTTTATCTAAGAAATCTGTTGTTTTCTTTACACCACCCATTTGCTGTGTGCCTCCGCCACCAAAAGAAGAAGACAAGCCACCACCTTTAGGGTTTTGTACCATAATAACTACTACCAGCAAAAATGCTACGATAACGATAAGAACTAAAAATATTGTAAACGTACTCATTAACTTTTATTTTTCTTGCAATTTTTTAATTGCGCGGATTTGGTCTGCAAATAAACTACTTTTTTCGGGATTTTTCAAAATTAATATGTTATAAGCTTGAATTGCTTTCTCATAATTTTTCTGTTCTAAATATACCCGCGCCAAAGTTTCGGTCATTAACTCTTGGCTAGGTTGGTTTTTCTCTAAAGAAACCGGAGGAAAAGTTTTTTCTTTAGACGGTTTTATTTTTGGATTGTTTGCAATAAAATTATCGATTAAATCAAAATTTTCGTCTTTTTTCTTATCGGAGTTTTTTGGAGAAATAGCTTCCTTTTCTTCCGCCAAGGGTTTTACTTTAGTTAGTTGCAACCACTGGGCAAAAGAGTGTTCTTCTTTTTTATCGAATTCTAAAGGCGCACCAATAGCAGAATTTTTATCCTCCTTACGGTTTTCTTTATTTGTTTCTTCTTTTATTGCCGGCGAAAATAAATTGGGATCTAAAATTTTATTTGCTTCCTGAGCGTTCATGGCAATCTCATTTTCCTGCGCTTTTTCAGAAAAATGATTATTGGTAATTTGCTTTGCTATGCTTTGTTGGGTAAACTCTTTAGAAGTGATAAAATCAAACAAAACGGCGCGGTCTGTAGTATGGGCAGCGGTTACTTTTAAAGCTTGATTATAAGAAAAAGAACGGTGCATTTTAATGCCTTTTAATTGCATTGCTCGCGCTGCTTGAAAATAGGGGTAAGCTTCTACCAAAGTATCCAGCTCGTTGGTTTGCTCTGCATCCAAACTGCTGTTTTGCGATAATATAGATAGAAATGCTTCCTTGTTCATTACCAGCCGGTTAAGGATTTATTAAAAATCTCTTGGGTTATTTTAGAATAAATTTCTTCCAATGCCGTGTCTAAAGTGCCGCCAACCAATTGTTGTGTAGCAGGATAATCGTAATAGTGAGAGAAACGTTGTTCAAAATCTTTCTCAGGATCTAAGTTGTTATAAAAACGCACATTTATAGCTATAGTTAGGCGGTTTTGCGCTGCTTGACTGTCTGCTGTGGCTGTCATTGGAGCAATATAGTATCGTGTAATTTCGCCTTCGTAAACCAAATCGCCATTTTGATTGGTAAGACCTAAACTGGTTTGACTTTGTATTAAATCTTGCAATTCTAAAGTAAAGGTTCTGTCTATCCCCGGCTCTACAATATCTGCGTTGTTACGGAAATAATTAACTTGAAAGGTTTTTGCATTTCCTATATCTGCTCCCGATAAAGAATAAACACCGCAACTGCTTAAAAGCAAAAACAAGGGCGCAACAAATACTATAATTTTTAATTTTAGCTTAGCCATTACAAGTCGTATTGTTTTATTTTTCGGTAAAGGGTGCGTTCGCTTATGCCTAATTCGTCTGCGGCAGCTTTTCGTTTGCCATCGTGACGTTCTAAAGATTTTTTAATAAGCTCTAACTCTTTATCTTGTAAAGACAAGGTTTCTTCTTCTTCAATATCTTCCGCAAAGCTATATTTATCTGTAGTTTCTTTGTTTTCGTGCAGGTTTTTTTCAGGAATTTGCAGTACTTCCATTTTTTCATCCAGCTCTTCTTCAAAGTTTTCTTGCTCTTTGTCGTCGCCGTAAATTTTATTGATTAAGGATTGGTGGTCTTCTTGTGCTTCTTCCAAATTACCGCTTTGAATCAATTTTAACGTCAGGTTTTTTAAATCGTTCAAATCGTTTTTCATATCAAAAAGAACCTTGTACAAGATTTCACGTTCGTTAGCAAAATCGCTTTCTTTTTTCTGCTCTTTTACTACTGCAGGGAGGTTGCTGCCCATTTCTGGTAAATAACCAGACAAGGTTTCTTTAGAAATGCTGCGCTCTTTTTCTAACACCGAAATCTGCTCGGCAATATTGCGCAACTGGCGTACATTTCCGGTCCACCGGTATTTTAAAAGCAATTCTTTAGCGCCTTCTTCTAAGCGAATGGACGGCATTTTATATTTTAAAGCAAAGTCTGAGGAAAACTTCCTAAACAATAAATGTATATCTTCTTTTCTTTCCCGAAGCGGTGGCAAATGAATCTCTACTGTGCTAAGGCGATAATATAAATCTTCTCGAAATTTCTCTTTTTTTATGGCTTCAAACATATTTACGTTGGTAGCCGCTACAATACGCACGTTGGTTTTTTGCACTTTAGAAGAACCAACTTTTATAAACTCGCCGTTTTCTAGCACACGCAATAAACGTACTTGGGTGGTGAGTGGTAACTCGCCAACTTCGTCTAAAAAAATAGTGCCGCCATCTGCAACTTCAAAATAGCCACTACGCGTTTGGGTGGCGCCGGTAAAAGCACCTTTTTCATGCCCAAAAAGTTCACTGTCTATTGTGCCTTCGGGAATTGCGCCACAGTTTACGGCAATATATTTGCCGTGCTTGCGGTGAGAAAGAGAGTGTATAATTTTAGGAAGACTTTCTTTTCCTACGCCACTCTCGCCGGTTACCAAAACAGAAATATCTGTAGGCGCAACTTGTATGGCTTTTTCTATGGCGCGGTTTAAACCCGGATCGTTGCCAATAATTTCAAATCGTTGCTTTATAGCTTGTAAAGACTCCATAAGTAAACCTTAAATTGCTTAGTTGTTATCTGAATATCCTACGGCTTCTCCCATTAAAGTCGCACTGGTACAATCTGTTATTTTTACATTTACAAAATCACCAACTTTATACTTCCCTTTAGGGAAAACCACCATTGTATTTTGCGTGTTTCTACCGCTCCATTCTTGGTCAGATTTCTTAGATTCTTTCTCTATTAAGATTTCCTCTATTTTACCAAGATGTTGTTGCGTACGGTAAGCCGAATGTTCTCGTTGTAACTGAATAACCTCTTGCAATCTGCGTTTTTTAACTTCTTCGGGTACATCGTCTTCCATTTTTCTTTCTGCCGATGTTCCCGGTCTTTCTGAATATGCAAACATAAACCCAAAGTCATATTTTACATATTCCATTAAAGAAAGCGTGTCTTGATGGTCTTCTTCTGTTTCTGTAGGAAAACCGGTCATCATATCTTGCGAGATTGCACATTCTGGTAATATTTTGCGAATGTTATCTATCAACTCAAAATATTCTGCTCGCGTGTGCAAACGGTTCATCTTTTTCAAAATGCGATCGCTACCGCTTTGCACCGGTAAATGTACGTATTTACAGATGTTTTTATGTTTAGCCATAGTTTCTATAACGTCTAGCGTCATATCTTGCGGATTGGACGTAGAGAAACGTATACGCATTTTTGGTTGCGCTTTTGCTACCATATCTAACAGATTGGCAAAATTTACTGCAGTTGCTTTTTGCATTTCGGTAGCTTTGGCAAAATCTTTTTTAAGTCCGCCGCCATACCATAAATAAGAATCTACATTTTGACCTAACAAAGTAATTTCTTTAAAACCTTTTGCAGCCAAATCGTTTACTTCTTTTACAATACTTAGCGGATCTCTACTGCGTTCTCGGCCACGTGTAAAAGGTACCACACAAAATGTACACATATTATCGCAACCGCGGGTAATAGAAACAAAAGCAGTTACACCATTGCTTTGTAAACGCACCGGCGAAATATCGCCATAGGTTTCTTCTTTAGAAAGTATAACGTTTACGGCATTACGGCCATCTTCTACTTCGCTAATTAAATTTGGTAAATCTTTATAAGCATCTGGGCCAACAACCAAGTCTACTATTTTTTCTTCTTCTAAAAATTTACTTTTTAGACGTTCTGCCATACAGCCCAAAACGCCAACTTTCATTTTTGGGTTGTGTCTTTTTACGGCATTGTATTTTTCTAAACGTTTACGAACGGTTTGTTCTGCTTTTTCGCGAATAGAACAAGTGTTTACCAAAACCAAATCTGCTTCATCTAGCTTTTGCGTAGTGTTAAAACCTTCTTTGGCCAAAATAGAAGCAACAATCTCGCTATCGCTAAAGTTCATTTGACAACCGTAACTTTCTATAAATAATTTTTTTGTATTGGCTTTATTTTCTTCTAAAACAAGAGATTCGCCTTGTTTGCTTTCGTCAATAACCTTCTCCATAATCCTATTTGTACTAACTAATTTAAAGCGCAAATATACAAGTAAAATGAATTGCTGACAAACTGACAGCATGAAGATTTTAAATTAAAAAGCAAGAACCACTTCCGTAAAGAAAATTTTAAAAATACCTTAAGTTTTTCACGCCTTTATTTTTTATAGTTTTGGCGTTCTAAAGATTGCTTTATCTATTTAAAAAGAATTTTGTGTTTTTTGGGTTTTTTACGGAAGAGCATAGGGCATTTAAAATATAATCTTGAAGGAATTTATAGTTGTTTTATTGGTGATATGCTTTTGCGGAAAAAGTTTTGGGCAGGAAGACAAAAAAAAGTCAGACAGCACCAAACAGGATAGTATTGGTTTTTATGAAAAAATAGAAAACTACTCACAAAAAAGAAAACTAACCGAAGTTTTACACCAATGGATTTTTAGAGGGAAAGAGCCTAAGAAAAATAAACACGAGAAGGCCGCTCCAAGTCCCGATTACACACCTTACTCCGGAAAAGTTATTAGAAATGTTATTATAAAAACCAAAGATCCTTTTGGTTATTCTATTAACGATACTACAGAGAAACCTACCAAATGGTTAGAAAAGACTGGAAACCATATTCATATCAAATCTAAAGATATGGCTATTCGTAAATACCTTTTGATAGAAAAAGGACAGACTTTAGATACATTATTAATACAGGAAACCGCCAGGCTTTTAAGAAAGCAAGATTACATTCGTAGAGTGGGGGTTTTTCCTAAGCCAATTGGTCCAAACAGCGATTCTTTAGATATTCTCGTAGAGGTTTTAGATTCTTGGAGTCTTATTCCTAAAGGAAGTTTTTCTGATTCTCGTACAAGATTAGGTCTGCGCGAACGTAATTTTTTTGGTACCGGCCATCGCTTAAATTTACGCTACGCCAAGCGGTACCAAGATGGCAATACCGGTTACGAAATGATTTATACCATACCCAATATTCAGAATTCGTTTGTTAACGCTACCGGAAAATATGCCTACGATGTAGACAGTTATTACGATCATTTTTTTGCTATAAACCGTGAGTTTTACTCGCCATTGGCGCGTTGGGCGGGTGGAGCTTTTGTGCAAAACCGCTTTTTACACCGGCTTTTTCCTAATGGGGATGCTGAGTTTGTTAACCAAGATTTTAAATTTTTGTACCACGATTATTGGGCAGCTTATTCTTTTAAAATTTTTGAAGGAAAATCTAAACAAGAACGCAGCACCAATTTAATAGTAGGTTTACGCTCTTTTTTTCTGAATTATGATGAGTCGCCGGCTCCGGAGTATGACGAGATTAATTACTTTTCAGACGAGCGTTTTTATTTGGCCAGCCTTGGTTTGGCGTCTCGACAATTTGTAAAAGACCGATTTATTTTTAGAGATGGCGAAACAGAAGATGTGCCAATTGGTAGTCTTTATACATTTACTACCGGGGTGCAACGCAAAAACCAAAACAACCGGTTATATATGGGGGTGCGAGCTTCGTATGGTAATTATTTTGATTGGGGTTTTTTAAGCGGAAATATAGAATTGGGTAGTTTTTTTGAAGCTACACAACCCGAGCAAACCACCCTTAGCGTTAAAGCAAATTACTTTAGCAATCTTTTAGATTTAGGTCGCGGCTGGAAAATGCGCCAGTTTGTAAAACCGCAAATTGTGCTTGGTTTTAACAGGCTAAACTCTATAGGAGATCGTTTAGGGCTTAACGAAAGTGCTTATTTTACTGGCGTAAATAGTTATGAGTATGTAGACTATTATAACAAACATAAATACGTAGATTATAGAAACGGTAATATTAATGGCTTTAGAAGCGAGGCAACTGGTACAAAGAAATATGTAGTAGATTTTCAGACGCAATTTTACTCACCGTGGAATTTTTTAGGATTTCGGTTTAATCCTTTTGTACATGCAAGTTTTGGTGTGTTAACCGGCGGCGAACATAGCTATGCGAGCAATAAATTGTATTCTTCCTACGGAGCAGGGTTTATTATTCGTAACGATTATTTGGTGTTCGATTCTTTTCAGCTTTCGTTTTCTTTTTACCCTTCTATGCCCGGTCAAGGCCGAAATATTTTTTCTGTAAATAACTTTAGAAGTGAAGATTTTGGTTTTCAGGGTTTTAAATTTGATGAGCCCCGGCCGGTGATTTATGAGTAGGCTTCTATAAAATTGCTGCTGGTTAACTACAATCTTATTTTTTTCTTATCTTTTGGGTATGAAACCATTTGTATATATATGCTTTTTTGTTGGTTTAACTTGTTTTCCGCAAAGGCAGGATAAAACAGCAAATTATTATATAGAAAGTTAGTTGGTGCAATGGGATAAAAATGATAATCTGTTAAGGTTTACCACCGTTTTATTGCAAGATATTAGTCCGTCAGAAGTGCAAAAATTATTTTCTTTGCCCAAAGAGGTTTACAACCATAATAGGTTTTTGCAGCTTTATGTACGTGATTATTCAGGTTTAAATTCCGTAAAGAAAAAAGATATAGAGGCTATTTCTGTATACGACTTTACGGAAACTATAGCGCATAAGTATTAACGTGAATTTGATATAACAATTTAGGATCTTTTAGTTCTTTTTCTTCAGTATAGCTAAGCTTTTCCGTAAAGAATTTTTGAAGCCTTGGAAAAAATTTAGGAAAGGCTTAGCGGTTTTTCGCTATAAGCGAAAAAATACCTAAGAAAAAGCGTCTTTTCTTTTGGTTCGTTTTCTTTGGACGAGCAAAGAAAATGAACAAAGCTTCTTTAAGTGCAAGCTTCCTATCGATTAATAAATTTTTCAGTTAAAAAGCTTAGATCGAACTGAGGTTATTACATTAATGACAGCGGTAATTTTAAATTGTCTCCAAAATATACCACTAAATTTACACAACCTATAAAATGCGAATGGTATGAAAAACTGTTTATGATAGAAACGCTCGCTAAAAACACCGATAAAAATCCGGCCTTAATTATAATTCACGCTAATAGGCTTCCCAATAAACAAAAGAATGATTTGGCAGATAGATTTCGCGAATTCATTGCTTCTTATGCGCCAACAAAAGAAAATAAAAAATATAAAAAGCTGCGTGCTGCTTACGACAAGAGCTACATTAATAAGGTAGAATTGGTGAAAACTGACACGATTTTTATATTAAAAAAATAGAAATCAAAAATTTCATATACTTTTGCACTCACAAATATTTTGAAGTATGGCGAAGAATTTAGTGATAGTAGAGTCACCGGCAAAAGCAAAAACCATCGAAAAGTTTTTGGGTAAAGACTATAAAGTAGCTTCCAGTTTTGGGCATATAGCAGATTTACCCACCAAAGAATTGGGCGTAGATGTAGAAAAAGATTTTAAACCTAAATACGTTGTTAGCAAAGACAAAAAAGATGTCGTAAGCAAATTGCGAAAATTGGCTTCTAAAATGGAAACCGTTTGGTTGGCGAGTGATGAAGATAGAGAAGGAGAGGCTATTGCTTGGCACTTGGCAGAAGAGTTAAATCTAGCCAAAGACAAAACTAAACGTATTGTTTTTCACGAAATTACCAAAAAAGCTATTTTAAAAGCGATAGAAAATCCGCGAGAGATAGATTATAATTTGGTAAATGCGCAACAAGCCAGACGCGTTTTAGACCGATTGGTTGGCTATGAGCTTTCTCCGGTATTATGGCGTAAGGTAAAAGGCGGTCTTTCTGCCGGGCGGGTGCAATCTGTTTCGGTGCGGCTTATTGTAGAGCGTGAGCGTCAAATTCTAGATTTTGAGACGACTGGCAGTTATAGAATAGATGCCGAGTTTTCTACACAAGAAGGAAAAAGCTTTAAAGCAAAAATTCCTAAAAATTTTAAAACCAAAAAAGAGGCAGAAGAGTTTCTGCAACAAAATATTGGTGCCAGTTATACAGTAGCAGATTTAACTAAAAAACCTGCAAAAAAGACGCCTGCGCCGCCATTTACAACTTCTACTTTACAGCAAGAAGCAGCCAGAAAATTATACTTTTCCGTAAGTAAAACCATGACAATGGCACAACGGCTATACGAAGCTGGTCATATTACTTATATGAGAACAGATAGTGTAAACCTTTCCGATCAGGCAAAGCAAGGAGCTGCACACGAAATTAATTCCGCTTACGGCGAAAAATATTTAAAAGCCAGAAATTATAAAGGTAAGTCAAAAGGCGCGCAAGAAGCACACGAAGCTATTCGGCCTACGCATTTTGAAAACCACAGCGTTCCGGCAGATCGCGATCAGCAGCGTTTATATGAGTTGATTTGGAAACGTGCCATTGCTTCGCAAATGAGCGATGCGCAATTAGAACGTACCAATGTAAAAATTGAAGCAGATAAACACAACAAGCAATTTACTGCTAACGGAGAGATTTTAAAATTTGATGGTTTTTTAAAAGTTTACCTAGAAAGTACAGATGAAGAGGAAGAAGAGCAAGCAGGATTACTTCCGAAAATGAAGGTAAACGATGCGCTTAAAAATAGATACATTACTGCAACAGAACGATTTACCAGACCGCCGTCCAGATATACAGAAGCTTCTTTGGTAAAAAAATTAGAAGAACTTGGTATTGGGCGCCCGTCTACTTATGCACCAACAATTTCTACTATTCAAAACAGAAAATATATAGAAAAAGGTTCTGTAGAAGGCAAAGAACGTAAATATGCAAAGTTCACTTTAAAAGCCGATAAAGTTTCAGAAAAAACACTTACAGAAATGGTGGGTGCAGACAAAGGGAAACTTATCCCAACAGATGTAGGAATGGTGGTTAACGACTTTTTAGTGCAGCATTTTAGCAATATTCTTGATTATAATTTTACCGCAAAAGTAGAGCAAGATTTTGATGATATTGCAGAAGGAAATGAAAAGTGGACCAAAATGATGAACGAGTTTTATAACGAGTTTCATCCTACGGTAAAAGATGTTGAAAAAAATGCAGAACGAGAAGTTGGCGAACGCGTTTTGGGAGAAGATCCCAAAACCGGAAAACCGGTAAGCGCACGCTTGGGTAAATTTGGTCCAATGGTGCAAATAGGTTCTGTAGAAGACGAAGAAAAACCACAATTTGCCAGTTTAGGACCAGATCAGACTCTATCAAATATCACTTTTGAACAAGCGATGGATTTGTTTAAACTTCCTAAAGAGGTTGGGGAATATAAAGGAGAAAAAGTAGAGGTAAATAATGGGCGTTACGGCCCCTATGTAAAATATGGTAAAAAATACGTTTCTTTAGATAAAGGAGAAGACCCCTTAGATGTTTCTTTAGACAGAGCTTTAGAATTAATTAAAGCAAAAGAAAAGGCAGATGCGCCCATTTATAATTACGAAGGTAAAGACGTGCAAAAAGGTGTTGGTAGATTTGGTCCCTATCTAAAATGGAACGACATTTTTATAAACGTAAATAAGAAATATGATTTCGATAACTTGTCAGAAGACGATATTGTAGAACTCATAGAAGATAAGAAGAAAAAAGAACGCGAAAAGTTAATTCACCATTGGGAAGAAGAAGGCATAAAGGTTGAAAAAACCCGTTGGGGGAGAAGTAAAATAACCAAAGGCCGTACAAAAGTTGAATTACCTAAAACCGTAGATGCTAAAAAATTAACCTTGGCGGAAGTAAAAGAACTGCTGGAAAAGAAATCCGGTAAAAAGAAAACTACCAAGAAAAAAGCTTCCGCAAAGAAAAAATCTTCTAAAAAGAAATCTTAATGGAATTTGATTTTTTAAAGTCCGTAAAATCGGAAATCTTTGAAGAAGCGCAAAAACAACATCCCGATACACTTGGCAAACGAACTCATTTTAATACATCAGAAGAAGACCTGCCAAATTTAGATGGTGTAAACATTGCAATTTTCGGAGTTTTAGAAAATAGACAATCGGTAAAAAACACCGATTCCAGGTTTGATTTTGATAAACTTCGCGAAGAATTTTATAAATTATTTGCTGGAAATTGGGATATTCAAATAGCAGATTTGGGAGATATTGCTCCCGGAGATAGTGTAGAAGATACTTATTATGCGGTTCAAAAACTCAATAATTACCTTATAAACCGTAAAATCTTGCCAATTATGTTAGGCGGCAGTCAAGACTTGGTTTATGCACAATACAGAGCCTATGATGATTTTGGCAGAATGGTCAATTTTGTCAATATAGACGCCTGTTTCGACTTTGGCGATACAGAGCAAAGCATTAATAGTAAGTCTTACGTAGGCAAGATGGTTGTAGACAGACCGTACAATTTATTTAATTATGCCAACATAGGTTATCAAACCTATTTTAACGCGCAAAGCGAAATAGATTTAATAGATAAACTCTTTTTTGAAGCTTATAGATTAGGTGATATAGCCGGTAATTTAAAATTGGCAGAACCCGTTTTGCGAGACGCAGATTTTGTGGCTATAGACGTAAATAGCATAGCTTCTGAAAATATTTTAGGAAGTTTTGCTTCTCCCAATGGTTTTAATAATAGAGAGATATGCGCTATATCGCGCTATGCAGGTATAAGTGACAAAGTGAGTTCGTTTGGTATTTATCATATAGAAAATTTGGATTTTTCGAAAAATAATTTTATGTTGCTCTCCCAAATTTTATGGTATTTTATTGAAGGAGTAAATTATCGAAAAAATGAACAGCAAGTTAATTCTTCAAAAAAATCGTTAATAACTTACAAGGTCCCCATTAATGACGACATTCTAAGCTTTTATAAAAGTGAACTTTCTGGAAGATGGTGGGTAGAAATACCTTTTTCTGACACTGTTAACAATAAGTTAAGAAAAAACACGTTATTGCCTTGTAGTTATGAAGATTATTTAGAAGCTTGCAATCAGAATATTCCTGAGAGATGGTTTAAAGCTAAAATGAAAAACGAAATTTAAATTAGTTAAAAAAGAAACGATCTTAGGTATTTTTGATAAAAAAATTGTTTTTTTACAAATTAATAAATAGGTTTACGCCCTTTAAATAAGATTATCTTAACCTTATTATAGTTATGAGAAAAATTTTTGTTATTGTTGCTGTAGCTTCTTTCCTAGCCAGTTGTGGTGGGGGGGACCGCGGGCAACTTGTTGGAGTAGAAGGTAAAAAATGGCATCCAGAAAAGCCTTACGGAATGACAATTGTTCCGGGGGGTTCATTTATCATGGGTAAATCTGATGATGATGTTGCTGGTTTGAAAGATGCTCCAACCAAAACGGTTACTGTTCGTTCTTTTTATATGGATGAAACCGAAGTTACCAATAGTGAGTACAGACAATTCGTAAACTGGGTAAGAGATTCTACCATTAGACAAATGTTGGCAGAAGAAGCAGAATTTGCCGGAGGCGGAGGAACCCAGGCTCCAGCGGGTCAACGTGGTGCTAGTGGCGCGTCTATTCAAGATTTTGCTTTTAAAGGGTCAGACCCAAACAATAATAACGCTAACCCTAACGATCCAAATGCTAATCAATCTGCTTACGAGCAGTACTCAATACATTTTGATCCTACAAATCAACGTTTAAACTGGGATCCTGAAATTATTACAAAAACTTCTGAATATCCAGATGAGCCTTATGTGCGTGTGATGGATGAAATTTATCTACCGCCAGATGAGTCTTATAATGGGCAGCGTCTTATGGATGTTACTAAATTTAAGTATAGCTATAAGACCATGAATATTCAAGCTGCGGCACGCGGAGAGGGTAAAAGGTCAGACTTTATTCAAGAAGAGGAAGTGGAAGTTTATCCAGATACTACTGTATGGATTAAGGATTTTAACTACTCTTATAACGAGCCAATGCACAACGATTACTTCTGGCATACTGCTTATGATAATTATCCGGTAGTGGGGGTTTCTTGGAAACAAGCAAAAGCTTTTTGTGACTGGAGAACACTTTACCATAATGCAGATAGAAGCGAAAGAGGTTTGCATAATGTAAACACCTATAGATTGCCATCGGAAGCAGAGTGGGAATATGCCGCTCGAGGCGGATTGCAGTCGGCTACCTATCCTTGGGGAGGTCCTTACTCCAAAGACGATAGAGGTTGCTTTTTAGCAAACTTTAAGCCGTTGAGAGGGGATTATGCGGCAGATCAAGCTTTATATACCGTAGAGGCAGAATCTTTTGAAGCAAATGGTTACGGTTTATATAATATGGCCGGGAATGTTGCAGAATGGGTGGATTCTTCATATGATCCTTCTTCTTATGAGTTTTATTCTTCTATGAACCCAAATGTTAATAATGAAAATGATGCGCGTAAAGTAGTGCGTGGCGGTTCTTGGAAAGACGTAGCCTACTTCTTAGAAGTAAGTACCAGAGATTATGAATATGCAGATTCTGCAAGAAGCTACATTGGCTTTAGAACTGTACAAGATTACCTAGGAAACGATTTAACCCTAAATGAACCTAGACGCTAATTAACAGTGTAATTAACTTAACTCAAATAAATCAAACTTAACTTAAACAATTAAAACTTAAATTATGGCAAAAGCTAAAAAATCAAAGAAAATAATGAATATGGTATATGGCCTTGGTGCGGCAGTTGTAATTCTAGGTGCACTTTTTAAAATTATGCACTGGCCATTTGGTAACGAAATGCTTATCTTAGGGTTGGTAACAGAAGCATTAGTTTTTACCATTTCTGCCTTTGAGCCAGCAGATAATGAACTAGATTGGTCTTTAGTCTACCCAGAGTTAGCCGGAGGGCAAACTAGAACAAAACCTGCTAAATCTGAAGAACCTAAAGAAGCAGAAGGAATGTTGTCTAAGAAATTAGATAAAATGTTAAAAGAAGCCAAGATAGATGGTGCGTTAATGGCTAGTTTAGGAGATAGTATCAAGAATTTTGAAGGTGCTGCAAAAAATATTCAGCCGACGGTAGATGGTATGGCTTCTCAAAAGAAATATAGCGAAGAATTAAGTCTTGCTGCGTCTCAAATGGAATCTTTAAACAATTTGTATAAAGTACAAGTAGAATCTGCTAGTGAGCAGGCTAAGGTTAATAAAGCTGTTGCAGAAAACGCCGGTAAATTACATAAAGAAATGGAATCGTTAACTTCTAACCTTTCTTCACTTAACAATGTTTATGGTGGTATGTTAACAGCGATGCGTCCTAACGCCTAGTCCATATTTACAACAAGTAATTTTATAAATAAATAAAAAACTAAACCAGAATATGGCATCAGGAAAGGAAACTCCAAGACAGAAGATGATTAACTTGATGTATTTGGTATTCATCGCGATGATGGCGCTAAATATGTCTAAGGAAGTTCTTACTGCTTTTGGAATGATAAATCAAAGTTTAGCAGAAGCTAACGAGACAACAGCTGAACGAAACGAGGCTTTTATGGCCGGATTAGCACAAAAGGCTTCTGAGCAACCGGAGCAGTATAAGCCGTTACAAGACAAAGCACAAAAAGTAGAAAGTGTTTCTAAAGATTTGAACAACTATATTGCAAATTTGAAGCAAGGAGCGTTAGAAGCGGGAAGTTATGAGAACGATGAAGGAGAGTTGCAGTACGAAACTATGGATAAAACACAATATTTTGATGAAAAGTTTTACCAAAGTAAAGTAACAAAAGACGGACAAGAGTTTTTAGACGAAATAGAATCGTATAAAAATCAAATGCTTCAGTTAGTGCAAGGTCTAGAAGGATCAAGTTATAGAAGTATTGAAGCTACAATTAAAGAAAAATTTGATATTAGCGATGTAACGAATAGCGAAGGGGTTACTAAACCTTGGATTAACTATAACTTTGTTGGTTTCCCAATAATCGCTTCTTTAACCAAATTAACCCAAATGCAAAACGACATCAAAACGGTAGAAAACCAATTGTTGTCTGCAATGTTACAAGGAGAGCAAGCAAGTCAGTTATCTATGAGTAACTATCAAGCAATGGTTGTTCCGGATAAATCTGCTTTCTTTAGTGGCGAGAACTTTACAGGTAAAATTGTATTGGGGCGTTATGATAATTCACTTACCTTTGATAAAGTAACTATTAACGGAGAAGAAGTAGAGGCAGGAACAGGAAATGTAGCCTTAGATTTCCCCGCAGGTAACGTTGGAGAACAAAAAATAGAAGGAGAGTTACAATTTCAAGAAGGTGACTCAACCGTAACTTTACCAATTAGTGATTCTTATGCGGTAATTCCTAAACCTAATGCAGCAGTAATTTCTGCAGATAAGATGAATGTAGTTTACCGTGGTGTAAAAAACCCAATGACTATTTCTATTCCAGGTGTACCATCTGTAAGTGCTAGTGCACCAGGTTTGGCTAAGACAGGTTCTTCTAGCTACGTTATGGATGTTACCAACGTAAAGGCAAAAGACGTAACTATTAGAGTAAATGGCGAATTGCCAAACGGAGAGCCGGTATCAGATAGTAAGAAATTCAGAATTAAAGAAATTCCAAGACCGGTAGGTATTGTTGCTGGTCGTGATGGTTCTGGTGGGGCGTTAAGAATGCCGCGAGGAACGGTTGCGGTTGCACAAGTAAATGCATCTTTACCAGACTTTGTTTTCGATTTAAATTTAAATGTAACCAGTTTTAAGTTTCAAGTAGTAGGAAAACCAATTGTTAACGTAGCAGGAAATAGATTGAACGGTACCGCAAAAGCGCAATTACAAGGAGCGCCAAGAGGAGCGGTAATTACAATTTTTGATATTAAAGCTAAAATACAAGGAAACTCTTCGTATACTTTACCAAGAATTTCACCGGTACTAATTGAGCTTACAGATTAAAATAAATAATATGATGAATAAGCAAATTTATTCTTTGTTGGTAACAGGATTACTGTTCGTAGGAGCAGCAAATGCGCAAGCAGATATCCTTAATGCCAAAAGCGTAGATAGTTTGAACAGTGAAGAAACAGAAACTATAAACGAACACGATAAACCGTTAGATTATGGTTATGTAGATGATAGAGATGTGCTTTGGGCAAAAACAGTTTGGGAGTTTATCGACCTTAACCAAAGAGTAAATTTTCCACTGTACTACCCGTTAGACGAGACGCCTACAAGACGTTCTTTGTTTACGGTAATTACAGATGCGATTCAAAAAGATAGTTTAAATATCTATAACGATTCCTATTTTATGCAAAAGTTTTCGCGCGATCAATTACAAGATAACTTGAAAGCACGACAAATTACAAATGTAGGTATCGAGGCCATGAACCAAGGTAAACCAGAAGACTCTTTGAGTGTAGGTTTAGGTGAAGTGGTAGAATCTGAATTAAATCCTGAAGATGTTGTAGGTTATAACGTTAGAGGCTATTGGTATTTTGATAAGCGTCAAGGAGAATTGCGTTATCGTTTACTAGGCTTAGCCCCTATGGTTACCTCAGCACAAGGGAAAGCGCAAATTTCAATGGCACAGATTAATGGTGATAACCTTTCTGACGAGCAGAAAAAAGCTATGTTGGCGCCGGTAGAGTTATTTTGGGTGTTTTATCCAGAACTGCGCCCGGCCTTGCATAAAGCAAAAGTGTTTAACAGAAATAATACGGCTAGACCTTTGAGTTTTGACCATTTGTTAAATGCAAGACGTTTTGATGCAGTAATCTATCGAGAAGACAACGTTCAAGGTGATCGTCAAATCGAAGATTATGTTGCAGACAACGCTTTAATGCAACTGTTAGAATCGCAAAGAATAAAAGAATCTATCCGCAATTTCGAATCGGATATGTGGAATTATTAAGTTTATTCATTAGCAGTAATATTAGTAACGCCCTTTTTTAAAAAAGGGCGTTTTTTATTCCGTAAAATTATGAAAGTAGAATACATTATTGTAGGTTTAGGTTTAAGCGGTATTGCCGTAGTCGAACAACTTAGAAAAAACAAACGTTCTTTTATGGTAGTGGCAGATCAATCGCAGCAAGCTTCTAAAGTAGCCGGAGGTTTAATGAATCCTGTGGTGCTCAAAAGATTTAAAATGGCTTGGAATGCAGAAGAACATTACATCACGGCAAAAAAGTATTATGCAGATTTAGAAAAGCTACTAAACACGAAGTTGGTTGAACAAATACCCATTTATAGAAAATTTAGCTCTATAGAAGAACAGAATAATTGGTTTGAAGCAGCAGATAATCCGCAATTAGCACCATTTTTAAACACAGGTTTATTAAACGAAATAGAAGGGGTTAAAAGCGATTTTAAATTTGGGAAAGTAGAGAATACCGGCTTATTAGATACCACCAAACTTCTAGAAAATTATCGCAATTTTTTACGAACACAAAACCTATTAATAGAAGAAAGTTTCGATTTTTCTGCTTTGCATCTCACTGAAAAAAATAAGTATAAAGAAATACTTTTTGAACGTATTGTTTTTTGCGAAGGTTTCGGGATGTTACAAAACCCTTATTTCAATTATTTGCCTTTGGTAGGAAATAAAGGCGAATACATTCATATAAAAGCCCCAAAATTAAAACTAGACAAAATTTTAAAAGCGGCAATTTTTATTATTCCCTGCGGCAACAATATATTTAAAGTGGGAGCGACTTATAGTCGAGAATTCGATAATCAAAATGCTTCAGAAAATGCTCGTACGCAACTTATCAATAAATTGAAAAAAATCTTAACCGTAGATTTTGAAGTTATTGGACAAGAAGCTGCGGTAAGACCTACTGTAAAAGATCGCAAACCTTTAATTGGGCAACATCCCATAGAAAAAAGTTTATACGTGTGTAACGGTTTTGGTAGCAGAGGTATTTTAATGTGTGCTCCAATGGCGCAATATCTTTTTAACTTTACGGAAAAGAATGAACCTTTACCAATAGAAATTGATAGCAAGCGCTACGAATCTTTATTTCCTTCGGCGGCAGATTCTTTATAATTATAAAAAAGATTAATCCATATATTCCGCGATAAGCGCATAATTATAGGCATTAGTAAAATTAAAACAGCTACTATTGCTATGAAAGAGCCAACAACGCCCAAACCAAAAAGCAGATGGGCAACTATAAAAGTGGCTACAGAAAATGCAACTCCTAAGGCATAGCTAACATACATTGCGCCGTAGAAAAAAGAAGGTTCCATTTTATATTTTATTCCGCAATGCGAGCAATATTCGTACATGTCGTAAACTTTGCTAAGTTTATACGGATTGGAAACTTTGTACATTTCGCCCCGGTGGCAAACGGGACAAGTACCAGTTAAAATACTATATAGCTTAGATCCTCTTAAAAACTTCATGACATCTTTTTTAAACTATGCAAATTTAAGCATCTTTGCACTTAATCTCGGTAACTTTTAGTACACAAATGCTCAACATTCATAATTTATCCATTTCTTTTCAAGGAGAATTTTTATTTCAAGAAATCACCTATAAATTAAATCCGGGAGATCGTGTAGGTCTAGTAGGTAAAAACGGAGCCGGAAAATCTACTATGCTAAAGATTTTGGCTGGTGAGATGGAAGCAGATAGCGGACAGTTAGCCAAAGAAAAAGACGTTGAAATTGGCTTCTTAAAACAAGATATAGATTTTGAAGAAGGCAGAACCGTATTGGAAGAAGCCTATCAAGCTTTTGAAAAGATAAAAGCTTGTGAAAAACAATTAGAAGAAATAAATACGCAATTGGCAGAGCGCACAGATTATGAAAGCGAAGGTTACCACCAATTAATGGTAGACTTAAACGATGTACAAAACCAATACGAAATAATTGGGGGGTATAACTACCAAGGTAATACCGAAAGAATTTTACAAGGCTTGGGTTTTAAAAGAGCAGATTTTGATAAACAAACCCATACTTTTTCCGGGGGTTGGCGTATGCGTATAGAATTGGCCAAACTCTTACTGCAAAACAACGACATATTGCTTTTAGATGAGCCTACCAACCATTTAGATATTGAAAGTATTATCTGGTTAGAAGATTTCTTAAAAACCCACCCCGGTAGTATTGTAATCGTTTCGCACGATAAAATGTTTTTAGATAAAGTGACTAATCGAACCATAGAAATTTCTTTAGGGAAAATATACGACTATAATCAACCTTATTCCCGCTATTTAGAGCTTAGAGAAGAGCGACGCGAACAACAAATGGCAGCGCAAAAAAATCAGCAGAAAGAAATTGAGCATACAGAGAAGCTTATCGAAAAGTTTAGGGCAAAAGCAACCAAGGCATCTATGGCGCAATCGCTTATCAAGAAACTAGGTAAAATAGATCGTATTGAAGTAGATCAAGAAGATAATGCGGTGATGAGTCTGCAATTTCCTGTTTCGGTAAATCCGGGAAAAGTAGTAATAGAAGCAGAAAATATTTCTAAAAGCTATGGCAAAAAGCAAGTGTTGCAAAATATAGACCTAATGGTAGAGCGCAACACAAAAACTGCTTTTGTGGGACAAAACGGACAAGGAAAATCTACTTTGGCCAAAATTATTGTAGGAGAGATAGACTATGATGGTCATTTAAAATTGGGCCATAATGTACAAATTAGCTATTTTGCCCAAAACCAAGCCGAATATTTAGATGGTAGTAAAACGGTACTAGATACAATGTACGATGCGGCAAATGCTTCTAATCGTACAAAAGTACGCGATATTTTAGGCGCGTTTCTGTTCCGCGGAGACGAGGTAGAAAAACAAGTAAAAGTACTTTCAGGAGGAGAGCGCAACAGACTGGCTTTGGCTAAAATATTATTAGAACCCTTTAATGTGTTGGTTATGGATGAGCCAACCAATCACTTAGATATTCAGTCTAAAAACGTTTTAAAGGATGCGCTTGCTAATTTTGAAGGCACGCTGATTGTAGTTTCGCACGATAGAGATTTTTTAAACGGATTAACAGATAAGGTTTACGAATTTAGAGACCATAAATTAAAAGAATATCTGGGAGATATAAACTATTATTTACAAGAGCGCGCTATGGAAAATATGCGCGAAGTAGAAAAAGCTTCCGAACCCAAAAAAACAACACAAAGAAAATCTAGTGAGAAAAAATCTGAGGCCAAACAAACTTACGCACAGCAAAAAGAAATTAAAAGCTTAAAAAATAAATTAAGTAATATTGAAGCTTCCGTAACCAAATTAGAAAAAAAAATCAAACAGGCAGACGTAGATTTAGCGGTTAATTATGATGAAACTGCCGCCAACCCCGAGTTTTTTGATAATTACCAAAACGACAAAAAAGAATTGGAAAAGTTAATGAAAGACTGGGAGCGTGTGCAAGAGAAATTAGAAAATCTAGAAAACGAGTAAAGAATGGTAGAACATTTTTTTCAATGTCCGTATTGCTGGGAAGAAATTTCTATGCTTTTAGACCCATCTGTAAGTCAAACTTATATAGAAGATTGCGAGGTTTGTTGCAATCCTATTCGTATCGAAGTAAATTTTGAGCAAGGAGAACTTGCAGGATTTTCGGCAATTACTATAGAGCAATAAAAAAAGACGCAAAGCTAGTTGCGTCTTTTAATGTTAACTATCAAAGTTTCTTATCTTCTAAACAAACGTGCCAGTAAAGAAATTACCAGTAAGATTATAAAAATGTAAAAGATAATTTTAGCAATATCTGCTGCACCTTCAGCTATGCCACCAAATCCAAAAACGGCAGCAACTAAAGCAATGATTAAAAAAATAACAATCCATCTTATCATAATAATAAATTTTAAGGGTTAGTATTTAATTTATATAGTGATTACCATAAATGTAAACTACTATATTTATAATTAAAAGATTTTGTTCTCCTAAATATTTTTAAATTTAATAGTATAAAGTTTAGTATTCAATTTTTTTTGGTTGATTTTAACATTAAAATTGCACATTACTTAAATATTTGTTAGTTATTTTTATATGGAATTGTAGTTTCGGATTTTTTAAAAAAAATAAATATTTTATTTGGTTTAGAAAGATAATTTATAGTATATTTGCAGTCGAAATCGCGGGATAGAGCAGTAGGTAGCTCGTCGGGCTCATAACCCGAAGGTCACTGGTTCGAGTCCAGTTCCCGCTACTAGTAAAAACCATCTTTTTTAAGATGGTTTTTTTATTTTATGGAAAATGGAGGGATATGATGTTTACATTTTGGCTTCTGATATGTCGGAAAAGCTTTATTTAAAATTTGAGAATTTACAATAAAAAGAGTTAGGTCAACTGCCTAATATCCTTCTGTATCCGATTTCACCTTACCCCAAAAGGTTCTATACACAAAAAAACTGTACATAAGCACCAAAGGGCCTCCAACAGCTACAAATCCCATCATGATCTTAAGGGTTTTGGTAGAGGCTGCTGCATTGTAAATGGTGATGCTGTTTTCTGTTACGGAATTAGATAGCAACAAACGTGGGTAAAGTTCAAAAGCAACGATCACCAGCAATAAAGCAATGGTTAGACTAGTAAAAATAAAGGCCCAGCCGTATTTCTTTTTACTTGCTAGCCTGGGAACGTTTGCGATACTTAGAAAGACTAAAAAGGGCACCACAAAAAGGATTCGATTATTCTCAAAGACTACTAGTAAATGATCCAAATTAAAGAAACCGTAACTCGTGGTTACAATATAAGAGATAATAAAAAAAGCTATTCCTATTTTAAGAAATTGCTGAATGCGATTATAAAGTTTACCTTCGGTTTTTAGCAGTAGATAAATGGCGCCATGCATCATAAATAAAGCTAAACTTGTCACTCCAACCAAGACTGAAAATGGGTTAAGAAACTCGAAGAATCCTCGTCCAGTGTAATCAAAATTTTCATCTAAAGGCATCCCATTTAAGATATTTCCAAGGACAACACCCAATAAAAAAGCCAGCATAATGCTGGAGATAGAATACCCCCAGTCCCACATGCGTCGCCACCATAGCATCTCTTCCATATTTCTGAATTTGATAGAAATTCCTCTAAAAATAATAAAGAGAAGAAATAGAATAAAAGGAGTATACATGGCAGAAAACAGGGTGCCATAGAATACAGGAAAGCCAGCAAATAAAGTTCCTCCTCCTATCACTAACCAAACTTCGTTACCGTGCCACGTGGGATCGATAGCTTTAAGCGCGGTTTCTCTACTCGAATTTTTTCTAAAAAACGTATGCCAGGCCCCTGCACCAAAATCAAAACCATCTAAAATAGCATAGCCTGAAAATAAACCTCCTACAACTAAAAACCACCAGGTGGGATAATCTAAACCTAAAAATGTTTCCATATTAATTAGTTTTTTTCGTTTGCTATTGCTTGAGAGATCTCATTATTAAGTGATCCTTCTTCAGAATTCTGTTCATCGTATGGACCGCTTTTAATCTTTTTATTCATCAAATAGACAAAAAGAAGAAAGAGTATAAAATAAACGATAAAGAATAAAATTAAAGAGAACAGCACTTGATTGGCTCGTACACTTTTGGATAGTGCATCCGAGGTTCTTAGTAGGCCATAAACGACCCAGGGCTGTCTTCCCATTTCTGCTGCAAACCAACCGAATTGGTTAGCAATCTGTGGTAATAAAGCTGTGAACACGAAAGTCCAAAGCAACCATTTTTTTTGAAACAATTTACCTCTCTTCCATTGCCATAAGGCAAATAAACTTAAAGCGATGAGAAATATACCTATCGCTACCATAATGTGATAGAATTGAAATACAGCATTCACTTGTGAAGGTCGATCTTTTTCTGGGAAAGCGTTGAGGCCCGTTACATGGGTTTCAAAGTCTTGGTGTAGAATAAAAGATAGGCCTCCGGGAACTTTTAAGCCCGTGACCTCTTGGTTTTCTTGATCTACCCACCCCAGTAAGTATAAGTCAGCCGGTGCTTTTACATCAAAGTGACCTTCCATAGTAGCCAATTTCGCAGGCTGGTTAACAGATACACCTTCGGCCGAACTATGGCCAGTGGCAAGCTGTGCTAAAGAACAAACTGCAGCAACTACTAAAGTGATTTTGAAGGCTTTTTTGGAGATTTCAACATATCGTCCTTTAAGAATGTAATAGGCATGAACACTTAAAATCAAAAAGGTTCCAGCCAGAAAAGCGCCTAGCCAAACGTGCGTTAATCGATCTACTGAAGAGGGATTAAATACCATCGCCCAAAAATCGACAATTTCAGCCCTAGCCTGCATACCTTCTCCAACGATATGATAACCCGCAGGAGTTTGTTGCCAGGAATTAGCGATCACAATCCAAACCGCAGAAAACATAGAGCCTAAAAACACAGCCCAGGTAGCAACTAAATGCACCCATGGTTTCACCCGGTTCCATCCAAATAGCAAAATTCCTAAGGCACTACTTTCTAAGGCAAAAGCAAAGATACCTTCTGCTGCCAGTGCACTTCCGAAAATATCGCCCACATACCGCGAATACGTGGCCCAATTGGTCCCAAATTCAAATTCCATGACTATACCAGTTACCACGCCAATTCCAAATGTAATGGCAAATAATTTAGTCCAGAACTTGGCCAATACTTCATACTGTTTGTTGTTAGTTCGTATATAAATACTTTCGAAAACAACCATAATCAAACCAATACCTATACTCAAAGGTGGGTAGATATAATGGAAAGCAACTGTGAAAGCAAACTGGATTCGAGACAGAATTTCAACATCCATACCTTTTTTTTTTACAAATTTAAAGAAAACCCATTATACAGGTTTGCAACTTATGTTACCTGTCGCTGGTTTTTAATCCTAATCATTCAGGATTTCTTTTAATAAAAACAGCAATTCTTTTAGCGTTAACCTTATATTTTTTACCACGAACTATTCCAATACTCCTCTTGATATGCTTAGGATCTACGATATATACACTAAAGCTAAAATTCTCTAAAACCTCATAAAGGTTATAGTTGTAATAACCTGTTTTTACATGACGATAAAAGCTTTAGAATCTTCCTTGGCTATATTTTTCAATACTTTTAACCTTGTTGTTAATCTTGTGAAAACTTAGCTGTTCATCTGATTTAATATAAAAATCCAATGTACTCTTGCTAATGAAAACACCAAATTTGCCGGATTGATTGGAGATTGGAAGTTGCCGTTGCAGTTGGTCTCCTTCCTCAGGTTCTGCCCAATGCTCCGGTCCTGACTCTCCATCATAACTCCAGTGAGCAGAAGTACCTTTATGCTCTTCTTTTTTCTGGGCCGACTGTTAGCAACTTAAGATTAGAAATAAGATTGAAACGTAAATATTAATTTACTCATTAGTTTTAAATGTTATACTCCACATACCCCTCACTTCATTCACATCATAACCAGTGGCTTTGTCCTTAGGGTAAAGTTGCTGAATTCTTTGTATAGTTTTTGGTTGTATGTCCTGTCCCGGAGTTCCGTGACATTTCAAGCACATGTTATTGGTGATTATAGGGTAATAAAAATTGACCTTTTCACCTCTTTCTACAATTATGGGCTTTGGTTCTTCACCGTTTTTTAGTACCTTTTTATAGACCGAGATATATTCCAATTCTTTGGAATTTGCACTATTTTTCGAATTTCTATTTTTGTCGGACACTCGCTTTATGATCGCATTGTACTTAGTTGCCATAGAATCTGTAAGGGGTATCGCCTGGACATTACAAAAGGAAAGCGCATGCAGGATTCCTTCTTTCTGTATGGCTCCCATTAAATTTTTACCAAGAGTTGCATTAGTAGATTTGGCATAGGCCATGCCTATATCGGCGTAGCTCTGTTCAGGATCTGGAAGTGAGCTTACGGACTTACCCTTTTGCTTATATTTTTTTCCGTGATTCTTTTGCCAATGTTTTTCAAACCATTCGGGTTGAGCAATATCGTAATCGTACATAAAAGCAGCAATGGCCTCAATATCTCTCTGCTTATAAGGCTGATTCGGCATCAATCCAAAACGCTTAACCGCTCCTTTTAGCTTTACCTTTTCCTGAGCAGGTCGTTTCACAAAGTGCCATATCTGCCTAATAAATTCCTCTTTACTTTGCGCATCTTTGGAATATCTCGCTTTTATGGCAGCCATAGGTGGGGCTATCATCGAGGCCTGTTCTGCGTTTGGACTATGACAGAGGTAGCACTTGTTTACCATCAACTTTTTTCCTTTCACCGCGATGTCTTCAGAACTTAAATCTGCTGACTTTATTTTAATATAATCACCGTTATTTTTTTGGGTTGATTGCTTACAGGACGTCAGGCTCAAGAGCAAGACGAAGACCATTAGAATCCATTTCATCACTATCGTATTTGATACTGCAAGTTACTGGCACCATAGTAAATGGACGGTAACCAAAGTTACAGAAAGCAAAAAAAAGCGAAGTTCTACCTTCGCTCAACTTAATTTAACCACTATTTAAAATTGCTTTTTGGCTAAATACCAGATGGTTTTTTCCACAGAATTATCTTCTAGTCTGGCCTCATAGTCTTTTAAGGTCTTTGGTGGAGAAACGATTGCTTTTTCTCCTTTCTTCCAGTCTAAAGGATTTCTATGGCAAAACCAAACGGTTTTTATAAACACTTTGATTTTTAATTCATTTATACTCATATAGAATTTTACCAATTTAAAAATTTAACATAGGTCTAAAGAATGCCCCTCTTTTTATGACAAGTCCTGCTTATTAAGTTAGGTAGGTGAGAAGACTTTTAATAACCGCAAAGGTTGTAATTTTTTATCATTGATGCATCCCCAACCTAAAACTTGATTGTTTTCGAAATATAAGATGCCGCCCCATACAAAAACCCAGTCTGATGAAGTGAAGCTTTCACTGGTAAAGGAGGTTTGAGTAATCGGTTCGTTGCTGGGTGTGAGTTCTATTTGAAATAATTCTTCTTGTACCGAGAGATCGTCTTCTTCGCGATGTACTGCCATCCAAAAACAAAGCTTTGCTTTTTCGGCATTCACCGGCCAAGTGAGCGCTTGTTTCGGAAAAAAAGATTCCACCGTAAACTCTAGTTTTTGATCTATAATCGCGATAGTACTTAATTGAACTTGACAATAGCGATCATACGGACTGTGAAGGTTATATTCAAAACCTTCGAGTAAGGCAGGTGTTCCTTCCCAAAGTTTTCGTTCTCCCACCGGGGCGGGGTTATTGGTTCGAGCTGCAAGCTGTATGCGGGTGCGTAACCGGCAAAAGGATTTCGCATCTGCAAAACCACGACTATAGGTCTGTAATCCAATTCTTATTTTTTTGGCTGTTGTAGAAGCTCTTCCAAAATCGGCAGCTGCTTTTTTGGTAGGCTGGGTTTGCTTTACGGTATTTTTTTCAGGTTTTCGTTGAACAATAGTTTTCCCGTTCACCTGACGGAATACTAAGTCACCAAGGCTTCCGCTTATACGATTGTTTTTTCCTAAATACGCCATACGTGTTAAATCAGTTTATTATTACAATTCTCTTATAAAGTTAAGTCCATTAAATACTGGCGAATTATTGTATTCATTTTGGAATTGTATTGGACTCAACTTGGACTCACCTTAATGTCTAGATAAAGTGATTATCAAATTATTGAATAGCATTCGCTTGTGTTGTTGAATATAACTTTTTTTTATATAAATTCCTAATTATGAGTGGGGAGTGGGAATTTTTTTTGCTGCTAACTTTCTAAATCATAAGCTTTTTCTTGCTCGGTTATTAAACCTGCCAAGCCTCCATAGTCTTCAATTAATTGTTCTAAAAACTCCACTTCTTCATAGAGAAGCAGTTGGAGGGCAAATTCCAGGGTTTGTTGAATATTTACATAGGGTTGTGGAATGTTCTTAGAAAAAGACGTTCCAGTATGTTCAAGGGCCAGTACGCAAACTTTTAAAAGATGCGGGACACTTATAAAACTTTTTAGCGAATCTTCAACGGGAATGACTTTAAGCTCATAAAACCTGCGGATATGTTTATTAAGCGGTGCATACTGATGGCGAATCAACTTAGGTAAGTTTTTAGTTTATTTTACAGCCCCGAAGGCTAGGTCGCCAAGGTATATAACCTAGTTTTCCGGCTTTTGTAAAGCCTGTTCTTAAGCAGTATAATTATAGTGATAACGAAAAGTAACTAAATTACTTACTGTCTTTCTAATTGATGTAACTTTCCTAATTGAGCCAATCGCTTTTCTCCTTCTTGTTGGGCTCCTTTTAAAAATAGAGATGCGAGTTTTCTTGCATGAAACCCATCTTCAATACTAATATCATTTACCGATTTATAATTCAGGTTATATTGAGCGTGACATATAGCATTATAAATTCTCTTTGATCGAAAAGATTCTTTTGGAAGTACAATTTTTGTACTTCTACTGAAATTCTGACATAAGCGAACCATATAATTAAGATCAACATGCGATGGTTTGTATTCCCAATAAATCCAAAGTAATGCTGCACAGACTTGGGAAATAGCTTGATGAACTAAAAGGAATTTTGCCGGTTCGCAAGAAATATCATCACTCACATTTAATTTACTTATAAAATATGCTGCTTTAGAAATTCTAAATTCCCAGCCGCTTTTTATTCTTTTATACATTACCGGATGTTTAATATAGCCTGTTATAACTAACGGATGCTCTTGAAGTATTCTATTTTCAGGTAATAATAGCCGACTTAAAAAATTGTCTCCTACATTTAATCGTGTGCTAATCTCATTATAGGTATAATGTATACTATACAAGCGAACTTTTTTGTTCATTTTAGTGAAAATTTTTTCCATAAATGCTTTGGGATCTTTTACATAAGCGTTGCTCACAATTAGTAGTGTCACTTCCCAGTGTTCTTCTACATCATTTTTTTCTAATCCATTGAAAGAATAAAAATTTTCTAATTGGTGCGATCGGACTCCAATACTGTAAATGGAATGCACGGACAACATTGATGTTATAACTTTCAACAGCTGTTTTAATCGTACTTCAGGGAGATTCTTTATACTCATTATATGATTTTTTAATTCATAAATTGTAGACTTACCTAATAAGGTTTACTACACGATTGATAACTTTAAATCTTGTGTTGTTAGCTTTCTGAATCCTCTTGCTCGGTTAATAAACCTGCCAGCCCTCCGTAGTCTTCAATCAATTGTTCTAAAAACTCCATTTCTTCATAGGGGAGTAGTTGGAGGGCAAATTCCAGGCTTTGTTGAATATTGACATAGGGTTGCGGGATGGTGTTTGAAAAAGAGGTTCCGGTGTGTTCAAGGGCGAGTACACAAACTTTTAAAAGATGCGTGACACTTAGAAAACTTTCTAACGGATCTTCTACAGGAATCGCTTTATGTTGATAAAACCTGCGGGTATGTTTATTAAGCGGTTCATACTGACGGCGAATCAACTGGCGTAAGTTTTTTTCGATCTCCTCTTTGTTGGGTGGAGCAGGAGGGGAAGGCTTTTCCATAGCGTTTTTGCAGTGCGCATACCTTTTCAAAAACTCTTCCTCTCCTGTTTCCAATAGGCTGTCCAGTTTGTGTTGTAAACGTTCTATAGCCGATAAGGATATGCTATAATCTACGTCATAACGTACATTTCGGTAAGCGCTATCTAAGCGATTTAACAAGTGTTTTTCATGCATGTTTTCTTCCTTAAAAAGTTCTCCTAGTTCGGGGACAAAGTGTTGAATGTAGTGTTGATGATGCACAATCTTGTGACAAATTTTTTCTTTTCCCATGCTTATCAATTCCCCCGTTCTAAAGGAGAGTTCTATTGCTTGGTGCAACATAAAAGCCGCTTGGGGGTAGTTTTCTTTAGTACTATAAAAATGAGCTCCCTCTTGAAAATCCAATGCTTTTTGATGTTCTTTATAAAAAAAATCGGGTGCCTTTTCACATGCTTTTTCAACATTTAAGCTTGGGGGAGTAGTTTTGGGAGCACGGTAGGTTACATACGCTTTCTTTAAGGCTTGAATAAAGAATACATTCCCTTTTTTAAATTGGTGAATAGCATAGGTTTCTTCGTACATACGCCAGTGGTAGTGCGACTGTTGTTGAACGCATTCTTTTACTTCACTCAATACTTGTCCGGTGAGGGGTTCCCGGCTGAGGAGCAGTAAAAGTGGTTTTACGTTAGCAGCCAAAGACGGAACGCTATAGATAGTGCTCAATTCGGTAAACTGCGTTAGTTGTTTGATTAAAGATGGCGAAAGTGATGGCATAAGCTGATGATTTAACGGTGAAACATATCTTGTTCTTCATTAATCAAAGTAAGTTCGATAGCTTTCCGTACCGAACCAAACGGACTTGTATTACACCCATGAGGATAGGTAATTTACCAATAGCGATAGTAGGTTGTAGGAATTGGGTATAGGTGGTGGGAGTTTTTGGGTGGTGAGTTAGAACATAGAGCATAGACACTGGACTTGGAAGTAGGAAGTTGTTGAGTATAAATAAAAACGGTCTGCCGAGAAAATTATTAAAAATCAAGGTAGCAGCGTTGGGAAATAGATAAAAAGCTGCCTGCCTTTCCATCATGTGGGTGACCGCAGGGCGTTTTTTTTATCTGTGGGGGAGGTCATCGTAGTATTTTCTTATATTTTTCTCTTCAGCCTAGACTTTTGCTTCTTTTCGGCAATGGAAAAAAAGGGGAGCAATCCTTATTGAAATTGAAAAAATTTTTACTTTGGTGGAAATGACAATGTGAATTAGGAATTAGGAGATAGGGAATAGGGTAATAGTAATTTATGATTTTAAAGTTGAGTTTAAAAAATACTGCTTACTGACCACTGTCGCTTGTTTACTAAAATGGCTTTTCGATTATTTTTTGATAAGTACCCGGCATACTTTTGATGAACGTAGTAAAATCAAAAAAAAGTTTAGCGTAGGGCAGAGGAGGATAGCCTAGCGGAGCGTTTTGCTATCCGCAGGATAAAAGTTTTTTGCAGATTTTCAAGTTTCAGGAAAATAAGCCTAGACTTTTGCTTCTTTTCGGCAATGGAAAAGAAGGGGAGCAATCCTTATTGAAATTGAAAAAATTTTTACTTTGGTGGAAATGACAATGTGAATTAGGAATTAGGAGATAGGGTAATAGTAATTTATGATTTTAAAGTTGAGTTTAAAAAATACTGCTAACTGACCACTGTCCCCTGTTTACTAAATGGCTTTTCGATTATTTTTTGATAAGTACCCGGCATACTTTTCATGAACGTAGTAAAATCAAGAAAAAGTTTAGCGTGGGGCAGAGGAGGATAGCCTAGCGGAGCGTTTTGCTATCCGCAGGATAAAAGTTTTTTGCAGATTTTCAAGTTTCAGGAAAATAAGCCTAGACTTTTGCTTCTTTTCGGCAATGGAAAAGAAGGGATGATCATCCTGAAGTTGAAGTTAAAATTGAAACTGAAGTAGCAATCTTATAAGCTTTTATCATCGCCTACCAGCCAACACCTAAAGCTTTGGTAAAATACCGGTGTGGAGTATCTTCATATTTTTTAAAAATTTGTATCTTTACTTTTCTAATAGTAGATCACATGAACAGTACAGCCACACCACATATCGGGAGAAAAATTAGCCGCATTCGAGAACTTCGCGGGATGAAACAGGAAGCGCTTGCCTTAGAACTAGGTGTGAGCCAACAAACCGTCTCTCATCTAGAACAAAGTGAAACCATTGAAGAGGATAAACTGGACGAAGTGGCAAAAGTATTAGGGGTTAGCAAAGAAGCGATTGAGAATTTTTCGGAAGAAAACTTGATATATAATATTCAAAATAATTATGAAGGCTCTAATAAAGGAGCCTCGTCAGTAAGTGTTTCAAATTTAAACTGCACTTTTAACCCCTTAGATAAGCTTGTTGAAGCTCATGAAGAAAATAAAAAACTTTACGAACGTTTATTGACAGCTGAAAAAGAAAAAGTTGCTTATTTGGAAAAAATAGTTAAAAAATAATTTGAGTGAAAAATTAATTTTTCACTATAAATTTCTTATCAACTCTTCAGTATTCTTTCTAAACATAATCATGTTATTAGTAATTGAAATTAATTAAATAGCTTTACTCTAGAATTATACTCTTATATTAAGATATATTTAACCTTGAAGAAAAACTAAAATAAATTTTTAGTTTAAGGTGCTACTAAAACTAATGATAATGACCGAAAAAGAAATTGTTAAACAGCTTGAATTGGTTTTAGAAAAAGAACCAAATAACTATAATAAAATATTAGAACTATCTTCATTACTTTCTAGCTATGATAAGGACAATGTTAGATTTTCAGTCGATGCCGGAGTAATTAATAGACTTGGGAAAGAACTTGTTGGAAGACATGAAACAGCTGTTTCTGAATTAGTTAAAAATTCCTATGATGCTGATGCTTTAACTGTTGATTTATATTTTGAGAATTGTGATAAACCTGGAGGTACTTTAACAATTGAAGATACTGGAATGGGCATGACAAGAGAACAATTGATTAAAGGTTTTATGACTATTTCTTCAAGCGATAAAATTCACAATCCAAAGTCTCCCAGATACAATAGAACTCGAGCAGGACAAAAAGGGATTGGGCGTTTTGCTACCCAAAGAATAGGACAAGTTTTAACAATAGTTACTCAAACGTTAAATTCAGATAAAGCACTAAAAGTTACAATTGATTGGGATAAATATGAGATAGATTCTAATTTATTATTAATATCAAATAAAATTGAAGAAGTAGAAAAAGATAAAGAAGAAGGAACAACCTTGATTATAGAAAATGTAAGGGATTCTTGGTCAGATTCAATGATAAAAAGAGCGTACAAATATATCTCAGACTTATTACAACCTTTTCCTTTATCTGATAGATTGGAACAAAGTACAAATGATCCTGGGTTTAAGGTTACTTTTTTTAGAAACAATAATACAATTATTGATGAAGAAAGTGCTTTTTTTCAGCACGCACTTGCTGTAATTGAAGCATACGTAGATGAAAAAGGACAAGGTTATTATTCATTTAAAAGTGAAAAATTATCAATCCCAGAGGAAGTTTATTTAGTTGGTAAAAAAGAAAGAGATGATAATTTCAAAGACTTAAAAAATATTCATTTAAAAGCTTATTATTTCATCTATAATTCAAATCAAACGTCCTATATTCCTAAAACAGTTAATACATACATATTACAAAACGCTAAAGAAAATGGGGGTATTAGATTATATCGAAATGGTTTTAGGGTTTTACCTTATGCTGAAAAGGACGATGATTGGTTAGGTCTAGATGCTTCGATGAGAAGAAGGAGTATAATAGCTCCTCATTCTAATCTACATTTTTTTGGGTTTGCAGAAGTTATAGATAGGGAAGGGGAAAAATTTCAAGAACTTTCAAGTAGAGAAGGATTATTAGAGACAAATTCATTCAAAGAATTACAAGATTTCGGTTATAAAGTTCTAACAGATGTTGCTATTAAAATATCTCAGATAAGAGACAGGAAAGGTACTGCCGGCCAAAAAGGGTGGGACAAGAAAACTACAAAGGAAGTAATTAAGGAAGTTAAAAAAGAATTTGATGAAATTAATAGAGATGATCAAGGTAGTATTTCAATTAAATTAAAAACAATTAACGAGAAAATTCTGGAATTAGAAGAAATTGAAGAAGAGGAGAGCTTAGAAAGAGAAGCCAAAACCAAAGAGCTTCTAAAGGAAATCCAGTTATTGAGAATATTAGCTAGTTTAGGTTTGACTATTGGAGAATTTGTACATGAAGTTAATCATTATGAGCCTGCGTTTAAATATGATGCAGAACTTATAACTAATTTAATAAAGGATTCAGAAGGAAAAAAAGCAGGAATTAGATTACAACAAAATCTCAAAGCTTTTTCTGTGTATACTTCTTTTTTTAAAGATGCTATTTCTAAAAATGTAAATAGAGAACTTGAACCTATAGAACTAAGAGAACCTGTTTCAAACTTTTTAGAAATTATTACTCCTGATTTAATAAGGAGTAATATTATTTTTGAAGAGCCAGAATTCAAAGGATATAATTTACTCACTTGCCCTATGCATAGATCAGAATGGGCTTCAATATTATTTAATTTTTATACGAACGCAAAAAAAGCTATTTCCAAAAAAACTAATAAGGGAAAGATTACAATAGAAGCAGGTAAAATTAAAGACAAAGTATATCTGGAATTTTCTGATAATGGAATTGGTATTGATCCAGAAAAAGAGGATGAGATTTTTGAAGCATTTTACACGACCAGTAATCCATCTGGAAGTGCTTCGACGGAATTAGAAGAACTATCAGGAACGGGGTTGGGACTTAAAATAGTAAAAGATATTATAGAAGGTTATGGAGGTGAGGTTTTTGTAACTAAACCAAAAGAAAAATACAATACTACTATCAGAGTTGAGTTACCCAAAACAAACATAGATGATTATGAGTAAATATAGAATATTCTATTTGGATGACGAAAAAGAGGATTTAACTATTCCGTATAAAAAAAAGCTAGAGATAACAAATATTCTAGATATTGATTTAAAGAAACCTTATAATTTTGAAAAAGAGCTAGATAGACTAGCGGAAGAACTTGAAAATTGTGATGCTCTTATCTTGGATTTACAATTAGATGGTCCTCAAGAGGGTGATACAGATAAAAAGGATGAAGAAGTACAACTTGAAAAAGCTAATAAATTTAAGGTAAGATATCAAGCACCTCCATTAGCACAAATGATAAGAACTTTAGCATCAGAAGGAAAAATATCTGATTTACCTATTATTTTATGTTCTACTGAAGATAGAGTGAAAGATTCGTTCAATAAAGATTTTACAAGTCATGATTTATTTGATTGGACTTTCTTGAAAGATGATATTAATGGCGAGACTATTGCTAAAATTGTTTCTTTAATTAACGGATATCAAAGATTAACTAAAAACAAAAAAGACTTTTCTAAATCTTTAGGAAGAGATTATAATGAATTAGATCAAAGAATTTTATCAAGATTTATTATTGAAGATAAACCACCTATTCACGAACTCGCAAGAGTAATATTTAAAGATATTGTTCAGCCTACCGGTGTATTAATCAATGAATATACTCTAGCAGCTAGATTGGGTGTAGATCTCACGAAAAATGTAGAGTGTTGGAATGATTTTATTGATAAATATTTCTCAAAGACGAAATATGATGGTGTATTTTTTGATAGTTGGAATAGATGGTGGAATGATATGGTAAATGATGTGTTTGAAGAAATAACTGATGAAAATCTTGCTAGTTTAGATGCTAATACTAGAGTAAAACTATTAAATGAAAATACCGAATTTAAAGATTTAATAGTAGCAAAACCAATTGAGCTATTCGAGAGTACTAATTTTTGGAATATTTGTGAGATAACGAAAAAGCCTCTAGATCCGTTTGAAGGATTTAAGATTAGTGGAAAAGATGAACCAAAACCTTGGCAGGATTATTCATTTATTTCACTATTTGCTATAGTCACAAAACCAGATTTAATTACAAAGAATGGGATAAAAATACATCCAAGTGATTCTGAAAGATTGAATGTTGCAAGAAAAAAAATAGATTAAATGACAATCGATCCAAATAATAAAAGTTATCGTTTGGAATTAGCTGAAGAACTAACTTTATTAAAAAGAGCATTAGAAAGATGTTCCATAAGTCATAAATCAATAGGGACAATTGATAGAGCTATAAAAGAGCTTAAAAATTATAAAAGTTTACCCCTTGGAACTTCTACAAGTTGGGGATATAAAATTAGCGGATTTGCAATTGAAATAGACGTTTCTAATAATATCCAATTTCCTAAATCTGTTAAAGAGGCAGTTTTAGAGTTTAGCATTAATTTAAAAGGAGAATATTTTGATTATTCAAAAGAATTTAAGGATCCCTTTAAACACTTAGAATTTAACATTATTATTGAAGGAAAATCTAGAAAGCAAAAAGACCATATTCTTTCTTATCATTTAGATAGGCATATTCAAGGAGGAAATCCTTCAAATGAAGTACATCCAATATACCATTTTCAAATGGGTGGAAGGAAATTAGGTAATTATAATGGAAACGGTAAAAATTTTGGAAATCAATTAATACTTGATAACCCAAGATTTATGCACTATCCCATGGATTTCATATCTGGTCTGGACTTTGTTTTCTCAAATTTTGCACCTGAGTTATGGCGCAAACTAAAAAGAGACCCAATATATTTAAAAGTACTTGGTTATGCACAAGAAAGAACATTAAAACCATTTATTGCAAGTTTTGCCAATCATTTTGGCTTTCATGATATTAAGAATGATTGGAACACTAAAGATATTTGTCCTCAAATAATATGAACAAGTCTATTTTAAATAAATATCTAAACAATTATTCTAATGAAATTTTAGCTGTTGATAGATTATTAGTTTCAACTTTTTTAGAATATAATAATATAAAAAAAGTTGAAAATAATTTAATTAATAATTATTTTATTAAAAATAGAGATAAAGATTATATAGAATTTTTAAAATTTAACTCAAAAGTAAAAATAGAAACTTTAGAAGAATTAATAACTGCTTTTGAGTATGTTATATCTCCTGAAGACAAAGTTATTACAGGAGCAATATATACTCCTGAAAATATACGAAATTATATTGTTGAAACTTCTTTTAATAAGTGGGAAGGAAATTTGGAAAATATAACCTGTGCTGATATCGCATGTGGTTGTGGTGGATTTCTATTAACTGTGTCAAATTATCTTAAGAATTACACCAATAAAAACTTTTATGAAATTTACAACGAAAATTTATTTGGTGTTGATGTTGCTGATTATAGTATTAATAGAGCAAAAATATTATTAACCTTAAATGCCATATTACAAGGAGAAGATGTTGATTTTGACTTCAATTTTCATAAGGGCAATACCTTATGTCTTGAAATTAATAATGCATTTAACATACCTATAAATAGTTTCGACATAATTGTAGGTAATCCACCTTATGTCTGCTCTAGAAATATGGATGAAGAATCTTTGTCTTTAGTAAAAAACTGGAGTGTTGGCAATAGTGGCCATCCAGATTTGTATATACCTTTTTTTGAAGTTGGTGTTGAAAACCTATCTCCAAATGGAGTTTTAGGTTACATAACTGTCAATTCTTTCTTTAAAAGTATAAATGGCAGAGCTTTACGTGAATATATTTCTAACAAAAAATTATCTCTTAAAATAGTTGATTTTGGAGGCGAACAAATTTTTGAAGCATATAACACTTATACTTGTTTATGCTTTATTACAAATGAAATCTCTGATGGAATCCATTATAAAAGAAAAGAAAGTAAATCTTTATTTGATATAAAAGAAAGTGATTTTTATTTTATTGAATATGAAAACATTGATGATTGGAATGGTTGGAATTTAGTTGATAACGAATATGCGGAGAAGCTAATTTCCATAATAGAAAATACAGGAATTCACTTTTCTGATAAATACCAAACAAGAAATGGTATAGCTACACTTAAAAATAAAGTTTTTAAGTTCATACCAATTAGAGAAGACAATGAATTTTACTATAGAAAGGAAAAAGGGGAGGAGGAAGTTAGAATTGAAAGAGGAATTTGTCGTTCTATTATTAATTCAAATAGTATTGAAAGTAAAGAATCACTGTTAGCAAATAATGAAGTTATCATTTTTCCTTACTATTATGTAAATGGCGTCAGAAAAGTAATATCAGAAGATGAATTTAGAACTAAATATCCGGATGCTTATAGATATTTAGAATATAATAAAATAGTACTTTCTGAAAGAGATAAAGGAAAAAGAGATTATGAAGCCTGGTACGCATACGGAAGAACTCAATCGCTAGACATTAAAGGTTTTAAGTTATTTTTTCCGCACATAACAGATTCTCCAAATTTTGTTATCACTAAAGATAGAGATTTACTATTTTATAATGGTTTAGCTGCGTTTTCAGAAGATATAGATGAATTATTAATACTAAAATCCATTTTAGAAACAGATATATTCTGGTTTTACATCTCCCAAACAAGTAAATATTATGTATCAAATCATAGGTCGATAAGTAAAAATTATATTAAAAAATTTGGAATTCCTGATTTTACCGAAAATGAAAAAAAAATTATATTGAATCATGATAATAAAGAAGATGTAAAATATTTTATTGAATCTAAATATTATGAAAGAATTGATAAACAATTAAAAAAAGATCAACAAGTAAATTTAAAAAATAAGAACTCAATAGTAATTTAATATATTAAAAAACATGGCTTATCCAGAACGTAAACCAATTTATGATACCTATAAAAAAATAATTTCAGATATAATTGATTCGAAAAGTTATATAGAATATGCAAATAGTGAAATTGATGCATTGGATAATGAACTTTTAAGGGTCTTTAGAGAGATTCGAAAAGGATATTTATCTGAAAAAAAATGGCCATCCAATTAGCAAGTATTATTAAATAAGATTGTATAGACCTAAGCGGATATAGGTGATATAGTCATCAACTATCAAGAGTAAATAGGCTGTTACATCATTGCAGCCTAGCTATGGAAATGAATGCAGCAAAATATTATTACATCAGTCTTTTTAATGATTAAAAATAGAGAACTGGAAAAATTCTGCTTACTGCAAACTGCATATTGTTTACTAAAAACGGTCAACTAAACTACATCTCGATACAATTTCACCCTCGCTATCACTCTGCTAAAATCACCCCATTAGACTTGTATTGTTAATTTCAGATTATAATAATAGATAAAAAACAGAAAAACGGCCTATCGAGAAAAATATTGAAAATCAAGGTGGCAGCGAAGGGAAAAAGATAAAAAGCTGTTTGACCGCAGGGAGTTCTTTTTATCTGTGGGGGAGGGCAGCGTAGTATTTTTTATGTTTTTCTCGTCAGCCTAGACTTTTGCTTCTTTTCGGCAATGGAAAAGAAGGGGTGATCTTTATTAAAGTTGAAAAGATTTCTCCTTTCGTCGAAATGACAAGGTGAAGTAGGAGGTAGATAGTAAATAGTAAATAGGGAATAGGATAATAGTAATTGATGATTTTAAACTTGAAGTCGAAATTGAAAATACAGCTTATTGAACACTGTAAATTAAACTACTTCTCGATACAATTTTACCTGCGCTACCGCTTAGCTAAAATCATTCGAAGTGATAGCAGTTCTTTGTTGTGCCTTTTTGCCAGTTCGAAATAATACCTTTTACAATACTATTAATTTGATGAGATCCCGGATCAAGCCCGGGATGACAAGCAAATTCATTTTTAACCCGGCCTATCGAAAAAAGGATTAAAAATCAAGGAAGCAGCGAGGATACGGAATGAAAATCTGTTTGAGACCGACCGAAAGAGAGGTTGAGTTATTTTCATTCGTGGCGGTGGGTTCCGTAGTATTTTCTTATGCTTTTTTCGTCAGCCTAGACTTTTGCTTCTTTTCGGCAATGGAAAAGAAGGGGTAATTCTTATTGAAATTGAAAAGATTTCTCCTTTCGTGGAAATGACAATGTGAATTAAACGACTACTTCTCGATACAATTTCACCCTTGCTATCGCTTTGCTAAAATCACGCTACGACCTCGATTACAGTAACCGGGCCTACTGCGCTTTCAACTTCTACTGTGGTAAGAGATGTTTCTTGTAACGGCGCTACGGATGGAACGATAGATGTCACGCTAACCGGCGGCACGGCTTGCAAACTTTTGATTTTTTTTGAATCTTATCTGTAGTAACGCTTATTTTAGATTTCCTATGCCTTTAAGATTCATATTAGCAGTAGATATTGCCCGAGTTTTATATTTTATAGGTGATAATAGTGGAGGGCTGCGGTATAAACTAAAAAACCGGATTAAAAATCCGGTTTCTCTATTATTATATGTTATAGGCAACAATTTTTTATTTTGACCTATAATCAAATTCTTGTCCTTCTACAGAAATACCTACCATAGCTCCGGCTTTAGGCATAATTGCTACTCCGGCGCCATTTTCAAAAGGTATGGCTTTTCCTGCGCCTTTGTCCCAAATTACAGCAGAAGCGCTGCCGCCAAATTCAAAGTTTCCTTTTTTAAAGCTGTCCAAAGCTTGTTCTGTTTTGAAAACAATAAGCTCCCTAAAGGCTTTTCCGCCAATTTGAAAACCAATATCAATTTGTCTAAGCTCGGCAAATCCTACTATTTGGTTATTTTCGTATACTACGCCGTTTCCTGCTGCCCCGCCAAGTACCCAGGTTCCTTTTCCTACATTAGGAAAAATAACATATCCTGCTGCGTCAGACAGCATATTATCTAATTCTGAATTAGCATTTTTAAAGGCAGTCAAAGCATCATCTGCATCAGACTTAATCACTTCTCGTTTCTCCATATCCATTAGTCTATCTTGGTCTTGTGCCATAACTTGCCCGGAAGCAAAAAGCAACATTACCACGATGATAGCGCTGTACATATTGTAAAAAACTCGTTTCATAATACTGTTTTTTATGGCTACAAATCTAAATTACAGATTATGTGGTGTTTAGAGTGTTAAAAACCCGTTATTTCACGAAATCTTAAGGTTTAGTGATTAGTTATGCAGTTTTTCAAAAAAAAGTATGGTGGGTTTGGAATTGATAAAGTAGTAAAGACTATCTTTTATAGATGTGAGCAATACAAGTACTCGGGGAATTAAAAATGTATTTGAGTGAAAATAGTATTGATTAATAAGTTCTTAAACCTTTTTTTCGTGGTTATTTATTCATTTTTCTGGCAGGGCGCAAAAAATCAAACTCATCGGTTTTAATAACATAGCCCAGCCGTATCCTGCTGGTAAACTGTTTGTAATTTATTAAACTTTGTGCCTGTCCGGCAAACCACTCTAACATAAAATATTGGTTAGCGCTGTTAAACGGATTGTAAAATAATCTAGAACGCAAAGCTCCTTGCCAGTTCCACTCCAGGCCTTTTCTTGCCATTATTTCTAAACTTAGCTTTCGCGGAAGGAGCTCGCGTATATAAGTAACTTCCGCCAAGCCTATATAATCTAGCAGATCTGGGTTACCATCTTTATACATAAACGGAAACCAAGCTTTGGCTTTTAAAATGCTTTTAGAGTTTAAAGCAGTGGCATATTGCAGATGTAAATTATTCCAACTTCTAGAGAAAATACTGTCTCGCCCGTTAGATTCATGTTCAAACATTAAAGAGGCCATACCTACCATTTTGTCGTCACGGTTAAAAATTGGTTTTCCTAAACCTATAGACGGATTAAAATTTATTTCTTCAAACGGACTAGAATTTTCGTAGATATTCCAAAAAGCTTTTTGGCTGTAAGTTACAAACAAGTAAGTATCCCAAGGTAAAGTATTACGGGTAATTAGCTGCTTAAAACTAATTTGATATTTTACATCTGCCGTGGTTTTATCAATACGTTTGTTGGTTGGCACGCCGGTAATAAAATAGTTGTCTTTATGAATTGAGAAGCCGGGCATATTTTTGATATAAGCATCTACTTCTTCTCTATCTAATCTTTGGGCATTTAAAACATTACCTCCGGAAATTATTCCCAAAAAAGTAATAGATACTAAAACTAAATTTTTCATATTATAAATTAAATGATTAATTACCCACTAAATTTAAAAATACCGGTAAGCTATTAAGGAAGTTTAAAGATACAATTTCTAAAAACAGATGTTCTTATAGCGTTCTAACCTAAATTAATAGCACAAAAAATCTCCGCACGTAAGGAATATGCTGAAAGAATTAGATTTTGTAGGCTGTATTTTGAAAGGCAAAACGCAAAGAACTATCCAATTTTTTAAACTCGAAAGATCAACACGATAAACTTTAATCTAAATTTTTAGCAAGTGTAAAAACTATACTGCTTAGAATTTTTACGTATAAAATTAATAGATAAAGTTTAAATAGAAGATCAATGAATGGAAACATTCAAAATACGAAATATACCAAAATAAGTAGAACTTTTTATAAATTCCTAGGCTACAAACCCAAGAATATGCAAAAGTGTAGTTTGATTCTTACGGAAAAAGCAAATCAATTTATTATTTTGCGACCTATAAAAATAGCAAGGTTAATACCGTTTTTTCTAATTTTAGAACTTTAAATTTATGGACATTACCATTGAGAATATTGTATTAATTGGCTCGCTTTTACTTTTTATAAGTATTATTATAGGCAAAACCTCTTATAAATTTGGCGTACCAACTTTATTGCTTTTTTTGGCAATTGGGATGCTGGCAGGTTCTGAAGGTATTGGAGGAATTAACTTTGATAATCCTAGAATTGCACAATTCATCGGTATTGTATCTCTTAACTTCATCCTGTTTTCGGGTGGTCTTGATACAAACTGGAAAGCAGTTAAACCCATTCTCAAAGAAGGGATAGCATTATCTACGTTGGGCGTTTTATTTACAGCCGTTTCTATAGGTATATTTGTTTGGGCAGTTACCAATTTTACCATTTACGAAAGTTTATTACTAGGCTCAATTGTTTCTTCAACAGATGCAGCCGCTGTATTTTCCATACTTCGCTCAAAAAGTATTGCTTTAAAAACAAATTTACGACCAACATTAGAACTTGAAAGTGGTAGTAACGACCCAATGGCTTATGTGCTGACTATTGCATTTTTAACCTTGGTTATTAATCAAGATCAAAGCATAACGTCTGTTATTCCTATGTTTTTACAGCAAATGATTTTTGGCGGCATACTAGGGTTTGTTTTTGGTATATTCAGCAAGTTTGTTATTAACAAGATTAAACTGGGTTTTGAAGGCCTTTACCCCGTCTTAGTAATTTCTTTGATGTTCATAACATTTTCGGCCACAGATTTTGTAGGTGGAAATGGGTTTCTAGCCATTTATATTTGTGCAGTTTATTTGGGTAATCAAGAATTGATACATAAAAGAACTATCTTAAAAATGTTTGATGGTTTAGCTTGGTTAATGCAAATTGTACTCTTTCTTACCTTAGGCTTGCTGGTTTTTCCTTCTCAGATCATTCCGTATTTGGGAGTAGGACTTCTTATTTCATTATTTCTAATTTTTATTGCTAGGCCGGTAGGTGTTTTTCTTAGCTTGATATTTTTCAAAATGAAATTGAGAAGAAGATTTTATATTTCTTGGGTTGGTTTACGAGGAGCAGTGCCTATTGTTTTTGCTACCTATCCTCTTCTAGCAGGAGTAGAAAAAGCAAATATAATTTTCAATATCGTTTTCTTTATCTCGGTAACATCGGTACTATTACAAGGTACAACACTTTCAATCGTAGCAAAATGGTTAAACGTTGCCTTACCGGAACAAGAAAAAAAACTAACTGCAACAGACTTGCTGCTAAACGAAGATCCTAAAGGCGAAATGAGAGAAATTTTAATATCTTCTGACGCTTTTGCAGTAGATAAAAAAATTGTAGAACTAGGATTTCCAAAAAGTGCAATAATAGCCATGATTATAAGAGACAACAGCTACATAACGCCAAATGGTACCACAGAAATTAAAGCGCATGATACGTTAATCGTTCTTGCAGATAGACCTAATATTTTTGAAGAAGTATACAAAACACTTAAAATTTAGAAGATAAGCAAGCAGTTAATCTTTTAGGTTATGCGAGAATACTGTAAAAAATCGGTTGCTCTTTTATTATTTACACTAGCAGTTTTATTATACTCTTTACGGAATTATTGAAATTTTTTTTATACTTGATTTGTAGATTGCTTCTATTCTTAAATTCTTATAGCATCAATTTATTTGAACATAATAGCGGTTAGCACCTTCTTTAAATTAAAATATCATCAACAACTTCCATAAAGAAAGCGTTTTCATAATTCTTTAAATAAAGCTTAATGTGTAATCTTATTAAACTTTTACATATTGAAGTTAAAACCTGTTAAGTTTGATAGCATATTTTTAAATGATTATTATTTTAAAACAAAATTAAAACTATGCTGAAGTTAAACTTACTATTTGCCGCTATTTTTTTATTGAGTTCTTGCGTCAGCCAAAACACTAATTCTACATTCTCAACAAAAGAAACGCTAAACTCGTCCACGGCTACAGGGGTGGTTTTTTTTTGAAAATACTTTAAAATTAGAAGAGGCTTTAAAAACTGCTTTAGAAGGCAATAATAATATAGGGGTTGTGACAGAAATAGACCATTCTCAAAACGCGACTTCTGTAGATTTAGAATTACCACCTACGCAAGTTATTTTCTTCGGAAATCCTAATCTCGGAACTCCATTAATGCAAAAAAATCAATTAGCCGGTTTAGATCTTCCGCAAAAAGTTTTGTTTTATGAAGATAAAAATCAGGTTTTGTGCTCTATAATAGTACAGAATATCTTGCTTCTAGGTACGGGGTAGGAGAAGTTGAAAGTCTCTCCAAAACTTCAAAAGCGCTAAATAATCTGGTAAGTACTGCAACTAAAACACAGGGAAAGCATACAAAAAAGCAGAATGTAGGTTTGGAAGAAGGTATAATAAATGTTAAAAGCACTACCGATTTTGAATCTACTTACAATAATTTAAAATCGGCTATTGAGGCTAATGAAAATATAAGCGTAATGGGGGAGTTAGATCATAAAAAGAATGCTGCAAGTGTGGGGATGAATTTGCGACCTACGAAAGTGATTATGTTTGGAAATCCTAAATTAGGAACGCCTATAATGCATACTAAAAGAAACTTAGGTTTAGACTTGCCCCAAAAAATGCTGGTATGGGAAAATGCTAAGGGGAATGTATATATTTCTTATAACAATGCAAACTTCTTAGCTAAAAAGCATAGGTTAGAAATGCACGGTCAAAAATTTAAGGAAATTTCTAAAGCGCTGGAAATGTTGGCAAATGCCGCCGCAGAAATTGATTAAAATAGCGCTTCGAAGTTAGTGAAATTTAAATAGTCCTGTTCTTTTTTGCAAACGCATATTATAGAAAAACTAAATTATAATAAAGCAGGAAATACATCGTGAAAATCCTGCTTTTAATAATCTTTAAATTATATAATAGAAATTAGCAACAATTTGTACTTGGAGAACAACAATCTGAACTCTCAATGTCAGAAAGATTTACTTTTTGTTTATTATTTTTTGTACCGGGTTTTTCTGCATAAACGGTAATACTGAAAATTCCTGCTCCATCTTTATTAAAAGTTTCTACCGCTTCTTTAGAAAGATATTTTTCAAGAATATCGTTAGGAATGCTAATAGGTTTCTCTTTTTGGATTGTAATGTTCTCAAAACCATTATTTTTAATAAGCTCTAAATATTCGGTTTTTTGAATTGCTCCTGCCACGCAACCTGCGTACATTTCTGCGTCTTCTTGCAACGCGACAGGAAGCTCGCCAACAAGAACAATGTCTGAAATGCTAAAATGACCGCCGGGTTTTAAAGTGCGTTGTATTTCTGCAATCACTTTCTGTTTATTGGGTACCAAATTTAGCACGCAGTTGCTCACAATTACATCTGCAACATTGTCGTTTACCGGCATTGCATCAATATCGCCTTCCCTAAACTCGACGTTGTTATAATTCAGTTTTTCTGCGTTTTTACGCGCTTTTTCTATCATAATTGGGGTAAAATCAATTCCAATTACTTTGCCGGTATCTCCGGTTTCGTTTCTTGCTACAAAACAATCGTTTCCCGCTCCAGAACCCAAATCTATAACCGTGTCGCCTTTTTCTATTTTTGCATATTGGGTAGGCAAACCGCAACCTAAACCTAAATCTGCTTCTTCTACATAACCATCGGTTTCAGAGTAATCGTCCATCATAATATTGTAAACTTTATTAGATGGTGTGGTGGCGCCACAACAAGAAGATGCATTTTCAGTCTTTTCTTGTTCGGCTATTTTTGCGTAGCGTTCTTTTACAATATCTTTTAATTCTTTTTCGTCTTTCATAATTATAATTTAATGTTGTTTTTCAATTCTAAATAATAATAGAACTAACAGCAATCCGGTTGCGGAATCTCTTTGTCTAAAAAGCTATGCATAATTTTTTGCATCTCTGTCCATTTTTCGGGGTTTATACAGTAGCAAACTCTTGTGCCTTCTACACTGCCTTGTATTAATCCTAGATTTTTTAGTTCTTTAAGGTGTTGCGAGATGGTAGGTTGTGCTAGTTTTATTTCGTTTACCAAATCTCCGCATACACAGGTTTTTATTTTGAATAAATGCTGCAAAATTGCTACTCTGGCCGGATGCCCAAAGGCTTTGGCAAATAAAGCAATCTCATTTTGTTGCTTTGTAAAAATTGTGGTTTTCGAAAGTCCCATTTTATTAGTTATTGTTATATTGCAATATTACGATTAATAATTTAAACTGTAAATCTTTAGAGGCTATTTTTTGTAAAAAGCATTTTTTATATGTTAACAAAAAAGCAATCTTTTTTGAAAAAGGTTAAAATTCACTTAAGCTTTCTGCAATAGCATATTCGGTTACAACCAAAACTTGATAGCCTGTTTTTATATTTGTAAATTGTAGCAAAATTTTCCGTAAAGCTATATAAAATGCTTGGGTAACATAATTAAAAGCAGGCAAAGAAATGAAAGATAAAAAAGTAGTAATTATTGGTGGCGGTTTTGCCGGAATTAATCTAGCAAAGTATTTGGGTGGCAAAGTTGGCGTAGAGGTAACTTTGGTAGATAAAAACAATTACAATTATTTTACGCCGCTTTTGTACCAAGTAAGTACGGGTATGCTAGATGTTTCTAGCATTAGTATACCTTTTAGAACACTTTTTAAAGATAAAACTAACTTAAATTATCGTTTAGGAAAATTGGTTAGGGTTAAACCCGAAGAAAACAAGGTAGAGCTCACAACGGGAGAACTAACCTATGATTATTTGATTTTGTCTCACGGCACGCGAAGTAATTTTTTTGGTATGGAAAATATTAAAAAAAATGCGCTCCCAATGAAATCTATAAGTCAGGCCGTAAAATTGCGTAACTATCTTTTGCGCGAGGCAGAACGATATATCTACACCAAAGACGAAACCGAAAAACGTAAAATGCGCAATATTGTAATTTCTGGGGCGGGGCCTTCGGGAGTAGAAATTGCAGGAATGTTGGCAGAAATGCGCAACCATATTTTAGACGATGTTTACCCAGAACTCAAACGAGAGAAAATGAATATTTATTTGGTAGACGGCGCTCCAAATGTATTGCCGCCAATGCGGGAGAAATCACAAAAATATTCTGAAAAAACACTAAAAGAAATGGGCATCATCGTAAAGCTAAATAAAATGGTGTCTGATTATAAAGAAGATAAAGTTCATTTTAAGGATGGCGATACTATAGAAACAAAAACATTAATTTGGACAGCCGGAGTAACCGGTATAAAAATAGACGGTATTCCCGACGAAAACTACGAAAAAGGAAACCGAATAAAAGTAAACGAATATTTTAAACTCGAAAATTCAGATAATATTTATGCCGTTGGCGATGCATGCGTACTTAAAACAGATCCTGCATTTCCCGACGGTCATCCGCAATTGGCCAGTGTAGCTACCCAACAAGGAAAATTGTTGGGAAAAAATTTATTAAAAGTTATAAAAGGAAATAAACCGGAAGCTTTTACCTATAACGATAAAGGTACAATGGCCATTATTGGCAGAAGCAAAGCAGTGGCAGATCTCACCACGCCCAAAAAATCATTAACCGGTTGGATTGCCTGGTTCTCTTGGTTGTTTGTACATTTATTCTTGCTTATAAATTATCGTAATCGCATTAGCACAATGTGGAACTGGACGACGGCTTATTTAAGCAAAGGCCAGGCAAGCGGTTTGTTGGTAGGAAAAACTGCAAACGGAAGCATGCCAGATTTAAAAAAGCAAACTAAAACTAAAAGTGCTTAAGAAGAAACACTTGAAGAAAATTTAATTTTAAAATAAAAAACCTGTCTTAAAACATTAAAATTAAGACAGGTTTTTTTGGTACTGATTTTTATTAGAACTCCTCATCTCTAGGCGTTTCCGCTTCTTGCGATGCTTCGCTCAAATCGCGATCCATTTCGTATAAACTAGTATTGCTGTCTACATTGGTAGAAGCCAAATTATACTTGTCTATAATACTGTTTATTAAGGTTTCTTCCTCAATTTGCTCTTGCACAAACCATTGGGCAAAATTAAAAGTGGCCCAATCTTTTTCTTCGTGCGCAAGGTTTACAATTTTATCAATTTCTTTGGAATTATCTATCTCGTGTTGTAAGGTTTTTTGCAGGCAATCGCCAATATCTTTTGGGTTTTTTGGCGCTGCATCTATGGCTTCAATCTTGGCTTCGCCACCACGATCGTTAATATACTTTAAAAACTTAAACATATGTTCGCGCTCTTCGTGCATATGCCCGTATAAAAAATTAGCAATACCCGTAAAACTATTTACCTCTGCCCAGGAAGCATACGAAAGATAAACCTGCGCCTGATAGGCTTCCCGAGTCATTTGGGTGTTTAATAATTTCTCCATTTTGTTTGATATTCTCTTCTTTCCCATAATCTTTGATTTTAAATTTAATTTTTATTTTACTGAATTTCAGATGTTATAAAATAACGATTTTTAAGCAACTTCATCCACTTTTACCATTTGTTTACCAATATTTTCTCCTTCAAACAAACCAATAAAAGTAGCAGTGATTTTTGTAAAGTCTTTTAAACTTTCTTTGTGGTATAACTGATTATTATTCAGCCAATATCCCAGTTGTTATTGGCTTTTGACGGGTTTCCCCCGAAGGATATCCTGCCAATACAATCTTCTTGTTGTTCTCTTTGTTTTTCATCTGCATAAAATCTTCTGTTCTTTACGGAAAACATAAAGGTAAATAATCGTAGACCTGCATGTAGCTAAAGAAAATGTAAAGTTGATTGACAAATCTTTATATAATTTATGAATCCTTAAAACCTTTAAGGACGTATTATCACAAAAAATATTTTGCATTTGGGGAAATTATTTGAAAATCAGCTGTTTGTTTAAAAATTTCTTTATATTTAGTTTTTGCAACTGCTAAACTTATACTCCCTAGAATAGCTTTATTTATTGCGTTGCCCATTTTTTCTAGCTTCAATAAATAAAGCCATCTAACCCCCTTAAGTTATGGAGAGCAGACTTTATTCTACCACATTTTCTAATTTTCAACCCGAATTTTTTGCGCCTTTTTCTTTTGTAAAGCCAGTGATACAAAGCATAGAAAAAACCGCTAACTTTATTCCTGGCCTGGTTACTGTTCAAGATTATAATACAAGAAAGCCGGTATATATAAACCAATATGGCTGTGATTTTTTTAAGCTTTCAAAATCTGCTTTATTGCAAATGGGAGAAAACTATCAAACCAATTTCTTTTTTCCGGAAGAAGAGGCTTTTTTACAAGCGCAAATAGAAGAATTATTCCAAAGCAATAGAACTCAAAAAAGCCTTTCTTTTTTTCAACGGATTAAACCTTCCAAAACAGGCCAATATTCTTGGTTTTTTACCACCTCGCAGTATTTTCCTAATTATTCAGACGCAGTAACACCTATTTTGCATATTTCTTTACCGGTAAATAATTGCAGCTATATGGGTAAAAAATTAGATCAACTCACCGAAGAAAATTTATTTATCCAAAACAATTATAAAAAGTTTAAACGCCTTACCTTGAGAGAAAAAGAAATTCTTCAATTTATTTCTGAAGGCAAATGCAGTCAGAAAATTGCAGATTTACTTTATATTTCCATACACACGGTAAACAACCACCGCAAAAACATTATTAAAAAATTGGGCAAGAAAAAGCTTTCTACTTTTATTAAACTTTTTCCTGCCTTTAGCTAAATTTTTGTTTCAACTAGCAATCTATGCAACAAGTTGTTGGTACAGCGGTAAGTGGCGAGCTGCGGAGTATTCTGTATTTACCCAAATCTGTGCTTAGCGGCTTTCCATCATCTGCAGGAGTTTCTGCAGCAGCTTTTATGTCTCTACCAAGATCTTCTTCCAGTTGCTGTCCAATTTTTAAATCGAGTTCATTTTTAACGCTTTGCGAAACTTCTTGTCGTAGCGTATAATCGTCTGTAATGCCACTAACGTGTTCTACAATATTTCGAATATACCCAAATACTTCCACACAAAGAACACTTAGCGAAGCATCTTCTGGTAAACCATAAGCTTGTAAAGCTTGGGTTATTTCTTCCAATTCAAAATCACCCACGGCATATTGTGTTCTTTTCTTGTCGTGTAAATCTACAATAGCACCCGTTTTAGGATCTCTGTAAGGTTCTTGGTATCTATGCTCTAGTTTTATTTCGGTAAGCAAAATATTCCTGAATTCTTTGCCGTCTGCTTGCGCTACTTGAGCATAAAGCATAGCCCAAATAGAAGTTCGCGGCGGAAAAGCAGTCACGTTTTTACCATTGTTTACTGCCATAGCATAAGGCGCGCTAACCTGTATTTTATTTTTAGTTCGTTGTACAGAACAATTTAAATTTGGCGCAGGATGTTGTAAACCGGTCAACCGGAATGGGCGGCCAAAACGACCCTGAGCAGTACTCCAAAGTTGCTCGGTATGGCCAAACCTAAACTCATAGGTATGAAAACCAAAAAGCTCTGCACTTTCATGGTGTAAGCCTTCTGGTAGTGGCAGTAAATAAAAATGTCTTTCCTTGCCGTTCTGACTGGTGTTTTGAGCCTTTTGCATTTTTCGCATAGCTTTTAAACCTGCGTTTTCTTGCCCAGATATGGGAGTGATTACCCGGGTAAACTCAGGATCTATTGGCAAAGGCGCATCTTTTTCTACTGAAAAAAGAGAAGGATGGTTGTTGCTAATTAATTGGTCTGGGGCGTAGGCTACTTGTCTTGCAAACAAAGCATCTCTATCGTCGTTGGGTTTTTCGTTAAATTCTAACCATAAATATTTTCTTCTGGCTTCTGTACGCGAATACTTATCCTCTTTTATATAAGGAGAAAGAGCAATTCCCGAGCCGATAATTTCTGGGGTTTGACTTGGCGTTATCGTAACGGGAAGTAGTAGGTTTTCACTTTCAAAAGCCTCAGTCTGCAAATCAAAAGAAATAGCTGTTTTTATTTGAGGGTTAATTTTATACTTTACGGAAATTGTATCTGCCAGATCTCCTTTGGTAGGAAGCGGATCTATGGCATCAATAAACACTATTCTGGTATATTCCCGATAAACTTTGTTATCTTCTCCTTCTTGTATGGCTTGAAAAGAGGCAGTTCTTAGCAACTCGGCATCTCCGATTTGTCGGTAGGGAATTCCGGCCATTTTTTGCTCCCGTTCTAAAAAATCTGTAGGATTGTTTTTTCTACTCATTTTCCGTTCAATCGTAAAAGCAAGGGTTTGTAGGCCGTCCCAAGTCCAATCTCTATCAATTTTAAAACTGGTAGCCACCAACCATTTATTGGAGAGCTCATTTTTCCCTGCAAAGGTAATACTGCTTTTATCTGGACTTAAGCTGTGGGCAATAAAATTACTGCACCAAAATTGTATGCGTTCTCCTTTTTCTGCCGTTAGGGTCATATTTTTAGGATCGTTATTGCAACTTACTTCCAGTTGTTGCGCCAAACGTTGCAAAATATTTGGCAGGCCGTTTTGGGAGGGGGTTATTTTATCTACCGAAATTCTCCCATTAATACGTTTTACAGGATCTGGTTGAAGATAAATACCTTGTATAACCCGCGCAGCTTTGGTTTCTTTTAATAAATTACTTTCGCTTTCACTATTTCTACGCATATGCAGTACGGTGGTTTTTCCGTAAAGGCTTTTATCTTTCGTTGAGTTTGTATGGCCCCAATAATTGGCATCTTCTTTTCCTTTTGCGCGCAAACTAACGCGCAGGTTTCTGCAAGTTGGCAGTAGCAGCGAGCCGTTATTGTTAGGATCTTCTTCAAAACTTTGATCAAAATCTAAGACAGGAATATCTTTATAGGTAAAATTCAGGTCCAGTTCTTTTTCAAAATCTTCTTTAAATTTACGCGAAGTGGTGTAGAGCGTTATAAAATTATCTTGGCCGCTATCACTACGCAGGTTATCCATTTTTAAGCTTTGCACTTCTACTTTTATCTCGACTTGCAGCACATCTGGATCGGCAATTCCTATAACTACTTTTGCTTGGCCGTTACCATCTTTTTCTTCTAATTGTTTTTCTATAGATTTTTGTAGTAAAGCTACCGGATCTTCATATTTTCCGGTGTAAACCACAGATGGATAACCTATTAAAGGGCGTTTTATTTGTAGCAAATCGCCTTCAAAACTCAAATCGTCGCTCGAGGTTTTTATTTCTTCTTTATTTACAATTCGGACAGCGTGCGGAGAAACATAGCGTTTAAAATGAATTTCTGCTTCGTTGCTTAAATTGTTTTCGTTAGTGTTTGCATTAAGGCTTGGTCCGCCGCCGGTTGTATCTGTAAGTCGCACACGAAATTTATAAGATTTACCATACCTAAGTTTGTTTATTTTACTTTGGGCTTGGTAAGTATCCGAAATTTTTACGTTTCTCTTGGTGCCATTTACATCGTTTAAGGCCGCTTTTTGAATGGCTTCGTAATTTCTGTACAAATCTGCCGCAGTTTTGTCCGGTAAGACCATAGAATGGTTATTCCAATTGGCAAAATACATTGGCAACCAATAGTTTGTTTCTGCTGTTTCTAAGGCTTTTGTAGGGTAAACTTGAAAAGGCAATTCGCCTTCGTATTTGCCAAGTTCAATATCTTCCAAAAATATTGGTCCTTTACTTTTTACTGCGGTAAGGCTTTCGTAGTGCCAGTGATCGGGCGTACCTATTCCTACTTCTTTTACGTCAATATTATAGCCCATTACGCCCAAAGGAGCATCTAACCTGTCGTTTCCGCCATTTACACTGGGATCTTTAGCAAGCTGTCTTAAATACCAAATTAAAATTTGCTCGTCATCCCAACCTAAACGTATTCCCATTTCTTGTTGTGGCGGCATTCCGTCCGGCTCCTCTGCTAGTAAATTGCTGCTTTTTGGTTGGTTGGCGTGTACTATTTTTGCAAAACCATCGTTGTAGGCAGCACTTTCAATATACAAATCGTCATAATTTCCTTTGGGCGATTCGTTGGGTTTCATTACCGGAAACAGTACAGCGGCAAATAATTGTTGTTCAATAAATTTATTGTTTTTCCTTTTCAGGGAAGGAACTCTGGCTGCATACGATTTGATGAAAATGTCTTTATTAGCTTGTAACGAATCCTGTTGCTCTTGTGCATAGACACTATCTTCGCTAACCGAAATATAAAGCCAACCCCCTTGTTTAAAATCGTCTTCTTTTAGTTTAATTTTTATATTTCTGTACAATAAACCGGCTTTTTCTGCCAATAGCGGCTGCCGCAATAAATGCGCATATACTTTTCCCCAACTTACTTTATTATCGGGTTTTACCGGCTTTGGTTTTTTGGTTTTACGCATCGCACAAGCATAACTATCGTCTGTTACGGCATTTTCTACCCGCGGACTGTTAAAATTAAAGGCCGTTCGGTACGAAAGCGGCAGGTATTTTTTAACCGCTTTGGAAACCTCTACAGCTTTAGGAGCCCGATGCTTGTCCATTTTACTATAACTCTCCTCAATGTCAAAGTATTTTGGGTTACCGTTGGTGTCTTTGGCATCTTTAAGGGTTTTATAAATTTTCGCCATATTTTCCGGATAGTCCAACTTTAAAAATTCTGCCCTTCCAAGATTTCCGGCTTTTCCCGGAAAATCGTTAGGATTATTTACCAACATAGCGTTTAATTTTGGCTTAACCTCTACAAACTTTGGTATGCCATCATTGCTACCGAAAATAGCTTCTAAGGTCTGCAACGGACTAAAATTTCTTGGAACGAATAATATATTGAGGTTTAGATAGCCGTTGGCATCTACTTTTTGTGGAAATGCCATTAGCGTAAAACGGGTATTTTTTGCGGTTGCCATGCTTTTAAATTTTAGTAGTTCTTTATTTGTTTTTTTCTACACCTATGCAATTTGTCTTGTTTCTTCCCACTCTTCATGAAAACTAATATCAATAAAAAAGGCCACGCTAATATCTAAGCCAAAAGCAACGCTTGCCCTGCAGTTGGTTGGGGAGTTATCATTAGATTTTTCTATGGCACCTTTCGCTTCAATAACAATGGTTACACCAATAGCTCCGCCTAAAAGTTCGGCGTGGCCGCGAAACATCATTATGGCTGTAATTGCTACCGTATTTCCGGTATCTGCATTTACTTCTATACTGGTCATAAATTGAAGACTGGCATTACCTACTACCGGTAAACCAACTGCCAGTTGCGCACCAAAACCAAATTTCATCGCCACGGCCAGAGCCGGCGCAGTGTCTGCGGTAAGTTTAAGGTCTACATTTCCTATTGCATAAATAGTTGCCCCGCCAATACTCACGCACATTACTTGCAAGCCACCGTGGAAAATAAAAAACGCCCCAGCCGTAGGAAGTAAATCTTTTGGATTGCTGGTAACTTTAAGAGCTGCGTTAAAATTAAAACCAAGACGCATACTTGCTTCTAATTTTAGCGGAACTTGGGGAGAGTTGTATAAATCTCCCATTGGAAATTGAATAAGACCAATTTCTTTTTTTGCCTCGTACTTATATTCCCAAATATTGGCGTTGTTGCTCATTGCGACTTGTAATCCTTTTTTAAGCGCATCTGCATAATCGTCTGAAGACAAATCTTTTAAAATTTCTAAAATCTGAATTACCGGTTCAACGGCATCGCTAAATTTAATTTTTGGTGTTGGTAAGGCATCCACATCAGCAGAAATCACTCCGCCAAAATTGGCTTCTTTTCCTTTTTCATTATTAAAGTTTCCTTGTACCGTCATCAAATCGTCAAACGGGCCTAAGCTTACTACCATCGCTAGGTTGTTTAACCTTCCGCGCCATTGATCTTCTAAATCTTCGGCAAAAGAATCTAGGTTATAATCTAATTTGCTTTCTCCTGCATCTGATTCATAATCAATTCTTATTTTAAAATGTTCTGTATCTATTAAATTGTATTCCGTAAAGGGAATATCAAAATTCAAGGCTTTGTTTATTTCGTCTCCAACTCCTTTTTTAAGCAATTGGTAGCCTTGATCTATTAATTTTTCTTCATCTACTTTCGGGATTATCTCCAAAAGCTCGTATACTTTTTTGGCTCCATCTGTCACGTCTTGTAATTGTTGAAAAAGAGCATCTACAGTGCCGTTTTCTAATTTTCCTTTTAGCAATTCTACGGTTTCGCCAAAATCATCTACAGCATCGCCAATATTGGGAAAAATCCCTTTTGAATTCAATAAACGATAGCCATCTGCTAACAAGGGTGGGGTTTTGCTTAAAAGTTTGTTGATACCTTTTTGAAAAGAAGGCGTTAAGAAAAGTACTTTTTGTGTGTCTAAGTTTTGTAAGAAGCCGTAGTTGATAGTATCTAAGGCTATCGTCTGCCGCAATAATTCGGTAGGATTTGCAATTCGCTGTAAGTTTTGTAAATCGGCTTCATCTATTAGCTTACCTAAATCCCATTTTCCTTTACGGATTAGCGGAACAGACATCGCGGTGTCTAAAGGTGTTACCGTGCCGTCTTTTACGGTATGTTTTACCATTGTCCAGCTTCCTTCTTTTGGCAGAACTACCGAGCCGCGCGCTGCTACTATAAAAATGGGTTGTTCGTTTTCGTCTTTGGCGTTGTTTACATCTATACGGTTTATTTTCATGTATTGATCTGTCCCGGCAATTTTTATCGTACAGTTTACCGGTCCGCCAATAGAATTGTTTTGAAACTTGAGCAAACGTTCTAAAACCTCTGGGGTTAGTGCCGTGCCTGGGGGAGATAATTGCACAAAACCTTGTACACCTTTGGAGGCAACCAGATTTGTTGTAGTATTATCTTGGGTAGAATTTTGTCCTTCAATAACATCTTCTATGGCAATATCTGCATCAAAAGTTAAACCTTGCAAGATTACTTCTTTACTAGTTCCTTCGGTTTGCATCGTATCCTTATACTCTAGATTATTGTCTTCGCGAATATTACGAATGTTGTACAGACCGTGAACCAAACCTGCATGGTATTCGTATGGATTTGGCTCATTGTTTATCCCGAAATAAAATTTACCATCACTTTCTGCTTGCCAGCCACTATCTAACCTGGCAATATAACCGTTGCTTAAACGTAAAATAGTAATGGTGCGCACTACAAAAATTCCCCAAGGGTAAATAATACTTTTTACTTGAACCACTTCTTGTGCGGTACGACCGGTAGCTACATTAAAAGTAGCCTGACTGGTTTCCGCGAAAGCGGCATTTTTATTATACCAGTCGCTAAAAATATTTGCGCCATAACCGCTTAGACCTATTTTGTTTAAAGGAACTCCAGGCCGAGCTACATCGTCTAAATTATTTGAAATTTCACCAAATTCGTTGTTGAATATTTTATGCACACTAGCACCCAAAGTACTGTAATTACCTTGTCTGCCGCCCATATCCTGAACATTTGCCAGCTGAATGGTCATGCCTTGAAATAAGTCGCCTTCTGTTGCAAAAGAGCTGCCGGCAGTAAGTTCTAACTGTATGCCGCCCTTAATGTTTTCTTTAAACTTTGGCGCAACGTTTTTTATAGTGGGAGCTTTATCTTGTCCAGATCTTTTGTCTAAAACACTTAAACCCCACATGCCAAAAGGCAAATTGAAAGAAGCATAAGTAATAGCATCATCTTGATTTTTATATACTTTTTCTAAATAATTAGACAAAGGGATAGGCGCCAAGGGAACAGCAGTTTTGCTGAGGTTACCAATATAGGTAGGAAAACCATCGTTGGGGAAATAATTAAAACCTTGCCGCGGATCGTTAGCTTCATTGCTGGTAATAACTTGTTCGGAAAAATTAAATATTGGCTCCCAAGAAATTTGTGGCAACATAAAAGCCTGTGCATTTATACCTTGGGTAAGCATAGCCATCTTTTCCATCTTAAAAGGAAAATCCCAATCTTCTGCACTATTGGTATATGCCAAACGGGTAGATGATTCGTATTTTTTATAGCTTATTCCAATTTGATTGGCATTGCTACTAACATCTAATAAAGAAAACCTATTTGCGCTATGTACATTTAGTGCAATCTCGCTTATAAGACTACCAATATTGTTTGTTTTATCTTTTTCTGTTGCTTTAAATGGAAGTTGTTCTTTTGTTAAAGATCTTTCTTTGGCCAATAAAGGTTTTAAAATTTTATGATGTTCAACGCGCAGTTTTTCTTCTTTAGATCTGCCGGTTTGCGTATCGCTTTCTTCTTCTGAAGCTGTGGCATCTTCTGCTTTGTTTGCTGTAGTAAAACCTGCGGTTCCAAACTGAAAATCGGTGGTTACTTCTTCTTCACTCCAAATGCTTTTGTTACTAATGGTAAAGTTTATGTCTGCTTTTCTATAAGCAGTTGTCTTTTTTTTCTGTTTGTTTTTAGTTGTGTTAGAAAAACTAGAAGCATAGGGATCTGGCAGGGTAGGTAAGTAGCTAAAAAGTCCGAAAATACTAATAAGTTCTCCGGCGTTTACGGTTTGAAAATTTTCATCGTAAGTACCTTTAAAAAATACTCCCATTGGCGGACTGGTGGTTAATAGAGCATTTTGTAAAGCAAAGGCTATAGGTTTTATAACTTGATCTTTAGGGTTTGCATTAGGAAAATTGTCGTCTAGAATATCAAAATCAATTATAGAAAGTCCGCGTTTAGCTTCTTTTCCTATAAAATATAAAATACTTTTTTTGGTCTTAATAGCAACCGGTTCTGCATTAACCTTAACCGGCCGATCAATACTAAAGTCTAAATTGGCAAAAGTGGCAAGGTTTTCTTCTCCTTCCGTCTTAGCGATGATATACACGCCGGTCTCTTGATTATAGCTAATACCAAGTTTGGAGGCGAATGCCTTTGGGTCGTTTTTGTCTTTCCATAAGTTTACATTTTGCTGCAAACCTTGGCCATTACTTTTTTCGTCATACACTAACAAACCAACTTTGGGAGCAAAAAATATAAAAGGCTCTGTAAATAAAAGTTTTTCTTCCCTGTTTTTAATATTGGCTGTTAAGCCTTCTTTAGTTTCAAATAGCAAACCGCCGTTACTATCTGCTTCCAAAGGGTTTTGCAGGTCTATTGGGTTGCTAAATAAAGTCCAATAAGTTTTTTTTAAGGCAGCCTTTCCTTCAATATTCACCAAGCCGGCCTCACATTTTTTTATATTAAAGTGCTGTGATTTCGTTGTTATTGGAATGGTAATACTAGCTATTTGCTCTTTATAAGCTAGATCTTGCGAATGGTTATAAAACAGTTCGTATTCTGTATCGTAGAGTTTTGCATAAGCATCTGCAAGGCTTAAAATTTTACTTTGTTTATTTTTTAAGCTAAAGCTGAATTTTTTGGGAAGTTTGCTTTCGGTATTTCTAGCATCTATACCAAAAATCGAATCGTTTGTGGCGGCAACTTCTTTTTGTTCTAAGTTTAAATTTACAGTAATGCTTGTGGTTTTGCTTACGGTAATTTTATCGTTTTCTTGCTTGGTTGGCAATTTATCTAAAAAGACACTGCCTTTTTTTATCCGTAAAGCACAATAATGATCTTCTGGAGCAGTAGAACTTAATAGTTTTGCACGTATCCATATTGTATTGCCGGCAAGTTCATAAAGCCGGGTTTGTTTAAAAAGCTTACCTACGATTTCTTTTTCAATTTCCGGGTTTTCCTGAATGCGTTTTATGCGTTTGTCTTTTAATGGGCGTCTTTTTTTTATGGGTTGGTTTTTCTTTTCTAAGTCTAGCTGCTTGGCTATTTTCTTATTTTTTTTAGCTTCCAAAACAGCTTTTTCTTGCAGTAAAAACGGTAAATCCTGCAAAATAATAGGAAGTCTAAAACGCCTGGTTTTAAACAGAAGAGCGGGCAAAGTTTGTCCTTCTATATAAAGAGAATTGAGTTTGGTAAAAATAGGATAATAGTCAAAAATCAAATCGGTTCCGTCTTGTAGTGTAAAAGGACCTTTGGTTTTTTCTATGCGCGCACCAGCATAAACCGGCACCATATTTTTTAGCAAAGCGGTTTGTTTGGCCTCCTTAAAATTTGTGGTCTTAAAAGCAGATTTGCGCACTTTTATATGTGCTGATTTTTTTCCTCTTAATGGTTTTACCTTTTTTAGAACTTTAGCAATGTTTTTTCTGTCTATAGACTCCGTTTTTGCCAAAGGCTCTTCCACTAAATCAGAAGGAATATCGTTTAAAAGACTTTCTTGGCTAAGTAAAATTTCGGCTAGTGATTGCTGTAAATTTTCAGTACGTTTTCCCTTTTTACCGGTGTCTTTTTGCTGGTCGCCTTTAAGGTTGGCAAGTAGTTTATATAACTTATTTTTTTCCATAATAATGCCGCATCTATTGGTATGCACAAGTTAGATAGTAAGAAGCTTTTCTAAAATAGCTACTGGTAGTCATTTTTATGTAATTCTTTAGGTCTTACGTTTTATTTTTTCCGTAAAGTAAACAGGATAATTGCTTTACGGAAGCGACAAGTGCTGCCATAAAGCAAAAGCCTTCGTGAAGTATTTATAGGTATATTCGTCAAAAAAATAGAAGGAGTAACAATTATGGCAGAAATGGTAAAAATTATTCCGTATCAAGACCAATACAAAGCAGATTTTAGGGCTATAAATTATGAATGGTTAGAGAAATATTTTGAGGTAACAGCCTTAGATAAAAAGTTTTTTGATAATCCCAGACAAGAGATAATAAATTGTGGCGGTTATATTTATTTGGCCGTATTTGACCAAAAAATAATTGGTTCTGTTGCTTTAGAACGCATAAACAACAAGGAATTTACATTGGCAAAAATGGGCGTAAATAAAAATTACCAAGGCAAAAAAGTAGGGCAATTATTGCTGGAAAAAGCCTTAGAGAGAGCAAAAGAATTAAATTTAGACAGCCTTGTTTTATATACCAACCATAGTTTGGTTAGCGCTTTAAACCTCTACACCAAATACAAATTTAAATTTGTGCCGGTAAACAACGCCGCTTTTTCTCGCGCAACGGTAAAAATGCGATTAAAGTTTTAGTAAAAAGAGAATTAAACCTTGATTTATAGCTGTTTATCAAAACCTTCTTCTTTCCCATTCATAGGGTTTACATAAAGTTCTTGCACCAATATTAAAATGATAAGTACTAACGGAGTGGCAAAAATAACACCCCAAACACCTGAAAGTGCACCAACAAAAACCTGAGCAAGAATAATTAATGCTGGCGGTATTTTAACCAGTTTTTGTTGTGCTTTTGGGGTAATTAGGCTACTTTCTATAAACTGCACTACAAAATATAAAATTGCTACGGTTAGCGCCATGGTAGGACTTTGCGATAAACCTACCATAATAGCCGGAACGGCAGAAACAAGCGGACCAAAGTTTGGAATAAAATTGAGCAAACCGGCCAAAATAGATAAGGTAAGCCATCTGGGCACATCCAGCAAGATTAAACCAATAGCGGTTAGTGCAAAAACACCAAACATGGCAATAAACTTTCCTGCCAGCCATTTGGTTAAACTAGATCCCAAATGTACCATAAGTTCTTTTGCAGAAGTTCGTTTTTTAGGAGGCACAAGTTGAAGAATCCCGTTGGCATAAATTCCGGGAGCAACGGTAAAGAAAATTCCCAATAAAATTAAAATGTAAATATTAATAATACCTCCCAAAGTTGCATCAAAAAAAGTAGATAAAAAGCTAGAAAATTCTTCCGAAGATTTAATTGCTTCTGCCTGAACAATTATTTCTCTTCCCAGCGGACTTTTGTTTAAAAGTTGTTCCACATCTTCTACCATTTTCGGAAAAGACTGTTGTATTTCGGTAGCATCAGATACTACGGTAGAGCCCACCAAATAAAAAATTCCGCCAAATAATAAAAACGATACTAAGACAGAAACCGTCAGCGAAATATGGGGTCTCCAGTTAAATTTTCGTTGCAAGAAAATACTAATTCCTCTAAAATAACAAGCTATAAGTGCGCCGGCCAAAACCAATATGACCAAGTCAAAAGTGGCTTCAATTATTAAAAGAGCAGTGGCAATAAACGAAAATATTAAGCCAACAATCCACACTTTTTTGACAAAGCTATACTCTCTTTCTTGGTTTTTTTCTTGCGACATTGATTTAAACTTAAGTTTGAAAGGTAAGAAGTTTTTTAAAAGGAAAATATAAAGAAAGCCTAAAAATCAAACGAACTTTTAAAATAAACTGTTATTTTCTTTACGGAATTTTAAAGTGATTCTTAAAATATTATGAGCAAGTCTGCCCTTTCGGGGAAATAATAATAAACGAAATTACTTTCAGAACCCAAATCTAAAATAATACTAAAAAAAGTATAAACTTGCTAAAAATACGTTAAGCTAAAAGGCATTTTAATGGGTTTTTTATATTTTCCGTAGTAAACCAAAAACCAACTATTTGTGGAAAATTTTTACCGAGAAGAAGCTACCGATGTAGTCGAAAATTTTGGAGTAGATCCTGAAAAAGGTTGGAGCAAGGAAGAGGCTAAAAAAGCGCTAGAAGAACACGGTCGCAACAAATTAGAAGAACATAAAGGTAAAAGCATTTGGGAAATTATTTTGGCGCAAATCAACAATCCCGTGGTTTATTTGTTGGTCGCGGCTACAATTTTGGCTTTTGCAATGGGCGATCTCGCCGAAGGAATCGCCATAACAGTAGTACTTTTAATCAACACCATTATTGGTTTTTGGATGGAATATCAGGCCCAACAATCCATGCAGGCCATAAAAGAAATAGATAAAGTAAAAGCAAATGTACTTCGGGAGGGGAAAGAAGAAGAAATAGATGCAGAAGAAGTGGTGCCGGGCGATATCTTAATGGTAAATGCAGGCGACTTAATTACCGCCGATGCCCGCGTAATAGAAGCTACCGAATTTAAAGTAGATGAAGCTGCCCTTACGGGGGAATCGGTACCCGTCGATAAAAAACCGGAACTTATTCAGGAAGAAAAACAGGTAGCCGACCGCAAAAATATGGTTTATAAAGGTACGCCCGTTACCGGTGGAAAAGGAAAAGCCATTGCTGTTGCCACCGGAATGAATACCGAAATGGGCAGTATTTCTGCAATGGTGCAAGATCAGGAAGCCAGCCAAACTCCTCTGGATAAAAAATTGAATAAACTTACCAAAGTGCTTATTTATGTAATTCTTGGGCTGGCAGCAGCTTTTTTCGCTTTTGGTTACTTTGCGGGCAAAGAGGTGTATTTATTGGTACAAACCGCCATTGCCTGGGCTATTGCCGCCATTCCGGAAGGTTTGCCAATTGTGGCCAGTATTGCGCTCGCACGCGGAATGTTGCGTCTTTCCAGAAAAAATGTGCTTATAAAACGCTTGAGTGCGGTGGAAACCCTGGGCGAAACCACCGTAATTTTTACCGATAAAACCGGAACCCTTACCAAAAACGAACTTACTGTAAAAGCTTTTGCCGTTCCCGGCGATAAATACTGGAAGGTAAATTGGGACGACGACAAACCAAAACTTCCCGATACCGAAAATGCAGAAAACCAGGATAATTTTAAAGCTTTATTTAAAATATGCGTTCTGGCCAACGATGCTTCTTTACAGGAAGATGGTAACGATGCCAAAGGCGATCCGCTGGAAATTGCTTTACTGAATTTTACCAAAGCTTTCGACAAAGAAAAATTTCAGAAGCATAAAAAATTACAACGAAAATTACACGATCCGTTCGATTCCGATTCTATGGTAATGGGAGCGGTTTACGAAGTGGAAGACGGTTTTTATATGGCCGGAAAAGGTTCTGCAGATAAAATTCTGGAACGCTCTAAAAAGATTTTGGTAAACGGCGAAATAAAAGAGCTTTCCGATGAAGATAAAAAAGAATGGCTCGAAAAAAACAATCAACTTTCCAAAGACGGTTTACGAGTCTTAGGCTTTGCTTATAAAGAGCCAAAAGAACTTCCGCAAGGCGATGCGAAAGAAGATTTTCTGTACGAACTGGTTTTTACCGGTTTGGTAGGCTTTATAGATCCGCCGCGTAAAGAAGTAGCCAACAGTATGGATATTACTAAAAACGCCGGAATAAAAGTTGTAATGGTTACCGGAGACCATCCTGGAACGGCGCAAAACGTGGCCAAAGAAGTGCATCTTGCCAATGAAGAAGATGAGCAGGAAAGCGTTGTACACGGAAAAGATATGGGCGAGGAATTAAATAAAGAGGCCGAAAAAGTAGTGGCCACTAAAGTATTTTCGCGGGTAACGCCCGAACAAAAATTAAAACTCATCGAATTTTACCAAGAACAGGGCGAAATTGTGGGAATGACCGGCGATGGTGTAAACGACGCGCCCGCCTTAAAAAAAGCCGATATCGGCATCGCAATGGGAAAACGCGGCACGCAAGTAGCCCAAGAGGTTGCAGATGTAGTTTTAAAAGACGACGCCTTTCAGTCTATCGAACTGGCCATTGAGCAAGGTCGCATTATTTTCGGTAATATTAGAAAGTTTGTGGTGTATCAACTTTCCTATCATTTAAGCGAGATTATCATTATCGCCTTAATGAGTTTTACGCTTTTTGTTTTACCAATTTTACCGCTGCAGTTATTGTTTCTCAACTTACTTTCCGATGTTTTTCCGGCGCTGGCGTTGGGAATTGGTCGTGGAAATTCCGGCGTGATGGATTTGCCGCCAAAAGACCCCGAAGAACCTATTATTACCAAAAAGAACTGGACGCAAATCGCCGTTTACGGACTAATAATCGCGGCCAGTGTGAGTGGCGCTTATCTTTATGCACACTTTGTATGGGAAAGTCCCGAAGATATTACCAACAACATTGCCTTTTTTAGCTTGGCATTTTCGCAATTTCTGCACGTTTTTAATATGCGCGATGGCACCGAAGGCTTTTTCAATAACCAGGTTACGCGCAACAAATATGTTTGGATGGCCGTAGCTTTATGTTTTGTGACGGTAATTGTAAGCTATTTTATTCCCGGTCTAGCCGAAGTTTTCAACTTTCAAGATTTAGAAATGCGGGTTTGGGTGCTCATCGCAATAGCCAGTTTATTGCCTAGCGTTATTATTCAGCTGATTAAATTTATCAAGAAAGATTTTTAAGTCGGTTTAGCTGTAGCTGAAAAATTAATTCTATAAAAAATAAAGGGCAATTTCCATAAACTCTAATTAACTTAAACTTTTACCCTACTAATGCTTTATGAATCAAACTTCTTTTAAGGTTTTTACGGAAAAAACTATCTGAAAAAATTTGGATAAAGTAGATGATTTTTGGCTTTCGCCGGCTTTTTTTCTATTGGTGAAAGAAGGAGAAGTGAAGTTAGTGGCGCAATAGTACCATAATGCAAGAGCCTATACGTTAAGTGTTTCGGCTAGACAAAATCCGGTAGAAATAACCGAAATGTCTTCCAACTACTCACTTTTATTTTTGAAATACGAGCTTCAAGAAATGCGGAAAATGTCTTAGCTCAATCTCGTATTCTTTCTTTAAAGGGTTGGGCTATGCCTTCGCTAAGCTGAATAAGCAGAGTTTTATTTTTAGTTATTTTCTCAACTCTTTGGCACTGGTAATATTGCCATGAACTATTTCAACTTCGTCTTTAAACGAAGCAATTTTTTTTAACGGCTTTTGATGGTTTTTCATCAAAAACAGTTAGTCGCCATTTGTCTCGGGAAACTAAGTGTTTTGGAACTTCATTTCTAAGGAAAAACTATTTTGCAAGTAAAATTACAGCGGAAAAATAAAAAACCCGTCTTGGCGATTATGCAGACGAGTTTTTTTACAGAAATACTATTCTCTTCTTTTAAAAATCGTAGGTTATAAATATTGAGAAATTTCTACCTGGATCATTAATAGGAACATTTTCAAAACCGGCTTGATTTATATACGAATAGTTTAAATGATTGTGGTAGGTCTTATCAAAGACGTTTAAAACTGCCAATCCAATATCCAAATTATTCCACGGTTTAAAGCCACCTCGAATATCTAGTAAACTATAACCAGGCGTGCTTTCTTCGCCAAAAGATTGTGCAATATCATCTTGCTCAGAAGTAATATTATAATCTACTTGTGCCCAATACTTTTCTTTTTCCATTCCTAAACTTAGTTGGGTGGTAAGTGGTGGAGTTAAAGCAATAGCTTCATCTAAATCTTTGTTTTTGGTGTATACGTAAGCAATTTCCGCCCCAGCGAAAAAATCTTTGTAGAAACCTACGCGTATATTTGCTTCTAAACCAGTTTTATAGGCATCGTCTATGTTTATAAAACGTTTTACTTCTTGGGGTGGCATCATGGGCATAAATTTCTTGTCTAAACTTGGGTCTATTACCGCGGCAATGTAATTTTCGTATTTAGAATAATAGGCAGATAGGCCGTAAGAAAGTTCATTAAAAATACCTTCAAAATTCTGTCTTCCTTTTAAGCCCAATTCTATTTGGTTGTTAACTTCTGCATCTAAATACGGATTGCCAACATATTCGTGTCCGTCCATCCCCACAGAAAAATGATTAATATACCGCTCTATCATACTTGCAGAGCGCACGCCGCGACCTATGGCTAATTCCAGATTATGTTTTTCACCTAAATCTTGCTGCAAAGAGATATTTCCTGAAAAGTTATGCTCCTCTGTTTGGTCTAAATTTGGGTAAAGTTCTTTAAAATCTTCGGCTGGTGCTTGGCTTTCGGCAAGAACCAAATCATAACGTACGCCGGCAGTTAGAGAAGTTTGATTACTGAATTTATACCTGCCTTCTATAAAATAACCAAAATCGTTAATATAAGAATCTTGCCAAATAGCATCTGTAAAATACATTGGCTCCGGTAAAATTTCTCCTTGCATATTGCGCTTTACTTTACGGTTACGATCACCTTCTCTGCTAATTAAAAGCGCATCTACGCCCGTATATAAAGTGAGTTGGCTGGCAGGTTTTAAAGTAAATTCTACTTTACCGCCGGCTGTATGCGACTCTACCGGCGAAACTGCTTCGGTACTCATTGCCATTGGCCGGTCTAAATTACTCATCACGTGATCTACATAAGAATAATAAACCTTTGCAGTAATTTTACGAACAAACGGACTCACATATTTATAGTTATAATCTAACGAGAGTGTAGAACTGTTGTCTTCTTCTGTGTCCATCATCAAACCGGCGTGCAAAATATCGCGCCCAAAAGATTGTTGCCATTTTGCACTTATTTCCTGATTGTTAGAGAGCTTATAGCCTATTCCTAAATCATAATCTATGGTTCTGAAAGAAGAAGGAATTTCGTTGCCATCGCCATCTTCATAATTGCCAAAATCGCGATAAGCAATTCCGCCAGAGAGCTTAAATTTTTCGGTAACTTGGCTTAAACTTATACTTCCTACAAAAGCATTGGCATTGGTTTCATAGCCGGAGCTTACACTTCCGTGGAAACCTTCGTTATTATAATTTGCCGGTTCGCTTACAAAATTAATAATACCGCCAAAAGTTGCGCCGTAGCGAACCGAAAACGGCCCTTTTATTACTTCAACTTCCTTAATATCGTCTGGATTAACGTGGCTGGTAATTGGGTCCATACGGCTGGGACAAGAATTCATGGTTTTTGTTCCGCCATTAAATTGAATATTTAATTGCTCATATTGCGCCGCTCTAAACGAAGGATCTATCGAGTAACTGCCGCGTTTTATAAGATGAAATCCGTTTAAATCTCTAAACAAATCTGTTACGTTCTTGGGTTGTACCACTTTTTTGGTCAAGTCTACTTTTTGCTTGATCATAAGCGGTTGGGTAATTATCCGGCCTTTTAACATAACCGGTTCTAAGGTGTTTACTTTTGTGGTATCTGTTGGGGTAACTTGGGCTGCTGCGTTTAAACAAAACGCCATACTTAGCAACCCGAAAAAAATATTTTTCATCGGTTTATTTTTAACAATAAGAGGTGATGCCGTAAAAAATTACAGCTTTAAAATAACTAGAAATACGAAAGTTAAATTACCCGATGGGCGGATGAAATATTTGAGTTTGCAAAAGGTGTTGGTAATGGTCTTGATGCACCCAATTTACTTTATTAGAACGAACTTGAAGTAGGTTCAGCGTAAATAAATTGGTGTTTTCATAAAAGAAAAAAGCCTCTTTCCAGTCGGTTACGGCTGCGGGAATATCTTTTTGATCGTGATTGTTTTCTGCTGCTAATTTGGTAAGGTAGCATTTACCGTTACAATTTAATTCTGGCTTATCTGTGTTTTCGCAAAATTGCGCTACAAAACTGGAATTGGCTCCAAAATAATAGCCATACGCCATAGAAAATTTGGTGCTGTTTATTATAACCAGCGAAACCAGAAGACAGGCACTTATTTGTTGCAATTTTTTCACAGAACAAAGATAAGGGTGGGTTAGAGATTGCTCTATGATTTTTATCAGTAAAAAGCTAACTTTTTAAACCCGGGAAAGTCTATTTTGGTAAAAAGTAAATAAATAATTCTTTTCCTTGCCTTGGCGGAATAGAGTTATAGGCGGTTTCTAACTTTTTAAAAGAAAAGTGGTTTTTAAAATACTCTTTGTATAATGCTTTGTTGCCGCCAAACGGGGGTTTGGTTTCATTTAAGGGCGCATCAAACAAAAGACCGACTAACTTGCCATCATCTGCTAACAAATCGTGCATTTTTTCTACGTATTTTTTCCGTAAAGAGGGATCTAAAGCGCAGAAAAAGGTTTGTTCTAAAATCAAATCGTATTGACCTTTCAGCTTAAAAAAATCTTTTTGAATTAAATTCTCTTTCGGGAAATTAGGTTCGCGTTGCAATAAATTTTCAAACGGAACGGCAGAAATATCTACCACAAAGACATTTTTAAAACCTTGTTTAAAAAGATATTCTGCTTCGTAAGAATTACCACCCCCGGGAATTAAAATTTTTAAATCTTTATTCTCTAATTGGTCAATATATTCTTTTATGGGTGTAGCAACGTAGCCAATATCCCAACCCATATCTTGGTTTTGATATTTGCCGGTCCAAAAATCTTGATCAAAACTTTGCATTATTCAGACCAATTCATATAACCGCCTTCTAAATCGTATATTTCCGTAAAACCCATATCTACCAGTATTTTAGCAGCTTTCTGACTTCTGTTACCAGAGCGGCAATACAAATAAACCGGCTCGTCTTTATCTAATTTTCCGGCATATTTTCTAAAAGCATCTTTTTCAAAATAATTCAGCAATTTTGCATCGGCAATATGGCCTTCGGCATATTCTTTTGGCGTGCGTACATCCAATAATTGTATGTTATTATCTTTAATTGCTTCCGCAAAGTTATCTTTTCCTAAGATAGTAATAGCGTCTTTTTTCTGCGCGTTTCCCACAAAAACAAAGCATATAAGTAAGAGAGAATTCAATAATAATTTCATAGCTATTTTATTTTTTTCAAATTTACGGAAATTTTTCAATAGCAAAAAACAAACGGAATAGTCTTTGCATCAAATAATTACATAAATAAAAACGCAATTTTTTATATAAATTGACGTTCTTTGCAGTATAAATTTAAAAAGCAAACGATGAAGAAATTTTTAATGATTTTTTTTATGGCCTTAACGGTCGTAGCCTGTTCATCTGACGATGACAACCAAATTACTCCAGAAAATAATGATGACAATCCCAACAATCCGCCACAAGAAGAAGTAGTGGTTACCGAGGGCAGTTTAGCATTACGTGCAACTTTGGAAGAAATTAAAGACTTTGCAAACTTAAGAGCGCAAACCGATTTGTGTTTCAATTTTGATTATCCTATCAATTTAGAATACAACAATGGGACTACAGAAAGTATTACAGATTATGAAGCTTTGTTAACCGCACTTTTAGAAGAAACGCAAACCGAGCATATTACCGGAATAGAATTTCCGTTTACGGTAATTCAAGAGTCTGGCAATACCGTAATCAATTCTGAAGCAGAGTTTCAAACCTTGGTTGCAGACTGCAATTATGATATTGTAAGTGTGCAAGATGTAGTAGTTGCGACGCAATTTTGTTTTGAAGTAAATTATCCTGTAACCATGTATGTTAATGAAGATACGCCAACGTTTAACAACCAAAGTGAAGTAGAAGCGTATTTTGGTGGTGATATTACCAATATAGAAGTTTTAGGATTTGATTATCCGTTTTCGGTTACCTTAACGGAAACAAACGAAGAGCTTCAAATAGAAGACGATTATGCCGTAGTAAATTTAATAAACAATATTTGTGGCATAAATTAGAAGCGACCTTAAAATTTTGTAAAGCTTTTGTTTTACGAATAAATTTCGCTTATCTTGGGATTTAAGAATTACCAAAAAAAGGAGGCAATGTGAAATTCGCCTCTTTTTTTCGGTTAAAACCGAAGATTATGAGTAGAGGATTTGTAAAAGAAGACGACCAAGAAGAAGCACCAATTATACCGCCAAGAGCAGCTTTGCCAGATGGCGTGACCAATTATGTAACACCACAAGGTCTAAAATCTTTGCAAGAAGAACGTAAAGAACTAGAAAATGAACGCGCAAACTTATCTTCTGAAAACGAAACCGAGCGTCGCCGCGCAGCAATGTTAATAGATGGTAAACTTAACTTGTTGGTAGATCGTTTAAGTTCTGCTCAAGTAATCTCGGCCACAGATCAACCAAAAGACGAAGTTAGGTTTGGAGCATTGGTAAAATTTAAAATGAACGGAAACATTCAGAAATTTCAAATAGTTGGCGTAGACGAAGCAGATGTAAAAAAACAAAAAATTGCTTTTACCGCGCCAATTGCCAAGGCTCTAAACGGTAAAAAAGTAGGGGAGGAAGTTACTTTTAAACTGGGTGACGAAAACAGAAAAATAGAAATTTTAGAAATCTCTTATCCATAAAAATGAAAGTAGATAATCTACAACAAGGTTATTTTGGTATTGGTATTCAAAACGGCAAAACCCCCGAAAATTTGGGGGTTTTATGGCGTTCTGCACAAAATCTTGGCGCGAGTTTTATTTTTACCATTGGCAATCGCTACCAAAAACAAGCATCAGACACGCATAAAGCCGTTGGCGCTTTACCCTATTTTCATTACGATACCTTTACGGAATTTTACAAACACTTGCCCAAAAGTGCTTTGTTAATTGGCGTAGAGTTAACCGAAACTGCAGAAGCTTTAGAAAGTTTTAAACATCCGCGGCGGGCTGTTTATTTACTGGGTGCAGAAGATCACGGCCTGAGTAAAGAAGCCATAGAAAAATCGCATAGATTGATAAGATTTCATTCCAGATTAAGTCTCAATGTTTCGGTAGCGGGCAGCATTGTTATGTACGACCGCAATACAAAAGGCACGCACGTTTATTAAGAAATTTGCACCGAGTTTTACTTTTGCTTTAGGTGTCAAAATTAAAAATTCAGAACTTATTTCTTAAACGCAAATACTCGTGTGCTGAATAAAATTTAATTTACTGCTAAACTAATTCAAGTATAACAACTTCTTAACAGCACTTTTATTGACTTTTGTGTAGCTTGAAAATAAAAAATTATGAATCAAGTTATTTTACTGAATGAACGACCAAAAGGCGAACCCAACGACGAAACTTTTCGGTTTACCGAAGAAAAAAAACCAACACCACAAGAAGGTGAGGTGCTTTTAAAAACAAAATATGTTTCTGTAGATCCGTATTTACGCGGAAGAATGCGCGATGAAAAATCATATATCGAGCCATTTGAAGTTGGCAAACCTATTAATTCGCTTATAATTGCTGAGGTTGTTGCTTCAAAAAATAAAAACTTACAGGAAGGCGATTTTGTTTCGGGTATGTTATCTTGGAAACAATACCAAACTTCTAAAGGCGAAAACTTACAAAAAGTAGATGCAGATAAAGCGCCGCTTACTGCCTATTTAAGCATTTTAGGAATGACAGGTTTAACCGCTTATTTTGGCTTGCTAGATATAGGAAAACCAAAAGAAGACGAAACCGTTTTAGTTTCTGGAGCAGCCGGCGCCGTAGGAAGTGCAGTTGGTCAGATTGCTAAAATTAAAGGCTGTAAAGTAATTGGCATTGCCGGAAGCGACGAAAAAATAGAAATGATAAAAGAGAAGTTTGGTTTTGATGCAGGCATAAATTACAAGACGACTTCTAATATGAAAAAAGCCATTGCCGAAAAAGCGCCAAGCGGCGTAGATATTTATTATGACAATGTTGGCGGCGAAATTTTAGATGCTGCTTTGGCTAATATTGCACGTAATGGGCGTATAATAAATTGTGGGGCAATCTCTTTATATAATTCTACTGAAACGCCAACCGGACCGCGGGTAGAAACTACTTTAATTAAAAAAAGCGTTTTGATGAAAGGTTTTACCGTAGGCGATTACCAAGAGCGTTTTAATGAAGGTATGCAAGAAATGGCCAAATGGTTACAAGCAGATAAATTAGAATTTGAAGAAACTATAATAGACGGTTTTGATGCTATTCCTAAGGCTTTTATGGGCTTGTTTTCGGGAGAAAATAAAGGAAAAATGCTGGTAAAAGTTTTTTAATTTTTACCGATCTTTTATTTTTTCTATAGCATTTTGAATGGTTTTATCGGGTTCTATAATGTTGTTTTTGCCCCAAAATTCAGGATCTCGAAAACCGGAAATATCATCTGTCATCACCACCGAAGGTTTTATATATCCGTCGGTTTTTTTAAGGTTTTTGATATTTTTCTCTTCTTTGGTAATCATCATTTCGCTACTAATCGTATAGCGAGAGTTGAATAGTTTTTTATCCCAATTTACTTTTACTTTTAACATAGCTTTACCGTAGCTATAATGCCACTTACCGTTTTCAGCAATATAATTTACTACATAATGGGTTTCTAAAGGTGTAACTTGAGAATTACTTGGTTTTCGATAAACCAAAAAATCTGTTGCAGCAGCTTCATCATCTACATTTAGTTTATAATCTGCTTTTACGAGACTATAAGTTTCTGCATCTATATAAAGTTTACCGTAATACCAAACATCGTTTTTATTGGTGTCTTCAAATCTTACAACGTGAACATAACGTCCGTAAAGCGATGTTGGTTTTTTTAGACTGAATTTGTAATTATTTATACTTCTATCGTAAAATAAATAATCTGGATATTTCATCAAATCTAGATATAGAGTAGAATAGGGCCCGCCGCGCAGTTTAATGGCTAGAGTGTCTAAACGCGAATAATCTGTATACTTACGCGCTTTTTTTATCGCAATATTTTCTTTGTTCCAAGAACGGTAAGGGCGTTTTTTTAGGCTTACCACCGCTTCAGATAGCGATACATTCTGGTTACCACGCTTTACGGTTTCTCTATAAAAAGCGGTATAAAGAGCATCTTTTTTTAAATAATTTACATCTCGTTTACTAAGCATTTTTTGTACTAAGCCTTGGGCATTACTTGCTTGGTATATTTTTACCGCTTCTAGACTCTCTGCTTTAGAACCGCGTTTTCGTAAAAAAACCTGCATATTTTCTTCCGTAAAGTAATTTAAAGCAACAGATTTGCTTTGGTAACCAATTTTTGAAGTAGTTACCGTGGCATTTTTAATACTGTTCGGGATTTTTAAAGAAAATCTGCCTTCGCTATTGCTAATACTTGATATTTGCTGATTTTCGACTTGTAAAACCGCTCCGGCAATGGCTTCTTCCTTAGCGGCATCTAAAACAATACCTTTATATTCTGTATATGTACTATCTTGCTGAAAAGCATACAAGCAATTTGCAGACAGTAAAAAAATTAAACTGAAAATAATATAATAATATCTTTTATTTATACAGCGTTTTGATAGCATAGTAGTAGGGTTTTACCTTATCAATATACTGAATTTTAGCCACTAACAAAAGTTAATTTTTTCTGTTTTTTGTATAAAATGGAATTAGCTTTTATTCTTTCCGTAAAGTTTATTTTGTTTTATTTTTGCATAAAGAATAAAAAAAATGGCTTCACAACGCAGCGGTTACTACCCGCCAACAGAAGAGAAATGGAATGTGTATACGCACGCTTTTGGTTTGGTAATGAGTTGTGTAGGACTCATTTTTTTAATTTTACGCGCCAATAGATTAGAAGGATATGTGCCTTTAGTAAGCTTTAGCATATTTGGGGCAAGTATGATTTTGTTATATGCGGCTTCTACATTTTACCATAGCGCCAAAGAAGAAAAAATACGTTATCATCTTAATATTTTAGATCATGCTGCCATATTCGTTTTAATTGCAGGAACATACACGCCGTTTACCTTAATAACTTTGTCTGGTTTTACGGGATGGCTAATATTTGGTATTGTCTGGGGAATTGCTCTTTTAGGAATAATACTAAAATTATTTTTTACCGGTAGGTACCGTCTTTTATCTACAATTATTTATGTTTTTATGGGAACCATAATACTTTTTGCTATAAAACCATTAACCGAAAAATTACCACTTAACGGATTATATTGGGTTTTAGGTGGTGGCGTAGCCTACGTATTGGGTGCGATTCTTTTTAGTATTCGTAAAATACCTTTTAACCATGCAATATTTCATGTAATGGTTTTACTCGGATCTTTTGCCCACTATATGGCAATTTACCATTATGTACTACCGGGTTAAAACTTATCACTTTCATGAAGAGGTCTATCTTCATACCAATCGTTAAATTTTTTATTGGTAGAATAATGATCGGTCAAAACTTTATATACGGTTACGAACCATACTACTTGACCAATAGTTGCAGTATAGAATACCCAATCAAAGCCTAAGTTTACGCTCACGAATAAACTTGTTAAAATAAGTAGGAGGGTAGTAAAGAGTACTAATATTATTGCTGTATTTTTCATTTTTTACTTTAAGTTAAGCAATTATCAAGTAATTGTTCTTAATAAAGTTTTAAAAATCAGACTTTTATATCTATTTTAAGTGAATTTTAGCAAAATTGACTTGCTTTATGTAAATTAGCGGCTATTTGAAAAAAATTAAGTTATGAAACTAACATTGCAGCTTTTATTTTGCGCAATTTTCTTGTTACCTGCTTATCAAATGCAAGCGCAAGAAAACCAAACTAAAAAAGTAGATAACCAAGCCATTTTTGATGAGCTAATGTACAGGCGCGGAAACACCTACCGCACAGCATCCGGTAAACCCGGTCCCGAATATTGGCAAAATCAAGCAGATTATGAAATTGAAGTAGAGTTAGACGATAGTGCTAATACCATAACTGGGAATGTGCAAATTACCTATACAAATAACAGTCCGCAAAATTTAGATTTTGTTTGGTTGCAATTAGAGCAAAACAGGTTTACACACGATTCTCGTGGAACGCTTACCACACCAACCGGTGGTAATCGTTATAGCGGAAATGAATTTGGCGGTTACGATATTCAAAACGTAAAAGTAGACGGAGAGTCTGTCGAGATTTTTATTACCGATACCAGAATGAAAATTTATCTTCCCGAAACTTTAGAAAAAGATGGCGAAGATGTAGAAATAAGCATGAATTTTAGCTATAAAATTCCACAAGAAGGAATGGATAGAATGGGCCGTTTAGATGTAAAAGACGGTACTATTTATGCAATGGCACAATGGCACCCAAGAATGGCCGTTTTTGATGATGTGGTTGGCTGGAACATCGAACCTTATTTAGGTGCGGGAGAGTTTTATTTAGATTATGGTAATTTTGATTATAAAGTAACCGTGCCGGTAAGTCATATTGTTGTAGGCTCGGGAGAGTTGCAAAATCCCGAAGAAGTCTTGACAGAAAAACAACAAGAACGTATGGAAGAAGCGCGTAAAAGCAATGAACGCGTGTATATTATTAAACCAAAAGAAGTTGGTAGGAATTCTAGCCGACCAAAAAATTCTGGGAAACTTACTTGGCATTTCAAAATGGAGAATACTCGCGATGTTGCCTTTGCTTCCTCTAAAGCATTTATTTGGGATGCCGCAAAAATTAACTTGCCAGAAGGTAAAACGGCTGTAGCACAATCTGCTTATCCAAAAGAAAGCGATGGTAAAAAAGCTTGGGGAAGAAGTACAGAATATACCAAAGAATCTGTAGAATTTTATTCTAACAATTACTATCCTTACCCTTACAAAACCGCGGTAAATGTTGCGGCCAATGTTGGCGGTATGGAATATCCGGGAGTTTCTTTTTGTAGTTGGCAAAGTAAAGAAGCTTCGCTTTGGGGCGTAACAGATCACGAATTTGGCCACAACTGGTTCCCAATGATTGTTGGCTCTAACGAAAGAAGGTATGCGTGGATGGACGAAGGTTTCAATAGCTTTATTAACCATTACAGTACATTAAATTTTAATAATGGTGAGTATCCCTCAAGATTAGGAAATGTAAACGTAATTCAACGCTATTTAAGAAACGAAAATCGCGAAAGCATTAACACCTATCCAGATGTTACCAATCTTAGAAATTTAGGTTATACCGCTTATTATAAGCCGGCAGTTGGTTTAATTATGTTGCGTGAATATATTTTAGATACAGAAACTTTTGATAAAGCTTTTAATTCTTATATAGAAACCTGGGCGTACAAACACCCGCAACCAAGTGACTTTTTCAACTTTATGGAAAATGCAGTAGGAGAAAACCTTAATTGGTTTTGGAGAACCTGGTTTTACGGAAACGGTAATATAGACATTGCTGTTAAAGAAATAAAAAAGCATAAAGATGGTTTTATGATACATTTGAAAAATAATGGCGAAATACCAATGCCTGTAAAACTAAGTGTTACCTATAAAGATGGTAGTAAAGAAAAAGTAAACTTACCTGTCGAAATTTGGCAACGTGGAGACAAATGGGAACATTTGTTAAAAACGGAAAAAAAGGTCGAAAAAGTTCAATTTGATGCAGATGGTCAAGTAACCGACATCAATAAAGACAACGATCTTTACCAAGTTTCTTCTGAAAAATCAAATTAATAATTAGTATTTGGTAAAATTGATTGTAAGTTTATAGCCCTTAACCTTTTGGTTAGGGGTTTTTTGTTTTTATTGATAAATGTCCGATTATATTAATTAAAACAAATGACGCTTCAATAACAGCAAAGAGTTTGAGTGATTTTATACTATGGCTACTAGCTTTAAAGCTTTTTATTTTTCAATGGCCTAAGCGAAATTTGCGTTAAAAATGATGGGAGTGGAGGGCCAAGCAAACTAGCGCTAGCTGCAAAAATTGGATAGAAACAAGCAAAACTTTGAACTTTAAAATTTATGAAAGCCTGCGAGTACCTTTAGTTTGCGCCGTAACGAGGGAGATTTTTAGCAAAGTTCGGTTGAGCCTAGACTTTTTTGGTTCGTTTTTTTGTCAATGAAAAAAATGAACAACCAAATTTTATTGAAAATAACTATTGTTAATTTTAAGAGCAAGTTTTATTAATCGGGCAATAATGATTTTTATTATAACCAAATGTTAGAGCTTGTAATAGCCTACAAATTTTTAAAGTATATTTGCATCCTAAACTTTAAACGCGCAAACAATGGCACACAAAGCAGGTTTTGTAAATATTATAGGAAATCCAAATGTAGGAAAATCTACGCTTATGAATGCTTTTGTAGGCGAGCGTTTATCTATAATTACCAGCAAAGCACAAACTACACGCCACCGTATTTTAGGCATTGTAAATGGAGAAGATTTTCAAGTGGTTTTAAGCGATACCCCAGGCATAATCAAACCCGCTTACGAGCTACAAGCATCTATGATGGATTTTGTAAAATCTGCTTTTGAAGATGCAGACGTTTTACTTTATTTGGTAGAATTGGGTGAAAAAGAACTAAAAGACGAAAATCTTTTTAAACGTATAACCACCGCAGAAGTTCCGGTTTTGTTGTTACTGAATAAAGTAGATAAAGGCAACCAAGAATTGGTAGAAGAACAAGTAAAGTTGTGGCAGGCAAAAGTTCCCAATGCAGAGGTTTTTGCAATTTCGGCTTTAGAAAATTTTGGGGTGCCAGAAGTTTTTAACCGCATTGTAGAGTTATTACCGCAGTCTCCGGCATTTTATCCTAAAGATGCTTTAACAGACAAGCCAGAACGCTTTTTTGTAAACGAAATCGTACGCGAAAAAATACTTATTCATTATAAAAAAGAAATTCCGTACAGTGTAGAAATAGAAACCGAAGAGTTTTTTGAAGAAGAAGACATTATACGTATGCGAAGCGTAATTATGGTTGAGCGCGAATCACAAAAAGGTATTATTATTGGCCATAAAGGCAAAGCAATAAAACGTGTAGGAATGGAAGCCAGAAAAGATCTCGAAAAGTTTTTTGGTAAGCAGGTACATATAGAATTGTACGTAAAAATAAACAAAAATTGGCGCAGCAGCGACAGCCAATTAAAACGTTTTGGTTATTCTAACCAATAATAAAATAAAATTTTAGTTGGGTGTACCTCTACAAACCAACATTTTAGCCGTATTTTTGCCGCGTAAAAATTTCAACTATGAGCAATATTGTAGCCATTGTAGGACGTCCTAATGTAGGAAAGTCTACCTTTTTTAACCGCCTAATTCAACGTAGAGAAGCTATTGTAGATTCGGTTAGCGGGGTAACACGTGATAGACATTACGGAAAATCTGACTGGAACGGAAAAGAGTTTACCGTAATAGATACCGGCGGCTATGTGGTAGGAAGTGATGATGTCTTTGAAAAAGAAATAGACAAGCAAGTAAAACTGGCCATAGACGAAGCAGACGTAATTATTTTTATGGTAGATGTAGAATTTGGTATAAACCCGATGGATCAAGAGGTTGCCAAATTATTGCGCCGCGTAGATAAACCGGTTTTTCTAGCCGTAAATAAAGTAGATAGCGCCGTTAGAGAAGAAAGCGCTATAGAATTTTATTCACTCGGGTTGGGAGATTATTATACCATTGCCGGGATAAGTGGTAGCGGTACCGGAGATTTATTAGATGCCGTCGTAGAAGCTTTACCGGAGAAAAAAGAAGATGCAGAAACAGATTTGCCACGTTTTGCCGTGGTAGGAAGACCAAACGCAGGAAAATCTTCGTTCATCAATGCTTTAATTGGCGAAGAACGCTATATTGTTACAGATATTGCCGGCACCACGCGCGACTCGATGGATACGAAATACAATCGTTTTGGGTTTGAGTTTAATTTGGTAGACACCGCAGGAATCCGTCGTAAGGCAAAGGTAAAAGAAGATGTAGAGTTTTACTCGGTTATGCGTAGTGTGCGCGCCATAGAGAACTCAGATGTATGTATTTTATTGTTAGATGCTACGCGTGGTTTTGATGGGCAAGTACAAAATATATTTTGGTTAGCGCATCGCAATAAAAAAGGTATTGTAATCTTGGTAAATAAATGGGATTTGGTAGAAAAAGAAACCAAAACCGTTAAAGAATACGAAAAGCACATAAGGCAAGAAATAGAGCCCTTTACAGATGTGCCAATTTTGTTTATTTCGGTAACCAGCAAACAACGTATTTACAAAGCCATAGAAACGGCTGTAAATGTTTATAAAAACCGGAGCCAACGCATAAAAACACGTAAATTGAACGACGTGATGTTACCAATAATTCAAGATAACCCGCCTCCGGGGTACAAAGGTAAATATGTAAAAATCAAATTTGTATCGCAAATACCAACCCCAACACCGCAATTTGCTTTTTTCTGTAATTTGCCGCAATACGTTAAAGATCCGTATAAGCGATTTTTAGAAAACAAAATCCGTAAAGAATTTGATTTTACCGGCGTGCCCATTAGTATTTTTATGCGGAAGAAGTAGAGAAGTTTCAAAGCTTCTGCTTACAGTAATTCTTGCATTTCGTATTATCAGCGTGCAACATTTCGGCATTTAATATTCTTATAAGTAATTAACCAATTAGGCACGAAATGTCTTTTAAAAATATATTCGCCCGGCTTTTTTTAGGCCGGGTTTTTTGTTTTTTTCGCTTCCGCGGAAATCTTGCCTAAAAATCAAAAAAATAACAGGCAATCAAAAAACGCTTGAGCTGGTTGTGTAGGAAGAAAAATAAGTTAGCGGTATAAAGCAATTTATAAAAATTGGTTTACCAACTGCCGCCAGCGCCGCCGCCGCCAAAGCCTCCGCCACCAAAGCCGCCACCAAAACCACCGCCGCCAAAGCCGCCTCCGGAAGAGCCGCCGCCAAAGCCGCCGCCACCGCCAAACATACCGCGACCAAGGCTGCTTAAAATAATAGCATCAAATAAAGTGTCGGAGCCGGAGCGTCTTCCGCCATTTTTGCCGCCGCCTTTATTCTTTTTAATAATAGAGATTATGATAATTATAAAGAAGATAGCAAAGACAATAAGTTGTGGCGGGATACCTTTTCTTTGCGATTGTTTGGGCATTCCGTCAAAAGTGCCGTTTAATACCTGAAAAATTGCTGTGGTGCCTTTATCCAAACCTGCATAAAAATTATTACGTTTAAATTCCGGTAGGATAATTTGATTAATTATTTGTTTAGATTTGGCATCGGTAAGGTATTCTTCTAAGCCGTAACCGGTGGTAATCCAGATTTTTCGGTCTTCTTTAGAAAGCAAAATAAGCAAGCCGTTATCTTTTTTACTTTGACCAATTCCCCATTCGTGCGCCCATTTTGCAGAATAAGTCCCAATATATTCCCCATTTAAACTGGGAATGCTTGCAATAACTATTTGCGTAGAAGTGGTATCTGCATAATTTACCAATTTTTGTTTTAAGTTTCTTTCTTCCGCATCGGTTAGCATATTGCCACCGTCGTAAACGCTGGTTTCTTTGTTGGGTTTTTTGGGGATGTTCAATTGTCCGTAACCAGAAAAAGCAAAGCTTATAAAAAGAAAGAATAATAATAAATTACGCATAAAAGGTTAATGTTGGGGTTGTTATCCGCGAGAAATTTCGTCTGATAATTCGTTTATATCATCTTCGGCTACCGGAAAATGTTTTTTTAATTGCTCGCCGGCTTTTAAAATACCGGCCACCAAACCTTCCTTAAAGGCTTCTTGTTTAAAGTGGTTTTGCATAACGTTTTTGGTGCTTTCCCAAAAATTATCGGGCACAACTTTGTCTATACCGGTGTCTCCCATAATATAGAATTTTTTGTCTTCTACAGCCAAGTAAATCAAAACACCATTTTTTAGTTCTGTGCGGTGCATTTTTAAATTTTCAAAAACCTGTTTGGCGCGTTCTAGCAAATCTATGCTGCAAACCCGCTCTATATGCACACGAATTTCACCCGAAGTTTTATTTTCGGAAGTTTTAATGGCTTCTACAATTTCAAGCTCTTCTTCAGAGGTTAAAAATTCGGGTTTTTTCATAGTATGTGATTTTTAAAATTCTACCGTAGGGGCGTTTTCTGCACCTTCGTCTGCTTCAAAAGTACTCATACGCTCAAAACCGAACATTCCTGCAAAAATATTATTAGGAAATTTACGAATGTAGGTATTGTATTGCCGCACAGCTTCATTAAAACGATTACGTTGTACGCTAATTCTATTTTCGGTACCTTCTAATTGCGATTGTAATTGTTGGAAATTTTGCGTGGCTTTTAATTGCGGATAGCGCTCTACGCTTACCAATAATCTAGACAAGGCCGAAGAAACTTCGCCTTGGGCCTTTTTAAATTTGTCTATGGCAGCGGCATCCAAATTATCTGCATTTACATTTACAGAGGTTGCTTTAGAACGCGCCTCAATAACTTGCGTTAGAGTTTCTTTTTCAAAATCTGCAGCTCCTTTTACGGTATTTACCAGATTGGGTATTAAATCTGTTCTACGCTGGTAGGCGTTTTCTACGTTTGCCCAAGAAGCTTTTACATTTTCTTCATATTCTACAGCCGTATTGTTTATACCTGCCGTAAGACTATAAATTGCTATTGCTGCAACCGCAATTATAATTACTGGAATAAGCCATTTTTTCATGCGTTTCTGTATTTAAAGTTGATTTTTTATTTCGGTAAGTTCGTTTTTAATTTTTTCTAATTTACGTACAATTTCAAAATTGCTTAAGGTTTCTGCTTTTTCTTCTTTTAAATGCGTTTTGGCGCCTTCTAAAGTAAATCCCCTTACTTTTACCAAATGATAAATAAGTTCCAGGTTTTTAATATCTTCCGGGGTAAATTTACGGTTGCCTTTTGCATTTTTTTTGGGCTTAATAACATCAAATTCTTTTTCCCAAAAACGAATAAGCGAGGCGTTTACTTTAAATGCTTCGGCTACTTCACCAATACCATAATAACGTTTATTGGGCAATTTTATATGCATTAGTCTAAAGATTGGTTTTCTAAAGCAGATTGGTTAAGCATAATATCGTATTCTTCTGCGGTCAAATCTCCGTGGTAAAAGTTTATCGGGTTTACCACTTTGCCGTTTTTATGTACTTCATAATGTAAATGCGATCCGGTAGATAAACCGGTGTTGCCAACTTTGGCTATAATTTCGCCGCGTTTTACTTTATCTCCTTTTCGCACTTCAAACTCACTTAAATGCGCATAATAAGTTTCATAACCAAAACCATGGTCTAAAACAATTAAGTTTCCAAAACCTCTGCTTCGTTTGGCTTTTTTTACCACAGCATCTCCGGTGGCAAAAACTGATGTTCCGGTTTTTGCGGTAAAATCCATCCCGTTATGCATTTTTCTGTATTTTAAAATAGGATGCATTCTAATACCGTAACCGGAAGCCATTCTGGTTAAGTTTTCGTTTTGTACCGGCTGTATTGCAGGTATGGCAGCCAATAATTTCTCTTTTTCTTTAGCCAAATTGGCAATTTCGTCTAAAGATTTAGATTGCACTACAATTTGTTTTTGCAGTACATCCATATTTTTACTGGTCTCTATAATCAATTTAGAGTTGTCGTAACCTTCTAAATCTTTATAACGATTAACCCCACCAAAACCAGCTTTTCGTTGCTCTTCAGGAATCGGATTGGCCTCAAAATAAATTCTATAAAGATTATCGTCCCGGTTTTGCACATTTGCAAGGACTTTTTGCGCCTGATTCATTTTTTTGTTCAGTACCTCATATTGCAATTGCATATGTTGTAATTCGCGTTTTAGGGCTTTTTCTTTAGGGGTTTGTATTTGCGGTAAATTTAAATAAACCACCAGCAAAATAAACCCAGCCAAAAAAGTACCTACAACGGCAAGCGCTACATAGCCAAAACGCCTACCTTTTTTTCGCTCTATCTTTCGGTAGGAAAGCGTTTCGCTGTCGTAATAATATTTTACTTTCGACATTCTTCTAAATTATACTAAATTTGCAGTCTAATTTTAATGCATTTTCATACAATTAGACGAACAAAGATAGAAATTGTTTCATTAGTAACATAATAAATGCAATTTACCTAGCAAATATAGCCTATGAAATCACAAGAAATACGCGATAAATTCCTTTCCTTTTTTCAATCGAAACAACATAAAATTGTGCCTTCTGCGCCAATGGTTATGAAAGACGATCCTACGTTAATGTTTACCAACGCCGGGATGAACCAGTTTAAAGAGTATTTTTTAGGAAACGCAAAATCTAAGTATAAGCGTATTGCAGATACCCAAAAATGTTTACGCGTAAGCGGAAAACACAACGATTTGGAAGAGGTAGGAAAAGATACTTACCACCACACCATGTTCGAGATGTTGGGTAATTGGAGTATTGGCGATTATTTTAAGGAAGACGCCATTGCTTGGGCTTGGGAATTTTTAACAGATGAATTAAAAATAAATCCCAACAATCTGTATGTTACCGTTTTTGAAGGCGATAAAAAAGATGGCCTCGCAAAAGATGAAGAAGCGTTTGATTTGTGGAAAAAACACATTGCCCAAGAAAGAATTTTATTAGGCAATAAAAAAGATAACTTTTGGGAAATGGGCGATCAAGGTCCGTGTGGGCCGGCTTCAGAAATTCACGTAGATATTAGAACCGAAGAAGAGAAAGCAAAAATCCCCGGAAAAGATTTGGTAAACCAAGACCATCCGCAAGTGGTAGAAATCTGGAACCTCGTTTTCATACAATATAACAGGATGGCCAACGGCAGTTTAAAAGAATTACCCGCAAAACACATAGATACCGGAATGGGTTTTGAACGCCTGGCAATGGTAATGCAAGACAAGCAATCTAATTATGATACAGACGTTTTTACCCCGCTTATTCGCGAAATAGAAACCATTACCAATGCTACATACGGCAGTAATGACGCTTCCGCGGAAGAAACAAATATCGCCATTCGGGTAATTGCAGACCACGTTCGTGCAGTAACATTCGCAATTGCAGACGGCCAGTTGCCAAGCAATAATGGCGCCGGATATGTTATTAGACGTATTTTGCGTCGCGCTATACGATACGGATTTACTTTTCTTAACACCAAAGAAGCATTTATCTACAAACTGGTAAATGTTTTATCCCAGCAAATGGGCGAAGCTTTCCCAGAGCTAAAAAAACAACAAAACCTTTGCGAAAAAGTAATAAAAGAAGAAGAAATTTCTTTCCTTAAAACTTTAGATCAAGGTTTAAGCTTGTTAGATAGCATTATAGCAAATGCCGACTCGAAAGAAATTTCCGGCAAAAAAGCTTTTGAGCTTTACGATACCTATGGTTTTCCTATAGATTTAACCGCTTTAATTTTAGAGGAAAAAGGCTATAACTTAAATCAGCAGGAATTTGAAAAAGAATTACAAAAACAAAAAGAACGTTCGCGCTCTGCCGCACAAAGTAGCGCGGGAGATTGGGTAGTTTTACGCGAAGACGACGAAGAAGAATTTATAGGTTATGACCAATTAAAAACCGATGTAAAAATCACCAAATATCGTCAAGTAGAAAGTAAAAAAGAAGGTAAATTATACCAGTTGGTATTTAATCTAACCCCATTTTATCCCGAAGGTGGCGGTCAAGTTGGCGATAAAGGTTATTTAGAAACCCCAAACGGCAATGTTGTTTATATTTTAGATACCAAAAAAGAAAACAACCTGATTATACATATTACTAAAAATCTGCCGCAAGAAATAGAAGCCAGGTTTACAGCTGTGGTAGACGAGCAGCACAGAAACAGAGCTGCTGCCAACCATACAGCAACGCACTTGTTGCACCAAGCTTTACGGAATATTTTAGGAGACCACGTAGAACAAAAAGGTTCTTTGGTGCATCCAGATTATTTGCGGTTCGACTTTTCGCACTTCAGTAAAGTTTCTAAAGATGAGTTGCAAGAAATAGAGCAATTTGTAAATGCAAGAATTCGGGAGCAAATAGCTTTAGAAGAAGAGCGTAATGTACCATTTCAAGAAGCTTTAGATAAAGGTGCTACCGCATTGTTTGGCGAAAAATATGGCGATACGGTAAGAACCATTTGCTACGGAAACTCCATGGAGTTATGTGGCGGAACCCACGTAGCAAATACCAGTAACATCTGGCATTTTAAAATAATTTCTGAGGCTGCCGTAGCGGCTGGAGTTAGACGTATTGAAGCCATTACCGGAGATGCCGCCAAAGAATTTTTAACCCAACAAAGCGAGAGTTTTAATGCGTTAAAACAATTGGTGAAAAACAACAAAGAACCGCTAAAAGCAGTAAGTGCTTTACAGGAAGAAAATCAGCAGCTTAAAAAGCAAATTGAGCAATTTAAAAAAGAAAAAGCAGGTAACGTAAAAGGCGATTTAAAAGCTGCCTTAACGGAAGTAAACGGAATTAAATTTTTGGCAAAAAAAGTAGATTTAGACGCTGCTGCTATGAAAGATTTGTCCTTTCAATTGGGGGGCGAAGTAGATAAGCTGTTTTTAGTACTAGGTTCCGAGCATAATGGTAAAGCTCTGTTGTCTATTTACATCGATAAACAATTGGCAGAAGAAAAAGAACTCAACGCCGGAAAAATGGTAAGAGAACTCGGTAAATTAATTCAAGGCGGCGGCGGCGGACAAGCATTTTTTGCAACCGCTGGCGGCAAAAACCCGGACGGTCTTGAAAATGCCCTAACCGAAAGTAAAAACTATATAAGTTAGCTTGAAGGTGAGTTGCGGTGTTAATTAGTTTTCCAATTCAATTTCAGAAAAAAGATGAAACTACAAACCCAATTAAATATTCCTGAGCAAGAACCTAAAATTAGCTACAAATCTAAGTTGCTGTTGTTGGGTTCTTGCTTTACGGAAAATATAGGGGAGAAGTTTGTGTACTTTAAATTCCGCCACGTTCAAAATCCGTTTGGAATTTTGTTTCATCCTTTTGCCATAGAAAATTTAATCGTCAAGGCTGTTCGGCAAAAAGAATTTACAGAAAAAGATATTTTTCAGTACAACCAAAATTGGCATTCTTTTGAAGCACATTCGCGTTTAAGTCAGCCAAGGCCGGAAGCAATTCTTAAGGCTTTAAACGGCGGAATAACCCAAACCCATAAAGCCATACAAGAAAGCTCGCACCTAATTATTAGTTTAGGAACTGCTTTTATTTACCAACATTTAGAAAGCAAAAACTACGTAGCCAATTGCCATAAAGTTCCGCAAAAGGAATTCCGTAAAGAATTAATTTCTGCCCAAAGAGTTTACAAAAGTTTAGAAAATATAATTGCCTCTTGTAGAACTTTAAACCCCGATTTACAGTTTATTTTCACGGTTTCGCCGGTGCGTCACGCAAAAGATGGCTTGGTGCAAAACAATAGAAGTAAAGCGCAATTAATTTCGGCAATTCACGAAGTGATTGACCAAAAAGAAAAAGCAGCTTATTTCCCTTCTTACGAATTATTGCTGGACGAGTTGCGCGATTACCGTTTTTATACCCAAGATATGTTGCATCCAAACACAACCGCCATTCAATACATTTGGGAAAAATTTACACAAACTTGGTTAGCCAAAGAAGCTATACCAACTATGAAAAAAGTAGATGCTTTGCAAAGAAATTTACAGCACAAAGCCTTTAATCCGCAAAGTGAAGCGCACCAAAAGTTTTTGCAAAAATTAAAAGAACAAAAAGCAGAATTGAAAACACAATTTCCTTTTATGAATTTTAGCTAGTTTCTTCTTGCAATTTCTTATAAAGACTATGCCAACCACCGCCGTTTACACATTCAATCCCTTTGCTCTTTAAAATTCCCGCAGCACTGCCAGAGCGCATACCGCTTGCGCAACAAACAATTACCGGTTTGTTCATTTTTTTAATCTTTTCAACATTTGAGTTTATTTGTTGTAAAGGTATGTTTTTAGAACCCGGAATCGCCCCACCGGCATATTCTCCTTTACTACGAACGTCTATAATTACTGCGTCGCGCGATTTGAAATCTTGTATCATTTTGCTTTTATTTCCAAATAAAAAATTTAGTATTCCCATTATTTTCAATTTATTTACAAAGTAAGGGTATAAAACCTAAGCGTGGCGTAACCTAAGTTACAATAGGTGTATTTATGTTTTGGGCGTTCCCACCAATTAAAATTGGGGTCGGGCTTTTCGCTTTTACGCTTCGGTTCGCTATCGCTCCCTGCAGGGTAACCGCTGCAATCCCTAACGCAAAAAATTGTATTTTAGACCAAAATTAAGCAATGAAAAAGTTTATTCTTGGTGTATTACTTACCCTTATAGTTGGTTTTGGTTATTGGTATTTTAATAACAAAAAACAATCTGAAACCCAGCTAAAAAAAACTTCCGAGCTCATCGAAAAAGAAGTAAAAAATGTAAGTAAACTCATCGTTACAGAAAGTTCTTACGCCCAAATTTTCACCTACAAAAACAGCAAAGATATTTTTATGGGCATTGAGGCAAGAAAAAAAGCCATTGTTGCGGTAAATACAAAAGCAACGGTTGGTTATGATTTAAGCCAATTAAAATACGAACTCTTCCCCGAAACAAAAACCTTACGCATTACCGCCATCCCAAAACCCGAACTTAATATTTATCCCGAATTTGATTTTTATGATGTAACCCAAGATTACCTTAATCAATTTAAAGCCGAAGATTATAATGCTATCAAAAAAAGGGTAACTCGTCAAATTCGTAAAAAAATAGAAAAGTCTGTCGTAATGCAAAATGCCGAAAATCGCTTACTTAGCGAGCTTCAAAAACTCTTTGTACTTACAAACAGTTTAGGGTGGACATTAGAATTTTACAAACAACCTGTAAAAACCGAGCGTGAACTCGAAATTTTGCTTTAAATCGGTAAACTATCTTTTAATTCTAACGCAATACCATCGTCAATTAAATGTGCAATTTTTGGTCGGTTGGCTCTTACTTTTTTTAAATGTTGTTCACAATCCTGATACAGGTTTTTGAAAGCAAAATCTTTACTGAGTTCAAAAATTTCCAATGCTAAAAGCCAATCGGTTGCATGTTTTTCTTGCACTTGTTTTAAAATAGAAGGTAATTTTTCTTTGCTTTCGCGATTATTTCTAATATCCCGCACTTGCTCATAAAGACTTTCCAGTTCTTTTTGAGAAGTCGTTTTTTCAGGCCGTTTCTCACTGGTAGAAAGTTGATGAATAACTACTTCAAAAGAATACGGGTCTGCCGCACCCGCAAATGCCGAAACAATTTTTTTACCAACGGCCAAGTAATAATCGCCATCTTGGGGTGAGAATAAAATTTCGTTGCCGTAGGTAACCGTACAATCGGTAAACTGAATTAAAATAAGTTCTCCTTTTAAATTTCTAATTCCGGTAACGTTCAAGCCTTCTACCACAATGCCGCTTTCAAAAGTAAACTCTATGCGTTTGTTGTCGTAAAAATTATAAGCTTTTAAATCGCGCGGTCCCATATTTTCTATAGAAAGGTTTATGCCTTTTAGTTTTCCAATAGGCGATCTAAATCCGTTAGCGTGCGTTTTTATTCCGTGGCCAATAAGTTCTTTGTCGCGGTTGGCGAGCGCTGTTGGACCTTCGGTTTCAAAATATACCACTTCGTGATCGTCGTTGGTAATCATTCGGGTAAAAACCCCTGAAATTTGTATGCCGGTACTCAACTCAATACTACCCATTGTTTTAGAATCGATTAGTTTTTGCAAACCTTTATAGCCGCCCTTTCGCAATGCCATCGTGTTGGCAAACTCTTCTAAAACTTCTGCCAGGTAGGCAAAATCTGGAGTGACATACAATTGCGGTTGCGGTTTGGTAATATCAAAATCTTGGTTGGCGGCAGCAATAGAATAGGGTATTTTTTTAACCTTAGGTTGCATACAACTTTTACTTTCGCCAATAGAAGAAAGCAAACCGGCGCCATAAATTTTTGGATTTTCAAGACTTCCTACCAAGCCGTATTCTACCGTCCACCAATGCAAGTTTCTTATTTTGGCAATTTCAGAAGGTTTAACCTTTTTGTTTTGTAGATCTTCCACCTTTATTTCGGCTTGTTGTATCGCTTCCGCGGAAGCGTGATCACTCTCTTTTAAAATAGATAAATCGCGTACGGCGTGGTACATATTCATATCGTCGCCAGAAGCAATGGCTTTGCTGCCAATAGCGCCAAAACGCCGTAAATATTCGGCATAATCTGGGCTGGCAATAATGGGCGCGTGGCCGGCACCTTCGTGAATAATATCTGGAGCTGGCGTGTATTCTATATTTTCTAATTGCCTGATTTCTGAAGCAATAACCAGTACTTTGTATGCCTGAAACTCCATAAACGCATTGGGCGGAATAAAACCATCTACCGCCACGGCAGCCCAACCAATTTCTTTTAAAATGCGGTTCATGCCGTACATACTAGGAATTTCGTCTATAGAAATGCCCGTTTTTTGCAAACCTTCTAGGTAAGATTCGTGCGCAACTTTGCTTAAATAGTCTACATTTTTACGCATTACATATCGCCACACTGCTTGGTTAATGGGAGTGTATAAATCGTAATTTTGCGCCTTTATAAATTGTTTTAAATGCGGCGGCAATTGCTCTATTAATGCATTGCTTTGGTAAGTATTTGAAGACATAAGCACAAATTATCCTACAAAGATACTGGTAATGGATATTTTAAAATGACAAGCATTTAAAAAAGTTTGTCTAATAACATTAAAATAATTTTTAACTTGGCTACCCATGAAAACAAACCGAAAAGAAGAAATCGTAAAAACCGCTGCTTATCTTTTTAAAGAAAAGGGATTTGTAGGTGTCTCAATGCGCGATTTGGCGCAGAAAATGGGTATAAAAGCTGCGAGTTTGTACAATCATATTTCGTCAAAAGACGAAATCTTATCGGAAGTGATTATGCAAGTTGCAGAGCGTTTTACCGTTCATATAAATGAGGTTGCGCCAAAGCAGGTTTCGGTTATTCAAAAACTGGAAGAAATTATTTATATGCATATTGATTTGACTATTCAAAAAAGCGATTATTTGGCTTGTATGAATAACGATTGGATGCATTTAGAAAAAGAAACAAAAGAAACTTACAGTAAAATGCGCAATGCTTATGAGCAAAAATTTCGGGAAATCTTGCAGAAGGGAATTGCTAACCAAGAATTAAAAGCCACCGATCCGGAAATCGTTCTTTTTTCTATACTTTCTACTTTGCGAACCTTCTATTTATGGTATGCAAAAAATAAAGGTTTAACAGCAGAAAATATAAAAGAAGATTTAACAAAAACGCTTCTAGAAGGGGTTGTGTTAAAACCGACTTAATTACAATAACTAGAAAACAATATTGCAGGAGCAGAAACTGGTTTACTAGCAAAAAGGCCATTGAAAATTATATAGCTAATCGGGACCGAAAGCGATAGTTGTTTCTTGATAATCATTCACTTATGTTTTAACAAGCTAAATTTGCATAAAAAACTAACAATCGTTAGTTTTGTGAGGAAGTATAAATTAGACTATGGCGAAATTTCATAAATTAAATGTACAGGATGTTTATAAAGAGACGACAGACTGTACGGTTATAACCTTTGATGTACCCGAAAACCTACGGACAGATTTTAAATTTAACCAAGGGCAACACCTAACTTTACGGAAAGAAATAGACGGCGAAGATGTACGTCGTTCTTATTCTTTGTGTTCCAGTCCGTACGACAAAGAATGGAAAGTGGCCGTAAAAGAAATTCCGACCGGAATTTTTTCAACCTATGTTAACCAATCTTTAAAAAAGGGCGAAGTTTTGGAAGTTATGGCGCCCAGCGGCAAGTTTGGAGTAGAAGTTGCAGAAGATAATGCAAAGAATTATTTGTTTTTTGCTGCGGGCAGTGGTATTACCCCAGTGCTTTCTATGATCAAATCGCATTTGGCGGTAGAGCTAAATTCTACTTGCAAGCTGTTTTATGTAAATAAGACTGCAAAATCTATTATTTTTAAAGAAGAGCTGGAGCAATTGCGCAATCAATATTTTGGAAGGTTGGAAATTTATTATTTCCTAACCCAAGAAAAACGCGATATCGATTTGTTCAATGGAAGGTTTGATGATGAGAAGATGGAAGTATTAACCCGTACATTTATCGATATTCCAGATACAAATGAAGTCTTTTTATGCGGTCCTGAAAATATGGTCATGTACTTAAAAGACTATTTAATAAATGCGGGTTTACCCGAAGAATTAGTACATTTTGAATTGTTTGTAACCGGTCTTTCAGAAGAAGATATTGCCAGGACAAAACGCCTGGCAAAGCAAAATGTAGAAGGTACAGAAGTAACGATTGTAGATGGCGGAAAAGAATTTCAGTTTACCATGACCCAAGATTATGATAATATTTTGGATGCAGCCTTAGGGGCTGGAGCAGATTTGCCTTTTGCTTGTAAAGGCGGGGTTTGCAGCACGTGCAAATGCGAAGTTGTAGAAGGAGAAGTAGAGATGAAGGTAAACTATGCTTTAGAAGAAAAAGAACTGGAGCAAAATTTGGTACTCAGTTGCCAATCGGTTCCTACATCTAAAAAGGTGAAAATGGATTTTGACGTGTAAAGTTTACAAGTTTGCGATTGATAGTTGTAGAACGAAAACAAAAGAATTATGAGTGAGAAAGAAATTAAAAATTTAGAAGAAATTTTCGAGGCAAAAATTGCCCGGGACGAGAAAATAGAACCCAAAGATTGGATGCCGGAAAAGTATCGTAAAACGCATATTAGACAAATGTCGCAACACGCACATTCTGAAATTGTAGGAATGTTGCCAGAAGGAAACTGGATTACCCGAGCTCCTTCTTTACGCCGAAAAGTTGCTTTGTTGGCTAAAGTGCAAGATGAAGCCGGTCACGGACTCTATCTTTACAGCGCTACAGAAACTTTGGGAATCTCCAGAGACGAATTGTATGATCAATTACATTCGGGCAAGGCAAAATATTCCAGTATTTTTAATTATCCAACCATTACTTGGGCAGATATTGGTGCTATTGGCTGGCTGGTAGATGGCGCGGCAATTATTAACCAAGTGCCATTGTGTAGCACTTCTTTTGGGCCGTATGCCCGAGCAATGGTACGTGTTTGTAAAGAAGAAAGTTTCCACCAGCGGCAAGGTTACGAAATTATGCTAACGCTTTGTAAAGGCACGCCAGAGCAAAAAGAAATGGCACAAGATGCGCTTAACCGCTGGTGGTGGCCAAGTTTGATGATGTTTGGTCCAACAGATGATGAATCTACGCACACCGAACAATCGATGAAATGGAAATTGAAACGAAAAACCAACGATGAATTGCGTCAGCAATTTATAGATCAAACTGTTCCGCAAGCCGATATTTTAGGAATAAAAGTTCCGGATGAAGATTTAAAGTGGAACGAAGAAACCGGCCATTATGATTTTGGTAAAATAAACTGGGATGAATTTTGGCAAGTAGTAAAAGGCCACGGTCCGTGTAATAAAGAACGCTTACAAACCCGTGTTGACGCTTGGGAAGGCGGAGAATGGGTGCGCGATGCAGCTATGGCTTACGCCGAAAAACAAGCCGATAAAAAAGTAAAAAGAGCGGGCTAAAATAGTAGTGAGTATTGAGTAATAAGTAGTTAGTGTTTAATTCTTATTTATAAAATAGTAAAACATTTATTCATTAATCTAATTATTAGCGCATATCTCATCAAGAAATGATGGGTTGGAATTTTGCTACTCGCTTTTTTATTTTCAATTTCAAAAAATATAATATGACAGATAATAAAGGAAACAAAGAAAAACCAGCTACTGATTCTTCGAAGAAGACAACTGGAAAAAAAAATTGGCCCTTATGGGAAATATTTGTCCGTAGTAAAAACGGATTAGAACATCGTCATTTTGGAAGTCTTCACGCTGCAGACGCAGATATGGCTTTAGAAAATGCCCGCGATGTTTATACAAGAAGAAGCGAAGGCGTAAGCATTTGGGTGGTAGAGTCTAAAAATATCACCGCTTCTAACCCAGAACATAACGGCGAGTTATTCGAGCCGGCAGCAGATAAAGTGTATCGTCATCCTACATTTTACGATTTGCCAGATGAGGTAAAACATATGTAAATTACAAATTTGAAATGAAGAATAATAAATGTAAAATTTAAAAGTGTCTTCGCTATTCAAATTTTGAACTTTAGCGTTTTACATTTTAAATTTTTCTGTTTGAAAATGAAAAAAATGAATAAAGATTTTTTAATAAAATACCTTTACGGAATAGCCGACAATTCGCTTATTTTGGGACAACGGCTGGGAGAATTAACCGGACACGGACCAACTTTGGAAACCGATATTGCGCTTACCAACATTTCTTTAGATTTGTTTGGGCAAGTACGCAGTTATTTTCAATATGCTGCACAAATCTCAGAAAAAGAAGTGACTGAAGATGATTTGGCTTTTTTGCGTACGGAACGCGAATACCTGAACGTACTTTTGGTTGAGCAACCTAATACCAATTTTGCTTATACAATTGGACGACAATTTTTGTTTGATCATTTTCATATTCTGTTAATGACAGAGCTACAAAAATCTACAGATGATACGTTGGTGGCAATCGCCAAAAAAAGTATCAAAGAGGTAAATTATCATAAGCGTTTTTCTTCGGATTGGGTAAAACGTTTGGGAGACGGCACAGAAGAAAGCAAAGGAAAAATGCAAATGGCCATTAACGATTTATGGCGATTTACAGACGAATTATTCCATACCACAAAAGCAGATGAAGAAATGATTAAAGCTGGAGTTGGCGTAGATGTAAAACAATTAAAAGATACGTATTACAAAAATGTATCCGAGATTTTAGAAGAAGCTACTTTAGAAGTTCCAGATTTAAAATACTTCCAAAAAGGCGGCAAAGACGGAATTCATACAGAGCATATGGGTTTTATTTTAAGCGATATGCAGTATATGCAGCGCACGTATCCCGGAATGAAGTGGTAAATTCCTGCGCAGGCAGGAATCTTAACCGGCGCTCTCAAATTCCTGCGAAGGCAGAAACTTTAAGTGCGGTGAACAATAATTAAACTTTACCTTCAGGATAAATTAAAAATTGTTAAACTAATTATGATAGAAGAGAAAGTAAATATCAATAAGGAATTAGAACCAATTTTACGAAAGGTTCCAGATCCTGAGATTCCTGTTTTATCTATAATAGATTTAGGCGTGGTTCGGGAAACCAAATTAGAGGGTAAAAAGGCAATTGTAAAAATCACCCCAACCTACAGCGGTTGTCCCGCGATGGATGTGATTGGAGACGATATAGTAACTGCTTTAACAAAAGCCGGTTACCAAGCAAAAGTAGACTTAATTCTCGCACCAGCTTGGAGTACAGACTGGATTACCGAAAAAGGTAGAAAAGCTTTAGCAGATTATGGAATTGCACCTCCCATGGATGCTTCAGCAGATAAAAAAGCTCTGTTGGGCGAAGAAAAATTGGTAAAATGTCCGCAGTGCGGTTCCAAAAACACGCATCTGGTAAGTCAGTTTGGCTCTACCGCTTGCAAGGCGTTATTTAAGTGTAATGATTGCCAAGAACCTTTTGATTATTTTAAATGTTTAATTTAATTCCTGCGCAGGCAGGAATCTTTTTATAGAATTATATGAGCAAAAATATACAAGTAGAAATAAAAGATCGAGTGGCGAAAATAAGTTTAAACCGCCCAAAAGTATTCAACAGTTTTAATAGAGAAATGGCTTTTGAGCTGCAAGACGCTCTCAAGAAAGCAGCTGAAAACGATGAGGTTCGAGCTATTTTACTTACCGGAAACGGAAAAGCTTTTTGCGCCGGTCAAGATTTAAAAGAAGTAACAGACCCAGACTTAAATCCGGGTTTTAAAGCCATTCTTGAAGAACATTACAATCCCGTTATAAAATTAATTCGTGAAACTTCAAAACCAATAATTGCTGCTGTTAATGGTGTGGCAGCTGGTGCTGGAGCAAATATAGCTTTGGCTTGTGATATCGTTGTTGCTTCAGAAAGCGCCGCTTTTATTCAAGCCTTTAGTAAAATTGGTTTGATACCGGATTCTGCCGGTACATTTTTCTTACCACGATTAATCGGTTTTCAAAAAGCTTCGGCTTTAGCCATGTTGGGCGATAAAATTGATGCTAAAGAAGCCGAGCGATTAGGAATGATTTACAAATATTTTTCAGCAGAAAACTTTACGGAAGAAAGCGTAAAGCTAGCACAAAAAATGGCAAAAATGCCCACAAAAGCACTAGCGCTTACCAAAGAAGCCTTAAACCAATCGCTCACCAATAATTTAGACGAACAATTAGCTTTAGAGAGTAAATTTCAAATTGAAGCCGCTTCAACAGCAGATTATAAAGAAGGTGTAAGCGCTTTTGTAGAAAAGAGAAAACCGGAGTTTAAGGGAGAATAAATATCGAATACTGAATATTCAATAAAGAATAGCCAAGTAATAGGTGTAAGAGAAAAAGGATTAAACTTTACATAAATTAAAATGCCAAATTATAAATATGATATTGAAGAGCGTTTAATTAATCTTTCTGTTAAAGTAATCCTTACTTGTGGTAAAATGGAAGGCTCGTTCGCTTCTCAACATCTTTCAAAACAATTAATAAGATCTACGACCTCTGCGGCCCTTAACTATGGTGAAGCTCAAAGTGCTCAATCGCCGAAAGATTTTCTGCATAAAATGCGTTTGTGTTTAAAAGAACTGCGTGAATCCTTAGTGAATTTGAAAATTCAAAAAGAAGCGGAACTCATTAAAAATATAAAACAAGTAGATGAATTATTGGAAGAAAATAATCAATTGATAGCCATCTTCGTAACCAGTATTAAGACTTCGGAACAAAAAAACAGATAAAATTAAAATAGAAAATTTAAAAATCTCATTTATCGAATAATTAAAATTTCATCATTCAGTATTAATTATTCGGTATTCAATATTCTAACATATGAAAATAGGAATTATAGGAGCAGGAACCATGGGGAGCGGAATTGCGCAAGTAGCAGCAACTGCCGGATGCCAAGTAATGCTTTACGATACCAAACAAGAAGCCTTAGATAAAAGTAAAGCTAAACTCGAAAAAATCTTGTTTCGATTAATCGAAAAAGAAAGAATTGACGAAACAGAAAAAAACCGAATAGAAGGCAATATTTCTTATGTAAATGCTTTAAAAGATTTGGCTAAAGCCGATTTGACAATAGAGGCTATCGTAGAAAATTTAGATATTAAAAGAAAAGTTTTTCAAGAGTTAGAAAGCTATCAAAGAGAAGATGCGATTATCGCGTCTAATACTTCTTCCCTTTCCATTGCTTCTATCGCTGCTTCGTTAAAGAAGCCGGAACGCGTAATAGGAATTCATTTCTTTAATCCCGCACCTTTAATGCCGTTGGTAGAGATTATTCCTGCCGTTCAAACTTCAGAAGAAGTAAAAAATAAAGTAGTTCAAATCATAACCGATTGGAAAAAGGTTGGCGTACTTGCCAAAGACACGCCTGGTTTTATTGTAAATCGTGTGGCGCGACCATTTTATGGAGAAGCTTTACGGATTTATGAAGAAGGAAAAGCCAGTTTTGCCGAGATAGATCAAGCTATGAAAGAATTGGGTGGCTTTAGAATGGGACCATTTGAGCTGATGGATTTTATTGGTAACGATGTAAATTACACGGTTACAGAAACCGTTTTTGCAGCCTTTTATTATGACCCGCGTTACAAACCTTCTTTCACACAAAAACGCCTTTCCGAGGCAGGTTATCTCGGAAGAAAAACCGGAAAAGGATATTACGATTACAAAGACGGGAAGCCTGTCAGCCCGAGCGGAGTCGAGGGGTCAATCAGCAAAGAAAAAGCAAACCAAATCCTAGACCGTATTCTAGTAATGCTTATCAACGAAGCTGCCGATGCACTTTTCTTAAATATCGCCACGGCAAAAGATATAGATTTGGCTATGACCAAAGGCGTAAACTATCCAAAAGGTTTACTAGCTTGGGCCAACGAAAAAGGAATAGATTGGTGCGTAAAAAAAATGGACGCTTTATACGAAGAATACCACGAAGACCGCTATCGTTGCAGTCCGCTGATGAGGAAGATGGATAAAAATGACGAAACTTTTCAAGTTTCTTAGTTTTTGAGTCTGTGAGTATTTGAGTGAAATTTTATTATGCAAAGTAATTATCATTTCAAGTTTGAAGAACTAAAGATGTACTAAAAAGCTTTGGAGTTTGGAGATATTGTAAATCGACAGATAAAAAGTTTTCCAAAAGAAGAAACCTATCGATTGGCCTCCCAATTTATTCGTGCGGCAGATTCAATTGCTCTTAATATCGCTGAAGGCTCTTCAAGCTCTAAACCAAATTTCAATAGATATTTACAAATGGCTTGGGATAGTGCGCACGAGTGCGTGGTTTGTAGCACGAAAGCCTATAGAAGAGGTTTTCTCTCTCAAGAAACTAATGAGAAAAATAGAGAATTGATTACCGAATTATCAAAAATGATCACAGCTTACAAGTCGTACTTAAAGAAAAATATAAATGGAAGATAACTCAAAAACTCAAAAACTACAAAACTCACAAACTATCCCGCGTCACATGCTGGAAAACGACGCTTTCAGTCAATGGCTGGGGATAGAGATTGTGGCGGTACAAGAAGGTTATTGTAAAGTGCAGATGCAAATCCGTAAAGAGATGCTCAACAGCATGAAAAAAGCTCACGGCGGCATCACGTATTCTTTGGCAGATACCGCTTTTGGCTTTGCCTGCAACACTTACGGCAAAAAAGCAGTTTCTATAGAGACTTCCATAAATCACGTAGAAGCTTTGGAAGAAGGCGATATAATTACCGCAGAATCCGATGTAAAAAGCCAGAAAAATAAACTCGGTTTCTATATTGTAGAAGTAAAAAAACAAGAGCAATTAGTTGCGCTTTTTAAAGGCGTCACTTATCGCACAAGCGTAGATTGGAAGTAAAAGGATACTTTGGGTGCAACCCCCCAATAATCCCGAATAGTTATCGGGATTATTGGGGGTCGGGCTATCCGCTATATCTTTTTTGCTAGAGAATTTCGGTCTGGTAGAAAACACCCCATAAGCAAAAAAGGATGCCGCTGCTATCCCTTGCGCAAAAAAAATAAAAACTAGAAAATTTATAATGTAAAAGAAAAAAATTAGAGTGTAGTTATCAAAAAGCTATATCTTTTACGTTTAAAATAAATAATTGAAAATTTAAAGCATACTTATGAACGCATATATCATAGACGGCATTAGAACGCCAATAGGAAATTACAAAGGTACTTTATCGCCCGTAAGAACAGACGATTTAGGAGCTTTGGTCATCAAAGAAATCGTAAAAAGAAACCCGAATATTCCTAAAAACGCTTACGCCGATGTAATTATGGGTTGCGCCAATCAAGCCGGTGAAGATAACAGAAACGTTGCCAGAATGTGTTCGCTTTTGGCAGGATTACCACACTCCGTTCCGGGAGAAACCGTGAACAGACTTTGTAGTAGCGGACTTTCGGCTATTATTCACGCCAATCGAGCTATAAAAACGGGCGACGGAGATGTATTTATTTCCGGCGGGGTAGAACATATGACGCGCGGGCCTTACGCAATTGCTAAACCATCTTCAGCTTATGGTAACGATGCTAAAATGTACGATACCAGTTTCGGTTGGCGATTTGTAAATCCAAAAATGCACGAAATGTACGGTACCGATGGGATGGGCGTTACCGCAGAAAATTTGGTAGATAAATATAAAATTTCACGGGAAGACCAAGACGCTTTTGCGTATTGGAGCCAGATGAAAGCTACTAAAGCTCAAGAAAACGGTCGTTTGGCCAAAGAAATAGTGCCTGTAGAAATTCCGCAAAGAAAAAAAGAGGCCATTCATTTTGATAAAGATGAGTTTGTAAAACCTAAAACTTCCAAAGAAATTTTGGCCAAATTACGCCCTGTTTTCCGTAAAGAAGGCGGCAGCGTAACCGCAGGAAATGCCTCCGGACTTAACGATGGCGCCGCTGCAACCATTGTAGCATCAGAAAATGCTGTAAAAAAGTATGGTTTGAAACCAATGGCAAAAATCCTGAGTTCTGCAGTAGTAGGCGTAGAACCACGAATAATGGGAATTGGTCCGGTAGAAGCTTCTAACAAAGCATTAGAAAAAGCGGGATTAACCATGGACGATATGGATATCATAGAATTGAACGAAGCTTTTGCAGCACAAGCCTTGGCTTGCATCAGAGCTTGGGGATTAAAAGACGACGACCCGCGATTAAATCCTAATGGTGGCGCCATTGCAATTGGGCATCCACTCGGCGTTACCGGAGCAAGATTAGCTCATACCGCTGCTTTAGAATTACAACTTACCGGCAAAAAATACGCTCTAGTTACCATGTGTGTTGGTGTAGGGCAAGGTTATGCTGCGGTTATTGAAAATGCTGAGCTATAGCGAAATCCCGAGAGCGCAGCGATTCTGGATGTGTTGGTGTAAGGCAAAATTATGCCATAGTTATTGAAAACATTCCTACGAAAGCAGCAATCTAAGAAGCAAAAGGAAACAAGTTTTGATAAGCAAAAACAAAGACATTTTTAAAAATTGAATAAAAAATACAAATAAGATTATCCACTTTTTGAGAATATAAGTTTTTGATAACCTGATTAGTGGAACTTATATTTATTAATTATATTTACAAAAAATAAATATAAAATGGCAACATTCACCTCATCTCTACCGGATCATTTATTAAAAGAATTGGCAAAAACAGCCAAAGAATTAAAGATGCCCAAGAATAAAGTTATAGAAAAAGCTTTGGAGATTTTTTTAGATGAAGTTCAAAGGGCTAAATATGCTGAATCTTACCGAAGGGCGGCAAAAGATAAAGATATGATGGCGATGGCAGAAGAAGGAATGGCAGATTACTTTAAACAGCTTCAAGATTTAGATAAAGAATGAAGCAAGGAGAAATCTGGCAGGTTTATTTCGATCCAATAAGAGGCAATGAACAAGGAGGGAACCGTCCAGCAGTAGTAGTTAGTGGGAATACCTTAAATAAAAATTTGGGTGTAGTGATTGTTTGTCCATTAACTAGTTCTATTCATAATTTTGAAGGAAATCCAGTTTTGGAGGCGACACAGGAGAATGGTTTGAAGCGAAAATCTGAAATAATGATTTTCCATATCCGGTCTCTATCTAAAGATCGTTTTAAACGAAAATTAGGTAATATTACTATGCCGGAGCTAAGTCAAATCAAGCAAACAATTTACGATATTTTAAAGTATTAGATTCATTTTATTTTTTATAGATTGGGTTTTGTTCTTTATTATAAAATATATTTAACAGACGGCTATTGGGAGAACAATAGAGTTAAAAAAAATAAAAAATGCAAAAATTACAAAGTTATATTAACGGAAAATGGGTAGAAGGTTCTGGCGAAGGCGTACCAATGCTAGATGCCGTTACCGGAGAAACCATTGCGTTAAGTGATACAAAAGGGCTTGATTTTGATCAAGCTCTAAAATATGGTAGAAAAAAAGGAGAAGCTTTACGGAAAATGACATTCCAAGAACGCGGATTAATGCTTAAAAAATTGGCCTTTTACCTGCAAAAAAAGAAAAAACAATTTTACGAGGTAAGCTACCGTACCGGAGCCACCAAAGCAGATAGTTGGGTAGATATTGAAGGCGGATTTGGAAACCTCTTCGCCAATGCTTCTTTACGGAAAATTTTCCCAAACCAGCCTTTTGATGTGGAAGGAGATCCTATAGATTTATCGCGTGGCGGTCGTTTTATGGGGCATCATATTTTGGTACCAAAAGAAGGAGTCGCGGTACACATCAATGCTTTTAATTTTCCGGTTTGGGGAATGTTAGAAAAATGTGCCGTAAACTGGATGGCCGGAATGCCTGCAGTGGTAAAACCAGCCACCAATACTTCGTTTTTAACAGAAGCGGTAGTGCGCGAAATCATTAATTCGGGAATTTTACCCGAAGGTTCTTTACAACTTATTTCAGGTTCTGCGCGTTCTATTTTAGATACGGTAGAATCGCAAGACGTGGTGACGTTTACCGGCTCTGCAGATACCGGAAGACTTTTAAAATCGCATAAACGCTTATTAGAAGAATCGGTTCCGTTTAATATGGAGGCAGATTCTTTAAATTCTTCTGTTTTAGGGGAAGATGCAAAACCAGGAACGCCAGAATTTGCTTTATTCATTAAAGAAGTCCGCAATGAAATGACTTCCAAGTGTGGTCAAAAATGTACCGCAATTCGGCGCGTGATTGTCCCGGAAAATTTGGTAGAAGATGTACAAATTGCCTTGGGCAAGTCGCTCGGAAAAGTTACTGTTGGCGATCCGCGTTTAAAAGAAGTGCGTATGGGGGCATTGGTAAGCAAAGATCAAGTACAAGAAGTACGCGAGCGGGTGCAAGAAATGAATAAAACCGCTAGTTTGGTGTATGGCGATTTAGAAAATATAAAAACCATTGGAGCAGATACCAAAAAAGGTGCGTTTATGTCGCCTATTGTATTGCGAGAAGATAATCCGTTTGAAAATCTTGTCGTTCACACTACAGAGGCTTTTGGTCCGGTGAGTACTATTATGCCGTATAAAAATTTAGACGAAGCTATAAAATTGTCTAAAATGGGCAAAGGTTCTTTGGTAAGTTCTATTGCTACCGGCGATGATAAAATAGCCCGCGATTATACGGTAAAAGCAGCTACGCACCACGGTAGAATTTTGGTAATTAACAGAGAAAGCGCCAAGCAGAGTACCGGTCACGGTTCGCCATTGCCAATGTTGGTGCACGGCGGTCCCGGAAGAGCCGGCGGCGGCGAAGAAATGGGCGGTAAACGCGGCGTAAAGCACTACATGCAGCGTTGTGCCATTCAAGGTTCGCCAACTACCTTAACAGAAATTACCGGTATTTATCAAGCCAATTCCAAATATAAAGAGGCAGAAAAACATCCGTTTGCATACCATTGGGAAGACATTCAGCCCGGTATGTCGTTAAAAACGCATAACAGAACTTTAACCGATACAGATATTGTAAACTTCGGTAATCTTACTTGGGATCATTTTTATGCCCATACAGATATTACTTCCTTAGACGGTAGTATTTTTGAGAAGAGAACCGCACACGGATACTTTATTATTTCCGCAGCAGCGGGATTATTTGTATATCCTAATAAAGGTCCGGTAGCGGCAAATTATGGTTTAGAAGAAATTCGTTTTTTGCGCCCGTTGTATCATAACGACACGATTCACGTGCGATTAACTTGTAAAGAGAAAATAGATCGCGAACAAAAAGGAAGAGAATTACCCAGCGGAATCGTAAAATGGTTTGTAGAGGTTTTTGACACCAACGTAACCGACGGAAAACTACCGAAAGACGAAGCAGAAGAAAAAGAGAGTTTAGTTGCTATTGCCACCATTTTGACGATGGTGCAAAAGAAGCAAAATACCTTTACGGAAATTAACGAAGATGTTATCAATTCCGCTTTAGCGAAATTAAACGAAGACACAAAACCACAATGGGGCGAAATGAAACCCCAAGATTTGGTAGAACACTTAGAAGCAAGTTACCGAATTGCTTCGGGCGAAATCCAGGATTTTGAAATTGCTACGCCAGAGAAATATTTAGATGATACCCGTTCTACTTTATGGAATTATGAAAAGATGCCCAAGAATTATAATTTCCCGTTATACGAAGAAGGAAAACTCCCAGAATTGAAACATGAAAACTTGGAAGAAGCAAAGAAAAAACTGCAGGAAGCTCGAGAAGAATATATTGAGTTCTTTAAAGAAAACCCGGATGCTATTACCAAAAATGCCGTGTTTGGAGAGTTAACCAAATACGAATGGGAGTTGTTAGAGCGTAAACACCTTAACCATCATTTTGAGCAGTTTGGTATGTTGTAAGAAGTGTAGATAGAACAATAGATAAAGCCGTCTAACTAAGAGAAAGATCCTGAATCAAGTTCAGGATGACAAATCTTCCTCAATTAGATGGCTTTATTATTTCAGTAAACTACGTTTGCTAGTTTACTTCACTAAAGTCAACTCATCAATAAGATGTGTTGCTCCGGCATATTTGTCTATTAAAAACAATACGTATCTAATATCTACACTAATGGTGCGTTGCAATTCATCGTCAAAAATAACATCGCCGGCCATGGCTTCAATGTTTCCGTCAAAGGCCAAACCAATTAATTCTCCGTTTCCGTTTAAAACTGGCGAGCCAGAATTTCCGCCGGTAATATCATTATCAGTTAAAAAGTTTACCGGCAAATAACCATCTTCATCGGCATACTGGCCAAAATCTTTTTTCTCGTATAAATCGATTAACTTTTGCGGCATATCAAACTCTTCGTCTCCCGGTTGGTATTTGGCAACTGTTCCCTTTAAAGTAGTATAATAGTTTTTCTTAGCATCGTTACTTTCATCTTCAGGTAAGGCAATTACTTTTCCGTAAGTTAAACGCAAAGTGCTGTTGGCATCCGGATAATATTTTTTGTCTGGGTTTTGCTCTCGCATTCCTTGAATCATCAACCTAAAAGCTTTTTGGTATTTGTCTTGCCACTCTTTTTCCTCGTCGGTTTCTGCTCTATAATGCATTAACAAATCTGTAGATAAGGCGTACATAGGGTCGTTGTCAAGCTCTTCTATATTCGGGTTGTTTAAAAATGCTCTAAAGCTCTCTTCAGATTTAAAAATGCTGTTTTCTATTGCTTGGTCTATATATTTTTGCCAAGCTTCTACATCATTATCGCTTTTATCAGCAATTTCTTTTACTTTAGGGGCAATATCTTTTGCTTTTTCAGAGTACAAATGTAATTGAGAAGCCAGTACATCTTTTTCTAAAGGGAGATACAAACCATCGTATAATTTCTCGATTTCATTCTCTAATTTAGGTAACATCTCTGCTTGTTTCGCCTCGTTCTGCGTAAGGTAATATTCCATAGTTTTTCCTAAACGGTATGGAATTGTAGCCATTCGCGTACGCAATAAAAGACTTAAATAATTACGATGACGACTACTTTCGTTGGTCTTTTTATAATACTTGTTAATAATAGGCATTACCTCTTCGTACTTGTCACTTTCTTGCTTTTTAGCCCATTTTTGGAATTTTTTCTCTGCTTTACGCTTGGTTTTGGCAGTTTTATGCTGTTTTAGCGCATCTATCATTCCTTGTCTGTTTTTCCAATAATTGGCAATACGGGCATAGCTGGAAGCGTAATCTAAATTCACTTGTGGTTTTTCATCCATATATTTCTTCATCACATCCATAGATGTTTTAGAAGCTTCTACCCAAGCAGGATATGCGTACTCTACATTTTGCTCAATTCCTGCAGCAGGCATCCAACGATTGGTTCTTCCGGGGTAACCCAAAATCATAGCAAAATCGTTTTCTTCAAAACCTTTAATGCTAGTTGGTAAGTGATATTTTGGTTCTAATGGTACGTTGTCTTCAGAATACTCAGCGGGATTTCCGTCTTTATCTGCATACACTCTAAATAAAGAAAAATCTCCGGTATGGCGCGGCCACTCCCAGTTATCTGTATCGCCACCAAATTTCCCAATGTCTTTTGGCGGAGTTCCTACCAAACGTACATCGTTATAATCTTGGTAAACAAAGTAGTAAAACTCATTACCGCTGTAAAAAGACTTTACGGAAACGGTGTATTTTCCATCTTCGCTGTTTTCTTTTTGAATTTTTGCCATCTCTTTATTTAAAGCGGCTTCGCGTTCGTCTTCTGTCATTTGGCCGTTTACTTGCGCCAGCATACGTTCCGAAACATCGTCCATTCGCACAAAGAAGCGCACCGAAAGATTCTCCGGTTTTAACTCTTCTTCATAATTTTTTGCCCAAAACCCGTTGTTGAGGTAATCGTTTTCTTCTGTAGAAAGTTCAGCAATATTACCGTAACCACAGTGATGGTTGGTAAGCACCAAACCTTTGTTGGAAATGATTTCTGCAGTACAACCACCGCCAAATTGTACGATAGCATCTTTTAAGCTTTGGTTGTTGATACTGTAAATTTCTTCGGGCGTAAGTTGAAGCCCCATTTTTTGCATATCTACGTAATTTAAACGCTCAATATGCATTAAAAACCACATTCCTTCATTTGCCCTTACGGGTAAAAAGAATGTAGCCAAGAGTAAACATAAAAGTATTTTTTTCATGGAATTATGTATTGGTTATAAAATGATTTTAAGTTGTATCACAAAGATACTTCTTTACGTAAGTAAGACCCTTTCCATGCTCAAAAGTTTAACGCTTTATGCGGAATTTTTTATACCACTAAGTTTAGAGACAGTTTGTTTTTGGTTTTTAAGTATTTTTTAGACTTCTATTTGTGGCAATACATTATACAATGATTATTTTTGAAGCAAAACACAATACTATGAGTGAACAAGCATACGTAAAGAAAAATATAAAGAATAAAATTGCGACCGTAGAATTTTTTCATCCTGCTCATAATTCGTTACCGGGAAAAATCTTGGCAGAATTGGCAGATACCATTACAGAAATAGGACAAAATGATGAGGTTTTAGTAATTGTCTTAAAATCTGGTGGCGACCGCACTTTTTGTGCCGGGGCAAGCTTTACGGAATTAATCAATATTGAAAACGAAAAAGACGGCGAGAAATTTTTTATGGGCTTTGCCAATGTAATTAACGCAATGCGCAAATGTCCTAAATTTATTATTGGTCAAGTACAAGGAAAAGCTGTTGGCGGCGGAGTAGGAGTCGCCTCTGCGGTAGATTATTGTATGGCCACTAAATTTTCGGCAATTAAATTGAGTGAATTGAATTTAGGTATCGGGCCTTTTGTAGTTGGACCGGCAGTAGAGCGTAAAATAGGAACCAGCGGGATGTCTCAAATTGCTATAGATGCCAATTCTTTTTATTCGCCAGAATGGGCCAAGCAAAAAGGCTTGTATGCCAATGTTTACGAATCTGCAGAAGAGTTGGAAGAAGCAGTAGCAGAATTAGCGCAAAATTTATGTGCTTACAATCCGGAAGCCGTTAAAGAAATGAAACAAATGTTCTGGCGCGGAACCGAAGATTGGGACGAGCTTTTAAACGAACGCGCAAAAATTAGTGGAAGATTAGTTTTATCTGATTTTACGAAAGATAAATTGGAGAAGTATAAGTAAAAAGTAGATGGCAAAAACCCTACCGTCATTACTTTGCAATGCCACCTTCCCTTTGAAAGGGAAGGAGCTTTTTGCTTTATAATCCACAATCTCTAGTTCCCAATCTCTAATCCCTAATATACTAAAACATGATCTACAAATTTAAAAACCACATCCCCGTAATTCACGAAAGCAGCTTTGTGCATCCACTTGCTGCGGTAACCGGTAATGTTATTATTGGAAAAGATTGTTATATAGGTCCGGGTGCCGCAATTCGTGGCGACTGGGGCGAAATTGTTTTGGAAGACGGCGTAAACGTGCAAGAAAATTGTACGGTACATATGTTTCCGGGGAAAAGCATAACGCTAAAAAAAGGAGCGCACGTCGGGCACGGCGCAATTATTCACGGTGCTAATTTAGGCGAAAACTGTCTTATAGGGATGAATGCGGTAATTATGGATGATGCCCAAATTGGTGATGAAAGCATCGTGGGCGCGATGGCTTTTGTAAAAGCTGAAACCAAAATAGAAAAACGCAGTCTGGTGGTTGGCAACCCGGCAAAAGTGATTAAAAAAGTTTCAGATGAAATGATTGCTTGGAAAACTGCCGGAACCAAATTGTATCAACGTCTGCCGGCAGATTGTCACGAAGGTTTGGAAGAAGTGGAGCCGCTTCGGGAAATTCCTAAAAACCGACCTAAACAAGAAAATTTTTACCAGACCTTACAAGAGATGAAAAAAAGCGATTAATCGAGTTTCTTTTGTAAATGCTCGTAAGAATGCTTTCCTAAACGTACTTTGTTTACAGCTTGAAACCCGATGCGCTCGTACAAACATTTTGCTTTTGGGTTTTCTAAGTCTACTAATAATCCTATATGAGAATGTTTGTTTTCTAAAGCAATTTTTTCAGCAAATTGTATAAGTTGACTCCCAATTTTCTTTCCGCGATAGGCGGGATCTACACTCAATGCGTCTAAATAAAACTCTCCGGCTTTTGTTTCTGGATTTAGATTGCCGTCAAAAGCATAATTTTCCTTTAAAAATAGTTGCAATTTTTGCTGAAGTGGCAAATGGTACTTAGCGTCATAAGCAATAAGAATACCAACAATTTTCTTATCAGAAATGGCAACTAATGTATTATAATAACTATACAGACTATCTTCTAGCAAAAACTGTTGTTGCAAAAATTCTATAGCTTTTTCTTTATTTTCTTCTCCGATATAAAAATAAATTAAATCTTCCATAGCGTGTAATATCAATTCCGCGGAAGCTGAAGCATGCTCTTTTTTAGCAGGTATGATTTCTAATTGCATAATAATTAAAGATTTTATACAGAAATAAAACAGACAAGATACTATCTTTTTAGTAATTTCTCTCCGTTCTGACTGTTCGTAATTTAGACCATAAAAAAACCGATGCCAAGCACGACATCGGTTTTTTTGTTGAAATTTAGAAAGTGCTACTTTCTTTTATTTCGTTTGTTTTTCTTCTTTTTATTGGTTGCATTTTTTTTGGGATGAACCAATTTCATTTCGTCTATCAAATGGGTTGCGTTTGCATATTTATCTATGATAAATAAGATGTAACGTGCATCTACCATTATGTTTCTAGAAATTATTGGGTCGTAATAATAATCGCTCATTGTGCCTTCCCAAACACGGTCAAAATTTAAACCAATTAGGTTTCCGTGGGCGTCAATTACCGGACTGCCGGAGTTTCCGCCAGTAGTATGGTTGGTGCCAATAAAGTTTACCGGTAGTTTACCATTTTCGGCATATTGGCCGTAATCTTTGTTTTCGTACAAATCAATTAATTTTTGCGGTACGTCAAACTCATAATCGTCTTCTACATATTTTTGCATCACGCCTTCCAGATGGGTTACCGGTTCGTAATAAACCGCGTCTTTAGGACTGTAACCTTTTACTTGACCATAAGTTACACGCAAAGTACCGTTGGCATTTGGAAAAATTCTATCGCTTTTTGAGCTTAACTCTACAATGGCTTTCATATATTCTTTTTGCAAAGCATCAATTTCCATTCTTTTGCTCTGGTAGGTTGGCAATACAGCACTATAAAACTTCTCTGCTTGTTTTTTTACAAAAGCATAACCCGGATCTTCATTTAATTTAGAAACAATTTCTTGCGGAGAACCTTGCATCAATTCTTCAACATCTGCATAAGTTGTCAGGGCAGAATTGTTATAAATTTTCTCGGTTAATTGTTCTTTGTCTTTTTGCTGAAGTCCGTTTGCTAAAAATTCTTCTGGCATATTTTCAGCATAAAATTCAATTACTTTTTCAAAAACCTTTTCATCTACTTTTGCGCTATAATCTTTGTATCCAGATTCAAAACGATTGAGTAAACTCTCTTTTCTGTCGGTAAAAGATTGTTCGCCGCGGTTATCTAAAACTTGTTCTAATTGGTATAGTTGAAAACCGTTTCGCAAGAGTTCTACATTACGTAAGAAAGCTTCAGAAAACAGATTGTAAGCCAAGTCATAATCTTTAAATTCGGCGTAAGCCTTATCAAAATCCTTTAAAATATGTCCGTACTTATCTTGTAAACCTTTAGCTTTTACTTGCTGCATAAACTCTTTTTCCTGGTCTTTTTTAATGCCTACCACATTGGTGTTGGTAAGACCTTGACTTTCGCCAATCCATTTTTTGTGGTAATTGGCAATGCTTGCATATTTGGAAGCATATTTTATTTTTATTTCTTGGTCTTTACGCATAAAAACATCTTGCTCTTTTAGAGCGACTTCGCGCAGACCAATTCTTGCCGGGTTTATGGTTTCTACCAATTGCTCGATGGCAACGGCCGGCAAATACTCATCTGTAGTCCCCGGAAACCCGAAAACCAAAGTAAAATCATCTTCGGCAACGCCGTCTAAACTTACCGGTAAATAATGTTTTGGCGTGTATGGCACGTTGTCTTCGCTATACTCTGCAGGACGATTATTTTTATCTGCATAAATTCTAAACAAAGAAAAATCGCCGGTGTGTCTTGGCCACATCCAGTTATCTGTGTCAGAACCATATTTACCTATAGAAGAAGGCGGCGCGCCTACCAATCTTATGTCTTTAAAAGTCTCTACGCGAAATAACATAAATTGGTTGCCGTCGTAAAATGTGCTAACACGATTGGTTTGCCATTCTTCTTTGGGAGAATTGTTTACTACTTTTTGTTTGTTTTGTGCAATTATTTGTTGGCGTTCTTCTTCTGAAGAAGCGTTTTCTGTTCCTTCTAATACTTTTTTTGTAACATCAGAAATTTCTACTATAAAAGTTACCGTCATTCCCGGGTTGGCCAATTCTTCGTCGAGGTTTTTGGCCCAAAATCCATCAGTCAAATAATCGTTTTCTACGGTAGAGTGCGATTGTATCTGGCTGTAACCGCAGTGGTGATTGGTTAATAATAAGCCTTTCGGCGAAATTACCTCAGAGGTGCAACCGCCGTTAAAATGCGGCACGGCATCTTTTAAGCTACTTTGGTTAACGCTGTAAATATCTGCAGCGCTCATTTTCATGCCCAAATTTTGCATTTCGGTTTCGTTCATTCCTTCTAAAAGGGAGGGAATCCACATGCCGCCTTGTTGCGCACACATTGGGAAAGCGAGAAGGAGAATAAATAATTTAATAAGTTTCATCATGGTATTGTAATTAAAAATTAAATCAGAATAGGGAAAAATCTTTTAGCCTGCAAAATACTAAATTTTGTTGGTTTTTGTTAGCAGGTTTACCCGTTTAAATTTTACTTAGATATTAATTATAGCGCGCAACGTAGTGAGGTTTAAATGTTAAAACACCACAATTCGGACTAATTTTGAATACAATAACATATTTACACTAACTACTGTTTGTTAGTTTTTAATAAAAAAGTACTTTATGTATCAAAAAGACATAGAACCCTACCACTAGAAAAGTTGCGAAAATTACAAAGTGAGCGCTTAGTAAAATTGGTGAATCGCATTTATAAAACAGTCTCATTTTACAAAAGACAATTCGATTTGCACGGCGGACATCTCAAAGATATAAACTCTATAGAAATACAATTAAAAGCTTACAACAGCATTAAAAAAAGTAACGTAGGCAAAACACAACGCATAAAAGATTTACGCCATGCCTAAACCAAAAAAACATAATAAACGTCGTGAAGAAATTTTGCAAGTGGCGGCTAAACTTTTTAACGAAAAAGGCTATAAAGCAACTTCTTGTAAAAGATATTGCCACGGTTGCAGGTACTGAGGCTGCCAGTTTGTACAACCATATTAAAAACAAGCAGGAAATTTTACAGGTATTGCTTTTAGCTGTAGCCGAAAAATTTAACGTTGCTATAGATGCTATTTCTGTAAAGAAAATTGCGTCTAAACAAAAACTAAAACAAATAATAGAAGCGCATTTAGAAATTGCTTTTGAGCACAGACAAAGCGTACATCTTATTCTGCACGATTGGAAAGAGCTGGAAGAAGAGCAAAAACAAACTTTTTTAACTTTACGGAACGATTACCAAAATAAATTTCAAAAAATTATAGAAGACGGTATAGAAAGCGGGTGTTTAAAAAATATAAATCCAGTCTTGCAATTACAGCATATTTTATCTTCCTTAAGATGGATTTACAACCCGGAACTCTACAAAAAACCAGTCGAAATAAATTTGGAAGAATATAAAGAAACCGTACTCAATTTGCTATTTAACGGTATTTTTTAAGTGTACTCTTGCAATATTTGGGAAAAGCTTGCATTTTCATGGGAATATAGGTCGAAAATACTATTTTTGTTAGCACACGAATTATAACGATTACATAAGTTTATTTATGTCTACAATAGAATTTAAACTTCCCAAAATGGGAGAAAGTATTTCCAAAGGAACCATCATAAATTGGTTGGTTAGCGAAGGAGATAGCATAGAAAAAGACCAGATCATCCTGGAAGTTGCTACAGATAAAGTAGATTCTGAAGTGCCCGCCCCGGTAAATGGAAAAATCATTAAAATAATTGCCCAAGCAGATGAAGTAGTGCAAGTAGGGCAAGTAATTGCAAATATCGAAGCTTCCAGTGATCAATCGGTTAAAGCAGATAACGCTTCCGCGGAAGCGAAAAAAGCAACTCCAAAATCTACAAAGCCCAAACCACCTGAAAAGAAACCAGTTTCAAGCTCTACTTCGAAATCATCTTCAACTTCGCAAAGTTATACCGTAAACAAAAATCAAAATACTTACATCTCGCCGCTTATTCAAAATATTGCGATAGATTATCATATTGGTTATGAAGAGCTGGCGCGAATTCCGGCAACGGGGCACGAAGGTCGTTTACGAAAAAGCGATGTTTATAAATATATAGAAGAAGGCAGGCCGGCACAATTTGCGCAGGCCACGCCAGAAACAAATGGTTTTCAAGTTCCCGATTTAAAATTGGACAAAGGCAAAGGAGAAATCATAGAAATGGATCGCATGCGCCAAATGATTGCCGATCATATGGTGTATTCCAAACACACTTCACCACACGTTACCGCTTATGTAGAAGCAGATTTAACCGAAATGGTAAATTGGCGCAATGCAAATAAAAAGACTTTTCAAGATAAATATGGCGAAAAACTCACATTTACGCCACTTTTTGTAGAAGCTGTAGCCAAAGCAGTAAAAGACTTCCCGATGATTAATGTGAGTGTAGATGGCAAAAACATCATTAAAAAAGAACACATAAATATTGGGATGGCAACAGCCTTACCCAGCGGAAATTTAATTGTTCCCGTAGTAAAAGACGCCGATAAAAAAGATTTAAAAACGATTGCTGCGGAAGTAAATGCGCTTGCCGAAAAAGCCAGAAACAACAAGCTTAAACACGAAGAAACCAGCGGAAGTACGTTTACAATTTCTAACGTGGGCACGTTTGGAAGTTTAATGGGAACGCCAATTATCAATCAGCCGGAAGTAGCTATTTTGGCAACAGGAATCATCAAGAAACGTGCTGAGGTGATGGAATATGAAGATGGTGATAAAATTGAAATTAGAAGTATGATGTATTTATCACTTTCTTTTGATCACCGCGTGGTAGACGGTTTTCTTGGCGGAAGTTTTTTAAGAAGAGTAGCAGATTATTTTGAAGATTTTAATGAAAAGCGGACGATTTGATGCAGGACATTTTGAAACAGGAGGTTTTGAGACAAGACGGTTTGAAACATGACGAATTGAAACACGAAAGTTTGAAACAGGACTTTTGGAAACAGGACTAAATAAAATTTGATGCGAAGACATAATTTAAAAAAATTACAGATATAGATCTTTTTGTCATACTGAACGATGCCGTCCGATAGGCGGTATTGATTCAGTATCTAATTTATAATGCTGTTAAAAGGAATTCATCAATAGTTATGTATATATCTTAACCAATAAAGTAAAAGGAACTCTTTATGTTGGAGTTACAGGAAATATAGAAAGAAGAATTTTTGAGCATAAGAATAAATTGATTGAAGGATTTACAAAAAAATATAACTTAAAGAAATTAGTTTTTTATCAAGAATTCTCCCAGATAGGAGAAGCTCTCAAGAGAGAGAAACAATTGAAGAATTGGAAAAGACAATGGAAAATTGAATTGATAGAAGAAAAAAATAAGGAATGGGAGGATTTAGCAAGCAATTGGAATGTAGAGTAGAGATTCTGGGTCAAGCCCAGAATGACAAACTAATAGTCAATTTAAACTATATTACTTCGATTCTCAGCTAAATAAAAATTTAAATTATACGATTATCAATAAATTATAAAAGTTACGACTTAGCGAGATTGAGAAGAAAAACACAAAACGTCATGTTTCGTGATTCTAAAAAAATAAAAAATGATAAAAAAAGATATACTAAAAAAAGCATTCTCCAACCTTTGTACCGCGAAGGCTTTAACAGAGTTATATGAAGAAAATTTTAAAACGGTTTCTAAATATGTACACGCTACTTCGCGTGGGCACGAAGTGATTCAAATGGCGGTGGGAATGCAGTTATTTCCGCAAGATTATGTTTTTCCCTATTATCGGGACGACTCGATTTTACTGTCTATCGGGATGCAACCTAAAGATCTCATGTTGCAAGTTTTGGCCAAAAAAGAAGATCCGTTTTCTGGTGGGCGCACCTATTATTCGCATCCCAGTCTAAAAGATGCCGATAAACCTAAGATTCCGCACCAGAGTTCTGCTACGGGAATGCAAGCCATTCCGGCTACAGGCGTTGCTTTAGGGTTTCATTACCGCGAAGGAGGCGATTTATTTACGGAAGATGAAAAATACGCGTTTTATAAAGAAATGGGGCAAGAAGAAGCTTTGGTGAATGGCGAGAAACCAGTTGTGGTTTGTTCGTTAGGAGACGCCAGTGTTACCGAAGGGGAAATAGCAGAAGCTTTTCAAATGGCTGCGCTTAAAAAATTACCTATTTTATATGTGGTGCAAGATAACGGCTGGGATATTTCTGCTAACGAAGCCGAAACTCGCGCCCAAAATGCGGCAGAATATGCACAAGGATTTAAAGGTTTAGAAGCCGTTTCTATAGACGGAACCAATTTTGAAGAAAGTTATACCACGGTTCAAAATGCGTTGAAAACCATCCGTAAAGAAAGAAGACCAATGTTGATTCACGCTAAAGTCCCGTTATTGAATCACCATACTTCCGGCGTGCGAATGGAATTTTATCGCGATGATTTAGAGGAAGCGAAAACCCGCGATCCGTTTCCGAAAATGAAAGACTATTTATCTAAAAATAATTTTACGGAAGATGAGTTGGAAGCGATTGAAGCCTTGGCGCGCGTAAAAGTAAAAGAACACTACCAAGAAGCTTTAGCTGCAGAGAACCCGAAACCAGAAGATTTATTTACGCATGATTTTGCACCAACGCCGATTACCGAAGAAAAAGGAGAACGCTCTCCCGAAGGCGCCGAAAAAGTGGTGATGGTAGATTGTGCGTTGTTTGCCATTGAAGAACTGATGAAAAAACACAAAGAATGCTTGTTGTACGGCCAAGATGTTGGCGGAAGATTGGGCGGTGTGTTTAGAGAAGCGGCTACTTTGGCACAAAAATTTGGAGACAATCGCGTGTTTAATACACCAATTCAAGAAGCCTTTATAGTGGGGTCCACCGTTGGGATCTCGGCGGTAGGATTAAAACCCATTGTTGAGGTACAATTTGCAGATTATATCTGGCCGGGACTCAATCAGTTATTTACAGAAGTTAGCAGAAGCTGTTATTTATCTAACGGCAAATGGCCGGTTTCTATGGTATTACGTGTTCCAATTGGCGCTTATGGCAGTGGCGGACCTTATCATTCTTCTTCCGTAGAAAGTGTGGTGAGCAACATTCGCGGACTCAAAATTGCGTACCCGAGCAATGGAGCCGATTTAAAAGGTTTGATGAAAGCCGCTTATTACGACCCTAATCCGGTAGTAATTTTTGAACACAAAGGTTTATATTGGAGTAAAGTGCCCGGAACTAAAGGTGCAACCTCTGTAGAACCTAGCGAAGATTATGTATTGCCGTTTGGTAAAGCTTGGGTTTTACAAGAAATCTGGAAGCAAGAAGACAAAGAAACCCTTAGTATTATTACCTACGGAATGGGCGTGCATTGGGCGATGAACGCTTCCGCGGAATTAAATATGCAAGATCAAATAGAAGTAGTAGATTTACGAACCTTGCATCCTCTAGATGAGGAAACCATTATGAAATCCGTAAAGAAATGCGGCAAATGTTTGGTTGTAACCGAAGAACCTTCAGATAATACCTTTGCAAGAGCTTTATCGGGTAAAATTCAGGAAGAATGCTTTAAATCATTGGACGCTCCGGTAATGACAATTGGTTCAGAGAATATGCCAGCAATTCCGTTAAACTCCACTTTAGAAGAAACCATGATTCCTTCAACGGAGAAAGTAAAGAAGAAGATAAAGGAGTTGGTGGATTATTAATATTTCAATTGATACTTTTATAAAAAAAAACCAATCTGTTGCTGCGGATTGGTTTTTTGTTTTTTTAGAAATAGTTGCTACTACACTTTATATTCTTTGAAATTTACTTTTAGCAATATAAACGGAATAGCAATCAATAGTTTATATCGAATTTGTGTGTTTATTAACCGCCGCGTTAGGGATTGCAGCGGTTACCCTGCAGGGAGCGGTAGCGAACCGAAGCGTAAAAGCGGAAAGCCCGACCCCTCCCCAATTTTAAAAGGGGAGGGGAAACGCCCAGATAACCGCCTTGTTTATAGAATTGTTTAAAAATAATTATGTAAAATTTTGTACGCTGGTTAAAGCGGCTATAAAAATGCTGGTTTTAAGTTGGTTTCGCGTTATTTACGGTATATTGTAAAATTATAAAAAAAAGATAGGTTTTAATATGGACAAGAACTTCTGGGTTCAAGTAAAAGATACCTTTTTAGACTTTTTAGTAGAGATTGGGCCACGCGCTTTTTACGCAATTATAATATTGATTATTGGTGTTTTCTGTATCAAAATTGTTATGCAATTGTTTAAGCGAATACTTAAAAAATCTAAGATAGAACTGTCTTTAAAAACTTTCGTAGAGAGTCTTTCTATCTTTGTTTTATGGGGTTTGCTCATCTTTTTGGTTGGTTCTATCTTGGGTATAAAAGCTTCTTCTTTTTTAGCAATTTTTGGTGCGGTTGGTATTGCTATTGGCTTGGCTTTACAAGGTAGTTTGGCCAATTTTGCGGGTGGGGTTTTAATTTTGGTTTTTAAACCCTTTAAAGTTGGCGATTTGATTAAAGTAAACAACGTTTTGGGCTTTGTAGAAAAAATAGATATTCTCTATACGCGGGTTAAAACCTACGACGGACTCATAGTTACCATGCCTAACGGTAATGTTTCAAATAGCGATGTAGATAATAGAACCATGGAGCCTTACCGAAGGGTGGACCTAAATTTAAAATTTAATTATGATGTAGATGTCGAGTACATTCGTAAGCTTATTGTAGAAACTTTAAATAAACATCCGCATATTATAAATGAGCCGGAACCAGATGCTTGGTTAGATCAAATTGGCGAATATGAGCTAAAGTTTGTTGCAAGATGTTGGGTAAGATCAGAAAATTATTACCCGGTTTATTGGGAACAATTACAGGCAGTAAAAAAAGCCTTAGACGAAAATGGTATAGAAATACCTGTACCAAAACGCACTTTGTACCAACCGCAGCTAAACCAAGAATCAATGCGTAAGACAGACGAAAATTCGGTTGAGAAGAAATAAATTAATTCTTCTCCTCTTTGCTAAAACAATAAGTAAAGTAAGTCGCCTTTCAGGATTTTTAGCCAACTTGATACGGATATTTTTCGTACACCGCGTTATCTTCGTTAATGGTATTGCCGGCTTCTTTGCTCTTTTTTAATTTCTCGAAAATTATCTCAAGCTCTTTTTCTGTATACGTGTCTAATTGCATCATAGATAATGCTTTGTATAACATAGGCTCAGAAAAATTCGGGTATTTTTCTAAAGATTTTTCGAATTGAACGATGGCTTCTTCCCATTTTTGCTGCTCAAACAAAGAAATTCCGTAATAAAATAAATCTAAATGGTGGTAACCATCTTCGCCCCATTGGGCTACTTGTTCTTTTATATCTTGTTTAAAGATTTTTTCTGCTTTTTTAAATTCATTTAACTGCAAATAAGACAAAGCTATATGAAAGTTGTAAGTATGGTCCATCACAAAAGAGTTGCCTTCCAATTCTTTTATTCGCTCAAAATCTTTAATTGCGCTGCGGTAGGTTTTTGCAAAAATACATTTTATAAATCCTCGATAAGACAGCCATTTCTTTTCGTCATATTTTACGGCTTTATCTAAGAACACCATTCCTGCCTCATATTTGCGCGCTTTAAAAAGTGGCATAGCTTTCTGCTGCCATAAATAGGCAATGGTAGAGTCTTTTGCCAAACCTTTGTCTATGCATTTTTGGTATTTATACATTCCGTACCGGTAATTATAGTTGTGGGCGCAATCGTATAAATATTCTTGAATAATTTTTTCCTGTTTTTCCTTTACGGAAATGGACGTTGCTGTAATATTTTCCTTTACGGAATTTTTCTTTGCTGAATTTACACCAGCTGTGATTTTGCTTTCACAAGATACCAATGCCAATAAGCAAAACAAAAAACCAAGTGATAGAAACAGGTTTTTTCGTACAAAAAAAGACGAAACAACAGTGGATATTTTCTTAAGAATCATATAAATAAAAAAGAATTTCGTTAATCTACGTTAATTGGATAATAAGACGATGTTAATTGTGTTTCTAAAATGAATTGTATGCGCTAAATTAGTTAAAAAATTAATTTAACCTTAAAATTAAAGCTATGGAATTTAAAAAAGAAGTTGCCTCTAATCTAAATCAGTTGTTAGAAAAAACTTATGATGCAGAGAAAGGCTATAAAGAAGCGGCATCTAATGTAAAAAACGCCAAAATGAAAAACTTTTTAGAAGAGCAAGCAAAACAACGCTATGATTTTGGACATAAAATAAAAGAAGAAATTAAAGCTTTTGATGAAAAACCCGATAAAGGCGGAAGCGCTACCGGAAGTTTGCACAGAACTTGGATGGATGTAAAAACTGCAGTTTCTGGTAACGAGAACGAAACCGTTATGGAAGAAGTGCAACGTGGTGAAAAAGCTGCCATAGAAGATTATGACGATATTTTAGCCGATAAAGATTTGCCGCCAAGTACAAAATCTTTATTGCAAGAGCAACGCCAAAAAATTGAGCAGGCTTACCAAAGTGCTAAAAACTGGGAAGTTATTTCCTAAAACAAAATAACTTATAAAACCAAAAAGGTCGGGCAAACACCCGACCTTTTCCTCATGAAAAAAGTAAAATTAAACAGCAACATTTTGCTTCTTCTCTAAAGCGATAGCTTTAGGAAACAAAATATTATTTTCGAGGTGTATATGTTTATGCAAATCCTCTTCAAACTCTTGCAGCATTGCAAACGTTACTTTATAAGTATTGCAAGCATCTGCTGGGGGTTGGTAATTATCGCTTTCTTTAGCAATAACGCGTAGCAATTCTCCTGCTTCTGCGTGTTCGTGCTCCATCATATTAATAGGATTTTCTACAGATCCAAAATGTGGTTTTTCTAAAGCTTGATTGGTTAAATCTGTATTTACTAATTTTCTAATAAAAGGAAATAATACCAATTCTTCCTTCTTCATATGAGAAGCTAGTTCTTTAGAAAGTTCTTGAAAAGCTTCGTTTATTTTGAATAACTCCGGGTGTCTGCCGCCATGCACTTTGCATAATTTATTTAAAAATTGCAATAGGGGTGGAGTTTTTTCAGACACATAACGGTGGTGTGTTTTTTCTACATAATCTGCCAATAAATCTAATGGCCATTGGTTAAAGTCTGGATCGCCATTATTAGTAGCAGAAAAAATTTGCTCCAATTGTGCACCAATATCGTCTGGATTAATTTTGTTTTTCTCACATACATCGCTTACTGCACGGTTTCCGCGACAGCAAAAATCAATTCCAAACTTATTAAAAACAGCAGCTGTTCTATAATCTTGCGCTACTAATTCTCCAATTTGTTTATTCATTATATTCTCCATAACATACATATTAAGGACATTTTTGTCCGATTTTAAACTAAATTTTTTTTATTCTTTTAAAAATGCTAATTTATCTTTTACCCCAAGCACCAGTTCTTCTAGCGTGGTGTGTTCTAATAAATTATTTAAATTTTCTCTTACATCCATAAATTGAAAATGCATTGCACAAGGTTTTTCTGAGCTACATTCACTAAAGCCAAGAGCGCAATTGGTATATAAGGCGTCGCCGTCTATAGCGTATACAATTTGTTTTAATTTAATTTGATCTAAGGTAGCCAAGTTTACTTCAAAGCCACCTTTAGCGCCACGCATACTAGTTATAATATCGTGTTTTACTAATTTCTGTAAGATTTTTCCGGTAAATGCTTCGGGGCTGTCTATTGCATTTGCTATATCTTTTAAGCTTACACGTTTTTGTTGCATTGTGTCTTGTGCAATAAAAATTGCTGCTTTAATACCATACTCGCATGCTTTAGAAAACATAAAACCTTGTTTATAATACAAGTACAAATGTAAGTGGTTTAATTAAGATAAAAAAGTCTGAATAAATGATTTTGGTCATATTTTCTCTACTTTTATGCTCATATCTTTGTAGTGTTTTAATAACTAAAAAAAATCAATAACAATGAAAAACTATTTAAAACTAAGTTTCTTGCTGTTAGCTTTTTCAGGTATACTGATAGGCTGCGGCGGAGAAAAGAAAAAAGACGAGAAAAAAGAAAAAGTCACTTTACATAGTGGTAAAGACAAAAAAGATAAAAAAGAAGACAAGAAAAGTAAGGTTCCTGCTTCAGAGCGTGTTGCTTTAGATAATAAAGGAGTAGGGCCAATTAAAAATGTTGATTTAGCAGAAACGGTAGATCAAGATTTGGCAAGCAAAGGTAAAGATGTATACAATAAAATGTGTACTGCTTGCCACAAGCCAACAAAACGTTTTATAGGGCCGGCCCCAGCAGGAATTTTAGAAAGAAGAAGTCCGGAGTGGGTTATGAATATGATTTTGGCTCCAGAAAAAATGGTACGCGAAGATCCGTTGGCAAAAGATTTATTAATAGAGTTTAACGGCTCGCCAATGGCAAACCAAGGGCTTACAGAAGAGGAAGCTCGCGCAGTTTTAGAATACTTTAGAACACTATAAACCAATTTTATTAGAACACTATGAAGATATTAAATTTAGGATTAGGCTTATTAACAGTCGCGGCCATGTTCAGCTGCAAGTCCGATGACAACGGAAATAAAAGCCAAGGGGCTTTATCTTCCAACAACGCAGAGAAAGTTTACGTTGCTCCCGGCGAGCACGATGAGTATTACGCATTTGTATCTGGTGGTTATAGCGGTAACCTTACCGTTTACGGATTACCATCGGGTAGAATGTTTAAAGAAATTCCGGTATTTAGCCAATTTCCAACTTCCGGTTACGGCTATTCCGAAGAAACAAAACCAATGTTAAATACTTCGCATGGGTTTATTCCTTGGGGAGATTCTCACCACCCGGATATTTCTCAAACAGAAGGGGTTACAGACGGTCGTTGGATTTTTATTAACGAAAACAACACCCCACGTATCGCTCGAATAGATTTAGAAACATTTGAGACTACCGAGATTATTGAAGTACCTAATAGTGCTGGTAACCACAGTTCTTCCTTTGTTACAGAAAACACAGAGTATGTAGTAGCAGGAACACGTTTTTCTGTTCCGGTACCACAAGAAGACCTTAGTATAAAAGAATACAAAGGTAAATTTAAAGGAGCTTTATCTTTTATTAGCGTAGATCCTGAAGACGGTGGAATGGATATTAAATTCCAATTAATGATGCCGGGCTTTAACTACGATTTATCGCACCCCGGTCGCGGGCAATCACACGGTTGGTTCTTCTTTACTACCTATAACACAGAAGAAGCAAATACTTTATTAGAGGTTAACGCTTCTCAAAACGATAAAGATTTTATTGCAGCAGTAAACTGGAAGAAAATTGAAGAATATGTAAATAATGGCGGTGGTAAAATGATGCCGGCCAAATATGCCCATAATGTTTACGATCACGATACACATATAGGTACTTCTACTATGAAAGAAGAAGTAAGGGTTATTAATCCTTCAGATGTTCCCGGAGCAGTATTTTTATTACCAACGCCAAAATCTCCACACGGTTGTGATGTATCTCCGGACGGACAATATATTGTAGGTAACGGTAAATTATCTGCAAACTTGACCGTACACTCTTTCCCAAAAATGGTAGAAGCTATCAAAAACGAGAAATTTGAAGGAGAAGCTTACGGAATTCCAATTTTAAACTTCGACGAAACTTTAGCAGGAGTTGTAGAGCAGCCAGGTCTAGGACCACTACACACAGAGTTTGACGATAAAGGTAATGCATATACAACTTTCTTTATCTCTTCTGAAGTGGTAAAATGGAAATTAGGAACTTGGGAAGTTTTAGACAGAAAACCAACTTACTATTCTGTTGGTCACCTTACAATCCCGGGAGGTAACTCTAGAGAGCCAGACGGTAAATATATGTTTGCAATGAACAAAATTACCAAAGACCGTTACTTGCCAACAGGACCAGAATTAGAACACTCTGCACAATTGTATGATATCTCCGGCGATAAAATGGAACTAATCTTAGATTTCCCAACCCACGGAGAGCCACACTACGCAGCAGCAATCAAAGCAGACAAAGTAGCGCCAAATTCTAAGAAATTCTATAAATTGGCAGATAATAAGCACCCGTTTGCCGCAAAAAGTGAAGCAGATACAAAAGTGGTGCGTGAAGGCAACGAAGTGCACATATATTTAACTACCATACGTAGTCACTTCTCGCCAGATAATATAGAAGGTATAAAAGTAGGCGATAAAGTTTACTTCCACGTTACCAACTTAGAGCAAGATTTTGATGTACCGCACGGTTTTGCCGTAATAGGTCAAAACAACTCAGAACTTTTAATTATGCCGGGGCAAACAAAAACATCAGTTTGGGAGCCTAAAAAAGTTGGGGTGTGGCCGTTTTATTGTACAGACTTCTGTTCTGCACTACACCAAGAAATGCAAGGCTACATCCGCGTTTCGCCACAAGACTCAGACATTGAGTTAGATTGGTCTCTTGGCGAAGACGTAGAGTAAGAATACATTGTTGATTAATTGATTTTTTCAGAAAAGCGGGGATGGTTAGTTTCAAGCCTCTCCGCTTTTTAACTTCAAAATATTTTAGGATGAAAGCAGCAAGCGCTATAATGATAATTGGCTCAGCTTTATTATTGAGCCTGTTTATCTATCCGTTATGGACGGTAGAACTAGAAGCTCCGCAATATCCGGACGGATTGGGAATGTACATACATTTAGACGGCTTAAAAGGCTTTACGGAATATGATTTAAAAAATATTGATGGCCTAAACCACTATATTGGTATGCAAAAATTGCCGAAACCCACAGATATGTGGGAGTTTCAAACTTTTCCTATTGTGGTAGGAATAATGTCTGGCTTAGGAATATTAATAGGTGTTTTAGGATTTTTTAAAGTAGTTACCTACAAATGGTTTTTAGGTTGGCTAATCTTAATGACAGTTTTAGGAGTTGCCGGCATGTACGACTTTAATGCTTGGTTGGTAGATTATGGTACCAACTTAGATCCAAAAGCTATTATAAAAGTGGTAGATAAAGAAGGAAATCCTTTTAGTTACAAACCACCATTATTAGGCTCTCGAGATATTCTTAACTTTACGGCAGTTTCTTATCCAGCAATGGGAGGTATTTTGCTAACTGTAGGAATGTTCTTAACTTTCGTAGCTTATTTAGTAGGATTAAAAAGAGCAAAATAAATGAAGAAATTAGGTGTTTTATTTTTTCTGATGGGCTTTTTGATGAGTTGTAGTAAAGAAAAAAAACCCATTGCATACGGAGAAGACAGTTGTGACTTTTGCAAAATGACGATCGTAGATAAAATTCACGGTGCCGAAATTGTAACAGACAAAGGCAAAGTATACAAATTTGACGCTACCGAATGTATGTTAGATTTTGAACAAGAAATGAGCAAAGAAAAGGTTGGGCAATTTTACACCAATCATTATCACAACCCGGGTGAGTTAATCTTAGCCAATAAGGCAAGTTTTTTAATTTCTAAAAATATACCAAGCCCAATGGGAGGGTTTATTACTGCATTTTCTAGTCAAGAAAAAGCAGCAAAAGTACAAGCCGAAAAAGAAGGTGAAATTTACACTTGGCAAGAACTTAGAAAACACCAACAAAACAAGAAATAATGTCTTTTAAAGTCGCTACATATTATGCCTCTTCGTCTATATAGTTTACTTTTCTTTAGTTTTTTTATTTGCAGTATTTTTATGCCGGCAAACGCACAGGTAGAAGTTTGTAGTACCTGTGCTTTTACCAGCATAAAAGCAGGAATAAAAGCCGCCAAGCCCGGTGATACGGTTTTGGTTAAAAAAGGTATTTATAAAGAAAACTCTATTATTATAGACAAAGCCATAAGTTTGGTAGGCCAAGATTTACCGGCTATAGACGGCCAAGATAAAGGTGATATAATTCAAGTTTTTGCAGATAACGTGCTCGTAGATGGTTTTAAATTGGTAAATGTAGGCTCTAGCTACACAGAAGATTATGCCGCCATCCGCGTAAGCAAAGCAAAAGATTTTATTATTCAGAATTTAGAATTGCGTAAAATTTTCTTTGGAATTTATCTGGAGAAAGCTACAGATGGTATTGTGCGCAATAATAATATTATGGGCGATGCAGTTTCTGAACATAATTCCGGAAACGGTATACAACTTTGGTATTCCAAAAGAATAAACATTACCAACAATTCTGTAAAACAAGTGCGCGACGGTATTTACCTCGAGTTTGCAGACAATTGTACTATTTCAAATAATATAAGCAAAGACAATTTGCGTTACGGTTTGCACTTTATGTTTTCTAACGATGATGTGTACAACGATAATGTTTTTGAAAACAATGGCGCCGGCGTGGCAGTTATGTTTTCTAAGCGCATAAAAATGATGCGCAATAAATTTCAGTATAACTGGGGGACTGCAGCCTATGGTTTGTTACTCAAAGAAATAAACGATGCAGAGATTTATAACAATCTTTTTGAAGAAAACACTACCGGTATAAATATAGAAGGCTCTAACCGAATAAATTATGAAGGAAACACTTTTAAAAATAACGGTTGGGCGGTAAAGGTGCGCGGGGCTTGTTATAACAACGAGTTTATAAACAATAATTTTTTATATAATTCTTTTGATGTAAGTTATAACAGCCGTATAAACGATAATAAATTTTATCAAAATTTCTGGAGCGAATATACCGGCTACGATTTAGATGAAAATGGCTATGGAGACGTGCCCTACAGGCCGGTAAAGCTCTTTAGTTATATTGTAAACAGAACTCCGGAGACCATAATTTTAATGCGTAGTCTTTTTGTAGATATTATAGATTTTTCAGAAAAAGTATCGCCGGTTTTTACACCAGACAATTTGGTAGATGAAGCGCCGTTAATGAAAAAACACCAATGATAAAAATAGAGAACATTCATAAAAAATTCGGTAAAAATAAAGTACTGAAAGGGGTAGATTTAGAAATTCCCGAAAACGGTATTTTTGCCATCTTAGGCCCAAATGGGTCGGGTAAAACCACGCTAATAAAATCTATTTTGGGAATGGTTGTGCCAGATAAAGGCAAAATTTTTATAGATGGCAAACAAACACAACAAAACGGCTTATACCGTAAAAATATAGACTATTTACCCCAAATTGCCAATTTTCCGGGTAACCTTGGTGTAAAAGAGCTTATAAAAATGATTAAAGATTTACGTGGCGTTAATGCAGACTCCGATCATTTAATTAAGTTATTTCAATTAGAACCCTTTTTAGATAAAAAACTCAGTAACCTCTCGGGGGGTACAAAACAGAAAGTAAACATTGTACTCACATTTATGTTTGATAGTAGGTTGGTTATTTTAGATGAGCCCACCACAGGTTTAGACCCAATTGCTCTTCTGCATTTAAAAGAGCTTATTGAACAAGAAAAAAAGAAAGGAAAAACCGTTTTGGTAACCTCGCATATTATGAGTTTTGTGGAAGAAGTTTCCGATGAAATCGTGTTTATTTTAGAAGGCAAAATTTATTTCAAAGGAAATCTAAGTCAGTTACGGAAAAAAACCGGTGAAGAAGATTTTGAACGCGCTATTGCTCATCTTTTAAAGAAAAACCATGCTTAAAATATTAAAATACAGTTTTTTCGATTTAATACGTAGTAGGTGGAGTTATGTATATCTCTTATTTTACTTACTGCTGGGTTTTGTACTGCTTTTCTTAAACCAAGATTTGTCTAAAGCCGTAATTACTTTAATGAATGTAATAATCATTTTAGTACCCCTTATCGGAACCATTTTTGGCGTTATGTATTATTATAACTCCAAAGAATTTACAGAATTATTGCTGGCACAACCCGTAAAACGCTCCTCAATTTTTGTTGGGCAATACCTGGGAGTCTCTTTGTCTTTGGTCATGAGTTTGGTTTTAGGCCTGGGATTGCCGTTTGTGTTTTACGGGTTATTTCAGTCGGCTGCTATTTGGGATTTTAGCCTGCTGTTAGTCACCGGTGCATTGCTTACCTTTATTTTTACCGCTTTGGCGTTTAACATAGCCCTATACAACGAAAATAAAATTAAAGGTTTTAGCTACGCCATCTTGTTATGGTTGTTTTTGGCCGTGGTTTACGATGGTTTATTTTTGATGTCTTTGATTGTTTTTGAAACTTACCCCTTAGACAAGTTTACCTTATTTGCTACCATTTTTAACCCAATAGATTTATCTAGGATTTTAATTTTGCTTAAATTAGATATCGCAGCTTTACTTGGGTATACCGGTGCTATTTTTCAAAAATTCTTTGGTACCAATTGGGGCTTGTTTTTAGCTTTAGGAACCTTATGTTTGTGGGTAATTTTACCTGTGTTAAACATTCGCCGTAAGGCTAAAAAGAAAGATTTTTAAAACGATAAATTTTGCTGAGTTTACAAAAACAATTGCGTATTGCCTTAAGTCTGTTTTTTATAGCAGTTTTGGCAGGTTTATTTTTACGTTTTTTGTTTGTGGCAGATTTTGCGGTGGTTTTTAAATATGTAGTGCACGCGCACTCCCATGTAGCTTTGCTAGGCTGGGTTTATATGGCTTTAATCCTGCTTATTTATAAACTTATTCTAAAAAAATTTTTCCCGTCAAAAGTTTATAAGCGCATTTTTTATTTTACCTTATTTACCGTTATTGGGATGTTGTGTAGTTTTCCTTTTCAAGGATATGCGGCAGTTTCTATAACGTTTTCTACCTTGTTTTTGTTTGTTAGTTATGCCTTTTATTGGGCATATTTAAAATATCTTCCTAAAGAAGACCGACAAACCCCTGCCTTAAAATGCATTAATTATGCGTTGTTTTATATGGTGGTTTCCAGCATTGGGCCGTGGGCAGTTGGCGCGGTAATGGCTACTTTGGGACCAAATTCTGAGTGGTACCGGGTTGCCATTTATTTTTATTTGCATTTGCAATACAATGCCTGGATGATTTTAGCTTTGGTTGGCATCTTTTTATATATCATCGAGCAACGCGGTATTTATTTTTCCAAAAGAAATTTCAGTCGTTTTATACTTAGTTTTCATGTTTCTATTGTCTTAACATTTTTTCTTTCGGTGTTGTTTTTATATCCGCCTACAATAATTTATGTTTTGGCGGTAAGTGGAGGCGTGGTGCAAATTATGGCTTTTGGTTATTTGTTCAAATTTCTAAAAGAACGTCGTTTTTTATTTGCAAGACGTTTTACAAAACTTCAGCAGCAAATGTTAAGCTGGCTTTTTGTTTTGCTTATCGGAAAATTGATTTTTCAGTTTGTAGGAGCTTTTCCGCAGGCTGCAGATTTAGCTACTATTTATAAAAACTTAACCATTGGTTTCTTGCACTGGGTGTTTTTGGGCTTGGTAAGTATAGGTTTGTTTTTTTTACTGAATTATTACCGCTTGTTACGTCTAAGTTTTTTACAATTTAGATTATACATATTAGCTTTTGTCTTTACGGAAATACTTATTTTCTTTTCGCCGTTTTCTAAAATTACCGGCTTTCCGTTTCCCGATAGTTATTATTGGTGGGTGTTTTTGGCCAGTTTGTTTTTTGTATTGATAATTGGTAGTATTTTTTTAAGCAACCTATCCAATAAAAAAAGACCGCCAAAAGGCAGCCTTTCTAAGTGAATTTTTTATTCTTGTCCCGGCGGGTATTTCTTTAAAACTTCTTCTACAATTTCTTGTATACGTTCAATTTTGGTGTCCATATCCATAGATAGCGCCCCGGTTCCCATACCTTGCCAAACCAGTTCCATTGTTTTGGCGTCTATCAAATCTATATAAAGCGTTCCTTCTGTGGTTCTGGAAACGGTGTTATAACCGCGTCCCCAGTAATAAGGATGAAACGCATAACCATAGCCATAAGCATAGTTATTTTGATAGATATTTACATTTTCTTGTGTTTTGGTAAAGATGCTTACCAATAAATCCGGTTCTTGCTTTTTCGTAAAACCTTTGGCAGTCATTTCTTTTTCGATAGCACGTAGAATACGCTTTTTATCTAAGTCTGAAACTTCTGCTTTATCTATACCTGGTTTGTAAAAAGCAAAACTATCGTATTGCTCAAAGTTGGTTTTACGGTCATAATCTGTAGCTACCTGTACAGAACTACAAGAAGCTACAAAAGCTGCGAGTAGTAAAAAAACAGGTATTTTTATTAATTTTTTCATGGTGTTTTTGTTTTTTATAACGAATTAAACAAAGCGTCGTCCACTTGGTTGGGAAGCGTAACTTTTAAATTTGGTTCTTGTTGCATTGCACGTTTAATAGCAAAAACCGCTCCTTCATTTCGTGCCCAAGAACGTCGGGAAATCCCATTATTAACGTCCCAGAAAAGCATTGATTGTAAGCGCTTTGTAGCCTCTTTAGAACCATCAAGAACCATACCGAAGCCACCATTAACTACTTCTCCCCAGCCAACGCCGCCGCCGTTATGAATACTAACCCAAGTTGCTCCTCTAAAGCTGTCGCCTATTACATTTTGTATGGCCATATCTGCGGTAAATTTACTGCCGTCATAAATATTAGAAGTTTCGCGGTAAGGAGAATCGGTGCCCGAAACATCGTGGTGATCGCGACCCAGAATTACTTCGCCAATTTCGCCTTTTTCTATGGCATCGTTAAAAGCTTGGGCAATTTTTACTCTTCCTTCCGCGTCAGCGTACAAAATTCTAGCTTGCGAACCAACAACCAGTTTATTTTCTTGTGCGCCTTTTATCCAAGTAATATTATCCTGCATTTGCTGTTGAATTTCTTCGGGGGCATTTTGTTTCATCTCCTCTAAAATTGTGGTTGCAATTTTATCGGTTTTTAATAAATCTTCTTTTTTACCCGATGCGCAAACCCATCTAAAAGGACCAAAACCATAATCAAAACACATTGGGCCCATAATGTCCTGCACGTAACTTGGGTATTTAAAGCTTTTGCCGTCTTGACTCATAATATCGGCGCCGGCGCGAGAAGCTTCTAAAAGAAAGGCATTTCCGTAATCAAAAAAGTACGTGCCTTTTGCGGTATGTTTATTAATAGCGTCGGCTTGGCGCTTTAAACTGCGTTGTACTTCTTTTTTAAACTGCTCCGGATTTTCTGCCATCATTTTATTGGCTTCTTCATAACTCAAACCAACCGGATAGTAACCGCCGGCCCACGGATTGTGCAAAGAGGTTTGGTCACTACCAATATCTATTTTTAAGTTTTCTTCATCAAATTTTTCCCAAACTTCTACAATATTGCCATCGTAAGCAATAGAAACGCTTTCATTGTTTTCTTTGGCTTTTTTTACACGTTGGGTGAGTTGGCCTAAATCGCTAATTACTTCTTTTACCCAACCTTGTTCGTGGCGGGTTTTGGTGGCTTTTTTATTTACTTCGGCACAAACGGTTATACAACCGGCAATATCGCCGGCTTTAGGTTGCGCACCGCTCATTCCGCCAAGGCCGGAGGTTACAAACAAACCGCCATTGGTTTGCTTTTTTATTTTTCTAAAAGCGTTAAGAACTGTAATTGTTGTCCCGTGCACAATACCTTGCGGACCAATATACATATAGCTTCCGGCGGTCATTTGACCGTATTGTGTGACGCCAAGCGCATTAAATTTCTCCCAATCGTCTTGCGAAGAATAGTTTGGAATCATCATGCCGTTGGTTACTACCACTCGCGGTGCATCTTTATGCGAAGGGAACAAGCCCATTGGGTGTCCGCTGTACATTGCCAAAGTTTGCTCTTCTGTCATTTGAGCAAGATATTGCATTGTTAAACGGTATTGCGCCCAATTTTGAAACACCGCACCATTTCCGCCATAGGTTATAAGCTCGTGCGGATGTTGTGCCACCGCGTGATCCAAATTATTTTGAATCATAAGCATTATAGCTTTGGCCTGATTGCTTTTTCCCGGATAATCGTTTATATCGCGAGCATAAATTTTATAATCTGGTCTAAATCTATACATATAAATCCGACCGTATTTTTCTAATTCTTCTTTAAATTCGGGAAGTAAGGTAGCGTGATGCTTAGCGTCAAAATAGCGTAAAGCGTTTTGAAGCGCCAATTTCTTTTCATTGGCATCTAAAATATCTTTTCGTTTTGGAGCGTGATTTATCTCGGGGTCGTATTTTTTTGCTTGCGGAAGTTCTTCCGGGATTCCTTGTAGTATTTCTTCTTTAAAGGTCATGTTTAGTGAATATGTTTTAAATTTCAGTGTTCAGTGTTCAGTGTTCAGTGTTCAGTGTTCATTTTTTACGCCGAATTTATTTGGATTGCGAATCATATAATTAATTAACTTTCCAATTTCTTCGATGGGATACTTTAATTTATTATACGTTTCTTTATCTATATATTTACAGAGAAAAGAAAATTCTAACCAAACTTGAGTTTCGGAGTTTTCAGCATCACAATCGGTTAACTTACTAAAAAAATGCTTGGGATAAGATCTTTTTCGATAGGCTTCTGCCAAGTTTGCCGTTATACTTCTGGAAGATCGTCTTATCTGATCGGTCAATGAATAGGTTTCGCTTTTAGGAAAAGATTTAGAAATTTCAAATATTTCCATAGCAAGAGATACAGATTTTTGGTACGCTATTAAATCTTGAAGTTTCATAAATTAAAAATTTAATTTAGAGCAAAATAGTTTAGAAACTGCTATAAAATTTTGCTTACTGCCAACTCATCACTGCCAACTAATTTCTACTCCCTCGCCTTATCAAACCCATACGGGCAATGTCTACAGCCGCTTTTACAGCAATAACCACGTTTTAAATGGTATTGTTCCGTAAAGCACCTATAACCTTGGGGCGTTAAATAATAATCTCCTTCTTCTAACGGAATACGTTTCTTTAAATTCATAGGTTTCAAAAATAAGGATTTTTAAATGCAAATAGAAGCTTTGTATTTGTTGGTGTAAAATTTCAGTAAACCTTTACGGAAGAAAAAAGGCTTTTAAAATGTTATAATATATTATCATAAAGAGCATCTTACACCACGAATTTTGGTGCTAAAACATCTTTTAAATCTACAATTAAAATAAGCTGTTTAAAAAGCTTTGGACTTTTCGGTAAAAAATAAATATTTGTATTTTTGCAATTATGCTAAAAGCCCAGCAAAAATCTGTAAATCATTTTATCTGCGAGTTACAAGGCGTTCAAGTTTGGTTGAAACGCGAAGATCTTTTGCATTCGCTTGTTTCGGGCAATAAATTCAGAAAATTAAAATACAATCTACAAGCCGCAAAAGATGAAAATCACTCAAAAGTGTTGACTTTTGGTGGGGCATTTTCTAACCATATTTTGGCAACTGCAGCCGCTGCCCAAGAAGAAAATTTGCAAAGTATTGGCATAATTAGAGGAGACGAATTGGGTGGCAAAAACTTGGAAAATACTTTGGCACATAATCCTACTTTGCGACAAGCTAAACAAATGGGAATGCAGTTTCATTTTGTGAGTCGGTCCGATTACCGTAAAAAGCATGAATTAAATTTTATAAACGCTTTACGCGGAATTTTTAGTGATTTTTATCTAATTCCCGAAGGAGGCACTAACAATCTAGCCATAAAAGGTTGCGAAGAAATTTTAACCGAAGAAGATAAAAATTTTGATGTAGTTAGCGTTGCGGTAGGAACCGGCGGCACGATTAGTGGTTTGATAAATTCTGCTTCCGTAAAGCAAAAAATAATGGGGTTTCCTGCCTTAAAAGGAAACTTTTTGCAAGACGAAATTAGTAAAAATGTAAAAAAAGAAAACTGGCAACTTATACTAAATTACCATTTTGGTGGTTATGCTAAGACAAACGAAGCCTTAATAGCTTTTATAAATGCCTTTAAAGAAAAGTATTGTGTAACTTTGGATCCTATTTACACCGGAAAAATGATGTACGGACTTTTTGATTTGATTAAAAATGATTATTTTAAAGAAAACACGCGTATTTTAGCAATTCATACCGGCGGTTTGCAAGGCATTGCCGGAATGAATAAAAATTTACGCAAAAAAGGAAAGACCTGTTTATTATAATGAGAATAAAATTTTACTTCGTATCGTTTTTGGTAGTTATATTTTTTAGTGCTTGTGGTACTAAAAAAAAAGCCGTTAGTAATAAATCTGTTAAGCAGAATAACACTGCCTATCATTCTCGGCAAGAAATAGAAGAAAGTATTGCACGAGAAAAAGCCAAAAGAGGTGCAGAAAATCGTACAGAAGAATCCAATTATAAAAAACCAGAAGTAAAAAAACCGGTTTTTAAAGATAATAATGAACTTTATATTTACAACTATGCGCAAATTGCTAAAGACGAAATGGCTTTATACGGCATTCCTGCCAGCATAACTTTAGCACAAGGTATTTTAGAATCTAGCGCGGGTTTAGGAGAACTCACCAGAAAATCTAACAATCATTTTGGTATAAAATGCAACGGTTGGGAAGGCGAAAAAGCCTACCACGACGATGACGCTTATCAAGAATGTTTTAGAAAATATAAAGACCCAAAATATAGTTTTAGAGACCATTCTTTGTTTTTAAAAGACAGAAGACGTTATGCTTCGCTTTTTAATTTAAAAAAAGATGATTATAAAGGCTGGGCGCGCGGTTTAAAACGTGCCGGTTATGCTACAGATCCGCGTTATCCTGCAAAGTTAATTAGCATTATAGAGCGTTACCAACTTTATAGATTTGACGAAGAAGTTTTGGGTACCGGCAATAGAGACGGTTTACCTACAAAAACCTTAAAAGTAGATCATACCGGTATTCGCTATACTGTAAAAAAAGGCGACACGCTTTACAGTATTGCAAAACGCCATAATTTAACGGTAGAAGAGTTAAAACAACTCAACAATCTACGCAACGACCATCTGCAAATTGGTCAGAAATTATTTGTAAAAACCTTGTAATAAGATTATTATGTTATACCAAAGAAGTAGTGCTTTATTTACCGAAGCAAAAAAGTATATTCCCGGCGGAGTAAATTCCCCGGTAAGGGCTTTTAAAGCGGTTGGCGGAAATCCTATTTTTATTAAGGAAGCTAAAGGCGCATACTTATATGACGAAGACGACAGAAAATATATAGACTATATTAACTCTTGGGGGCCGCTAATTTTAGGTCACGCCTACCAACCGGTTATAGATGCAGTTATAGAAAAAACCAAAAAAGGAACCAGTTTTGGTACGCCAACAGAAATTGAAACCAAAATTGCCAAACTTGCGGTTTCTATGGTGCCGGGTATAGACCAAATTAGAATGGTAAACAGCGGTACAGAAGCTTGTATGAGCGCGGTTAGACTGGCACGCGGATTTACCAAAAAAGACAAAATTATAAAATTTGCCGGTTGCTACCACGGCCATAGCGATTCGTTTTTGATACAAGCAGGAAGTGGTGCCGTAACTTTTGGCACACCAAATTCTCCCGGCGTTACCAAAGGAACCGCACAAGACACCTTGTTGGCAAACTTTAACGATTTAGGGAGCGTAGAAGCTTTATTAGAAGCAAACAAAGACGAAGTGGCGTGTATAATTTTAGAACCCGTTGCCGGAAATATGGGCTGCATTCCACCACAAAAAGACTTTTTGCAAGCTTTACGGAAAGTATGCGATAAACATAATGTTTTACTGATTTTTGATGAGGTAATGACAGGCTTTCGCTTGGCAAAAGGTGGCGCGCAAGAACTATTTGGTGTAAACGCAGATATTGTAACCTTTGGGAAAGTAATTGGCGGCGGTTTGCCGGTTGGTGCTTTTGCAGCGCGAGAAGAAATTATGGAATATTTGGCGCCAAACGGTCCGGTTTATCAAGCGGGAACTTTAAGCGGAAATCCGTTGGCGATGGCAGCCGGTTTGGCAATGCTAAGCGAGCTAAACAACGATGCCGGTATTTATAAACGTTTGGAAGAAAAAACTACTTACTTAAAAGAAGGACTTCAAAAAGTTTTAAATAAAAATAAAGTCACCTATACAATCAATCAGATTGGGTCGATGATTTCGGTGCATTTTAACGATGTTCCCGTAACTGATTTTGATTCTGCCGCCGAAGCAAACAACGAATACTTTAAAAAGTTTTTTCAAGGCTTATTGGAAGAAGGCGTTTATATCGCGCCAAGTGCTTTTGAAACTTGGTTTATAACCGATGCTTTAAGTTATGAAGATTTAGATAAAACCATTGCCGCAGCAGAAAAAGTAACGGCTAAGTGGTAAGAAGCAATTAAAAATTCTTCTTTAAAATTATAAATATATTAGTAAGAAGAGCGGAGTCAAGTCTTTATTGAAAAAATAAGCTATTGATTTCGCTTTTTTATGCTCAAATAAAAAATGATGTTTTAACATTTAGCAGGATATCTGCAATTGCACTTATGAAATACGATATAACGAAAGTAAATAATCTTACAAGAAAAAACACCTATAACTGCGCATTCAATTCTAACAATTCTTCTACATATTCGCGTTTGTTAGAAAGACGCGGAATTTTATGCTGTCCGCCCAATTTGTTCTGTTTTTTAGACCAACTGTAAAAAAGCTTTGGTTTGGCTTGGTGTAACTTTAATAGATTTAAGGTTGTGTTATTATGGCGTTTAGCTTCGTAATCGCTATTTAAACTTTGCAAAATTTCATCAAGGCTGCCGGCAAATGCATCTAAATTTTTAGGAGGTGTCTTAAATTCTACAATCCATTCGTGGGCGCCTTTTTCTTCGCCTTTCATAAATATTGGTCCGGCTGTATAATCAACAATTGCACATTGGTGTAATTCACAGGTCTTTTTTAAAGCTTCTTCTGCGTTTTCTATTATTAATTCTTCGCCAAAAACATTAATATGGTGTTTGGTCCGGCCGGTTACTTTTATGCGGTAAGGAGAAAGCGAAGTAAACCTAATGGTATCGCCAATTTTGTAGCGCCATAAACCAGCATTGGTGGTAATAACTACGGCGTAATTTACACCGGTTTCTACTTCGTTAAGCGGAATGGTTTTTTCGTCTTTCGTACCATAGGTATGCATTGGAATAAATTCGTAAAAAATACCATAATCTAACATCAACAATAATTCTTTGCTGCTGTTTTGGTCTTGCACGGCAAAAAAACCTTCGGAAGCATTATAGGTTTCATAATACCTAAAATCTTTTTTCGGAATTATCTTGTCGTACTGTGCTGCATAAGGTTCAAAACTTACCCCGCCGTGAAAATATACTTCCAGATCTGGCCAAACTTCCAGTAAATTACTTTTATGGGTGGTTTCTAAAACTTGGTTTAGCAAGACCAACATCCACGACGGTACGCCGGCAATACTGGTAACTTTTTCTCGTATGGTTTGGTTTACAACAGCTTGCATTTTTTTTTCAAAATCGCTCATCAGAGAAATTTCGTTGTTTGGCGTGCTGCTGTAGGTTGCCCAAAACGGCATATTGTCTATCAAAATGGCAGAAAGGTCGCCAAATACAGTTCCGTTTTCCCGGTACAATTCTTTACTTCCGCCCAAGCGTAAACTTTTACCGGTAAATAATTGTGCGTTTTCGTTATTGTTAAGGTAAAGGCACAATAAATCTTTGCTGGCCGCATAATGGCAATTTTCTAAAGATTCCGGGCTAACCGGTATAAATTTACTTTTTGCATTGGTGGTGCCGCTAGATTTGGCAAACCATTTTATGGGCGTTGGCCAGAAAATATTATTTTCGCCACGACGGCTGCGTTCTATAAGCGGAGCAAATTCTTCATAGGTTTGAATGGGAATTTGCTCTTTAAAATCTTCATAGGAGTTTATGGAAGAAAAACCGTGTTTTTTGCCAATTTCTGTGTTTTTTGCTTTATAAACTAAATGATGCAAAAGCTCAAACTGAACTTCTTGTGGGTATTTTATAAACAATTCCATTTGATGGATTCGCTTTTTTAAAAACCAGGATGCAATAGAATTTACTATAGGAATTGGCATTTATTAACGTATATTTAAACCGAATTAGATAATCATAAAAGTAAGATTATTTTAATCGCCTGAAAAAAACTTTGTACTAAAAAATTAGAAAAATATGCAATTAGAAGGTGTTTTGCGAAAAATGAAAACCGAGTGGAACCCAACGGTAGACTATTTTTTACTCTTTGAAAACGATTTTTTACACCTTAATCAAATCTTAGACAAAAAGATAAACATTCACTTTAAAAGATTTGAATGTCTTAACTGTAAAAAAGATAAAAAGATTTTTAGACAAGGTTTTTGTTATGATTGTTTTTATGAAATACCACAAGCGGGAGATTGGATTATGAAACCCGAATTGAGTACTGCGCATTTAGATAAAGAAGACCGCGATTTAGAATACGAAAAAAAAGTGCAATTGCAACCGCATGTTGTTTATTTGGCCAACTCTTCTAATGTAAAAGTTGGGGTAACCAGAAAAACACAAATCCCAACCCGATGGATAGATCAAGGCGCGCACGAAGCCTTAGAAATTTTAGAAGTGCCCAACCGTTACCTTGCCGGAATTGCCGAAGTTGCTTTAAAAGACCACGTAGCAGATAAAACCAATTGGCGCACTATGCTTAAAAACGAAATTGAAGATGCCAATTTAGAAGAAATTCGCGATAGTTTGGAAGCGTTTTTACCCGAAGAAACTTTGCCGTATTTATTAAAAAACAACAAAGAAAAGCATATTAACTTTCCGGTTTTGCAATATCCTACTAAATTAAAGAGTTTGAATCTTACAAAGACATTGGATTATTCTGGGGTATTAAAAGGTGTTAAAGGGCAATATTTAATTTTTGACGATAACACGGTTTTTAACGTTCGCAATAACGAAGGTTTTGTGGTGAGTATAGATTTTAATTAATCTATTAATTTTTTCTTGATATACTTTGAGTTCATTACGCGTAAAGCGCCCATATACGTCATTTTGAAACTCACAATATCGCCAACTTTATAGGTTTTGGTAGATTTGCTAAGGTCTAAAACCAACATATCTGAACTGGCACCAATAAAACTCAAATTATCTTCACTCGCTTTTAAAAAGTCTACTTTAGAAATGTCTAACAGCCCGATATCTAAAATAGCGCGACGTTGAGTGCTGCCATAATCATCTTCGTTAATCTGGGTTCTTTCTCCAGATGGATTGGCTTCTATATAACCGTGTGGCACAGCAGGTTTTTCGGTAATTTCTATGATTTCGGAATGTAGCATAAATACATCGTCTTTCATATCGGGAATGGTTTCGTTGGCAAACAAATCTGTTCCTAAAAACAAAGTTTCGCCAATTCTAAAATGGTTTACTCCTTTAGGAATTAATCCTTTTAACAACAACGGCACCATTACAGATGAACCGCCACTAACGCCATTTATTTTTTTACCAAACTTGGCTTCTATTAACTGTTCGTATAAACTTAGCTGAATCAATTTGTCTTTACTGGGCATTACGCCGTTAAGGCAATTTAAATTAGAGCCAATGCCTGCAACTTCTATGTTGGGCAGTTCAAAAACCCGTTTGTAGAAATCTATTAAAGAATCGCCCATAATACCTTCGCGCAAATCTCCCAGCTCTATCATAATAATAATACGGTGGATTTTGTTTTGGCGTTTGGCTTCTTCAGACAACCATTTTATGGTAATAAACTCTGTATTAAAGCTTACATCTGCATATTTCACCACTTTTTCTATACTGTTTTTAGCTGGCGGTTTTATATAGATGGTCTCTTTTTCGGGATGTAATTTTTTTATTATTTTTAGGTTGCTTAAACGGGCATCGCAAACTTGTTCATCTCCTAGCGAAAGGATAAAACCTAAAAATATTTCGTTTCCGCAAAGCATTTTTAAAACCGGAGCCCATTCTATATCGTTTTCATGGAAAAGATTTTGCAAATAACGATAATTATGCGTTAAAGAAGATTTACTAAGAGTTACGTAGGCCATGCGCGTTATTTTTTCACGATTAAATATACAATAATTCCGCTTATTATACCAATTAAAATAGGATCGAAGCCAAAAGGAATTTGAATTTCTAAAAACGAAAGAAGTAGCGTAGTGCTGCCACCAATTAGCATAGAAAGTAATGCGGCCAAAGGTTTTTTCTTTTTACCAAATAACATTCCTAACACCGGAATAAGCAAACCCGAAACCATAAACGAGTAGGAGAGGAGCATTAAATCTAAAACGCTGGTCATATAACTGGCAATAAGCACCGCCACAAAACCTACAGTAAAAGTAATGATTTGCGAAATGCGCATTGCGTTGGGATTGTTTTCTTTTAAGCCTAAAATATCTGTAGTAAAATTACCAGAAGCTGCCAAAAGACAACTATCTGCGGTAGACATAATTGCCGAAAAATAGGCAGACAACATCAAGCCCATTAAGCCAACCGGTAAAATGGTTTTTAAAAGCATTGGCAAACCAATTTCCGGATCCATTTGGGCAGCGTTGGCAAAACCTTCTGCAGCAAATAAACCTTGTTCTGCGCCAACCCGCGCAAATAAACCTAAAATTATACCCATAAAGGCCATTATGGGATATTCAAACAAACCGGCAATATACCAGGCTTTTTTGGCAGTTTTTTCGTCACGGCATGCGTAAATACGTTGATAAAGCGTCATTCCTACAAACCAAATGGGCACTATGGTAATAAACCAGTTTATAAATTGCACCCACGATAAATTGGTAAGACTAAAAAGTTTATCGGGTAGCGTATCTGTTATAGTTTGGTAGCCGCCAAGATAATTATAAGCAAACGGAATGCCTATAAAAATGAGACCCACCATTAAAATAGACCACTGAAAAGTATCGGTATAAATTACTGCTTTTATTCCGCCAAAAACGGTATAAACAATAGCTACTGCGCCCATAATATAAAGCGCGTTTTCTAAGCCCAATTCAGGAAATGTACCAACGGCTAATTTTGCTCCGGCCAATAATTGCGAAGAGGTAAAACCAAGATAGCCTATAAAAGAAATTAAGCCAGCTGTTAAAGCCACCGCTTTACCGTAATGATTTTTTAGAAGCTGCGGAAAAGTTAGAAAATTAAGTTCTCGTGCTTTATGAATTACTTTAGGAATTAAAAAAACAGCGCTTAACCAAGCGCCAATCAAGCCGGTAAAAAGCATCCACGAGCCGGAAAGTCCCATTACAAAACCCAAGCCACCTAAGCCAATACTAAAACCGCCGCCAACATCTGTTGCTACTACAGAGAGACCAACATGAAAACTACTCATATCTCTGCCGCCCACATAATAATCGTTGGTGCTTTTATTTTTTCTATAGTAATAAAAGCCTATTCCCAATACGATTATCAGGTAGACAATAAAGACAATAATATCTATAATGGGCATGCGTTATTTTTTATACCGCATCTCTAGGTATTTGTTGGTAAAGCCTAATTTTTCGTAAAGGTGTTTGGCGGGATTGTTTGGTTCTACGTGCAAAGCAATATCGCCTTGGCAAGTAGCAATGGCTTTTTCCATAAGCTGTTTACCTATACCTTTTCCGCGGGTTTTGTGGTGTACAGCAATATAAACCAGAATGTTTTCGGGGATATAATCAGACATTCCGGTTTGATTGATTATTGTAATTCCTAAAGTTTCTTCTTGGTCTTTGATAAGTAATGCAAAGCCCGAAAAAGTGCTTTCAGAATCCCCAATAGCATAATTTAAACATTTTAAAATATCTTTTTTCGCATCGCCATATTCGCCTAAATGCTCATAGAGAAAGTCTACAATATGATCTTTCTCTTTAGCAGAAGGTTTATGTTGTGCATCAAATATTTTAAAAGTATACATGGAGCAAGTAGATTTCTAAAATTCTTCTTGGTCTCTTAAAGATTGTATGTAAGCTGCTTTTTGTCTTTGCTTTCTGTTTTCTACAGATTTTTTTGTGTAATATTGGTTGTCTCTAAGGTTCTGTAATACCTTAGTATCTCTAAACTTACGCTTTAAACGTTTTAATGCGCGTTCAATTTTTTCTCCGTCTTTTACTTTTACTATTAGCATATATTTATTTTAACTTAAATGATTGAATCTAACAATTATTATTTTTTCTCGTAAAATGTGCCGCAAGGTACAAATAATCATGTTTAAATGCTTGAAAATTACTACCTATTAGCATTTTTTAGCCTAAAAACTTTTTTAATAACTTATTTTTAGAAGAATGCCGAAGTTTTTTAATTCCTTTTTCTCGTATTTGACGTACTCTTTCTCTGGTTAAACCAAAGGTTTCGCCAATTTCTTCTAAGGTCATTGCCCGGTGATCTCCAATTCCGTAAAACAATTTTATCACATCTGCTTCGCGTTGGGTTAGAGTTTCTAAAGCACGATTTATTTCTATATTTAAAGAATCGCGTATTAAACCTTCGTCTGGGTTGGGTGATTCTCCTACATTAAGAACATCGTATAAATTGGATGTTTCTCCGTCTTTTAAAGGCGCATCCATAGATAAATGTCTGCCGGAGTTTTTTAAAGATTGCTTAACGTCTGCAATTGTCATATCAAGCTCGTTAGCAAGCTCTTCTGGCGTTGGTGGCCGCTGGTTGGCTTGTTCTAAATGTGCAAAAGCTTTATTTATTTTATTGATAGAACCAATTTTGTTAAGCGGCAATCTCACCACACGAGATTGTTCTGCCAAGGCTTGCAGGATAGATTGCCTAATCCACCATACGGCATACGAGATAAATTTAAAACCCCGGGTTTCGTCAAAACGTTTTGCAGCTTTTACCAAACCAACGTTTCCTTCATTGATTAAATCTGGAAGTTTTAGACCTTGATTTTGGTATTGTTTGGCTACCGAAACCACAAAACGTAAATTGGCAGTAGTAAGTTTTTCTAATGCAACTTGGTCTCCTTCTCTAATGCGCTGTGCCAGCTCTACTTCTTCTTCTGCGGTAATTAAATCTACCTTACTTATATCATGCAAGTATTTATCTAACGAAACAGATTCTCTATTAGTAACCTGTTTAGTAATTTTAAGCTGTCTCATGCGCTAGTGTTTTATTTTGACCTTTTCTTATTAAATTCTTAGGCAAGAGGTCTTTTTTAAAAAATGCCTAGATTTTCGCAATTTAGTATTTTATGAACGCCAATTTAGTTGTTTTCTTGTTTTTGTTTGTCTTTTTTCTTTTTTCCGAAAAGACCACCTAAAATATCTTCTGCAGCGTCTTTTATTTTATCTCTGCCATCTTTGGTTTTGCTGGTGTCTTTTACCGTGTCTTCTTGATTTTCTGTAGCGTCATTGTCTTTATTTCCGCCAAGAATATCCTTGATCTTATCGGTTGCTTTATCTTTTATTTTGTCTTTTTGCGAAGCTATTATCTGCTGACTTAACTCCTGCGTGGCTTGTTTTATGTTGAGTTGCACATTAGGGTTGTTAAAGCTTCCGCTTAAAGCGACAGGTAAAGTTATTTTGGTATTTTCTAAATCTGTTTGTGTAAGATTTGCCAAGCCACCACCAATTTCTGAGCCTAAATATTTAGCAGGTAAATCTAAAGCCATTTCATAGTTCATTTGGTTATCAAAACCATGGCTTCCGTTAACGGTAATTAAAATATCTTTTATATTAAAATCAAATGGTTGCAAGTTTACTTGACCGTCTTGAAATTGTACTTGAGTTTGAATGTCTTTTAGGTCTAACTTGTCTAAATTTAAAAAATCTAGCTTACTGTCTAAGTTGGCCAATAAAGGCATTTGCTGTGTATCTACATCTGCATTTAAAATTTTGGCAAAAGCATCTCCTGCTAAACTGCTTAAAATTGGGGTTAACTCTTTTGTTAAATTACCCTGTAAATTAATAGTGGTATTAAGATCTCCCTTTAAAGCTTTGGCAATTGGTGCCAGGTTGCGTAAAAGCTCTAATTCTTTAAAAGACTCTACAATATTTATACGGTTCAACTTAAGGTCCATATCAAAAGTTGGTTGTGCGGCTTTGGTAGATACATTTCCGTTAAGGCTAATATTACCACCAAAAATATCTGCCGAGACATTTTCTAAACGTGCTGTTTCGTCTTTTATAGCCATTGCGCCTTTGGTGTTGCTTAGCGTCAAATTATCATAAATTACTTTATTGGCGGTAAAATCTAATCGCGCATCTAAAAAAGAAGGAATTTTAATAGCTTCTTCTTGGGTGACTTTGGGTTGTTGCGAAGTTTTGGTTTCTTCATTTTCCTTTACGGAAGTGTCTTCGGCTTGCGCAATCATAAAGTCGTTAATGGCAAAGGTATTGGCAGCAACTTTAAACCTACCTTTCAATTTTTGATCAGAAAATAAATACCCCATCAAATTATCTAAAGTCCCCGAAATTTTAGCATCTGTTTGACCGGTTTTTAATTGCATTTCTTGCAAAGTAACGTTACTGGTGTTAAAGCTCAAATTGGCGCGGTCTACCAAAACAGGATTAGGAATTTCTTTAGAGGTATATTTAAAATTGCTAATGCTTGCAGTACCTTGACTTTTAACCCTGCTGTAGTTTTCGTTTTCTACATCGTTCATCGTAAAATTGGTTTGCAAGTCAGCTTTTAAAATTCCGTTTAAATCTTGTTCTAATTCTAACGGATAGGCTTTTTCTAGGTTTGCAAGATTTAGTGTTCCTTTTAAAACCAGATTAACCAACATGTTTTCGGTAAGATTTTTAAAATTACCATTTGCAGAAAATACGTCTTGGTCTATGGTAAAAGTTAACTTATCTAAATTTAGATAAGTGTCTTCCAATTTGCCGGTTTGGTTTTTTAAGACCGCATCTAAATTTATGTTCTGCACTTGCTTTGGTAAATCCGGATATTTAAAAGCGGCGTTGTTACTGGTAACTGCGATGTCTAGTTTCGGAATAGTTTCATCGTCTATAATTCCGTTTATTTTACCATCTATTTTAAAGTCGCCCGAAGTTTCTACTCCATCTAAATTTTTCGCATAAGTTTCGGGAATTACGGCTAAAAAGTTTTTAAAATCAGAAGAAGGCGTGGTAAAACTTATATCTACCTCGTTATTATTTTCGTTTACTTTTACAAAACCATCAAAAGTTAAAGGCAATTTATTAATTAACGCTTTATTTTCTAAAAAACTAAATTTCTGCTCTGCCAAATTCATTTTAAAGTCGGCGTCTAATTGCAGTTTGTGGCTTTCTAAGTAATTTTCTTGGTCTAAGGCAAAAGAAATAAGTGTTTCTGAAGTTGTTTTTAGCGTAAACTCTTCCGCAGAGAAATCACCGCTCCCGTAGTGATTAAAATCTCTTAGACGTACAAAAGTTTTAGAGCCTTCGTCTAAATAATTAATGCGCGAGTTGGTAATACTATATTCCTGAACATCTAAACTTAAACCGCCTTGTTTGCTTTGTTGCTGGTTTTGGTTTTGGGTGCTGCTTTCTTTAGCAATGTCATAATTTGCGTTGCCTAGAGAGTCTACTTTAATGTTTATATACGCATTATCTAAATCTAATTTGTTAACGCTCAAAGGTTCGTCCCCGCTTTTAAAAAGTTGCGGAATGCCCATACTAAATCCAAGTTTTTCTGCCGTTGCCAGAGTATCGCCGGCAAAAGGTCTTTTATTAATAACGCTTAGGTTGTGTAATTGCAGCTCGGCATCGGGAAAGCTCGAAAAAAGACTTAAATTTAAATCTTCCCAAGCTACGGTTGCATTTATGTTGTTATTGATAGATTTTTTTACAGCACGTTCTATTGGTCCTTTAAATATAAAAGGTGCGGCAATTAAAAACACCACCAAAACCAGTAGTACGATTCCTATAATTTTTAAAGCTTTTTTCATAATTTATTTATATACAATTCTTTATTATCTTAATTTTATTTTTTAATGAGTGTTATGTATTTGACTGTTTTTTACTGATTATTGGTTTCTATTGGGAGAGCTTAAAATTTAATAAATTTTATAGGCCGTAATTTTTTTGTTATTGTCCAATATCGTTTTTTTGCATAGCCAAAAGCAAATTTAAGTCTCTAAATTTTCCTTTAGCTTAATTTGCTGTGAAATTGTTAATGCCAGACTGTTAAAATTTTTGAAAAGTCCTACTATAACATACATTGCTCTGGGAAGCAATCAAGGAAATAAATTGAAAAATTTACAACTTGCCACCACCTATATATATAAGAAAATTGGTGATGTAACCGCGGTTTCTAAAATTTATACCGGTCCGGCGGTAGGTTTTAACGGCGATGCTTTTTTTAATGCGTGCATAGAAGTTTCCACACGATTTTCTGCAAAAAAAGTTTTGCGTTTACTCTTAGAAATAGAGCAGCTAATGGGGCGCCAACGTAAAACCAAACTAGGTTACGAAAACCGGCTAATCGATTTAGATTTGTTGTTTTATGAAGAGGAGATAATTCAAACCAAACGCATTACTTTACCGCACCCGTATTTGCATACCCGCAATTTTGTATTGCAACCACTGGCAGATATTGCCGGCAACGTTAAACATCCGGTATTGCAAAAAACAGTAAAAGAGTTTTTTGAAAGCCTTCCCGAGCAAGCTCAGTTAGAAAGCATTTCCGCTAAATTACAAACAAAAACAAGCACGCTGGAAATGTATAATTATTTGGCCATAGAAGGTAATATTGGCGCCGGTAAAACCAGTTTGGTCAGTATGATAGCGCAAGATTTTAAAGCCAAATTAATTACCGAACGTTTTAAAGACAATCCGTTTTTACCAAAGTTTTACAAAGATCAAAATCGGTATGCTTTTCCGTTAGAAATGTCTTTTTTGGCAGACCGTTACCAACAATTATTAGATGATATTTCGCAATACGATTTGTTTAACGATTGTATGGTAGCAGATTATGACGTGTATAAATCGCTTATTTTTGCCAAAGTTACCTTACAGGAAGAAGAATATGCTTTATATAAAAAACTTTTCCAGATAATGTACAAAGATTTGGCCAAGCCGGATTTATATGTTTATCTCTACCAAAATACAGAGCGTTTGCTAGAAAATATTCAAAAACGTGGTAGAAAATACGAACAAGATATTCCTGCAGATTATCTGGAAAACATCAACAGAGGTTATTTAGAATTTATAAAACAGCAACACCACCTCAAAGTAAAAATTATAGATATTTCTGAACTGGATTTTGTTAACCAGCGCGAAGATTATTTAAAAGTATTGCAGCAGATTTCTGGACTTAGGGATTAGGTAGTAGGTTTTAGGAAAACTCTGTGCTAGATTCTACTCAATTTTGTAGAAAATAGATTTTATTTTACTTCGAGCTCAAATTGCAATGCTTTCTTTGTTTTATTACTGATTACAATAGTATAATTTCCCGGTTTTAAGGCTAAATAACCAAACGCTTTTTTTGTCGGGATTTCAATAATGTCTGTAGGAATAGCTTTGTGAATATTTTCGCCTTTTACATACGCTAAAACCATAACCGGAAATGAGATTTCCGCATCTTTCAATTCAATTTTAACCGCTTTGTTTTCTGCGTCAAACAGCCAACTTGGTTGGTTATTTTTATACTTTGTTACAGGGTGTAAAACAGCAATATCTGAGTAACTTTTGTTTCTTTTGTAACCTAATACTTCTTTATTTTCGTCCAATAAAACCGAACTCTCTTTAAGATCCAAAGCTTTTAAAAGTAAGTTGTTGTAAGCATTTTTGCTCCGTTCACTATATTTTGTTTGATTAATTGTCAGCGGATCTAAGCCGGTGTATTCGGCAAGTCTTGCCGCCATAGCTTTCTCCCATTTTTTATGCCTGCCTTCCAAAACGTGGTCATAACCGCAATGAATAATAAACTTTTCGTTCGGGTTTTTGTTTATAAAACCTTCAATATTTTTTGCTTGTGCAATTTCTCTTTCTTTACCGTTTAACCTAGCAGTTTGTTCATACGAAAACACTGTAAACCCTATTTCTAAAGCAGTTCTTACTAAATTTCCAAATTGCGGTTCTTTAATATAATAACCACTTTTTTGAATGGGGTAACCGCGTTTATGAAGAAGCGAATCTTTGTTTTTTCCGTTGGTCAATGCTTCAAGGGCGATATTCTGATACCCGTTTTTATATAATTTTAGCAATAAACTTTTAGTAAATTTCCTATGGAAAGGATTGTGATGCGCTTCATTTATTATAACTACTTGTTTTGTTTTTGCTTGCTCAACAATATAATCTACCGCCGGTATAATTTCATATTTGTCTCGTATAGAATCAATTTGTTTTTCGGAAATATTTATATCCCTTCCGGGGAAAGCGATATCCCATTGCGCTAAAGCATTTTTAAAATCACCTTTTTTGGCATATTCTGCCGCCGAAATCTGATTTTTCCAAACAGTTGTATCCTTGGCAAGCTTTTCTTGAATTGCAGCATCCAATTTATAGATGTTTTGAAATTCTATTTCTTTATAATCACTACCGCTTTTACAATTTACAAAGAGAAGAATAAGTGGCAACAAATACATAATAGCAGTAAAACGCATAAAATACTTTTAATTTGAAGTTGCAATTATAACTAAATTTTTAGTTTTAATAGAAATCTGCAATAAAAAAGTATATTGTTTTAAGAACTTAGGATAATTTTAGAGAGTCAAACCACACCTCGACCAGGCTCGGCGTGACAATAAACTAAAGAACGAAAAACGATCAACTCTATTTAGGGAAGCTCAAAATATCAACTACTCAATACTAAGGTCTCAATACTATTTTACTATTTTCGCAAATAAATCCCAGACAACCACCCCGGCGCTTACCGAAATATTTAGCGAGTGCTTACTGCCGTATTGCGGAATTTCGATTACATTATTTGCTTTAGAAACTACTTTTTGACTTACGCCTTTTACTTCGTTACCAAAAACAACGGCGTATGTTTGGTCTTTTTCCGGAGTGAATTTGTCGAGCATAACGGCATTTTCGGCTTGTTCTATGGCCAAAATTTGTATGCCGTCTTTTTGCAATTTTTCTACCAAGTCTATCGTGTTTTCTACATATTCCCAAGCTACGCTTTCGGTGGCGCCAAGAGCGGTTTTTCTAATGTCTTTATGTGGCGGGGTAGCGGTAATGCCGCAGAGGTATATTTTTTTGATTAAAAAAGCATCGGCGGTCCTAAAAACCGAACCAATATTGTTAAGACTTCTAATATTGTCTAGCACCAAGATTAAAGGCGTTTTAGATGCTTCTTTAAATTCGGTTATGCTTTTTCTGGTTAACTCGCTGTTTTTTAACTTTCGGTTTTTCATAGCTGCAAAAGTCTGCTAATTTGACTAATTTTTAAAACGAAACTTCAAAAAAGTAATCATTGCTCTGGTTTTTCCTGTTTTTGCGTGAGGGATAGTAGCGGTAGCCCGTAAAATCTTGCTTTGTAAAAAATACCGGGAGTTTGGGCGACCGGTAGGAAGCCCAAAAAACCGTATATTTTTTTAAAGAAAGCTTGCGGACTATAAGCGGATAGCCCGACCCTTCCCCAATTTTAATTGGGGAGGGGACACGCCCAAAATAGCTTTGTTTATATTCTTAAAGTCGAATTTATTAGTAAAAACTATTGGAATGCCTATTTTTACCAAAATTTAAAAATCACTCGTTTTGTCTGCAAAAAAAGCTAAAAAAGTAACGCCGCTAATGAAGCAATATTATGCCATAAAGCATAAATATCCGGATGCGATGTTGTTGTTTAGAGTAGGCGATTTTTACGAAACTTTTGGTGAAGATGCCGTAAAAGCAGCGCGCATTTTAAACATTGTTTTAACCAACCGAAATAACGGTAGCGAACGAACAGAGTTGGCCGGATTTCCGCATCATAGTTTAAATACCTATTTGCCAAAATTGGTAAAAGCCGGTGAGCGCGTGGCCATTTGCGACCAGTTAGAAGACCCAAAGCAGACCAAAAAAATTGTAAAACGCGGGGTGACAGAATTGGTTACGCCGGGCGTGGCGCTAAACGATGAGGTTTTGCAGAGTAAGACCAATAATTTTTTATGTGCCGTGCATTTTGGAAAGAAAAATTGCGGAATTGCTTTTGTAGATGTATCTACGGGCGAGTTTTTGACGGCAGAGGGCAATGTAGAATATCTGGATAAATTGTTGCAAAACTTTGCCCCAAGCGAGGTGTTGGTTTCTAAAAGTTGTAAAAAAGATTTTGCTAAACACTTTGGCAACGGCTACCATACGTTTTTTTTAGAAAACTGGATTTTTAAACCAGATTATGCTACAGAGACCTTAAACCAGCATTTTAAAACCAAATCGCTTAAAGGTTTTGGTATTGAAAATCTTGTAGATGGGGTGATTGCTTCGGGGGCTATTTTGTATTATTTAAGCGAGACGCAGCATCATAAATTAGAACATTTAGCTTCTATATCGCGCATTGCACAAGAAGAATATGTGTGGATGGACCGCTTTACCATTCGTAATCTGGAGTTGTATCAATCTAGCGCCAACCAAGCGGTTACCTTGTTAGATGTTATAGATAAAACCATTTCGCCAATGGGTGGCAGGTTGCTAAAACGTTGGTTGGCATTGCCGTTAAAAAATTTGGAAAAGATTACGCGACGTTATGAAGTAGTTGACTTTTTTTTGAAAAATGGCTCGTTAAAAGAAAAATTACAAAGCCAAATAAAAAATATGGGCGATTTGGAACGTCTGATTTCTAAAGTTGCGACGCAAAAAATAAGTCCGCGGGAAGTCGTGCAACTAAAAACCTCTTTAGACGCGGTGGTTCCTATAAAAGAAGCCACAAAAAACACCGGCTGCGAGCCTTTAAATAGTATCTCAGAAAATTTGCATGCTTGTGATTTATTGCGTTCTAAAATTAAAAACGCTTTAAAAGATGATGCTCCGGTAAATCTGGCAAAAGGAAATGTGATTGCAGATGGCTTTTCGGAAGAATTAGACGAGTTGCGTAAAATTGCCTTTTCAGGGAAAGATTATTTGGATAAAATGATAGTGCGAGAGGTAAAAACTACCGGCATTAGCAGTTTAAAAATTGGCAGCAATAATGTGTACGGTTTTTATATTGAAGTACGCAACACGCATAAGGATAAAGTACCAGAAACCTGGGTGCGTAAACAAACCTTGGTAAATGCCGAACGTTATATTACTGAAGAACTAAAAGAATATGAAACCAAAATTTTAGGTGCCGAAGAGAAAATTCATACTTTAGAGCAAGAAATTTTCACCAAACTGGTGATCTGGCTTAACGACTATATAGCTTCTGTACAACAAAACGCTTTGCTAATTGCACGTTTAGATTGTTTGTGCAGTTTTGCCCAATTGGCATTGGAAGAAAATTATTGCAAGCCGCAATTGCATACCGGGCACGATTTAAAAATAGAGCAAGGCAGGCATCCGGTAATAGAAAAACAATTGCCACCGGGAGAACCGTATATTGCTAACGATTTATTTTTAGATAGGGAAACCCAGCAGATTGTTATGATTACCGGGCCAAATATGAGTGGTAAGTCGGCTATTTTACGCCAAACTGCTTTAATTGTTTTATTGGCACAAATGGGAAGTTTTGTTCCGGCAAAAGCCGCTGAAATTGGACTGGTAGATAAAATTTTCACCAGGGTAGGAGCCAGCGATAATATTAGTATGGGCGAATCTACTTTTATGGTAGAAATGAACGAAACCGCCAATATCCTAAACAATGTTTCCGAAAGAAGTTTGTTGCTTTTAGACGAGATTGGACGCGGAACCAGTACCTACGACGGTATTTCTATCGCCTGGGCAATTAGCGAATATTTACACGAACATCCCGCAAATGCCAAGACTTTATTTGCAACCCATTACCACGAATTAAACGAAATGACTCAGCGTTTTGAACGGATTAAAAACTATAATGTTTCGGTAAAAGAATTAAAAAATAAGGTTTTGTTTTTACGGAAATTAGTGCCGGGCGGCAGCGAGCATAGTTTTGGAATTCACGTAGCAAAAATGGCCGGAATGCCGCAGCAAGTGGTATTAAGAGCTTCTAAGATATTGAAAAAATTAGAAAAATCGCATGCGGGAGAAGAGCTTACCACCAATCTTAAAAGCGCAGCCGAACAGGAGCCGCAATTGAGCTTTTTTCAAATGGACGATCCGTTATTGCAGGAGATAAAAGAAGAAATTTTAGATCTAGATATAGATACGCTTACCCCGGTAGAAGCCTTGATGAAATTGAACGAAATAAAACGCTTGTTGCAACCAAAAAAGCAAGCCTGATTTTCTGAGAGTCAAGAAATAAAGAAAATTGTAAACAGAGAATAAAGGCTTTATGCATTACGCTATAAGTGAGGGTTTTATTGATAGATCAAGGCTGATTTTTTTAAGTTTTTGTTATCAACTACAAATACGCTAATTTCTAATCCTTAATTGGCAATTCCATTATTTTTAGACGCTATTGTTAGCGCTAATTAGCAGGCTAACAATGACTTTTATTATGTTGGAAAGGATTTGTAAATTTTTTTTTCAAAAATGCTTTGAGATATTAATAAAAAGTATAAATTTGCATCCGCAATAAGGCAATAAAGTTCTTTTAAAAAACGCGAAAATAGCTCAGCTGGTAGAGCGCCACCTTGCCAAGGTGGAGGTCGCGGGTTCGAATCCCGTTTTTCGCTCTGAAACGTAAAACTCTTGAAGTTTTAGTTTTTTTAAAAAACGGTAAAATGTTTTACGTTATAAATGCTCAGGCTCGGGTGGTGGAATTGGTAGACACGTTGGACTTAAAATCCAATGGCCATTATGGCCGTACGGGTTCAAGTCCCGTCCCGAGTACCAAAAACCCTCTTAATCTTTTGATTTTGAGGGTTTTTTTGTGTATTCAGAAAATCAAAACGGGTTCATCCCGATAGCTATCGGGATGAACCCGTCCTGAATACCAAAGACCCTCTTGATCTTTTGATTTTGAGGTTTTTTTGTTTTTATATTTTGCTGTTATCTATTTAATTTCAGTAACTAAACAATTTGTCAAGTTGATCGCTTTACTATCAGATATCAGCAATATTTGCAGTTTTGTAAGAAATTTCTATACTTTTAGCTTAAAAATGAATTTTTGATGAGGAAATAGAGCGTTTTAGAGGTTTTATAATTTTGTTAAAATTCATTTTTTATTATCTTCAAAAAAAACCAATTTATGCGAAATTATTTACTAGGAGTTTTCTGTTTATTTTATTTTTTAAGTTTTGGACAAGATACTACTGCTGCTAAAGACTTTTCATCTAAAGAATTTAGCATTGGTGTTTTTGAAACGCCTCCTTTTGTTACCAAAACGCCAAATGGTTTTGGCGGGATGAGCGTTAAATCTTGGAAGATGGTAAACGAAAAACTGCAATGGGATTATAATTTTAAAGAATACGAATCTCTGGGAGCCTTAATAAAAGGAGTAGAAGCGGGAGAAGTAGATTTTAGTATAAATCCTATTACCGTCACAGATAATCGGATGAAACGTTTAGATTTTTCGCAACCCTATTTTATATCTAACACCGGTATTGCAAAGAAAAGTGAATCTGCCGTTTGGAAAATAATCAGTAATTTATGGAGTTGGAAATTCTTATCGGCTATCTTAATTTTACTTTTTATCCTGCTGGTTTTCGGAACCTTGGTTTGGTTTTTTGAACGTAAGAAAAACGAAGAATTTGGCGGAAAAGGCGCCCAAGGAATTTATGAAGGTTTATGGTGGAGTGCCGTTACCATGACTACAGTAGGTTACGGGGATAAGTCTCCAAGAACAACCGGAGGCCGCGTTGTTGGGCTTATCTGGATGTTTATGGCCGTGATTATCCTCTCTAGTTTAACAGCAGGAATCGCTTCGGCTTTGACCGTACAATCTATTAGCGATGAGATAGCTTCTATAGACGATCTAGGTCGGTTTAAAGTTGCAACGGTAGAGAACTCCAGTTCGCAAGAACTATTAGATTTATACCAAATAGATTATATAACGGTAACCAATGGCGAAGAAGGTATAGAAAAATTGTTGGACCAAGAATACCTTTTTGTATATGACTTGCCAATTTTGCAGTATGAAGTTAAAGAGCAAGGTTTAGAAAAAGATATCGAGATATTGGAGCGTTCTTTAAAAAGAGATTATTTTAGCTACAGTTTTCCTAAAAATACAGCTTTAGTAGAACCCATTAACCCTGAAATTATTGCGGTGTTAAAAACAATGGAGTGGAGTAAAATTATAGAAAATTATTAGATGCTACTTAGTAGCGTATCTACGCTAAGAAAAGCAATAAATTTTCCCATAAAAAGCTTATAATCGCTTAAAGCGGAAGAAATTATTGCAAAAAATATAGTCTGGTTTTTTATAAAAAACCAGACTATATAAATTACGATAATCTAAAATTAGAGAAGTGTTTAATCTACTTCTCTATCTATTTCTTCTGCTTCTTGATTTATTTCTCGGCTTGTACGTTCTGTTGCTTCTTCTACTTCTCTGGCTCCTTCTTTAACAGCTCTTTCGGTTTTTTCTGCTGCCTTTTCTATGGCTTCGTCGGTTTGCTCTGCTGCATTTTCTATGTCTTCACCAATGGCTTCTGCTGCTTCTTCGGTTTTATCTCTGGTGGTTTCTCTGCACGCGCTAAAAGCCAAAAATAAAGTGAGGGCAAGTGTGCTAACTAATAATTTTTTCATGGTTTTGGTTTTTAATTGTATTAAAAGTAAAATTATAAAAAATTAATATTTAATACCAAACTCGCAATATAAAAGAAAAAAGCTGTTTCGTGAATAAAATTCTGAAACAGCTCTTTAATACATTCTACCTAAAAGTAAAAAAATCTTACAAGTCGTCGTTTCCGCCCATTCCTGTGTTTTCTTCTACTTCGTTGGCGCCTTCTTCCATAGCATCACCGGTTTCTTCAGCCGCATTTTCTACAGCGTCACCAGTTTCTTCGGCAGCGTTTTCAATAGCATCGCCGGTCTCTTCTGCCGCTTCTTCCATATCATTTTGTGCGTCTTGGGTAGCGTCATCCATATCGTCTGCAGCATCTTCCATGCTGTTTTCAATATCGCCTCCGGTTTCTTCCATTTGGTCTTCGGCAGACTGGTTTTGGTCTCTACAAGCAGTAAAAGCAGTACTTGCTGCTACTGCAATTGCTAACATTACAATTGATTTTTTCATGAGTTTTGGTTTTTATTTAGTATTTAATTTTTGGTCTTTAGTCTCCTATTTTGTCTATCTGTTTGTCTACTTCTTCATTAACTTCTTTGTCTAATTCTTCACCAGTTCTTTCTAAAATGCCTTTATTTTCTTCGGTTTCAACTTCTTTTTCTACCTCTACTTCTTTTACAACGGTTTCTTTTTCTGTTTTTTGATCTCTACAAGAAGTAAAACCAAGCGTAAGGCTTACTAGTGCTAGCGTTAAAATTGATTTTTTCATGATGTTTAATTAGTGTTAGTGGGCTAAGTTATAAAAAACTGGAAAAATGCAACCAACACATTTATAAAATTTTAATAAATTTTTTACTTAATCGACTTTTATAGCAAAGCTTGCTCGCTAATATAGTCCATTATTTTTGTGGTGGCTCCGGTTCTTTTTATAACAAAATCTTTGGCATTTTGTCCTGCTTTCTCCTGTTCTTCTTTACGGAAAAGCAAGTGCTGTAAAATAACATTCATTTCTTGTTGGTCCTTTACGGAAAAGAGTCCATCGTGGGTTTGTAAAGCCTTGGCTTCCGGAAACTTTTCAAAGTTTTTTCCTATAACAATTGGCACGCCAAAGGTTGCGGGTTCTAATATATTGTGCAAACCGGTGTTGCCCATTGCCCCACCAACGTATGCCACGTCTGCATAATTGTATAATTTGCTCAGTAAACCAATGGTATCGATAATTAAAACCGAAAAATTATTTAGGTTTTGTCCTTCTATTTCAGAATATAAAATGCTGGGTTTTTTTAAAGCTTTTTGAAAAGCTTTTATTTTTGAAGCTTCTATTTGATGCGGAGCAATAATATATTTTGCTTCCTGCCTGGTGTTATTAATAAAATTGGACAGATATGTCTCGTCTTCCGGCCAAGTACTGCCACATACCAAACAAGGTTTTTCTGCCACAAATTCTTCGGCGAAAGCCAACTTATTATCTATTTTTAATTGAGCGCTAACCCTGTCAAATCGCGTGTCGCCACTTATCGCAACTTTACGGAAATCGTAGTTTTTTAATAGATTTAAAGAGTTTTTATCTTGCACAAAAATATAGGTAAAACGCTCTAGAACCTTTCGCATAAATTTACCGTAGCTTTTAAAAAAATGCTGGTCTTTTCTAAATAATCCGGATACCAATAAACACGGAATTTTTTGCTGCTGCAATTGTGCTAAATAATTGGGCCAAACTTCGTATTTTATAAAGATAGCAAGCTTTGGCTGTACAATTTTTATAAACTGTTTAGCGTTTTTTTTGGTATCTAAAGGTAAATAGCAAACCGCATCTGCAATGGCAGTGTTTTTCTTTATTTCGTAACCGGAGGGAGAGAAAAAACTAACTAAAATTTGGTATTGGGAATAGTTTTTCCGAAAGCGATTTAGAATTGGTACGGCTTGTTCATATTCGCCCAGCGAGGCAGCGTGCACCCAAATTACGGGTTTGTTATTTAATTCTTTCCGTAAAGAGGTAAAAGTATTTTTCCGACCCGAAACAAACAGACGCAATTTGCTGCTAAAGAGCGCTATTACAGGCAAAAGCTTTTCTGCTAATACTATAAAAAAGTTGTAGAGAACCTTCAAAAGTTATAAAATTGGTTGTACAAAAATAAGTCTTTCTGTTAAAATGACGCCTACAAAAGCGATTATTCGTAAATTTGCCGCCTAGAAAGTAAGCAGATGAAAAAAATACAAATGGTAGACCTTAAAGGTCAGTTTCAACCAATAAAAGAACAAATTAAGGCTTCTTGGGAAGAAGTTTTAGAAAACACCAGTTTTATAAACGGTCCGCACGTGCATGGTTTCCAAAAAGAATTGGAAGAATATTTAAATGTTAAGCACGTGATACCTTGTGCAAATGGTACAGATGCCTTGCAAATTGCTATGATGGGATTGGGATTAAAACCCGGAGACGAAGTGATAACGGCAGATTTTACTTTTGCCGCTACCGTAGAGGTAATTGCTTTGCTAAATTTAACCCCGGTTTTGGTAGATGTAGAAAAAGATTCTTATAATATTTCTGTAGAGGCTATAGAACGTGCTATTACGCCAAAAACCAAAGCAATTGTGCCGGTACATTTGTTTGGGCAACCAGCCAATATGGAAGCTATAAACAAACTTGCCAAAAAGCATAATTTATTTGTAATTGAGGATAATGCGCAAGCTATTGGCGCAAATTATTATACTGCAGACGGAAGCTCCCAAAAAACCGGAACTATTGGCGACGTTGGGACAACCTCTTTTTTTCCTTCTAAAAACCTTGGTGCTTATGGCGATGGCGGCGCAATTTTTACCAACGATGATGCTTTGGCACATACTATAAGAGGAATTGTAAACCACGGAATGTATGAGCGTTACCACCACGATGTTGTTGGGGTAAATTCTCGTTTAGATAGTTTGCAAGCTGCTGTTTTGCAAGCAAAATTACCGCATTTAGATGCGTATAATAAAGCTAGACGTACTGCTGCAAATAAATATAGCGAGGCATTAAAAGAGAATGAAAATGTTGCTGTGCCAAAAATTTTAGGAAAAGAAGATTCGCATGTTTTTCACCAGTATTGTTTGCGAATTTTAAACGGTAAACGCGATGCGCTTTTAAAACATTTACAAGAAAATGACGTTCCGTGCGGAATTTATTATCCAATTCCGTTGCATGCACAAAAAGCTTATGCAGATAAACGCTACAACGAAGAAGATTTTACAATTACTAATCAATTGGTAAAAGAGGTAATTGCTTTGCCAATGCATACCGAGTTAGAAGAAGATCAAATTACGTTTATTACCAAATTGATAAACGATTTTGTATAGGAAATAGAACAAATTATTCCGTAAAGGCTTCTTATCTATAAAAGTAAGAAGCCTTTTTTTATACCGACCAATCTAAGGCATGTAAATTACTTTCTAATCCGTAAAATATAAGCACTTCTCCATTAGGTTTTATGCATAGATGGTTCATTTTAAATTCAGAATCTTTAAAAAATAGATTATGCAACAAATTGTACGGGTCGTGGTATAAATGTTTTTTAGGATTGGCTTGTATGCCGGAGTTTTTGGTACCAATTAAAAACGCTTGAATTTTTCTTTTGTTCTTTCTAATATAGCGCCAATATTTTTTGTGTTTTAGATCGTTTTTTACTTTTTCTGTGTTGTCGCTATAAAGATGTAGCATCGTATTTTTTTCAGGGTTGTAATCTTTTCCAATTATTTTGCTTAAAAACATTTTTATTTGCTGGTGCTGCGTACTGTCTAATTGCGCAGTATTTTTTCGCGGAAAGATTTCTGTTACTATAGTAGAATCATTTTCGACGGTTTTGGTGAAAATTTTACGTTGATCTAAGGTTTTATAGGTTTGTTCGGTTAAGATTTGCTTTTCGGAAACCAAATAAAAGATTTCTTTTTTTTCTTGAGCGAAAGATTTTGCAACTATAAATAGGAAAACGAACATTAAATAAAATCTGTTCATACTAAAACATTTTTGGTTAATAAGTTTCTTCTTCCGAGAGGTGCAATTCTTCCGAAATAAAATAGCCATTTTGCGAGAAGCCTTCAATATAAAGATTTATTTTAGAAACATTTCTATTAGGAATTTTGAATTCTAATTCTCCGTTTTTGTCGAACTCTAACATCGCTTTCCAGTCTATAACGCCAAATTCTTGAAATTCTGGGGAATAATATTTGTATTTAGGCGAATAATATTCGTCTGGTTCTGTAAAGCCGGAATTTGCTATAAAACTTTGGGTAGTTGCCCTATTAGAATTAACACCAGAGTCTATAGCGGTTTTTATTCTAATTACTCCTCCGGTACCTTGGGAGGCAAATTCACTTGAACCTGTCTTTCGTATTTCTATACTTTCTACCTCGTCTGTACGTAAACTCATTAAAAAATCAGAGCCTTCGTTATCAAAAAACGGAGCTCCATCTATTACGATTACCGGGGCGGGTGGTCCGCCAAAGTTTTGTAAGCGGCGTGAAAAAACTTCTACTCTTCCCGGATGTCTATGCACATCAAAACCTTGCTGCGCAATATAGTCTGTGATATAAAGGTAAGATTTAGAAAGATCCTCTGTAACGGTGGTAATTTCAGAAAAAGTAGTAGATCTTTTGTTACGTGTACGCTGCTTGCTCGCGGTTAATACTATACTGTCTAAAATATTGTCTCCTTCAATAAAATTACTGTAATCTATATTCTTCTCTTGTTTTTTTGTTGTTTGCTTTTGAAAGATGTATTTACCGACCTCTTTAAAGTCACTGCTGTCTATGCCAGGAAAAACAGTGCCATAGAGCTTATTTTTAGACAATTTATTATTGCGGTTGTTAACCGTTCCCACAGAAATACGGGTTTTATTTACAATATATGCACTATCTATTACAAAGCTGCCATCTGGTTTTAAATCTACAATTTCAAATAGATTAGCTACCTTACTTTTAATCAAGGCAGTTTTTTCTTTCTTATAATTAATGTCTTTTATTTTACCGCTTAACTTAAAACCAGTTTCTTTGTCGAATAATTTTTTAGGTGGCGAATTATAAATTTTATGCCATTCATATCTGCTCCAGCCCTGGGTTTTTAGTAAAAGATCTAAATAATAATCTTGCTTCCGCAAGCTTCCATTTTGCGAAAAATAACTAGCGGCATTTTCTAGATGTCCTTTTACATACGGTTTTAAATAGTATGCAGACAGGCTGTTATTATTGGGTTTGTAATGCTCATTTGCTTCTGGTAGGGTAGATATACTAATTTTATTTAAAGCTAAAGAATCGTGGGCTGTGGCAAGTTGTAATTTTACAGATAAAGAATCTCCGAGATTTTTAACATCGGCTAATTCTATTTTATGTCTAAGAATATTGGTTCTATTAAAAACAAGGCGTTCTAAGATTGGCTCAAAGTTTTCATTAAATATTGTGATGGTATTAACCCCGGGAAAAAGTTTAGATTTTTTAAGATGTAAATTACTTGCTAAATCCTTTTCGGATATTTGAAAACCAATACCTTGCATTTTTCCTGCTTGGCGAACAATTAATGAATAGTTTTTGTTTTTCACAAAATCTATGCTTTGCTGATTGGTTTTTACAGCAACAATTATTTCTTTAGGAGCAAAGATATTACAGGTTAAGGTTAATCCGTGCTCTTCTATTTGCGGAAGTTTTTTTGTAAGAATTTTACCATTCTCTAACTCAATTTCAACCAGGTAATTACTCGTAATTTGAGGGTTTATATTAAAACTCGCCGTGCCAAACGGGCTCGATTTAAACCTAGAGAGCAGTTTACCTTCCTTGAGTAATCTTCCTTCTTTAAACTTTAAGCTTTTTCCCTCGTTATTTATAAGCTTTACAGCAATAGTATTTAAAGCATTTTCCAACAAGTGTCCGCCTTCGGGTAAAAGCTGTAAATCATACTTGGTGTTTGTGCTAGTCTTTGTGTCTTCTGTAGTAGTATTACCACCTAAAATAGTAAACTGCTGAGTAAAATGATTATGTTCTGAAAAGTTTTTAGAATATCTTGAAGAAGCTTTAATGAGATAGTCACCCGGCTTTAAATGTATCAAATTAAAATTTCCGGCACCATAACCGTTTTCAATAAAAAGTATTTTTGATCTTACATTTTCACCCTTACTGTCATAAATTGCTACGTTTAAATTTGTAGTTAAATTAGTATTTTTTAGATGCTGCAAATTGAAAGTATAAGCGGCAAACCAAAGATTTTCTATACCAATAAAACTGGTCTTATTAAGATGAAGATATGGGACTTCCCGCTCTAATGCAAAGAAAGAAGAATAGGCCTCTTGCAGGTCTTTTATGTTATCTGGTTTGGTTTGACTTGTACTAAAAAACGAAACTAAGAAACATAAAAACCCTAGAAGAAACCTATTTTTCATATTCTATTTAAATTTGTGGCTGCATAGTAACCGCTTTGCGGTCTATCTTTTTAACTAAGCCTTGTAAAACTTTACCGGGACCAACTTCAGTAAAAGAGGTAGCGCCATCTTTTAACATATTTTGTACGCTTTGTGTCCACTTTACCGGAGAAGTGAGTTGAAAGATAAGATTTTTTTTGATTTCTTTAGGATTTGTTACCGAAAAAGTTGTCACATTTTGATAAATAGGGCAAATGGGAGTTGCAAATTCTGTTTCTTCAATAGCCTTGGCTAGTTCTTCGCGTGCTGGCTCCATTAATGGCGAATGAAATGCACCACCAACCGGTAATATAAGTGCGCGTTTGGCTCCCCTGTTTTTTAATTCTTCGCAGGCTTTTTCTACGGCAGGAACTTCACCCGAAATAACAATTTGTCCCGGACAGTTATAATTTGCAGCAACCACAACACCTTCTGTTTCTGCACAAACTGCTTCTACCAACTCATCTTCCAAACCTAAAACCGCCGCCATTGTAGAGGCTTGTTTTTCACAAGCTTTTTGCATAGCTTCTGCTCGCTTTGCTACCAATTTTAACGCATCTTCAAAAGTTAAACATTGGTTGGCCACCAACGCAGAAAACTCCCCTAAAGAGTGTCCGGCAACCATATCTGGTTTAGCGGTATCGCCCAAAACCTGGTGCATTATAACCGAATGTAAAAATATTGCCGGTTGGGTTACTTTTGTTTGTTTTAAATCTTCGGCAGAGCCTTCAAACATTATATCTGTAATGTTAAAACCTAAAATTTTGTTGGCTTTATTGAATAACTCTTGCGCTTTAGGATATTTTTCATAAAGCTCTAATCCCATTCCGGTATATTGGGCGCCTTGCCCGGGAAATACGTATGCGTCCATAAATTTCAATTTTGTTTTAAAACAAATGTAATAAAAAAGACCCAAATGCATTTTTAAAGCAATTGGGTCTTATATAAGTATAAATTAAAGAAATTTTATACGTCTAAATTTCCTTTTTTGCCTAAATCTGTTTTTTCGTTGGTAGCGGCTGCAACTCCCATCTTAAATATGTTAATTAGTTTGTTGCCTTTCGTATCCCAATAATAAGCGTTTTCCGGAATTACTTTAATTGCCGTTAAATCGGGATCGTCTACGCCGTCAAACCAATTATCTGCCATACTACTATAAAGGTCTTTTAAAACAGACTTATCGGTGTGAATTTCTGCTTTTCCATACGCACTTAAGAAAGCCATAGAAGATGGATCGCTATATAATAATTGAACGCGATTATCTTTTTCTATATCTTGGTTATGATCACTTTTTTTAGAGCTTAAAAACCAAATGTTACCTTCTACGTCTATTTTTTGAGTGGTCATAGGTATTGCACTTAATGGCGTTTTTCCCAAATTGGTTGCCATCATAGCAACTTTAATATCTTTGGCCAATTCTCTAACTTTTTCTTGTGCTTCTTTGTTGTATTTGTTCTCGGTACTCATAATATTTTTCTTTTTTTAAAGATAAGTAGAGAAACACCCAAAATGTGTCAATAAATTATTAAAAATAAGCAGTTTTTGTTAAGCCTTGCTAAAAGTGAAGAAACATTAGCATAAAACAGGTAGTAGGGTTTATCGCTTCCGCGGAAGCGAACTTTTTCTATAAAGAAATTTATATTATTTTAATAGCAAACCAATTGCGATTGTAGTGCTGCCCTTCTTTAATTATAATGACTAATAATCTGGTCTACCGAGCTGTAATAGCTTTCTCCAAAAAGATTTAAATGCACCAGTAAGTAGTAAAGTTGCCAAATTTTTAGTCGGTCTTTCCAGTCATCTTCCAATTTGAATTCTTGATTATAAGCTGTAAATAATTCTTCTGCAAAGCCGCTAAAAAGATGCATCATGGCAATATCCATCTCGCGCGGAGCAAAACAAACGGCAGGATCTATCAAACAAGCTTGTCCGGTTTCATCGGTCATAAAATTACCATTCCAAAGATCGCCGTGAATAAGCGCCGGTTTTTCTTTAGGAATTACATCTTGAATGTTTTTAAAAAAGGAATCTGTACCAGAAAATTTATAATCGTTTTCTCTGGCAAGTTTTAATTGAGGCTCTAGTCTTTTTTCGATAAAAAAAGTTGCGGGATCTTCTGTAGTTGTCTGGTTATATTGTGGTAAACTCCCAATATAATTATCGTAATTTAAACCAAAAGTAGGCTGACTATTTTTATGCAATTGTGCTAATTTTACACCAAAATTTTTCCAGAAATCTTCTGGTTTCCCGCTAGAAGAAATATGCTCTAACAGAAGATAGCCCATATTTTCTTCTACGCCGTTATCTATTGCTTTGGGTACGCGCAAAACGTTAGCTTCTGCCAGTAAATTTAAACCCATTGCTTCCTTTTTAAACATTTTAGGAAAGTCTTGCTCTTGATTTATTTTTACCACAAATTTTCCCATATCGGTTTTAACCGTAAAAACTTCGTTTATATCTCCGCCGCCAAGAGGCGAAAAGTCTTTTAGTTCAAAGCCATTCTTTTTTCCAATGCTATATAATAGGTTACGCGTATCGATAATTTTATTTTTTTAAATAGGTTAAATAGGTAAAGGCATAATTATGCTTTGCGTCTTTCTCGTGGTATTGTTCTTTTTTTAATTTCCATAAAGAAAAATCAATTTCAGGAAAATAAGTATCGGCGTTAAACTTGCCGTGTACGCGGGTTAATTCCATTTTGTCTGCAACCGGCAAACCAAGTTTGTAAATTTCGCCGCCGCCAATAATAAAAGCTTTTTGGTTGCCTTCTACCATTTCTAAAGCTTGGTCTAAGCTATGCACAACGCTACATCCGGGTTTATTATAATCTTCTTGCCGGGTAATTACAATATGTTTGCGGTTTGGCAAAGGTTTGGGGAAAGACTCAAAAGTTTTTCTTCCCATAATAATAGGATGTCCGGTGGTTATACGTTTAAAGCGTTTAAAATCGTCTGGGAGGTGCCAAATGAGATCGTTGTTTTTGCCCAATTCATTGTTTTCTCCTATGGCGGCTATTATTGTTATCATTTTACGAATTTAGTGGTGGGTGCCTAAATTTATCATCTTCATTAAAAGGCTTTGTTTTCTGGGGTAAGGGATGCTCTCTATCTACTTTTTTTTGTAGTTTTTCAATCCTAATCTGTTGTTTTTCTACCAATTTTTCCAATTGGTGTTCTTCCCATTCTTTTCCCATTAATTTATTTACAACAAAAACATTTATAGTATGAATTAAAATAAAGAAAAACCACAGTAAAATTGCCCAAACAAACCAATCTATGCCTGAAATTTCGATTTCTGCACCAATATTTAAAACCACGTTTAAAATAATAAATAAAATAGAGCCGGCAACAAATGCTACAATGTGCGTTGTTAAAGCTCTTTTTTGTCTAATTCTGCGTTGCGCATTTTCTATTAATTCACGCTGCTGCGGATCAATTTTGGTGCTCTTTTTATCGGTACTTGCCATAAATTAAATGTATCTTAGTCTTTACTCCAAATTTAACATTTTTAGTAAAAAAAGAGAGAATGCTTATGAAGAATTTAAGAAAGCAATTTCCGGCGCATAAAACCCAAACTTACCTTAATACTGCAGGCGTTGGCTTACTATCTGAAACTGTTTTTGACTTTAAAGCAGATAAAAATTTAGACTTATTGACTTTGGGAAGCGAATTTATGCAAAAGCACGAAACAATTTATGCAGAAGTACGTGAGGCTGTAGCCGAATTTTTAAACGGCAAGGCGCAATATGTTACTTTGGTGCCCAATTTCTCAATTGGGTTTAATACGCTTTTAGAAGCAACACCGCAAAACACAAACTTTTTGCTTTTAAAAGAAGATTATCCTTCTGTAAATATGCCGGTAGAAGCGCGAAATTTTACAATTGATTACGTGCATATTCAAGAAAATTTAGAAGAGGCTATTTACAAAGCTTTTAAAATAAAACAACCCAAAGTTTTTGTCTTTAGTATTGTGCAATACCTTAACGGAATAAAGCTATCGCAAGAATTTATAAAAGAATTAAAAAAGGATTTTCCCGATACTATTTTGGTAGCCGACGGAACACAATATTGCGGCACCGAAATATTTGCTTTTGAAAACTCCGGAATAGACGTTTTGGGGGTAAGTGCGTATAAATGGTTAAATGCCGGTTTGGGAGCAGGTTTTTTTATGTTTAAACCGGAAGTAGAAAACTTTTTTAAACCAAAAATGCTCGGTTATGGTTCTAATTTAGGAAAGTACAAAGAACAACCAGATTGTTTTATTGGTAAATTTGAAGCAGGCCATTTAGACGCTACCAATATTGGCAGTCTATTACCGGCAATTAATTTGATTAAGCAAACCGGGCAAGAGAATATTCAGCTATATTTAGAAGAACTTTCGGGTAAAGTAAAAACTGCTTTATCTAATTTGAATTTGTTGGAAAAAAGTGTAGTAAACCGTAAGCAACATTCTACTATTTTTAATCTAAAAGGAGACGACGCCTTGTTTAAAAAGTTAATGGCAAAAAATATTATCTGTTCGCAACGCGGCGAAGGCATTAGGGTGAGTTTTCATCATTATAATACGGTAGAGGACTTAAATAAATTACTGGAAATCATAACTTAAAAACTATACTGCAATAAGTTTAAATTTGGCTCAACTTTACTTTTTCTGTTCTATTTCTGGTTCATTTGTCATTGGGAAAGTTTTTATTTTGTCTTTTATATACAATTCTAATTCGTGATCAGAATGAACCAAATCGATGGGAATTCCTTTGTTGTAAAAGAATTTGAGAACGTGCCCAAACTCAAACGGGTTTTCAGAAATTAAAATTTTTATAGATTTTTTTTCGTCAGTTTTTAAATAAATTGCACGAGTCTGTCGATGCTTGCCGTGATTCCATTTTAAATTTTTAATGGCATCGAACGAAAGTTTTTCTGTTTTTTCTCTTTGCCAAAAGCTGTGCTTTGTCAAAATGATTTCTTCTTCTTTAACTAAAATAGAAGTCGCAAAATAATTTTTTACAATGGCTGCAATAATTGATGTAACAAAAATTGCAGCCATAAATATTTTAATGCTCAACGACTCTGATATATAAACAAAATAAGCGCCAATTAGCGTAATTAAAAGAAGGCCAAACGGACTAAAAAGTCTATTTTTACTTTGGTAGATAACTTTGTTTTTTTTCAAATTTTATAGTTAGCAAGGCATAAGCTTCAGTAGAAAATTTACTAAATAACAAATACACTAATTCCTAATTAACCAATCCACCAACTACTTCTTCACAAAAATATAATTGCGGTAGTACTTATTATCATCGGTAAAAAATTCTTTTATTTTTAAACCGGCTTCTCCTGCCAACCATTCTACAACCTCGTTATCGTATTTTTGCGAAATTTCGCAATGTATTGTCTCCCAGGGTTTAAAATTAAATTCTTTAGAAAAAGCTTCAATAAAAACACGTTGTTCTTTGGTACTTACCAAAAAACTTTTGGCCGTGCCGGTTTGCGGATTGTAAGTCTCCCAATGCTTAAAATTATCTAAATCAAAATTGCCACCCAATTCTGTATTAATACGAGCTAATAAATTTTTATTAAAGGCTGCAGTAATACCTTGCGGATCGTTATAAGCGTCTAAAATAGTTTGCGGATCTTTTTTCTGATCAAAACCCATAAACAACATGTCTCGCGGGTTCATAGCCAACTGAATGTTTTTTAAAAATTCTACTGCGCGCTGGTGTTCTAAATTACCAATATTAGAACCCAAAACAATAATTACTTTTTTGCGGGTAACGTAACTTTTTAAATTTTCTAAAACCTTGAAATACGTGCCTTGTAAGGTTTCTATTTCTAAATCTGGGATTTCGGTTTTTAGAGAATATTCTAAATCATCTAAGATATGCTGACTAATGTCTATAGGCAGATACTTAAAATTAAGTTTTTGTTGTACCAAATTACGTAGCAAAATTTTGGTTTTCTTGCCGTCTCCTGCGCCCAATTCTATAAAATCAAAACCAGTGTCTGCTTTAAAATATTGCGTAATAAGATCTTGATGTTTCTCTAAAATATTAAACTCACAATTGGTAAGATAATATTCCGGCAGATTCATTATCTGCTGAAAAAGTTTATCGCCTTTTTTATCGTAAATGTATTTGGAAGATAAATATTTTGGCGATGCGCTAAGGCCTTTTTCAACGTCTGTTTCAAACTGCGTGCGCAAGGTGGTAGGTTGTTTTCTTTTCATAAATTTTGATTGGTTATTTGGCAAGGCGCAGACCGTTAAACTGCCAACGTAAATCCGGATGAAAAAAGTTGCGATAAGTTGGTCTGGTATGTTTTTCTGCCGTAGCAACAGAGCCACCGCGTAATACTTTTTGGTTTACCATAAATTTACCGTTGTATTCGCCCAAAGCGCCATCTGCTTTACAATAATTGGGGTAGGGCAGGTAAGTACTTTCTGTCCATTCCCACAATTGTCCCCAATCAAATTTTTCTTGGGCTATTTCCCATTCAAATTCGGTTGGCAAACGCAGGTTTTTCCATTGGGCAAAAGCAAAAGCTTCATAATAAGAGAGATGGGTAACCGGTGCTTTTGGGTTTATCTCTTCTATTCCGCTCAAAGCGTAACGATGCCATTTATTTTCTATTTTGTGCCAATATGCCGGTGCATTTATTTGGGTTTGTTTTAGCCATTCCCAAGCTTCAGAATGCCATAGCAATACTTGGTCGTAACCTCCGGCTTCCATAAACTCCAAATATTCTTGATTGGTTACGAGTTTATTCGATATAAAAAAATCTTGAACATACACTTTGTGTCGCCCCATTTCATTATCGTAACAAAAAGCGCTTTCATCTTTTTTAAAACCAATTTCGTAAACACCTTCTTCTATACTATGCCATTTTTGAATGTGTTTTTCTTCTTTTGCTTCCGTAAAGTTTTTCTCGTAAACGGGTAGTAGAGGGTTGTTACCTAAAATATACTTAATATCTGTAAGTAATAATTCTTGGTGTTGTTTCTCGTGGTGAATACCAATTTTTAGCACGCCTTCCAGTTCTTCAGAAATAGAATTGTTTTCTAAAAAATCTTTTAATTCTTTGGTTACGTAATGTCGGTATTTGTAAATATTTTCTACGGTAGGTCGCGACAAATTACCACGATTGGTACGTACAACTTTTTCTCCTACACTTTCGTAATAGCTATTAAAAACGTAGGCATAATCGGGGTCGTAAAGTTTGTATCCCGGTTTATTGTTTTTTAAAATAAATTCTTCAAAAAACCAAGTGGTATGTCCTAGATGCCATTTTGGTGGCGAAACAAATTCTACCGGTTGTATTACGTAATCTTCAATAGCCAATGGCATGCAAATTTGCTCGGTTTTTTTTCTGGTTTTTGTAAATAATTCTAAAGTTGGTGTAGTGGTAATCATAAACATAGCGCTTTAAATGGTGCGTCCTCTCAAAGTTACGATTTTATTATTACCAAAATGTTGTAAGATTGTTAATGCAAAGAAAAGGCATTAAAAAACTAAAATTTATGGAATTGTATATATTTCAGGATTTAACCTGCTTTTTGACAAGCAGATGAAAAGCAATAAGAATTTTAGGATAGTAACTTCCTTGCTTCTTGAAAATATTAGGTTTAACAATCCTTTTCCGTAAAGAAAGCTGTTGTATGAAAATCAATTCTTTAAAACGAGAAAGGAACTTTATATTTTATCTCTTTGGGTTTTCCGTTTAAAGAACCCGGTTGCATTTCAGGAATAAGCATGATGTTGCGTTTGGCTTCTTCTTGTAGATATTTTTTCCCGCCGGTTACTTCGGTAACTTCCGGCTTGCCTTCTTTATTAATGATAAAGCTTACTATAACGCGCATGCCTTTATCTTCTTTAGTGTATTCTTTTGGAAATTTATAGTTTTCTTGAATATGTTTTGCCAACATTTTGTTGAAACAGTTTGCCGCGTTGTTACTGTCTTCGCAACCCGGCCAAATCGGTGCTTGTTCTTTGCTGGTAACCGTATTGCCTTTTATGGTTTGCGAAAAACCAATTGCAGTAAAACTTAAAAATAAAACAGTAAACAGTAACTTCTTCATAATCGTGGGGTTTTAAATTGCAACCTTGCCTTTTATGGCAGGATGCGGATTATAGTTTTCTAAGGTAAAATCATCAAAAGTAAAGCCAAAGATGTCTTTTACTTCCGGATTGAGTTTCATCTGCGGCAATTCTCGTGGACTTCTACTTAGTTGCAATTTTACTTGTTCTAAATGATTGTTGTAAATATGCACATCGCCAAAGGTGTGTATAAAATCTCCCGCTTCATAGCCGCAAACTTGTGCCATCATCATCGTAAGTAAAGCATAGGAAGCTATGTTAAATGGCACGCCCAAAAACACATCTGCGCTACGTTGATACAACTGGCAGGATAATTTACCATTGGCAACGTAAAATTGAAAGAACGCGTGACAAGGCGGTAAAGCTGCTTTTCCGTTGGCTACGTTTTCTTCAAAAGAAACAGAAGTGTCTGGTAGCACACTAGGATTCCAGGCAGAGACCAACATTCTACGACTATTGGGATTATTTTTTAAGGTTTTTATAATATCGGTAATTTGGTCTATTTCGTCTCCGTTCCAATTGCGCCATTGTTTGCCGTAAATTGGTCCTAAATCGCCAGCTTCGTTTGCCCATTCGTTCCAGATGCGCACGCCGTTTTCTTGCAAATATTTTATATTGGTATCGCCTTTTAAAAACCACAACAATTCATAGATAATAGATTTTAAATGCAGTTTTTTGGTGGTTACCATCGGGAAACCTTCACCCAAATCAAAACGCATTTGATACCCAAAAACACTCTTTGTTCCCGTGCCGGTGCGGTCATCTTTTTGGTTGCCGTTTTCTAATATATGTTGTAATAAATCCTGGTATTGTTTCATGGTTTTTTATTTGGGTGCTTTGGCAATCCTACTAATTTTCTGGCGCGCTTTTTCTCCTTGTTTTTAGTGATTTTTGTCACGGTTAAAAAGTTAAAAAAAGCTTCAATATCAATTTGGTATAGGGTGTATTAAAAGACGCATTTTCTAACGCAAGATACTAAGAAATATTAAAAACAAAAATCAGTGTAAACTACTATAAAACCTAGAACTGATAAATATCATTGTTCAGTGAAAACTAAAACGCAGACTGATAAATGTCATAAGTGTTTCTAACCTGTACTTGTATTTTTGCTGTGTAATATAAAAACGAGTATTTATGAGAAATTTATTGATAACAGTCTTATTTCTTGTAGGAATAAGTCAAATAAACGCCCAGACTTTTATAGCAGATGCCGCCAATTCTAAATTGAGTGTAACCGGTACTTCCACTTTACATGATTGGGAGTGTGTTGCAGAAACTTTTACAGGAAAAGTGGAGGCCACTATAGAGAACAGTAACATAAAAAGTATTAATAATTTTCATTTTAAGCTAAAAGCTAAAAGTTTAAAAAGTGGTAAGTCCGGAATGGACAAAAAAATGTACGATGCCTTAGAAGAAGAAGATTATCCGGTAATTTCCTTTAAAGGGAATCAAGTGAAAATAGATGGTAATCAAGCAGTTTTTATTGGAGAAATGAGTATTGCCGGTAACAGTAGAAGTATTTCTGCTCCGGTAAAAATAAACTATACAAATAATAAAATTCATTTAGTAGGTAAAGTAGGTTTTGAGCTCACCAGCTTTAATATAGATCCGCCAAAAGCTATGTTTGGTACTATTACTACAGGAAATGAAGTGGTTATACATTATGAAATAAATCTTAAAAATTAAATACATCAAGTTATGAGAAATATTGTTTATTTATTAAGTATTGCGGTTATGGCTTTAGGAAGCTATACCTTGCAAGCACAGGAAAATGAGACAGATAAAAGGCATTTGGATAATTATAGGTATCCAGACCAACGCGGTCTTAATACATTTGAGTCGCCAAAAGACACCACAAGCACTTTTGATGGTGTGCACGTAAGAATGGGCGGAGCTTTTGCCCTACAATATCAACTTCTAGACCACGAAAACTCCGGAAACGTGCCATTGGTAGAAATTGGTGAAAACTTTAACTTGGCAACAGCCAACTTAGACGTAGACGTAGCATTATACGATGGGGTTCGTTTACACTTAAGAACCTATTTATCTTCTAGACACCACCACGAACCTTATGTAAAAGGTGGGTATTTGCAGATTGATAAATTAGACTTTATAGAAGAAGGCTTTTTAGATAATGTAATGCAATATATGACCGTAAAAATAGGGCATATGGAAAACAACTATGGTGATGCACACTTTAGAAGAACAGATAATGCCCAAGCCATTTACAATCCGTTTGTAGGAAACTATATTATGGATGCTTTTACAACAGAAGTTGGGGGAGAGGTTTACTTTAGAAAAAACGGCTTTTTGGCAATGGTTGGTGCTACCAATGGTAAGCTAAACCAATCTGTTAGCAACCCGGGTGAAACTGGCGCATCTTTCTTAGGTAAATTAGGTTACGATAAAAAAATAAACGAAGATTTGCGTTTGCGTTTAACCGGTTCTGTTTACACCACTGGAAAATCTGCCAGTATTTATCTTTATAATGCAGACCGCGCAGGCTCTAGATATTATTTAGTGCTAGAAGAAGAAGGAGCATCAGACACAGGAAACTTTAGATCTGCAAGGTATAATCCAAATTTTCAGGATGAAATGACGGCTTTTATGATTAACCCGTTTGTAAAGTATAAAGGATTAGAATTTTTTGGAACTTACGAACATAGTAGTGGTAAAGCTACAGACGGCGTTGCAGACAGAAGTGTTTCTCAATATGCCGGAGATTTGATTTACCGTTTTGGAAACAACGAGAACTTTTACGTAGGTGGCCGTTATAACGTAGTAGATGCAGAAGATATTAGCGGTAACGATGTAACCATAAGCCGTTACCAATTAGGTGCAGGTTGGTTTATGACCAAAAATATTATGGTAAAAGCAGAATATGTAAACCAAGAATATGACGATTTCCCAGAGCTAAGTGTAAAAAACGAAGGTAAGTTTAATGGCGTAATGCTTGAAGCTGCAATCTCTTTTTAATTGAATTAGTTTTAAATTCTAAAAGCAGTACAGGCATAAAACTTGTACTGCTTTTATTTTTAATATACTTCATCTTATGAGACCAAAACTTTTAATACTGTTTCTTTTATTGGGTTTTGCACTGCAAAAAGCGCAAGCACAAGCAGAAGTTGTGGTTAACGTAAAAACCAATGTAAACCAATTTAGTTGCGAATGTACCGGTTTAAATGATTTGCATTTAAGCAAATTTAAAACCTATAATAAGATAGTAATTCCGGTGACAGATTTTGATTGTCCCAAAAAATTAATGGAGCGCGACTTACAAAAGCTCTTTCAAGCGAAAAAATTTCCCGAAATAGAGTTATTTATAGATACCCAAAAAAACAACGCCCATTTACGACAAACAGCGTTAACTATTAAAATAAAAGAAATTGAGCAAACCTATCGCGTAGCGTTAACCAAGCACACAGAAGAGAAAAAAGAATTTTATACGGGCAGTCAAATAATTTCTATAGAAAACTATAATATAGAACCACCAACCAAAGCTTTGGGCTTGGTAAAAGTGCGTGAAAAAGTGTTAATCGAGTTTAAGATACCCGCTAATTTTCTACGCTAAGTTAATTTTTTGGGCGTTACCCCAATTAAAAGTTGGGGTCGGGCTTTCGTGAGTCGCTTCCCGATTGCTATCGCATCGGGAGAGCTTCAACAAACACTCAATCCCTAACGCAAAAGGCAATCTTGTAAAAACATCAATCTTGTTTTAATTGAAAAGCTTAGACCTTGTTGACAGGAAAATAAAACAGCAACTACCCAATAATCATTCCCGCAATAGTAGCCGAAAGTAAGGAAGCTAAAGTACCACCAATAACAGATTTTATTCCAAACCTGGATAAGGTTTTACGCTGTCCGGGCGCCAAAGAGCCAATTCCACCAATTTGAATACCAATAGAGGCAAAGTTGGCAAAACCACACAACATATAGGTTGCCATAATAATAGATTTTTCATAGGTAAGGCTTAAGCCTGCTGTGGCGTCTTTTAATTCGGCTAATTGAATGTAGCCTACAAACTCACTTGCCGCTAATTTTATTCCCAACAATTGCCCCATAAGCATAATGTCTTCTTTGGCAATACCAATAAGCCACATTAAAGGCGAGAAAATTATTCCCAAAGTAGATTCTATAGAAAAACTTTGGTAAGGCGTGTTCTCAGCTAAAACGCTGTTAAGGTTTGTCCACGCACCTATTTTACCAAAACCGTAATTTAGCATCGCAATTAAAGCTACAAATACCAAAAGCATTGCGCCAACATTTGCTGCTAATTTTAAACCTTCTGTCGTACCGTTTGCAATGGCATCTAAAATATTATCGCCAATTTTTTCTTGCGAAACTTCTACGCTTCTATCTACTTCTTCTTGCTGCGGATACAATAATTTAGAAATAATAATCGCGCCGGGTGCTGCCATTACAGAAGCTGCCAACAAGTGCTTGGCAAATTCTAATCGCGCTACCGGATCGTCGCCACCCAAAAAGCCAATATATGCTGCCAAAACCCCGCCGGCCACAGTTGCCATTCCGCCAACCATAACCAAAAGAATTTCAGATTTGGTCATTTTTTCTAAATAGGCTTTAATCATTAACGGTGCTTCGGTTTGACCTAAGAAAATATTACCGGCAACACTTAAACCTTCTGCTCCAGAAACACCTAAAACACGCGATAAAAGAAGCGCCAGGCCTTTTACGACTATTTGAATAACACCAAGATAAAATAAAATAGAAGTTAAAGCAGAAAAGAAAATAACGGTTGGTAGTACTTGAAACAAGAAAATAAAACCGTAGCTGTCTACATTCATCAAATCGCCTAAAAGAAACTCACTTCCTGCGGCGGTAAAATCTAATATTTTTACAAAAATCTGACCTACAAATTCAAAGCCAATTTGTACCCATTCTACTTGTAAAATTCCGTATGCCAAAAGCAATTGTCCGGCTAAACCTAAACCAACTGTGCGCCAGTTTATAGCTTTACGATTGCTGCTTAACAAGAAAGCTATAAGCAACAGACTTATCATACCAATTGCGCCACGCCAAAAACTGGTAAAAGTAAACCCCTGGCTTTTTACAAACTTTTTGCCACCTGCAATACCTTCCGCGGAAGCGTTACTAGTATTTTGCTCATTATACTTAATGGTTTGCTGTGCATTTTGTAAAGTAAGCGTAGAATCTGTTAAAGCAGAAATTTCAAAACGTGCAATACTGTCTTTGGGTTGTTGGTAAAAAAACACCAACTGTTTATCTTTTAAGACATATTCTCCAGAGCTATGAACTTTGCCGGAATTTAATTTATATTCAAACGCGCCTTCTTGAAAAGAAAGGGTTTTTGGTGACGAAAAAAGAGTGGTTAAGGTATCTTTTTTGGTTTCTGTTTGCCAGTCTTTTTCCAGACTTTGGGCAGAAGCGTTTAAGGTGTAAAAAGCTATTATTAATAAGCTTAGAAGATAACGTATTCTCACAGGATGAATTTTAGTAAATAGTTTGCAAATATCGCATTAGCAATTATTTGCGTTTAGAAATTTCGTCTCTTATTTTTGCCGCTCTTTCATAGTTTTCTTTTTTTACGGCTTCTTCTAAAAGTTTATTTAATTCTGACAAAGATTTTCTCTTTAATCCGTCATCTTCTTCTTCTTTTTTAGATGGGCCTTCTTCTTTTAAAGCGTCTTCTATGATTACTTCGGTTTGTTTTGCGGCTTCTTCTTCTTTTTCTGAAGGAGAGGTTTTTAAATAAACCCCGGCTTTGTCTAAAATGTTTTGATAGGTAAATATTGGCGCATCAAAACGCAAAGCCAAAGCAATAGCATCGCTGGTGCGAGCGTCTATAATCTCTTCTATCTTGTCTCGTTCGCAAATCAAACTGGAATAGAACACCCCGTCTACTAATTTATGTATGATGACTTGTTTTACATTTATGGCAAAACGTCCGGCCATGCTTTTAAATAAATCATGGGTAAGCGGTCGTGGGGGTTTAATATCTTTTTCTAAAGCAATTGCAATAGATTGGGCTTCAAAAGCACCAATAACAATAGGTAATTGTTTTTCTCCATCTACCTCGCTCAATAAAAGGGCATAGGCCCCATTTTGGGTCTGGCTGTAAGAAATACCTTTTATAGTCAATCGCACTAAACTCATACTACAAAGTAATCAAAATATTCTACAATAAAAAAGGCAGTCTAAATAAAGAGCTTATCTAGACTGCCCTTTTTTACAGGGGCACAATTTATAAAAATTATGCGTTATTAGCCTTAAATTCTTTTAATTTTTCGGTAAGCTTTGGCACTACTTCAAAAGCATCGCCAACTACGCCGTAATCTGCTGCTTTAAAGAACGGTGCTTCCGGGTCGTTATTTATAACAACTTTGGTTTTAGAAGCGTTTATACCTGCCAAATGCTGGATAGCTCCAGAAATTCCCACGGCAATATATAAGTTTGCAGCTACCGGTTTTCCCGTTTGTCCCACGTGTTCGCTGTGTGGTCTCCAACCCATATCGCTCACTGGTTTAGAGCAAGCGGTTGCGGCACCAAGAACTTCTGCCAGGTTTTCTATCATTTCCCAATTTTCTGGACCTTTAAGGCCGCGACCTCCGGAAACTACAATCTCTGCATCTGCAATGGTAATTTTATCGGTTGCTTTGTCTACAGACTCGATGTTGATAGAAAAATCTTCTTCGCTTAAGTTTGGTTCAAAGCTTTCTTCTTGCGCATCTGTTGCGTTTTCTTTTAAGCCGTAGGCATTTTTTGCTAATCCTACTATTTTTACATCGGTAGAAATTTCGGTAATGTTAAAAGCTTTATTGGTAAAAGCATTTCTTTTTACCTGAAATGGCGAAGTGCTTTCTGGTAAGGCTACTGCATTTGGTGCATAACCTGCTTCCAGGTTTACAGCCAAAATGGGTGCCAAATACCTATCGTTTGCGGTTTGCCCGATTACAACCACTTTGGCATCTTCGTTTTTTGCCGCCTGTGCAATTACATCCGCGTAAGCATCTGCATTAAATTTTTGCAGCTTATCGTTATTAACTTTTAATACTTTGCTAACGCCATATTTCCCTAAATCCGAAGTGTCTTCGGCATTTACGCTCACGGCGGTAACGTTGGTATCCATTTTATCTGCTATTCCTTTGGCGTAAGAAGCGGCTTCAAAAGCTGCTTTCTTAAACTTTCCGTTTTCTGATTCGGTATATACTAAAACTGACATGTTTTCTTTCTTTTTTGAGATTAAATTAAAAAAGGAGGTTTAAATTGCTTTTGCTTCGTTATGCAACAAATCGATTAACTCGTCTAAGTTGTCTTCAGAAACTAATTTTACCTCGCCTTTTGGGGCTGGTTTTTCAAATTTGGTAGCGCTGGTTTTTGCATCTGCACCAACCGGATCTACCACTTTCAGCGGTTTTTTACGCGCCATCATAATACCACGCATATTGGGTATTTTAAGGTCGCTTTCTTCTACCAAACCTTTTTGGCCGCCAATTACTAATGGAAAATCAGAACTCAATGTTTCTTTTCCGCCATCTATCTCGCGAATTGCAGTGGCCTTCTCACCTTCTACTTCTAAGCCAACGCAAGTGTTTACAAAATTGGCATCTATTAATTTGGCTAACATTCCGGGAACCATCCCGCCATTATAATCTATAGATTCTCTTCCGGCAATAATTAAATCGTAGTTACCGTCTTGCGCCACTTTGGCCAATTCTTTGGCTACTTGAAAACCGTCTTTTGCTGCGGTGTTTACGCGTATAGCGTTATCTGCGCCAATTGCCAATGCTTTGCGTAAAGTTGGCTCTGTTTCTGCTTCGCCTACATTTACCACATCTACAGAAGCGCCTTGCTTCTCTTTAAACCACATAGCGCGGGTTAAACCAAACTCGTCGTTTGGGTTTATAACATATTGTACTCCATTGGTATCAAATTTAGTGTCTCCATCTGTAAAATTGATTTTGGAAGTAGTGTCTGGTACGTGACTTATACACACTAATATTTTCATTTTTTATGTCTTTTTATTATGATAAATTTACTTAAAAATAAGTGATTGCGAATATACAGAAATTATATAAAAATTACTATGCTTGCATAATAAATTTTTATTAAAAAACATGTGGTTTTTGGATAGGTTTATTCCTACTTTTGTAGCCGTTATTAGATAAAAATACCTGGATAATATCATGAGAAGTATTCAATTTAGAGAGGCTGTAGCCGAAGCCATGAGCGAAGAGATGCGTAATGACGAATCTATCTATTTGATGGGTGAGGAAGTTGCCGAATACAACGGAGCTTATAAAGCTTCTAAAGGAATGTTGGACGAGTTTGGCCCGGACCGGGTTATAGATACCCCAATTTCTGAAGCCGGTTTTAGCGGTATAGGAGTGGGTTCTACCATGACCGGTAACCGACCAATTATTGAGTTTATGACGTTTAACTTCTCTTTGGTAGCTATAGATCAAATTGTAAATAATGCCGCGAAAATAAGACAAATGTCCGGAGGTCAATTTAATTGTCCTATTGTGTTTAGAGGTCCTACGGCTTCTGCAGGACAATTAGGTGCTACGCACTCGCAGGCTTTCGAGAATTGGTATGCCAATTGTCCCGGTTTAAAAGTAGTGGTTCCTTCTAATCCTTACGATGCAAAAGGTTTGTTGAAATCTGCTATTAGAGATGACGATCCGGTTATCTTTATGGAAAGTGAACAAATGTATGGCGATAAAGGCGAAGTGCCAGAAGAAGATTATATTATTCCTTTAGGCAAAGCAGATATAAAACGCGAAGGCGACGATGTTACCATCGTATCTTTTGGTAAAATTATAAAAGAAGCTTATAAAGCCGCAGATAAATTAGCTGAAGAAGAAAATATTTCTTGCGAAATTATAGATTTACGTACCGTGCGACCAATGGATCACGAAACCATTATGGAGTCGGTAAAAAAGACCAATAGGTTGGTAATTTTAGAAGAAGCCTGGCCTTTTGGCAATGTAGCTACAGAAATTACCTACCAAGTACAAGAACAAGTTTTTGACTATTTAGATGCGCCAATCATAAAACTAAATACCGCCGATGCGCCTGCACCGTATTCTCCAGTGTTATTAAAAGAATGGTTGCCTAATAGTGAAGATGTTGTTAAAGCTGTTAAAAAGGTGCTTTATAAATAAAGTATACCATTATATTTGAGGCTTCATTCAATCGGGTGAAGCTTTTTTATTTCAAATCTATGAAAAACTACTTCGCAGGCATTTTCTTTTTTTTTATTGTCTTTACCGCTTACAGTCAAACAAAAGTTGGCGGTATTGTGCAAGATGAAAGCGGAGAGCCGGTGCCTTTTGCTAATGTATTATTTGCAAATTCTTCAGAAGGTACCATAACCAACGACGATGGTAGTTTCTATTATCAATCAGAAAAAACCTATAATGCCATTACTGTTTCTTTTATGGGGTTTGAAACCAAGACCATAGAGTTAGAACAAAAAGTAAATTACGATATGGTAATAACGCTGCAAGAAGCAGCAGATGCCTTAGATGAGGTGGTAATATACCAAGGGAAAACCTCTAAAAAAAATAATCCCGCTATAGATATTTTACGGAAAATATGGGCTAATAAAAGAGATAACGGCGTAGAAAAATTCAAGCAATACCAATATAAAAAGTACGAAAAACAAGAATTTGATCTAAATACCATAGACAGTGCTTTGATTAACAGCAAGGTTTTTAATGGTATGGAGTTTATTTTTGAGCAAACAGATACCAATGCCGTTACCGGGAAAACTTATCTTCCAATCTTTTTAAACGAAGCCGTTTACCGCGTTTATGGCGATAATAAATTAGACAAAGAAAAAGAAATATTGTTGGGTAATAAAAACTCTGGTTTCAGCAACAACCAAGCCTTAATTGCTTTTGTTAAAGACTTATATGCAGAGTATAATATTTACGATAATTACTTAAAGTTTTTTGATAAAAGCTTTGTAAGTCCACTGTCAGAAACCGGTATAAATGTCTACAACTACGTTTTAGCAGATACTGCTTATATAGACAATAAATACAGTTATAAAATCGTCTATTACCCAAGACGTAAAAACGAACTTACTTTTAAAGGAGATTTTTGGGTAAACGACACTACTTGGGCTATAAAAAAAATAAATATGGAACTTACCCAAAGTGCAAACATAAACTGGGTAAAAGAGCTTTATATAGAACAAGAATACGATGTGCTTAACGACTCGATTTTCTTGATTACCCGCGATCATTTTATGACCGATTTTGCCTTAAACAAAAAACCAGATTCGCGTGGTGTTTACGGAAAAAGAACAACATTATATAGCGATTATGTTTTTAATGAAGAAAAAGGCGAAGCTTTTTATAAAAGAACTGCAGATCCATACCAAGAACAAGTTTACAACAGAGGGGACGAATTTTGGAAAAATAACCGTACCGAAGAATTAAACAAAGACGAACGCCAAGTATATAAAATGTTGGACACTTTGCGTACCGTTCCTGCTTTTAAAAGATTGTACAACGTAGGTTCTATTTTAGCATCCGGTTATGTAGAAATTGGTAATTTCGATTTTGGTCCCATTTTTTCTACCTTCGGGTTTAACGATGTAGAAGGTGTTCGCGTGCGTGCCGGTGGAAGAACCTATTTCTCTAGAAACGACCAATGGCGCTTAGAAGGATATACCGCTTACGGTTTTAAAGACAACAAATTTAAGTACGGTATTTCGGGAAAATGGCTTCTAGACAGACGAAGCCGTTTGATTATAAGCGGTGGTAACCGTCGCGATGTAGAGCAATTGGGTGCAAGCCTTACCAATACCAGCGATGTTTTGGGAAGAAGCTTGGCTTCCTCCTCTCTAATAACCGTTGGCGCTAATGAAAGTCTTACAAATATTAACCTTTCTACCTTTGCCGTAGAAATGGAACCTTTTTTAAACCTTCGCGTAAGAGTAGGAGGTTCTTACCGAACTTTAGAGCCGGCGTCTAAAGAGTTTAGTTTGGCCTATTATACCAACCAAGCACGCACCCAAACAAGCGAACTTACAGAGCAAGCAGAAATTTCTACTATGATACGTTATACTCCGGGTCGTAAAACCACCGGTTACGGTGTAGAACGCATTATTGTAAACGACGATGATTATGCGCAATTGTTTTTAAATTATTCGGTAGGGGTAAAAGATATTTTTAGCAGCGATTTCGAGTACGAAAAACTTCAATTCTACTATCGTCAACCCTACAATGTTGGCGGTTTGGGTAGATTAACTTCTACTTTCGAAATTGGTAAAACCTTTGGCGAAGTACCTTTGGGTCTTTTAAACGTAGTTCCAGGTAACCAAACATTATTCTCTATTTTCGGGTCTTTCCCGTTAGTAGATTATTATGAGTTTGTTACAGATACTTACGCCAGTTTGCATTTAGAACACAACTTTAACGGCCGTATTTTTGGGCGCGTGCCGTGGTTGCGCGACCTAAATTTACGCGAAATTGTAGCAGCGCGCGCTGTAGCCGGAGATATATCTAAAGAAAATAGACAATTAAATGCTTCTACTTCTAACCCGGTCTTATTTGCACCAGATCAAAAACCATATTGGTCGTGGAGTGTTGGAGTAGGTAATATCTTTAATGTTTTTAGATTGGATTTTCACTTCCGTGGAAACTATAAAGACACGCCAGATGCCAGAGATTTCGGGGTTACCGGCTCCTTCGGATTTTATTTCTAAAAATGAGGTATTAACGGGTAATATTTCGTAAATTTGCAATCTTGAATTTTTTTTAAAGAAAATAGTAACCACAGTAATTTTGAGCGATGAAATTTGATGTATTAATAGAAATTCCAAAAGGTAGCAGAAACAAGTACGAATATGACTTTAAATTAAAAAAGATTCGCTACGATAGGATGATCTTTTCTTCTATGATGTATCCGGCAGATTATGGTTTTATTCCAGAAACCTTGGCCTTAGATGAAGATCCTTTAGATGTATTAGTTTTGGTAACAGAGCCAACTTTTCCAGGCTGTGTGATGGAAGTAGCGCCAATTGGGGTTTTCCATATGGCAGATGAAAAAGGTCCGGACGAAAAAATTATATGTGTTCCCGTAAGCGACCCTATCTCTAATAAAGTAAAAGACCTTTCAGAACTTAATTCACATCTTATAAAAGAAATAGAACATTTCTTTAGAGTATATAAAGATTTGGAAGAGAAAAAAGTAGATGTTGACGGTTGGGGCGATGCTTCTGAGGCAAAGGAAATTGTTAGACAATGCACCGAACGATATAAAAATAGTGACGTTCCTAAAGAGGAAGTAAGTATAGATTAATCTTTATTATAAATATTTAGTATAAAAGCAACATTTTGTAAAAAGTGTTGCTTTTTTTTAATATTAAATTTTTATACAGTAGATTTAACAAAACTTTAAATCTATTTGTATGGAATCTAATATTATCTATCTTCCCATTGGTCTAGCTCTTTTGGGAATAGTGTTTATGCTGGTTAAAGCAGCTTGGGTAAAAAAACAACCAGGAGGCGATCAAAAAATGCTTGGTATTTCCAAAAGTATAAAAGAAGGCGCACTTGCTTTTTTACACGCAGAATACCGTTTGCTACTGGTTTTCGTTATCATAGCCTCTGTCGCATTATTTTATGTTTCTACTTTGGTAGACTCTACCAGTTGGATGATAGTTCCCTCTTTCATAATAGGCGCCTTTTTCTCTGCCCTTGCGGGGAATATAGGAATGCGCATAGCAACAGAAGCAAACGCTCGTACTGCAGAAGCAGCTAAAACTAGTTTACCGCAAGCTTTAAAAGTCTCGTTTAACGGCGGAACAGTAATGGGATTGGGAGTAGCCGGTTTGGCAGTATTGGGACTAAGTTTACTATTCTTGTTTTTTGTAGGACAGTTTATAATAGAGCCGGATAATTTCTATTTAGAAATGACAAAGGTTTTAGAAACCTTGGCCGGTTTTTCTTTAGGAGCAGAATCTATTGCTCTTTTTGCTAGAGTAGGCGGCGGTATTTACACCAAAGCCGCAGATGTGGGGGCAGATTTAGTTGGTAAAGTTGAAGCCGGTATACCGGAAGACGATCCACGAAATCCGGCAACAATTGCAGATAACGTAGGTGATAATGTAGGCGATGTAGCCGGAATGGGTGCAGATTTATTCGGGAGTTATGTTGCTACGGTTTTGGCGGCAATGGTTTTGGGTAATTACCTTATTCGCGATATGGCGAGTGTAGCAAGTTTTCAAGATGCTTTCAATAATATGGGGCCTGTTTTATTACCGCTAGTTATTGCGGGAGTTGGGGTTTTAGCTTCCATTATAGGAACGCTTATTGTTAAAATAAACTCCAATTCTGCTAAAGAACCGCAAGTACAAGCAGCTTTAGATAGAGGTAATTGGTTAGCAATTTTACTAACTATTATAGCAACTTGGTTTTTAATAGACTGGATGTTACCCAACACTATAAATATGGTGTTTTTTGGAGAGGGTGTGCAACAAATACCTTCTACAAACGTATTTTGGGCAGCTTTAATTGGCTTGGCTGTAGGAGCTTTAATTTCTATGGTTACCGCATACTACACGAGTTTAGGTAAAAAACCGGTTTTAAATATTGTAAAAAATAGCTCTACAGGAGCAGCAACCAATATTATTGCAGGTTTGGCAGTTGGTATGAAATCTACTTTTGCTTCTGTTTTATTATTTGCGGCCGCAATTTATGGCTCTTATGCTTTAGCTGGGTTTTACGGAGTAGCTTTAGCCGCTTCTGCTATGATGGCCACTACAGCTATGCAATTGGCAATAGATGCTTTTGGTCCAATTGCAGATAATGCCGGAGGCGTGGCAGAAATGAGTGAGTTGCCCGATGAGGTGCGAGAACGTACAGATATTTTAGATTCGGTTGGTAATACTACTGCAGCTGTAGGTAAAGGTTTTGCAATAGCTTCTGCAGCGCTTACCGCTTTGGCTTTATTTGCTGCTTATGTAACCTTTACGGGAATAGATGGTATAAACATTTTTAAAGCAGATGTTTTGGCTGCTTTATTTGTAGGCGGAATGATTCCGGTTATCTTTTCCGCTTTAGCGATGGAATCTGTAGGGAAAGCTGCTATGCAAATGGTAAAAGAAGTGCGAAGACAGTTTAAAGAAATTCCTGGTATTTTAGAAGGTACCGCAGTACCGCAATATGCAAGATGTGTCGAGATTTCTACCAAAGCCGCTTTAAAAGAAATGATCTTACCGGGATTAATTACAATAATTACGCCAATTATTGTAGGAATTATATTTGGCGCAGAACCGCTTGGTGGTTATATGGCAGGCGTTTGTGTGTCTGGCGTTATGTGGGCTATTTTTCAAAACAATGCTGGTGGAGCTTGGGATAATGCTAAAAAATCTTTTGAAGCCGGCGTAGAAATCGACGGTAAAATGACGTATAAAGGTAGCGAAGCACATAAAGCTGCAGTAACTGGCGATACGGTTGGCGATCCTTTTAAAGATACTTCCGGACCGTCTATGAATATTTTAATAAAACTCACGTGTTTGGTAGGTTTGGTAATGGCGCCAATTTTGGGCCATATTCCGGAAAAGGAAGAAGATTTGGGAAATAAAATACCACCACAAGAGCAATTACAAAACAAAACAGAAACACAGGAAAAGGCAGTAGTAAACCTTCCGTAAACTGATAATTAGAGATTTATTTTGCGCAGCTTAAAACTTTAATTAGCTTGCTAAAAGACACAAGGCGATATAAATGTTTAAAAAAACAGGCAAGTTTGTTCGATTATTTAAAAAGGTAGAATCTATTAATCTGATTTTATATAAAACCTATGCTAGAGAAGATTATTTATATGTAAAAGGCAGGGTTTTAGATAATAAGCCCTTGGTTATAAAGGAAGAAGAAGGTTTTTTAACAACCATAAAAACCACTTTCAAACAATTTAATACCTATGAGGTAGAGAATTGCACGATAAGGTTTAGCATTCCAAATTTATTAGAAGAAACTACCAAAACCAACGCAGAAGGCTACTTTGTATTTTCGGTAGGAATAAAGAAACTTCCGGAGGAAATGTTTACGGAAAAAGATTGGTTTTCTTTTTCTGTAACTGCCAGCTATAAAGATTTTAGAGCTAAAAAAACAGGTAAGCTGCTTGTGCCTTCTACCAAAAGTGAATTTGGAGTAATTAGCGATATAGACGATACCATTTTGCAAACCGGAGTAACTTCTTTCTTTAAATGGCAACTCATAAAAAATTCGTTATTTACCAATGTTCATAAACGCATTCCGCTTAAAGGAGCGCCGGAGTTTTATAGAAAATTGCATCAAAATGAATCGGGCCACGATAATCCGTTTTTTTATTTGAGTAATACCCCGTGGAATATGTATCAATATTTAGATACTTTTCTTTCTATTCATCAATTCCCGAAAGGGGCAATTTTATTACGGTATTTTCCCAACGTAATCATGCGTTTATTTAAAAAGGAAAAACCGCATAAACAAAAAGAGATTATAAATATCTTAAAAACCTATCCAGATTTAAAATTTGTACTCATTGGCGATAGTGGCGAGCATGACGCTACTATTTATATTGATATTGCGCGACAATACCCGCAACAAATCAAAGCAATATTTTTACGAAGTGTAGATCATAAAAAAAAGATGCAAATGGTAAAAAGTATTGTTGATGCTTTTGAGGTTACACCTGTTTTTTTAGTAGATTCTTCTACACAGGCAATAAAAGAAGCAAAAAAAATAGGCTTGGTAAATACGCAAGCCTAAATTTTGCTTATAATTAATTTGCTTCCGGGTCTATATAGACATTTGTTTTTTGCTTCCGTTTTGCTCGTGGGTTTTTACGTGGCATTGTTCTAAAGATCTGATCCCATAAAGGGGAAGAGACGCCAAACGCTCTATCTGGTTCACGATAATGATGAATACTGTGATGGTGCCATAAAACTTTTAAAAAATTATTGGGCACTCTAAAAGCATGTACCGAATAGTGTACACCCAAATAAGCGGCATAGCCTATTAAAAATCCTGCCAGAAAGCCAAAAACATAATCACCCAAAACCGCGCGGTAAATAATAAATAAAATCGTGGCAACAACCAGGCTTAAAACTGGTGGCATTGCAAGTCTAGATTTGTCTTTTGGGTAGTCGTGATGCACGCCGTGCATTGTATAACTCAATTTCTTTTTACGCTCGCTGGTAGCCGGAATATGATACAAATAACGGTGCATAATATATTCTACAAATGTAAAGAAGAATAATCCTGCTATAAAGAGTAAAACCATTATTGGCGCTTCAAAACCTTTTTCTATAATACCGTAATAAATTAAGGCAATAGAGATGAGTCCGAAAATAATTAACGGCATAGATATATGCGTATGCGTTAATTTTTCTAGAATTGGGTTCTTAAATAATTTTGGCGAACCTTTATGCTTGGGTCTTTTTAATTTTGTTGATTCCATAAAATTGTCATTTAAAATAAACCGTGAAGTTCGGCGTCTATTTTATTGATAATATCGCCTAAATCTTCCTGCTTTTCTACAAAGTTAATATTGTCTACGTTAATTATCAAGAGATTCCCCTTATTATAACTTTGTATCCAGGCTTCATACCGTTCGTTTAAGCGATTAAGGTAATCTATAGAAATAGAATTTTCATAATCACGGCCGCGTTGCTGTATTTGGGACACCAAATTTGGTACGCTGCTTCTAAGGTAGATAAGTAAATCTGGACTTTGGGTAACGCTTTCCATCAATTCAAATAAAGCTGCATAATTTTCATAATCACGATTGGTCATAAGCCCCATAGCGTGTAAATTGGGAGCAAAAATATGCGCATCTTCGTAAATAGTACGATCTTGAATAATATCTTTACCGCTTTCTCTAATTTCTAAAATTTGCCGAAACCTGCTGTTTAAAAAATAAATTTGCAGGTTAAAACTCCATCGTTCCATAGAGTTGTAAAAATCTTCGAGATACGGGTTTTCAAGAACGTCTTCGTATTGTGGTTCCCAATTATAATGTTTGGCCAAGAGCTTGGTTAGTGTTGTTTTTCCGGCACCAATATTTCCGGCAATTGCTACGTGCATAGAGTTTAATTTGGTAAGGTTAATTGATATTGATAGATTTTTTTACCGCTGTAAATATAAAGGTAATCGTTTTGCAAATAAAAATCTTTAACGGCATTTTGAGAAATAGAAAGCGGAATAAATTGCTTTTTTTCTTCTAGCAATAATGCTATTTTGCCCTGCTCATTTACAGCTGCCAATCTATTGTTGTTTTCTGATATTTTTTTATACCCGTTATTGGGTAAAGTGCCAACTAGGCTCCCGTAGGTATTATAGACTTTTATATTCTGTTTGCTTAAAATCCAACAAAAATTAAAATTGCTTTTATGGTTTAAAACGTTTTCTTGTAAAGGCTGCGAATGGGCCAAAACTCTTTCGCGGTAATAATCGAATAGTTCTAAACGCTGCAAATCTATATTATAAATCCACAAACTACGGTTTTTTCCGGTTGTGGCAGATGCAAGGTTTCTAAAGTTTTGTATTTGCGAAAAATTAATACGGTCTATCTCGTTTAGATTATTGTCTAAGATTACAACCGTGTTGGTGTTTTTATAAAAGAGTGTAATTTTAAGCGGATTAATAATATCTGCAGAGGTTATATTACCCAACTGCAAAGCTTGAAATTCTTGTTTTTTGGTGGCTCCTATTTTATAAAAAACCTGCTGATTTATTCCGTAAAGGTTATTAAAATTATCTACCCCAATAAAACGTTCCATTTTAAAAGGAATTTCTGCCCGCATTTGGGTTTCTACACTTTGCGGAAAAGCATCTTTTACCAATAATATTAAGAAAATAAAATAAATAACTTTTCTCATCTTTTGTTTTTTGATAGTTGAAGTAGACTTTAATTTCGGTTAAACCGAAATAATTCCACGTAAAGTGTATTAATTAAAACTACTCCAGTAACAATCTATTGCATCTGTAATTAAATGAAATACCAAGCCTATACATACCAAACGTAAACTTTTATTTCTGATTACAATACTGCCCAAAAGATAAATTGCGCCTGCCCAATAGGTATGTAAAAAATGATAATTTATACTGCATCTGTCCGGATCAAAAACTGGGCTTGCCCATAAATGGTCTATATCTATAAGCATTGTTGCAATTAAAAGAAGCCAGTATTTTTTCCATTTTTTGGGGTCGTACCAATAGGCTATTGCTCCCACCGCGACAAAATGTAAACCGTAATGCACAAAATTTTGCAACATTTTATTCTTCTTCGGGCTCTTCTGGTTCTTCAGGCAAAAGTAAATCTTTCAATTTTCTTTCTAAAGCAATATAGCGCGAAATACCAATAATTATAAATAATACGCAGATAAATAAAGAAGCATACCCAACCCAGTGTAACCGCGGAAAATCTTCTATTTGCAACAAAGCTACGCCGCCAACCAACAAATATAAGGAAGCCCTAATGTATGAAAGCAACGTGCGCTCGTTAGCCAATTTGGTGCGTTCTAAAGCCAAATGCTCCCGTAAGTTTTTTTCGTTGGTTATCCTGGGTTTAAACGGATTGTGTAGTTTGAATCTTTTTTTCATAATTAGTTTAGTTCAAAAGGAAAAAACAATGGAATTATAATTGATGCGGCTATCCAAACTACCAAGTTTAAAGGTGTTCCTATTTTTAGATAGTCTTTAAATTTATAATTTCCCGGGGCATAAACCATCGTGTTTGTTGGGTAACTTACCGGCGTCATAAACGTGAGAGAGCACGCAAACATTACCGCAATTAAAAAAGGTTTCTCGCTTATTTCTAATATTTTAGAAAATTCTATTACAATTGGCGTCATTAAAACCGCCGTGGCTTTGCTGGATAAAACATTGGTGGCCAAAAAAGTAAACAAGAAAATAATGCTTAGCATAATTTGCGGATGTAAGTTGCCTAAGTTATCAAATAAAAACTGCGAAATCAACTCAGAACCTCCCGTTTTTTCTAAAGCTTTTCCCATAGAGAGAACGCCGGCAACCATAAAAATAACCTTCCATTCTATTGCTTCGTAGGCTTCTTTTGGTTTTAAAATAGCAGTGGTTACAATTAGTAAACTCCCTACTAAAGCGCTTATTAATATAGAAGTCAAATCTAAAGCTGCAGAGGTTATTACACCTATTAAAATTAAAATAGCCGGTATGGCTTTTTTTAAATTTACCTGTCTGGCATCGTATTCTGATAAAGCTACAATAAGTTTATTAGAAACCAAATGCATAATGTTATTCTTAGAAGCATAAAGCAGCAACATATCGCCTTCCTTAAGCTGTACATTTGCTACGTTTTGGGTAATGGTTTCTTTGCGTTGCCTAATAGCCAAAACAGAGGCGTAATACGTATTTCTGAAATTAGAATTTTTTAAAGTTGCCCCGCTTAGGTTAGAACCATATGGTATCATAACTTCATAAATCATTTTCTCGCTATCGTCTTCGCTTACTTCGCCTATACCGCTAAATTTATAATGTTTAGCGTCTTTTAATTTGCTTATTTTTCTTGGCGGAATTAAAACTTTAATCAAATCTCCCTCGCGAATAACCGTTTCTTCATTAATCTCATAAAAGCGTAAATGTTTACGCTTAATCATAAGCAATTGTGCTTGTAAATCTTTTATGAGTTTGGTTTGGGTAATGGGTTTATCTATATCTGGATTGCCCGGCAAAATTTCTATTTCTGCCATATAATCTTCTGCTTCATTTTGCAAAGTATCTTGAGACGATTGTCTTTCAGGAAGCAAGATGGGCGCAACAATAAAAATATAAACCAAGCCAACAACGGTAATTCCTAAAGCGGCCAAAGAAAACTCAAACATACTAAACCCGGCACTTCCTAATTCTATAGCATAACTGCTCACCAAAATGTTGGTAGAAGTACCAATAAGCGTACAAGTACCACCAAATAATGCTGCAAAAGAAATAGGAATTAATAGCCTTGAAGGCGAAATGTCTGTTTCGCGAGAAACCATTAACGCCATAGGAATAAGCATTGCCACAACCGCCGTGTCGTTTATAAAAGCAGAAAGAACAGCTGCCGTTAAGCAAAAAACAATTAATGCCAATAAGTAATTAACTCTGGCTATTTGTACAATTTTATTGCTAAGACCGTCTACAATGCCAGACCTAAAAACCGCTGCACTCAAAACAAACATACAGCCCAAAGTTATGGTTGCCGGGTGGTTAAATCCCGCAAAACCTTCGGCCGGATTTAAAACTCCCGAAACAATAAACAAAGACATAATAAGTATAGATGTCGTGTCTATACTAAAATAATCCTTTACAAAAAGGAATATACCAATGGCTATTATTATAAAAGTTATGCTTAAATACATAGGTTTCACCGTTTAAGGCTACCTAGTAAAAATAGCATTTTTATTTATTCGCCGGTATTCAATCTAAGCTTTATACTAAAAATTTGTAATTAAAAAAGATTTGGTGCGCATTCTCTATATTGCTTTCTTCTTATTTTCTCTGTTAGTTATAAACCAAAATTAATAGCACCAAGTTCTTTTTTTTTGCTTTACGGAAATAAAAAAGGCTTGCATTCTAAACTTTAACACGCAATTTTTAGCTTAGTATCCTTTTTGCTTATCTATTTGGTACAATATTTTTTCTTCAGATTGCATTCGATCATAATTTTCAACAATCTGTTTACTTACCCTTTTAGGATGGGTAACGCTGGCAATATGTGGGGTGATGGTTATTTTGGGATGCGACCAAAAAATATGTTCTTGTGGCAAAGGTTCTTCCTGAAAAACATCTAAGGCTGCACCGCTAAGTTGCTGGTTATTTATGGCTTCCAGCAAATCATTTTCTTTTAAATGTGCTCCACGGCCAACATTTATAAGATAAGCTCCTTTTTTTAATTGCTTAAACAAAGAAGCAGATAAAATGCCTTGGGTTTCTTTGGTTAAGGGTAATAAGCAAACTAAAATATCGCATTGCTGTAAAAATTCCGTAAAGGCATCTTTTCCTACAAACGTCTTAATATTTTTATGGTTTTTGTTAGAATTGGCATAACCAATAACCTTAAAATCGCTTTTATATAAGGTTTCGCCCACGGCTTGGCCTATAGTTCCAAACCCTAAAATACCCACACAAGTTTCTTCCGGTCGCACATATTTGATTGGTTTCCATTCGCTTTCTTGTTGTTTGGTGTAATAGAAAGAAATGTCCCGTAAATGGTTTAAGCAACTGGTTAATACAAAAATACCTAAATCTTTTTCCAATTGTTTATCTTCTACTTTGGTAACAACAACGTTTTCAGCAATTGTACTGTTGTTAAAAATATGCTTTACGCCCGCGCCCATAGAAGCAACGACTTTTAGGTTAGGATAATTCTGAAAAACTTCTCGAGGCGGATTCCATGTTAAAATAAATTCTGTTTTCTCTCGCTGGGTATCTTGCGGATATACTTCTACTTGTAGTTTTTCGTCTTGCTGTTTTAAAGCTTCTACCCAAGCATCTACATCGCGATTAGGAGCGATAATTACAATTTTCTTTGCCATACAATTATTTCATTTTTTAAAATTATACAAAAGCGCTGTAACCGGTAATTGCCCTACCCACAATAAGCGAGTTGATTTCTTTGGTGCCTTCATAACTGTAAATAGCTTCGGCATCTGCTACAAAACGAGCAACGTCGTGTTCTAATAAAATGCCATTACCGCCCATAACTTCGCGGGCACGACTTACAATATCTCTGGTGCGTAAACTGCAAAATACTTTCGCCAACGAGGCGTGTTCGTCTGTTAAAATACCTTGATCCTGCATTTCAGAAAGGCGGTAAACCATGGTTTGCATAGCCGTAAGGTTAGAAACCATTTCTACCAAGTGGTTTTGTATTAATTGGTAGGTGGCAATGGGTTTGCCAAATTGCTCGCGTTTTTTGGTATATTTTAAAGCATTTTCATAAGCTCCGCGAGCGCAACCAACGGCTTGCCAAGCAACGCCGGCGCGTGTCATTTTTAAAACTTTGGCTGTATCTTTAAACGTATCTGCTTTTTGCAAACGATCACTTTCCGGCACTTTACAATCGGTTAGCGTTATTATAGCATTTTGTACGATACGCAAAGCCATTTTGTCTTGCATTTTTTCGGCTTTAAATCCGGGGTTTTCTTTTCGTACCAAAAAGCCTTTTACTTGTTTGGAGTCTACATCTTTAGCCCAAATTATAATTACGTCTGCAAAGGTGGCATTGCCAATCCATTTTTTTTGTCCGTTTAAAATCCAGTTTTCGCCATCAAATTTACAAGTAGTTTCCATTCCTTGTGACACAGCCGAACCTACATTTGGTTCGGTTAAACCGAAGGCGCCAATTTTTTCTAGTTTTTGCATTTTTGGCAACCATTCTTCTTTCTGTTCCTCGCTTCCGCAAAGGTAAATAGATCCCATTGCCAAGCCGCTGTGTACGCCAAAAAACGTAGAAATAGAAACATCTACGCGGGCAATTTCTTGTGCTATTATACCTTCCATCAAAAAAGGAAGGTTGGGGCAGCCGTAACCCTCGTACGGGATGCCGGTTATATTGAGTTTTGCAAATTTTGGTATAATCTCAAACGGAAATTTTGCGCGGTTCCAATGGTCGTTTACCAATGGGCGTACTTCATCTTCCATAAAGTTGCGCACTTTCATTTGTATATCGCGCTGGGCATCTGTAAGTTTTAGGTCTAAATTATAAAAATCGCCATCTATTGGCGGGAGTTTATGCTGACCTTTTTTGCCTTGGTGCTGTAAAAGCTTCATCATACCTTTTATTTGGCGATCGTCTAATTTGCCCAAGGTATCCATGGTTTTTTTAAGGTCTATTTTTTCATTTATTTTGGCAAGTTGATCCAAATCGACTCCTTTTAAGAGACTCATTGTGTTTTTAATTTTTCCGAAAAGCGACATAGAAAGTGTTTTATGTTTCGGTTAAAATTATCGAATTATTTTGTTTATCGCTGTTAAATAATTGCGAAGAAAATTAGAAAACGCTGTCGTAGTTTATTTTAGAAGGATGTAATTAAATATACCAAACAATAACTCAACTAAGATCTGTTGGTATTAGGATTAAGCATTAATTTTTCAGCAATCTTATCTACACAATTAATTCCATCAATGGCGGCAGAAATAATTCCGCCTGCATAACCAGCACCTTCGGCACACGGATACAAACCTTTAATTTCTATATGTTCTAAGCTTTCGCGATTTCTCGGAATTAAAATAGGAGAGGAGGTTCTACTTTCGGGAGCGTGGAGTACGGCTTCATTGGTATAGTAGCCTTTCATTTTTTTACCAAAAGCCACAAATGCTTTTTGCAAGCGTTTGGCAATCATTTTTGGTAATACCTCGCTTAGATCTACGCTTACAATCCCTGGTTGGTAGGAAGTCTTCGGGAAATCTTTAGAGATTTTTCCTTCTACAAAATCAATCATACGTTGTGCAGGAACTTGCTGCGTTTTTCCTGCCGCTTCCCAACAAGCTTTTTCTACTTGCTGTTGAAACTCTAAACAAACAAAGGGATTATTTTTTTTATAGTTTGGTAAATCTTCAGGAGCAATACTCACTACAATCCCCGAATTAGAATAAGGATTATTCCGCCTACTTGGGCTCCAACCGTTGGTTACCACTTCTTCTTGCTTGGTTGCACAAGGCGCAATAATTCCGCCGGGACACATACAAAAAGAATACACGCCCAAACCGTCTACTTGCTCTACCAAACTGTAAGAAGCAGGTGGTAAATACGGATTTTGATCGTCGCCGTGATATTGAATCGAATTGATTAATTGCTGCTGATGCTCTACCCGAACGCCAAGTGCAAAGCCTTTGGCTTCCATTTTGATATTTTTACGATGCAATAGATAGAAAATATCCCGCGCGGAATGTCCGGTGGCTAAAACAACATTAGTAAAATCAAACCAGTCTTTCCCGTTGATTTCTATAGATTTGATCTCCTGATTTTTAATGCGAATATCGGTTAGTTTGCTGTCAAAATGTACTTCTCCGCCATATTGAATAATCGCTTCCCGCATTGCAGTAATAATTTTAGGCAATTTGTTAGTGCCAATATGCGGATGCGCATCGACAAGAATATCTGCGTCAGCGCCAAAATGCACAAACCACTCCATCGCCTTGAGTACATTGCCACGTTTTTTAGAACGCGTGTACAGTTTTCCGTCGGAATAGGTCCCCGCGCCGCCTTCTCCAAAGCAATAGTTGGATTCTGGATTTACGATTTGTTCTTTATTGATTTTTGCCAAATCCCGACGTCGAGAACGAACGTCTTTTCCGCGCTCGAATACGATGGGTTTTAAACCAGCTTCGATGGCACGCAAGGCGGCATATAAACCCGCAGGTCCAGCACCAATTATCGCAATTTCTTCTGCCTGATGTACTTGCTGCGGAATAAATGGCGGAATGTCTTTTTTAATTTCTCCTAGTTTCCAAAATTCTAGCTGAAGGTTGAGTTTTATCTGTTTTTGGCGCGCATCAATAGAGCGTTTTCTAATGTTCCAGTCCAAAATATCGGTAGCTTTTAGGTTTGCTTTTTTGAGTCCGAGTTTTAAAATAAAATCACGGTCTTCTTGCTGCTCGGGTAAAATAGAAATCTGTACTAGTTGACTCATCGTGCGGCAAAGGTAATTGAAGATAAGTTAGTAATTAGAATTTTAAAAGTGAAAATTCAGGAATGAGTAATGAGAGGTTAGAGGGGAGTGGAGGAAAAAGGACGTTGAGTCAAATTCGTTAGAATTTTGTATCAAAACGAAAGCGGAGTTGGGAAGCTAAAAGCGAAAAATTAAAAAGAAAGAAGATGAAATTGAATAAAAGCTATTTTCGATATTCACTATTGTTATTCTGTATTCAAAAATTTCCAATCAATAATCTTCAATCTCCAATAATTTTTATCTTAGCAAAATGCAAAAAATAGCTTTTATTCAATCTTCTACGGGTTTGCCGGAAAAGTCAATTGAAAACACCCTGCAACTTTTTTCAGAAGATGCAACAATTCCGTTTATAGCGCGCTACAGGAAAGAGCGTACTCAAAACTTAGATGAGGTGCAGTTGGAACAAATCCGTAAAGCAAAAGAAGATTTTGAAGCCAGAGAAAAACGCCGAGAATCTATTCTTTCTACTTTGGAGGAACAAGGAAACCTAAGTAAAGACTTAAAGGAAGAATTAGAAGCCGCCCAAGATTTAAAGCTACTGGAAGATTTGTATTTGCCGTATAAAAAGAAACGCAAAACAAAAGCAGATACTGCCAAAGAACAAGGTTTAGAACCGCTGGCCAAAATAATAATGGCGCAAAGTACACGAGATGTAAAAACTGCCGCAGCAAAATTCTTGTCTAAAGAAGTAAAGACAACCGAAGATGCTTTGGACGGCGCCAGCAATATTATAGCAGAGTGGATTGCAGAACGTATAGATTTACGGAATTATTTGCGTTACCAATTAGAAAATTTTGGGCAGTTAAAAACCAAAGTGATAAAAAGTAAAAAGGGCGAAGAAAAGGCGCAAAAATTTAAAGATTATTTTGATTGGGAAGAAAGTTTAAAGAAAATACCCTCTCACCGATTTTTAGCTATTCGTCGTGCAGAAAATGAAGGTTATGTACGTGTAAAATTACTAATTGACGAAAAACGCACCTTTCAGAAATTTGAAGAAAAACTTATCAAGCCGCAAAGCAGTACCAAAATGTTTATAGCGGTAAGTATTAAAGATGCTTATAAACGATTATTGTATCCTTCGTTAAGCAACGAAATTCTTCAAGAAGCCAAGCAAAAAGCAGATGAAGCCGCCATACAAGTTTTTGCCAAAAACCTAAAACAATTACTATTAGGCGCGCCCTTAGGACAAAAACGTGTTTTGGCAATAGATCCCGGTTTTAGAACTGGTTGCAAAGTGGTTTGTTTAGACGAAGAAGGCAATTTACTGCATAACGAAACTATTTTTCCGCACCCGCCAAAAAAACGACAAAAAGAGAGTATTAAAAAAATAAGCACTTTGGCAGAAGCTTATAAAATAGATGCCATAGCTATTGGCGACGGCACAGCTTCTCGAGAGACAGAGAGTTTAATAAAACGTATTCATTTTAAAAATGCCTTAGAAGTATTTGTGGTGAGCGAAGCTGGTGCCTCAATTTATTCGGCATCTTCTATTGCGCGGGAAGAATTTCCTAATTATGACGTTACCGTGCGTGGCGCAATTTCCATTGGTAGGCGTTTGCAAGACCCGCTGGCCGAATTGGTAAAAATAGACCCAAAATCTATTGGCGTTGGCCAATACCAACACGATGTAAACCAAACCGAGTTACAAAAAAGTTTGGACCGGGTAGTAGAAACTTGCGTTAATACAGTAGGTGTTAATTTGAATACAGCCAGCAAATCTTTGCTGAAATATGTTTCTGGAATTGGAGAAAAACTGGCAGAAAATATTGTAGAATATCGCATAGAAAATGGTGCTTTCACAAAACGTGAAGGACTAAAAAATATACCGAGACTTGGCGCGAAAGCCTACCAACAAGCTGCGGGATTTTTGCGGGTAAAACAAAGTGAAAATCCGTTAGACGACTCTGCTGTACATCCCGAGCAATACGCTTTGGTAAAGAAAATAGCCAATACAGAATCTCTGGAGATAAAAGAATTGGTGGGTAACCAAACCTTATTAGATAAAATAGATTTGCAAAAATTTTGCACCAAAAACGTAGGTTTACCTACCTTAAAAGATATTGTAAACGAGCTAAAAAAGCCGGGGCGAGATATTAGAGAAAAAGCCAAAGCCTTTAGTTTTAACCAAAACGTCAAAACCATAGAAGATTTGCACGAAGGTATGTTATTGCCGGGTATTGTAAACAATATTACCAATTTTGGCTGCTTTGTTTCTATAGGAATCAAAGAAAGCGGTCTTATTCACGTTTCTAATCTAGCCAATGAGTTTGTTAGCGATGTTAGTCAGTTTGTACATTTACATGAGCAAATTGTAGTAAAAGTTTTAAGTGTAGATATTCCGCGAAAGCGCATACAGTTAAAACTGGTAAAATTAAATGAATAAAATCTCACCAATCTGCGTTTAAACTATTCAAATTCTTCAGCCTTTAAAAATTCCGTAAAGCAAGTAGATGCTTTCTTTACGGAATTAATTAGTGCTGTTTAAAATATCTATCAAAATGGGTTTTAAGCCGCTAAAAAAGAATTCTACAGCAATAACCATAACAATAAGCCCCATAAGACGCATTAACACATTCTTGCCGGTATTGCCCAAAACTTTTAAAATTTTCGAAGAGCTCAATAAAATTAAATAAGTTAAGAGAAGCACCAAAAATATACCGCCAATTAGAACTGCTTTTGCTTCTATAGTTTTGGCATCTTCCATCATTATAATAGCGTTGGTAATAGAGCCCGGACCGGAAATCATGGGGATGGCCAGTGGCGTGATAGAAATATCTTCTACATAGGTTTTTTTCTCTGATTTAGATCTTACTTTTATACTAGATAAACGAGCTTGCAGCATATCCATTCCCATTAAAAAGAAAATAACCCCACCAACCAACCGAAAACTGTTAACCGAAATACCAAAAAACTCAAAAAGCACTTGACCAGAAAATGCAAATGCTACAATAGTTACAAAAGCAGCAATGGTGGCTTTTTTTGCCGTTGCATTACGATGCGCATTGTCTAAATCTGACGTCATGGTCATAAAAATAGGCATCGTCCCAATAGGGTTTATCAGGGTGAAAAAAGAGGTAAATGCCAGTAGTCCAAATCCTAGTAAATCGTTCATTTTACTAATTTAAATTTTTTGCAAAAGAAGTAATTAAAATTTATTTGATAAAATATTACGGCAAAAAAAAAGCGGCTTTTAAGCCGCTTTTTTTTAATCGATTTCAAATGCCTTTTTTATCTTATCTACATAATCTAATTTTTCCCAAGTAAACAATTCTACCTCGCGTTTTAATTTCCCGGAATACGGACTTTCAAATATTTTGGTCACTTTTCTTGGCTCTTTGCCCATATGGCCGTAAGCTGCTGTTTCTCTGTAAATTGGGTTGCGCAACTGCAAACGATCTTCTATGGCCGCCGGACGCATGTCAAAAATCTCTTTTACTTTTTTTGCAATTTCGCCATCGCTCATCTGAACTTGTGCGCTATTATAGGTATCTACCAAGATAGAAGTTGGTTGGGCAATTCCAATGGCATAAGAAACTTGCACCAAAACTTCTTTAGCTACTCCCGCTGCTACCAAATTTTTAGCAATGTGTCGCGTGGCATAAGCGGCAGAACGGTCTACTTTGCTGGGATCTTTTCCAGAAAAAGCACCACCGCCGTGTGCTCCTTTTCCGCCATAAGTATCTACAATAATTTTACGACCTGTAAGTCCGGCATCGCCGTGTGGACCGCCAATTACAAATTTTCCTGTAGGATTTATATGGTATTTTATTTCTTCGTTAAACAATTTGTGCACGTATTCTGGCAATTGTTTGGTAACACGCGGTATAAGTATCTCTTTTACGTCTTTTTTAATTTGCTCCAACATTTCTTTTTCGTCTTCGTTAAATGCATCATGTTGGGTGGAAAGCACGATGGCTTCTATGCGTTGTGGCACATTTTCGTCACTATATTCTATGGTAACTTGCGCTTTGGCATCTGGACGTAAATAAGTCATCTTATTGCCTTCTCGTCTAATTTTTGCTAATTCTATTAGTAATTTATGCGAAATATCTAACGCCAACGGCATATAGTTCTCGGTTTCTGTGGTGGCATAACCAAACATCATACCTTGGTCGCCAGCGCCTTGATCTTCTTTTTTCTCGCGGTCTACTCCTTGATTAATATCTGGTGATTGTTCGTGTATTAACGATATTACGCCACAAGAATCGCCACTAAATTTGTATTCTCCTTTGGTGTAGCCAATGTCATTAATTACATCGCGCGCAATTTGTTGTACATCTATATAGGTGTCAGATTTTACCTCTCCTGCCAAAACTACTTGCCCGGTTGTAACCAGGGTTTCGCAAGCAACTTTTGATTTTTCGTCAAAAGCTAAAAAGTTATCTAATAAGGTATCACTAATTTGGTCTGCTATTTTGTCTGGGTGTCCTTCAGAAACACTTTCTGAAGTAAATAAATAAGCCATATATTTTTATTTAAAAGCGGGAAAAGTGGTTGAGAAAGCTGCGCCAAAACACTAAAGAAGAAAACCTGCTTTAGCATTTTTAAAAGGGTTGCAATCAGTCAAATTTTTCCCTATAAATTTTTACGCAAAGTTATAAAATAAGTCCGATACTTGGTTCATTTTAACTAGTTTTTAAACTATGCTTAATCTTGGTTTATTTCCGTAAAGGTAATGGTAGAAATTTTTGTTTTTTGCTTAAAGCGAAATTTCAAAAGCAATACAAATACGCTAAACTCAAATATTCTGCTATTTTTGCGCTATGAAAAAATGGCTTTTTTTAGGCGCAGTCTTTTGTTGTATGCTTGGTTTTTCGCAAGAAGAAAATTCTTTGCACGAGTTTAGCTTAGATTATTTTTACGGAAGCATTTTAGAGCATAACAAAGCTATTGGCCATTTAATTACCAAACACCCCGAAGGCGTTATTTTAAGCTACAACCGTAAAACCTACGGAAAAAATGCTTGGGAAGCTGCTTTTAATTACCCGGATTATGGTGTTTCGGCTATTTTTCAAAATATGAAAAATCCGTATTTGGGCGAAAATATAGGTCTTTATGCACATTACAACTTTTATTTTTTAAACAGAAAATTACAATTTAGGTTGGGGCAGGGTTTGGCTTATGCTACCAATCCGTACGATGCTAAAAATAATTACGAAAATAATGCTTACGGGTCGCATTTTTTGGCTTCTACTTTTGTGGCGCTTAATTATAAACAAGCAAATATCTTTAGAGGGTTGGGCGTACATTTTGGTTTAAGCGTGATACATTATTCTAATGCCAATGTAAAAGCGCCAAATACGAGCACCAATACCTTGGCGGCCAATATTGGTATAAATTACTTGTTGGATGCAGATAAAGAATTGACCTACAAAACTTTTGAAAAACAGAAATTTATAGAGCCAATTCGTTTTAATTTTATTGCACGAGGCGGCATAAATGCCAGCGATGTGATAGGCATGAAAAGTTATCCTTTTTATACCTTTGGGATGTTTGCAGACAAGCGTCTGAGTTTAAAAAGCTCTATCTTGTTGGGTACAGAAGTATTTTTTTCGCCAATGCTTAAAGAGCTTATCCGTTACCGGGGAATAGCCTATCCCGAAGAAAATATAAGCGGTGACGAATCTAGCACGCGGGCAGGGATTTTTGCCGGCTATCAATTGCATTTAGGTAAAAACTCTATTGTTGCCAATGGAGGCTATTACTATTATTATCCGTACGATTTTGAAGGACAAGTTTATTTGCGTGCCGGCATTCAACGTGAAATTTCTAAACATCTTTTTGCAAGTATTTCCGTAAAGGCACACGCAGCAAAGGCTGAAGCGGTAGAATTTACAATTGGGTATAGATTATGAAATATTTTCTAATAATAGTAATGAGTTTTATTTTATCTGCTTGCAGTGCTGATTGGACGCCGGATTGTTTCCGTAAAGAAGGAGAAATTATAAGCAAAGAAATTGCTTTGGTAAATTTTGAAGAAATAGAAGTACACGCCGGGGTAGAACTTTTCTTAAGCAAAGCAAATACGCAAAAAGTAGTTTTGGAAACCGGAGAGAATTTGGCAGAAGACATCACTTTTAAGTTAGTTGGGAATAAATTGGTTATAAAAAACAAGAATACCTGCAACTTTGTGCGCGACTATAAAGTTACCAAAGTATATATAGAAAGTCCTGATTTAAAAGTCATACGAAATGCGAGCAGTTGGACGATAAATAGTTTAAATACGCTGACTTATGATACTTTGCAATTAATTTCTGAAGATGCCAGTTTGGGAGATACCGTAAAAACCGATGGCGATTTTGATTTAGATCTACAATGTAACAGTTTAACTATTGTAAGCAACGGCTTAAGTGATTATTTTTTAGATGGCGAGGTTGCCAATTTTAGCATAAATTTTTACAGTGGCGACGGCAGGCTAGAATCAGAAAATTTGCTTGCAGAAAATATAGAGGTTTACCATCGCGGTTCTAATACTATGGTAATAAATCCGCAGCAATCGCTTATTGGGAAAATAGTGAGCACTGGCAATATTCTTGCTAAAAACGAGCCACCTTTGGTACAAGTAGAAGAATTGTATACCGGAAGATTGCTTTTTGAATAATTTTTAGATCTTGTTTCTAGTTACGGAATAATTTTGGTGAGAATACAATTTTATTAGAATATAACTTTTTCTCTTTTTCTTCAGTATAGCTAATCTTTTCCGTAAAAATTTTTGAAACCTTGGAGGAAATTTAGGAAAAGCTTAGTGGTTTTTCGCCATAAGCGAAAAAATACCTAAGAAAAAGCGTCTTTTCTCTTGGTTCGTTTTCTTTGGACGAGCAAAGAAAAGTGAATAACGTTTCTTAAAACGCAAGATTTCTATTGAGTTATGAATTTTTATTGAAAAAGCTTATGTTGAACCTAGTTTTTTAAAATAGATTACCTTTATTCTATCTTTTTGGTTTAGAATTAGGCTTTTCAATATTTTTTAACTTTCCTGCGTAAGCGTTCTAAACAAATCTTCCAAACTAGTGTGTTTTTGGTGCAATTGGAGAATTTTTAGTCCGTTATCGTGGGCAAAATCAAAAATCGCGGGGCGCATATCTTTGGTGGTATCAAAATAAAGCTCATATCTAAAACCGCCGGTATTTACTACTTTTTCCAATTTTGGAAGTTTTTGTAAGGCTATCATTTCTACTCTAAAATCAAACTCTACCACAACTACTTGCTCTTGACTTTCTGCCAATTGGTTGAGTTGTTTATCTGCAACAATGCTGCCTTTATTTATAATAATAGCTCTATCGCACACGGCTTCTACTTCTTGCATAATATGCGTAGAAAGAAAAACGGTTTTGGTTTGCCCAATTTCTTTAATAAGCTCTCTAATTTCTACCAATTGATTAGGGTCTAAACCGGTGGTAGGCTCGTCTAAGATTAAAACTTCCGGATCGTGCAATAAAGCGCTGGCCAAACCTACACGCTGCCGAAAGCCTTTAGATAATTGCTCTATTTTTTTATTTGCTTCTGGCAATAATCCGGTTTGTTCTATTACTTTTTCTACCTGTTTTTTAGAGACCTTATAGATATTGGCATTAAAATTTAAATATTCGCGTACGTACATTTCTAAGTACAACGGATTGTGCTCTGGTAAATAACCAATTTTTCTTTGCAATGCCAGTTTTTGGGTACTTACCTCCAAATCTTCTACTTTTGCCCAACCTTTGGTGGCTGGTAAATATCCGGTTAAAATTTTCATTAAAGTAGATTTCCCCGCGCCATTAGGGCCTAAAAATCCTACAATTTGACCAGTTTTTACTACAAAAGAAACTTGGTTTAAAGCTTTTTGTTTTCCGTAAAGTTTAGATAAATTATTTACTTCAATACCCATAAACTTAATTTTAGGTAAAAATACGTAATTAGATGTGGCAGACTTTACTTTTAGCATAGAAAACTATAAAAAAGTAACCGCTTTTCTCTAAAAATATAGTTATTTTGTGCTATACTGCCGTAGGAAATAGAGGTAGGTAAAATATATTTTGTGAAAAATTCTATGCAATTAAAATCTTGGTTAACTCAAATGCAATTGGAGCATCCGCTACTAATTGCGGGACCTTGCAGTGCCGAAACAGAAAAGCAGGTTTTAACCATAGCGCATAAACTAAAAAATACACAAGCTACGGTTTTGCGCGCCGGTATTTGGAAACCGCGTACGCGGCCGGGTAATTTTGAAGGCGTTGGTGCTTTGGGGCTAAAATGGCTGCAAAAAGCAAAAAAAGAGACCGGAATGCTTACAACTACAGAGGTTGCCAATCCGGTGCACGTAGATTTGGCACTAAAGCACGATATAGATATTTTATGGATTGGGGCAAGAACTACGGTATCGCCATTTATGGTGCAAGAAATTGCAGAAGCTTTAAATGGTTGTGATAAAATTGTGTTGATTAAAAACCCCGTAAATCCGGATTTGGCACTTTGGTTGGGCGCAGTAGAGCGTTTTTTTGAGCAAGGAATTAAAAAATTGGGTGTAATTCATAGAGGTTTTTCTACTTACGAAAAATCGCAATATCGCAACAATCCGGAGTGGCAAATACCAATAGATTTACAAACCCGTTTTCCGGATTTGCCTTTATTGTTAGATCCGTCGCATATTGCCGGGCGAAGAGATATTATTGGCAATTTATGCCAAACTGCTTTAGATTTAAAGTACGATGGTTTTATGGTAGAAACCCACCACGAGCCGGATAATGCCTGGAGTGATGCCCAGCAACAAATTACGCCGGAGCGTTTGCAAGAAATTATTCAGAATTTAAAAATCCGTAAAGAAACTTCGCATAACGAAGATTTTCAAAAAGAGATTATAAAAATGCGCACCAATATAGATTTGATAGACAATCAACTTATAGAAATGATGGGCAAACGTATGGAAATTGCAGATAAGATTGGCGCTATAAAACGCGATAAAGAAGTGGTGATTTTACAGTCTGAACGCTGGATGTCTATTTTACGGAAAATGATAGCCGAAGGTGCTAAAAACGGTTTGAGCGAAGCTTTTATTTTACGGATTTTTAAAGCTATTCATCAAGAATCTATTCATCATCAAGAGAAAATATTGCATCGGTAGCATTAAAAGTTAATAAAGACGTTTATGAAAGGAATTGTATATAAATCTACCGGCAGTTGGTATGCCGTAAAAGCAGAAAACGGTACTTTTTACGAATGCAGGATAAAAGGTAAATTTAGATTAAAAGGTATAAAAAACACCAATCCGGTAGCAGTGGGAGATAAGGTGGTTTTTGATTTGGAAGATTCTGGGGGAGAGACCATAGGCGTTATAAAGAAACTAGAAGATCGTAAAAATTACATCATTCGTAAGTCTGTCAATCTTTCTAAGCAAACCCATATTATTGGTGCCAATTTAGACAAAGCATTTTTGATTATCACCTTAAACAATCCGCCCACTTTAAGCATTTTTATAGACCGTTTTTTGGTAACCGCAGAAGCCTATCGGGTAGAAACGGTTTTGTTGTTTAATAAAGTAGACGTTTACACGGAAGAAGAAAAAGACGAAATACGCTATCTAATGGCTATTTACAGAGATATTGGTTATACGTGTATTCCTATTTCGGCAAAGACCGGAAAAAATATAGAAAAGATCAAGGAAGAAATGACCGGTAAAACCAGTCTATTTGCAGGTCATAGTGGGGTAGGGAAATCTACTTTAATCAATGCTATAGAGCCAGAACTTGGGTTAAAAACGGCACAAATATCTACGCAACATATGCAAGGCCAGCATACCACTACCTTTGCGCAGATGTTCGATCTAAGTTTTGATGCACGCATTATAGACACGCCGGGCATTAAAGGTTTTGGCGTTGTAGATGTTGCTAAAGAAGAATTAGGCGATTATTTTCCGGAGTTTTTTGCTTTAAAAGGCCGTTGCAAATTTAATAATTGCTTGCATGTAAACGAACCCAAATGTGCGGTAAAAGAAGCCTTAGAAGAAGGCGAGGTAAGTTGGTCTAGATACAAATCGTATTTACAAATTATAGAGGGTGAAGACGAGAATTATAGAGTAGATGTTTATAAAAAAGAATAACTATGAGGGCGGTAATTCAGCGGGTTAAAAAAGCAAATGTTAGTGTAGGTAATGAGTTAAATGCGGTTATGCAACAAGGTTTGCTTATTTTGCTGGGCATAGAAGCAGAAGATACAAAAGAAGATATAGATTGGCTTGTTAGGAAGATATGCAATATGCGTATTTTTTCTGATCAAGACGGTAATATGAATTTATCCCTAAAAGATATAGACGGCGAAGCTATTATTGTTAGTCAATTTACCTTGTACGCTAATACCAAAAAAGGAAACCGACCAAGTTTTATAAAAGCCGCAAAACCAGCTATTGCCAAACCACTTTACGAAAAATTTATACAAGAATTTGAAGAGAAATTAGGTAAACGAGTTGGTACCGGCAAGTTTGGAGCAGATATGCAGATAAATTTGGTAAACGACGGCCCGGTAACTATAATTATAGATTCTAAAGAATAATAAAGAGGTTTCTAAAAAAAATATTATATTTAACATTTTTTTAGGAAATTGATATATGAAAAAACTCCCTATACTATTTATTAGCCTTTTATCTATCTTTCAAATCTACGCGCAAAAAGAGATTGCACCCCTTGAGCAAAGCGATTATCGCGACGCAAATGCGGTAATTAGAAAGTACGAAAAGAAAGTAGAATTTAATAACTTTTCTTCTCTAGATGTAAAAGAGTATAAGCTTACAACTGTTTTAAATGCTAAAGGCAATAAGGCTGCAAGGGCTTATGCTTATTACGATGACGATTTGCGCTTAAAAAATGTAGAAGCTATTATTTATGACGCCAATGGGCAGCGTATAAAAAAGATAAAAGAAAAAGATTTTAAAGACGAGAGCGCAGTAGATGGTTCTACGTTATATTCAGATTCTCGTATAAAATATCTAAATTATAAACCAACGGGTTATCCTTATTCGGTAGCTTTCATTAAAGAGTATAAAACAAAAAACACTTCTTTTGTGCCAGGGCATAGTTTTATACCAGGATACGATATTTACGTGCAAGAGTCGAGTTATAAATTATTATTTGATAAGACTGAAACTACTTTTAATATAAAAGAGAAGAATTTTGAAAATTTTGAAATAGAAAAACAAGAAAATCCTGCTGGTATATTTTATACTTTAAAAGAAGTTGAGCCTATTCCTAACGAGAATCTTAACCTTCCATGGCAGCAAATTTTACCTTGGGTTTCGGCAATGTCGCATAATTTTCATTTATCCGGTTATAAAGGTGAAAATATTTCTAATTGGGAAGGTTTGGGAAAATGGTTTCACGACCAGGTTTTAGAAAACAGGACAGATTTACCTGCCGCTACCATAAAAAAAGTGCAAGCTTTAACCGCAAACGTAGAAGACCCGATAGAAAAAGCCAAAATTGTTTATAATTATGTACAAAATAATACACGCTATATAAGCGTTCAGGTAGGAATTGGCGGATACCAACCAATAGAAGCGAGCGAGGTAGACGAAATGAAATATGGCGATTGTAAAGGGCTTTCCAATTACACCCAAGCTTTGCTAAATGCCGTTGGCGTGCCGGCCTATTACACGCACGTAGAGGCGGGAAAAACAAAAATAGATTTTGAAGAAGACTTTGCAAGTTTGGCTCAAGGCAACCACGTTATTTTGGCCATTCCATACAAAAACGATTATAAATGGATAGATTGCACCAGCCAAACACAACCTTTCGGCTTTTTGGGCGATTTTACAGACGATAGAAGAGTTTTGGTAATGAAACCCGATGGCGGAGAGATTGTAAAAACGCCGGCCTACATAAACGAAGATAATTATCAAAAAACAACCGCTTCAGTCCATTTTACAGAAAACGGTAAGGTAAACATAGAGGGAGAAATTATTACTAAAGGCAATCAATATAATAGTAGGCAATATCTAGAGCATTACTCGCCCAAAGATCTTGAAAAAAGAGACTTTCGATATTGGTCTTCTATAGATAATTTAGAAATAGAAGAACACAGTTTTCACAACGACAAGGAAGCTGTAAGCTTTACGGAAACTTTTAAAATTAGCGGCAATAATTTTGTAACCCAAACCAACAATCATCTGTTTGCGGCCATAAATCCAATTAGTGCCATAACCTACATTCCGCAGCGTTATCGCAATAGGAAAACCCCATTTCATATTTCGCGAGGTTATCTAGACGAAGATAGTATAGAGATTTTTATTCCTAAAAATTATACAATTGCCTCTAAGCCAGAAAATGTTACTATAGAAACAGAATTTGGTAGTTATACCATGTCACTTCAGCAAAAAAAGAACAGCTTAGTATACACAAAAAGAGTTCTAATTAAAGACGGAGTGTATCCCAAAGAAAAATATGCTGCTTATAGAGAGTTTAGAAAAAAAATAAGCAATGCAGAAAATCAAAAATTAGTATTGAAAAAACGCGATTAAAACATGAAAATTAATTTACCTACATATTGTCTAAGTCTAGTATTATTTATTATTGCTAGTTCAAGTATTGTTGCCCAAGAATATGAATTAAGGGAGGTCTCTAAAGGAGAATTGCTTAAAACAAAAAGTGAGATTGATACTGCTGCGGGGGCAGAAGTACTTTATTTAAATAAAAAAGTATATTATGATATTGGTTCCTCTTTTATAAACTTGGTTACCGAAGTTCATAAGCGAATAAAGTTTTACAATACTCGTCCGGAAGATTTAAAATATGCCACACAAAAAATTAATCTATACGTTAAACGCGATAAGGAAAGTGTTTCAAAAATAAGGGCATATACCTATAATTTGGTGGATGGCGAGATAGAAGAAACCAAATTAGATAGAAAACAAATTTTCGAAAAAGAACTTTCAGATCGTTATGAGCAAGTTAGCTTTACCATGCCCAAAGTAAAGAAAGGCTCTGTCATAGATATATATTACAAGATAAGATCTCCTTATTTTTATAATATAGACGAGTTTAAATTTCAGTTTAATATCCCAGCTCAAAAAGTTGTAGCTAAAATTTACACGCCAGAAGGTTTTATTTTTAACCGAATACGTAAAGGCAGCATAAAGCCACGATTTACTTTAGAAAGTACCATAGATCAACGAATGGGCACAAAAGCAGATATTTATAAATATGAAGTAAATAACGTGCCTCCTTTAAAAGAAGAAAAATATGTAGATAATATAGAAAACTATAGAGGCGGGGTTTTATTTGAGTTGGTTTCTGTAAAACAAAGCTATGGTCCCAATAAAAACTACGCCAAAAGCTGGGAAGATGTTGCAAGTACAATAGCTTCTAGTGACGATTACAAAAATGATATTAACAGAACCAACATTTTTGAAGATGATATAGATGCTATAATAAAAAAGTTTCCTTCTGAAGAAAGTGAAAATTCTGAAGACGAAGAAACGCAAGAACCACCTTTAGAATTGGCAAAAGAAATTTTTAGATATGTAAAAAAGAACCTGAAATGGAATGACCAAAAATCTAAATTTTTTAGTAATGGAATTAGAAGAACCTACAAAGAAAAATCCGGAAACTCTGCAGATATAAATTTAACGTTGGTTGCCATGTTGCGTTATGCCGGCTTTAGTTCTAACCCTATAGTAATTAGCACCAGAGATAATCTGAAACCGTTTTTTCCTACTGTAGATAGATTAAATTACGTCATAGCACAAGTAAATCACAACGATAAAGAATATTTCTTAGACGCTACAGACAAATATAGCGAGTTTAATATTTTACCTATTAGAGCTTATAATTGGAATGGCGTATTTGTAGACGCCCCAAATAAACTTTACAAATTAATTAGCCTTAAAACTCCCGAAGCCAGCAAAGAAGTAAATTTAGTAAATGCTACAATTAGTCAAAATGGCGAAATAACTGGGGAAGTTAAAACACAAAAAAGTAACCATTCTGCGTATTTGTATCGAAAAAATTACGCATCACAAGCAAAAGAAGACTTTTTAAGAGATAAAGAAAGTAATTTAGATAATATTTTAATTAGCAACTACGAGGTAGAAAATCTAGATTTAGAGGGGCCAATTGTAGAAAAATATTCATATACATATGAAAATGCCGGAGAAGTTGTAGGAAATAAAATCTTTTTTAAACCTTTTATGTTTTTTACTAATGATGAAAACCCGTTTAAACTAGAAGAACGTAATTTCCCGGTTGATTTTATTTATCCGTTTTCAGATAAATATATAGTTAATATAAAAATACCTGAAGGTTATAAAGTAACCTCAGTGCCAGAGCCTATGAAACTAACCTTTGGAGAAAACATAGGTATGTATCAATATTTACTTTCTAATCGCGGAAAGTTCCTTAGATTAGCAGTAGATTTTGAGATGAACCATAGTATTATTGGCTCCGATAATTATAAGTTCTTAAAACAGTTTTATAATCAAATGATTAAAAAACAACAAGAGCAAATAGTACTAACAAAAACGGAGTAAATGAATTTACAAGACGCACAAAAAGCAGTAGATGCTTGGATAGAAGAACACGGCGTTCGTTATTTTAATGAGCTTACCAATATGGCGCAACTCACAGAAGAAGTAGGAGAAGTAGCTAGAATTATTGCCAGAAGGTACGGCGAGCAAAGCGAAAAAGAGAGCGATAAAAATAAAGACCTTGGCGAAGAATTGGCAGATGTAGTTTTTGTAGTGCTTTGCCTTGCCAACCAAACCGGCATAGATTTACAAAGCGCCTTCGATAAAAAATTAGACCTCAAGACCAAACGCGATCACGAGCGGCATCATCAAAATGAAAAACTACAATAATGAGTGTAAAAGCAAAAGACGTTATTGCAGTAAAAGGTTTTTGGAAATCTGTTGCAGTCCTGGGTATAATCTTTATCATTGGCTATAATTTAATAGATCTGCTGTTTAGTTACGGTTTTAATTGGGATGCTTTTGTAGCAGAAAAACTAACCGGTAAAATGGCTTGGCGCTTTATTGCTGCAAGTTTAGTAGGCGGATTTATTTATGGATTTATCGTAGTATTTCTACAATTTAGAAGCAAATTAAAACAAGAAGAAAAGCAACGATAAATGACGCGGCAACTTTCAGCCTTACAAAGCCAAAACGAATTAGAATGGCAAATAAGTGGTTCTAAAAGCGAGTCTAACCGCTTACTAATTTTACAAGCTTTCTATCCGCAAATTAAAATTGCAAACCTCTCTAACAGCAACGATACACAGGTTCTAAAAAAAGCCTTACAAAATAGTTCTAACATCGCAGATGTAGGGCATGCGGGTACAGCTATGCGTTTTCTAGCCGCTTATTTTGCATCACAAGCTACAGCAGAAGTTTTTTTAACAGGCAGTCAAAGAATGCAAGAACGCCCCATAAAAATTTTGGTAGAAGCTTTACGGAATTTAGGTGCAAAAATAGAATATGCCAAACAAGAAGGTTTTCCGCCTTTGGTAATTAAACCTGCCGCGTTAACCAAAAGTAAAGTAAGTTTGCCTGCAAACATTAGTAGCCAATATATTTCTGCATTATTATTAATTGCGCCACGGCAAAAAAACGGTCTTCAAATTGGGCTAACGCAAACCGTTACCTCGTTGCCATATATAGAAATGACGTTAAATTTGCTACAGCAACTAGGCGCAAAAATCAATTTTCAAAATAATACAATTAGCGTAGATTATTTAAAAGAACCAATTAAAAATAATTTTCAAGTAGAACCAGATTGGAGTTCGGCGTCTTATTTTTATAGTTTGGCGGCTTTAAGCAAAACTGCAAACATTTCTTTGCCGGGGTTTTTAAAAAACAGTCTCCAAGGTGATATGCAAGTTGCAGAAATTTATAAGCAATTAGGCGTAAAAACCAGCTTTACGGAAACGGGAATCCGACTTAAAAAACAAGCTGCGAATAATTATCCTAAAAATTTAGAATTAGATTTAAGCAACACGCCAGATTTGGCACAAACCATTGCGGTTAGCTGTTTAGGTTTAAACATTTCTTGCAATCTTAAAGGCTTACACACGTTAAAAATTAAAGAAACCGACAGACTACAAGCCCTAAAAACCGAATTAGAAAAATTTGGAGCAAAGGTTAATATTACATCCGATTCCTTACAACTTCTGCCTGCAGAAAAATTAGTAGAAAATGTGCAGGTAGAAACCTATCAAGATCATCGTATGGCAATGGCTTTTGCACCTTTGGCAGTAAAAACTTCCATATATATTCAAAATCCTGAAGTGGTAAAAAAATCATTTCCAGATTTCTGGAAGGCACTCGCAGCCGCCGGTATTAGGTAAAAAAATAAGACTTAAAAATCTATTTTTTAAATAATTGGCTATTTACTTGACAACGCCTACTTGGAGGTTGTATATTTGCGCTTCTAAAAATTTTAGTATGGGAATGAAACTTTCACAGTTCAGTTTTGAACTGCCAAAACATTTATTAGCAGAATATCCGTCAGAACATCGGGATGAAGCACGTTTAATGGTGGTAAACCGCGAAAAGCAGACCATCGAGCATAAACTTTTTAAAGATTTGATAGATTATTTTGAACCCGAAGATGTGATGGTTTTAAATAATACGAAAGTTTTTCCGGCAAGGTTGTTTGGTAACAAAGAAAAAACCGGCGCCAGAATAGAGGTGTTTTTGTTAAGAGAACTAAACCCCGAAACCCGTCTATGGGATGTTTTGGTAGATCCTGCCAGAAAAATTAGAATTGGTAATAAACTGTATTTTGGTGAAGACGAAAGTTTGGTAGCAGAGGTTATAGATAATACCACTTCCCGTGGAAGAACTCTGCGCTTTCTATACGATGGGTCTTACGAAGAATTCCGCGAAAAGCTAAATGAACTTGGCGAAACCCCCTTACCCAAATATATAAAACGCGAGGTAGAAACAGACGATGCAGATCGTTACCAAACCATATACGCAAAACAAGAAGGAGCTGTAGCCGCGCCAACTGCCGGTTTGCACTTTTCAAAACATTTATTAAAACGATTGGAGATTAAAGGCGTTCACTTGCCAGAAGTCACTTTGCACGTTGGTTTAGGAACTTTTACCCCGGTAGAAGTAGAAGATTTGTCTAAACATAAGATGGATAGCGAAGAGGCAGAGATAGAACCAGACGCGGTAAAAACCATAAATAATGCAATTAAAGAAAGACGCAGAATTTGTGCGGTAGGTACTACGGTAATGCGTGCTTTAGAAAGCTCGGTTTCTTCAGATTATAAATTAAACGAGTTTAAAGGTTGGACCAATAAATTTATTTTTCCACCCTACGATTTTAGTATCGCTAACTGTATGATAACGAATTTTCATACGCCAAAATCTACTTTGTTAATGATGGTTTCTGCATTTGCAGGCCACGATTTAATGAAAAAAGCTTACGAAGAAGCTATAAAGGCAGAATATAAATTCTACTCGTATGGTGATGCAATGCTGATTATATAGTAATTAGTAATGAGTAGTTAGTATTGAGTTTCATTTATAAAAAAATTGCCTCGTAATTATTTCTCAACTTATTACGAAGGCTAGAAGTTAAAGAAACAAGAAATAGAAATACTATTCTCAAAATAATTCAGTCAAAAAAAGGTTTTCTCTAAAAAGAAAACCTTTTTTGTTAGCTATCTTCTTCTGCCAGTTAAGATTAAGTTTATATCTTTGCAGCGTGAAAAAAGATAAGAAGGATATACGTGCTTTAAGTAAAGAGCAACTACGCGATTTTTTTGTTACTATTGGCGATAAAGCTTTTAGGGGCAACCAGGTGTATGAATGGTTATGGAGCAAAAGCGCTCATAACTTTGAAGATATGACTAATATCTCTAAAGAAACCCGCGCCTTGCTAGAGGAGAATTTTGTTATAAACCACATAAAGGTAGATAACATGCAGCGCAGTAATGACGGCACTATAAAAAATGCCGTAAAACTGCATGACGGTTTTACTGTAGAGTCGGTTTTAATTCCTACTTTTTCTAGAACTACGGCTTGTGTTTCTTCGCAAGTTGGCTGTAGTTTAGATTGTAAGTTTTGTGCTACGGCAAAGTTAAAACGTATGCGAAATTTAAACCCCGATGAAATTTACGATCAAGTGGTTGCAATAGACAGAGAAAGCAGACTGTATAACAATATGCCACTTTCTAATATTGTTTTTATGGGAATGGGCGAGCCGCTTATGAATTATAAAAACGTACTAAAGTCTATTGAAAAGATTACTTCCCCGGAAGGTTTAGGAATGTCGCCAAAACGCATTACGGTTTCTACTTCTGGCGTACCGAAGATGATAAAAAAATTGGCAGACGATGAGGTAAAGTTTAATCTGGCAGTTTCTTTGCATTCTGCGATAGATGAGGTGCGCACATCTATTATGCCGTTTAATGCTACTTTTTCTTTAGAAGATTTAAAAGAATCCTTGGTTTATTGGTACGAAAAGACCAAAAAACGGGTAACCTACGAATATCTAATCTGGAAAGACATTAACGACCGTCAGGAAGATATAGATGCTTTGGTAGATTTCTGTAAGCTAATTCCCTGTAAAGTTAATATTATAGAATACAATCCTATAGATGACGGCGAGTTTCAACAAGCTTCCTCAGAAATAACAGATAGGTATAAAGATGCTTTAGAAAACAACCAAATTACGGTAACCGTAAGAAGATCACGTGGTAAAGACATTGATGCCGCCTGCGGACAATTGGCCAACAAGTCTGCTCAGGATTAATAAGTGTTTTTTCACGGAAGTCTAACCACAGACCAAGACAAATAAAAAAGGGCTGTCTAAATTAAAATTAGACAGCCCTTTTTATTTGCTAAGAAATTAGTTTATAAACTTTATTTCTTAATAATTTTAAAAGATTTTGTTTCTCCTTCAATAGAAACCTGTGTTAAATAAACTCCGGCGTTTAAGCTGCTTAAGTTTAATTGTACATCTGTAGCAGATAATTTTTTACTAATTACTTGCTGTCCTGTAATACTAAAAACAGAAACTTGATTCATCGGAGTTTTTGCCGATAAGTTTAAGTTATGATTAGCATCTACAAAATGCGTAAAGTTAGCAAACTTTTCATTTTCTACAGACATAGAACCTGCTGTAACCATCACATCATCAATCTCTATAGTAAATTGGTCAGAAGTTTCATGATGTCTAAAAGCAACATAAACTACTTGTCCCGCCATAGAGGTAATATCTAAGGTTTTAGTGTAAGGGTTGTCAAGACCTCCGGGACCATTATCTGTTACTATTTCATTAAAACTTATTGGTGCAGCTAAAGCGTCTGCTACAGTATTGTTGGTTGCTACGTATACAGAATAATTTTCATCTGCAAAAGATGCATCAGCAGCCGTAACTACCCATGATAAAGTAATGGTTTCACTACCATCTTCCGCTGTTAAATCAATTACCGGAGAAAAAGCATAGTTGTCTGGTGTAAGTGCACCAACAGCCGAATTCCACGAAGCAGAACGCATTACAGGAGTTCCAACAGGATTACCGCTTGCATCTTGAATTTGTACCGCACTCCAATTAAAAGTGTCACCATCTTCATCAATCAAACTCCAATCAGAAATCTCCCCATCATTAAAATCGTCTGAGAAATAAGTGGTCTGCGCATTCATAGTAAATGCTGCAACAAAAGCAGCAATAGTTAAAGTAATTTTTTTCATAGTTAAGGATTTTTAATTAAGGTTCTAAAGTAAGAATTTAATACTAAAAGCTAAAATAAATGCTGTTAAAATTACTGTATATATACTTGCGGGTTTTAGTATATTTGTGCCTTTATGAAAATAATCTCGCAAATAAAACATCCCATTGCTTACGAGATGGAACTTTTTGAAAAAAAATTCCGTCTTTCTATGTCTTCCAAGGTGGCATTATTAAACCGTATCACCTATTATGTGGTAAACCGCAAGGGCAAGCAAATGCGGCCAATGTTTGTGTTTTTGGTGGCCAAAATGGTTTCCGATGGCGAGGTTAACGATCGTACGTATCGCGGGGCATCTGTTATAGAACTTATTCACACCGCAACCTTAGTGCACGACGATGTGGTGGATGATTCTAACCGTCGTCGCGGATTTTTTTCCATCAACGCCCTTTGGAAAAATAAAATTGCCGTTTTGGTAGGCGATTATCTGCTGTCTAAAGGCTTGTTGCTTTCTATAGATAATAACGATTTTGATTTGCTGAAAATAATTTCGGTAGCCGTGCGCGAAATGAGCGAAGGCGAACTTCTACAAATAGAAAAAGCCAGAAAATTAGATATTACAGAAGAAGTTTATTACGAGATTATTCGGCAAAAAACTGCAACACTTATTGCGGCTTGTTGTAGTTTGGGCGCTGCGGCAGTAAAACCAGACTCTGAGCATGTGGAACGTATGCGCAAATTTGGCGAGTTGATAGGAATGGCTTTCCAGATAAAAGACGATTTGTTTGATTATGGCAACCAAAAAATTGGAAAACCAACCGGTATAGACATCAAAGAACAAAAAATGACCTTGCCCCTTATTTATACGCTTAACAATTCGCCAGAAAAAGACCGGCGTTGGTTAATCAATTCGGTAAAAAACCATAATAAAGACAAAAAACGCGTTAACCAAGTTATTCAATTTGTAAAAGATGCCGGCGGGCTGGATTATGCGGTAACAAAAATGAAAGCTTTTCAGCAAGAAGCTTTTGAAATCATAGAGCATTATCCCGCCTCGCCCTACAAAGATTCTTTAGAGTTAATGATGAATTACGTAATAGACCGTAAGAAGTAAGTTTTTGCATACTATATTGTAGATTTTCGTATTTTCTTTACGGAATAAATTTTTACTACTTTCTTTTTCTTTGCATACCAATCAAAATAGAAATAACATATATTTTCTACTTTTGTAATTCCAAAATTAGCCGGACCAAATGATAAAAAAAGCCACGATAGACCAAGTTTTTGATGCCGCAAGGGTAGAAGAAGTAATTGGCGATTTTGTGCAACTAAAAAAATCTGGTACCAATTATAAAGGCTTGAGTCCGTTTACAGACGAGCGCACGCCAAGTTTTATGGTTTCGCCGGTAAAGCAAATCTGGAAAGATTTCTCAAGTGGAAAAGGTGGTAATGTCGTAGCTTTTTTAATGGAGCACGAACATTTTAACTATCCCGAAGCTATAAAATACCTGGCAAAAAAATACGGAATAGAAATAGAGGAAACCCAGCAAACAGACGAACAAAAACAACAAGCAGACGAGCGCGAAAGTTTATTTTTGGTAAGCGAGTTTGCCAAAGATTACTTTCAAAGAATGTTGCACAAAACAGACGAGGGCAAATCTGTTGGTTTAAGTTATTTTAAAGAGCGCGGTTTTTCTGCGCAAACCATAGAGAAATTTGATTTAGGTTACTCGCCCAACCAATGGGATGCCTTTACTGCAGAGGCTTTAAAAAAAGGTTATAAAGCAGAATTTCTAGAAAAAACCGGCTTAAGCATTTTTAAAGAAGAAAAACAATTTGATCGCTTCCGCGGAAGGGTTATTTTTCCCATTCACTCTATGTCCGGGCGGGCTTTAGGTTTTGGCGGCCGTATTTTAGAAACCAACAAAAAAGCAGCAAAATACCTAAACTCGCCAGAGAGCGATATTTACCATAAAAGCAAGGTACTTTACGGAATTTATTATGCCAAGCAAGCCATTGCCAAAGAAGATAATTGTTATTTGGTAGAAGGTTATACAGATGTTATTCAAATGCACCAAGCCGGAATTGAAAATGTGGTTGCCTCGTCCGGTACGGCTTTAACCCCAGAGCAAATTAGATTGATAAATCGGCTTACAAAAAATATCACCTTGCTTTTTGATGGCGACGAAGCCGGATCACGCGCTTCTTTACGCGGGGTAGATTTGATTTTAGAACAAGGCATGAACGTTAAAATCTGCAATTTCCCGGAAGGCGAAGATCCAGATAGTTTTGCCAAAGCCAATACTACAGAGGACATGCAAGATTACCTGAGAAAAAATGCGATGGATTTTATTCGGTTTAAAGCTTCTTTGTTAATGAAAGAAGCCAAAAAAGACCCGATTAAAAAAGCAGAGGTAATTAGAGATATGGTAAACAGTATTGCAAAAATTCCAGACACCATTAAGCAAGAAATTTACTTAAAAGAATGTACTGCCATAATGGATATTTCTGAACAGGTGCTTTACAGTTCTTTGGCGCAAGTACAGGCAAAACAGAGCGGCAATACCAATTATAAAAACAAACCGCAGCCAAGGCAAGAAATGCACTTGGTAAAACCGGAGCAGCAAAAGCCAAAAGTAGATCAGCAATACCAATTGGAGCGACAAATTATTAGTTTGTTGTTGCGTTACGGAAATATACAAGACGAGTTTGAAGATTTTATTTTAAAAGCCGCAGAAGACGGCGATTTGCAATTGGAAGAAGAAATACAAACGGCTAAAGTATACGAGAAAATATTTCTGGATTTGCAGGAAGATGAAATAGAATTTACCAACACCAATTTTAAAGAACTCTACCAATTAATTATAGAGAAATTTAATCAAAACCAAGAGCTGAATATTAGAGAGTTGGTCAATTCGGTTAAACCGGAATTAGCTTCAGAAATAACTTCTATTATAATGGAAGAAGAACGCGAAAGCTTGCATAAATGGCACGAACAAGATATTTATGTTACAGATAGAAGCGAGCTAGAACCTAGAGAAGTAAACGAAACCATCTTAAATTTACGCCGATTTTTAATTAAAAAGAAAGTAAACGATCTTTTAGAAAGCATAAAAGAAAAACGTACAGAATCTAATACAGATGTAATTCAAGAAACGATGGACTACAAGAGTTTGGAAGTTTTAATTTCGCGCAAATTAAATAGAGTGATCTAAATTTAGAGCTTTTTTATTTTTTTAAATACAAAGGAATATTACAAACCGGAATAGGTTTTACTTTATGTAAATTAGCGCGGTTCAAGCGTTTGTAAATTTCAAAAACCTCTGCTTTTCTCCCCGAAAAACTTGCGATGGTTTTTCCTAAATCGTCCATTTTCATTGCCCACTCCAGTTCAGGGTAACTCGCGCCAAGTTGGTCTTCGTCAGAACGGTTGTCTCCAAAAAGGCCATCGGTTGGTTTGGCATCTATAATTTCTTTTGTAATATTTAATTCTTTGGCAAGTTTATAAACTTCGGTTTTTAGTAAATCTGCTATTGGGCTTAAATCTACGCCGCCGTCGCCGTATTTAGTAAAAAAACCTACGCCAAAATCTTCTATTTTGTTACCGGTTCCTGCAACCAATAAATTGTTTATTCCGGCAAAGTAATACAGAGTGGTCATGCGTAACCTGGCGCGGGTATTGGCCAAACTCAAATCTTGGTTTTTTTCGGTAGCCGGAATTGCTTCCATAAAGCTATCAAAAACACCGGTTAAATCTGTTTGCGTTCTCGTTACGTTCTCAAAATTATTTTGCAACCACTCAATATGCTTGTGGGCGCGGTCTACTTGTTTTTCTTCTTGATGAATAGGCATTTCTACGCATAAAAGCGGCAAACCTGTTTTAGCGCATAAAGTAGAGGTTACCGCAGAATCTATCCCGCCGCTAATACCAACTACAAAGCCGGAAGTTTTACTTTTTTCTACATAATCTTCTAACCATTCTACAATATGTGTGATAACTTTTTCGGTCTGCATAAACTTTAATTTTAGCGTAATTAACTATACCTTTGCGGCTAAATTATGCCAAAAAATATGCAAAACAAATCTTTTTGGCTTAAAGCTTCTTTAAATATATGCTAAGAAATTTTTGTCTTATTTTTATACTTGTATGCGCGTTTTCTGCTTGCGAAAGCAGGGGTAAGCTGGAGGCAGAGATTGCCAAAATACCGGTAGATTTACGCCTGCAACGTTTTGATAAAGATTTTGCCCAAGCCCAGCCGGAAGATTTGCCACGCCTAAAAAAAGAATATTCGTATTTGTTTCCTAAGTCTTTTCCAGATTCTGTTTGGGTAGGAAGAATGAATGATACTATACAACAAGAAATTAATAGGGAAGTAGCAAAAGCTTTCCCGGATTTTAAAGAAGAAAAACAAGCTATAGAAAACCTGTTTAAGCATTTAAAATTTTATTTTGATAGTTTTAAAACGCCGCAGGTAGTAACCATTACATCAGAAGTAGATTATCATAATAAGGTCGTAGCAGCAGATAGTTTGTTGCTAATTAGTCTGGATACGTATTTGGGTAGAGACCATAAATTTTATAAAGGAATCGAAAAATACATCCGCAAAAATTTCCGTAAAGAACAAATAACACCAGATATTGTTTTTGAGTATGGCAGACAACTTATTCCCAATACGCAATCTAGAACTTTGCTGGCGTCTATGATTTATTACGGAAAGATTTTATATCTAAAAGACAAGCTTTTGCCTAAAAAACCCGATCACGAAAAAATTGGGTATACGCAAGAAGAAATAGATTGGGCACAAGCCAACGAAGAGCAACTTTGGCGTTACTTTATAGAGCGTGAATTGTTATATTCTACAGATTCTGGTTTGCAGAGACGTTTTATAAATTTGGCGCCTTTTACCAAATTCCGGTTGCAGTTAGATAGCGAAAGTCCGCCGCAACTTGGTCAATATATTGGTTGGCAAATTGTACGGCAGTTTATGGAAAAGAATGAAGAAATAACTTTGCCGCAGCTTTTAAAGCTGGATGCCGAGTATATTTTTAAAAATTCGAATTATAAACCTAGAAGATAAAGAAGATGAGTTTAAAAAAATCTGAAATAAAAATTCAAGTAGAAGTAGACGAAAATAACGTGCCGGAAAATCTTAACTGGAGCGCGCAAGATGGAGGCATAGATAACGAAGATGCCAAGGCGATGTTATTGTCTTTGTGGGATTCTAAAGCGCAAGAAAGTTTGCGTATAGATTTATGGACAAAAGATATGCCTTTAGACGAGATGAAGGTATTTTTTCACCAGACATTGGTAGCAATGAGCGACACATTTTATAAAGCTACAGAAGACGAAAAAATGACGGCAACAATGAAAGATTTTTGCGATTACTTTGCGGAAAAATTAGACTTAAAAGACAACCCGAAAAAAAGGTAAATTCTAAGATTAGTAAACCTTGGCTGTAGCCGAAAAAACTTGACCAGAATTATAGGTTTTGGTTAATTTGCTCGATGTATTCAAGAATTTTGTCGGTGCCTAGATGTTGGGTAGAGGAGGTCATAAAATACGGTGGCAACTCTTCCCAATATTTTAAAAGCTCTGTTACGTAGTTTTCTATATTCTTGTCTAAAACAGCCGGTTTTAACTTGTCTATTTTGGTAAAAACAATGCTAAACGGTATTTGTTGCAACCCGAGCCATTGCATAAATTCCATATCAATTTCTTGCGGCTTGTGGCGCGAATCTACCAGTACAAAAGCAGAGATAAGCTGTTTGCGGTTTAGAAAATAATCGGTTATAAATTTCTGAAAGGTTTTCTTTTCTTTCTTGCTAACGCGTGCATAACCGTAACCCGGCAAATCGACCAAATGCCAATTATCATTAATTAAAAAATGGTTGATGAGTTGGGTTTTTCCCGGTCTTCCCGAAGTTTTTGCGAGTTTTTTTCTTCCGGTAAGAGCATTTATTAAAGAGGACTTGCCCACATTACTTCTTCCAATAAAAGCATATTCCGGAATTTTAGAATTTGGGCATTTTTCAACATCGCTGTTGCTAATTACAAAAGAAGCAGAATGTATATCCATATCTAAAAGTTTCTTTCAGACAACCATTTATACAAGATTTCATTAAATTCTTGCGGATGTTCCATCATTGCTGCATGCCCGCATTTATCTATCCAATATAAAGAAGAATCAGGAAGTAAGTCATGAAAATCTTTGGCTACTTCGGGTGGGGTCACGCTGTCCTGTTTACCCCAAATAATACAGGTTGGCGTATGCATTCGTGGTAAATCTTTAGACATATTATGCCGTATGGCACTTTTGGCAATGGCCAAAGTTCGTATAAGTTTATTACGATCGTTTACAGTAGAGTAAACGTCATCTACAATTTCTTTGGTAGCTACCGCTGGATCGTAAAAAACATTTTCTGCCTTTTGTTTAATGTATTCATAATCGCCTTTTTTAGGATAACTTTCTCCCATTGCACTTTCGTATAAACCGGAGCTTCCGGTAATTACTAGTGCTTTTATATGTTCTGGATAAAGTTTGGTGGTAAGAAGTGCAATATGCCCGCCAAGCGAGTTTCCTAAAAGAATAACTTTATCATAGCCTTGCAGTTCTATAAAATCCCGAATGTATTTTGCAAAGTTACCAACATTTGTCTTCAATAATGACAAAGTATATAAAGGCAACTCCGGAATTATAACTTTATATCCTCTTTCCGGAAAAAAGTTTGCCACGCCGTCAAAATTGCTCAAACCTCCCATTAATCCGTGAAGAATAACAATAGGAGTGCCTTCGCCAAATTCTACGTATTTGAATTTTCCGTTGGTTTTAAGTTTACTTTCCATTAATAGATGTTGCAGTTCGCAATGGCAAATATAGAGATTATTGTACAAGTATAATTATTTTTTAGCAAAAGGCAACTTTAAACTTTGAAGTTTCTGTTCTTAATTTTTAAAACCGCAATTATCTACTTTCTTTAAAAAAATCAATCCTCAATTTAAGTTGCAGAATACCAATATTCTAAGGCTTTGCCGTAGCCTAACCAACAATTGTGAATAAAAACTTATCAACAAAGTGGTAAAAAGTGGTAAAAGGTGGTAAAATTTTCAATATATTTGAACATAGGTTTTTGCGCACATGACAAATCTCATAGGTACACACGAATGTAAAATTGACGCCAAAGGTAGGTTATTATTGCCATCGGCGTTAAAAAAACAATTGCTTCCTATTCTAGAAGAAGGTTTTGTATTAAAACGTTCTGTTTTTGAGCCATGTATAGAAATTTATCCTATGCGCCAGTGGCAAGAACTTATGAAGAAGGTTAACGGTTTAAACCGATTTAAAAAAAAGAACAACGATTTTATAAGAAGGTTTACCGCCGGCGTAAAATTGATAGAAATAGATGCCAGCGGTAGGCTTTTAGTGCCAAAAGATCTGTATTCGTTTGCAGGCTTAAAGAAAGAAATCGTGCTTTCTAGCGCTGTAGATATCATAGAGATTTGGGATAAAAATAAATATGAACAAGCTATTGACGGCGCTACCGATGATTTTGCCGAACTAGCCGAAGAAGTAATGGGAGGAGACAATGAGCAACCAGAATTATCATAACCCGGTTTTGTTAGAAGAAGCTGTAAACGCCTTGGCTATAAAGCCAAATGGGGTTTATGTAGATGTTACTTTTGGTGGCGGCGGACATTCTGCAGCAATATTGCAACAGTTGGGAGATGAAGGAAAATTATTTGCTTTTGATCAAGATCCCGATGCTGTACAAAATGCATTTGATGATGAGCGTTTTAAGCTCATTGAGCAGAATTTTAGGTTTATGAAAAATTTTCTGCGTTTAGAAGGTTATAAAAAAGTAGACGGAATTTTAGGCGATTTTGGCGTTTCTTCCCACCAGTTTGATGTGGCAGAGCGCGGATTTTCTACCAGATACGATGCAGAGCTCGATATGCGAATGGATCAAAACAGTGCGCTAAGTGCTTATCGTGTTATAAACGAATATTCTGAAGAAGATTTAACTAAAATTTTTTACGAATACGGCGAGCTAAAAAACGCTCCACGATTGGCGGCAAACATTGTAAATAAAAGGCAAGAAAAACCTATAAAAACAGGAGAAGAATTTAAAAACTTGCTAATGCCGCTTTTATTTAAAGGAAAAGAATTTAAAATCTTGGCACAAATATACCAAGCTATACGTATAGAGGTAAACCAAGAACTAAAGGTGATAAAAGAATTTTTACAGCAAACTGAGCAAGTTCTAAATCCCGGCGGCAGGCTTAGTCTTATATCTTATCATTCTTTAGAAGATAGATTGGTAAAACGATATATACGCAGCGGCTTATTTGAAGGAGAACCGGAAAAAGATTTTTACGGAAATATCTCGGTTCCTTTTAAAAAGGTAGGAAAGTTAATAGTTCCTTCCGCAAAGGAAATAAAAGAAAACCCGCGCGCAAGAAGTGCAAAATTACGCGTGGCGGTAAAATTATAAAAAAAATGAAACAAGGAATTTATGCTTTGCTAAAAGGTCGTTTTTTAATAAGCGACGACGCCATGAAAAACTGGCGGTTCATTTTGTTTTGCACCTTGTTGGCAATTATAATGATTGCTTTTTCGCACAACGCAGAAAAAAAAGTACACGAAATTGCCAGAATTAATAAAGAAGTGAAAGAATTGCGTAGTGAATTTGTAGATACGCGCAAACGCTTAATGCAGTTAAAAATGGAGTCTACTATTATTAATCGGGTTTCTGCCTTAGGTATTAAACCATCGGAAACGCCACCGCAAAAACTTATCATAAAAAGAAATTTAAAATAATGACCACAGAAAAAGGCATATTATACAGATTGTATTTGGTGGCGGCACTTATGTTTGTGTTTGCCTTTGCTGTTGGGTTTAAACTTTTGAATATTCAGTTTGTAGAAGGCGATAAATACGAAGAACTGGCAGAAAAAAGAACTTATAAAGATTTTACAATACCTGCCAATCGTGGCAATTTATACGATGCCAATGGTAATTTATTGGCAACCTCTGTACCAGAATATGATATTCGGTTTGATGCTGTTACCGTTTCCGAAAAGAATTTTGAAGAAAACTTAAAGCCACTTGCCAGAGAATTATCGAATCTTCTAGGAAAACCAACTTCCTATTATATAGCCAAATTACGTAAAGCAAGAGTACACAAAAACCGGTATTTATTAATAGCACGCAGTCTTAGTTATTCAGAATATGTGAAAATGCGCGAGTTTCCTGTTTTTAATCTTGGCGCGTATAAAGGTGGTTTTATCGCAGAACAACGTACGGTTAGAGAATTGCCAATGGGTAAAATTGGCGAACGTACGGTAGGTTACGGTCAAGCCGGATTAGAAGGCGCTTACGACCAATATTTGCGCGGTAGAAACGGGCACCGTTTAAAACAGAAAATTGCGCAAGGCCAATGGAAACCAATTAGCGACGCCAACGAGGTAGAACCACAAGATGGTTTAGACGTGGTTTCTACCATAGATGTAAATATTCAAGATGTTGCACACCACGCATTGTTAACGCAGGTAGAAAAGTTTAAAGCAGATCACGGCACTGTAGTGGTTATGGAAACCAAAACCGGCGAAATTAAAGCAATGGCCAACTTAGGTCGTACAGATTTAGGTACGTATTACGAAAAAAGAAACTACGCTATATGGGAATCACACGAGCCGGGTTCTACTTTTAAACTTATGGCTATGGTGGCAGCTTTAGAAGATAAAGTGATAGATACAAGCATGGTAATAGATACCGAAAATGGTCGCGTAAAATATTACGATAGAGTGGTGAGAGATTCTAGACTTGGTGGCTACGGAAAAATTTCTGCCGCGCGCGCTTTTGAAGTATCTTCAAATACAGCTTTTACCAAAATGATTTATAACGGGTATAAAGACAATCCGGAAGCCTTTGTAAACCGCTTGGATAATATGGGTTTAACCAAAAAAATTGGTTTAGATATAAAAGGAGAAGGCGCGCCAAAAATTCCACATCCAGACGATTCTAATTGGTATGGTACAACTTTGCCGTGGATGTCTTTTGGATATGGCGTTTCGCTAACGCCGTTGCAAACTTTAGCTTTTTATAATGCTATTGCAAATAATGGGGTTATGGTAAAACCCAGATTAATCAAAAAGGTAAAAGATCGCGACCGGTTGGTAAAACATTATGACAAACCAATAGTTCAAAACGCCATTTGTTCTAAAGAAACCGCTTTAAAAGCAAAAGCAATAATGCAACATACCGTAGAGCGAGGTACGGCTTCTAATATCTTTACGGAAAACTTTTCTATGGCGGGAAAAACAGGGACCTGTTTAACCAACTACGGCAAAGGAAAAGAAGGTTCTAGTTATATAGCTTCTTTTGCGGGATATTTTCCGGCAAACGACCCTAAATATTCTTGCATAGTAGTAATAAGTAAACCCGATACAAAAATTGGTTATTACGGCAGCACAGTAGCCGCGCCGGTTTTTAAAAGCATTGCGCAAAAAATATATACGGCAACACCAAAAACAGACAGCTTTGAATCTATTGAGGTGCAAAACCCAAACATAGAAAAAAATTATAAAAAGTTTTATGCTTTGGCGCACGATGCTAAAACCACGATGCCAAATTTGGTAGGTATGCCCACTATGGATGCTATTGCTTTGTTAGAAAATATGGGCTTGCAGGTAGAAGCCAATGGTTTTGGAATGGTAAAACACCAATCTATAGACTTTGGAGAAAAAATTAACACTAATCAAAAAATTAAATTGTCCAGTTGATTCAGTTAAAAGACATATTATATAAAGTTGAAATAAACTCGGTAGTTGGAAACACTAATATTGCTGTAGGTAAGATAGAATTTGATTCGCGCAAGGTGCAATTAAACGATGTTTTTGTGGCTATACGTGGTTCTAAAACAGACGGACATTCTTATATAGAACAAGCTGCAAAAAATGGTGCTTTGGTTATTGTGGCAGAAAGTTTACCAGAAGAGAAAGTTGGCGGTATTACCTATGTGGAAGTTAACAACAGTCAAAGAGCTTTAGCGTTAATTGCATCTAATTATTACCAAAATCCGTCGCAAGATTTAAAACTAGTTGGGGTAACGGGCACCAATGGCAAAACTACTATTGCTACCCTTTTACACGAATTATTTACTAAAGCCGGTTTTACGGTAGGTTTAATTTCTACGGTTGCCATTAAGATTGGTACAGAAGAATTTCCAACAAAATTAACCACGCCAGATTCGCTTCAGATTAATCGGTATTTAGATAAGATGAATAAAGCCGGTGCTGCTTTTTGCTTTATGGAAGTAAGCTCACACGGTATAGATCAACATCGCACCAGCGGTTTAGAATTTGCCGGGGGTATTTTTACCAATTTATCGCACGATCATTTAGATTACCATAAAAATTTTGCCGAATACCGCGATGTTAAAAAACGCTTTTTTGACGAGTTGCCGGCAAATGCCTTTGCCTTGGTAAATATAGACGATAAAAACGGCCGTGTAATGTTACAAAATACCCGCGCCAAGCAGAAAACCTATGCCTTAAAAACTATAGCAGATTATAAAGGGCAAATAATGGAAAATCAGTTTAGTGGTTTGTTGCTAAAACTGAATAACCAAGAATTATGGACCAAGCTTATTGGTAATTTTAACGCCTATAACGTTTTAGCAGTTTACGCTGCCGCGGATTTGTTAGGACTGGAAAACCTGGAGAACTTACGAATAATAAGTGAGCTTTCGCCTGTAGAAGGTAGGTTTGAACATTTTATTTCAGATAAAAAAATAACCGCTATCGTAGATTATGCGCATACTCCGGATGCTTTAAAAAATGTTTTGGAGACCATAAATAGTATCCGTACAAAAAACGAAACTTTAATTACAGTAGTGGGTTGTGGTGGCGATAGGGATGCAAGCAAACGACCAAAAATGGGACATGTTGCTTCCGCTTTAAGCGATAAAGTAGTTTTTACCAGTGATAATCCCAGAACAGAAGATCCGGATAAAATTATAGAAGATGTAGAAGCCGGCGTACAAGCGCAAAATACAGCCAAAACCTTGGCGGTTACCAATCGTAGACAAGCCATTAAAACCGCTTGCACAATTGCCAAGAGTGGCGATATAATTTTAATAGCAGGAAAAGGGCATGAAACCTACCAAGAGATAAATAACAAACGTCACGATTTTGACGATCTAGAGATAGTAAAAGAAATATTAACAGCCTTAAACAAATAAATACCCATGCTTTATTATTTATTTGACTTTTTAGAAAATAAGTACGACTTCCCGGGGGCGCAATTGTTTGACTTTTTGTCCTTCCGCGCAAGCATGGCTATTATATTTTCTTTGTGTATTTCTACCATATTCGGTAAACAAATTATTAATTATTTGCATCGCAAACAAGTTGGCGAAAGCGTACGCGACTTAGGTTTGCAAGGCCAAACAGAAAAAGCCGGAACCCCAACTATGGGCGGGCTCATAATTATTTTTGCCACGTTGGTGCCGGTATTGCTTTTTGCCAAATTAGATAATATTTATGTCTTGTTGCTTATTGTTACCACTTTATGGATGGGAGCAATAGGTTTTATAGACGATTACATCAAAACTTTTAAGCAAAACAAAGAAGGTTTAAAAGGTAAATTTAAAGTAATTGGGCAAGTTGGTTTAGGTGTAATTATAGGCGCTACTATGTATTTTCATCCGGATATTACGGTAAAGCAAAAAGCGCCGGAACATAAAATAGAAACCAAACAAGAAATAGCAGGCAAAACTATAAATTTTAAAGATGCGCAAAAGTCTACCAAGACTACTATTCCTTTTGTAAAAAACAACGAGTTAGATTATTCTAAACTAATTAGTTGGATAGATCCCGGCTTAAAGAAATATGCCTGGCTGGTATTTATTCCTATTGTGATTTTTATTGTAACGGCGGTTTCTAACGGCGCTAATTTAACAGATGGTATAGACGGCTTGGCAGCAGGTTCGTCTGCTATAATTGTGTTGACTTTGGGCTTGTTTGCATGGATTTCCGGTAATATAATATTCTCTGATTATTTGAACGTAATGAATATACCAAACTCCGGCGAAATGACGGTTTATATCACAGCATTTGCGGGAGCTTTGGTTGGTTTTTTATGGTATAATACCTATCCGGCGCAAGTGTTTATGGGTGACACCGGTAGTTTGACTATTGGCGGTATTATAGCTGTGCTGGCAATTGCCACCAGGAAGGAATTACTAATACCCATTTTGTGCGGCATCTTTTTTATAGAAAATATGTCGGTAGTGATGCAGGTAAGTTGGTTTAAGTATACCAAGAAAAAAACCGGCACCGGAAAACGCATTTTTCTTATGTCGCCTTTGCACCATCATTACCAAAAACGTGGTTTGCACGAAAGCAAAATAGTAGTGCGTTTCTGGATTATAGGTATTCTCTTGGCAATAATCACCATTGTAACTTTAAAAATCAGATAGAGATGAAAAAGTTAGTGGTTTTAGGCGCAGGAGAAAGTGGAGTTGGAGCAGCAATGCTGGCCAAACAAAAAGGCTGGGAAGTATTTGTTTCCGATAAAGGAGAAATAAAAGATAATCATAAGCACGTTCTTAAAAATCTTGTAATTGCTTGGGAAGAAAACCAACACAGCGAAGCTAAAATTTTAACTGCCGATGAGGTAGTGAAAAGTCCCGGTATTCCGGACACGGTAGCTTTAATTAAAAAATTAAAAGAAAAGGGCATTCCGGTAATTTCTGAAATAGAATTTGCTGCGCGCTATACCACAGCAAATCTTATTGCCATTACCGGCAGCAATGGTAAAACAACGGTTACCAATTGGATAAATTTTTTACTGAAAAATGCCAATTATAGTGTAGAAGCCGGTGGTAATATAGGAAATAGTTTTGCCGCTTTGGTTGCCGAAAACCCGAAAGAAAATTATGTGTTGGAGTTGAGTAGTTTTCAGTTAGATGGGATAAAGCAATTTAGACCAAATATTGGCATTATTACCAACATAACGGCAGATCATTTAGATCGTTACGAATACGATTTTGATAAATATGTTGCGGCTAAATTTCGCATAGCAAAAAATCAAACCGAAAAAGATTATTTGATTTTTGATGCAGACAATCCCGCAATTCAAGATTACTTAAAAAAGCATAAAATAAAGGCAAAAAAGCTGCCTTTGTCTTCTAAAAAAATAGAGACAGACGGCGCTTTTATCGATAAAAAAGAAATAAAAGTACTAATAGAAAATAACGAATTTACTATGCCAAAAGCAGACATTGCATTAAAGGGCGCACATAACACCAAAAACGCCATGGCGGCCGCTACTGTTGCGCAGTTGCTAAAAATAAGAAAACAAACCATTAGAGAAAGTCTCGAAGGTTTTCAAGGAGTAGAGCACCGTTTGGAAAAGGTTTTAAAAATAAACAACGTGCAATACATAAACGATTCTAAAGCAACTAATACCAATGCAACATATTATGCTTTAGACAGTATGACCAGCGAAACCGTTTGGATAGTTGGCGGCGTAGATAAAGGCAACGTTTATGAAGAGTTATTGCCGTTGGTAAACAAATCTGTAAAGGCAATTATTTGCTTAGGAGTAGATAACGAAAAGATCGTAAAGAGTTTTCAAAATTGTGTAAAAGATATTTTTGAAACCCAATCTATGGATGAAGCTGTAAAAATGGCTTACCATTTAGCCAAATCTGGAGACAGTGTTTTGCTTTCGCCGGCTTGTGCAAGTTTCGATTTGTTCAAAAATTACGAAGACAGAGGCAGACAATTTAAAGAAAGTGTACGAAAATTATAAAAATTAAACTTGGTTTTGAAAGAGACACCATCAAAAAATATTTTTTCTTACTTAAAAGGTGATAAAGCTATTTGGGCCATCGCAGCCCTATTGGCTATATTCTCGTTTATACCGGTGTATAGCGCCAGTAGTAACTTGGCCTATTTATATGGTGATGGCAGTACTTTTCAATACTTAGTATCGCATTTTGTACATTTATTCTTAGGCTTTGTTATTTTTTATGTAGCGCATAAAATTCCGTACCATTATTTTAGGGGGTTGTCTATTTTGCTCTTTCCGGTAGTGGTTCTTTTATTAATTTATACCTTGGCGCAAGGCACGACCATAGATGGCGCTAATGCCAGCCGGTGGATTCGTATTCCAATAATCAATAAAACTTTTCAAACTTCTACTCTGGCCTCTGTGGTGTTAATGGTATATGTTGCGCGCTATCTTTCTAAAATACACCATAAGAAAGTAAGTTTTAAAGAAACTATTTTACCGCTTTGGGTTCCTGTAGGAATTATTTTAATACTCATTTTACCAGCCAACTTTTCTACTACAGCAATTTTGTTTGCTATGGTTATGGTGCTAGTTTTTCTTGGCGGATATCCTTTAAAATACATTGGCATAATTATGCTAACCGGCGTTATTGTTTTAAGCTTGTTTATGCTAAGTGCAAAAGCTTTTCCGGGACTTTTCCCCAACAGGGTAGATACTTGGGTAAACCGAATAGAAAACTTCGCAGATAATAAAGATACAGAAGCAGATTATCAAATAGAACGCGCAAAAATTGCTATTGCACGAGGCGGCGTTGCCGGCGAAGGAGTAGGCAAAAGCATTCAAAGAAACTTTTTGCCCCAATCTTCGTCAGATTTCATTTATGCTATTATAGTAGAAGAAATGGGACTTATTGGCGGTTTTTTCGTTATGGGAGCATACCTGTTTATCTTATTTAGATTGGTAATTGTTTCTACAAAAGCTAACACTGTTTTTGGAAAACTATTGGTAATAGGCGTAGGTTTGCCGGTTATTTTTCAGGCTTTAATAAATATGGCAGTAACCGTAGAATTGTTTCCCGTTACCGGGCAAACTTTACCGCTTATAAGTAGTGGTGGGTCTTCTATCTGGATGACTTGTCTGGCTTTAGGAATTGTACAAAGCGTAAGCGCCAAGCGCGAAGAAATAAAATTACAAGAAGAAAAAGAAGAAAAGCAGCTTAACGAAGACGAAAACGATAATCCGTTAGATATTTTAAGCGAGGCAATATGAGAAAGTTAAAATTCATATTATCAGGAGGTGGCACCGGCGGACATATTTTCCCGGCTATAGCTATTGCAGATGCGCTTAAAAAAAGACATCCGCAAGCAGAAATCCTCTTTGTTGGTGCAAAAGATAAAATGGAAATGGAAAAAGTGCCACAAACTGGCTATCCAATAAAAGGTCTTTGGATTTCTGGTATACAACGCAAAATAAACCTTTCAAATCTTCTTTTTCCTATAAAATTAATAAGCAGTTTAGTTAAAGCACATCGCATTTTACAAAACTTTAAACCAGATGTGGTAATTGGTACGGGAGGTTTCGCCAGCGGACCTTTATTAAAAGCCGCTACGCAAAAAAATATTCCCTGTGTTTTGCAAGAACAAAATTCGTATGCCGGGATAACCAACAAATGGCTGGCCGCAAAAGCAGCAAAAATTTGTGTGGCTTATGAAAATATGGAGCGTTATTTCCCTAAAGATAAAATTACCCTTACGGGGAATCCGGTGCGGTTAGATTTATTGGAAATTGACAGCAAAAAAGAAGAAGCTATTCGGCACTTCAAACTTATAAAAGAAAAAACAACTTTATTGATTGTTGGCGGAAGTTTGGGCGCCAAACGTATTAATCAATTAATAGAGGAGAACATCTCATTCCTTAAAGAAAAAAATATAGAAGTTATCTGGCAATGCGGCAAGTTGTATTACGAAGAATACAAAAACTATTCGGCTAACGATTTTATGCAGGTGCACAAATTTTTAAACCGAATGGATCTGGCTTATGCCGCCGCAGATATTATTATTTCTCGAGCCGGCGCGGGAGCCGTAAGCGAATTATGTATTGTAGGTAAACCGGTGTTATTTATACCGTCGCCAAACGTGGCAGAAGATCATCAAACCAAAAATGCGGCTTCTATAGCAGAAAAAGACGCAGCAATTTTATTGAAAGAAGCAGATTTGGAAGCACATTTTCAAATAGAGTTTGAAGACTTATTAAACGATAAAAGCAGACAAAAAGAATTGTCAAAGAACATACAAGCTTTGGCCAAGCCCAAAGCAACAGATGCAATTGTAAACGAAATAGAAAAACTAATAAAAAACGAGAAGTAGGTGAATAGCATAAGCAACATACATAATTTTTACTTTATTGGCATTGGCGGCATAGGAATGAGCGCCCTTGCCCGGTATTGCAAACGCAATGGTAAAAATGTTGGCGGTTATGATGCTACAGCTTCCCAGATTACGCAGCAGTTGCAAGAAGAAGGAATTTCAATTAATTTTTCTGACGATAAAAATCAACTACCAAAAAAGTTTACAGACGCAAAAGACACAATGGTGGTTTATACTCCGGCTGTTTCTAGAGAAAACCAATTGTACCAATTTTTTACACAAAATAACTTTGTAGTAAAAAAGCGTGCAGAAGTTCTAGGAATGGTTACAAAAGGTTTTCACACAATTGCAGTAGCAGGTACACATGGTAAAACAACTACTACTGCCATCTTAGCACATATTTTGAAACAGTGCGGAGTTAAACTTACCGCTTTTTTGGGCGGTATTAGCGAGAATTATAAAACCAATTTTATTGCAGATGGTAACCAGGCTATTGTAGTAGAGGCAGACGAGTTTGATCGTTCGTTTTTACAGCTTTCGCCCAACGTTATTGGTATTACTTCTGTAGATGCAGACCATTTAGATATTTATAAAACCAAAGAAGAGTTGCTTAAAACCTTCCGCGATTTTGTAGGGAAAGTAGACAGTAATAAAGCTTTATTTCAGGTAAAATCCCTTCCGTTTAACGGAAAAACAATAGCTGTAGAAGAAACAGCAGATTTCAAAATTAACAACTTGCGTATTGAAGAAGGTTCGTATCTATTCGATTTTAAAACACCAGATATTTCTATAAAAGACTGTAAATTTTCGTTACCCGGAAAGCATAATTTAAAGAACGCTGCTATGGCTATGGCCTTAGCTTTAAACGAAGGCCAAAATCCTGAAAAAATAAAAGACGCGCTTGCTACTTTTAAAGGAGTAGACAGACGTTTTACCTATCATTTAAAATCGCCCACAGTATTGATAGAAGATTATGCGCATCACCCAAAAGAAATAGATGCAGTGTGGCAAGCCATACAAGAAATGCATCCGCAAAAAAAGGTAACGGCGGTTTTTCAACCACATTTATATAGCAGGACCAAAGATTTTTTAAAAGAATTTGCCCAGAGTCTTGCAGTTTTTGATCAAATTATTTTATTACCAATTTATCCGGCAAGAGAAAAACCAATCGCCGGTATAAACGCTAAAGCTTTGTTGCAGCAAATAGATAATTCGGCAAAAAGCATAGTAGAAATGGCAGATTTAACAAAAGTGTTAAAAAGCACCAACACAGACGTAATTGTCTTGCTTGGTGCAGGAAATATAGGAGAAAAGGCAGAAGAAATTAAAAGCGCGTTAAAGCATGAAAGTTAATTGGAATTACATAAAAGCTTTTGCATTATTGGCAGTGCTGGTATTTTTGTACAGCTTTTCTGCCAAGCGCAATAGCGGACGAAAAGTAGATAAGGTAGCCGTACAATTTACCAACGGAGAAAACCTTTATATCGCTGAAACAGCGGTTAATAAGTTGTTGATAGTTAGTAAAGACAGCTTAGAGAAGCAAACCAAAGAAAGCTTAGATTTGAGTGTATTAGAAAAGCGTTTAGACGAAAATAAAATGATAGCAGACGCCGATGTGTATATGAATGTAGATGGTAGTTTGGGAGCAATAATTACACAACGTCAACCAATTGCCAGGATATTTGATAAAAATGCTTTTTATATAGATAGTGACGGAAAAAAAATGCCGTTATCAGATAATTACTCGGCGCGCGTTCCTTTAATTTCAGGAATTTCCGAAAAGAATTTGGAAGAAGTTTTTCCTTTGGTAACCCAAATTACTAAAGACAACTTTTTAAAAAAGCACATTATTGCCATACAACGCTTAAGTTCTGGCGATTATAAACTGAGTTTAAGAAACCTAGATTTTGAAGTTTATTTAGGCAAGACCACAAACTTTAATAAGAAAATAAAAAACTTTAAAGCCTTTTATAAAAAAGCGCACCAAGACCAAAAATTAAACGCTTACAAAAGCGTTAATTTGCAGTTTGAAAATCAAGTAGTGTGTACAAAAAAATAGGGTATAACAATGGGAGATAAAGATATTGCAGTAGGATTGGATATAGGTACCACAAAAATTGTGGCAATGATTGGCCGTAAAAACGAATACGGCAAAATGGAGATATTAGGCATTGGGCGTTCCAAAAGTTTGGGCGTGCATCGTGGCGTGGTAAACAATATTACCCAAACCATACAATCTATTCAGCAAGCTGTACAAGAAGCAGAAACAAACTCGGGTTTTAAAATTAACGATGTAGTGGTTGGTATTGCCGGCCAGCACATACGCAGTTTGCAACATAGCGATTATATAACCCGCACCAACTCAGACGAGGTTATAGACGAAAAAGACATACAAACCCTGTGCAACCAAGTGCATAAACTGGTAATGCTTCCCGGCGAAGAAATTATTCACGTTTTGCCGCAAGAATATAAAGTAGACGGGCAGTCAGAAATTACCGAACCTATAGGAATGTACGGCGGCAGGTTAGAAGCCAATTTTCACGTGGTAGTAGGTCAAATTTCGTCTATCAGAAATATTGGTAGGTGTATAAAAAGTTCCGGTTTAGAGCTTTCTGGCGTTACTTTACAACCTTTGGCTTCTGCCAATGCCGTGTTAAGTCAAGAAGAAAAAGAAGCCGGCGTGGCTTTGGTAGATATTGGTGGTGGCACCACAGATTTGGCCATTTTTAAAGACGGTATTATTCGGCACACCGCAGTTATCCCTTTCGGGGGAAATGTGATTACCGAAGACATAAAAGAAGGCTGTTCTATTATAGAAAAACAAGCCGAATTGCTAAAGGTAAAATTCGGTTCTGCTTGGCCGGGCGAAAACAAAGACAACGAGATTGTTTCTATTCCCGGTTTGCGCGGACGCGAACCCAAAGAAATTACTTTAAAAAACCTTTCTAAAATAATTCATTTTAGAGTAGTAGAAATTATAGAGCAGTTGTTTTTAGAAATTAAAAATTACGGCCACGAAGAGCAAAAGAAAAAACTAATTGCCGGCATTGTAATTACAGGCGGCGGTTCGCAATTAAAACATTTAAAACAACTGGTAGAATATATTACCGGAATGGATACCAGAATAGGTTATCCTAACGAGCATTTGGCTGGCGACAGTGATGGCGAGACAACTTCGCCATTATATGCTACCGCGGTAGGTTTGGTTTTAAACAGCATAGAGAAGATAGAAAAACAAGAAGAAGAGCAAGAATTAGAACCCGAAGAAGAAAAAGCTCAGAGCAAGCAACAAGAAGCAGATAGTTTGCAAAAAGATTTCGATCAAGAAGTAAACCAAGAAGAAAGCCTGCAAGAAGATCCGCAAGCGCCCGAGCCAAAAAAAGAGAAAAGACAAAGCATTTTTGAAAAATGGTTTGACAATTTCAAAGACTTTTTAGACAACGCAGAATAAAAAAATAAGAAAAAGAAAACACATTAACCCGAAAAAAATAGAATTATGAGCAGCACAGAATTCGACATTTCATTCGACCTTCCCAAAAATCAGTCCAACGTCATAAAGGTAATTGGTGTTGGCGGCGGAGGCACCAATGCTATTAACCACATGTTTAAACAAGGTATAAACGGAGTAGACTTTGTGGTTTGTAACACAGATTCACAATCTTTAGAAAACAGTCCGGTACCAATAAAAATACAATTAGGTGTAAATCTTACCGAAGGTTTGGGCGCGGGCGCAAATCCGCAAATTGGCGAGCAAGCTGCTTTAGAAAGTTTTGACGAGCTAAAAGATATGCTCGATACCAACACAAAAATGGTTTTTATCACCGCAGGAATGGGTGGTGGTACAGGAACCGGAGCCGCTCCCATAATAGCCAAGCAAGCTAAAGATATGGATATTCTTACGGTAGGTATAGTTACCAGTCCGTTTCAGTTTGAAGGTCGCACCAGAAACGCACAAGCTCAAAAAGGAGTAGAAAAGCTGCGCGAAAATGTAGATTCTCTAATCGTAATTAACAACAACAAACTGCGCGAAGTATACGGTAATCTTGGGTTTAAAGCCGGCTTCTCTAAAGCAGACGAGGTATTAGCAACCGCTTCTCGCGGAATTGCAGAAGTAATTACGCATCACTACACGCAAAATATTGACTTGCGCGATGCAAAAACAGTATTGAGTAACAGCGGAACGGCCATAATGGGCTCTGCGATAGCTTCGGGTAGCAATCGCTCACAAGAAGCCATTATGAAAGCTTTAGACTCGCCTTTATTAAACGATAACAAAATTACCGGAGCACAAAACGTATTGCTGCTTATAGTTTCGGGCTCTAACGAGATTACTTTAGACGAAATAGGAGAAATAAACGACCATATTCAGGAAGAAGCGGGTAACAGTGCCAATATTATTATGGGAGTTGGCGAAGATGAAACGCTAGACGAGTCTATTTCGGTAACCGTAATTGCCACAGGCTTTGATGTAGAGCAACAAAATGTGATTGTTAATACAGAGGAAAAAAAAATAATTCACACTTTAGAAGATGAGCAAAAAGCAACCCAAGATTTAAGTCTAAAGGGAAGCAGAAAAACCTTTAAACCAGCTGCCCAAAAGCCTGAACCGGAGCAAGAGAAAAAAATTGTTCATAATTTGGAGGAAGAAGAAAATAACCCTTCCGGGGAAGAAAAAGCTTCTATGCAAACCATACCTACTTCAGAACTTATTAAAGAATTAGAAGTAGATTATGAAGAAATTGTATATAACGAAGAAGATTTTGTAATCATAGATTCTACAGACAAGCTTAATGAGGTGGAAGTAGAAGAAATGGAAGAAATTAAAGCCGAAGACGATAAAGAGACAGAGCAAGATTTATTTACGTTTAATTTCCCTTTAAAGGAAGAAGAGCCAAAAGAAGAAACCCCGGAAAACGAAACCGAAGAGAAGGTGGTTTACAATTTGGAAGACGAAAAGCAGGAAGAGCGGACGCAAAAACATCCGCAAAGTCAAAACCCGCCACGTTCTTCTAACGCAGAAGATTCTACTGGTGCAAAACGATACAGTTTAGAAGACTATATGGATTTGGAAGAGAAAATGCAAAATGCAAAAGCTCCGCAACAGCCAAAACCAGAAAATAAGCAACCAGAAAACAAGGCTGAAAACACCTTTGAAACCTATCGTAAAAAGGCAAAAGAGCAACCGGTAGAAACAGAAGAAAAAGCTGCAGAAGAGCCAGACCCTTTTAATAGCCCTATTTCTGAAGATTTAATTGCCAGGGCTGCAGAGCGTAGAAAACGCATGAAAAATTTTAATTACAAGTTTAGAAACAATAATAATATAGACGAGATAGAAAAACAACCTGCCTATAAAAGAGCAGGGATTAATCTGGAGGAAAATCAAAATAATAACAACGAAAAATTATCGCGTACTAGTATAAACAACGAGGACAACGAGATTAATTTACGCAGTAATAATTCCTTTTTACACGATAATGTAGATTAGAATGTGAATAAAGTTCTTTTAAAAAAGATGAATTTTAATTGTTAAGTAACAACTAGAAAAATTTAGTTTATTAAGTAGTGATTGTTAGTGATTAGTAGCGAAAAAATCCGGGGTTAAGTATTTTAACTTCGGATTTTTCGATTAGAATAAGTACCTTTGTTCTTATTATTAAAATCAATTTAGGATGAGTTTAGAGAGTGAAGTAATGACCCAAATGAAAGCTGCAATGCGTAGCAAAAACACCCAGGCTTTAGAAGCATTACGTGCCGTAAAGGGCGAGATTTTAAAGGCGAAAACAGAAAGTGGTGCTAAAGAATTAACCGAGGCAGATGAGCTTAAACTTGTTCAAAAGTTAGTAAAACAACGCAAAGATAGCGCGCAAATTTATCGCGAACAAAACCGCGAAGATTTGGCCAAGCCGGAAGAAGAGCAAGCAGAAGTTATTGCGCAATTTTTACCGGAGCAACTTAGCGAAGCAGAGATAGAAGAGAAAGTAGAAAAAATCATACAGCAAACCGAAGCAAGCGGCATGCAAGATATGGGAAAAGTTATGGGTATTGCCAGTAAAGAATTGGCTGGTAAGGCAGACGGTAAAACTATTTCTACCATTGTAAGAAAAAAATTATCTAACTAAGTTTAGGGCAATTTGCCGTTAAGACTTGCGCTTTGGTAAAGAATATTTTTATATATTTGCCGCGCAATAAAGGCTCCGTGGCGCAACTGAATAGCGCATCAGATTTCGGCTCTGAGGGTTGCAGGTTTGAATCCTGCCGGGGTCACGAATAAATAGAAACACCCAAACTACAAATCAAGTTCACTTGAATTTGTAGTTTGGGTGTTTCTATTTTCAAGGCGGAGCCTTGTCAGGATGCGTAGCAATCCTGTTTCGTGAAATGATCTTGTGGATTTTTCTCCGTTCGCAACTCGTTTGCGAATAATTCTTTTGTCAGGATTTGCACCAACTTGTTGGTTTAAATTTTTGGCTAGGGTGTTTCTATTTTCAAGGCGGAGCCTTGTCAGGATGCGCAGCAATCCTGCTTCTTGCGATTTTATAACCGTACCTTTTTAAGCATTTATACGTTAATTTTTAGATAAATGCTTTTTCGTCTGAAAAAAGAAGTTCTACGCAAGCTGAAATCACTCATATGGAAACAAAAATTCTCGAAAATAAGTTGAACGAAACTCGAGACACTCTAATTGAGCTTGAAAGACTGAAAACCGACATTAAATTTATATCGAATAAGGAAACAGAATATTTTAGTGAAGTTGTAGAAAAATCAGCTTTTTTCTACCGAATTTATAGAAATTCAATTAAACTATTTGTAATTGATATTTGTAAATTACTCAAACCAAATGAACATTTTAGTTTATTAAAAACTCTAAATTACATTCAATCAAATCGAAAGAGAATAGAATGGAAAAGAGAATTAAAAGCCGATAGAATAAATGAACTGATTCTCAGAATTGAAAATCTAAACTTTGAACATTTAGAAAGTTTTAAAAATTTGAGAGATAAACATTACGCTCATAATGACAAGAAAAAATTTGACTTGGAATATAATGTGACTTTGAAAAAATGCTGGGAAACACTTTCGATAGTTCAAGAAATATTTATTGAAGTAAGTCTTTCCTTATTAAACCAACAGTATATGTTTTCGATTTTGACTAAAGAACCGTATGAAATTATTTCATTATTAAAATATAAACGAATCAACGAAATACTTCTGACCGAATTAAAAAAAAGCCAAGATTTAGGAAAATTACAAATGGTCAGAGACATAACATTAGGGAAAAAGCCTGCGTAGAACACCGTATAAAATTTATTGCTAGTTAGAGCCCACTTACGAAAAACCCTCACGGACTTTCTTGGTCGGTATTTATTTGCTAACTTACTCGCTTAAACTACGCAACAAACTATATATAAACACATTGTAAATAATACCAAAAAACACTACGAACGAATTGAAAAAACGGTTTTTACTAATACTCGGAGTCCTGATTTTACTCGTTGTTGGGTTTTTCCTATCTAAAAAAATCAATCTGAATCCGAATTATGAAATCGGACAAAAAATTGATAGTCTGAATGGAGTTGCTGTTTATTATAATGGCGGAGTTGGAAATGTGGACGGACGTGCGTTAGCAGAAGATGGTTATAATCTTGGACTGAAATATCAATGTGTGGAATTCGTAAAACGATATTATTACGAGGAACTTAATCACAAAATGCCTGACAGTTATGGAAACGCGAAAGATTTTTTTAATTCACAAATCAATGATGGAAAATTAAACAAACAGCGCAATTTAAAGCAGTATACAAATCCAAGTAAATCCAGACCGAAAATAAATGATTTAATAATTTACTCGGGAACTACTCTGAATAAATATGGACACGTTTCTATAGTATCAAAAGTAACCGAAAACGAAATTGGGATTATTCAACAAAATCCTGGACCATTCGGAAAATCAAGAGAAACATATGCCTTGATAAATGAAAACGGAGAATGGAAAATAAAAAATGACCGGATTTTAGGTTGGTTAAGGAAATAAGGAAAAGTATTATTTACAACACCGCATATAGCGTATTGCTAATGAAATTTTTAATCCGTGTTCTATCAAAATTTGCTATTTTTAGTTTTCAACCCAATAAATTGCGCGTGTTTTTAGATAACAAGCAATATACACATACGAAATTATAGGTTTACAAAAGTTAGTATATAGCTAGAATGCTTTAAGCTTATTTACCCGCAACTACGCATAGCCGAGACCCGCGTGCAACATCTGAAATTTTTTATTGTCTATTCAATAACCTAACGTAACAAACCTAAAATAGATTTGTAAAAATGAGTTTAATCAAAGACGACTTTTTTTAAGAAAAAATTGAAAATTATGAGAATAGCAAAAGTAATTGTTTGTTTCCTGGCCTTGCTTATATTAAATAGCTGTGCAAATAGTAAAGCTTTTAAACATTTTAAAAAAGGAGAAACATCGCAAGAAAGCTTTAAAGCTACTTTTCCTTTTAACATAGAAAAGGGATGGATAATTATACCGGTAGAATTAAAAAACAATACTTATAAATTTCTTTTAGACTCAGGATCACCCAATCTTGTAACAAAAGAACTTGCTGAAAGTTTAAATATGAAAGTTATTGACTCTGTTGATGCTGCAGATGTTTACAACAAGAAGCAAATAAATAAATATGTAAGAATAGATACTATTGGTGTTGGTGCAATAGATTTTGTTGGTACAACAGCTTTAATAAATGATTTTAACGCTACACCTATTTGGGCTTCTTTAGATGTTGACGGATTTATAGGGGCAAATCTAATGCAACACGCCGTTTGGGATATTGACTTTAACAAACAACAAATTACTATAACAGATGATGAGGCAAACTTAAATTTACCTGAACAAGTAATTGAGAATAAACTATTTATTGGCGTTGCGGGAATACCCTCTATTGCCGCTAAAATAAACGGAAAAAAAGTCTGGAATTTTGCTGTAGATTTAGGCTATGATGGAGGCATAGTTATACCATTTTCCGAATTTAAAAAGCAAACAGAAAACGGACAAATTACAGATTTCAAAAAATCTAATACGCAAGGCGTTATTGGAGTTTATGGCAAACAAAATACCACGAGAGAGTCTTACACCGGTATAATTAATGAAATAGAATTCGGAAATTCTACGCTCGAAAATGTAAAGGTGTATTCAGAGCAATATTTAGAAAAGAGATTTGGTTTAAATTTTTTTAGAAATTATCGAGTTATTATAAATTGGAATAGCAAAAAAATAAAATTGATAGAAAACAACTAAAATAAAATGCCAACACAAAAGCCTACGTATAATAACTTTCTAAAAAGTTCTAATTCGTATATTTTGGTAAGTTTAAAAAATTCCCAATTTTTTGCGTCAGCACTTATTAAAGCAACCTTTTATAAATCTTTGCATCTCTTAAAAAAACATGTTCAAAAATCTATTAAAAATTATAGTTGTAGCGCCGCTTTTAATGGCTTTTCAATGCGACGATGAGTTGGAAAGCACGCTGGTATTCAACAATTATAACGTACAGGCAACACCGCAAGCTTCGTTTTCTGTTAACGACACTATTTGGCTCACAGGCCTTGTTTCTTCGAAAGCTTATGATTTAGCAATTAACGATTCTGTTTTTTATAATAATCCACAAGCAGATATTTTGTCTATTATGAAGTTTATAGAGCCTACGCAAACTGCCAATTGTGTAAGCTTCCCCTAATTAGAACTGTTCATTTTTCTAAAACTTCGATAAAGTTATTATTTTTTATTCTTCTGGGGCTAGCCCCAGAAGAATATTTTTTTGCATATGCTACCGGGGACATTTTTTCTAGTGCGTCGTGAGG
>NZ_VIAR01000040.1 GCF_006546625.1 Haloflavibacter putidus
CTATTAGTTTTACATTTTATATTTACAAGAAGTTTAACCTTATTAAATTTCTGAAAAACCAGAGGGCAAGGTGAACTATTTCGACTCTTGAAATTTAAGTTTCATCTTGAGCATTAGTCCTTGCCCTCTTTTAGGTTTTAGTACCATTTAGAATGTAAAGCTTAAAGGCTTATTAATAGCGTTAGTACACAGGCCTATTGGTTCTTCAGATTTTTTAATAGCTAATTCAAAGTTATGAAAAATATAGTAACAGGAATCGATATTTCTAAAGACACTTTAGATTATTGTTCGTTAG
>NZ_VIAR01000041.1 GCF_006546625.1 Haloflavibacter putidus
ATTGCGCAATATAAAATGCATATAAAAAATGCAGTCTCATAGCTCAGCTGGTTAGAGCGCTACACTGATAATGTAGAGGTCGGCAGTTCGAGTCTGCCTGAGACTACGAAGTGATTAAAAATTTAGGATTGGAAGATTTTAGGTTTTTAACTAAACAAGTTCATTACAAATTGAAAGGAAATTCTAGAAGTTGAGTAGTAGTTGTATCTAACTACTAACTACTATGTACTAACTACTAGTATATGGGGGATTAGCTCAGCTGGCTAGAGCGCCTGCCTTGCA
>NZ_VIAR01000042.1 GCF_006546625.1 Haloflavibacter putidus
CCTGAAAACGTAGACTTGGAGTATTATGTTACTGAAATTGGCGCAGAAACCGCTGATGAAGACGACCAAATAGACACCCCGGAAGCCTATATAAACGAGCCGGAGTATAATATAGAAGACGCCAATGGTAACCCTACCAACGTACAGATAATTTATGTACGGGTAAACAGTGGGGTAAATGGCAATTTCTGCCACGTGGTGGTACCTTTTGAAATTATTGTGGTACCCGAGCCAAAACTCAACCCACTCGGCGATCCGTTTGGCTATACTTTATGTGAAGA
>NZ_VIAR01000043.1 GCF_006546625.1 Haloflavibacter putidus
GAACCACAAGCGTGTCCACAGGGTATATGTCGCCTTGGGGTTGCCTTTGAGAAGAAAGGTAAAAAAACGACTGCCTGCCAGGATAAAAGAGCCCTTGGAAGTTCCTCACGAGCCCAACGATACTTGGAGTATAGACTTTGCGACCGATGTCCTGGAGAACAAGAGGCGATTCAGATCCTTCAACATTATTGATGACTTTAACAGGGAAGCCTTACATATTGAAGTAGATTTTTCCCTTCCCAGCAACCGTGTGGTCTGGGTGCTAAACCATCTGATAAACC
>NZ_VIAR01000044.1 GCF_006546625.1 Haloflavibacter putidus
GAACCACAAGCGTGTCCACAGGGTATATGTCGCCTTGGGGTTGCCTTTGAGAAGAAAGGTAAAAAAACGACTGCCTGCCAGGATAAAAGAGCCCTTGGAAGTTCCTCACGAGCCCAACGATACTTGGAGTATAGACTTTGTGACCGATGTCCTGGAGAACAAGAGGCGATTCAGATCCTTCAACATTATTGATGACTTTAACAGGGAAGCCTTACATATTGAAGTAGATTTTTCCCTTCCCAGCAACCGTGTGGTCTGGGTGCTAAACCATCTGATAAACC
>NZ_VIAR01000045.1 GCF_006546625.1 Haloflavibacter putidus
CTACCATCCTAAATTTAGAAGTTTACAATAGCCCGATAATCCAAACCCCGGAAGAAGCTTTAAGCCAATGCGATGACGATGACGACGGGCAGGCAATTTTTGATTTAACCCAAATAGAGCCGGAAATCTTAGACGGGCTAAACCCAACTGATTTGGATATTAGCTACTATACCAGTTTAGAAGACGCCGAAGACCAAAACAGCCCAATAGGCAATCCTGGCGGATATGAAAACCAAACCAATTCTCAGACCATTTGGGTACGGGTAACCGATACCGCAACG
>NZ_VIAR01000046.1 GCF_006546625.1 Haloflavibacter putidus
AAACGTTAATCCAATCTAAACTGGTAGCATCATAAACTTCTACATCTACAACATTAACAGCGCCATCATCTGTATTGTGACTAAACAGCGCAAAAACCAATGCTGGCGTCGTTAAACCTGAAACATCAATTAAAGGAGAGGTAAGTGTACTCACTTCTCCACTACCATTGTCAGAACCATCTAGCCAAGCGTAATTAGTGCCGCCTCCCGGAGTATAATCTCCAGCAGAGTCTGCGGCATAATCACCGTTAAGGCTATAATCCCAAGCATTATCACCACTT
>NZ_VIAR01000047.1 GCF_006546625.1 Haloflavibacter putidus
CGTTGCGGTATCGGTTACCCGTACCCAAATGGTCTGAGAATTGGTTTGGTTTTCATATCCGCCAGGATTGCCTATTGGGCTGTTTTGGTCTTCGGCGTCTTCTAAACTGGTATAGTAGCTAATATCCAAATCAGTTGGGTCTAGCCCGTCTAAGATTTCCGGCTCTATTTGGGTTAAATCAAAAATTGCCTGCCCGTCGTCATCGTCATCGCATTGGCTTAAAGCTTCTTCCGGGGTTTGGATTATCGGGCTATTGTAAACTTCTAAATTTAGGATGGTAG
>NZ_VIAR01000048.1 GCF_006546625.1 Haloflavibacter putidus
GCCTGTGACGATACGGCTAGTGGCAGCGATACCGATGAGCTGAACATTTTCGATTTAACGGTAAAAGAAGCAGAGATTGTAGACGGCAATAGCTCTTGGACCCTTACCTGGTATGCCACAGACGATCCGACTCTATTGAACGACACCACTTTAATCAACGATCCAAGTGCCTTTACCAATACAGAAAACGAGCAGACCATCACGGTAGAAGTAACCGACTCAAACGGCTGCAGTGCACTTACTACCCTAACTTTGGTAGTAAACCCATTGCCATCACCAAC
>NZ_VIAR01000049.1 GCF_006546625.1 Haloflavibacter putidus
CCTGAAAACGTAGACTTGGAGTATTATGTTACTGAAATTGGCGCAGAAACCGCTGATGAAGACGACCAAATAGACACCCCGGAAGCCTATATAAACGAGCCGGAGTATAATATAGAAGACGCCAATGGTAACCCTACCAATGTACAGATAATTTATGTACGGGTAAACAGTGGGGTAAATGGCAATTTCTGCCACGTGGTGGTACCTTTTGAAATTATTGTGGTACCCGAGCCAAAACTCAACCCACTCGGCGATCCGTTTGGCTATACTTTATGTGAAGA
>NZ_VIAR01000004.1 GCF_006546625.1 Haloflavibacter putidus
GCAGTTGTAAAACGGAGAACGCCATATGTTGATACCTTGAAATATGCAGCTTAAAAATGTTGAAAATTTTAACTAAAAAGCTTTTTTTAACCATAGAATACGGGAGAACCAATCCCCAACTCTAGTTGGGGACTAGGCTTGACCGAATTTTGCTAAAAATTTCCCTCGTTACGGCGCAAACTGAGGGTATTAGCTGGTTTTCATAAATTTTTAAAGCTCAAAGCTCTTACTTGTGTCTATTCAATTTTTTACGGCTGGCGCTAGTTTGCTTAACCCTCCACTCATATCATTTTTTTGTGCATTACTCTCGTCATTCTTCCTCATCGTATGCGAGAACTTCGCTTAGGCCATTAAAAAATAAAAAATCTTATAGCGAGATGTTATACTATAAATCTCTCGAACCCTAGGCTATTATTGGCGTGTCATCCGTTTTTTAATTAATTTAATCGAATATTAGTACTATAGAATAATAAGTTTTCGCACTTTAAGGGAATTACTTTTTTTTGCGTATTGTTCTTGTTGTTTTGCTAGTTTGCTTCAGTAGAAAAAAACTAATATAATTTCTACATTATTTGGTTTGAAGACTTACTTTTTGCAAATCTTTACCTCTGTTTTTCACCGCTTTTTGTAAAGATTCAAAAGAAGAAAGGTCTATTTTTGGGTCTTTTGCAAAATCTGCCGGAACAACTACAATTCTAAAATGTTGGTTGTTAAAATAAATATTTGGATCTATCGCGTTAAAATCTGCCGTGCCTTCTACAAACAATCGAACATCATTAAAAGTGTGGTCAAAATTATAGGCTAATTCTGTCCCGTTATTAAAATAAATGGTTTGCGGTAATTGTTTCCAAACCTTAATAGGTCCGGAAGGGTCAGCTATAGATTCTTCAGACCGGTAAACCAAAACCGCATCCGATTCAAATACTTCTATGCCGTCGTCTGCAAACACATAAATAAATTCGTTATTGAGCGGAAAATCTATAGTAAATTCTGTTGTTGTGCCAATATAGCCATTATTACCATCTTGTCCCGGAGGTCCTTGCGGACCGCGATCTCCTTCACAAGCAGTAAGTCCAAAAATGGTAACCAAAACAAGTGTAAATATTTTAAATGTTTTCATAATAGATGATTTTAAGTTTTTTATTTATCAAAGTTAAGGCTTGCGGAATTGATGCAATACCTAGTTCCGCTTTCGGTTGGACCGTCGTCAAAAACGTGACCTAAATGCCCGCCGCAATTAGCGCACAAAACTTCTATACGCTGCATACCAAAACTATTGTCTTGCACATATTCTATACTTCCTTCTATAGCGTTATCAAAACTTGGCCAACCGCAGTTGCTTTTAAATTTACTTTCGCTTTCAAAAAGCTTAGTACCGCAACCGGCGCAATTGTAGCTACCATCGTCAAAATGAAGATTGTATTTTCCTGTGTGTGGAGCTTCTGTTCCTTTTTTTCGTAAAACCCTGTACTGCTCAGGTTCTAATTGATTTTTCCAATCTTCTGTCGATTTTTCTATACTGTATTTTTTCATGCTTTTAGGATTTTTCGGGAATAAATTTCATTGCATCGCCGTTCATACAATAGCGCTTACCGGTGGTTTCTTTAGGGCCATCGTTAAAAACGTGGCCTAAATGTCCGCCACAATCGGCGCATAAAACTTCGTTTCTGGTGTAGCCCAGTTTGTTATCTTTACTTATAAAAACGCCTCCTTCTATAGGCTGGTCAAAACTTGGCCAACCAGTACCGCTTTCAAATTTATTTTTTGTTTTATAAAGCTCTTTTCCGCAGGCAGCGCAAACAAAAGTACCAGCTTCTTTAATATTGTTAAGCGGGCTAGAGAAAGGTTTTTCTGTTCCGGCAGAACGCAAAACGTTGTATTGGGCGGCAGTAAGTTCTTTCTTCCATTCTTTTTCTGTTTTTTGAATGGGGAATTGTTCGGCCTTTGGTTTCTTTTGAGCTTTACCAGTACAACTTAGCAAAGTAAAACTAAGAACCATTAATAATAAAGAAGGTATCTTGTTCATTTTAAACATTTATCGATTCAACTTTTAAATAAAATTACAAATACCGTTCCGTTATCTACTTATACTTCTGTTAAAGGCATGATAAAATTTTAAATTTAACTGGTGCATTTTTGTAGTTTTAATTCAGAAAAAATCAATGTTATGAAAATTTCGAACATCAGTATAATTTTTAGTGTTTTATTTCTGCTGGTTTCTTGTAATAAAAATCCGTTTACCGGAAAGAAGACCTTAGCCCTGGTATCTAATTCTCAAATTTTGCCAATGGCATTTCAGGAGTATGACCAATTCTTGAAAGAAAATGATGTAGTAAAAGGTACTGCTGAAGCGAGAATGGTAAAAGAAGTTGGGCAAAAAATTGCTGCGGCTTCCGAGCGTTGGTTGAATGCCAATGGTTACCAAGGTTATTTAGAAAATTACAGATGGGAGTATAAACTAATTAAAGAAGACGATATGGTTAACGCTTGGGCAATGCCCGGCGGAAAAATTGCCGTTTATACCGGTTTATTGCCGGTAGCAAAAGATGAGGCCGGTTTGGCAGTAGTGTTGGGGCACGAAGTTGCTCACGCTTTGGCAAATCACGGTCAACAACGTATGAGCGCCGGCCAGCTACAACAATTAGGTGCGGTAGCAGGCAATATAGCTTTTAACGAGACAGAAAAACAGCAAATTTTTAATAGTGCTTATGGTGTAGTTTCACAAGTTGGAGTAATGCTGCCTTTTAGCAGAAGTCACGAAACCGAAGCAGATAAAATTGGTTTAACCTTAATGGCAATTGCCGGTTACGATCCTGAGGTGGCGCCCGATTTATGGCGAAGAATGCAGCAAGAAAGTGGCGGCCAAGCTTCACCCGAATGGTTAAGTACCCACCCGTCTAACCAAACTAGAATAAATAATTTAGAGTCCTGGGCAGCAAGCGCTAAAGCCGAAGCTAGAAAATTTGGAGTTACCAACTTTCAGAAATAAATTAAAATTTTAATAAAATTAAAGCTGTTTAAATTACGATGTTAAGCATTAAAAAAGTTTAAACGGTAATTTAAACAGCTTTTTTACTTTACGGAAAAGGAAAAATTATTCCTCTTCAAAAGCCGCTTTCGCTATTTTTCTAGCTTCTTCTGCGTGCGATTTTTGTACTTGTAATTGCACTTGTCCGGGTAAACCGCCACCAAAACCAGCGCGTAAACCAGATTCAAAATTATTTTTAACGATTGAAGAAATGCTAGCTTTTCTTAAGACATTTTGTAAGTATTGTACATTTACTTCAGAACCGGTATAGATAGTTTCGTAATGAGGATCTTGATTTGCCATATAACTTAGTTTTAAATAAAAATAACTTTTATAGCCTAAACAAAACTTGTTTTAAGTAGAGATTAACGCATTTTTCTATGCATTAAAATATTTACTATTCCAGATAGCGGTACTAAAGTTTTTACCTTTTTTAAAGCCATAAAAAATAACCAAGCCTGCAACCCATTTTGCGGTAAATAACGATAAAATTAGATATTCTGAAAAGCTGTTGTTTTTAGAAAACATATTTTCAGGAAACATTGCGCCTACTGTAAAACCAATTGCTAGGATGGTAATCAAAATATTTTCCATACTTCTAAAAGGCCACATTAGCCATTTTCTTAGCGGATGCAGATCTCTTCCCCATTTGTGAACAAGATAGTAATAATCATTACCAATTGGGGCAAAAAGCAATGGGTCGTCTGCGTTTTTAAGCTGAAAAGCTTTGGCCGGGGCCATTATTTTAAAACCCGAAAGCTGGGTTTCGTGCTCTTTTTCTAAGCGCTTTATTTTCTGTATAGCTTCTAAGGGTAAATCTTCTTTAAACAAGCTACTGTTTAAAAAGCGAAGTCGGTATGTAAAGCAAATCTCTTTTATTTGCTCTATATGATAAATGTTTTCGCTTTTTAGAGCGTCAAATTTAAAAGTATTTCCACCGTTATTGTCGCCGTTACTTTCTAAAGTATCTTTTATTTTTTCTTCGTGTAAAGTATCCTCCGAAAGTATTTTTTCTACTGTGTCTAATAAGCTTTGCTCCGAGATATGTTTGTCCCGATAATTCTTAAGCTTAGTCTCAATATTGGTTCGCGTCACTTTCATCCTCTTTTATTTATACTAAAATACGTATTAAAAATTATCTATTTTGCTCAACCTCAATATTTAACAATTGCTAGAAAAAATTTATTGTTTTTTTTGGTCAGATTTTTTTAACCGAATAAAATTATAAACACCTTTTCCTTCGGCAACCAAATCGTGTTCGCCTTCTTCATAAGCTCGCATCCGGGTAACCATTATCCGGTTGCCTAAGCGCACCAATTCTCCCTCTACAATTAAGGCTTTGCTTTGAGCTGCTTTTAAATAATCTACGCGCAAATCTATCGTGGCCATTTTATCTTTGGTAGTAGTGCTAAATGTGGTGCCAACAATGCCACCAACAGAGTCCATTACTGTGGCAATAATTCCGCCGTGCCAACGATTGTTGCGTACATCGCCAACTACTTCTTTTCTGTACGGAATTTTTACTTTTACATAACCTTCTTCTAAAGCTATAATTTCTAAACCTAAAAATTTGTGTAACGGAATTATTTCTTCCGCCATTTTTTTGATAAATTCTTTGTTTATTTCCATATAGTTAAATGTGTTTTTTTACGGAAATTTAAAACTAAAATTCTAAAAAGAAAAAAATAGTTTAATGCGAAGGGGTGTTACTATTTGCATTTAGTTTCGGTTAAAACAAAAGATAAATAAAAAGCCTGCAAAATTAAATGCAGGCTAAAGTAAAATGTAAAATCGACAAAATTTTATCGCAAACTGGCACCAAGTTGTTTTTCAAACTTTTGTTGAAGTTTGTTCATAATCTTATCAATATGCTTATCTGTAAGGGTTTTCTTTTCGTCTAAAAACGTAAAACTTACCGCATAACTTTTTTTGCCTTCCGGCAAGTTTTTGCCTTCGTAAACATCAAAAAGATTTACGTTTTTTAAGAGGCTTTTTTCGGTTTTAACCGCAATATCATAAATGTCATTAAAGGCAACTTCTTTATCTATTAATAAAGCAAAATCTCTTCTAATGGAAGGAAATTTAGCAATTGGTTTAAAGATCTTTTGTTGTTGATTTACCAGTTTAATAAGCGCGTCCCAATTAAAATCGGCAAACAAAACTTCTTGTTCTATATCAAAATGTTTTAGAACAGAATTGCGCACCACACCAAACTCTACCAAGGTTTGCTTTTTGTAGTCAAGCTTTAAACCTTCACTAAAAATAGCAGAAGAACTAGCCTTTGATTTTGTTTCCGTAAAGCCCAAACGCTCCAATACTGCTTTTATAATTCCTTTAAGATAAAAGAAATCGCTTTTTTGAGTAAGATTGTTCCAACGTTCTTGCGAGCGATTTCCGGTAACTAGCAAAGATAGGTGTTTTTTCTCTTCTCTGCCCGAAGGAAAATTATGATAGGTTTTCCCGAACTCAAACAACTTTAAATCTTCGTTTTTTCGGTTAAGGTTGTATACCACCGCTTCTAAGCCGCTAAAAAGCATAGATTGTCGTAACGCAGACAAATCTTGGCTCAAAGGGTTAAGCATTTCTACCGTATGTTCCGGATTTAAAGTTTGGTCTAAATTGACGTAGGTTTTGGTGGTTAAAGAATTGGCCATCATCTCATAAAAACCTTGCCCCACAAGTTGATTGGCAATTAAATTTTGCAATTTAAAATCTTCAAATCGCGAAGAGTTTGATATAGAAGCGTTTAGTTTTTCGTTAAACTCGACATTGTTATAACCATAAACACGTAAAATTTCTTCAATTACATCTACTTCACGTTGTACATCTACGCGATAGGCTGGTATTGTAAGTCCTAAGCCGGTTTCTGTAACGTTATTTACACGAATATCTAGCGAAGCCAAAATAGATTTTATCGTGTCGCTTGGTATTTCCTGTCCAATTAATTTATTGATTTTACTAAAGGTTAAAAACACCTGAAAATCTTCAATTTTATTTGGATAAATATCATCTATATCGCTAGAAACATAGCCGCCGGCGTTTTCTAAAATCAGTAAAGTAACGCGTTTTAGCGCATATTTAGTGATACTTGGGTCTACCCCGCGTTCAAATCTAAACGAGGCATCTGTATTTAGACCGTGTCTTTTTGCCGTTTTTCTTACGCTAACCGGATTAAAATAAGCGCTTTCTATAAAAACACTGGAAGTTTTTTCGGTTACCCCGGAATGTAAACCGCCAAGAACTCCGGCAATAGCTAAGGGTTTTTCTGTATCTGTTATAATTAAATCCTCTTCGTGCAACTCGCGTTCTACCTCATCTAAAGTGGTGAACTTTGTACCTTTTTTTGCCGGTTTTACCAGAATTTTATTGTCGGTAATCAAGTCGGCATCAAATGCGTGAAGCGGTTGTCCTAATTCGTGCAAAACGTAATTGGTGGCGTCTACGATATTGTTTTTAGGACTAATACCTATAGCTTTTAATTTGTTTTGCAACCAAGCAGGCGAGGGGCCAACTTTTACTCCCGAAATGCTTACGCCGCAATAACGCGGAGCTAAATCGTAATTTTCTACCTCTACAGTTATACGTTTGCTACGGTTTTCTACGTGAAAATTACTAACCGAAGGAGAAACCAAAGAAGTGTTTATTTCTTGCTGCAACAAACCGGCTTTTAGGTCTCGCGCCACTCCAAAATGGCTCATTGCGTCTGCGCGGTTTGGCGTAAGGCCAATTTCGTAAACAAAATCTGTTTCTACGTCAAAGATTTCTTTTAGCGGCGTGCCCGGAGCCAGTTTTTCGTCTAAAACCATAATGCCTTCGTGGCTTTTTCCTAAGCCTAACTCGTCTTCCGCGCAAATCATGCCTTCGCTAACTTCGCCCCGAATTTTACCTTTTTTAATTTTCCAAGCTTCGCCTTCTGGTGTGTAAAGCGTAGTGCCAATTGTGGCAACCGGCACATTTTGTCCTGCTGCAACATTGGGTGCACCGCAAACAATTTGCAACGGCTCATCTGCACCAATTTCTACTGTGGTAAGTTTTAACCTGTCTGCGTTTTGGTGTTTTTCGCACGTTAAAACGTGTCCAACTACAATACCTTCCAGTCCGCCTTTTACAGATTCAAACTGCTCTATGCCTTCTACTTCCAAACCTAAATCGGTTAGGAGTTTGCCGGTTTTTTCGGCATTCCAGTCGGTTTTTATAAATTGTTTAACCCAGTTATACGAAATCTTCATATTGTTGCTCTTTTTCGAGCCGCAAAGATAGTATTAATTCATAAAAAAAAAGATTGGATTGGCGTGCATTTTATAGAAATAAAAGCTTTTAAAATTGTAAGTCAACTTTTATGATGACAATGACAATTGCGGTTAATTTCTATAAAATAGGCTCAACAAAAAAAGATGCCTGAAAAAATCTCAGGCATCTTTTTTTGAATTTTATATTTATTTTTAAAGTACATCAGATGTTTTTTCATACTCCAAATAAAGTTCTACCTCTTGCCATTCTCCGGAGGAGGTATAAAATTCTTTTTTGAGTGTAAAATATACCCAATCTTCTTCCCACGTCATAGTTAAAATTTCTGTTTTAAAATCTGCCGCAAATTCATCCCAATGGTCAGATTGCCCCAACTTAATTGTGTTGTTTGGTACATCAAATTCAAAGGGATAGGCTAAACCTTTATCCCGGATACAGGTTGTAGGAAGATAGTGTTCTATAAACTCAGAGGTGGGTACTTCGAAATATACTTTGTCATAAGTTGCCTTATGTGTAATTCTACACGAATAGGAAACCAAGTTAAGCGTATTATTGCAGTAACGCACCTCTTCAAAAAGGTTGGTTTGCGGCACCCCATCCAAATTTATGTCTATTGGTACACTAGAAGTGGCTGCCCGTAACCTATACAAGCCATGAACTTTTTCTATGAGTTCTTGTTTTTTTAAATCAACAGTGTTTGAATCGTCTTTACTACAAGACAAAACTAGCACCGCCATTAAAAATAAAAGTGTTTTTTTTAGCATAATATTTATGGGTTGGTTATTGCACTCAAATATTGAAAAAGTTAAGATTTATTTAAAACTATTCCAAATCTATCTAACTAATATAATTCCAGATGCTTTTATTTTTATTGATTTTTAAATAGGTGTTTTTAATCGGTTGGTTTTGGGTTTCGGTAAGTTTGGGGTCTTCTTTTAGTAATTGTATAGCTTCTTGTCGGGCTATTTTTAAGATTTGATTATCTTTTACAATATCGGCAATTTTTAGGTTTAAAACGCCACTTTGTTGGGTTCCCATAATATCTCCTGGGCCGCGTAGTTTTAAATCTACTTCGGCAATTTCAAAACCATCGTTAGTTTGTACCATTGTGTCTAAGCGGGTTTTGCTGTCTTGTGAGAGTTTATGGCCGGACATTAAAATACAATAACTTTGCTCTGCGCCACGACCAACCCGACCTCTAAGTTGGTGCAATTGCGATAAACCAAAACGCTCTGCACTTTCTATCACCATTACGCTGGCATTGGGTACATTTACGCCAACTTCAATAACTGTTGTGGCAACCATAATTTGTGTTTCGCCTTTAGCAAAACGGTTCATCTCAAAATCTTTATCTGCCGGTTTCATTTTGCCGTGTACAATAGAGATTTGATAATCCGGCATAGGAAACTCGCGTACAATACTTTCGTAGCCATCCATTAAATCTTTATAATCCATTGCCTGGCTTTCTTCAATCAACGGATAAACAATATATATTTGTCGGCCTTTTTTTACTTCATCTTTTATAAATTTAAAAACTGCCAAACGGTGACTGTCAAAACGGTGCACGGTTTTTATAGATTTTCTTCCCGGCGGCAACTCGTCTATTACAGAAATATCTAAATCGCCGTAAAGGCTCATTGCCAAGGTACGCGGAATTGGCGTAGCCGTCATTACCAAAATGTGTGGTGGCAAGCTGTTTTTCTTCCATAATTTGGCACGTTGGGCAACCCCAAAACGGTGTTGCTCGTCTATAATTGCCAAGCCAAGATTTTTAAATTGTACTTTATCTTCTAAAACCGCGTGGGTGCCAATTAATAAATCCAGCTCGCCGCTTTCTAGTTTTTCGTGTAAAATACGACGGTCTTTGGTTTTGGTAGAGCCCGTGAGCAAGGCAATTTCTATCCCAGATTTATCGCCCATTTCTTTTAGGCTATTATAATGTTGCGTGGCCAGAATTTCTGTGGGCGCCATTAGGCAAACTTGAAAATTGTTATCAAAAGCAATTAAACTAACCAACCAAGCGACCATGGTTTTTCCCGAGCCAACATCGCCTTGTAGCAATCGGTTCATTTGGGCACCGGTACCTAAATCAAATCGTATTTCTTTTACCACGCGTTTTTGCGCTTTGGTAAGTTCAAAAGGTAAATACTTTTGGTAAAAAGTATTAAAATAATCGCCTACTTTATCAAAAACAAAACCTTTTATTTTTTGCTTTCGGGTTTGGTTTTTAACGATAAGTTGTAACTGAATAAAAAATAATTCTTCCAGCTTTAAGCGGAATTGCGCCTTAGATAATTTTTCTGCATTCTGCGGAAAATGCACTTGCAACAAAGCTTCTGATTTGGACAATAGCTTATACTTTTCTATGATTTTCGCAGAAAGCGTTTCCTTAAAACCGGCGCGGTTTTCTCTAAAAATTTGTTGAATACATTTTATAATTACCCGGTTGCTCACGCCTTGTTTGGTAAGCTTTTCGGTAGAAGGGTAAACCGGTTGCATAGCAATACGCGTGTTTTTTTTATGCTCGCTAAGCAATTCCATTTCGGGGTGCGGCATAGAAAAACTGCCGTTAAACCAATTTACTTTACCAAAAATCACATAAGCCTGGTTTATTTTTAAACTTTCTTTTATCCATTTATGGCCGCGAAACCAGACCAGTTCCATTTTGCCGGTATCGTCTATAAATTGTGCCACTAAGCGCTTGCCGCGTTTTTGTTCTACAGTTTTTAGGTGTACAATTTTACCCACTATTTGCACTTCTGCAGAATTGCGTTGTAGCTCTCTAATTTTATAATATCGGGTTTTATCTATATACCTATTGGGAAATAAATTGAGCAAATCTGCATAAGAAAATATTCCCATTTCTTTTTTTAGCAGCTCTGCACGGTTTGGTCCAACCCCTTTTAAATACTCTATTGGCGTATGCAAATTTTCGGAATTCATAAAAACGAAGATAGTAAATTTCAAAAACAGGAATACTACATTGGAATAAAATGATTTTTGTACTTTGCAGTACGATATCAATCAAAAAATAATGAAGTACTTTTTTTGCTGTTGCTTTGCACTTTTAACCCAAATTTTGCCCGCGCAACAATTAGATAAGGTAGATTTTTTACAACTAAACGCCGCCTTAGAAATTTTCCCTGAAAAGGAATTGATACAAGGAGACGTAGAACTAAATTTTAAAATTCTTGAAGCTACAGATTCTATTTATGTAGACGCCAAAAATATGCAAGCCACTTTGCAAAAAGGTTCGACTTTTGACGCTACTTTACACCTTGCAAAAGACAAAATATGGATTTTAGGCAATTTTAAAAAGAACAAAACCTATACGTTGCATTTTAGCTATTCGGTACAACCAAAACAAACCATGTATTTTTTAGGATGGGATAGTGGTGGCAGCAAACAAGTTTGGACGCAAGGCCAAGGTAAATATACTTCGCATTGGTTGCCCAGTATAGACGATGTAAACGATAAATTAATTTTTTCGATAGATTATAAAATTCCGAAAAAATTAAAGCTGGCTGCCAATGGTAAGTTGGTAGACACGTTGGTTACTGCCAACAAGAAGCTTTGGCGTTACCAGATGCAAAAACCTATGAGCAGTTATTTGGTAGCAATGGCTTTTGGAAATTATGCTTATAAAACTATAGAAGCAGAAAATGGCACGCCGCTTAAATTGTATTACGAACCCAAAGATTCTTTAAAAGTAGAACCAACCTACCGGTATACAAAAGAAATTTTTGACTTTTTGGAAGCAGAAATCGGGGTAGATTATCCTTGGCAAAACAACAAACAAGTTCCTGTGCGCGATTTTTTATATGCCGGCATGGAGAATACCAGTCTTACCATTTTTTCAGAAAGTTTTGTAACAGATTCTATTGGGTTTATAGACCGTAATTATGTAAACGTAAACGCGCACGAGTTGGCGCACCAATGGTTTGGAAATCTGGTTACCGAAACATCTTCCACGCATCACTGGTTGCAAGAAGGTTTTGCAACCTATTATGCTTTATTGGCAGAACGCGAAATTTTTGGCGACGATTATTTTTACTATAAACTCTACCAAAGTGCCGAACAGTTACGCGCTTTAAGCGAAAGCGGAAAAGGAGAAGCTTTGCTTAACCCTAAAGCTAGTAGCTTAACGTTTTATCAAAAAGGCGCTTGGGCTTTACATATTTTAAAAGAGAAAATAGGAAAGGAGGCCTTTACGGAAGCAATACGCGCTTATCTAAAAAAATATGCTTATAAAAATGTAACAACAGACAATTTCTTTACGGAAGTAGAAAAAGTAAGCCAAACAGACCTAACCGAATTTAAGAAAAATTGGATGCTACAATCTGCTTTTCAAGCGCGAGAAGCTTTAGAGAGTTTAAAGAAGTCTTCTTTTATGCGAGAGTATTTAGATTTGGCAGCTTTGCGTACAAAAACTTTAGAGAGTAAACGCATAGATCTGCAAAAAGCTTTATCTTTTCCGGTAAACGATTATTTGGGGCAAGAAGCAGTGTATCAATTAGCTTCCGAAAATACTGCTTCTGTTATAAATCTATATAAAAAAGCCTTTGCCAGTAATAATATTTTGGTGCGGCAAGCTATTGCCTTGCGCTCAAATAAAATTCCGAAAAATTTACAAACCCAATACGAAAGTCTTTTGGAAGATGCTTCTTATCTTACCAAAGAAAAAGCTTTGTTGAGTTTATGGCAAAACTTTCCGCGAAAGCGTCATGAATATTTAGATAAAATGCGCGGTATTGAAGGTTTTAGAAATAAAAATATAGAGCTTTTATGGCTTACTTTAAATTTGGCCACTCCAGATTATGAGCCGGCAAAACAACAAGATTATTACAATAAATTATCCGGTTATACAGCGCCAAAATACGATTATGCAGTGCGCGAAAATGCTTTTGGTTATTTGTACCAGATAAATCTTTTTTCGGTAAAAAATTACAAAGATTTATTGCAAGGCACGACGCACGAAGTCTGGCGTTTTAGAAAGTTTTGCAGGCAGTTGTTGGCGCAATTGTTAAGCGAACAAGAGCACAGAGCAGAAATACAAGCTTTGGCAAACGATTTGCCTGCAAAACAACAAAAATATTTAGAAAAACAATTATAGTATGCGGGCATTGGTAATCTCTGGAGGAGGAAGTAAAGGAGCGTACGCCGGCGGGGTGGCAGAGCATTTAATTAGAATACAAAACAATAAATACGATATTTTTGTGGGTTCTTCTACCGGTAGTTTGCTGCTTACCCATTTGAGCATAAATAAGATTAATAAATTATATCAAATTTATACCAATGTTAACCAACGAAGCATTTTTAGTTTAAATCCGTTTATCGTAAAAAAACGCGAAAACAGAGAGTACGTTAGTATTAATTATACCAATACTCTTTTTCAATTTTTAAAAAGTAAACGCACTTTTGGCGAGAGTAAAAACCTGCGGAAATTAATACGAAAAAGCATTACCAGAGAAGATTTTGAAGAAGCAAGAAGGAGTGCAAAAGACTTGGTGGTAACAGTTTCTAATTTATCCCGAAACAAGATAGAGTATAAAAGTATTCACGAATTTTCTTATAAAGAGTTTTGCGATTGGATTTGGATCTCCTGCAACTACGTGCCATTTATGAGTTTAGCAGAAAAAGATGGTTACGAATATGCAGATGGTGGTTTTGGCTGTGTTGTTCCTATACGCGAAGCCATAAGAAGAGGTGCCACAGAAATTGATGCTGTAATTCTAGAGTCTGAAAATCTAGAGCATAATAAAGTGCTGGGACAAAACCCGTTTTCTTTAATGGTAAACTTATACGGTTTTGTAATAGACCAAATAGAGCGTAGTAATATTATAGAAGGTAAATTGGCGGCTGCCAACAAAGATGTTTCTTTAAACCTATATTATACGCCAAGTAGACTTACAGAAAACTCGCTGGTTTTTAATAAAAAACTAATGCGCAGCTGGTGGGCACAAGGTTTTGATTATGCCGAAAAAAAGTCAAAAGAGCTTAAAGAAAACATCTTAAAAGAATAAACTTTTTACCACAGGTTTTTTACTTCTTGCTTTATATAAGCCAAACCAGTAGCACTGGGCGGATTCTTATCTACCAACTCAGACAAAATAACTTCTCGTAGCTTAGCGGGACTGTCTACTTTCTCGCTCATATTAGTTTTTCTTATCAATGCAATGGTAGAATTTTTTGTAGCTTTTATAGCATACCAACATTTATCACTTATATAGATTTGTTGTGCCAAATTATGTTCAAATTCCTGTTCTATATGTTGTATTAATAAATTTTCATAATCGTGTTTATTGTTGTTGTAGGGTTTAATCCTAACCAACAAACTACCCGGGTCTATACGTTCTAAAAAAAGCGTCATACGTTCCATAGCTTGCAAGCGTAGCGGTAAAGAAGTTTTATTGTTTTCCCGTCGTAACATATAATAACGGCGTTCTTCTTCGTTTTTTAAAAAAGAATTAAAAAAATAATAAGCAACAAAACCAACGATTAAGCTGGGTAATACGTACAGTAAAATTTGGAGTAGGTTAATTTCTTGCATAAAAAATTGGAGTAAAATTTAATTAATATCTAATGGTGTTTTTGTCTATTTTTTTCTCTTTAATCATTTCTCTGTAGCTACCACCTAAATCTGGACAATCTTGCAGTGCTTTCATCCCTTCAAAAGGCACTTCTACCTTGTGGTATTCATAAGAATCTGCCAGACTTTTAGTAAAATCTTGATCGCTTAGGTTAATATCTACATCATCCATCGTGTATTGACAAGGATGTTCATAGCCTGAGGCGTGGGTAAGTTCTATAAATTCTTTACGGAAATTTTTAAAATAGAAATTTACTCGCGTAGCTTTATCTTTTACATTAATGCCGGCTTGCAACCATTTGCTTTGGGTAGCAACTCCCGTAGGACAACGATTGGTATGGCAAGCTTGCGCTTGAATGCAACCAATGCTCAACATTGCTTCTCTACCAACATTTATACAGTCTACGCCCATAGCAAAAGCCATAGTTGCCGAAGAAGGGAAACCTAAACGGCCGGCGCCAATTAGCACCAAACGTTCTGTAAGATTGTGATTTTTTAGAATTTTATACAAATCTCTGAAACCATACATAAATGGTAAAGCAACGTGGTCTGCAAAACTCGGCGGGGCAGCTCCGGTACCGCCTTCGCCACCATCTACGGTAATAAAATCTGGTCCGCAATCTTTAGCTTCCATAATGGTAGCCAATTCTACCCATTGGTCCATTTTACCAATAGCAGCTTTAATACCCACCGGCAAACCGGTTTCTTCGGCTATAGCTTCTATCAAATCTACCATTTCATCAATATTTGAAAAAGCCGTATGATATGGCGGGGAAACCACATCTTTATTTAGCGGTACTTTCCTGATTTGTGCTATTTCTTTAGTAATTTTAGAAGCCGGTAAAACCCCACCCTTTCCGGGTTTTGCTCCTTGTGATAGTTTAATCTCAATGGCTTTTATACAAGGATTTTTGTCTACCAACTTTTTTAATTCTTTTAAGGAAAAATTTCCCTCTTTATCGCGCACGCCAAAATAACCGGTTCCTATTTGGTAAATTATATCTCCGCCCTTTTTATGATAAGGAGATAAACCGCCTTCGCCAGTATTGTGATAAGCATAAGCTTTTTTTACGCCTCTGTTTAAAGACTCTATAGCTTTGGCAGATAAACTTCCAAAACTCATAGCAGAAACATTAATTACAGAAGCAGGGCGGTAAGGTTTTCTACGCTTATTGTGTTTACCCATCACTTTGGCGCAAGGTAAAAAATAAGGATCTTCAATATTAGGATGATTTTCCGGCATTCTGTAAGGAATCATCGCATTATTGATAAAAATATAATTGGTTTCAAATATATCTCTATCTGTGCCAAAACCTTCGTAGTTATTTTGGTTTTTGGCAGAAGCGTAGACCCAGCCTCGTTCAATTCTATCAAAAGGTAATTCTTCGCGATTATTGGCAACAATATATTGCCGTAGCTCCGGGCCTATACTTTCTAAGATATATCTAAAATGCCCTACTACCGGAAAGTTGTGCTTAATGGTATGTTCTTTATTAAAAAAAACGTCTTTAATAGCAATAAGCAAAACGAAAATTATAATCCATTGCCACCAAGTAATTTGCCCTAAAAAGTCTAATATGGCATCCATACAGTTGTGTTTTAAAATACTAATATATTTAAAATTATAATGCCACAATTAAAATTATACAATGTTTATAAAATGTTTTGGCTTGCCGGCTTAATTTAGGATTTTTGTAACTTTACGGTTTTAAAAAAGCATTTAGATTGGAAAAGTATTTAGAAGGATTGAATGAAGCGCAATTAGCGCCTGTTTTGCATAAAGAAGGACCATTAATTGTGATTGCCGGAGCCGGTTCTGGTAAGACCAGGGTATTAACCTACAGAATTGCACATTTAATGCATGAAGGAGTAGATCCGTTTAATATTTTGTCGTTAACTTTTACCAATAAAGCCGCGCGCGAAATGAAAAGCAGGATTGCGCAAATTGCCGGGGCTAGCGAGACAAAAAACCTCTGGATGGGAACTTTTCACTCTATTTTTGCCAGAATTTTAAGAATAGAGGCAGATAAACTGGGCTATCCTTCTAACTTTACTATTTACGACACCAAAGATTCGCAAGCACTTATTGGTAGCATCATTAAAGAGATGAAATTAGATAAAGACGTTTATAAATATAAACAGATTTATTCACGTATTTCCTCTTTTAAAAATAGCTTGATTACGGTAAAAGCTTATTTTCAAAATCCTGAATTGCAAGAGGCAGATGCAATGGCAAAACGCCCCAGAATGGGCGAAATCTACGACCAATATGTAAAACGCTGCTTTAAAGCCGGTGCGATGGATTTTGATGATTTACTTTTACGCACCAACGAGTTACTAACCCGTTTTCCAGATGTGTTGGCAAAATACCAAAACAGGTTTCGGTATATTTTGGTAGACGAGTACCAAGATACCAACCACTCGCAATATTTAATTGTGCGAGCACTTAGCGATAGATTTCAAAACATTTGTGTGGTAGGAGATGATGCGCAAAGTATTTATGCTTTTAGAGGAGCCAATATTAATAACATTTTCAATTTTCAAAAAGATTACGACGATGTAAAAACTTACCGATTAGAACAAAACTACCGCTCTACCAAAAATATTGTAAATGCAGCTAACTCTATAATAGATAAAAACCAAACCAAATTAGAAAAAGTAGTTTGGACAGAAAATCAAGACGGTGGAAAAATTATCGTAAACCGTTTACTTACAGACGGAGAAGAAGGCAGATTTGTGGCCAGTTCTATTTTTAAGAATAAGATGAATCACCAACTTAAAAATGGTGAGTTTGCGGTGCTTTACAGAACAAACGCACAAAGTAGAGCTATAGAAGATGCTTTACGGAAAAAAGGTATTCCGTATAAAATTTTTGGTGGAACTTCTTTCTATCAACGCAGAGAAATTAAAGATGTTTTAGGATACTTACGGGTAATTACCAACCCTAAAGACGAAGAAGCTTTAAAGCGAATAATTAACTATCCGGCAAGAGGAATTGGTGCTACTACAATGGATAAATTGATGATAGCTGCCAACCAATACGACAGATCTATTTTTGAAGTTATAGAAAATATTGCAAAAATAAACATCAATATTTCTAAAGGTATTCGTACCAAACTTACCAATTTTGTAAATATGATAAAGCATTTTCAGCTTATTTCGGAAAGAGAAAATGCATTTGTACTTACAGAAAGCGTTACCAAGCAAACTGGCTTGATTCAAGAGCTTAAAAAAGACGGTACGCCAGAAGGTATTGCGCGTATCGAAAATATGGAAGAACTTTTAAACGGTATAAAAGATTTTGTAGAAGAGCAAAAAGAAATAGATGAAGCCACCGGCTCGATAACCGAGTTTTTAGAAGATGTTGCCTTGGCCACAGATATGGATAAAGATACCGATGATGAAGATAAAGTTGCTTTAATGACCATTCACTTAGCTAAAGGATTGGAGTTTCCTTATGTGTATATTGTTGGTCTAGAAGAAGATCTTTTTCCTTCCGGAATGAGTATGAATACCCGGGCAGAATTAGAAGAAGAACGCCGCTTGTTTTATGTTGCCCTTACAAGAGCAGAAAAACAAGCTTATTTAACCTACACACAATCGCGTTACCGTTGGGGAAAATTGATAGACGCAGAACCCAGCAGGTTTATAGAAGAAATAGACGAAACTTATATAGACTCGCAAATACCGGATGATAATTACCGCTACCAGCCAAAAATAGATTCAGATATTTTTGGCGAAGTAGACAAGAGTAAATTACGCCAACAAAAACCCGTAAAAGGCACTCCGCCACCAGCGCACAAACCTACAGAAGAGCAGTTGAAAAAATTACGGCGTTTGCGTCCTGTAGGAAGTGATAGGGTTGCAAAAAACACCAACGATAATTTGCAACTCACCCAAGGGCAAGAAGTAGAGCATTTGCGTTTTGGTAAAGGGAAGGTTTTGCAAATAGAAGGAGTAGGACAAGATAAAAAAGCTGAAATTGATTTCGAAAATGGCGGAATAAAAAAATTACTATTGCGTTTTGCTAAATTAAAAGTGTTGTAAAACAGTTTTAGAAAAACTTCAAGGTTTCAGCTAACAAATTAAGAGCGGAAAAAGCCCGTTTTAGTAAAATTAGTAAAACTTTAAAGAAAAGGAGGTGGCTTATTTGGCTTACTTATGCAAAAAATTTCGTAAATTTTATGGCTTAAAAAAAATCAGATATTATGGCAGAACTTTTAAGAGTTTATGAAGAAAACCCATCGCCAAAAGCTATAAAAAAAATAGTGGAAGTTTTAAAAAATGGCGGTTTGGTAATTTATCCTACAGATACGGTTTATGGTTTGGGCTGCGATATTAATAATACCGCAGCTTTAGAAAAAATTGCGAAAATAAAAGGCGTGAAACTAGAGAAATCTAATTTTTCTTTTATTGTAGAAGATTTGAGCAATCTTTCTGAATACACACAACTTAACAACCAAAATTTTAAAATTTTGAAACGCAGTTTACCGGGACCGTATACTTTTATTTTGCCGGGCAGTAATAACCTGCCTTCTGTGTTCAAAAAGAAAAAAACAGTTGGGATTCGCGTTCCAGACAACGGCATTGCAAAAGCCATTGTACAAGAATTGGGCAACCCAATAGTTTCTACTTCTATAAAAGACGACGATGAGGTGTTGGAATACACCACCGATCCTGAACTTATAGCAGAAAAATGGAATAAATTGGTAGATCTGGTAGTAGATGGCGGTTATGGAGATAATGTTGCTTCTACCGTAATAGATTTAACCGGAGAAGATCCCGTAGTAGTAAGAGAAGGAAAAGGCGATTTATCTATTTTTTAAAAAATTTCAGTAGCTAAAAAACTATAAAGCTATCTATAAGCTTAGAATTATAGGTAGCTTTTTTTGATAGGATTTTTTTATGACTAATTACTTGATAGATGTTTATAAAAAATTGGGGGCAAAATTTTGCTAAAAGTCTATTGATAACATGTTAATTATGAGGAAATTATTCTATTTATTGTTTTTTACTAATATTTTTTTTGGAAATACCTTTGCGCAAGATTTTATTGTGGTAGATTCTGTTAGTCAAAAACCCATTTCTTATGTAGATATACAGCTTGATAAGAAGAAAGGAATTTACTCCAATGCATTTGGCAGGTTTGATTTATCGAAAAATATTGAAGTAGATAGTCTAAAATTTTCACACATAGGCTATCACGATTATGTGGTTGCCACCGAAGCTTTAAAGGATAGTATTTTTCTTGTTCCAAAAACAAATCGGTTAACAGAGGTAAGGATTATAAAACCCAAAAACATTAAAAAAATCGATTTTTTAAAAACAACAAAAAAGTTCGGAAGTAAACATTTAAATCCGAAGCAAGAAATTCTAGTTCACATCTAACCGAAAGAAGAAATAATGGAGAATTTTGTAAAAAAAATAAAATTTTCTTTTGATGAAAACAGTAAAGCGCTCCAAAAGTACTTAAAACGAAAATATAATATATCTCCTGAAAATCAACGAAATATACTGGCAAGGGTAAATGTTTACCAAACACCTAAAGACAAAATTTTTAGTAGTAAACCCTTGAATATAAAATCAGGTACTAAAGAAATCATTTCGGTTAGCCTACAAAACAAACTAGTGAAGTTAAAAAAGCAAGGGTTATATTTTGGTATCGAAATTATAGGACTTGCAAATTCTAACTATAACAATGACAGCAGGATTAGGCTCCGGCCGCAACTAACCGGTAAAACTTCTGAGTTCTACGACGCTACAACTTATATTAGAAATGTTTTTGCAGATAAAAAATTAACACCTTTAAAAGATTTACTGAATTTTAAAGGCAAAGATTTTAAACGCAATCTGAATTTGTCTATAACGGTTTTTGAGTGATAATTTTGAATAAACTTAACTGCCACGATAAGTAGAGTAGCCAAAGGCTGAAAGCGTAATAGGAACGTGGTAATGCTGGTTTTCTGTAATATTAAAAACAACTCCTATAAAAGGATAAAAGCTTTTTTTGCCTTGGTTTTTAAAGTAGGACTCGGTATAAAAAGTAAACTTATACGTGCCGTTGTTTTCTTTAGTAAGTGGCAAAAAATTGTTTATACGACCGTTTTCCATAGTTCTCTTAGCAGAAATATATTCCCATTTACCGTTTTAGCATTCATCTTTTCCAATTTTATTTTTACGTTTTCTGCCGGTATACCTTCAGAAATGTCTAAAATATGCGTAGATAATTGATATTCTTTTTGCTGTGCAAAGCCCGCTGCACTAAGTAAAATGAATAATAGATCTAAAATTCTTTTTTTCATAACTTTCACTTTTAATTTTTTTAAAAATTTAAAAGCTTGTTGTCCTCTTAAAGGTTGAACTTTAGTTAATGTTTTCTATAAACTATTATGCCGTTACATAAAAAAATATCTGGATGAATTTTGCTTATAATTGGTCAATTTTAGAATTAGCAGGAATTAACTTCTTAAGCTTTATTTTTCTGAATTTCTTCTACCACATCGGGATTTAATAGAGTAGAGGTGTCTCCCATATTTTCGGTTTGGTTGGCGGCAATTTTCCGTAAAATTCTTCGCATAATTTTACCGCTTCTGGTTTTTGGCAACTCAGTCACAAATTGTATTTTTTGTGGTTTGGCAATAGCCCCAATATTTTTGGTGACTATATCGCGTATTTCTTGTTTTAAAGCATCGGAAGCGTCTTTGTGATTATACAAAATTACATAAGCATACAAAGCATTGCCTTTAACATCGTGCGGGAAGCCTACAATAGCACTTTCCGAAACTTTTTCGTGCTCGTTTATGGCATTTTCTATAGGGGCTGTTCCCAGATTATGGCCGGAAACAATTACCACATCGTCTACGCGGCCGGTAATTCTATAATTTCCAACGGCATCGCGATAGGCGCCATCTCCGGAAAAATAATAACCCGGATAGGCAGAAAAATATGTTTCTTTATAGCGTTTATGGTTGTTCCATATTGTTCTGGCAATGGCAGGCCACGGCGCTTTAATAGCTAATTTTCCTTCGGCTACTTTTCCGTCAAATTCTATTTCGTTACCATCATCGTTCATTATTGCAGGTTGTACACCTGGCAGAGGCAAAGTTGCAAAAGTTGGTCGTGTTGCTGTTACCCCAGCAAGCGGCGATATCATTATAGAACCGGTTTCTGTTTGCCACCAGGTGTCTACAATGGGACATTTTGTTTTTCCTACATTATCGTTAAACCAGTGCCATGCTTCTTCGTTAATTGGTTCGCCTACAGAGCCTAAAACTTTTAAGGAGTCTAAATTGTGTTTTTCTACGTATTTTATGTCTTGTTTTGCCAGTGACCTAATTGCAGTTGGCGCGGTATAAAAATGGGTGATTTTAAATTTTTCTATAATTTCCCAAAATCGGTTAAAATTAGGATAACTCGGCACCCCTTCAAACATTACCGTGGTGGCGCCGGCGCATAACGGTCCATAAATTATATACGAATGACCGGTAATCCACCCGATATCTGCCGTACACCAATAAATATCTTTTTCGTTGGGTTGAAAGGTGTTTTGAAAAGTATAGGTAGTGCCCACCATATATCCGGCTGTGGTGTGTACCATTCCTTTTGGTTTTCCGGTAGAACCGGAAGTATATAATATAAATAAAGGATGTTCTGCTTCTACCTCTACCGGATCGCATTCCGCGTAAGCTTTTTGCAATTCGTCAAACCAGAATTTATCGCGGCCTTCTTTCATAGGGGTAGCATTTACCGTTCTCCTATAAACGATTACTGTTTCTACAGAAGGTGTATTGTCTAGCGCTTCGTCACAAATTTCTTTGAGTTTGATAGATTTTCTGCCGCGATAATAGTCGTTGGCCGTTATGAGCATTTTACAACCAGAATCGTTTATTCTGCTTGCTACCGCCTTGCTTGAAAAACCCGCAAAAACAATAGAATGAATGGCACCAATTCTAGCACACGCAAGCATAGCAATTGCCAGTTCGGGTATCATTGGCATATAAATACAAACCCTATCGCCCTTTTCTATGCCATTTTGTTTTAAAACATTGGCAAAGTTGCAGACTTTTACTTGCAGTTGTTTATAGGTTATGTGGCGTGATTCTTCGTTGGGGTCATTAGGCTCCCAAATTATGGCGTTTTTATTAGGATGCTTTTCTACGTGCCTGTCTAAACAATTGTGTGTAATATTTAACGTGGCACCTTCAAACCAATTTACTTCCGGCTTTTTAAAATCCCAAGAAAGTACGTTATTCCATTTCTTGTTCCAAGTAAAATTTTCGGCCACTGCTTCCCAAAAAGTTTCGGGTTCTTCTATACTTTTTCGGTAGGTTTTTTTGTATTCCGCAAAGGTTTTTATTTGCAAATTATTTTTGATTTCCATAAAATAGCTAAAGATGTGTGATTTTAACTAAATGTATGAAAAATCCGTAAATAGCTAAAAAAACTTTGGTGTTAAATACTTGCCTGTTTGCTTATTTAAAATGATTCTGCCAAATCTGCTTCTCCCCATCTAATCATTTCTTGTTCGCTCCATAATTTTGGAAAAAACCTACGTTGTTGGTATTTTGGGTGTAAATATTTTTTCCATTCAGAACCTCCTGTGGCCGCTTTGGTTTTACCTTTTTTATCTAGATAATGCTCGGCAGTTTTTAAATGCACTATTGGCCAATCTACATTATAGTAATGGTCAAAAGCTTTGGCTGCTTTTATTAAATCTTCAGACGGATTGGTAAAACGCTGGATTCTTTCTGCTAAAGTTTTACCTTGAAGTTTTTTAGCCAAATCTATAAAACTCTCTAAATACTTTTCTTCAAAAAGGCGTAGGGTAAGGGTTTTTTTACCGGTTTTTCGGTTATGTCCTGCGTCTTTCCAATAAATATTTTCAAAATAATCTTCTATAGTTGGGTTTTCCGGTAGACGTTTTTTGCCTTCTTTATTTATGAGATTTTTTATTGGGGTGCAATAGATTTCCAAATATCTAAATTGCGCACTCTGAAAACCGCTAGCAGGTGCTAATGTTGCTCTAAAGGTGTTATAATCGTCATAATCCATTCCGTAACGCATAACATCAAAAGATGTCATTAAAAGATTGGTGTATCTTTTTAAACGCTTCAGTTTATCTATAAAAGTAGCTTCGCTTTCAATTTCATCTAAAGTAAGTTGTTTTAATTCATGAATTATCAATTTTAAGCTTAACTCGGTTATTTGGTGGTACATAATAAAGATTTCCTCATCTTTAAAATTGGTACGTGGTTTCTGTAAAGATAGCAAAGCGTCTACGTCTATATAATCCCAATAAGTAATTGGTTTGGCGTGTAAAAGTCCGTTAAGGTAAGTTTCGGGATTTTCTCCAAGGACTTTGTATTTCTTTTCTATTTGTTCATTTAGGCTCTTATCGGTCATAATTTAGGGTGGTTTTTTAACAAAAATATTAAATAATATCAACTTTTGCCGTAAATTAAGCCTCGATTATCTTGTAAAACTTAGACAGAATGTACTACTTTTCTGTATTAGTTTTCTTTATAAAGAAATAAGAAGTTTTATAGCAAAATAATTCTCTCTTGTGCTAGAACTTCTTATTTTTACATTTGCAAAAAAGACGAAAGTATGGAAGAGCAATCAATAGAGAGAATAAAGTGTTTAATTATTGGCTCTGGGCCCGCAGGTTATACTGCAGCCATTTATGCCGCAAGAGCAGATTTAAAACCTGTAATGTATACAGGAATGGAGCCAGGTGGACAGCTTACTACCACAACAGAGGTAGATAACTTTCCCGGTTACCCGGAAGGTATAGACGGACCAACTATGATGGTGCAATTACAACAACAAGCAGAAAGATTTGGCACCGATGTACGCATGGGAATGGTAACCGAAGTAAAATTAAGCAAAGACCACGGTGGTATTCATAAAGCTTGTGTAGACAATAAAACTTGGGTAGAAGCAGAAACAGTAATAATTTCTACCGGTGCCACGGCAAAATATTTAGGTTTGCCAAGTGAGCAACGTTTGCGCGGAGGTGGCGTTTCGGCTTGTGCAGTTTGCGACGGTTTTTTCTATAAAGGTCAAGATGTCGCCATTGTAGGCGGCGGCGATACCGCGGCAGAAGAAGCTACCTACTTGGCAAATATTTGTAACAAAGTAACTATGTTGGTAAGAAAAGGAGAGATGCGAGCTTCAAAAGCTATGCAACACCGCGTTACCAATACAGCAAATATAGATTTGCGCTACTTTACGGAAATAGACGAAGTTATAGGGGAGCAAGTGGTAGAAGGTTTACAAATGGTAAACAACCAAACCAACGAAAAAGAAGAAATTAAAATAACCGGATTGTTTATTGCAATTGGGCATAAACCCAACACAGAAATTTTTAACGGTCAGTTAGATATGGACGAAGCCGGGTATTTATTAACTAAAAGTAAAAGTACCAAAACCAATCTTCCGGGAGTTTTTGCCAGTGGCGATGTGCAAGATAAAGAATACCGTCAAGCCGTTACTGCGGCCGGCACCGGTTGTATGGCTGCGCTAGATGCAGAACGTTATTTGGCAACTGTAGAAACAAAAGAAGAAGTGAAAGCTTAAAGGTAAAACTTACCTACTTAAAAACTGCTAATTTTAAATAATACATTTAGAATTAGCAGTTTTTTTGTGGAAAAAAACGAAATGAGATAATTTTTTATAACTTTAGAAAATGGCGGAGAATAAAAATTTTATAATAGATTTTGACAGTACTTTTACCAAAGTAGAAGGATTAGAAGCACTTGCCGAAATTGCGCTACATAACAAACCAAACAAAAAGAAGATCTTAGAAAAGATAGAAACCTTAACAGAAAAGGCTATGCAAGGCGATATTTCTTTTCGGGAATCTTTAGAGAAGCGTTTGGCATTATTACCGGCTAATAAAGACCATTTAAAATTATTAATTGTGCGACTTCAAAAACAAATAAGTACTTCTTTTAACAGAAATCCTACTTTTTTTACGCAGTACAAAAATTCTATTTATATTGTTTCCAGCGGATTTAAAGATTTTATTATTCCGGTAGTAGAACGTTTAGGCCTTAGCGCCAAAAATGTCTACGCCAATACATTTACCTACGATAAAGAAGGAAATATTACTGGTTTTGATGAAGATAACATTTTGTCTACCAACAATGGTAAAGTAAAACTTTTACAGCAGCTCGATTTGCAAGGCGATGTTTATGTGGTAGGCGATGGTTATACTGATTATGAAATGAAGGCAGCCGGCTTAGCCAATAAATTTTACGCCTTTACAGAAAACGTTGCCCGCGAAAAAGTAATGCACAAAGCGGATCATATTACACCTAGTTTAGACGAATTTTTATACGTACACCAAATGAATAGAACTCTCTCTTATCCTAAAAACCGGATTAAGGTTTTATTGTTAGAAAATATACACGCAGATGCTAAAAAGATTTTTGAAGAAGAAGGCTATCAAATAGAATCTTTATCAACTGCTTTAGACGAAGCAGAATTAGCCGAAAAAATAAAAGATGTCTCTATATTAGGAATACGTTCAAAAAGCCTACTAACAGAAAAAGTCTTAAAACAAGCAAAACGTCTTATTGGCGTTGGTGCTTTTTGCATCGGCACTAACCAAATAGATTTAGAAGCTTGTGCCAAAAAAGGAGTTTCGGTGTTTAATGCGCCATTTAGCAATACTAGGTCTGTGGTAGAATTAGCAATTGGCGAAATTATATTCCTATTGCGCAACTTACCAACAAAAATGCAAGCAATGCAAGATGGTAATTGGCAGAAATCTGCACAAAACAGCTATGAAATTCGCGGTAAAAAGTTAGGAATAATTGGTTATGGAAATATTGGTGCTCAACTCTCTGTTTTGGCAGAAAATATGGGGCTAGATGTTTATTATTACGATATCGTAGACAAACTCCCTTTAGGCAATGTAACCAAATGCAAAAGCCTGAAACAGCTTTTAACAACCTGCGATATTATTAGTTTGCATGTAGAGGGAAAAACTGAAAATAAAAATCTTCTTGGCGAAGAAGAATTAAACGCGATGAAAAAAGGTAGTATTTTACTGAATTTGAGTAGGGGAGAGGTTGTAGATTTAAATGCCTTAAAAAAAGCACTTGAAAGCGGCAATCTAGCCGGAGCAGGAATAGATGTCTTCCCCGAAGAACCCAAAACCAATCAAGAAAAATTTACTTCTGTTTTACAAGGTATGCCAAATGTTATACTAACGCCACATATTGGTGGTAGTACAATAGAAGCTCAAGAAAATATTGCCAATTTTGTTGCTAATAAAATAATTAAGTACGTAAATACAGGAAGTAGCACGAGCAGTGTTAATTTTCCTAATTTACAATTGCCGCAGTTACAAGATGCCCACCGTTTGCTGCATATACATTACAACCGTCCGGGAATTTTGGCCGAGATAAATTCTATATTTGGGCAGCACAATATAAATATTGATGGGCAATACCTTAAAACCAATCAGCAAATTGGCTATGTTATTACAGATGTAAACAAAGCTTACGATGAAGCAGTGGTAAATAAATTAAAATCTTTAGAAGGCACAATTAAATTTCGGGTGTTGTATTAAATGCTTGAGATAATTTACAAAAAATATGCAATACAAATCCCTAAAATAATTGATAAGGTTTTAGAAAAATCAAATTGATGGTTTTTAGAAGATTCAAACAAAATTGTTGTAGAAACATGTAAAAATATACCAATAACTAACGCATGAATGTATTTTTCAATATGTTTTAATTCTTCAAAATGTTGGTTTACATAGCTTCCTATAGGTGTCATTAAAGCAAAAATTACTAGAAATAAAATAGATTTTGTGCGACTTAGCTTTGCTTTCAGTAAAAAAGTAGAGATGATTATTGCCACCGGAATTTTATGAATTACTACTCCGAAAAGCAAATGTTCATTTTCGTGCAAGGGGTATCCTTCTATAAGCGCATGAATACACAAACTTATAAAAAGCAAATAAGGAAAGTTTTTTTGATTAGGGTCTTGGTGCATATGGCCGTGTTCTGCACCACGCGATAAAAACTCTAAAAACACTTGCAATAAGATACCAATCATTATAAAAAGCCCAACGGTTTTAGAGTAGGATTGGTAAACTTTTGGTAAAAACTCAAACACTGTTATAGACAGCAATAAAGCGCCACTAAATGATAGCAACAATTGTATGGCAGCTTTGCCGGTTTTAATAAAATAAGCGATTAAAAAACCGATTACTACCGCCAAAATTGGTAAAATAAAACTCATTCGTTGGTGTCAAAAATTAAAATTAAACGATCTGATTTTTCTTCATCGAAAGAATTTAAGTCATAATCGCCAAAATAAGCTTTTAAGTGCATTCCTGCGGCTTCAAAATAGGTTTTAAAATCTTTTAAGGTTAAAGCTTTTACTTTTTCCACAAAGGTAAAATGCTCGCCTTTGTCTTCAAAATTTATCGTTTTTATAATAAAGTTGTTTTCTACTTTTCTCGAAATATGAAAATTTATTCCTTCTACGGTTTTTACCTCTTGCGGCACTAAATTTTTAATGCTTCGTTGGGCATTCATAAAATCTATTACGCCACAACCGCCTGGTTTTAATTCTTGTTTAATAGCATTAATGGTGGCATAATTGTCTTTTTCGTCTTCAAAATAACCAAAGCTTGTAAACAAATTAAACACCACATCAAAATTTTCTTGTAAAGGAACACGCATATCGTGTACGAGAAAATTTAAACTTTGGTTGCTGTGTTTTTTGGCCGTTTCAATATTATTAACAGATAGATCTATACCGGTAACTTGGTAGCCCAATTCATTAAGGTAAATAGAATGCCTGCCTTTGCCGCAGCCCAAATCTAGAATAGAAGCGTTTTTTTTCAAATCTAGATAACGCAACAAATTATCCATAAAGAGTTGTGCTTCTTTAAAATCTCGATTTCCGTATAGAATGTGGTAATATTTGGTGTTGAACCAAGAAGAGTACCAATTTTTTGTCTGCATAACCATAGGCCGCAAAATTAATGTATTTTTGTGCGAAGATAACTTATTGCTATGGGAAATAATTATAAAATGTTGGCAAAAACCTTATATGGGTTTGAAGATTTGCTGGAAAAAGAATTGCGTAACCTCGGTGCGATGGATGTTAAAAAGGGCGTAAGAAACGTGACTTTTGTGGGCGATAAAGGTTTTATGTATAAAGCCAATCTAGCTTTACGCACGGCTATAAAAATTTTAAAACCAATACGAAGTTTTAAAGTCTTTACGGAAGAAGACCTCTATAACAAAATACGCACTATAGATTGGAGTGATTATTTGAGTGCCAACCAAACTTTGGCCATAGATTCTACCGTGCATTCTAAGGTTTTTACCCATAGCAAATTTATAGCTTTAAAAACCAAAGATGCTATTGTAGATCAATTTCGGGAGAAAACCGGTCACAGGCCAAGTATAGATTTAGATTATCCAGATTTACGCATAAACATTCATATAGAAGATAAGTATTGCACGGTTTCTTTAGATAGCTCCGGGCAATCTTTGCATAAAAGGGGTTACCGTTCTGCTACCAATCTTGCGCCAATAAACGAAGTTTTGGCAGCAGGAATGTTAATGCTTTCCGGTTGGGACGGCCGTTCAGATTTTCTAGACCCCATGTGTGGTAGCGGTACCATTTTGGTAGAAGCTGCAATGATTGCTTGTAATATTCCGCCAAACTTAAATAAAAAAGAATTTGGTTTTGAAAAATGGAAAAATTGGGATGTAGAGTTATTCGAAAAAATAGAAGAATCTTTACTGAATAGAATACGCGGATTTGAACACAAAATTATTGGTTACGACAAAGCTTCTTCGGCTGTTTATAAAGCTGTAGAAAATGTAAAAAATGCCAATTTATCAGACTTTATTGAAATTGAACAGTGCGATTTTTTCCGTACAGAAAAACCGGTGAATGGACCGTTACATATGGTTTTTAATCCGCCTTACGGCGAACGTTTAGAACTGCTTAATCTAGAGAAATTTTATGAAGATATAGGCAATACCTTAAAACGGAATTACCACGAGACGCAGGCTTGGTTTATTGTTTCTAATTTAGAAGCTATTAAAAATGTAGGTTTACGACCTTCTAAAAAAATTAAACTATACAATGGTAAATTAGAATCGCGCTTTTTGAAATATGAAATTTACGAAGGTTCTAAAAAAGCTAAAAAAGAAAGCGATTAATCGGGTATTTTCTTTTTATGTTCTTTTTTATAAATAGGAATTAAATAAGAAAGCGAATAGCCCCAACCTACACCAAAACTGCTATTACCGTAAGTACGGTTAAAACCCGGAATAAATAAATTATCAAAATTATCTGGCTCAGTAGCGGTTACGCGCTGTTTTATTTGTACGTGAACACCCAAGAAGAGGTTATTAAAAAGCTCTGCTTTTAAACCCAATTGTAGTTCTGCCCAATGCGCGGACAAGTCGTTAAAATCTTGGTTTACCTCGCGGGTGTCTACTCCAAAATAATTATCTGCCGTATAAATATTATAGCGATATAAAGTATGCGAGAACGTGGCAAAACCATATCGTAAACCAACATAAATCTCGTTTTGCATATTGAGCCAGTTTTCGTAGGTGTTGTAATTAACGCCTATTTTCGCATAACTTCCTTTGCTGGTAATGTCTAAATAAGGTTCTGTGTAATGGTATTTCTCGTTTCCAATTTCCGCGGCAGCGTAAAAATTCTTTAAAAATCTGTAATCGCCAATAAGTTCAAAACCTGTATAATTATCGTCTAACAAGGTTTTAATGGGTTTGCTTAAATCTGCGCCAACCCTAATGCCGTATTTGTCTTGAAGCACCAAAGAGTCTTTAAGGGTATCTTGTTGGTTTTGCGCATTTGTTTTTTGACAAATGCCTACAACCAAACTAATGATAAATATAAAGGTGCGTTGTAAATTCATTTACAATATTATTTGGTTGTTGTACATTTATGTTGTCTATCCAATTGGCATCGTTTTGCTCGCCAATAAGGTTTGCATCTAATTCTAAGAATTCGGTTTTATAACCGCAAGCTCTGCTTACAAAAGCATCTACGGGAGTGTAAATAAAGTTTATTTCATCGGGATTTGGTTCTGGCGTATCTTCTTCTTCGGTGTTTTCTGTGTAGTTAAATACAAACTGATAACGTGTATTTCCCATACTTGTCTTTAGCGGCAATTTTACGATTGTATCGTTAACGGGAGTTTCAAAATAAAAATTTTCTTCGCCAATTGCTTTTGCGTTAAAATTTTCTACTTTTTTAGTTTTGGTAGGGTCTTCTGCATCTCTAAAAACTATTACCAATTTTGGAGTGGTAATAGTTGTTTCGGCGCAAATATCGTCTCTTTCGCAACCAAAAGAGAGCGTTAAAAAAATACCGACCAAAAGAAAAATTATCTTTTTCATGAGCGTCTGTCTAATCTAACCACATTCTCTACGTGGTGCGTTTGCGGAAACATATCTACCGGTTGTACTTTACTTACTTTATAATGTTCGTCTAACAAAGCCAAATCCCGAGCTTGTGTGGCGCTGTTGCAACTAACGTAAACAATACGTTTTGGTAAAATTTTAATTATTTGTGCAACCACATCTTTATGCATGCCGTCTCGTGGAGGGTCTGTAATAATAACGTCCGGTTTGCCGTTTTCTTCTATGAAAGTATCTGTAAATACTTTTTTCATATCGCCGGCATAAAAAGCTACATTATCAATATTGTTTAATTCGGCGTTTTTCTTGGCATCTTCTATAGCTTCGGGCACGGCTTCTACACCTACTACTTTTTTAGCTTTTTTTGCAACAAATTGTGCAATTGTGCCGGTGCCGGTATATAAATCGTACACCAAATCTTCTTCGTTTAAATCGGCAAAATCACGCGTAATTTTATACAATTCGTAAGCTTGTTGCGAGTTGGTCTGGTAAAAAGATTTGGCATTTATTTTAAAACGCAAACCTTCCATCTCTTCAAAAATATGATCGCGGCCTTTGTAGCAAACAACTTCCTGGTCGTAAATAGTGTCGTTTCCTTTTTCGTTAACTACATAAAGCAAAGCGGTAATTTCCGGAAAGCGTTCTGCTATAAAATTTAATAATAATTCCCGATTGTGTTTGTCTTCATAAAAAAACTGCACCAAAACCATAAGCTCGCCGGTAGAGGAAGTTCTAATCATTAAGGTGCGTAGAAGACCTTTTTTATCGCGGGCATTAAAAAAAGAAATATTGTTTTGGGTGGCAAAATCCCGAACTTCGTTTCTAATAGCGTTGCTCGGATCTTCCTGTAGATGACATTTTTGAATATTCAAAATCTTATCCCACATTCCCGGAATGTGAAATCCTAATGCGTTTTTATCTTCAATTTCTTTTCCGCTATTAATTTCATTTAAGGTAAGCCATCTGCTGTCGCTAAAAGAAAACTCCATTTTATTTCGGTAAAAATAGATTTCTTCACTGCCTAAAATTGGAGTGATTTCCGGCAGCTCTATTTTTCCAATTCTTTTTAGGTTATTGAACACCTCGTTTTGTTTTGTTTCCAATTGGTACTTGTAATCCATATTTTGCCATTTGCAGCCACCACAAGTGCCAAAATGTTGGCAAACCGGTTCGGTGCGTTTATCGGAATAGGATACAAAACTGGTGACTTTGGCGTGGTAATACGCTTTTCTTTTTTTGTAAGTTTTTAGATTTACTACATCGCCGGGTACAGCGTGGTCTATAAAAATAACCCTGCCGTCTGGAGATTTTGCAATTGCTTTTCCTTTAGCGCCAGCGCCAGTAACTTCAATTGCTTCAAACTCTTTTTTTCTGTTTTTTCTTGCCATACCACAAAAATAGTAAGAATATTGAATTAGCGCTTTTATCCAGCTTTAAAACTGTAATTATTATTTGTAGGATGGGAAATAGAAAATAGCTATACGCTTTACGCTTTACGCTGTATGCGTTAAATTTTGAATTTTTTAGTCTTTATCAATAAATTAATTCTTTACGTATATGAAGCAAAAAACAAAAACCCGCTTTTCAGTAAAAATTACAAAAAAACTTAGGATAGAATAATTGTTTAAAATTATGCTAAGTAATAAGCAATCTGTTTTATAAGTGCGGCATATTTAGTAATTTGCGCTTTTGGATGATTTCTCTCCAAAATGGGCTTAAAATAGCTTTTTAAGTAGGAATCGATAAAGTAAAAATTGAAAAGATAAAAGAATGTCAGTTTTAGAAATTAAATCATCACAACACGCAATTGAGGTAGAAGAAAAGTACGGAGCGCATAACTATCACCCTTTACCTGCTGTGTTAAGTAAAGGCGAAGGAGTCTATATGTGGGACGTAGAAGGAAAACGCTACTACGATTTTTTGGCAGCTTATTCTGCGGTAAATCAAGGTCATAGTCATCCTAAAATTCTAAAGGCAATGACAGACCAAGCCGGAACTTTGGCGTTAACTTCTCGCGCATTCTATAACGATGTATTGGGGAAATACGAAAAATTTGCTACAGAATATTTTGGTTTTGATAAACTTCTACCAATGAATACCGGGGCTGAAGCTGTTGAAACTGCTATAAAAATTTGTCGTAAATGGGCGTATGAAAAGAAAGGTGTAAAAGAAAAAGATGCACAAATTATAGTTGCAGAAAATAACTTTCACGGTAGAACTACTACTATTATTTCTTTTAGTAATGATGAAGAAGCCAGAAAAGACTTTGGTCCTTATACTCCGGGTTTCTTAAAAATACCGTATGACGATACAGAGGCCTTAGAGAGAACTTTGGAAGCAAACGATAATATTGCAGGTTTCTTAGTAGAACCAATTCAAGGAGAAGCTGGTGTCTATGTTCCTTCTGAAGGTTATTTGAAAAAGGCTAAAGAATTATGTAAAAAACATAACGTATTGTTTATTGCAGACGAAATACAAAGTGGTATTGCCCGTACCGGAAAATTATTGGCAGTAGATCACGAAAATGTAAAACCGGATATGGTAACTTTAGGGAAAGCTTTATCGGGTGGTCTTTATCCTGTATCTGCTGTTTTAGCCAATGATGAGGTAATGAATGTGATTAAACCAGGCCAGCACGGTTCTACCTTTGGTGGTAATCCTGTTGCAGGAGCTGTTGCTATTGCTGCTTTGCAAGTGGTTAAAGATGAAAACCTGGCAGAGAATTCAATGAAACTGGGAGAGTTGTTCCGTAGTGAATTAAACAAGTATATCGAAAACTCTTCGGTAGTTAATAAAGTTCGAGGTAAAGGTTTGATGAATGCAATTATCATTAACGATACAGAAGATAGTTCTACCGCTTGGGATATTTGTATGGCGCTAAAAGAAAACGGTTTGTTGGCAAAACCAACCCACGGTAATATTATTAGATTTACACCACCTTTGGTAATTACAGAAGAGCAATTGAGAGATTGTATTTCTATAATCACAAAAACTTTAGATAGTTTTGAAGGAAAAATTTAAGGTATAAACTTTTATAAATAAAAAAAATCCGGCAAGAACTTGCCGGATTTTTTTATGCTCTATTTTAAATAAATTCACTAAGAAACTTGTTGTCCGTATTCTCTTTGCATTTCTTCAATCATATCAAAATAAGCTTCTATGCCACCCAGAGATATAAGGGTTACGATCATAGTTATTAAAGTTAACGCACTTAAAACAAGGCTGATAATAGCCAAAATACGTGCTGTTTTTACTTGGCCATAATTATCATAAAATTCGGGGTTTTGTATGTATAAAGCTTTATCGCGATTGGCTAAATACAAGGCGATTCCTGCTAAGATAATTCCGCCAAGGCCCCAAAAGCAGCAACCAATAAACGAGATGATTGCTAGTACTAAGGCAATAGTAGCATTAGGTAGTTTTTGATTTTCCATAAAAGATAATTTTAGTTGTTAATAGATTTGGTGGTAAGCATAGTTAGCGATTATTATTAATACGTTAATTATTGCTAATATAGATATTATTTTATCGAAATTTTTGAGCTTTACAAATAAATTGATTGCAATTAAAAGAAATAATGGAATAAGCGAATATAAAGGTGGGTACATAAAAAAAGCTTTGACAAATTCCCCGTCAAGGAGAAATGCCAAAGCTCTTTGTCCGCCGCATCCCGGGCATTGAACTCCAAAATACTTATTAGAGTAGCACGAGAGCATATAGTCTTCCATCTTATCTACCTTTAAATACGGTGATTTTTTTGGTAAGAGTATTGTTTTTAACTGTTGTAATCTTTACTACATAAATAGCTTGCGCTAAATTTTGGGTAGAAAAAGAAAAACGCTCGTTGTTTCCTACATTTTGTTTGTTTAAAATTTGTTTTCCGGTCATATCGAAAACGCTAACCGCTTGTACATCCATAAACTTAGGATTGTAAATCTCTAATTGTTGTGCAGGGTTGTTTTGCACGACTACAAAGTTATCTGCAATTTCATCTTCCACAGAAAGACTACTGTCATCTTGAAATCTAAGTTCAAACCTGCCAGAGTAATCACCTTCCGGTAAAGTTATGTAGAAGTAATCGTTTTTAATTGAATAGTATTGGTCTGTTTCTGTATCGTATAAAAATACGTTATCTGTATCAAAATTTTCGAAATTGTTGATATTAATTGCAATATCCGATTGGTTTGATAAAGTCAAAAATAACGGAATTGCATCTTCTTCATCATACGGTCTAATATCTATCACATAGTTACTCCCGTTTAACAAAGAACCGGCATCTGAGCCTAATCCATCTGTGTTGGCAGCATCCATAGCTATATCGTAACCCGTAGTGGCATTATCTGAAAATGCTACTGCCATTTGTCGCGTATACGCCTCGTTAAATTCTATATTAACACGCATTTTAGGAACCACATTAGGAGCGTATTCTTGCGTTTGTGTTTGGCTATTTGCAGCTCTATCAAAATATGATTCATTGCTAACTCCTTCCTTTACAAATACTCGTTGTGCATTGCTAAATTGAACCGGAGCAATAGTTCCCGCAGGAGCGTTTAATTTAAAACCTTGTGCAATAGGAAGAAATCTTCTGTTAGCTTTTTCATCCGCTGTTTGCGTCTCTCCGCTTCCTACAATAATTTCGCCCGCAGAGGTATAATTATAAAAAACCGGCGGCGTATAAACGCCAGAAGAATTACAATCTCCTCCAGTAGAGTAAGCAGCATAACCACCTACGTAATCTGCTACATAATGCGATTGCACGCTTGGGTCACTATCCCAGAAATATGCGATTCCCGTTGTAGCATTTCTTCTTTGAATAGTTTCAGAACCGCAAGAAAAAGTACCGTTACCGGAATTTTCTATTAAAAAGTAATTTAAATTTATAGCAGAAGGATATGGGTTACCTACAATCATCATTTCACCTTCAGTGGTTGCCGGGGTTAACTCTATTAAACCATTATTTGGCCTTCCTCTAAAATCATAACGTTGATTACTGCCGGGATTATTTTGCACGCCATTTACTATGTTTGGATCTGTACCATCTACTCCTTTCATAGTAAAGCCTTCTCCCGGATTTATGCCATAATTAGCTCCTACTTGTATCCAACTAAAATATTCGTCATCACCGGTGCCAATAAATTTGTAAATCCAGCGTCTAGAAATTGTTAACGGATTGGTAGAACCTTCGTAATTACCAGTTATATTGGCAGGAAAACTTGCCAAAGTAGTATTAGGATCTTCTAAAGCTTGAATTCCAAAACTTTTATTGCCGGCTCCAGTTTCATTTCCCATTAAAACACCTACAGGAGAACCCCAGTAATTATAAGCATAAGCATCACTAGTACCTTCTTGGTATACAGAAAGTAAACCGGTGCCAGAATTAGGGCTGCTTTCGTCTTTTTGAACAAACTGGCCTTTTTCCCTAAGGTAAATACTGGCTATGTCTGTATCGTTGTTTTTTGTTAATTCTGTATTTCCTTCTACACTAACTACAGTACCTTTTACGTAAATGTAAAAATCTTTGGAATCTTCTGTAGCTTCATTGGCATAGCTAGTTGGCTTTACTGTTAGTTGGGCAAAGCCAATAAATCCAACAAATAATAGAAAAGATAGAGTAGAAATTTTTTTCATGGACACTAATTTTATACAAAAATAATACATTTGTGATGATAATGTATGAAAATTATCTGAATTATTAGATTGTTTTCTTAAAAATAATTTAAAATTACTTGGTCTTATGAATTCACAATTGCTTAATACACTTATCATTGTAGCGGGTAGTGCACTTTTATTATATGCGGTAATTACCGCCTCAGATAATGTTTACATTAAGATTATCGGTCTTATTTTGCTGATGTATGGCTTATACAATGCTACACAAAAGTGGGTAAAAGATAATAAAGGAGATGTTAATGATGAAGAAAATGATTAAAGTGGGCGATGCGGTAGAAGTTTTGGACGAAGCTATTTCCGGAAAGGTGAAATTTATAGACCACAATCTGATAAGTATTGAAACAACCGATGGTTTTATTATGGATTTTACGGAGGAGCAGCTAATTCTAAAGCCGAAAAAACCACTTTCTATCAAACAAGAAGATCTTTTGGAAAATTTAAAAGCCAAAAGAATTAAGAAGGAAAATCCCAAAAAATCGGTTAAACCATCTAAGAAGGGCACGGCTCCGCCTATGGAAGTTGATTTGCATATTCACAATTTAGTGAATTCTGTAAAAGGAATGTCTAATTTTGATATGCTAAACATTCAATTAGATACCGCTAGAAGCCAGATAGAATTTGCTATTAGAAAGCGTATCCCTAAAGTAGTTTTTATTCACGGGGTAGGAGAAGGGGTTTTAAAAACCGAATTAGAAACGGTTTTAAGCCGGTACGACAACCTCAAATTTTATGAAGCCGATTTTAAAAAATATGGTTTTGGTGCTACCGAAGTTTATATTTTTCAAAATGCTTAATCAGGCACAATTATCTCATTGTTAGATGTTACATCTAGATAACCGAGTACCAGCGTTTCTAAAACAATCACCTCGTTACTATACGTGCTTTGCATAGTAATATTTTTGGCTACAACTCGAGTTCTAAATGTGCGACTTATTATGTTATCACGAAAAATATCTATTTCCAATTCCTCAGAATCTTCGGGATCTAAATAATTGGGTATGTCGTTATCGTTAGTATCATCGTCTTGTGGGTTTAATATTGGGTTGCCATCACTATCTGCATTTACGTAAGCGTTTAAATCTTCGTAACGCGAAATTGTACCATCGTTATCATCGTCTTCATCTAAATAGTTGGGTATGCCATCGCCATCGGTATCTGGAAAATCATTTTCTGTAAGAATAGGAGCATCAACTTCTATCTCTACTTGTGTTGGTACATTGTCGTTATCGTCATCGGTATCTAAAAAATTAGGAATTCCGTCATTATCGGTGTCATCGTCAAAATAATTTCCGTTATTATTTAAATCTTCCAACTCTTTCTCTACGCCATCGTTATCGTCTTGGTTAATAATTGTAGTAATTAATTGTACACTTCCGCCAATAGCGCTAGTATACTCCTCAATTACCTTAGGATTACTAGGAGGTAAATCTCCGCAAAAATATTGGTTGCCATTTATAGATCCGGTATACGTGCGGTAAACTATTTTGTTATTAGCATTTAACTGAATATTTAAAGTATCTGCCGAGGTAAGTCCTTCAAATTTACCGGTAAAATCTTGGTTAATACTTAGCGAAATACTTTCGTTGGGCTCGTTATTGGTGGTATAAAGTATATATATATTTTCATCTGTTTCTTCTAGTGTATTACCTTCAGAATCAAAACCTTGATTTTCTCTGCAAGCATTTAGTTGAGTTTCGTTATCAAAATTGAAAGTGGTAACTATAATATCGCCATCATCACAAGCAGTTAAAAAACCTATGCTGAATAATAAAAACAGTATTTTTTTCATCGACTTAATTAATTTAGAAGACAAAATTAAACATAAAGTAGATTTATAATGGTTAAACTTTAAAATATATTTAAATGTTTTAGTTTTGTAGAAAATTGTAGAAAAAAGTTATGAAAAATGTTTATTTAGATAGCGCAGCCACTACTCAAATGCGCAAAGAGGTAGTAGATAGAATGACAGATGTATTACATTCTACCTTTGGTAATCCTTCTTCTACGCATACTTTTGGTCGCTCTGCCAAGGCTATTGTAGAAGATGCCCGTAAAACTATTGCAAAATATCTAAATGTTTCTGCATCTGAAATTATTTTTACTTCCGGCGGCACCGAAGCAGATAATCTCGCCCTAAATAGCGCGATAAGAGATCTGGATGTAAAACGCATTATTACTTCCAAAATAGAACATCACGCTGTACTTTATACAGTAGCTCAATTAAAAAATTGCCACGATATAGAAATTGAATATGTAGATTTATTAGAAGATGGCAATGTAGATTTAGATGATTTGGAAAAAAGATTAAAAGCATCTAACCAAAAAACTTTGGTGAGTTTAATGCATATAAATAACGAAATAGGTAATATGCTGGATATTGAAAAAACCGGCAATTTGTGTAAAGAATATAATGCATTGTTTCATAGCGATACCGTGCAATCTATTGGGCATTATGAAATGGATTTAAAAGCTTTACCGGTAGACTTTACAGCGGTTAGCGCACATAAATTTCACGGCCCAAAAGGCGTTGGTTTTGCGTATGTACGGAAAAATACCGGCGTAAAACCCTTAATTTTTGGCGGAGAACAAGAAAGAGGTGTTAGAGCGGGGACAGAAGGCGTGCATAATATTGTAGGTTTGGCAGAAGCCTTTAAAATAGCTTACGATAATTTAGCCGAAGAAAAAGCTTATACCACCAATCTTAAAAAGCATTTTATAGAGCAACTTAAAGCTAATATACCGAACGTTAAATTTAACGGCACTTCAGGTTCTTTAGATAAAAGCACCTATACTCTTGTAAATGTATGTTTACCAATTTCTGCAGAAAAAGCCGGTATGTTGCTTTTTCAATTAGACTTAAAAGGTATTGCTTGTTCTAAAGGTAGTGCTTGCCAAAGTGGTAGCGAAAAAGGAAGCCACGTACTCAATGCTATTTTACCAAAAGAAGATTTAAACCGGCCATCTATACGTTTTTCTTTCTCGAGTTTTAACACCAAAGAAGATTTAGATTATGTTGTACAAACGCTTTCAGATTATATTAAAGAAACCGCAACAGCATAAAAATTAAAAACGCATTCCTAAACGAACATTAAAAACGCGGGGAGATAAATAATTGGGAACCGCATACATTTGTTTGGAATATACATCCCTCACAAAAGTGTTGGTTATAGAATTTTGATTATCGAATAAATTAAATATTTCAAAACCAACTGTTAACTCTTTAAAGACAGCAAGCCAGTTTGGCACGCTGTCTTTTTTATTTTCATCTACCACAACATAAGAAAATCCGACATCTGCCCGTCTATAATCCGGCAATCTGCTTTGGTAATTGTACGGATCTGCATAATTTGGCGAGCCGCCCGGCAAACCGGTATTATAAACCAAATTTAAATACACTTTTAAATCCGGTATTTTAGGAACATAATCTTGAAAAAGTACGCCAACTTTTAGACGTTGATCGGTTGGTCGTGCAATATACCCGCGATTATTTATATTTTCTTCGGTTTTTAAATAACCCAAGCTTACCCAACTTTCTGTACCCGGAACAAACTCCCCGTTTAGACGTAAATCTAAACCGTAAGCATAAGCTTTTGCGTTATTTTTGGCTTCATAGCGTATGCGTACATTTTCTATGGTGTACGGATTTACGTTGGTAAGATGCTTATAATAAGCTTCAGAAACCAATTTAAAAGGTCTCCCGCCCATTTTAAAACTAAAATCATTAGCCAAAACAATATGGGCAGATTGTTGTGCCTTTACGGAAGGGATTACGCGCCCGTCTTCATTCCGTAAAGCTCTGTAAAATGGAGGTTGGTAATATAAACCACCCGAAAGCCTAAAAAGCATATCGGTTTCCCAATTTGGTTTTAAAGCAAATTGCGCCCGCGGACTAACAACTGTTTGTGTTTCTGTCTCTATATTTTCTCCGTCAACAATCCAGGTATGCGAACGCAAGCCGGCATTAAACCAAGCTTTGCTGTTTCCTAAAGAAGTGTTGTAGCTCCATTGTATAAAATTTTGGAATCTGTTTATTTTGGTTTGGTTGGTAGCTCTTACATTGTTGTAAGGTTCTATTGGTGCAGTATAAGGTTCGTAGGGTTCGTTGTTTTGAAAATCTTCTAAAGGCGGCCTAATAGAGAAACCGGCAGAATCTATTACTTCCCACTCCCTAATTCTATCCCTAATATCTTCGTGGGTGTATTTTATGCCATAATCTATTTGATGCTCGTCATATTTAAAAGTCCCCCGATGTTGAAAATTCATAATCAAAGCATCCAAATCGTTACGGCCGTGATTGAGTTGCGACCCAATGCCTTGGCTAAACTCTACCTCGCCAAAATCGTTACTGCTAATGTCTGTGTTAACATTACCTAATCTATACTGCCCTAAAATATCATAATGTTCTTGCTCTTGGGTGTTGTATACCGAAGCAATTAATTTTGAAGTATAATTTTCAGACACTTTATAAGTAGCTTTTAGAGCGCCAAAATAAGTTTCGTACTGGTCTTTTTCTTGGCCTTCATAAAAAACCAATAAAGCTCTGGGGTCTTGTAAAGTGCCAAAGTTGGTTTGTCTTGTTAATGGCTCGTAATCGTATTTATTTATGGAAATATTTCCTAGAAAACCCAATTCGAATTTTTTACTGAATTGATACGTTAAATAGGTTTGCGCATCTGCAAAGCGTGGTTTAAAGTTAGTTTCGGTCTCTTTTGCATTTACAAACAAACTATTATCCCGATAACGAATACCCAAAATACCCGAAAACTTATTGTTGCCGGAAACACCTTCTATAGAAGCGCTACCGCCCAACAGACTCATTTCTAAAGAGGCGCCAAAATCTACCGGTCTACGATAATCTATAGCCAAAACAGACGAAAGTTTATCGCCGTATTTTGCTTGAAATCCGCCAGCAGAAAAATCTACATTTCTAACCAAATCTGTGTTTACAAAACTTAAACCTTCCTGTTGGCCGGAACGGATTAAAAACGGTCTGTAAACTTCAATTTCGTTTACGTACACAAGATTTTCATCATAATTACCACCCCTAACCGAGTATTGGGTGCTCAATTCGTTATTAGAACTTACGCCCGGCAAGGTTTTTAAAAGGTTTTCTACGCCGGCATTGGCCCCGGGAATTTTACGAACCGTTTCCGGACTTAAATTTACCACGCCTTCTATGCGCTTTCTATTTTCTCCGGTAAGAATAATCTCGCCAATTTGTTCTACATCGCTTTTTAAAACAGGGTTAAACTCTATTTCTTCGCCGGATTTTAGATTTTGGGTAAAACTTATTTTTTTTAGTCCAACATAACTAATAGAAATTTCTACTTTTTGGTTTGCCGGAATTTCTAAATAATAAAAACCATTGGCGTTGGTAGTTGTGCCATTTTGCGAATAGCTCACGTTTGCGCCGGGAATTGGTGTTCTGTTTTCGTCAAAAACAATTCCTTTAATGGTAGCGGTTTGCGATAAAGCTGTAAACGGAAGCACAAGGCAGCATAAAATGCTTAGGAAATAAGTGTTTTTCAAAAGTATAAAGTTTAGTTTTTTCTGAAAAAAGTGCCCTCAAATGTACTACTATTTCCAACATTATCTACAACAATGAGCTTTAAATTGTTCTTGGTCTCTTTAATTACGTCATCGTTAAAATCGTGAATTAACATTCCGGTTTTATAATCATATTCCATCAAAATAAATTTTCCGTTAACGGTTGCTCTATAGCTGCTAATGCCAGATTCTTTGTCTTCTACTTTAAATTTGAGGTAACGGTAATTTGACATCCATTTTTTATTTTTAAAATTTACTGGTGTTATTTCTGGTGCATCCCAATCAGACAATAAAGTGTATTTACCAAAAGTTCTTGTTTTGGTGGTAAAGCGGTTTCTTTTTTTGTAGGTGCTAACGTAGTATGCTTTTCCCCAGTCGGTTACTCTTGCGATGTAAAGTTTGTCTTTATCTTCTGCGCTGTATTTGCTTACATCAAAACCTATGGTCATATTATAATGCAGGGCAATATCTTTTTTTCCTACAATAATACTTTCACCTTCCGGAATTATATTTATGTAAACGTCTTCATAAACGGCGTTTTTTGGAATGTAAATATCAAATTTTCCTATATCAAAAGCGCTGGCTTCGTTGGGTTTTATGTGATAATCAGACACAAATTTTTCCGGTTTTGTAATAAGCGTATCCGGTAAAGCTTTTGCACTTATAGGAATTTTTACCGTGGTGGTATTTTCGGCAAAATCGCTTACCTTTATCGTGTAATTATAATTTAAACTATCTTCTATATTTACAAAACCTTCTCTTTCGGCATTTTTTAAAATACTTAACGGATTATTGGTTTGTAAAAATAATTTCTGAATTTTTTTTCGTTTGTTTTTATAAATTGCATAATCTAAAAACCTGTTGATATACCTGCTTTCCGCAAAGGAAAATTTATTAAAGTTTACCGAAAATATTTTATTTCCGTTAAGGTAACTTTCAATCTTATATACCCCGTTATGATTGGCCGCATAATCTAATTGATCTATGGTTTCTATGCCAAAACCAATTTTACCGTAAGCGTTCACCGTTTCTGCAACATACTCGTTATTGGCTATGGGAATAAGCCTTATTTTTTGGGTTAAACCCGATTCGTCTACGTGCGAATTATTGGTTTGCGGATATGCATATACACTTTTTACCGTAGGAAATTTGGTGTCTTTTATTTCGTAGCCAAAATCTAACGGATTCATAGGTCGTGCGTTGCCGTCTCTTATTTCAAAATGCAAATGTGGACCGCCGCTACCACCGGTATTTCCACTAAATGCTATAATTTCTTGTTTCTCTACAGGCAATTCGCCTGCTTCGGGAAAAAGTTCAATTTCGTAAGTTTCTTTTGCATATTGGCGCTTTTTGACATAGTTGTCTATGGCAGAAGAAAAACCGTTTAAATGTCCGTAAACGGTCGTGTAGCCATTAGGATGTTGCACATAAATTGCTTTTCCGTAACCAAAATGCGATATTTTTATGCGACTAACATAACCTTCGGCAGCAGCCAAAACTTTTAAACCGGTTTGTTGCTTTGTCTTAATATCCATCCCGCTATGGAAGTGGTTAGAGCGCAACTCGCCAAAAGTACCAGACAAAATTAGCGGAACGTCTAAAGGATTAGCAAAATAATCTTGAGGCAGTTCTGACTGAGCATAGGTGAACTGCACACTAATTAAAAGGGCCAAAAGCCATAATTTTTTCATGCGGTATTATCTTTATGTTGCAGGGGAATCGATAAATATAAAGGAAACATCTTAAATTGCAATGTGAGTTGTTTATAATTTTTACAGAACATTTAAAAATAAATTTGTTACCCTCAATTGCGTTAAACGGAATATATTTTAAATTATTTCTGAAAAACGTTTTAAAAAAGCACAATACAGCTAATTTATTAATTCAATTGCCTAAACCTGCCGTATTTAGGTTTTTTAGCTGGTGGGTTTTACCGAATAGAAATGGGCTATTTTAAAAAAATTAGCAAAAAAACTGTTGGCTTATTGCCAAAGGTATATTAACTTTGTGCGTGTAAGCATTACGAGAAAGCAGATGGTTGATTTGATGCAAATAGTTAATTCTCTGGAAGATAAGATCGATCAAATATTGCAAAAGCAAGAAAGATTAGAGCTTAAAAATAGCCGGTTAGAAGAAGACTTACTTCAGCAAGAAGCGGAAAAAAAGCAGCTGAAGGAAAAAATTGAAAGCATTAATAGAGAAAATCAGTCTTTAAAAACTGCAAACGCAATGCTGGGCAGTAAAGAATTTAAGAGAGATACAAAACTCAAAATAAACAGCTTGATTCGAGAAATTGATCAATGTATTGTACAACTTTCAGAATAATATAAATGGCTGAAAAGTTAAAAATAAAAATTTCTATTGCAGATCGGGTTTACCCGTTAACTATTGTGCCAGAACAAGAAGAAGGTTTGCGCAAGGCGGCAAAAAAAATTGAAGCTGTTATAAAACAATTTGAGCAAAGTTATGCCGTTAGGGATAAGCAAGATGTTTTGGCAATGTGTGCCTTACAATTTGCAGGAAAGACCGAGCAGCAATCTATACATAAAAGCATACAAGTGGAAGAAGCAGAAGAAAAGCTAAACGCTTTAAATATAATGCTAGAAAAACATTTGTCGCAATAGCGTTCTTTAAAATAAAACAAGGTTTTACTGCCTGTATTGGTTATTTTTTTGATAAACTCAACACTTACTAATTAAAAAGGGTGAGTCTAAATTGTTAAAGCACGCCGTCTAAGAACGGATCCTTGATCAATTTGTTAGCCCTAAACTTGTATATAACGGAGTTTTATACAAAACCTAATGCCAATACAGGCTTTTTTTATTTAAATATAATCTATGGAAATAATCATAACAGTAGTAGTAGCTATTGTCGCAATTATTATTGGTGCGGCGGTTGGCTATACAATAGCAAACAAAAAACAAGAAAATAATGCCAATTCTATTTTGGCCGATGCCAAAAAGGAAGCCGAAAGTATCTTAAAAGAAGCTAAGCAAGAAGGTGAGAGCAAGAAAAAAGATAAGATATTACAGGCCAAAGAAAAGTTTATCGAGCTTAAATCTGAGCACGAAAAAGTTATCATGGGCCGTGATAAAAAAATAGCTGAAGCAGAAAAACGCACCCGCGATAAAGAATCGCAAGTTTCTAACGAGCTTTCTAAAAATAAGAAATTAAATAAAAAGTTAGAAGAGAAAATAAATAACTACAACCAACGCAACGAGGTTTTAGACAAAAAACAAGATGAAGTAGAAAAACTGCATCAATCCAAAGTAAAACAGTTAGAAGTTATTAGCGGTCTTAGCGCAGAAGAAGCCAAAAAGCAGCTGGTAGAGTCTTTAAAAGAGTCTGCCAAAACAGATGCAATGGCACTTATTCAGGATACGATTGAAGATGCTAAAATGACGGCGCAACAGGAAGCCAAGAAAATTGTAATCAATACCATACAACGCATTGGTACAGAAGAAGCAATAGACAATTGTGTTTCTGTATTTAATTTGGAAAGTGACGATGTTAAAGGGCGTATTATTGGTAGAGAAGGTCGTAATATTAGAGCCTTAGAAGGTGCAACCGGTGTAGAGATTATTGTAGACGATACGCCAGAAGCTATAATACTTTCTTGTTTTGATTCTGTACGTCGTGAAGTAGCTCGTTTGTCTTTGCATAAATTGGTGACAGACGGCCGTATACATCCGGCGCGTATTGAAGAAGTGGTTAAAAAGACCAAAAAGCAAATAAACGAGGAGATTATAGAAATAGGAAAACGAACGGTAATCGACTTAGGAATTCACGGTTTACATCCCGAATTGATTAAAACTGTAGGTCGTATGAAATATCGTTCTTCTTACGGGCAAAACCTTTTGCAACACTCTAGAGAAGTAGCTAAACTTTGTGGCGTAATGGCATCAGAACTTGGGTTAAACCCGAAACTTGCCAAGCGTGCCGGTTTGTTGCACGATATAGGAAAAGTGCCGGAAACAGAAACCGAAACGCCTCACGCTATTTTAGGAATGGAGTGGGCAGAAAAGTTTGGCGAAAAGCCAGAAGTTTGCAACGCTATTGGTGCGCACCACGACGAAATAGAAATGACTTCTCTTTTATCACCAATCATTCAGGTTTGCGATGCTATTAGTGGTGCAAGACCAGGTGCAAGACGTCAGGTTTTAGATTCTTATATTCAGCGTTTAAAAGATTTAGAAAATATTGCATTTGAATTTCCTGGCGTTAAAAAAGCCTACGCTATTCAAGCCGGACGCGAATTACGCGTTATCGTAGAAAGCGAAAAAGTATCCGATGAAAAAGCGTCTAACTTGTCTTTTGAGATTTCGCAAAAAATTCAAACAGATATGACTTATCCCGGACAGGTAAAAATTACGGTAATTAGAGAAACCCGTGCGGTAAATGTAGCTAAGTAAAGCTTATAATTATATAATTAAAATCCGTTAATCAATTTATGATTAGCGGATTTTTTTTATACTTTTTTCCGTAAAGGAATAGGATGAATAGCTAATAAAAATGAATAGATATCTAAATGTTTTGCTTACCTAAGCTTTTTAATTTCCGTAAAGCACTAAGCGAAAACAGCTGCCAATCTCAAAAAATATTTTATCTTTAAGACTTTAAAAAAATATAATGAAAGCAACCACAAAGAGTCTCGGAATTGCAGCGCTTATTCTGTTTAGCGCGTGCCAAAATAATTCCGAAAAGCAAAAAGAAAAACAAGAAATAACGCAAAATATGCCTGAATTATTACAAAAATGGGATGGTCCGTATCAAGGAGTTCCTGCCTTTGACCAAATGCAGGTAAAAATGATTAAACCGGCCATTACCAAAGGTATGGAAATGCATTTGCAACAATTAAATACAATAAGTAACCAAGAGGCAAAACCTAACTTTGAGAATACGATTGTAGCAATGGAAAAAGCCGGTAAACCTTTGGACAGGGCTTTTACTTACTACGGAATTTATAGCAGTAACCTGTCTTCAGAAGATTTTAGAGCTGTGCAAAAAGACTTGGCACCAAAAATAGCCGACTATCAATCGCAAATTTTACAAAACGAAAAGCTTTTTCAGCGTATAAAAAGTGTTTATGAGCAAGCGCAAAAAGATTCATTAAGCAAGCAAAAACAACGTACGTTAGATTTAATTTACGAACGTTTTACAATGAATGGCGCCAATCTTTCTAAGGAAGATAAACAGCGTTATGCCGAAATTCAAAAAGAACTTTCCGGTTTATATACAGATTTTTCAAACAACGTCTTGGCAGATGAAGAAAATTATGTGGTTTATTTAGAAAAAGATCAAATAGACGGTTTGCCCGAATCTTTTGTAAAAGCTTCTGCCACTTCCGCCGAAGAGCGTGATAAAAAAGGGAAATATGCTATTACCAACACGCGTTCTTCTATGGATCCTTTTTTGACCTATTCTACTAATCGCGAATTGCGAGAAAAAGTTTGGAAAAACTATTACTCGCGTGGGGATAACGATGATAAATACGATAATAAAGCGATAATTGCAGAAATTTTAAAGCTTAGAGATGAGCGCGTAGAACTTTTGGGTTACGATAATTTTGCTTCGTGGCGCTTGCAAAATAGAATGGCAAAAGAGCCCGAACAAGCAATGGATTTGATGTTGAAAGTTTGGCCGGCAGCCGTAGAACGCGCTAAAGAAGAAATTGTAGATATGCAAAACCTGGCAGATAAGCTAGGGCACGATATTAAAATCAAGCCGTGGGATTATCGATTTTACGCCGAGAAAGTCCGTAAAGAAAAATACGACTTAGACAGCGAAGAAATTAAAGAATATTTGGTTTTAGACAACTTAAAGCAAGCTTTGTTTTTTACGGCAGGGGAGTTGTTTGATTATAAATTTGAAAAGATTACAGACGGTAGCGTTCCGGTTTTTCATGAAGATGTAGAAGTTTATGAAGTGCACAAAAAAGATACCGACAGTCTTATTGGCTTGTGGTATTTAGATCCGTATGCGCGCCAAGGAAAACGCTCCGGCGCTTGGGCAACCACTTACCGAAGCAAAACTGCTTTAGAAGGAAATAAACCCGTGTTGGCTTCAAATAATTCTAATTTTATAAAACCTGCTCCGGGAGAACCGGTTTTAATTTCTTGGGACGATGCCGAAACATTTTTCCACGAGTTTGGCCACGCTTTACACTTCTTGTCTGCAGAGGTAGATTATCCTACGCTTAATGGTGGTGTACGCGATTATACAGAGTTTCAATCGCAATTGCTAGAGCGCTGGCTTTCTACAGATAAGGTGATTAACAAATATTTGCGCCATTATAAAACAGATGAGGTAATTCCGCAAAAATTGGTAAATAAAATTAAAAAAGCGGCTACTTTTAACCAAGGTTTTGCTACAACAGAGTTTTTAGCTTCTGCCTTGATAGATATGAAATTGCACACCGCAAATCCGGAAAATATTGATGTAGCCGAGTTTGAAAAGAAAACTTTAGATAGTTTAGGTTTACCAGAACAGATTGTAATGCGTCACCGCACACCGCATTTTGGTCATATCTTCTCGGGAGAAGGTTATGCAGCCGGTTATTATGGTTATTTGTGGGCAGATGTTTTAACTTCTGATGCCGCAGAAGCTTTTGCGGAAGCTCCCGGCGGATTCTATGATAAAGAACTAGCGCATAAATTGGTAAAATATTTGTTTGCGCCAAGAAATGCGATAGATCCTGCAGAGGCTTATAAACAGTTTAGAGGTCGCGAGGCAAAAATAGATGCTTTAATGCGCGATCGTGGTTTTGCTGTTCCTAAAGAAAAGCAATAAAAATGAAACAAATTATCTGTTTTCTGTGCGGAATTTTTTGCGTCTGGGTTTTTCACGCGCAAGACGCAAAAATTCCGCCGGAATTTGGATATGTTACTGATTCTTTAGATGTAGCTGTTTTAGAAATTCGTTATGCGGGAAAACATAATTTTACCGGAAAACCGGTAGAAGGCTATCAGCAACCCAAAGCAATTTTAAGTAAAAAAGCTTTGGAGCAACTAGAAAAAGCTTATCGGTATTTTTTACGGAAAGGATACACGTTTAAAATTTTTGATGCCTACAGACCGCAACGCGCTGTAAATAGTTTTATGGAGTGGGCGCGCAAAAAAGATGACACCTTGGCCAAAGAAGAATTTTATCCAAAGGTGGCAAAAAAAGATTTGTTTTCTCTGGGTTATATAGCTACCAAGTCCGGTCATTCTCGTGGTAGTACAATAGATTTAACTTTAATAGATCTAAAAACGGGCAAAGAATTGGATATGGGAAGTCCGTATGATTTTTTCGGTGAGATTTCGCATCACGGCACAAAACAAATCCGTAAAGCCCAAAAGAAAAACAGAAAACTCTTAAAAAAAGGAATGCGTAAATTTGGCTTTATTGCTTATCCCAAAGAATGGTGGCATTATACTTTATATAATGAACCTTTTCCTGATACCTATTTTGATTTTCCTGTGCAATAAATATTTTATCGTAAATAATTCCGTTTTAACTGTAAAAGAGAACTTACTTTTTTTATTTTCATTTTCATCTTCAAGCTCTTAAACCACTTTCAAACTGCTATAACCTTGACCGTTCTGGCTCAACTGAATTTGCGTAGCAATGCGTTCTTTTAAACTGCTAACGTGGCTAATAACACCAATCATTTTAGAAGATTTTGCTTGTAAAACTTCCAAAGTATCTAAGGTCTGGTCTAAAGTCTCTGGATCTAGCGTTCCAAAACCTTCGTCTATAAAAAGACTATTTATTTCTACATTTCGCGAAGCAAAATCCGATAAAGCCAAAGCCAGCGCCAAACTCAGTAAAAAAGTTTCGCCGCCAGATAGGGTTTTTACAGATCTGCGCTGCCCGCCCATATGTTTGTCTATAGCTACCAAACTATCGTCTTCGTCTGCTATAGGCTTGTCCATTTTATAACGATCTGTTAACAGCGCTAAGCGTTTGTTAGCTAAAATAAGCAATTGCGATAAAGTTAAATCTTGCGCATAATCGTTAAATTTATTTCCCGTTGCATCGCCAATTAATTCTTTCAAAATTTTCCAACGTTTATTGATTTGCAATTGATCTCTAATTTCAGATTTTAACTTATTAATCGTTTTTATATTTTGTAGCTGATTGGTAATTATGCGGTGTAATTCGCGCAAATCTTTATCGGTTGTGGCCTGTTTTTGCGTTTCTTGCTCCAAACCTTCTCGTAAATCTTCTAAACTCGTACCAACCACTTTTTCTTGTGCAGCTTCTTGTTGTTTCTTTAAATCGTTTATACGCGTATGCAAACTTATTTGCCTGTTTTTTAAATCTTCGTGCTCTTTTTGATAACTACTTACAAGATTATGCGGTAATAGATTTTTTAAAGCTTGCGGAATAGAAGTATAACCCAAAGGTTTTAAATTGGCTTCTAAGGTTTCGGTATTTTTTTGCAGCTTTTTTTCTATTTCTTTTTTCTCTTCTTCTAAATCGGTTTGTTGTTTTTTTAGTTGTTTTTTTTCCTGACTAAAATTAAAATAATCTTTTTCTGTTGTATTGATTTCCGCTTCAAAATCGTCTCCTTTAAAAAACTTTGCAATTTCTTCTAGTTTGCTTTTTCCTTTTTGCAATAAAAGCTTTAAAGATTTTAGGTTTCTCAAAGCTTTTTCCAATTGCTCTGCTTGTCGCGAAAATCTATCATAAGCCTGCAAAGCATCTAATTTGTCAGTGTATTTTTCTTCCAAATTCGCAAAATCTTGCAATTTTAAGTCTTGTAAGTTTTGAGAAAATTCTGTCTGGTAGCTTTTTTGTTTTTTTTGTATTTCAGCGTTGTTTTCTAAAATAGACTTCTCTAAGCTCTTGTTTTGCGCAAGCGTAGTTTCTAATTTGGTTTCTTTTTGCGTTAACTCTTTCTGTTTTATATTCAGTTCGTTTTGTAATTTTTTTAGTGCGGTTTTAATTTTATCATCTTTTTCCGGGAGGTGTTCTGCGTACGGATGTTCTAAACTTCCGCATAACGGGCACGGTTTTTCTGCTTCTAATTCTTTGCGGTAATCTTCTAGTTTTTTTTGTAACAAAGCTATTTTTTGCTCATTTTCTTTGGCTTCTATCTGCAAGTTGAGCATTTTTACTTCTTGCGTTAATTCTTTTATTCTTTCCGGAAAACCTTCAATTTGTTTTTGCTTTGCTTCTTGCTCTGTTTTAAATTTTGTGACTTCTTTTTCTAATTGCTTAATTTCAGAATATAACTTTTCTGCCGCTCTTAATTCTTTTAGCTGTAGCCGAATTTTCTCTTGCTCCTCATTAATTTTTGTGTTTTCAGAAAAAGCATGTTTCTGTTCTAAACTGTTTTTTTTATTTTCGTTTTGACGCTGTAAATCTTCTAATTGCTGAAGATTTTCTTGTGGATTCTTTTTTGATAATTGGAAGCCAAAATCCTTCAATTCTTGCTGAAGATTTTTTGCCAATGCCTGAAATTCGGTGCCAATACTTTGCTTATCTTTATATAACTCACGAACTTTTAGCTTATAATCTTCAAGTTCTTCTTGAAAATTATCTTCCGTAAAGTCCAAACCGAAAGTAGTGCGAAATACTTCGCCATTTTGTTTTAATTTTGTTTTTATAGCGGCTAATTTTTTTTGGTTGTAGTTCTCTTTTTCATGCAAGTTTACTACTTGTTCAGAAAAATTTTTCCATTGCTGAATTTCTTCCGTAAAGCCTTGTAATTCTTGGTGTTTTTTTAGAGCTGCACCTTTTTCTTTTATAAAATTCTTTAGTTTCTCCTCGTTTTCTTCATTTTCTGTCGTAAGCCTTTGTAGATTTTTTTCTAAGTCAGCTAATTTTTCTTTTTCTCCTATTGCAACTTTAAGTTGGTCTATATTTTTTTGATTTTTTTCTTTTAATTGCCGCAATTCTTCTGCTTGTTTTTGTTTTTCTAAATAAACTTTATCAGAAATTAATTGCTCTTCATAGGTAGAAATCTTGGTTTTTTGCTCGTTTACCGTTTTCTCCAGTTCGGTGTATTTTTTATATGCTAGTTGTCCTAATTGTCTATAAATTCCGGTGCCGGTAATTTTTTCTAAAAGTGCGCCACGTTCTTTTTTAGGAACTTGTAAAAATTTGGCAAAATCTCCTTGCGCCAAAACAACAGATTTAATAAACTGCTCGTAATTAAGGCCAATTAATTCTTCGTTTTTTGTTGGCACTTCAGACTTTTTTAAAGACAAAGTTTTATTTGTAGCAACTTCCGATACAAACATTTCATAATCGCGCAAATTACCAGTTCTAGCGGTAGAAATTTCCCAGCGCGAACAGAATTTCCCTTCCGCGCAAGCGTAAGTAACTTGCGCAAATGCTTCTTTTTGATTACGGGTAAGAATGGCGCCTTTTTTCAAAACTTCTGAAGTGCTCATTTTTCCCAAACGCGGCACTTGGTTAAAAAGTGCCAAAGAAATTACGTCCAGCAAAGTTGTTTTTCCGCTTCCTGTGGGGCCGGTAATTGCAAATAAATTGTTTTGCACAAATGGTGCTCGGGTAAAATCTACTTCGTGTTCGCCTTTTAAAGAATTGATATTTTTAAAATGCAGTTTTAAAATTTTCATTATGCAATTAACTATTCGGTGGTTAGCAGTTCTTTTAATTCATCAAAGGTGTGCAGCAATTCTTGTTTTTCTTCCGGCAAATAAGCTTCTTTTTCTAGTAGCGATTCAAACACTTCTTTGGGTTTTAAATCTTCTAAATTTTGCCTGCTACCAAAAACTTCGCTGCTTTGTTGTTGCTGATTTTTAAACTGCGCCCGGTATTTTATAATTTCGATATTGTCTTTTTTATAATTGCTGATCAAATCATCTAATTGCGCCAATTTTTTAGTACTGTAATCCTGTTCTCGCATTTCTACTTCTACCAAAGTATCTAATTTGCCTTCGTGCTCTAGATTTGCTAATTTATCTTGCACTTCCTCTAAGTTTCCGGCAATTTTTAATAGTTTTCTAAACGGCGGAATTGCAAAGCTTTCTGGTTCAAAACCTTGTTTTGTATCTATTACCAAGACGCGTTTTTCATCTTTACGTTCACTAAACGAAAACATAAGTGGAGAGCCACTATAAAATGTAGGAACCTGAGCATTTACACGCTGCGGCTGATGAATGTGTCCTAAAGCAACATACGAAAAATATTTGCTAAATTGCTCCGCTTTAAAGGCCGCTTGGTTCCCAATTTGTATATCGCGCTCACTTTCTGAGGTGCTTACGCCCGCCGCATACAAATGTCCCATAGCAATGGCGGGAATGTCTGGATATTTTTCTTTGCAGATTGCCGCGGCTTCATCAAACCGTGCTTGAATTCCCTCTCTAATGGCAGCCAATCTATCTTCGTAGGTATTTCCTTCGCTGGCCAAACGCACATCTGCATCGCGCAAATAGGGGAGAGCGGCAATTATAACTTCAGGATTTTTTTGATTTGGTAGCGCAATTATGCAATCTTCTATTTTTTCGGGCAAACCGCCAATAACCGTCATTTCTAAAGCCTGTAACAAATCTTTTGGCGCGTCGAGCATGCTGGGAGAGTCGTGGTTGCCGCCGGTTATAACCAGATGACAGTTTAAACTTTTTAACGCAATTAAAGCTTGGTAATATTGTTTTCTCGCTTCCGCGGAAGGGTTTGCTAAATCAAACACATCACCGGAAACCAAGATAACATCAATTTTTTCTTGATGAATAAGGTCGCAAAGCCAACCAATAAACAAATCGAAATCTTTGTACAAATAATGTTTGTGCAAGCGTTTACCAATATGCCAATCTGCGGTGTGTAAAATTTTCATGAAATAACAATGTTATGAAAGGCTCAATTTACAAAGCCTAAGCGATATTTAATAAAAAAAGCAGTCAAAACTTTTAATGAAGTTTGACTGCTTTTATAATAAATAGTTTACTAATCTTAACTTTCTACGCTTGGGGCGGTTTCGTTCCTAAAAACAATTTCGCCATCAAAAGCATCTATCAAAATTATACTATCTGCAGAAATTTTTCCGGAAAGAATTTCTTTAGAAAGCTTGTTTAAAACTTCTTTTTGAATGGTTCTTTTTACCGGTCTGGCACCAAATTGTGGGTCAAATCCTTTTTGAGATAATACCGCATTTGCTTCTTCTGTAGCGTCTATAGTGATATTTTGCTCTGCCAACATTCTGCTTACTCCTTTTAGTTGCAAGCCAACAATTTCTTTAATATTTTCTTGACTTAACGGACTAAACATTACAATATCGTCTATCCGATTTAAAAATTCGGGTCTTACTTGCTGTTTCAGTAAACCAAGTACTTCCACTTTGGCACTTTCCATAGCGGTTTCAATATCTTGCACCGCATCAAATTTTTCTTGAATCACGTGGCTTCCCATATTAGAAGTCATTATAATAATCGTGTTTCTAAAATCTGCCAATCGTCCCTTATTATCTGTTAACCTACCTTCATCCAAAACTTGTAAAAGTATATTGAAAGTATCTGGGTGCGCTTTTTCAATTTCATCTAGCAATACAACAGAGTAAGGTTTGCGTCGCACAGCTTCTGTTAATTGGCCGCCTTCGTCGTAGCCAACATACCCAGGAGGCGCGCCAACCAATCTACTTACTGAGTGGCGTTCTTGGTATTCGCTCATATCTATTCTGGTCATCGCAGAATCATCATCAAAAAGATATTCGGCCAAAGCTTTTGCTAACTCGGTTTTACCAACCCCGGTTGTTCCTAAAAATAAGAAACTACCAATTGGTCTTTTTTGGTCTTGCAAACCGGCTCGACTTCTTCTAATAGCGTCACTTACCGCTTGTATAGCTTCATCTTGCCCTACAACGCGTTTGTGTAATTCTTCTTCTAAATGTAATAATTTTTCACGTTCGCTTTGTAGCATTTTAGTTACCGGAATTCCCGTCCATTTTGCTACAACATCGGCAATATCTTCGTTGGTAACTTCTTCTTGAATCAACGTTTTAGAACCGCTGGCTTTTTGTTCTGCCATTTCTTTCTGCAGCTTTTCCAGACGTTCTTGGGCTTCTTTTATTTTTCCGTACCTAATTTCGGCTACTTTTCCATAATCGCCTTCGCGTTCTGCACGTTCTGCTTCTAATTTAAAGTTTTCAATGTCTGTTTTGGCTTGCTGGATGTTATCTACCACGCCTTTTTCATTTTGCCATTGAGCATTTAACTCGCTACGTTCTTCTTTAAGGTTGGCTAGATCTGCTTTAAGCGATTTTAATTTATCTTCATCTTTTTCGCGTTTAATCGCTTCAATTTCAATTTCCAACTGCATTATTTTGCGGTCTAAAACATCGAGTTCTTCGGGTTTAGAATTAATTTCCATACGTAATTTAGATGCTGCTTCATCCATCAAGTCAATAGCCTTGTCCGGTAAAAACCTATTGGTAATATAGCGTTGCGAAAGTTCTACTGCCGCAATAATTGCTTCGTCTTTAATACGTACTTTATGGTGGGTTTCGTATTTTTCTTTAATTCCACGTAAGATGGAAATCGCGCTTTCTGTATCAGGTTCATTTACGGTTACGCGTTGAAAGCGACGTTCTAATGCCTTGTCTTTCTCAAAATATTTTTGGTATTCGTCTAACGTAGTTGCGCCAATTGCCCGCAACTCTCCTCTGGCCAAGGCTGGTTTTAAAATATTGGCTGCATCCATAGCGCCTTGTCCGCCGCCGGCACCAACTAAGGTGTGAATCTCGTCTATAAAAAGAACAATATTTCCATCGCTAGAAGTAACTTCTTTTATAACTGCTTTTAGACGTTCTTCAAATTCTCCTTTATATTTTGCGCCGGCAATTAGAGCGCCCATATCTAAGGAGTAAATTACTTTATTTTTCAGGTTTTCTGGAATGTCGCCAGCAATAATTCTATGCGCCAAACCTTCTGCAATTGCAGTTTTACCTGTACCGGGCTCTCCTACTAGCATCGGGTTGTTTTTGGTACGACGTGATAAAATTTGTAAAATTCTGCGTATTTCTTCGTCCCGACCAATAACGGGATCCAATTTTCCGCTTTCAGCCATTTCGTTTAAGTTCTTGGCATATTTATTTAAAGAATTATAGGTTTCTTCGGCACTTTGCGAAGTTACTCGGTCGCCTTGTCGCAATTCTTCAATAGCTGCTTTTAAGTTTTTTTCTGTAGCGCCTTGGTCTTTTAAAATTTGCGCTACTTTAGAATTCGATTTAAAGATTGCTAGAATAAGATGTTCGATAGAAACATATTCGTCATTCATCTTTTTAGCTATGCTAGTGGCTTCGTTAATAGATTTTCCCGCTTCCCGCGAAAGCATTATATCGCCACCACTTACCTTTGCAAAACTTTCTAAAGTTTTGTCCAGTAATTGTGTAAAAAGTGCAACGTTAATACTTAATTTTTTCAGCAAAAAGGGAGTTACATTTTCATCTACCGTACTTATGGCTTTAAAAATGTGCTCGTTTTCTATTTGCTGATGGCCCAATTCCTGCACAAGCTGCTGCGCTTGCTGTATGGCCTCTTGTGATTTTATGGTAAAATTGTTCAAATTCATATTCTTTTGTTTTCCTTTAATTTAGCAATAGATATGCCTTTTTAAAAACACGACAAAAAGTCACCAAGATCTTTGCTGGATACTGTCAAAATTACAGTTTTTGTATTATGGAAAGATACTACAAAAGCCAGTTATTTTAAATATGTAAGCGTTAAGCATTTCTAAAATCCTTTTTAAAATTAATAATTTTAATATCTTACAACACATTTTTAATTACGGAATAATGGGTTTTTTAGATAATTTTTTTGGAAAAGATACAGACACCAACGAAGAAAAGAATTCTTTAGCTTGGAAAGCAATAGGTAGTGAAGCGATGATTAATGAAATGTTAGAAACGTCTCACAACAAGCTAGTGGTGATTTTTAAACATTCTACGCGTTGCGGCATTAGCCGAATGGTTTTAAATCGTTTTGAAGCCGAAGCAGATTTTGATGAAGATAAAATAGCGCTTTACTTTTTGGATTTAATACGTTATCGTGACTTATCGAATAAAATAGCAGAAAGGTTTCGGGTAACGCACCAGTCGCCTCAAGTAATTGTTTTGGAAAATGGTGAAGTTATAGGAGATGCATCGCACCAAGCCATTGATGCCAGTCAAATTGCAAAACATGTATAATAAAAAAAGCTGTTTCAAAAATTTACTACTTTTTGAAACAGCTTTTAATAAACTTACTATTTTTTGGTAGCCGTTTTTTCTGCTTAGCTTTTTATTTGCTTTCAAAAATAGGCAACAACTTTGTGCGCACTTCGCCAAAACCAAGCCGTATAGTTTGATTTTTACAGTAGCCACGCATAATAACTGTATCGTTATCTTCTACAAATTTACGGTCGCCACCATCTTTTAGTTTTACAGGATTTTTACCATTTTCAGAAAGTTCTAATAAAGAACCAGAAGACTTTGGTTTATTTCCCGAAATGGTGCCACTTCCCATCATATCGCCGCTGTTTACCGGACAACCATTAATGGTGTGGTGTGCGAGCTGCTGACTAATATTCCAGTACAAATACTTAAAATTAGAATTGGTAAGTGTTGTCTCTTCTTTATTTCTGGGTTGTAATGCAACCTCTAGATTTATATCAAATGTTTTCTTACCGGAAGTTTGTAAATAAGGTAATTGTTCTACAACCGGTTTTGGTCCTTCTGTACGGAAAGGTTCCAAGGCGTCTAAAGTAACAATCCAAGGGCTTACAGTAGAAGCGAAGTTTTTCGCTAAAAACGGTCCTAAAGGTTTATACTCCCAAGTTTGTATATCGCGCGCACTCCAGTCATTAAATAAAACCATTCCGAAAATGTAATCTTCTGCATCTTCTGCAGAAATAGGCTCACCAATTGGGTTTCCTGCCGTTGTGATAAAAGCCATTTCCAATTCAAAATCTACTTTTCTTGACGGTCCAAAAATAGGTTTTTCTGCTCCCGGCGGCATTTTTTGACCTTGCGGTCTATGCACAGGAATACCACTTGCAACTATAGAAGAGCTTCTACCGTGATAAGCAACCGGCATATGTAACCAATTGGGCATAAGCGCGTCTTCTTTACTTCTAAAAAGTTTACCAACGTTGGTGGCATGTTCTTTACTCGAGTAAAAATCTGTATAATCGCCTACTTGAACCGGCAATTGCATTTCTATTTCGTCTAAGGTAAATAAAACCGTTTTGCGGTGATCTTCGTTATTTTTTAAACTGTTGTTATCTGCGTCAAAAATTTCGGCAATGCGGTTTCTTACTGCTCGCCAGGTTTTTCTTCCGTCGGCAATAAAATCGTTTAAAGTATCTTGTAAAAAAATATCGTCTGTAAGCGGAATTCCCTCAAAATAACCTAATTGGTGCAAGGCTCCTAAATCTATCGCATAATCGCCAATTCTGGTGCCTATTGTGATAATATCATCGCGCGTTAAAAATACGCCAAAAGGTATATTTTGTATAGGAAAGTCTGAATCTTTCGGTACATTTAGCCAGCTTTTACGCTTGGGATCGTTTGCAGTTATGGTCATAAGCAATAAAAAAAGAATAATTTATAAATTGATTGCATTCAAATATATTATTTTATCATAATTAACCGAATGCTTTTTTTATTTTTGATGAATATTTAACGAAAATTTTTATGATGACAAGAGATACAGCGATTTTTGATTTGATTGAAGCTGAAAAGCAGCGTCAAAAAAATGGTTTAGAGTTAATAGCCAGCGAAAATTTTGTAAGTGAACAAGTTTTGGAAGCAGCCGGATCTGTTTTAACCAATAAATATGCAGAAGGTTATCCCGGTAAACGGTATTATGGCGGTTGCGAAGTAGTAGATAAAGTAGAAACCTTAGCTATAGAACGCGCAAAAGAATTGTTTGGAGCAGAATATGCAAATGTGCAACCACACTCCGGTTCGCAAGCTAATACGGCCGTTTATGCCGCCTGTTTAAAACCGGGCGATAAAATTTTAGGCTTTGATTTGTCTCACGGCGGACATTTAACCCACGGTTCTCCGGTAAATTTTTCCGGAAAATTGTATAATCCTGTTTTTTACGGCGTAGATAAAGAAACCGGAAAGATAGATTATGAGCACGTGCGTAAAATGGCACATCAAGAAAAACCAAAAATGATTATTGCCGGCGCATCGGCCTATTCTCGTGAGATAGATTATAAAAAATTTAGAGAAATAGCAGACGAAGTAGATGCAATTTTACTGGCAGATATGGCGCATCCGGCAGGATTAATTGCTAAAGGATTACTAGCAGATCCAATGCCGCATTGCCATATAGTAACTACAACCACACACAAAACTTTGCGCGGCCCTCGTGGGGGAATGATTTTGATGGGGAAAGATTTTGAAAATCCGTACGGGCAAAAATTAAAAAGCGGAAAACTAAAAAAGATGTCTTCTCTTTTAAATAGCGCTGTTTTTCCGGGCAATCAGGGCGGGCCTTTAGAACATATTATTGCGGCAAAAGCGGTTTCTTTTGGCGAAGCTTTAAAAGATGAATTTTTGCATTATATGGTGCAAGTAAAGAAAAATGCTAAAGCAATGGCGCAAGCTTTTGTAGATAAAGGTTATCAGGTAATTTCCGGCGGCACAGACAACCATATGATGTTGATAGATTTACGGAATAAAGACGTTACCGGAAAAGAAGCTGAAGCTAAATTGGTAGAAGCCGAAATTACGGTTAATAAAAATATGGTACCTTTTGACGATAAATCTCCTTTTGTCACTTCGGGTATTAGAGTAGGAACGGCAGCAATTACTACTCGCGGTTTAAAGGAAGAAGATATGCAAGAAGTGGTAGAATATGTAGACCGCGTAATTAGCAACATAGATAACGATAAAATTATAGCAGAAACCAAAGAAAAGGTAAACGCTATGATGCAAGATAAACCTTTATTTACTAACTAAATTTTATGAATATTATGAAGAAAACCGTTTTTACATTTGTAATTCTTTTAATGGGGTTTGGAGCTTTTGCCCAATCAAACTCAGGTGAATTTAAAGCCGAATTGATTAATTATATTGAAATTCAATCAGAAGGAGCAATGGGTGGTGCTTTAGACCAAATGGCATCTATGATCCCGGCAGATAAAAAAGAGGCTTTTAAAAAAGAAGTTAAAGACGAAATGAAATCGCTTTACAAGCAAGTTGCAGATATTTATATTGAAACTATAGGTAAAGAAGATTTGCAAAAAATGTTAGATTTTTACGACACCCCGGCAGGAAAGCGAATTTTAGAAAAAACTCCAATGTTAACGGAGCGTTCTATGCAACTTTCGCAAACTTGGGCAATGCAATTACAACCAATTATGCAAAAGTATATGAAGTAACTTTTTCTGATTACTTATTAAATTTAAGAAAGCCATTTGATATATAAATTCAAATGGTTTTTTTTATTCCGTAAAGTTTGTGCTTTCATAAGCGCCCGCATCCGGATTGCTACTTCGTAAGTTTCCTAAAATGTCTTTTTGGGTTGCCGTAGCAGGATTTGCTAAGCCGTTGGCGGCAGACTCGTTGCTTATTTGTAATAAATTTTGGTTGGGATCTAAGAAAAATGGCGCTTCGTTAAGAAGAACATTTTCAAAAAAAGTTTCGTTAGAGAAAGGCGGGTCGTTTTCCGTAAAGTCGTTAGTATAGGTTTTGTATTTAATTAAACAGTTTTCAAATTTGTAATTAAAAGCAATGCCTTCTTCAGCTGTAGGGTTTAGACCTAGCTCTAAGTTTTCGTTTCCGTAAATAATGCAGTTCTTAAAATCTGCTTGAATTAAATCAGACACAAATTCTATTTCTGCGGTTTCCAATCTATTTTCTACAAGTACTGCGGGGAAATTTCTGTAGCTGTTGTTCCAATAATTTACAAAAGTAGAATTATTAAAACTATATTTTCCGCCTAAAGAAAGGTTTAAAGCCGCTTGTCCGGCATTATTTATAACTAGGTTTTCGCCAACAATATGGCCTGTACGAGCCAATAAGCCAAAATTGGCAGAATTATAAATTTGCGTATTTTTTAAAGTTAAAGTAGGGTTATTGGTACCATCGTTAGACTCCATTAAAATACCGACTTGTGCGTTTTTAATGGTTGTGTGATTAAAAGAATTGTTGGTGCTACCTTGCGTAAGCCATAAGCCAAACCATTGTCCGGGTCTCTCGCTAAAAGAAGGTTCTAATCTGTTACCTTCAAAAATCACTTCGTTTTCTAAAGTTTCCGGATCGTTACTAGGCAAACCGTTAACTTGTAGAGAGCCATTGTTGGCAACTATAATTCCGCTTTCGTTATGGAAGTGAATACGCGCGCCGGCATCTATTTGTAAGGTTTTATTAGAAGGTACGGCGGCCAAACCATAAATTACATAGGGTTTTTGATTGGTGAAATTAAGCTCAGAATCGTCTAGGTAAAAACCGGATAAGGTGTCTTGGGTTTCGCCATTTTCAAAAATCAATTCTTCTGTGCTACCATCTGCAAATTTTTCTGGATATAAAAAATGTGCATCTTGAATAAGGGTTACCAATTCTACGTTTTGTTGGTTTGCACCGGTATCAAACTCGATAGCATCTGTATAAAGAAATTGGGTTTGCGTGGTGGCAAAATCATCAATATTGGCAGTGGTTTCTACAAAAACAAAAATGCTGTCTTCGGCTAGAATTTCAATATTCTCAAAGGTTTTTCCGGGTAAACCGTCTACATTGAGTCTGTAATAAGAGTTTTCGCCTTCTCCCAACCGAATGGATGGAATATGAATATCATTTTTACTTTTGTTATGCACGGTAAGATTATAGGTGCTGGAGCCAATCCCACTAAAAACGGTGTCTAAATATACCGTATCTTTAGAAAAAACCAATTTTCCGGAGCTACGGTCGGTTTCAAAATCATTTCTACAAGAACTCCAAAAAACAATAGAGCAGAGTAGGAGTAAGCTATACAGATATTTCATTGGCTTATTTTTCAAAGATTTTTATTTCAAAAAGGGTGTCCCAATTTTTACCGGTTACAAAAAAATTACCGCTTTTTTCATGGTAGGCAATTCCGTTTAAAACGTGTTCAACGGTGGTAAGCTTATCGTTATTTTCTAATTTTTTCCGAAGTCCGCGTAAATCTATAATACCTTCTACCACGCCGGTTTCGGGATTTATAATTGCCACACCATCTTTTTGCCAAGTATTGGCATAAATTTTTCCTTTGGCATATTCCAATTCATTTAGTTTGGTAGAAACCGTTTTATGGGTAACCGGCTGAAAGTAGCGCAACTCTTTTAAAGTTTCGGGATCTAATATCCAGATTTTTTCTGTACCGTCACTTTTATACAATTTTTCGCCATCGTTACAAATGCCCCAACCTTCATTACTTTTGTTGTAGGAAAACGTTTCTAAATGCTCAAAAGTATTTACATCATAAATAAAACCATCTCCGGAGCGCCAGGTAAGCAAATAAATTTTATCGTTTAAAATGGTTAAGCCCTCCCCAAAATAAGCCGGATTTAAATCTACTTTTTTAAGCACTTTTCCGGTTTTATATTCTACTTTTCTTAAACTAGATTTACCGTGCTGCCCGGTACTTTCGTATAAAGTATCTTTATAAAACTCTAAACCTTGGGTAAAAGCCTCATTATCGTGCGGATAAGAATTTATAATTTCGTAACCGTAAACAATAGGTTTGGTTTTGCTGTGCAGGCTTATGTTTTTGTTAATTTCAATTTGAGTATCCTCAAAATAAACAGAGGCTTTTAAAATATTGTTACCAAATGGCTTTTCTAGGTTTACGGAAATTGGCTCATTTTTAATGCTTTTTGCCAATTTATTATTGCCATAAGAGTATACAACAGAATCTATTTGATAATCTTTCTTGCTTTTTACGGAAAGTTTTAAGGCATCTCCCTTCTGTAATGGACCTTTTTTACTATCCGTTTTTAAGATAAAATTCTCTGCTGCATTCTTTGTGTTCTTTCCGCAGGAAAGCAATAAAATGCTTAAACAGAAGAAAACCAATACCTTATATTTTTTCATAAAAATAAAATTTTTAAAAAAAGCTAATTTAGGTAATTCTATTTAAAAAATACTTGTAAAAATAGATAAACATTGTATATTTGCAGCGGCAAGTCCCACACAACCAGCTCCTGCTGAATCCCCCAGGGCGGGAACGCAGCAAGGGTAAGCGGTCGTAGCGGTGTGATGTGGGTAGCTTGCCATTTTTTATTCCCTATATTTTCCTTTTATTTTTTATTGGTTAGTCGGTATTTTACATAGAAAAAGTAGATATTTGCCACAGAAATTTACTAAATGAATCAAGAAGTAGTACTCATTACCGGAGCTTCTTCGGGAATAGGAAAAGCTATTGGCAATTTTTTATACCAAAAAGGCTATAAAGTGTACGGCACTAGTAGAAATCCCAAACAAAAAGAGCAAGACGGTATTTGTTTTGTTGCCTTAGATGTAACTAAAAAAGAAAGCATTCTTACCGCCGTAGAAGAGGTGCTTAAAGCCGAAGGAAAAATAGATTTTCTTATTAATAATGCCGGAATGGGCATTACCGGACCTTTAGAAGAAACCCCCGATGAAGAAATTCAAAAAGTTTTTGATACCAATTATTTTGGCGTTTTACGGGTAATTAAAGCGGTTTTACCGTCTATGCGGAAAAGAAAAACGGGTTTTATAATTAATATCACATCTATTGCCGGTTATATGGGCTTGCCGTATCGTGGCATTTACTCCGCCACCAAAGGCGCTTTAGAGCTTACCACCGAAGCTTACCGAATGGAGCTGAAAGAATTCAACATAAAAATGACCAATATTGCACCAGGCGATTTTGCCACTAATATTGCTGCCGGTAGGTATCACGCTCCTGTAAAAGAAGCTTCTCCCTATGCCAAAAACTACAAACGCACGTTAGAATTGATGGATGAGCACGTAGATAAGGGAAAAGATCCTATTATTATGGCTCAAAAAGTCTATGCCGTAATGCAGGAAGATAATCCAACTATTCATTATAAAGTAGGAGAGTGGTTGCAAAAATTCAGTATAGCATTAAAACACATTTTGCCAGATAAATGGTATGAGAAAATGCTAATGAAACATTATAAACTGTAACTTTGTAAACAAGAAAAAATAAAATCAACACAACATGAAATTTTTTATAGACACAGCTAATTTAGAGCAGATTAAAGAAGCACAAGATTTAGGCGTTTTAGACGGCGTTACCACAAACCCTTCTTTAATGGCAAAAGAAGGTATTACCGGAAGAGACAATATTATCAAACATTATAAAGACATTTGCGAGATTGTAGATGGCGATGTGAGCGCAGAAGTTATTGCTACCAATTATGACGATATTATAAAAGAAGGAGAAGAATTGGCCGCTTTGCACGAGCAAATTGTCGTAAAAGTCCCCATGATAAAAGACGGCATAAAAGCCATAAAATATTTTAGCGATAACGGTATAAAAACCAATTGTACTTTAGTGTTTTCTGCAGGACAAGCTTTGTTGGCAGCAAAGGCCGGCGCAACTTACGTATCGCCATTTATTGGTAGATTAGATGATATTTCTACAGATGGGTTAAATTTAATTGCAGAAATACGCGGTATTTATGACAATTATGGTTTTGAAACCGAAATTCTTGCAGCTTCTATTCGCCATACAATGCACGTAATAGATTGTGCTAAAATTGGCGCAGATGTTATGACAGGACCATTATCTTCTATAGATGGCTTACTAAAACACCCTTTAACCGATATTGGTTTAGAGAAATTTTTAGCAGATTATAAAAAAGGAAATAAATAGTTTTTTTACATTATAATTTAATTAAAAAGCCTTCTGTATAGAGGGCTTTTTAATTACGGTAATTTAAGATCAATATATCTTGATAAAAGAAAGAAAACTACTACTAAGATTCTTTTTACATGTTTAAAAACTGTAAAATATAATCTTCCAGATTAGAGTCGTCCAGTTGTAACCTACCATCTTTAATAATAGAATTGCCGTTAACAAAAAGAATGTTGTTTAGGTAATTTCTATAAAGTGGTTTTTTGTTGCCTACATCAACAATTTGATATTCAAACTCTTCGTGGTAGTCAAAATTCTCTATTGTTTTTTGCCAAAGTTCGGTTTCTCCGGCATCTATATTTATTCCTATAAAGGCTATTTCCGGATATTTGTTTCGTAACTTATTTATAATAGCGTGTTGACGCTTGTGTTGTTCTCCAGAGTAAATAGACCAGTAAAATAAAACCTTGGGTTTGTCGCTAATGTTTTTAAAAGCTACTTTCTCTAACGTGTTGTCTAATATAGTTTTATTAGAAATATCATGACCGGTTAAAAAAGAGCTTTGTATTTCGGCTAAGTCTCGTAGTTTTTGCTTGTTTTCGGCACTTAGATCAAAATCATTAATAACTTGTAATGCCGTGTCTATATCTGCAGGTTTTTCAGAATAAATTATTTCTCTTTTTGCGAAGCTTTTTACAAATCGGTGTTTTAAATCGGGTAGACTAAAGATAGAATCTGCCAGGCGTATTCTGCGTTGCAAATTGTTTATGCTATGTAACCGAAAACAATTTCTATCCATATTGTTTTCCAAACAATAATCTATCGACTTATTTTTAAGAAAATTATCCAAAAAACGTCTATAAATATAATGCCCTTGCAAATCTTTATCGTTAAAATCTACTTGATTTCTATAAGCATAAAAACCTTCAGGAAATTGATTTTGAAATGCTTCTACATACTTTTTTATCAAAAACGAGTAGCGTTCTAACAAACCATAAAACTCATAATCTATGGTTTTTTGTGCCAAGCTTTTAAAGCTATCAGAAAAAGTATGTTTTGTAGCCAATTGGTTTAAGCGTATTTCTCTTCGTTTTTTTATAGAGTCTGTTTTGGCAGCAAAATCACTAGGCGGTATTTTATAATATGAAAATAACAAGTCATTATTGGCTTCGTTAAGTAAGAACATTTCCATTAAGAAATTATTTTTGGCTGCTCCTTTGCCACTATACATCATAGATTCGTCGAACTCTAAAGTATTTAAATGCACTAAAAGGCTGTCGCCTTTTTCAATATAGAAAATTTGTGTCTCCGGTGCGTGCCTAAAAGTGTATAATCCTTCTGCATCTTCAGAAAATTGATATGAAAATTTGTTTTTGTCGTTTAGATAAATACTATCTACAATAATATCTTGTCTTTCTAGGGTAAGTAAATCAGAAGTAGGATTAACTATCTCTCCAGAAAAATAAGTTCTTATTGGTTCACTTTCATCTTCGCAAGAAAGAAAAATAAAAGAAATACTGCTAAGAAGTACTAAAAGTGAAAATCGCATAGTGGTTTTAAATAGTAGGCTCTCGCACAAATATAGGTGCTGAAAGATATTGCTAATGTTAACTCATCGTTAAAACCAAAACTTAAAAGTTAATCTTTCCGGAAGTAGTTTTATTTAGTTATTTTTGCAAAAAATTTAGAATATGTTATCAGTATCTAATTTATCGGTACAGTTTGGAAAACGTGTGCTTTTTGATGAAGTGAACACCAACTTTACAGATGGTAATTGCTATGGTATAATTGGTGCCAATGGCGCAGGCAAATCTACTTTCCTAAAAATCTTGTCCGGTAAAATCGAGCCGACATCCGGTAATGTGCATTTAGAACCCGGAAAACGCATGGCGGTTTTAGAACAAAACCACAATTTGTATGACGAGTATCCTGTTTTAGAAACCGTTTTGCGCGGTAACAAACCATTTTTTGATGTAAAGCAAGAGATGGACGCCCTCTACGCAGATTATTCCGACGAAAATGCAGACAGAATCGGAGAGTTGCAAGTGGCTTTTGAAGAGATGAACGGTTGGAACGCCGAGAGTGATGCAGCAGCTTTACTTTCTAACTTGGGCATAAAAGAAGAAGCCCATTATATGTTGATGAAAGACCTTGACGGAAAACAAAAAGTACGGGTGCTTTTGGCGCAAGTCCTTTTTGGTAATCCGGATGTGCTAATTATGGATGAGCCAACTAACGATTTGGATTATGAAACCATCTCCTGGTTAGAGAACTTTTTGGCCAATTACGACAATACCGTGATTGTTGTATCGCACGACCGTCATTTTTTAGATGCCGTTTGTACGCATATATCTGACATAGATTTTGGTAAAATAAATCATTACAGCGGTAACTACTCTTTTTGGTACGAATCTTCGCAATTGGCGGCTAGACAACGTTCCCAGCAAAATAAAAAAGCCGAAGACAAGAAAAAAGAACTTCAAGAATTTATACAACGTTTTAGCGCCAACGTAGCTAAATCTAAACAAGCTACTTCGCGTAAAAAAATGATAGAGAAATTAAATATAGACGAGATAAAGCCATCTAGCAGACGTTATCCGGCTATTATTTTTGAAAGAGAACGAGAAGCAGGCGATCAAATTTTAAATATAGAAAATCTAACCGCATCTCAAGATGGAGAAATCTTATTTCAAAATATTAACTTAAACCTTGCAAAAGGCGATAAAGTGGTAGTTTTCTCAAGAGATTCTCGCGCTACAACCGCTTTTTATGAAATTATAAACGAACAAGAAACGCCTAAATCCGGGAAATTTGAATGGGGTATAACCACCAGCCAATCTTATTTGCCATTAGATAATGCAGGTTATTTTGAGAAAGATCTTACCTTGGTAGATTGGTTACGCCAGTTTGCAAAAACCAAAGAAGAGCGCGAAGAGGTTTATATACGCGGCTTTTTGGGGAAAATGCTTTTTAGTGGCGAAGACGGACTAAAAACCGCCGATGTTCTCTCCGGTGGAGAAAAAGTGCGTTGTATGTTAAGCCGTATGATGATGATACGCGCCAATGTTTTATTGCTAGACGAGCCTACTAACCACTTAGACTTAGAGTCGATTACCGCTTTTAACAACTCGCTAAAAAACTTTAAAGGCACAGTACTTTTTACCACGCACGATCACGAGTTTGCCCAAAGTTTGGCTAACCGTGTGGTAGAGCTTACCCCAAACGGAGTGATAGACCGTTATTTAAGCTTTGACGAATATATGAACGATCCTAAAGTAAAAGAACAACGCGAAAAAATGTATGCCGTAAAAGCATAATTAGTTGGGTGCATCCCTTTTTTATTTCATAAATTAAAAAGGGTCGGGTTATCCGCTATATCTTTTTTTGCTTTTAGAAGCAAAAAAAGGATGCCGCTACTACCCCTTGCACAAAAGAAACAGTTATTTTTAAAAACCTTTTTGCTTAGAGTAAAAAGGTTTTTTTATAATACAAAAGCTGAGAGTTAATCATTAAAAAGGCCGTCGTAAACACGACAGCCTTAATTAAAAATAAGTTTATTAAAATTTTAAACCTCTACTTTTCTTATAGCAAAATAAAGAAATACCAAACTAAAAATTAAGATAATAGTTAGTAGGTAAAAGTCCAATCCATTTAAAAAGAAAATAGCGAGCAAAAAAGCTATTCCCGTAGCTATTACACGACTTTTATAGTCATAGCTTAACAACTTTTTTCGTTGCTTATAAATTAAAAGTAAAGAAACTAAACTTGCAACGCCTATAAATATTACTAAAGCATTATCGTCTTTATTTTGCTGTTGTGTGGTTCCAAAAAAAATTAAAGCCAGAGAGATTAAAGTACCCAATAATAAATTGGGAAGATTTGGCTTTGATTTTTTCATCTGCTTTACGGCCTTTTCATAAAAATCCAAATTAAATTTATCAAACGATTTTTTATCAACTAATTTGCCAGTTAAACATTTACGCTTAAATAAATCAAAATATTTAATAGGGAAACTGTCTCTAAAATCTAAATAAGATATTAAATAAATATTGTCGTTTTCTTTTGGTAATTTAATTTTAGATTTAAAATAATCCAGTTTAAGTATAACAAATTCTGTAGAACTAGAGATGTTTATAGACTTTTGTTCACAATGATTTAAATGGGTTATTAATTCATCTTTATCATCGTATATTTTTACTTTTCTGTATTGGTACCAATTATATGGAAAAACTAACTTTATGTGTAAATGTTTCATTATTCTAACTATTTATACAAAAAATTAAATATTACTTTACCTTTAAATAATTCTTTTTGACATTCCTCGATTTAAGAAAGTCTAATTTATAGAAAATTATAAAAAAACAAAAATTATATTTTAATATGGTCGGCAGTGCAATATGAAAAGGTTTTTTTATTTTTATCGGTCAAATTAATATTATAAAATGAGCAACCTTCCTAAAGGAAACAAAAAACTACTTCACGCTTGGGCCTTTTACGATTGGGCCAATTCGGTTTATAACCTGGTTATTTCTTCGGCTATTTTTCCCATATTTTATGGCGCGCTTACCATTGTAAAAAATGAAGAAGGCCAGATTATTTCCGATACGGTAAACTTTTTAGGAATTACTTGGAATAACGATACCTTAATTAGTTATACCACCGGGTTGGCGTTTTTAATGGTTTCTGTTTTATCACCGTTTTTAAGTGGTATTGCAGATTATGTGGGTAACAAGAAAGCTTTTATGAAGTTTTTTAATTATTTAGGTGCCTTGAGTTGTATTGGTCTTTTTTGGTTCGATTTAGATTTTCTTTGGCTGGGTTTATTATGTTATTTTTTAGCGCTTATCGGGTTTTGGGGAAGCTTGGTTTTTTATAATTCTTACCTGCCAGATATTGCTTTTCCGCAACAGCAAGATAAAATTAGCGCCAAAGGTTTTTCTTTAGGTTATATAGGCAGCGTTATTTTATTGCTTATCTGTCTTGCCCTAATTATGTTTTACGACAGTTTTGGTTTTGAAAGTAAAGACTTACCAACACGATTGTCCTTTATTTTAACCGGTATTTGGTGGCTTGGGTTTAGCCAGTATACCTATTTATATCTTCCGCGTGGCAATAGAAGACAAAAATTAAGCAAAAATGTATTGTTTAACGGTTTTAAAGAACTTAAAAAAATAGCTTCCAGACTTACCAAAAATCTTAGGTTGCGTCGGTATTTATATGCGTTCTTTCTTTATTCTATGGCAGTGCAAACCATTATGCTAATCGCAACTTACTTTGGAATAGAAGAATTAAATTGGGGCAAGCAAGATCCTACCGTTGGTCTTATTGTTAGTATTTTATTAATACAATTGGTGGCAATTATAGGAGCAACTTTTACGGCAAAAGCTTCTAAAAAGTGGGGCAATATTCAAACTTTAATTGCCATAAATTGCATTTGGGTAGTTATTTGCGTTTATGCTTATTTTATAACCACGCCCAATCAGTTTTATGTTGCTGCTGCTGCCGTTGGTTTGGTAATGGGCGGTATTCAATCGCTTTCCAGAAGTACTTACTCCAAATTATTGCCAGAAAATGCTATAGATACTGCTTCCTATTTTAGCTTTTACGATGTATCGGAAAAGATAGGTATTGTTATTGGCATGTTTTCTTATGGTCTGGTAGCGCAGATTACCGGTAGCATTAGGTATTCTATTTTATTGCTAACTGTCTTTTTTGTAGCAGGTATTTTTCTTTTGCTACGCGTACCAAAAACAAGATTTTAGTTTAGAATTTTTTGTTTAAGTTTGTGAAACCCAATTATTAATTTACTTAAACTTATTTATGAAAAAATACACCCTATTAAGTTTTGCGGCAGCAATTTTTGCTTTTTTTGCATTAAGTAGCTGCGATAACGAACCCTTGGAAGGAGAATTTGGTCCGGGACCCAATCCGCCCGGCGGTGGTGGTAATGCCAATTCAAGCTTCGAAGCTGTTGTAGATTCTACCAATTTTGTAGCTAGTTTTTCCAATGCTATTACAGAAAACGATATGACCATCATTTCAGGCTCTTTAGCAGATGGTACTTCCATTCAGCTGACCTATGCCGGTTTTGGAACGGGAGATTTTACGCTCTCAGATTATGTAGAAGGAGATGGTATAGCAAGCTATATGGAGATGGGGCAAAACCAACAATATATAACCAGTCCGCCAGATGCGACGGGAAGTTTAGCCGTAACTGAGTATGATGCGGAAGCTGGCGTTATTTCCGGTAACTTTTCGTTTACCGCACAAAAAGAAGTAGAGCAGGAAGATGGTAGTTTTCAAACCGTAACCGTAGAAGTTACGCAAGGTGTTTTTATCAATGTTAATTTAGAATCTGACCAAACTCCGCCAACAGGAGGAGGAGACGCTACTTTTGAAGTAAAATTAGACGGCGAGCTCTTTAGCGATAATCAAGTAAATGCAAATAATAACGAAGATGGTTTTGTAATGGAAGCCACTGTTGGCAATCAACAAATGATCGTGCAGGTTTTTAATCCGGCAGAAGGCACTTTTAATTTAGGAAACGGCGCAGATGCCGATGCTTTAATTTTATACAACGTAGATTCTACCAACGAGGAAAGCCCGGTTTATACAAGTACAGAAGGTACGTTGACTATTACTTCTTTTGATACTACCAACAAAACTGCCAGCGGTACTTTTAACGGTACTTTAGTAGATAGCTTTGGCGAAGAACCAGAAATTAGTATGACAGAAGGAGTTTTTGAAAACGTAAGCTTTGGTGTGGCAGAATCGCCAAATTCGGCTACAGCTTTAATAGACGGAGAGCCTTTTGAAGCGAGTATATTTTCTGTTTTTGAAGCTGGAGGTGATACTATCGGAATTTCGTTTGACTCAGATTTAGATGTGTCTATTCAACTTACACTGCCGCAAAATATAGAAACAGGAACTTTTGCTATAACTGCGGCGCCGGCAGCATATTCGGCCAATATCTTTTACGAAGAAGGCAATTCTACTTTAGATTATGCTTCTTTACCAGATACAGGAGAAATCACAATTACGAGTGTAAATGGCGATATGGTAAGCGGTATTTTTAATTTTACTGCAGAAACTGGAAATGGCGATACGCTAACGGTAACCGAAGGCGAATTTACAATGGATGTAAGTATGTAAACGGCATTGAAAAATTTAGAGTAGCTGTCTCAAAGCTTCGGTAATGCTATTGCGAGTAAAATTTAGAAAATAATTTTCCTTTAATAAAATAGTAATTCGGGAAAATTTTGAGACAGCTATTTTTTTGAGGGAATTTTATTTTATGCTTTTTAAAGCACTTTTACTGTTCCGTAAACAAAAAAAAACGTGTAAATTTCTTTACGGAAATAATCCGGCTTTAAAAAATAAGGTAGACTTAATCAAAAAGCGCTTTAATCAAAGTGTTTACTCCTTTAAACATTAAAAAAATGGCGCCACCACAAGCAATAAGTCCTAAAATTAAAACAGCTATATAAAAAGGATGATCTTGGTTGCTAAACGCACTATGTAAAATTACCGGGCCAATAAACGCTGTAGGAAGCGCGGCCGCTAAATACTTTAAACCTTTTGCTAAAAATTCTTTATTAGTGTGCTTTCTCATTACTTAGATTTTTTATTGTTTTTCTAACACTTCCATGTTTTTCTAAAGCTTTAGCAGCTTTTTCGTGGTTGACTTCTACTCTTTCCTGAATCATTTTTATACCGCGTTCTACCAGTTTACGATTGCTTAGCTGCATATCTACCATTTTGTTGTCTTCCACTCTTCCTAACTGAATCATCGTTGCGGTAGATAGCATATTGAGTACCATTTTTTGTGCGGTTCCGGCTTTCATTCTAGAACTTCCGGTTATAAATTCCGGTCCAACAACTACTTCAATAGGAAATTTAGCCGTTTTTCCTAACGGACTGCCGGCATTGCAGGTTATACAGCCCGTAATAATGTTTTCTTGATTACATTTTTCTAATCCTCCAATTACATAAGGCGTGGTGCCAGAAGCCGCAATACCAACTACCACATCTTTTTCTGAAATATAATGATTTTCTAAGTCTTTCCAGGCTTGGTTATAATCATCTTCGGCAAATTCTACGGCATCTCTAATGGCGGTATCTCCGCCGGCAATCAATCCAATTACGAGGTCTTTAGATACGCCAAAAGTAGGCGGACATTCACTGGCATCTAAAATACCCAATCTACCACTTGTGCCGGCGCCAATATAAAATAAACGGCCGCCATCTTGCAACTTTGCTGTAATTTGTGTTACCAAAGCTTCAATAGCAGGAATAACTTTTTCTACCGCAAAAGCAACAGATTGATCTTCTTTATTTATGGCCAAGAGTAAATCTTTAACCGATTTTTTTTCTAAATCGTGGTGATTCGATTCTTGCTCGGTGGTTTTTATAAAATCTACCATATTATTCAATTGTATAAGTGGTTTGGTAGGCTTGCGAAATTCTAAAATAGCCCAACGCAAAATTATCGGGATTATCTAAATTTTCAAAATTACCGCGCACAATTGCCGGCGCGCTGCTAAACGGATTGCCGCTATTGCTGCTTAAAGCCGAAATTGTCGAAAAATACGTGTCAAATTGCAAACTTATACCCTGTATTGTAATATAAATTATATCTCCCGAATCAAATTCTTCGGCATAAAAAGTAGAAATCTGGTTTCCGTTAAATAATTGGTCGTCAATATTATCATAAGAATTACCGTGCCGTTCTGAGTAAAATTGAAAATAGTAAGCATTTCCTAATTCTTCCGGATCTGTAAAATAAGCATTAATGCTCACTAAATCTTCGTCTATACTGGTATTTTCGTCTTGCGTTACATAATCTATCGGGACGGTTTTTACAAGTTGGGTGGTAGCTTGATAATTTTGATTGTCTACTTTAACGTTTAATCGGTAAGATAAACTATCTGCCATAGAAATCGCCAATTGGTACATCCCGGGATCTTCAGCGGGTGGCACAGAAAAAGTATTCTCTGCGATTTGAATTGTTACTTCTGCATTATTTACAAAAATTTCATCTTCCGTAAAGAAAGGAGAAGTTTTGGTTAACCTGACGCTTAAAATTCCTTGTTGATTTTCATCCTGCTGTATGCCGGTGGCTTCTATTACCAATCTGGGTTTGTCTTGCTCCAAATCTACACTTATCGGATCTTCGCAACCCGTTAAAAAAAATAGCGTTGGTAATAAAAATAAAAGGAAATTTCGCATTGCTTAAAATTTAAAATTGTAAGTAACCGAAGGTATAATACCAAAGATAGACAATCTGGTAGCCTCCGGCAATCCGCTATCTTCATTTTTCCCGAAATTTATAGAAGCGGCATTTTTTCGGTTATAGATATTATAAATTCCAAAAACCCATTCTGCTTGCCAGCCGTTGTTTTTATCTGGTTTTGGTGTATAGGTGGCAGATAGGTCTAAACGGTGGTAAGCCGGAAGCCTGTTGGCGTTTCTAAAACTATAATTGGGCACAATCAAATTATCGTAAACGTATTTGGAGTTAGGGTAAGTAGCCGCCCGCCCCGTCTGAAAAATAAAATTGCTACTCAAACGCCATTTTTTATTGATAGGATATTGCGCCGTAACCGAAATATCGTGCGTCCTATCCCAAGCGGTATTGTACCAATTACCGTTATTAATGCCAGGCTCTTCAGGTGTTCTGCCGGGTGTTTTTTGTTCGCTTTTAGAAAGCGTGTACGATAACCAGCCGGTAAGTTTTCCTACAGACTTTTTAGCCAAAAATTCTAAACCGTACGCGCGTTGTTTTCCGTTTAAAATAACTTGTTCTATGGCTTCGTTGGCAATAAGTTGTGCGCCATTTATATAATCTATTCGGTTAGCTACTTCTTTATAGAAAACTTCGGTTTCTAAGAGAATTCCCCATTTCTCTAAAAACGTAAAATAACCCAACGCAATTTGATCTGCCTGTTGTGGTTGTATATACCTGCCACTTGGCGCCCAAACATCTAAAGGCGTGGGAGCATTGGCGTTGCTAATAAGATGTAAATATTGGTGTAAACGGTGATAGCTTGCCTTTACGGAATTATTTTCGTCTATTTCATACGCAATTGCAAGGCGAGGTTCTACATTGAAAAAACTTTTTTCTATTGTCCATTTATCCGAAGAATAAGTGCTTGTAACCGGCGCTTTCTCATATATTTCTAAATTAGAATTAAAAGCTACCGGCATATCGTTGGCATAATTGTTAATTTGTGTTTGTCCTAAACGATTAAAATTATTTAAACGCAAGCCGGCATTTACTCGCAACTTTTCAGATAGCTTTACGGAAGCAGATAAAAAAGCAGCATTTTGCCAAGCATACTTTTTTACCAGCTGCTTTTTGCTTATGCCAGAATTTTCTCTAGAAGGCTCTAAATAACCGGGATTAAAAGAATAGTGCGAAGTAATTAAACCATAATCTAACTTTACGGAAGTAGACAAAGAATGCTCAAAAGAATAATCTAAATCCCATTTTCTAATGCCGCTATCCCAATTAAAACCAACAAAATCTAAGGTTAAACCAAAATAAAAATCGGTAAGCGAAAGTTGTAAATCGCTCTGTAAATTTTCAGAAAAAATATGTTCCCAATTACCGGCTAAAACTGCATTACCGTAAGTATTTTTAAAACTTTCGTTTAAATTAAAAACATCGCGCCCAAAATAACCGGAGAATTCGAGGCTGTTTTTTTCGTCCAGTAAGAAATTTAGTTTGGTGTTTACATCATAAAAATAACCGGAATTAGGGTTGTCTGCCAGTTTTAAAAATAAATGCGCATAAGAACTCCTACCCGAAACCAAATACGAACTTTTATTTTTCTCTATAGAACCTTGTGCAGTTATTCTGCTGGAAACCACGCCAATACCGCCTTCTATCTGTAGCGAATCTAAATTTCCCGTTTTTTGTTGTATAGCCAATACCGAAGATGTTCTATTACCATATTCTGCCGGAAGACCGCCTTTATATAAATCGAGTTTTTGCACTGCATCCGGATTAAAAACCGAAAAGAAGCCAAAAAGATGCGAATCGTTAAATAAGGTAACCTTGTCTAAAAGGACCAGATTTTGGTCGGCGGCACCACCCCGAACGTTAAAACCACCCGAACCTTCGCCACTGTTAGAAACGCCCGGAAGCAATAAAATAGATTTAATAATGTCTTTTTCGCCCAAAACGCTTGGCAATTCTTTTATTTTTTTTGCCGTTAAGGTATTTACGCTCATTTGCGTGCTGCTTATTTTCTTTTTATCAACATTTTGCCGAATAAGCACTTCTTCCAAATCTTGAGAAGCCGATTGCATAGAAATTTGCAGATTTTTATTGGCAACAATTTCGCCACTTTCCGTAAAGTCTTTATAACCCAAATAGGTTATGATAAGTTGGTAGTCTCCTTTTTTAAGAAAAAGTTCAAAATTGCCGTTTACATCTGTACTGGTTCCTTTGCCACTGTTTACTTCAAAAATGTTTACTTCAGATAAAGCTTGCTGACTTTCTGCCTCTGTAATTTTACCGCTTAGGCGGAAAGTAGTTTGAGCGGAAAGCAAGACCGGAAAAAACAAAAGTAGAAAACTGCAGAAGGCTTTGATACAAATAGTTTTGAAGGTTTGAAGCGCAAAAATAAAGTTTAAAAAGCAAACAAATGCCAAGTTTATGCTAAAAGCTAAAGAAACGCTAAATTATGTAAAAATTTAATTTTCGTTATTGTCTATGTCTTTTTTCTTAAGCTCAGATAGCAAGCAGTTTTACATAATTAAGCGGTTTAATTAATTGATTTATAGCTTGTTAAAATTTATTGTGTTTTCCCTAAACTTTAACATTTGGCGTTTTTTCGGAAAAAAAATTAATCTATATTTGCCCCGCAAAATTAAAGGCAGTTTTATAACGTATAAAAGTCCTTTAGAAAAATGCTGATTTGAATAAGAAAGTACTAAGAATATCAGTTTTACCAGCAATTGGAGCACTGATTTTTTTAAGCTTTTCCAAAAAAGAAAAAGCAAACAATGCGGTAGATCTGTTCGAAGAATTTAAAGTAGAACTAAATACTACTGATTTGCCGGACTATTTTACGGTTTTACCGGAAATAGAAACCACTGAAAATATTTTTAAGCCCTTGCTTAAAAAAGATTATATCGGATTTAAAGAAGCAGTAGGCTTTAAAGAATCCGGAAACGATTATGGCGTTATCAATCAATTTGGGTATTTAGGAAAATACCAATTTGGTGCCGGCACTTTGCAACTCATCGGAATTTACAATACCAAAGACTTTTTAAACCAACCGGCTTTGCAAGAAGCGGCTTTTTATGCAAATGCTGCACGCAACAAATGGATTTTGCGCCGCGAGATTAAACGATTTGCAAATAAAACAGTTGGGGGCGTTAAAGTAACCGAATCTGGTATTTTGGCAGCCGCACACTTGGCAGGTCCCGGTAGTGTAAAAAAGTTTTTACGAAGCGGTGGCGCGCAAGGTTTTGCAGATGCTTTTGGTACTAGCATTAAGTATTACTTAAAAAGATTTGCAGGTTACGATACATCTATTGTGCCATCTAACCGTAAAGCAAAAGCGGTTACTTTTCTTTCTAAATCTGAATTGTTGTAGGTTTTAAGCACCCTTTTGAAAAATAAAAATACTTGGTCTTTTGTGTAGATCGGGTTTAGATTTTTGCCATTGCGCAACGGTTTTAGTTTGGATAAACTCACTTGGTAAAGTTACTTCACAGCCAATACAAAGCTTGGTTTCCGGATGCAATTGACTTAGTAAAAAATCTAATAATTTATCGTTTCTATACGGCGTTTCTATAAAAATCTGCGCTTGTTGCCTTTCTTGCGACAATCTTTCCAGTTGTTTAACGCTATGCTTTCTTTCTTGTTTATCTATGGGTAAATAGCCGTTAAAAGCAAAATTCTGCCCGTTTAAACCACTACTCATTAGCGTAAGAAAAATAGAGGAAGGACCAACCAAAGGTATAACCCGAATATTTTTTTCGTGGGCAATTTTTACAATTTCGGCACCCGGATCTGCAATTCCGGGGCAACCGGCTTCGCTAAGCAAACCGGTATCTATGCCTTCTAAACAAGGCTCTAAAAAACTTGGCAATTCCGAAGCATCGGTAAATTTATTTAATGCATAAAAATGTAAAGAAGGTTGCGATTTGCCGGGTACAATTTTCTTGATAAACCTACGAGCGGTTTTTTCGTTTTCGGCAATATAATAATCTATTTCTTCAATTTTTTTCTTTACGGAAAGCGGCAAAATCTCTAAAGGAGGTTGGTCTCCCAATAAAGAAGGGATCAAATATAAATTGCCTTTTGAAGAATTGGTGTTTTTTTCCATAACCCGTGCTATTTATGTCACTGTCTAAAAATTAGAAACGCACAAGTTACTAAAAACTTTTGTGCTAGTTGGCTTCTTGGTTGAGTTCTTTGGCTATTACACTGGTAGCTTCGTCTAACATTTGGTAGACGTTTTCAAAACCGTGTTCGCCTCCGTGGTATGGGTCCGGTACGTCCGCGTTTTCGTTTGGAAACAATTTATTTAGAATAATTTCTACCTTTTCTTTAGCTTCCGCGGAAGCAGCCAGTTTTACAACATCTTCATAATTAGAATTATCCATCACATAAATATGATCAAACTCGTTAAAATCTTCTGCAGTAAATTGTCTGCCGCGTTGATCTGTAATATCTAAACCGTAGCGTTTTGCAACGGCTATAGAACGCGGGTCCGGAGAATCGTCTACGTGATAATTGGAAGTGCCGGCAGAGTCTACTTTTACTTTGCTACTATCTACTTTAGCTTTTAAAAGACCTTCTGCCAAAGGCGATCTGCAAATATTTCCTAAACAAACCATTACGACTTTAATCATAATCAAACAATTAATTTTTTATCTAAATCGTCTACAAAGCGTTTAAATTCTTTATCTGTGGTAGTAAGGTTTTTTACCGTTTTGCAAGCGTGCAAAACCGTAGCGTGATCTCTTTTGCCAATTTGCGTGCCAATGCTGGCCAAAGAGGCTTTGGTGAGCTTTTTTGCAAAAAACATAGCTATTTGTCTGGCTTGTACAATGTGACGCTTGCGGGTTTTAGATTGTAGCGTGTCTACATCCATCTGAAAATAATCACTTACCACTTTTTGTATATGATCTATAGAAATTTCTTTCTTAGTGCATTTTACATAGTTTTCTACAATTTTCCGCGCCAGCTCTATCGTAATATCTTTTTTATTGAAAGAAGAATGCGCGATTAACGAGATAATGGCACCTTCTAATTCTCTAATATTGGTTTTTATATTGTTGGCTAGATAATCTATAATCTCTTCCGGCATTTCTACGCCGTCTCTATAAAGTTTGTTGCAAATTATTGAAACCCGGGTTTCAAAATCAGGTTGTTGCAACTCTGCCGAAAGCCCCCATTTAAAACGCGACAAAAGTCTTTGCTCTATATCTTGCATATCTACCGGCGCTTTATCGCTGGTTAAAATTACCTGCTTGCCGTTTTGGTGCAAATGGTTAAAAATATGGAAGAAAACATCTTGCGTACCAGATTTACCAGATAGCAACTGAATATCATCTACAATTAAAACATCTATAATTTGATAAAAATGTATAAAATCGTTACGGTTGTTTTTTCTAACCGATTCTATATGTTGTTGCGTAAATTTTTCTGCAGAAATATATAAAACCGTTTTTTCGGGATATTTATCTTTTATTTCTACCCCAATAGCGTGTGCCAAGTGCGTTTTGCCTAAACCAACCCCACCAAAAATTAATAACGGATTAAAAGATGTACCGCCGGGTTTATTGGCAACGGCTTGTCCCGCAGATCTTGCCAAACGATTGCTGTCTCCTTCTAAAAAATTGTCGAAACTATAGTTCGGGTTTAGCTGCGAGTCTACTTTTACGTTTCGAATTCCCGGAATTATAAAAGGGTTTTTTAACTCGGGGCTTTTATTTTTTAAGGGTACGTTTACCTCTTGCGAAGAAACATTGCTGCGTTGCGAGCTGGGAATCTTTTCCGTAAAGGGTTGTTTATTGCCATAAGTGTTTTCCATTTTTATAACATAAACCAGTTTTGCTTTTTCGCCAAGTTCTTTGGTAAGCGAAACTTTTAGCAATTTTACGTAATGCTCTTCCAGCCATTCATAGAAAAATTTTGACGGTACCTGAATGCTTAAAGCATTATCGGTAAGTTTAACTGCTTTAATAGGTTCAAACCATGTTTTGTAGGCTTGTGGAGTGATATTGTCTTCTATAAATTGTAGACAATTTATCCAAACTGATTCAGCAGTTTTACCCATAATATTTTCCGGATATTTTATTGATTAATTAAAAAACGATACTCAAAAGTCGAGAAGTTTTTACAACCCCGCGCTTTATTTTGACAAAGCAAATATGTGAACAAAAAAGCTAATAAAAAAACCAAAATGCTATTGAATATATCGTTTTTTTTTCCCATACTTAAATTCCCCATAAACATACAAAATCTTATTCATAAAATATTAGAAAAAACCATGAAATATCATACAAGTAAAATAAGAGTGCGTTATGCCGAAACCGATCAAATGGGAGTAGTTCACCACGGGAATTACGCGCAATACCTAGAGTTAGCAAGAATTGAGTGGATGGACCAATTTGGAATATCTTATAAAAGTATGGAAAAAAGTGGTATTATGCTACCGGTTTATGAAATGAATTTTAAATTTAAGAAACCAGCACATTTTGACGATATTTTAAGCATTGAAACCGGTTTACGAGAGGAACCTTCTGTGCGTATAATTTTTGATTATAAAATTAGAAATAAAGAGGGGAAATTATTAACTACTGCAACAACAACTTTGGTTTTTATGGATGCAAAAACCAAGCAGCCAATTTCTTGCCCACAAAATATTTTAAAAGCGATTAATTTTTAGTCTAGAAAAAAATGATAAGAAATTTTAACAATTGTTATACCTAATAGACTTAATTTTTTTTCATCTCAATACTAATTACTCAATACTCAATACTATTTATTCCAACTCTTTAATCTTTACGCCATAAATTCCGTCAAAAATACTAAATATGTCTTCGGCGGTTTTTTCGCGTACGGCAAGAATTATTTTGCAGCGTATTAAAAACTCCTGTTCTATCACTTTTAGTTTTTTTTCTTTTATCACGCGCATTACTTTATTCATATCGGGATAATCAAAAGTCACCTCAAATTCGGTTTTAATGGTTTTGGTAAGGATTTTTGCAGCTTCCAATGCCATTTTTGCCGAAGTTTTATAGGCCGTTATCAAGCCGCCAACGCCCAATTTTGTTCCGCCAAAATAACGTACCACGACTACCAAAACATTGGTAACTTCAAAAGCTTGTAATTGTCCGTAAATTGGCATTCCGGCAGAGTTGGAAGGCTCGCCATCATCGTTGGCGCGATAATGTTCGTAATTTTTACCCAGTTGCCACGCATAACACCAATGTCTGGCTTTGTGGTGTTTGGTTTTTAATTCTTCCAATCGGGCATTAATGTCTTCTTCGGTTGTAACCGGAAAAGCGTAGCCGTAAAATTTGCTTCCTTTTTCTTTAAACAGCGTTTCTTTGCCGGCTTGTAAAATGGTTTTATAAACGTCTTTCTCCAAAATTATCGGGTTGTATAAGCGACTAAAATAATACTTACAACTGCCAGCGCAATACCAATCCAGTTTTTTCTAAGTAATCTTTCCTTAAAAAAAGCAATTCCCAATAAGGTAGAAAGTACCACAATAGCAACGTTGTTGATTACAAATACAACAGAATCGTTGGTGTAGCTTCGTAAAGCCAAAACAAAAAAGTGAATGGAAAAATAGTTGGGAACGCCCAGTAAAATTCCGCCAAGGAGCTCTTTATAGGTAAATTTTATTTTTTTACGTTGGTACTGAATAAATCCGGCAACAACGCCAACACCGGCTGCGCAAACAAATAAAGTCATAGAAAATAAGGCTACATCGGTCTCGGCTACGTAGTTTTGTTCTAAAAATTTAATCAACGTTTCAATTATTCCGCTTCCTAAAAATACGGCTAAAGGAAAAATAAGGTTTTTCCACTCTATTTGAATGCCTTTTTTTGTCTTTATAGAAGCAAGGTAAACGGCAACCAAAGCCAACAAAATCCCAAGTACTTTTAAAACCCCAAGCGACTCTTTATAATATATAATGACAAAAGTAACGGGAATGGCAACGCTCATTTTACTGGCTACCGAAACGACCGATAGTCCGCTGCGCTTGGTAGTTTCGGCCATTAGCCTAAAAACGCTAATAAACATGACGCCTAAAATTATTGCGCCCCAAAGCCAAGATTGCCCAATGGTGTCTTTTATAGAAAACTCACGCTCCAACAGTAAAAATCCTGCAATAAGTGCCGTGAAATAATTGACTATAATAGCGTATAGCGTGTTTATTTTTTTTTGATCTATGATTTTGAACATAACATAAATCAAGCTGGACGATAAAATGCTGAGTAAAAGATATATCAAAATAAATCTGCTTTATGCGAAAACAAATCTACAACATCTTGTTTTGCCGGGTCTATATTCCAAGTGCGAAAACCCAATTTTTTTGCGGCTTCTGTATTGTCTTCAGTGTCGTCTACAAACAAAGTTTCTTCCGGATTTAAATCGTGTCTTCTTGCTACAAATTTATAAATAGCCGGGTCTGGTTTTCTAAAATTAATTTCGTGCGAAAGATAAAAAGCGTCAAAGCAATTCTTAAATTCCGTAAAGTTTTTGATGTTCTTTTTTACCCATTTTATATGTAAATCGTTGGTGTTGCTAAGTAAAATAAGTTGGTATTTCCCCTCTTTTTTTAATTGTTGTAAAAACTCCAATCTATGCTGTGGGAAATCTAATAAAATTGCATTCCAAGCTTGCACAAGCGCAGAATCTTTTTGCTTTGGAAAGTGCTTTTGATAAAACTTTAAAAATTCTTCGGTAGAAAGTTTGCCTACTTCATAAGCTTTGTTGGTTGCCACCATTTCGTTAGAGAAATCGCCTAAGCCAAGTTTTTTTAACTCTTCTAAAGTGGCAGGTTTATCTAAGTTTAGAAAAACGTCACCAAAATCAAAAATTAAGGTTTTTATCATTTTTATAAATATGCAGTTGATTGTTTATAATTTTTTCTTCTCCTATTCTTTTCGCGCTAAAAGTGGGTGCTTTTACGCCATTTTTAAATCGGATATTACCTGTAAAAACGCGTGCTTCGTCCCATAAATTAGCATCGATAAAAGTTTGTAAGGTTTGCTTGCCACCTTCTATAATTACAGATTGTAGTTGATGCTTGTACAAAATTTCACTTATTTGAGTAGCTAAATTATCTTCAAAATTAATAGTTTCTATTTTTATGTTTTCTTTTTTAAGGTTGTCAGGAATTTTCGTTTCCACGGAAGTGAGAATGATAGTTTTTATACTATTATCCAACAAATGCGATTGCTCCGGAATACGAAGGTTTTTGTCTAAAACCAACCGAACCGGATTTTTTCCGTGCCATAAACGCGTGTTTAATTTCGGGTTGTCTTTTACCGCGGTTTGCGTTCCTACCAAAATACTTTGTTCTTGGCTTCGCCATTTATGCACCAATTGTTTGGCATACTTGTTAGAAATCCAGACCGGTTCTCGTTTATCTTGCTGTTTTGGCGCTATAAAGCCGTTTTGGGTTTGTGCCCATTTTAATATAATATAAGGACGCTTTTCTTTATGGAAAGTAAAAAAACGCTTGTTCAGCTCTTGGCATTCTTTTTCCAGGACGCCAACAACCACATCGCAACCGGCTTGCATTAATTTTTTTATGCCGCGGCCGGCAACTTTTACAAACGGGTCTGTGGTGCCAATTACCACTTTTTTTATGCCTTTTTCTATAATCAAATCGCTGCACGGTGGCGTTTTCCCGTAATGGCTGCAAGGTTCTAAACTTACATAAATAGTGGATTCTTTAAGTAATTGGGCGTTTTTTACGGCATTTATGGCGTTTACTTCTGCGTGAGCTTTTCCGGCTTCTTGGTGCCAACCTTCGCCAATTATTTTGTTTTTATGCACGATTACGCTGCCTACCAGCGGATTGGGATAGGTGTTTCCCAAACCGTTTTTGGCCAACTCGATACAGCGTTTTATATATTTTTCTTGTATTTTCACGCTTTAAAAATAGCAAGTTTTTTTACAATGCAAGACATAAATATTCGTTTAATACAGCCGGATGATAATCAGCAAATTGCTCGTGTAATTCGGGAAGTGTTGGTAGAAAGCGGCGCGCCAAAAACCGGTACGGCTTACGAAGATAAAAGTTTAGACCAACTTTTTGAAACCTATCGAAATCCCGGCGAAGCTTATTTTGTAGTAGAAAAAAATCGAGAAATTTTGGGCGGGGCAGGAATCGCGGCTTTAGAAGTAGAAAACGAAAATTATTGTGAGCTGCAAAAAATGTATTTTTTAAAAACTATTCGCGGTTGCGGAATTGGCTCTGCAATGATGCAAAAATGCTTGCAATTTGCCAAAGAAAACGCTTACACCCATTGTTATATAGAAACCTTGCCATATATGAAAGCTGCGCAAAAGTTGTATCAACGCAGCGGTTTTAACTACATAAACCAACGTTTGGGAAATACCGGCCACCACAATTGCGATGTTTGGATGCTAAAAAATTTAAGGGAATAAAAATGACCATAAACCAATTTAAAATAGAATTTTTACAAGCTTTAAAAACCCATTATCCGGCTACCGAAATCGAGTCGTTTTTGTATTGGCTTACCGAAGCTTTTTTAGGTAAAAAACGTTTGGATGTTGCTATAAATCCCGAGTACGAACTTTCTACGGAAGAAGAGCAACAGCTAAAACAGGCTTTAAACCGACTAAAAGATTACGAGCCTATACAATATATCGTGGGCGAAACCGAGTTTTATGGCTTGCCGTTTAAAGTAAATCCTTCGGTTTTAATTCCCAGACCGGAAACCGAAGAATTGGTTGCTTGGATTTTACAAGATTATTCGCAAAGCAATCTTCAGATTTTAGATGTTGGTACCGGCAGCGGTTGCATTCCTGTTAGTTTGGCAAAAAATTTATCCGAAGCCAAAATTACTTCTATAGATATTTCCGCGAAAGCGATAGAAACTGCTAAGCAAAATGCAGCTTTAAACAACGTAAAAATTAAATTTTTAAAGCAAGATATTTTACAAACCGAAAGTTTGGGGCAAGAATACGATGTTATTGTTTCCAATCCGCCATACGTGCGCGAGCTCGAAAAAGCCAAAATGCAACAAAACGTTTTAAAGTTTGAACCGGCCAAAGCTTTGTATGTAAAAGACGAGAATCCTTTGATTTTTTACGAAAAAATCGCAAAATTAGCAATTGTTAATTTACGGAAAAACGGGAGTTTGTATTTTGAAATTAACGAGTTTCTAGCCAAAGATTTAGAAGTTTTAGTAGAGACTATTGGTTTCACTTCCGTGGAAACGAAAAAAGATATTTACGGCAACGACAGAATGCTAAAAGCAAAAATTTAATAGCGAAAGAAATGGAAGAAAAAGCAGAAAAAAACTATATAAAAAGTATTGCTGTTTTTTGCGGAAGCAGCGAAGGCAATAAAAAAGCAATTATAAACCACGCTTTTAAACTGGGCGAAACTTTGGCGAAACAAAATATCGATTTGGTTTTTGGCGGAAGTAAACTTGGTTTGATGGGGCAAGTTGCCGATGGCGCTTTAGAAAACGACGGACTCGTATTTGGGGTTATTCCGGAGTTTTTAAAACGAAAAGAAGTCGTGCACCGCAATTTAACCGAGCTAATCACTACGCAAGATATGCAGCAGCGCAAGCTTAAAATGCACGAAATGAGCGATGGTTTTATTATGATGCCGGGCGGTTTTGGAACCTTGGAAGAGTTTTTTGAAATCTTAACTTGGTCGCAATTAGGCTTACACCAAAAACCAATTGGTTTGCTAAACTGCGAAGGTTATTTTAACGATTTGATTAGCATGATGAACACGATGGTTACGCGTGGTTTCTTAAAAACCGAAAATTTAGAGCTGGTAGTAATTTCGGATGATGTTGACGATTTACTCGAAAAAATGCATTATTTTAAACCCAAACCGCGTCCAAAATGGATAACTAAAGAACAAACCTAATGCGTATAAATCACATACATATTTATAGTCCGAATTTAACGGCGCAATTAGAATTTTATGAAGATGTGATGGAGTTGCCGGTAGTGCATCTTTCGGAAACCAAAATTAAAATAACAATAGGATTTTCTGAATTGCTTATAGAAGAAAACCGCGATGCTACGCCTTATCATATTGCTTTTCATATTCCGCCAAAGCAAGAAGAAAAAGCTTTAAGCTGGTTAAAAAAACGTGTAGAAATTCAGGGTTTTAAAGGCGATGAAATTATAGATTTTAGCAGTTGGAATGCAAAATCCATTTATTTTTACGATCAGGATAAAAACATTTTAGAATTTATTGGTCGGGAAGATTATTTTCAAAAAAGCGAACTTGAATTTTCTTCCAAAAGCATTTTGGGTATTGCTGAAGTTGGCTTGGCAACCAATAATGTAGCGGAAAAGCATGAGAATTTGACCAAAGATTTTCCGTTAAGAAAATACAGCGGCAACTTAGAAGAATTTTGCCCAATTGGCGATGACGAAGGCTTGCTAATTGTGATAGATGTAGATAAAAAAGATTGGTTTCCTACCAACGATAAAGCCTATGCTTCGCCTTTTGAAATTAGCTTTACGGAAGAAAAAAAGCAATATAAATTCAGCTTTAGCAACAATAAAATAACAAAACTTTCTCTCTAATTTTTGTATATGGATATCGAAAAAAAAATTAACCAATTACGTTTAGAATTACAGCAGCACAATTATAATTATTACGTATTGGACAAACCCGAAGTAAGCGATTATAAGTTTGATATGCTGTTGGAAGAGTTGCAGGAATTAGAAGAAAAACATCCGGAGTTTAAAGATCCTAATTCGCCTACACAACGGGTTGGGGGAGAGGTAACCAAAAATTTTAAAACCGTACAACACGATTACAGAATGTACTCGCTTTCTAACTCTTATTCTAAAGAAGAGATGGAAGAATGGGAAGTGCGTGTAAAAAAACTGGCAGATGGCGAGGTAGAATATACATGTGAGCTTAAATACGATGGTGCGTCTATAAGCCTAACTTACGAAAATGGCGAATTATTACGCGCTGTAACCCGCGGAGATGGTATACAAGGCGATGAGGTAACGGCCAATATAAAAACCATAAAATCTGTTCCTTTAAAATTAAAAGGAGACTATCCACAACGATTTGATATTCGGGGCGAAATTGTTTTGCCGTACGAGGGTTTTGCAAAAATGAATGCAGAGCGCGTAGAACAAGGCGAAGAACCTTATGCGAATCCGCGTAATACGGCTTCCGGCAGTTTAAAATTGCAAGACAGCGCAGAAGTAGCCAAACGCCCTTTAGAGTGTTTGTTGTATAGCATTGTTGGCGAAAATTTATCTTTTAAAACCCAATACGAAGGTTTGCAAAAAGCGCGCGAATGGGGTTTTAAAGTTCCTAAAGAAGCAGAATTGGCAAAAAGCACCGATGAGGTAATGAATTTTATTAATTATTGGGACGAGAATAGGCATGATTTACCGTACGAAACCGATGGCGTGGTAATAAAAGTCAATAATCTGCGCCAACAAGAAGAATTAGGTTTTACGGCAAAATCGCCACGTTGGGCAATGGCCTATAAATTTAAAGCAGAACAAGCCGAAACGCTTTTAGAAAGCATAACCTACCAAGTAGGAAGAACGGGCGCCATTACTCCGGTTGCTAATTTGAAAGCAGTACAATTGGCGGGCACTACTGTAAAACGTGCTTCTTTGCACAATGCAGATCAAATTGAGAAATTAGATATTCGGGAAGGCGATAAGGTTTTTGTAGAAAAAGGGGGAGAGATTATTCCTAAAATTGTTGGCGTAAATTTTAAAGAACGCGATCCCGATTCAAAACCAACCCAGTATATACAAAACTGTCCGGAATGCGGTACAGAATTGGTTAGGGAAGATGGCGAGGCTTTACATTATTGTTTAAATGCAGCCGGTTGTCCGCCGCAAGTGGTTGGCCGTATTCAACATTTTATTTCGCGTAAAGCGATGGATATTGAAGGCCTTGGCGGCGAAACCGTAGCGCTTTTGGTACGCGAGAACTTAATAGAAAACTATGCTGATTTATACGAATTAAAAAAGGAGCAAATTTTACCCTTAGAGCGAATGGCAGAAAAATCTGCCGAAAATTTAATTGCTGGTATAGAAGCTTCTAAAACAGTTCCGTATGAGCGAGTTTTATTTGCTTTGGGCATTCGGTTTGTGGGCGAAACGGTTGCCAAAACTTTGGCCAAGCGTTTTACCAGTATTACAGCTTTAGAAAATGCAAGCCAAGAAGAATTGGAAAACGTAAACGAAATTGGTGTGCGCATTGCCGAAAGCGTAGTAGATTTTTTTGGAATAGAAAAGAACAGAAATCTAATTGAGCGTTTGAAAAATTACGGTTTGCAATTAGAACTTTCGGAAGAAGATTTAGAAGGGAAATCAGATAAATTGCAAGGCAAAACCTTTGTGATTTCGGGTGTTTTTGAAAAAGTCTCTAGAAAAGAGCTTAAAAAATTAATAGAGGACAACGGCGGAAAAGTAACCGGCTCTATTTCTGGCAATACAGATTATTTGGTAGCCGGCGAAAATATGGGACCAAGCAAATTGACCAAAGCAGAAAAACTGGGTACTAAAATTATTTCGGAAAATGAATTTTTGGATATGGTTTAGGTTCTGACTTGTAAAAATCGAGGAGTTGGTATTTTAGGAAATAACTTATTTATACGAAAGTTAACAAAGAAATAAAAAAGTTAAATTATTGTAAATTTTTTTAATAAATATTTAGGTTTAGTAGGTTTAATTGGTTTAAAACTTCTTATTATGATGTTAAAGAGATCTTTTTTAGTTTTATTATGATTTTTGTTAGCTTGAATTTCGCTTGTGAAAGTAATGAATTATTGGAGGATGCTGAGAAAGTACAAGAACAAAATGCGAAAGAAGAATTTTCTAAAGTTTTTAAAGTTTGGAATCAGTATATATTTAACCAAAATATTAATTCGGTAAAAGAAAGTGATTCAAATAAAAAAAGCTTCTTAATAACAAGAGATTATTCCATAAGGTTTTTATCAAAGAAAGGCTTTAGTGTAAATGAATTAAATCAATTTAGTAATGAACAGTTATTTTTGAAAGCTATTGATGAACACTCTAAATAAATCAACAAATAAAAATTATGAAAAAATATCTTCTTTATTTAGGTCTATTATCTTGTACTCAATTGTTTGCTCAGAAAAGTTTGAAAGTAGTTAATAATACAGGTGAGAACATTAATATTTTTCTTTTTGCCAGTGGCAATCAACCTGCTTTTGGTTGTATTGGTTGTGACAATGATTTGGAATCGGATGTTTTTACGATAGAGCCCGGCACAACTGATTATCAAGCTTTTTCAGATGTGCCAAGCGGAGTTCAGTATATTGGTGTTAGTCCATGTACTCACAACTCGCCTTGCAATGGTGTGCAAAGTGATGTTATTTGCGGTAATCCTCAATGGCAAATGATTGGTTTTTCTTACCCTGTGGTAGTAGTGGATGTTGCTTAAGTCGAATAGGTAGCGACGAATGTGGTTACTCTACAAGTTTTTCCCAAGGTAGTTTTACAGCTACTTGGACAACCGTTTCTTCTTCAGATATCTTAGTTGTTTTCGACTTATAAATTTCTATTTTGTCATGAACTTAAAAATAAAAATTTTCTTATTATTATTGTTGTTTAGTCAATTTTTATTGGCGCAAACGGCAGACGATTATGTAAGGGAGTGGGGAACTTATTTTCCCGATCCAAGAGATTCTGCTTTAGACGAAAATAATAATTTATGGGTTGTTGGGGGCATACACTCTAATAATTACACTGTTTTTTCCAGTTTAATTAGTGCTAATGCGCATCAAGAAAATTATAACGGTGAGAAAGAAATTTATCTTGCTAAAATTTCTAGTGATGGTTCATTAATGTATGCTACTTATTTTGGAGGAGTTAAAAATGATATACCTTATGGTATTGAAGTGAAAAACAACTATGTATATATAGTTGGAAGCACAAAAAGTACCAGTAATATTGCTACTGCAAATGGTTATGATACAGTCTTAGATCAAAATTATGCCCCCGATGGTACAGAGTGGCAAAAAACAGCTGGTTTCTTGGCCAAATTTGACACCCAAGGAGCGTTGGTTTGGAGTACATATATTCAAGGAGATATTTTTACAGAGGCTATTTATAGCGTTGCGATAAATGATAATGATGATATTCACCTTTGGGGGAGCACCAAAAGTACTAATTTGGCAACCGAGAATTCATTTAGGCAAACTATTCCGGGACCTTATTTGGAAGAAACAACTAACACCTATAAATCTGATAGTTTTCCTTTTATGATGAAAATGAATTCTTCCGGTCAAATAGAATGGAGTACGTATTATGGTCCGGATGATGCAACTGTTTTTCCAGAAGGTGGTATTGTCGTAGATAACTTAGATAATGTGTACGTGTGTGGAAGAACGGATGATACTGTAAGCTATTATGGCACAACAGGTATACACCAAACCCAAAGTGGAGGAGGTACAGATACATTTTTCAGTAAATTTTCGGCTACGGGTAATAGGATTTGGAGTACTTACTACGGTGGAAACGGTTCTGAAGTTGCACCGTTCATACATATTGGCAGAAACGGATCTTTTTATATTACCGGTTTGACAACAAGTGCAAATAATATTGCTACTAATGGTGTATTTCAGGAAAATTTAATAAATCCTTTAGCAAATTATTTAGCCATGTTTAATAACAATGGTCAGCGTCTTTGGGGGTCGTATTTTAATATAGGCTCAAATGGTGGTGGTTTTGCCACTCCTTGTTTTGTAGATACTGAAGGCGAAATTTTATTAAGTGGTCGGACTTCTTCTACAACTAACACAGCGACCGAAGGAAGCTGGCAGGAGAATTTTGGAGGCGGTAGTACCGATGCTTATGTGGTAAAGTTTAATTACGATGGCAGTGATGTGCTATGGGGAACTTATTTTGGCGGAACCGGCTTAGAATTTCCTTTTCACGGTGGTATGCAACTTACTACAAATGACCAATTTTATATATGTGGTATGACTACTAGTTATAATGCAGAGGCAATTGCAACCGAAAATGCTATAGAAACTAACGGATCTATTGGTGCGGGTTTATATTCAGGATATTTAGCAAAATTCGTGCAATCTAGTGATCTCTCGTTTCTTGACCTAAACTCAGCCCAAATAAAAATATGGCCTAATCCAGTTTCTTCTGTTCTAATTGTTGAAGGCTTGGAAGGTTATAATTCGTTCTATATAGAAATTTATGATTTTCAAGGTAAGTTAATTTTAGAAAAAATCAATAGTAATATAGTAAATGTAGAAAGTCTTGCAACGGGTGAATATTTTTTAAGAATTAACTCAAAAACTATGCAGAAAAACCTGCCATTTATAGTCAGATAATTTGTTTAAGAAATATTTCTCTCAAGATCTGATATTTACCGGAGCAAAGATAGGTTAAAGCATTTGAAGAAGATAATTTAAGCACTGCTACCAATAACCACGACGGTATTACGAGTAAATTTGCAGAAGTAAAATAAACTCCTTTTTCCTAAAACCTATTACCCAATAAAACCCAATTACACCAGAATAGTAGCGCCTTTACCGCTAACGTTATTTTTATCGTCTAAATAGAAATCTATACGACCTAAATTAATACCTGCCCAACCTACTTGGTTTACCAGTACATTTTTGTCTTCGGCATTTTTTGTAATGGTGGGTTTTTCTAAAAAAGTATGCGTATGTCCGCCAATAATCAAATCTATATTTTTGGTTTGTTTGGCAAGCTTTAAATCGTCTATTTTATCGTGTTCGTAATGGTAGCCAAGGTGCGAAAGACAAATTACCAAATCGCAATTTTCTTCTTCTTTTAAACGCTTTACAATGTCTTGACTTACCCCAACCGGATCTTGATAAACGGTTTCTTTATACATTTTTTTGTTAACCAAACCTTTCAATTGAATGCCAAGTCCAAAAACCCCAATTTTTACGCCTGCTTTTTCAAACACCTGGTAAGGCTTTATTTGTCCGTCGAGAACCGTATCCGAGAAATCATAATTACTGCTAAGCATACTAAATTTAGCATTGGGCAATTGCGCGTTTAAACCATCTATGCCATTGTCAAAATCGTGGTTGCCAATGGTGGCGGCATCGTAACCAAGTTTGCTCATTAATTTAAACTCCAATTCGCCTCCGTAGAAATTAAAAAACGGTGTTCCCTGAAAAATATCGCCGGCATCTAAAAGTAAAGTATCAGGGTTTTCTTTACGGATTTTTTCTATAAGCGTATAACGTTTTGCCACGCCACCAACGCCCGGATAATCTGCGTTAGATTTAGAAAAAGGCTCGATATGGCTGTGCACATCGTTGGTGTGCAAAATAGTAATGTGTTTTTTACTATTGGCTATAAAACTACTGTTTAAAAGCGCAGTACCGCCCAAACCGGTTAACAAACCCGCAGCAGCTGTTTTCTGTATAAAATCTCTTCTTTTCATAGCTTATTCTTGAATAAAACGTTGGTCGCGCACCGGATTTATGGTATCGTGTTTTTTAAAATAGTCAATAAAAATATTGCGTAATTTATAGTCTAAATAAGTCTGACTTTCACGTTTGCCAAAGAAATACATTCGGTCGCCGCCTTCCATCAAATAATCGTTGGTAGCAATGTAGTAGGTTGTGTCGGGTTCAATTTTTTTTCCTTGAATACTGGCAGATTTTATAGCACCGTTTTTATCTAAAGTAAGCTGCATCCCGGCAATTGGGTGCGCAATTTGATTTTTGGCCAGATAAACAAACATTTTTTGAACTTGCGTGCCTTTTAAACCAATTATAACTGCTTCGTTTTCAAACGGCATAATATTAAAACCGGTTTTGGTGGTAATATCTCCTTTGCTAATTATAGAACGAATCCCGCCGTGATTCAGTAAAACGCCATCTATCGTATTGCCTGTACGTTTTTTAAAAATTGGGTTAGCCATTTCTAAAACGGCATCTGCCATCATATTACCAATTGCGGTATTATATTTTCCGTCTTCTTTAGAAAGCGTTGTTGGCGTGTAAGACAAAACCGTGTTCATTTCTTCTTCAATACGGTTTTTATAAGGCTCGATAAAGTTTTTTATAGAGTCGTTTTCTTTAATAGAAGCTTCTATGCGCAGTTGCTTTCCTTCTATTTTAGATACTTCCAGTTCTTCTTTTTCTTCTTTGCACGAATTGATGAGTAAAAGCGTTACACTGAAAATAACAAAAAGTGTGCGTTTCATATTTTTATAAAAAATTATGCTGCAAAGATAATTAGAATTACCTATTTATAGCTTCGTTTTAAAAACTCCGTTAAAAATTGTTGCATCCAATGTAACAATTTCGGTTTTTTGCAGTCTTACAAGTAACACGTAAAAAATCTTTGTATGAGAAAAATATTTTATGGCCTTGTTTTGGCAATAACTATGATTGGCTGTAAGGCTACACAACAAACTGCTGAAGATAGCACGGTAATGACCAATATAGATTTGGTAAATGTGCAAGACGATAAAGTAATAGTAAGTTTAGACCCCGGAAAATTTACCACAACTACCACCACTTTTTATATCCCGAAAACCGTACCCGGAACTTATTCTACAGATAATTACGGAAAATTTATGGAAAACCTGCAAGCCTACGATTATGACGGCAACCAAATGAATGTTACCCGACTAAACCACAATAGCTGGCAGATAGACCAAGCAGGAAATTTAGATAAAGTTACTTATTGGGTAAACGATTCCTTTGATGTAGAAGGCGAGGAAGGAGTTTTTTCCCCGGCAGGGACAAACATAGAAAAAGACGAAAATTTTATGTTGAATTTACACGGGTTTGTGGGTTATTTTGAAGGACTTTCAGAAAATGCGTACCAACTTAGCATAAAACATCCAACTAATTTAACTGCTGGAACTTCGTTACAAAAATTTTCTACGCCCGAAAGTCAGAGCAACACAGGTTTAGATGTATTCCGCGCAAAGCGTTATTTTGAGATTACAGACAATCCTATTATGTATGCAGATAGCGATATGGTGACTTTTAATTTGGATGGGATGGAAGTTGAGCTGCAAGTATATTCTCCTAATAACGCCTATACTGCAGAAGATCTAAAGCCTAATATGCAAAAGGTTTTACAAGCTCAAAAAGACTTTTTAGGCGATGTAAATAGTACAGATAAATATGTTATTTTGCTGTATTTGGCAGATATGCAAGAATTAGATGCGCGTGGTTTTGGTGCCTTAGAACACCATACCTCTACCAGCGTTGTCTTACCGGAAACTATGCCGTTAGAAACTTTAAACGAAACGATGACAGATGTAGTTTCGCACGAATTTTTTCATATTATCACACCGTTGAGCGTTCACTCTAAAGAAGTACATTATTTTGATTATAACAATCCAAAAATGTCGCAACATCTTTGGATGTACGAAGGTGTAACCGAATATTTTGCGAATCTTTTTCAGGTAAAACAAGACTTGATAGATAACCAAGCTTTTTACGAGCGTATGTCTGAAAAAATAGCGACTGCGCAAAGTTTTGACGATACAATGCCCTTTACGGAATTGAGCAAAAACGTTTTAAAAGACAAGTATAAAGACAGCTATTATAACGTATATATGAAAGGTGCTTTAATAGGGATGACCTTAGATATACGCTTGCGCGAATTGAGTAATGGTGAGATGGGAATTTTAGATTTAATGAAGAAATTGAGCAACAAATACGGGCAAAACAAACCATTTGAAGATAATGAGTTAATTCCGACAATTGTAGAGATGACTTATCCTGAAATTCAGACTTATTTTGACAAATATGTTATCGGTAGTACGCCAATTCCGTACGATGAGTTTTTTGCTAAAGTTGGTGTAGAAAAAGCAGAAACTACTATAAATACCAGTTATTTCTTAAAAGGACAAGTACCTTATATAGATGGCAAACCAGAAACAAACGAATTGTATTTTAGAGAAGGCATTGCGTATAATTCTTTTTTAAATGATTTAGGCGTAGAACCAAACGATATTATTAAAACCATTAACGGCAAAAAGTACGGCATAGATAACGTTTACGGCTTAATTGTAAGTTCGCAAGGCTGGACAAAAGACGATACGATTACAATGGTGGTAGAACGCGATGGCGAAGAAATAGAACTTTCGGCGAAAGCCAAAAAGCCAACAGCTATAAAAACCAGCTTAAAAGAAATGGATTTGCCCGCAACAGACAAACGGGTGCAACTTAGAAAAGCCTGGTTAAATTAATGGCTTAATTTATTAATAAACAAGATGGTATAAAGCAGTTGCAGCAAAGCCTGTTGTAATTGCTTTATACTACTTATCTTTCTGCAAAAAAATAACACACCTCTTGCGATTATATAATTATCAAACACGTTTAAATACTGCTATAAAAAAACACCAAGCGGGTTCTATTAGCTCGTTAAAAAAAGTTGGTATTTTAATAGATACGCAAGCAATGCCAGATTGTAAAGCTTATACAATATTGCAAAAAGAATTGGCAGAAAATAATACACAATTTGAAGTCTTGTTTTACGTTTCTAAAGAAAGCGATGTTACGGCAGATACAGAAAAATGGTTTTCTAAAAAAGCTTTAAACCTTTACGGAAAATTTAAAAAAGAGGGAACGGCAAAGAGCTTTGAGCAACAAAATTTTGACTTATTGATAAATTATTTTGTAAAGCCGCCAGAAGCCTTATTATTGCTTAGCGCTTTGGTAAACGCAAAATTAAAAGTTGGTTTTGAATTAGAATGTACAGGCTTAAACGATTTAAGCATAGCCACAGACCCTAAAAACACAAAGCTTTTTGCGCAAGAAGTAAAAAAATATTTATCGATTATAAATCAGTAATTATGAAAAAATTTACCGGTACCGGTGTAGCATTAATCACGCCTTTCAAAGAAGATAAAAGCGTAGATTTTGAAGCTTTAAAAAGAGTAGTGCAATTTCAGTTAGAAAACGGTGTAGATTATTTGGTAGTTTTAGGTACCACAGGAGAATATGCAGTTTTAACCAACGAAGAACGAGAAAAAGTAAAACAATTTATTGTTACCCAAGTAAACGGGAAGTTGCCTTTGGTACTTGGTATTGGCGGCAACAATACCCAGGCTGTGATAGAACGCTTAAAAACCGAAAGTGTAAAAGGTTTTGACGCTATTTTATCGGTTTCTCCTTATTATAACAAACCTTCGCAAGAAGGTATTTTTAGACACTTTACGGAAGTTTCAAATGCTGCACCTTTACCAATAATTTTATATAATGTTCCCGGCAGAACAGCTTCTAACATGCTACCCGAAACCGTAGCACGTTTGGCCGAACATAAAAATATTATTGGTATAAAAGAAGCCGCCGGCAGTATGGATCAAGCTATGAAAATGATAGCCCAAACCCCAAAAGATTTCTTGGTAATTTCTGGCGAAGATATGCTTGCTTTACCAATGGTTTTGGCCGGTGGGGCAGGAGTAATATCTGTTGTGGCGCAAGGTTTTCCAAAAGAATTTTCTAAAATGTTACGTTTAGGCTTAGAAAGAAAAGTAGACGAAGCTTTTGCAATTCATTACCAATTAGCCCCGGTAATAGATATGGTTTTTGCAGAAGGAAACCCGGCTGGTATAAAAGCGGTTTTTAAAGACTTAGGTTTGGCAGAAAATTGTGTACGATTACCTTTGGTAGAAGCCAGCCATGCGTTAAGCAAAGTAATTTCTACTTTTTGCAAAGAGCAACAAGTTTAAATAAACCTAAGCAAGTCAAGAAAAAACCAAAATTTCTTTTTCGTTTTTTAAATACGATTTAATACCCTACTTTTGCAAGATATTTGTGTATATGATTAAAAAGATAATTTTTTTAGCCTTAACCGGTGTGCTTTTAACAAGTTGTAGTCAATACCAAAAGGTGTTGAAAAACGACGATATTAAAGCAAAATACGAGATGGCTGCTAAGCTTTACGAAGAAGGCAAAGCAGAAGATAAGAACAGTAAATACAAAAAATCCTTACGGTTGGTAGAGCAAATTTTGCCACAGTATAGTGGTAAGCCACAAGGGGAAAAAATAAGGTTTATTTACGCAGATTTATTTTATCGCTTAGAATCTTATTTTGATTCCGGTTACCAATTTGAACGTTTTACAAAAGCTCACGCCCAAAGCGAAAAAGCAGAAGAAGCTTTGTTTAAATCTGCTAAGAGTTATTATTACATTTCACCGCGTTATAGTTTAGACCAAAAAGAAACGCATACCGGTATATCAAAATTACAAACTTATATATCGCAATATCCAGATGGTGAATATATAGGCGAAGCTAATGAGTTGGTACGCGAATTGCAGGAGAAACTAGAGAAAAAAGCTTTTTTAATTGCAAGGCAGTATTACCATTTAGAAGATTATAAAGCCAGTATGGCTGCGATGGAGAATTTTATAGAAAATTATCCCGGCTCTAAATATATAGAAAAAGCCTATTATTATAAGATGGATGCGGCCTATCTTTTGGCAATAAACAGTTACCAGTATTTGGTGCAAGAACGTTTAAATACCGCAAAAGATTATTACCAAGATTATATAAAATTTTATCCTGAAGGCGAATTTAATGAAGAGGTAAGGTCTACTTCAGAAGATATTGAAACCCGTTTAGAAAACTTTCAAAAAAGTTAAATTATGAGTACAGATTTAAAGAACACAACTGCTCCGGTTACCACTACCACTATAGATAAAAATAGAGTAGATGCCCCAACCGATAATATTTATGAAGCTATTTCGATTATTGCAAAAAGAGCAACGCAAATCAATACCGAAATTAAAAAAGAGCTTTTAGAAAAGTTAGACGAATTTGCTACCTATAACGATAGCTTAGACGAAATTTTCGAAAATAAAGAGCAAATAGAAGTTTCTAAATTTTACGAGCGTTTGCCAAAACCACAAGCTTTAGCCGTAGAAGAATGGTTAGAAGGTAAAATTTATTACAGAAATACCAACACAACTACAGAAGAGTAATTTTTATGGAAGTCTTAAGCGGTAAAAATATACTTTTGGGCATTACCGCCGGTATTGCCGCTTATAAAACTTCTTTTTTGGTACGACTTTTTATAAAAGCCGGTGCCAACGTAAAAGTGGTTATGACACCGCAGGCCAAAGAGTTCGTTACTCCTTTAACGCTTTCTACACTTTCTAAAAACCCGGTTATAAGCAGCTTTACGGAAGAAGAAGGCGAAGTTTGGAACAATCATGTAGATTTAGGTCTTTGGGCAGATATTATGCTTATTGCGCCCGCTACGGCCAATACGTTATCTAAAATGGCCAACGGCCAGTGCGATAACTTTTTGCTGGCTACTTATTTGTCTGCTAAATGTCCGGTGTATTTTGCGCCGGCGATGGATTTGGATATGTACCAACACCCCAGCACCAAAGAAAGTCTTAAGAAATTACAAGAATTTGGCAACCATATAATTCCCGCAGAAAGCGGCGAACTTGCCAGCGGTTTATCCGGAAAAGGAAGAATGGCAGAGCCTGAAACCATTGTAAAAGCAATAAGCAATTCCGTAAAGAAAAATTTACCGCTTTACAATAAAAAATTCTTGATTACCGCCGGACCAACATACGAAGCTATAGATCCGGTGCGATTTATAGGCAACCATTCTAGCGGCAAAATGGGGTTTGCTTTGGCTGAAGAAGCTGCAAAATTGGGCGCTACGGTTTTTTTAATTTCCGGCCCTACGGCATTAACCGCAAAATCTTCTTCCGTAAAGCAAATAAATGTAACTTCTACCGCAGAAATGTTGCAAGCAACAGAAAGCTATTTTGATGAGGTAGATGTTGCTATTGCTGCAGCGGCGGTTTCGGATTATAGACCGGTAAAAGCGGCAGATCAAAAAATAAAAAAGTCAGAGAAGACGCTTTCGCTGGAATTGGAAAAAACAGAAGATATTTTGCTGGCGATGGGTAAACGCAAAAAAAAGCAGTTATTGGTAGGCTTTGCCCTAGAAACCGAAAACGAAGTAGAAAACGCTACTGCCAAATTGGACAAGAAAAATTTAGATTTTATTGTTTTAAACAGTTTGCGCGATAAAGGAGCTGGTTTTAAAGAAGATACCAACAAAATAAAAATTATTAGTAAAACAAACAGCCTTGATTTTGCGTTAAAACCAAAACAAGAAGTTGCAAAAGACATTATTCTGCAGGTTATAGAACGCCTGTCTTAATTCCGTGAAGAAATGCGTAGATATATTTTTGTTCTCCTGTTAAGTTTTGTTGTTGGTTTTAGTAGCCAAGCACAAGAGGTAAATTGTAGCGTAAAAGTAAATGCAGAACAAACCGGGCGTACAAAACTGTCTATTTTTAACACGCTAGAATCTGCCTTGCAAGAGTTTGTGTCAGAAAACACGTGGACAAAGTTAAATCTACAAGAGCACGAAAAGATAAACTGCAATATTTTTATTAACATCACCTCTTACGATTCTAATAACTTTAAGGCTACATTGCAAATACAGTCTTCGCGACCAATTTTTGGTTCTGTTGCTACTACGCCGGTGTTTAATTTTAAAGACAACGATTTTGATTTTGAGTACACCGAATATCAAAATTTAGATTATAGTCCTAATACCTTCAATTCTAATTTGGTTTCTGGCATTAGCTTTTATATTTACACCATTTTAGGCTTAGATGCAGATACTTTTGAGTTACAAGGCGGCCAAGCTTATTATGAAGAAGCACGACAAATAGTAAATACCGCCCAGCAAAGCAATTATGAAGGTTGGCGTGCCGGCGGAAACAACAAAAGCAGGTTTCGTTTAAATAGCGATTTACTTTCCAACAATTTTACCGGTTACAGAGATGCTTTGTATACCTATCATAGATTAGGTTTAGACAAAATGCACGAAGATGTAGAAGAAGGTAAACAAAAAATAGCAGAGGCTATCTTGGCTTTAAAACAAGTAAATAATACACGACCAAATTCTTTACTTATTCGTACGTTTTTTGATGCTAAAGCAGACGAGATAGAAAAGATTTTTAGCGGCGGACCTTCCGTTCCTATAACAGAAGTTGTAGAAACTTTAAACAGAATTGCGCCTTTATATAGCAAAAACTGGTCTTCTATAAAGTATTAATTATTTTGGTGGCAGCAATAAATTTCGTTTTATCTTTACGGAAAAATTAAACCGATTTGCTCACTTCACTTTCCATAAAGAATTTTGCATTAATAGAAGATGTACAGCTTTCTCTGCAAGATAAATTTACAACAATCACGGGCGAGACCGGCGCCGGAAAATCTATTCTGTTAGGAGCTCTCTCTTTGTTATTAGGTAAACGTGCAGATTTAAACGCCATTCGAAATTCTGAAAAAAAATGCATTATAGAAGGCATTTTTACCATAGCCGATTATAAATTAGAAGGTTTTTTTGCAAAACAAGATTTAGATTACGACAAGCAAAGTATAATTAGGCGCGAAATTTTACCTTCGGGCAAATCGCGTGCTTTTATAAACGATACTCCCGTAAAGTTGCAAGTTTTAACCAGATTAGGGCAAAACTTGGTAGATATTCACAGTCAGCATGAAACTTTGTTTGTAGGCGATGCTAATTACCAATATCGCATTATAGACAGTCTGGCCAATAATCAATCACTTTTAGCTACTTATAAAGAAGCTTTACAGAATTATGAGAATCTACAACACCGTTTAAAAAAACATCAATTAGAGCAACAACAAGCTGCCGCTACATACGATTATAATTTGTATTTAATGCGTGAGTTGCAAGAAGCAGAGTTAGCAGAAGGTATGCAAGAAGAATTGGAGCAACAACAAAACGAGTTGAGTAATGTAGAAGCTCTAAAAGAAAATTTAATGGCTGCCGCACATTTGTTAGAGCAGGATGATGTGGGCGTTACGGAAGTTTTAAAAGAAGTTAACCAGCGTTTGGGCAGTATTGAAAATTTTGGAGATACGTATAAAAATTTTAAAGAGCGTTTGCAAAGCGTGTTGCTAGAATTAGAAGATCTAACGATGGAAATTGCCAACCAGCAAGAAAACGTAGAAGCAGATCCGGCAAGTTTGGAGCAAGTAAATGAAAAATTGCGAAAACTTTATGCACTACAAAAGAAACACGGAATTACTTCCGAAAAGGAGTTGTTGGATTTGCAAAAGGAGCTGGAAGAAAAAATAGATGCAAGTGAAAACTCAGATGCGGTTGTAGAAGAATTGCAAAAAGAAATTGTCCGAGCCAAACAAGAAGCTTTGGGCTTGGCAAAAGAACTTCACCAAAAAAGACAGCAGCAAACCAAAACTTTTATTCAGCAAGTAGAAAACATTTTAGCACAAGTAGGTATGCCCGATGCACGCTTAAAAATTATAATAGAATTTACAGAAAAACTTGGTAAAAATGGCGCCGATACTATGCAATGGCAACTTGCGGCTAATAAAGGCGGTAAGTATGCAGAACTAAAAAAAGCAGCTTCTGGCGGAGAGTTGTCTAGAATAACTTTAGCAATAAAGAGTATTTTGGCCAAGTACAGCAGCTTGCCAACCTTAATTTTTGACGAGATAGACACGGGGGTTTCTGGAGATATTGCGCAGAAAATGGGTGATATTATGCGCACTATGGGAGAGAATTTACAGGTTGTGGCAATTACACATTTGCCGCAAATTGCTGCCAAAGGTCAACAACAATTAAAAGTTTTTAAAGAAACAAAGCAAAATACTACGGTAACCAATATTGTAAATTTAAACCAAGAAAGCCGTATTAATGAATTGGCAGAAATGTTAGGCGGAAAAGAAAAACCTGCTTCGGCAGTAGCTCACGCAAAAGCTTTGTTAAACTAAACAAGTATTTACTATATTTACACCTTAAATTAATAAAAGATTTTACTATGGCTTATAACCTACTAAAAGGAAAAAAAGGAATTATTTTTGGAGCTTTAGACGAGAACTCCATCGCTTGGAAAGTTGCTGAAAAAGTACACGAAGAAGGCGGTAGCTTTGTTCTAACCAATGCCCCCATAGCTTTACGAATGGGAAAGATAAAAGAATTGGCAGAGAAAACAGGAGCAGAATTAATACCGGCAGATGCTACCAAAATAGAAGACTTAGAAAATTTGGTAGAAAAAGCCACAGAAGTTTTAGGCGGTAAATTAGATTTCGTATTGCATTCTATTGGCATGTCTGTAAACGTTAGAAAAGGAAACCATTATACAGACATGAATTACGATTTTACCACCAAAGGCTGGGATATTTCGGCAGTATCTTTCCATAAAACGATGCAAACGCTCTATAAAAAAGATGCAATGAACGAGTGGGGAAGCATAGTAGCACTTACTTATATGGCAGCGCAACGCGTATTTCCAGATTATAACGATATGGCAGATAATAAAGCTTATTTAGAGTCTATAGCCAGAAGTTTCGGGTATTTCTTTGGTAGTGAAAAGAAAGTACGTGTAAACACCATTTCTCAATCGCCAACTCCTACAACTGCTGGGCAGGGTGTAAAAGGTTTTGATGGCTTTATCGCTTACGCAGATAAAATGTCTCCTTTGGGGAATGCTACCGCAGATGAATGTGCTGACTATACCTTAACCTTATTTTCAGATTTAACCAAAAAAGTTACGTTGCAAAATTTATATAATGATGGCGGATTTTCCAATATGGGAGTAAGTCAACAAGTTATGGATACTTTTATGAAAGAAGAAGATTCATAGTAGGTATATTTTATAAATTATTTAATAGAAACCGCCTTAGGGCGGTTTTTTGGTTATAATAGTTCTTATTTTTAACGCTTATTTGGTTTATATTTCTTATTTTTAGCATTCGTTTAACTAAAATTTTAACTATTTATGAAAAGAATTACTATGCTTCTAATGGCGTTTATGTTCTGGACCTTTGGTCACGCACAGGATGCTATTATAACAGGCTATGTAGATTCCCCCTGTTCGGGTGCCGATGGTAGAACCGTCGAAATCTATGTCAACGGTACCGTTGATTTTACAGGTTGGAATCTAGTACGACAATCAAATGGTGGCGGATTTACCACCAATTTAGATCTTTCTTCCTTAGGAAGTTTAACAGATGAGTTTGCTTACCTCACTAACGATGAAGCAACATTGGATGCAGAATTTTCAATCAACTCTACCAATGATAACGTCATAGAAAATGGCGGAATCTCTAGTAATGGTGACGATGCTTTCCAACTTGTAGATGCTTCAGACGTTGTGATAGACCGTTTTGGAGAAGACGGTGTAGATGGTTCCGGTACAGACTGGGAACACACAGACACTTATTATTATCGTAACGATGGTGCAACTGCTAATGCGGGTGTTTTTGATGCGATTAATTGGACAATCGGTGCATTGGATGCTTTAGACGGTCAAGGTACTTGTAATGGCGAAGCAGCTTTAAGCACAATTGTTCCTCTTGGCAGTTATACGCCAAATCTATCTTCGTCGGGAGAAACTTGTGCAAACCCTATTGCTATTACTGGTTTGCCTTATACCACTTCAGACGATACAGCCAATTATGGTAACAATTATGATAATGGCGACAGTCCCTGTACGGCTTATTATTTAAATGGAGATGATGTAATCTATGCATATACCCCTGCAGCAGACATAATAGTTAATTTCTCTTTAACAAATCTTGGCTCTAGTTGGTCTGCAATACATGTATTAGATGCTTGTTTAGATAGCTCTCCCAATTGTGTAGCTTTTGAAGGGAATTCGAATTCGAACGATCGTTTTTTAGAAGGGGTGATGCTAACTGGAGGAACCACCTATTTTATTGTGATTTCAACTTGGGCTGCGCCGCAATCGACAACATACGATTTAAATATCGAAGAGGTAACTTGTCCTAAAATTACAGATGTTGTGGTAAATAATGTAACCTCATCTTCTGCCGATATTTCTTGGACGGAAAATGGTTCTGCCACAGAGTGGGAAATTCTTTACGGAGAAGAAGGATTTGATCCGACTACCGAGGGTACGAGCGTTACGGATAATGATGGTACTTTAGGGGAAACTTTAAGCGGGTTAAATGTTGATACAACTTATGATGTTTATGTGCGTGCAAATTGTGGTTCGGGAGATTTAAGTGACTGGACTGGTCCAGTAGAGTTCCAAACAGATTGTGCTGTATATGTACCAGATTATTCAGAAGATTTTGCTAACTTTTTACCAGATTGCTGGAGAGAAGCAGGTAGTGGTTTACCGGCAGACGGGCCGTCAGATTTGGGAACCGGGGCCTGGTTCTCTGATGAGTTTCTAAATACTGGCTCAAACAATGCTGCTACAATAAACTTATACACAACAGGCAGAGAAGAGTGGTTAATCTCTCCATCCTTTGATTTATCTGCTGATTCGTATGAATTAGTGTACAAAACTGCCGTTACGAATTACTCAAGTTCAGCTCCTTCCGATATGGGATCAGACGATGAAGTACAATTGCTTATATCAGAAGATAATGGGGTAACTTGGTCTAATTTAATGACTTATGATGCTTCTAATACTCCTTCGGCTACTGGCCAAGAAGAAATAGTAGATTTAAGTGCATATTCTGGTACTGTAAAACTTGCATTTTGGGCAACAGATGGTACAGTTGACGATACAGAAGACTACGATTTTTTTGTAGATGATTTTAAAGTAAGGGTTCCGCCATCTTGTTTAGCACCATCAGATATTGTAATAGATAATATAACCGCAGATTCTGCTAATATTTCTTGGACAGCTAACGGTTCCGAAACCGAATGGGAAATCCTTTACGGGGAAACTGGCTTTGATCCGGTAACAGAAGGTACTAGTGTAACAGATGACGATGGCACTTTAGGAGAGACTTTAAGCGGATTGATGGAGGCTACAGAATACGATGTTTATGTACGTGCAGTATGCGCACCTGGAAACGAAAGTGAATGGGTAGGTCCGATAACTTTTGAGACAGAGTGTGCTATTTTTACCGCACCTTTCACAGAAGATTTTGAAACCTCTATGGATGCAACACCAGATTGCTGGAGTAATACGAGTTCTACCTCTAAAATTTGGGAGTTTGATACAGAACCCACTTTTGGTAACGATTATGCAGATCATACAACCGGGAGCGGTTATTTAGCTTTCGTAGATGCATCAACCACTACTACCACGCCAGACGCTACTTTGGCAACGCCTTTTATAGACGTTTCTGCTTTAACAACACCATATCTAGAATTTTATGTTTATCATTTTGCAAATGATGGCGATTCTAATAAAATAACCTTAGAAGTTTGGGATGGCGCAGCTTGGAATGAAGTGTATATGGATGATAATGGCGATGTAGATGCTTGGGAAAAAGTTGGTATATCACTAGAAGGCTTAACCATCACAGGGCCTATTCAAGTTAGGTTTATTGTAGATACCGTAATTGGTGATAATTATGAAAATGATATCGCTATAGATGATGTAAGCGTTAAGGAGGCACCTTCTTGTTTTAGTCCATCAAGTTTGGCCGTAAGTAATATAACAGATACTTCAGCAGACCTTATGTGGACAGAAAATGGTTCTGCAACAGAATGGGAAATCCTTTATGGAGAAGCTGGTTTTGATCCTGCCACAGAAGGAACCAGCGTTATGGATGATGACGGCACTTTAGGTATAACTTTAAATGGGTTGTCAAGCGCTACAGAATACGACGTATACGTTCGTGCAATTTGTGCGCCTGGTGATGAAAGTGAGGGGACAGGTCCAATTGCTTTTGAAACCGAATGTGCAGTATACGTGCCAGATTACTTAGAAGATTTCACTACATTCTTACCAGATTGTTGGGAAGAAGCAGGTAGTGGTATACCAACAGATGGCCCATCAGATTTTGGAACCGGGGCATGGTTTTCTGAAGAGTTTTTAAATACTGGCTCAAACGATGCTGCTGCAATTAATTTGTATACAACAGGAAGAGAAGAATGGTTAATTTCACCATCTTTCGATTTATCTGGAGGTACATATGAATTGGCTTATACAACCGCTGTTACTAATTATTCAAGTTCAGCCCCTTCCGATATGGGATCAGACGATGAGGTTCAACTGCTTATATCAGAAGACGATGGAGCAACTTGGTCTAACTTATTGACTTATGATGCTTCTAACACTCCTTCCGCTACCGGTCAAGAAGAAATAGTAGATTTAAGTGCCTATTCTGGTACTGTAAAATTTGCTTTCTGGGCTACCGATGGAACAGTTAACGATTCAGAAGATTATGATTTCTTTGTAGATGATTTTAAAGTAAGGGTTCCGCCAACTTGTGCAGCACCATCAGAAATTGTATTTGATGCTATTACTGCAACTACTGTAGATATAAGTTGGACAGAAAATGGTTCTGCAACAGAATGGGAAATTCTTTATGGAGAAGCTGGTTTTGATCCTGCCACAGAAGGAACCAACGTTATGGATGATGACGGCACTTTAGGTATAACTTTGAATGGGTTGTCAAGCGCTACAGAATACGACGTATACGTTCGTGCAATTTGTGCGCCTGGTGATGAAAGTGAGTGGACAGGTCCAATCGCTTTTGAAACCGAATGTGCAGTATACGTGCCAGATTACTTAGAAGATTTCACTACATTCTTACCAGATTGTTGGGAAGAAGCAGGTAGTGGTATTCCAACAGATGGTCCATCAGATTTTGGAACCGGAGCTTGGTTCTCTGATGAATTTTTGAATACAGGTTCTAATGATGCAGCAACAATTAATTTGTTTACTACAGGAAGAGAAGAATGGTTAATTTCACCATCTTTCGATTTATCTGGAGGTACATATGAATTGGCTTATACAACCGCTGTTACTAATTATTCAAGTTCAGCCCCTTCCGATATGGGATCAGACGATGAGGTTCAATTGCTTATATCAGAAGATGATGGAGCAACTTGGTCTAACTTATTGACTTATGATGCTTCTAACACTCCTTCGGCCACCGGTCAAGAAGAAATAGTAGATTTAAGTGCCTATTCTGGTACTGTAAAATTTGCTTTCTGGGCTACCGATGGAACAGTTAACGATTCAGAAGATTATGATTTCTTCGTAGATGACTTTAAAGTAAGGGTTCCGCCAACTTGTGCAGCACCATCAGATATTGTATTTGATGCTATTACTACAACTACTGTAGATATAAGTTGGACAGAAAATGGTTCTGCAACAGAATGGGAAATTCTTTATGGAGAAGCTGGTTTTGATCCTATCACAGAAGGAACCAGTGTGTCTGACGATGATGGTACTTTAGGAGAAACTTTAACAGGTTTAAGTCCTAGCACACTTTACGATATATATATACGTTCTGTTTGTGCTCCAGGCGATGAGAGCGAATGGATAGGACCGGAAAGTTTTGCAACAGAGTGTGAGGTTATAAACACCGCTTATACGCAAGATTTTGAGAGTTCTACCAATTTACCAACTTGTTGGTCAATAATCAATCTAGGAGATACTAATGGATGGGAAAATTCTTCCGATATAACCGGAGACGCTCATAGTGGAACTAATGCAGCTTCTATTTCTTTTGGCTCTGTGGCACACGATGACTATTTAATTACACCACAGATAGAAATAGTTTCTGGAGTTAACGATTTATTCTCTTTTTGGATTAAATCTAGAAGTTCTTCTTATTTAGAACCTTATGAAGTTTTATTATCAACTACAGATACTCAAGCCGCTTCCTTTGACGTGGTTTTACAAGCAGAAGAAGAAGCTGCGGACGTTTGGACTAAGAAAGAGTTTGATCTTTCTAGCTATGCTGGTCAAACAATTTATATCGCTATCCGCGCAACAGGAACAAATGAATTTGAGTTATATGCAGACGACTTTGTTTTTGAAGCTTTTGTTGAACCTTGCGCTGCTCCAACAGATATTGTAGTAAGTACTATTACAGATACTTCTGCAGATATTTCTTGGACAGAAAACGGTTCTGCAACAGAATGGGAGATTCTTTACGGAGAAGCAGGATTTGATCCGCTTACCGAAGGAATTTCGATTTCAGATACTGATGCGTTAGGAGAAAGCCTTACAGGTTTGACACCAGATACCAATTATGACGTTTATGTACGTGCAATTTGTGCAGCAGACGACGAAAGTGATTGGGCTGGACCAGAAACCTTTACAACTACTGTAGCCAGTGGTGGAACTACCGAGGATTGTGGTCAAACACAAGTAAGCAATGGTTTTGAAGATGGGTCGTTTATGGAAGAAGCCGGTACCCAAATGGTAGCTAACGACTTTATTGTTAGCGCTAATACCACTATATTTAGCGTAGATAATATAACTGTTAATATATTATCGCAAGGTGGTATAGATACGATGGATATTATTTTCTATGAAGATAATGATGGAGTTCCAGGAACTGAAATTCAAACCATTGAAGATGTTGTGCCAAATTCTCAAGCAATAATAGGAACTGCTTTTGGCTATGATGTACACGAAGTAGTACTAGATTTCTCAACTCCTATTGATTTTGCTGGAGACGGTAATGCTAGCGGTACTACTTATTGGGTAGAACTTAGTGGTGTTCCTACTAGTGCAGGTACACAATTGGCATGGGAAACTACAACCGTAGACGCTATTGGTAATAATATGGTTTTTAATAATGAAAATACCACAAGCTGGGTAGAAAGCGCGGATGCTGATGGTGTGTTTAGTATTACTGGAGAATGTACTTTGGCAGATGTAGATTGTTTTGCGCCAGAAAACTTAGCTGTAACAAATCTTACAGAAAATAGTGCAGATGTAGAATGGACAACTATTGGGGATGAAACCCAATGGACAGTTGAGTACGGTCCTGTAGGATTTTCACTAGGTTCTGGGACTACAGAAGTAGCAACTGGAACACCTGGAATAACCATAACAGGATTGGATAGTTTGACAGAGTATGATTTCTATGTAACGGCAAATTGTTCCAGCGCAGATAGTGCTACCGCTGGGCCGGTAAGTGCTACTACAGCAGATATATATTGTGAAGTAGAATTCCCTAATGTAGAACCAATTACTTACGTAGAATTATCAGATATCTCTAATACTTCATCGGAAGCTACAGATAGCCCTGCTCACGAATACTTTTTAGATATGGTAGGAAATGTAGAACAAGGAGAAACCTATACTGTTACAATAGAAGCTTACACCGGTGGTGATTATGTTAACACCATTACCTTGTTTGCAGATTGGAACCAAAATGGAAGTATGGACGATGATGGAGAACGCTACGACCTAGGTACTATTGAAAACTCTAGTGGTGTAGATGGTGTCCAATTAGTTGCAGATATTACTGTTCCTGCTGGAGCTACTTTAGGTAATACAAGAATGCGCGTAATTAAACGTTATTCATTTGATGGCAGTTTCCCAAATGATAGTTGTGATGCCGGTTCCACTTTTGGTCAGGCAGAAGACTATACATTAAATGTACTACAATCTACCGTAACTTGTCCAGCACCAACAGATGTTGCAATAAGTAATATCGGTGATTTTACTGCTGATATAACTTGGACAGAGAATGGTACCGCCGTAGAGTGGGAAATTCTTTACGGAGAAGCAGGATTTGATCCGCTTACAGAGGGAACTTCTGTTATAGACGCAGATGGAGATCCAGCCTATTCACTTAGCGGTCTTACAGCAAATACAGATTACGAAGTTTATGTTCGTGCTATTTGTGATGTAAATGACGAAAGTGATTGGGCCGGACCAGAACCATTTACTACCACTAATTTAAGTGTAGATTCAGTAAACTTTGAAGGATTCTCTTATTACCCTAATCCGGTAAAGAACCAATTGTTTATTGAAGCTACCAACACAATTACACAAGTAGAAGTTTATAACCTACTTGGCCAGGTAGTTATGAGTAAGAAAGTTAACCAATTAGATACACAATTTGATGTTGCTAATTTAGCGTCAGGTACCTATTTAATGCAGGTTAGAATAAATAATTCGGTAAAAACTTTTAAATTAATTAAAGAATAATAGCCGTATTATTTTTATAAATAATTGGGGGAGCTGTTAAAGCTTCCCCTTTTTTTATGAAATATTTAGTATGTTTAGTGTTAATAATTATTAACTTTAGCAATTAATCGAAAACTTTTAATTATGAAAAAAATTACTTTTTTAAGCGTTTTTTGCTTACTGTTTACGGTAAGTTTAAGTGCGCAAGTTATTTTTCAGGAAGACTTTACAAATGGTCTTACTGGATGGACAACCTTAGATCTGGACGGGAACACGCCCGCAGATGGTGTTAGTTTCATTACAGATGGATGGAATGTTTTAGATAAAGAAGGACCAGATGGTAACTTTGGCGGTCCCGCTGGAGATATGGCTGCAATGAGTACTTCTTGGTATACACCTCCGGGAACTTCGAATGATTGGCTTATCTCACCACAAATTACTTTAACTACAAATAACCAAGTAGTTTATGAAGTTAAAGCGCAAGATCCAGATTATCCAGATGGTTATGAATTAAGAATTTCTACTACGGGTACAGATCCAGCAGATTTTACCGATGTATTATTTTCAATTGCCGAAGAATATTCACCTCCTGCAGATGAAACTGATGTTTACAAAACTAGAAGGTTTAATCTATCAGATTATGATGGGGAAGATGTTTACCTGGCTTGGGTAAATAATTCTACAGATATGTTTATGTTAATAGTAGATAATGTGGTTGTTGAAGAAGCGCCAGATTGTCAAGCACCACTTGATTTAGAAGTGACTAATATTACAGACAATTCTGCAGATATTTCTTGGGAAGAAGAAGCATCGGCAACCAGCGGTTACGAAGTAGCAGTTTACAATGCGGGAGACGATCCAACAGCAGATACGCCAGTATTTGAAGATACTGCAGTACCAGCGGGTACAACAACAGTTGCTGCAACCGGATTAGTGGCAATTACAGATTATGATGTTTATGTTTATTCTCTTTGTGCTAGCGGTATATCAGACCCTGAAATGGCTCAGTTTACTACCTTGGCAACTCCTCCAGATAATGATGAGTGTGTAGATGCAACAGCATTAACAGTAGGTATGGTATTTGACGATAATGCAATAACGGCCTCAAACTTAGAAGGTACCGGCTCAACCACTATGCCAGCGCCAGAGTGCGGAGCTTTTGATAGCAATAGTAGTTCTGATGTTTGGTTTACAGTAGAAGTTCCTGCTAGTGGAAATGTAATAATTGAAACACAACAAGATACTAATACAAGTTCAGATATTGCAGATACTGCTATAGAAGCTTACACAGGTACAGATTGTACAGATTTAACTGCAATTGAATGTAATGACGATAATGCAAATACCGGTGAAGCATTCTCTTATCTTTATTTAACCAATCAAACAGTTGGCGAGACAATTTATGTAAGAGCTTGGGGGTATTTAGACGGTCAAGGAGAATTCTTGATTTCTGCTTATGAGCCAGCTTGTCCTGCTCCAACAGATATTACTTTTGATAATTATACCGCAAATTCTGTAGATATTTCTTGGACAGAAAACGGTTCGGCTACAGAGTGGGAGATTATTTACGGAGAAGCAGGATTTGATCCGGAAGCAGAAGGAACTACTATTGTAGATACAGATGCGTTAGGAGAAACAATTAGCGGATTGGTAGAAGGAGTTGGATATGAAGCTTATGTTAGAGCAACATGCTCGACTACAGACAGTAGTACCTGGACGGGACCAGTTGCATTTGGTGTTCCACCGGCTAATGATGCTTTATGTGATGCTATCATGCTAACTATAGACCAAACTTGTAGTGGTGATGCGTATACTAATATTAACGCTACTATAGAAGCAAATGAACCATCAGGTTCTTGCTGGTTCTCTAGTGATTTAGCCAGTAATTCTGTATGGTTTTCTTTTGAAGCACCAAGTAGTGGAGAGGTAACCTTAACTACAGATATAGAGCCAAACGATTTAAGCGATACACAATTGGCGGTTTATACAGTTGGAGATTGTACAGATATGACAAGTCTTACAGAAATTGCTTGTGATGAAGATGGTGGCGAGACAATTAGTTTAAGCTCTGTTATACAACTGGAAAACTTAACGCCTGGAGAAATTTATTATGTACAGGCAGATGGTTATGGTACAGGTCAAGGAACCTTCTGTATTGAAGCAAGAGAAGGTGTGTTAGCAACAGATAACTTTACACAAGTTACTTTTGATTATTATCCTAACCCTACAAGAGGAATGTTGAATATAGAATCTTCTAAACAAGTAGAAAGCATTCAAGTATTTAACTTATTAGGGCAGCAAGTAATGCAAACTGCACCAAAAACAACAAGTCCTGCAGTAGATATGAACAGCTTAGAAGCTGGAGTTTATTTAGTAAAAGCAATTATTGGTAACGAAACAAAAACTTTTAAAGTAGTTAAACAATAGATTTAAATAGCTTTTTCAAAATTAAAGACCCGGACATAGCGTTCGGGTCTTTTTTTATGGCAAAACGTTATAATATTCTTAGCATTTATTTGGAATTTATTAAGTTCATGCAGCCCTTGCTTTCCGTAACTTCGTTGTAATCTAACCAAATTCACTAACGTTATGTATAAAACTACAATTCTCTCTCTTCTATTTTTTTGTGTTACTTCTATAGGACTGGCACAAATAGATCTAAATGAAAACTTTAACGAAAATAACGCGATACCAGCAGATTGGTCTACTAATGGTGAATTTGCAAGCACGCCGGTAGCTACTTGCGAAGGAAATTCTTTACGTGATAATCTATGGACTAATAGTACTTTAGGATACTTGTATACACCAAATCTTCAAAATCAATCTACTGGCACAATAGTAGAGATTAATTTTGATTATAAAATTGTAGACTATATTTCTTCCGGACTTCCAAATCAACCAACACAGCCAGGATGGGGTAATATGAAAATTGCCTACACGATAGATGGAGGAAATAACTGGATAAACATTCATACCATAAATGACTCTAATCACACCACTTCCAACACTTGCGCTAATGTAAATTTAACCATTCCTGAAGGTGATGTTCCCTCAGGAAGTGATTTTCAATTGCGCTTTGAAACCAATTGGAACAGTGGCGATTTTTATATTTATATTGATAATGTATCCATTATTCAAGACGTTACTACTCCACCCAATTGCGATCTAACCTTGATAAACCCTACAGAGGGCGTGACTAATGCTTCCACAGATGGTAATATAAGCTGGACTCCTGCAAGTGGTGGGGTTATTGGTTACGAATTAAACGTAGGGACAACTTCTGGAGGAACCAATGTTGTAGAAAATGTAATTTTAAATAGCGGCGAGACTTCTTATAGTTTAGGGCAATTGGTTGAAACTACTACGTATTACGTTCAAATAACGCCTTATAATAATATTGGACAAGCTAGTGGCTGCTCAGAATTTAGTTTTACCACAACAAATTTACCGGCAAACGATGCTTGTTCTAATGCTATTCAGGTTTATGGTCCTAATTATACCAATACCCAAGATGCATCTAATGCAACCAATAATGATGGTTTCATTAATTCTAGCTGTGGAGATATGAACGATGGGGTTTGGTATACTTTTATCGGAGACGGTGGCCAAGTTACCATAACACTGGAAGAAAATACTAATTGGAATGCTGCACTTGGTATTTATACCGGAGAATGTTCTGTTTTATTATGTGAGACGGTAGAAGAAACCACAGGCGGAAACTTAAGTGTTTCTTTTGAAAGCGTTTTAGGCACAACTTATTATTTAAACGTAGGAAACCAAAGTGGAACAACAGATAATCCTGAAGGAGAGTTTACTATCACCTACGAAAGTATTGTTAACCCTTGTCCAGAACCAAGCAATTTAATGATTAATAACGTAACCCACGAATCTGCTGATGTATCTTGGATAGAAAATGGCGATGCCGTGGAGTGGAATGTAGAATATGGCGAACAAGGCTTTACGCCAGGAAGCGGTACCGTAATTTATGATGACGATGCAACTCCAGATACAACACTTATAAATTTAGAAGAAAACACTACTTATGATGTTTATGTAAGTTCATTTTGTCCGCCAGATGCAGAAAGTGATCCTATTGGTCCGGTAAGTTTCACCACCTTAGTAAATCCGCAACCTTGTGCACAACCCTCTAATATAATTGTAGCTATAGAAGATCCGCAAACGGCAGAAGTTACTTGGACAGAAAATGGCAACTCAACAGAATGGGAAATCCTTTACGGAACAATAGGGTTTGATCCGGATACAGAAGGAGATTTAATAGTTAACGATAGTGGCACACCATCGCAAACATTAAACAGTCTAACACCATCAAGTTCTTATGATGTTTACGTTCGTGCAGTTTGTGAGAATGAAACCACAGATTGGACAGGTCCGGAAACTTTTACTATGCCATCCAGTATTTGTGCAGATCCTTCAGATATTGTAGTGCAAGAGCTTACCAACTCGAGTGTTCAAGTTACGTGGACAGAAAATGGTTCTGCAAACGAGTGGAAAGTAGAATATGGCCTTAGCGGATTTGATCCGGAGACAGAAGGAACCACTTTAATAGACGACAATGGAGAACTAGGAGTAAGCATAACTGGCTTACAGGAAGATCAAGCCTATGACGTTTACGTTACTGCCATTTGCGGCGATGCAGAAAGCGAGAGAATTGGTCCAAAAACTTTTACCATAGAATTGATTGGGGTAGAAAATACCAATTTTGCAAACTTTACAATGTATCCTAACCCGGCAAAGCAATTTGTAAACTTTAAAGCAGAAGAAAAAATAGAAACTATTACACTATTTGACCTTAAAGGTAGAGTAATAAAAACTAAAAACATGCGTGCTAAAGAAGCTAGGTTAAACGTACAAGATTTGGCAGCCGGTATTTATTTAGTGAAAATTAGAATAAAAGATAAAACAAAAACCCTTAAATTTATAAAAGAGTAACTTATATCTTTTAACAATAAAGCTGTCTCAAAAAATAGATTAATCATAAAGTATTCAATAATCTTTGGTTTTTTTACTGAATGCTTAGCTGTAATAATTAAGTTTATTGTGGCAAAACAGATTCTAACTTTTTGAGGCAGCTTCTTTTTTGAATGCCTATCTTTGCGCGTTAGATGGAGTACTCTTTTATCATACCAGTTTACAACAGGCCAAATGAAATTGAAGAATTGTTGGAGAGTTTTGTGGCGCAAAACACAAAATTAAACTACGAAGTGGTAATTATAGAAGATGGCTCTACAATAACTTCAAAAGAAATAATAGAAAAATTTCAGGAACAACTACAGATTAGCTATTATTTCAAACAAAATTCTGGTCCGGGAGATTCTAGAAATTACGGTATGCAAAGAGCTCAGGCCAAATATTTTATAATTTTAGATAGCGATGTGGTTTTACCGCCAAATTATTTAAGCAATGCAGATAGTTATTTAAAACAAAACTTTTTACACTGTTTTGGAGGTCCAGATGCAGCTGCAAAGCAATTCTCACCGGTTCAAAAAGCTATTAATTTTGCTATGACAAGCTTTATTACCACCGGTGGCATAAGAGGAAAAAAAAATGCTGTAAAAAAATTTGAGCCTAGAAGCTTTAATATGGGACTGTCTAAAAAAGCATTTCTGGCAAGTGATGGTTTTGGGAAAATTCATCCGGGAGAAGACCCAGAATTGGTTATGCGTTTAAGAAAACAAAACTTCTCTGTTGGTTTTATTCCTGAGGCTTTTGTTTACCACAAACGTAGAATAGACTGGCCCAAATTTTATCAACAGGTTTACAAATTTGGTTTAGTTAGACCTATTCTAACTAGTTGGCACCCACAAACCGCAAATATTAGTTTTTGGTTTCCGGCGGTGTTTACAATTGGGTTTTTTGTAGCTTTGGTGAGCATACTTTTTAATTGGTACTTGCCTTTTTTACTCTATTTGTTTTATTTTATATTAGTAATGCTGTTGGCAAGTATTCAAAGTAAAAATTTTTATATTGGTTTATTAAGCCTACGCGCTGTAATTACGATGTTTGCCGGTTACGGTTTTGGATTTTTAAAAGCTACTTACAGAGTAAGAATATTAAATAAAAATCCAGAAAAAACATTTCCTAATCTATTTTTTTAATAAATGAAAAAGAATTTCAAGAAAATAAACAGAACAATCTTTAAAACCACCAATTTTAAAGCATTTTCCTTCTTTTTACTATTTTCATTTATTATCTGGGTTTTAGTACAGTTCTCGAAAACCTATCAAGAAACAATTCAAGTGCCGGTAGAATTTTATAATCCGCCAAAAGATAAAATTGTAACCAAAAAAGAAGGTCATTTAAACTTACGAGTACGTGACAACGGTTTTGTTTTAGCGTGGTTTTCTATGTTTAAACCCAAGGTACGAGTAAATCTTAATACCTTGCCCGTAGAAAATACTTATTTGGTTTTTAATGTAGAAGAACAAGAAAACGATCCAAATAATTTGCTTTCTATAAACTTTATGGAAGCTACAATTACCAACAAAATTCAAAAGATTCCTTTTAAACAAAAAGAAATAAAAAAAGTACCCGTTCAACTACAGACAGATATTAATTATGCCCCGGGTTACTCTTCCAACAAAGAATATAAAATCACACCAGATTCCGTAAAGATAAGCGGACCAAAAAATAAATTAGATACTATAAAGCAAATAAAAACTTTGGTTTTTAGTCAGAAAAACGTAAAAAAAGACATTGATGAAAAGCTAAAACTAGATATCAAAAAATATAAAGATATCTCTTTTTATACTTCTGAAGTAAACTATTTTCAAGCTGTAGAAAAATTTACGGAAGGTAGGGTAGAAGTACCCATTACTTTAATTAATGCTCCGGAAGATAGAATAACCAAGATTTTTCCTAAAAAAATAGTAGTGGTTTTTAAAGTGAGTTTAGAAAATTATGACAAAATAGGAAAAAACGATTTTATTGTAGTTTGTGATTTTGGCGAGTTGGCCGATAATCAAAACTTTCTAATTCCAAAATTAGTTAAGCAACCAAATATGGTAACCTCTGCACGTTTAAACAGTAACAAAATACAATTTGTAATAAAAAAATGATAGTAGTAGGACTTACAGGAGGCATAGGAAGCGGAAAAACTACCGTAGCCAATTTTTTTGAGGCCTTGGGCGTACCAATTTATATTGCAGATGATGCGGCAAAAAATCTAATGGAAAGCTCTTCTAAAATCCGTAAAGAAATTATTGAATTACTGGGAGAAGAAGCTTATACAGAGAATTTACCTAATAGAAAATGGATAGCAAAACAGGTTTTTACAAACGAGGCGTTACTAAATAAATTAAACCAAATAATACATCCGCGTGTAAAAACTCATTTTAAAATTTGGGCAGAAAATCAACAAGCAAATTATGTATTGTACGAGGCTGCTATTTTATTTGAGAAAGGAGGCTATAAAGATACAGATTACAATATTTTGGTGGTAGCTCCCAAAGAAGAAAGAGTAAAACGTCTGCAAAAAAGAGACAATAGTGCAAAAGAAGATATAGAAGCTCGCATGCAAAACCAATGGGATGACCAAAAGAAAATAAAACTTGCAGATTTTATTATAGAGAATATACATAAAGCCGATACAAAAACGCAGGTTAAGCGACTTCACGAAACGCTCTCAGGTATTGCTAATGCTTAAACTCCGCTTATGTTAACATTTGGTTAAACCGTTTAAAATCTAAATGTTAAAATCTTACTTTTGGGCACATGAACAAGAAGTTATTCTTACTCTTAATATCCTTAATGAGCCTATCATTAATAGGAATAATCTTTGTGCAGGGCTACTGGATTAAAAATACTGTCGAAACAAACGAAGAACAGTTTTCGTTTAACGCACGACAAGTATTGCTTAATGTAGTAGAACAAGTTGAGCAACAAGAGTTAGATAAATATTATGTGCAGTATGCAACCTTAGCAGACTCAGAAAAGCCCACTAGTTCTAGACTTAGTGAGTTGTTTCAAATTAAACAAGACGAGCTTACTAACGAAACTTTTTTCTACTCTAACAGCATTTTGCAGGAAGATTATAAACTTTCTTCGCAATTTTTAAATAGAGATAAAGATAGCATAGATTTTAAAAAGCTTATTAATCAAAAAGTAACCAGAATTGTTAGAAATGACGAAATAGATGGTGAAATAGAATTGAGTGCCGAAGAGAAATTTAAGCGTATTTCACGCCTAGAAGAAAATGAAAAGTTTTTACTTTTGGAAGCTATTCGAGAAAAAGCAGCACAGCTTCCGGTATATAAACGCGTTAATGTAGATTATTTAGAAGCTTTAATTGAAGCTCAACTTAGCGCCAGAGATATAAAATCTGATTTTGAATTTGCCATTTTTGATGAAAATTTGGCCACCAAAGTAAAAACAGAAGATTTTAAAAAAGACAGTCCGGCAACCTATGGTACGCCAATTTTTGAGTCGCCCAATACTAATTATAAGTTCTTGATAAACTTTACAGGTAAAAAGCGCGAAGTACTCTCGTCTATAGCTTTAATGGCTTTACTGAGTATAATTTTTACTTTAATAATTATCATAGCCTATTACAGCGCTTTATCACAGTTGATAAAGCAGCGACAAATTTCGCAAATTAAAACAGATTTTATAAATAATATGACACACGAGTTTAAGACGCCAATAGCAACAATAAACCTGGCTCTAGACTCTGTTAAAAACCCTAAGATAGCTAACGACCCAGATAAAATAAAACGCTATATGGGTATGATTAGAGACGAAAATAGAAGAATGCACGCACAAGTAGAAAACGTGTTGCGCATTTCAAAATTAGAAAAAAATGAACTAAACATAAAAAAAGAACGATTGTTGCTACATGAGTTAATAGAAGAGGCTATCCCCCATGTAGAGCTCATTATAGACAATAAAGAAGGTTATGTGCAAACCCATTTTGGCGCATTAAAATCTTCTATTTTAGCAAACGAAACACATTTTACTAATGTAATTGTAAACATTTTAGAAAACGCAATAAAATACTCACCCGATAAACCCAAAATAGATATTTATACCGAAAATGTAAAGAATTATATTATTATGAAAATTCGGGATCAAGGAAAAGGGATGAGCAAGGTAGTTCAAAAGAAAGTTTTTGATAAATTTTATAGAGAACATACCGGTAACATTCACGATGTAAAAGGTCACGGTTTGGGGCTTGCCTACGTAAAACAAATTGTAGAAGACCACCACGGCCAAGTAAGCGTTGAGAGTGAAAAAGGAAAAGGGAGCACATTTATTATTAAATTACCACTAATATCATAACATATGGAAACTGAAAACAAAAAAATCTTATTAGTAGAAGACGATCCAAATTTCGGAATCGTTTTAAAAGATTATTTAGCGATGAACGACTATGAAGTTACACACGCTAAAAATGGAATGGAAGGCTTTGAAAAGTTTAAAAAAGACGATTTTGATCTTTGCATTCTAGACGTAATGATGCCGTACAAAGACGGTTTTACACTAGCCAAAGAAATAAGAGAAAAGAACGAAGAAATTCCTATTATTTTCCTTACGGCAAAGGCAATGAAAGAAGACGTGCTAAAAGGCTATAAAGTAGGAGCAGACGATTATCTAAACAAGCCTTTTGATAGCGAAGTGCTTTTAATGAAAATTAAAGCAATAATGCAACGCAAAGCTACAGATAGTATTGCAGATAGTAAGCAATTTGAGTTTAATATTGGTAACTTTCACCTAAACTCTAAACTGCGTTTCTTAACTTTTAAAGATGAAGAACCTGCAAAACTATCGCCAAAAGAAAATGAGTTGTTGCGTTTATTGGCTTTGCACGAAAACGATTTAATGCCAAGAGAATTGGCGCTTACCAAAATCTGGAGAGACGATAACTATTTTACCTCTAGAAGTATGGATGTTTATATTGCCAAACTACGAAAGTACTTGAAAAAAGACGAAAATGTAGAAATTCTAAATATTCACGGAGAAGGATTTAGATTGGTAATAAGAAATAAAGAAGAAGAATAGTAATTTAAAATTATTGTGATTTTTCAGTTTCAAAAACTTTCCACGGCAAAACTATTGTCGTGGAGAGCTTTTTTGAAGTATATAAGCTCTAATTTCAGATATGGGTGTGTTATGAGCAAACCACTTTATCTCCTTATCTTTTCTAAACCAAGTTAACTGCCGCTTGGCAAACCTTCTTGTATTTTTTTTAATTTCTTCTACAGCTTTTTCTAAACTTAATTGCCCGTCAAGATAAAGAAAAAGCTCTTTGTAGCCAACCGTATTTAGCGCATTCCTGTCTCTGTACGCAAACATTTTTTCTGCTTCTTGCAGCAAGCCTTCTGCCATCATTTTATCTACGCGTTGTTCTATGCGCTCATAAATTAATTCTCGTGGAGCGGTTAAGCCTATCTTTACGGAAGAAAAATCACGGGTTGGTTTTGGTTTATTTCTATAATAGGAAAAATTTTTATCTGTGCCACGACAAATTTCTAAAGCACGAATAACCCTTTGCGGATTTTGAAGATCTGCTTTTTCTGAAAATTCCGGATCTTTAACCTTTAGTTCTTCTACTAATTCTTCCAATCCGTTTTCTTCAAAAATTTTATTTAACTCTTTACGGATGTTAGGGGAGACCGGCGGAAAATAATCTAAACCTTTCGTGACGGCGTCTACATAAAGTCCGCTTCCGCCAACTAGAAATATATGCGAATAAGTTTTAAACAAGCGCTCTAACTTCCGTAAAGCATCTTTTTCAAAATTACCAACAGAGTAGTTTTGCTCTACGGAAAGATGCTGAATAAAATGGTGTTTTACTTGCGCCAGTTCCTCTTTACTCGGCACGGCTGTACCAATTTGCATTTCTTTATAAAACTGTCTAGAATCTGCCGAAACTATTTCCGAAGAAAAATGTTTGGCCAGTTTTATTGCAACTGCTGTTTTTCCTATAGCGGTAGGACCAACTACTGGTATTAAAAAATTACTCTTCATTTTCATTATGCAAATCGTATCCGCAATGGTGGCAATATTTTGCTTTGTCTAAATGCTCTTTTTCGTTGCAATTATAACAAGATTGCGTGTTGTTTATTTCGGGATTACTGCGTCTAGAATATTCTGCGCTTACAATACCGGTGGGTACAGCTATAATTCCGTAACCCATAATCATAATTGCACTTGCCAAAAACCTGCCTAAAGGCGTAATGGGGTGAATGTCTCCAAAACCAACGGTGGTTAAGGTTACAATCGTCCAATAAACTCCCATTGGTATGCTGGTAAAACCGCCTTCTTCACCTTCTATAAGATACATCATTGTGCCGGCAATTAAAGACAAGACCATAACGGCAAATAGAAAGACAAGAATTTTTGGACGGCTGTGAGCCAAAGCTTTTTTTAATCTGTTGCCTTCTCCTATATAGCGCGTAATTTTTAAAATTCTGAAAATTCTAAGTAAGCGTAAAGATCTGAAAGTTAATAAAGCCGCACTTCCTGCAAAGAAAAAAGAGAGATAAAGCGGTATAGTAGAAAGAAAATCTATAATACCGTAAAAGCTAAAAATGTATCTTTTGGGGCGCTTAATACAGATAATCCTGGCAATATATTCTAGGGTAAAAAGTATGGTTACAACCCATTCACCATAAAGTAAATACGTGTATACCCAAGGGTCTAGACCTCTTACGCTTTCTAGCATCACGAAAATTACGCTTAAGAAGATAAAGACGAGTAAAACTATATCAAATAGTTTTCCTGCCGGGGTTTCTGCTTCATAAATTACTTCGTGCAGCCGTTCACGCCAAGATAAAGTAGATTTGTTTTTCAATAGATTACAGTTTTAGTAAAAGTACTTAATTTGTAGGAAATTAAAAAAATCTTTAAAATTTGACTATTCTAAGCGGTTTGTTTTTACGCAGGTAATTTTGAATTATATGTTGCGAATCGCGATTACTTTTCATGGGGGTAATTATATTTTTAACCAACTCTATAGTTGCTATTTGATGGTTAAGATTAAAATAGCCCATGCCTTTAAAGTAACCATTTTCTATAAGGAGAACACTTTTTTCGTCATAATCCCGACCTCTATCTATAATGAGCATGTTTTTGTCTTTAAAACTATATTTGTCTATTAAGGCTTGTACGCGTTTATTATAATCGGCAGGAGATTCTTCTTGAATGCAAGCGCCGCTACATTTTTTTATTCCATAATTAAAACACGCCGAAGGGGTTTGGTGCAAGCCACATAATTTTAGACAGAGTTCCAATTCTTCTACCATTTTATGTAGCCAATTTTTTGCCTGGTCAACATTGGTAAAGGTCGTTATAGGCTGCTTTTGGGCATTAGCTTCTGCAATTTTAAGTTGTAGATAACCAGCTTCGTTTTTTTCGTGATAAAGGGCGTAGTTAAAAATATCTTTCCGTAAAGCCCGATTATAGATTGGTTTAATTTTTTTTATCTCTTCGTTTTCTTTCAGTAAAGCTAAAACCTCTACTCCGGTGGCTTCATAAGTAACCGCACTTATTTCTTGCTGAATTTTCTTAGATTTGGGATTGGTATTGGTAAAATGTTGGGTAAGTCTCTTTTTTATATTTTTGCTTTTACCAACGTAAATAACTTCGCCATTATCGTTGTGCATATAATACACGCCGGTAATTGGCGGCAATTCTTCTAAAATACGAATTAACTTAGCGTCTAACTGCGTTTTTGGTTTATTCTTTACGGAGGCTGCAATAATTTCTTTTTGCGAATCTTTTTGTAACAGCAATTTAAACAATTTTACCGTGGCCAAAGCATCGCCACTTGCGCGGTGTCTGTCTGTTATTGGTATACCCAAATTTTTAACCAATTTGCCTAAACTGTAGGATGGCATACCGGGCAATAATTTTTTAGACAATTCTACCGTACAAAGCGATTGCCGCTTATATTCGTAACCTAATCTTTGGTATTCTAAACGCAGAATCCTGTAATCAAATTTGGCGTTATGCGCAATTAGAACACAGTTGTTGGTAATTTCTATAATGCGTTTTGCTAGTTCGTAAAACTTAGGTGCGTTACGAAGCATATCATTATTTATACCGGTTAAACCCACTACAAAAGGTTGTATGGGTCTTTCTGGGTTTACAAGACTTATAAATTGGTCTGTAACTTCTCTTCCGTTGTATTTATATATTGCAATTTCGGTAATACCTTCTTGGTTAAATTTACCGCCCGTTGTTTCTATATCTACTATTGCATACAAAAAATATCCTCCTGTTTAATTATAATTTCTTTCTCCAAAAATTGCACTGCCAATGCGCACCATATTGCTTCCATTTTTTACGGCAATTTGATAATCGCCACTCATACCCATTGACAATATTTCTAATTCTGGGTAAGTTTCGGAAAATTTATCGAAAGTTGTTTTCAAAAAAGCAAACTCTTCGTTTACTTGCTCTTCATTTTCGGTAAAAGTAGCCATTCCCATCAAACCAACAATCTGTACATTTTTCATTTTTTGGTAAGTTTCAGATTTTAAGATTTCTAAAGCTTGCTCGGTCGTCATCCCGTATTTAGAATCTTCTTTGGCAATTTTAATTTGCAGCAGACATTTTATTGTTCGTTCTTCGTTTTTAGCACGTTTGTTAATTTCTTTCAGTAACTTTAATTTATGCACAGCGTGTACCAAACTTACATAAGCTGCCATATATTTTACTTTGTTAGACTGCACGTGGCCCACCATATGCCACTCTATATCTTTGGGAAGTTTTTCCCATTTTTCAGTCATTTCCTGAATTTTATTTTCTCCAAAAATATGTTGTCCTGCATCGTAAGCTTTCTGAATATCTGTAACGGGCTTGGTTTTAGAGATAGCTACGAGTTGCACTTCCTGCGGAAGCGATTCTTTTAATTGCTTAATATTTTTAGCAATGCTAGTCATATTCTTTCCTTGCTTTAATATTCGTATATAGTTATGCCACTTCGTAATTTTGGTTCGATATAGGTGGATTTTGGCGGCATGGTAAGGCCTTCGTTAGCAATTGCTTTCATTTCAGAAACGCTGGCCGGCACCATACCAAAACCAACTTTAAAAGCGCCACTATCTACCAGACCTTTTACATAGGCCATTCCTTTTTTGCCATGGGCATAATCTAATCTTTTGTTTTTGCGAACATCTTTAATTCCTAATATAGGTTCTAAAACTGTCTTATGCAAGACTTGTGCATCTAAATGCGAAAGTGCATTTTCTGCTTTAAAATTAAGCTTTCGTAAATGTAAAGAATAAAAGTCGCCGTCTAAATACATACTAAAATGATGACGTTCTCGTGGCTTATAATAGGTGCTTTTTCTATTCTGAATACGGAAAGAATTGTCTAGCTTAATTAAAAACTCTTCTTTGGTAAGTCCATTTAAATCTTTTACCAATCTGTTAAATTCAAGAATTTTTAAATTGCTTTCCGGAATTATATAACTCATAAAAAAGTTGTAGGGTTCTTTACCGGTATGCTTCGGATTGTTTTTTTGCATTTCTTCGCAAAACTGGTAAGCAGAGGCACTTCTATGATGACCATCTGCAATATACATATGGTCCATCTTATCAAATTCCCGTTTAATTTTTTTTACTGTTTCTTCATCTGCAATTGGCCATAAGTAATGCGTATCTCTATAGGTGGTGGTAAATTCGTACTCTGGTCTTACGCTAGTTGCTTCTTTTATGATATTTTGCAGATCGTTATTGTCGGGATGCGTTAATAAAACAGGTTCCGAATTAAAACCAACAGTTTTCAAAAAGTTTTTAAAATCATTTTCTTTATCTGCTATGGTTTCTTCGTGGCGTTTTATCAAATTGCTTTTATAGCTATGCAAGCTAGTAGCGGCAATAATTCCAGTGAAGACGTGCTCATCGCTATCTTTTAACCTGTAAATATAAAAGCTTGGCTTGTCGTCCTTGATAAAAATATTGTCTTCTCTAAATTCTTGATACCTGTTTTTTACCAATAAATAACGATCCGGGCCAGAAATTTCTTTATGATATTTATATCCGGGATTAACAATATGCAAAAAAGAAAACGGGTTGTTGTCCAACCGTGCTTCCCTTTCTGCCTGGGTATAATGATGGTATGGCCTAGATGATATAAGACCTACCTTATCTCTTGTAGGTCTTACTGCTCGAAAGGGAAGTACTTTTGGCATATATAATTATTATTGAAATTGTGCAGATACTTTTTCTGCTTTTCTACTTTCGCTATAATCGTAAAAACCTTCGCCAGATTTTACGCCTAACTTTCCTGCTTGCACCATATTTACCAATAATGGGCAGGGCGCATATTTTGGATTTTTAAAGCCGTTGTACATTACTTCCAAAATAGAATGACAAACGTCTAAACCAATAAAATCTGCCAGTTGTAATGGTCCCATTGGGTGCGCCATTCCTAATTTCATTACTGTATCTATTTCTTCTACACCTGCAACCCCATTATAAAGCGTTTCTATAGCTTCGTTAATCATTGGCATTAAAATACGGTTGGCTACAAAGCCTGGATAATCGTTTACCTCTGTTGGAGTTTTTTTGAGTTTTTTAGAAAGTTCCATTATCTTATTGGTAATCTCGTCTGATGTGGTGTAGCCACGTATAATTTCTACCAATTTCATAATAGGCACCGGATTCATAAAATGCATACCTATAACTTTTTCTGGTCTTTTGGTTACCGAAGCAATTTTGGTAATGGAAATAGAGCTTGTGTTAGAAGCCAAGATGGTGTCTTCTGAACAAGCTTCATCTAACTGTTTAAAAATTTTAAGCTTTAAATCTTCGTTTTCTGTAGCGGCTTCTACTACCAAATCTACGGTTTTCACGCCTTCTTCTATTGTAGTATAGGTGGAAATGCTGTCTAAGGTTTTGCTTTTATCTTCTTCAGAAATCTTTTCTTTTTTTACCATTCTATCCAAATTTTTGGTAATGGTAGCAATTCCTTTATCGAGGTTTTCTTGTGAAACGTCTATTAAATTAACCTTGTAACCAAATTGGGCGAAGGTATGTGCAATACCATTCCCCATTGTTCCGGCGCCAATTACAGCAATATTTTTCATATTTATCAATTTAAAATTTATAAATTATTCGTCAAAACTTTTTATTACCAATTTAGCTACCCTAAGCGCCTCTGTTGCTTGCTCAAGTGTAACTATTGGCGTAGTATCGTGATTAATAGCATCTGCAAATGTTTCTAATTCTTCTAAAATAGCGTTGTTAGCATTTACATCTGGATTATCAAAATATATTTGTTTTTTTATACCTTCTGCATTTTGCAATATCATATCAAAATCACCGGGATTTTCTGGTGCATCTTTCATTTTTACTACTTCACAGTTTTTCTCTAAGAAATCTACAGAAATATAAGCGTCTCTTTGAAAAAATCTAGCTTTACGCATTTGCTTTAAGGAAATTCTACTAGCAGTAAGGTTAGCAACACAGCCATTTTCAAATTCTATACGAGCGTTTGCAATATCTGGAGTTGCACTAATTACCGAAACCCCGCTGGCATTTACTTTTTTCACCTTAGATTTTACCACGCTCAAAACGGCATCAATATCATGTATCATTAAGTCTAAAACTACGGGAACATCTGTACCACGCGGATTGAACTCTGCCAATCTATGCGCTTCTATAAACATAGGTTGGTCTATTTTTTTGGTTACCGCTTGAAAAGCCGGATTAAAACGCTCTACGTGCCCAACTTGACCTTTAATATTTTTTTCTTTTGCCAATTGGGTTAGTTCTACGGCTTCTTCTACCGTATTGGTAATTGGTTTTTCTATAAAAACATGTTTACCTGCCAGAATGGTTTTTTTAGCAGTTTTAAAGTGCGATAGGGTAGGAGTAACAATGTCTATAACATCTACTTGGTTTATTAACTCATCTAATTCCGCAAAGCGTTTATAGCCAAATTCTTTATTTACAATATTAGCATTTTGATCATCTGGATCGTAAAAACCTATCAAGTTGTACTTGGGAGATTGCTTTAATAATTTTAAATGAATTTTTCCTAAATGACCTGCGCCTAAAACTCCTACTTTTAGCATATTTTGTTCGTTTACCACAAAAATACTATTTCTTTTAAAAACGCTATAAAAATTTGAGCATAATAGTCTGTTAGATTACAAACCTTAACAGATGTTTGCTATAAAAATAGGCGTGCTTATTCTTGCAGGTTTCTAATGCTAACGTAAATACCAACCAAAACGCCAATGGCGATAAACAATCCTAGAATTACGGTGGGATAGGTAAATAAATTTTGCCCAACCAAATCTGCTTGTTGTAGATCTCTTTGTAGAAAATAATTGAAAAGCAATAATCCCAACAAAGCTAGTACCAAAAGGAAACTAAAAATTTTTTTCATAATAATTGCTTTAAACTTGGGAGATAGTTAGTCTATTTCTTTTGGCAAGATACACACTTTTTTAGCTTAATGGAATACAGATGAGCTGTAAAAATTACGTAGGATGCGTAATGCAGTTATTTGATATACAGTGTCTTTATAAGGTATTTTTAGGGGTGTTTTTATACGAAACTACACTTATACTTCATAATATAAATGCAGCATATATTGGTGGCGTTTTGCCCATAGCATAAGGTTATCGCTCTCTAAATCTAATTCTAATTTGGCAATTATATTAGAACGGTGTTTCTGTACCGTACGTACCGAAATTTGAAGTTTCTTAGCAATTTGTTTTGAATTGAGTTCTTGTGCCAAAAGAAGTAAGATATTTTGTTCGCTTTGGCTTAAGAATTTTAAATAATTATACTGTTTTTTAGCGTCTTCTATAAAGCTTGTATTTAGAGTGCTAGAAAGAAAAAATTTATCTTCTAGCATACTTTTTATAGCTTTTTCTATTTCAGCAAAAGGGTCGTCTTTAAGCAGGTAACCGTTAATCTCTAATAGCTTGGCTTTAATATAAAAACTTTTTTCTTTGTGGTAGGTTAAAATTGCATATTTGGTATTATTTAATTCAGATTTAGCCTTTTTTATTACCTCGAAACCATCTAAATAAGGCATTTCTACATCTAAGAAACAAAGCTCCGGTTTATGCTTAATTATTTTTTGGAAAGCATCTAAACCGTTGCTGGCTGTTATAATAGAAGTATAACCGCACTCGTCAAATTCCATTAGTAAACCTCTTAGTAGCATTGGGTGGTCGTCGGCAATTAAAATCTTTTTATCCTTCATTATTCTTACTGAATTTGAGCGCGATTATTGTTCCATTTTGACTGCTTTTAATGTTAAAAGCAGCTTTTAAAATTTTTGCGCGTTGACGTAATGTTTTTAAGCCAAAACTTTTAGAGCTTTTTAATTTTTCTGCAACGTCAAAACCATTTCCGTTGTCATTGTAAATTATTTTAATCTTTTTGTTCTTTTGTTTTATTTTAATTTTTACGGCACTTGCTTGTGCATGCTTTATCGTATTGTGCAAACATTCTTGTAAAAATCTGTAAATATTTAGACTTTGTTTCTCGTTTAAATTTGTTTTTAAATTCATCTGTAAGTCAATGGTAAGCGCAGTAGACTCTTCTGTTTTTCCTACTAGATCTTCTATAGCGTCTACCAAACCAAAACGTTTCAAGCTCGGCGGATAGATATTGCGAGTAATTTCTCTAAGCGAATGTATGCTACCGGAAATTGCTTTGGTTAAAAAATCATCGTTTAGATTTTCTGTGCGTTTTTTTATTAAAATAAGTTCTTGTCCTAAACTATCATGCAAATTTCCTGCAATGGCAAGGCGTTCTTTTTCGCGTTCTTCTAACAATGCTTGAGCAAATAATTCGTGTATGGTCTTTTCTTTTTTAATTTTTTGACGTTTAAAAAAGAAATAGATTAAGCTAATTCCTAAAATACCAAGTAAGCCTATTAACCAATTTAATTTACGTTGATTCAGGTTTTTTAAATCTAAAATCTGAATTTGCGCATTTTTTGTCTTTATAATTTGGTCTTTTTCCTTCGATTCAAATACACTTTGGTAATAGGCCAGACTTTTTAATTTTTTATCGCTTTCTATAGAGTCTTTTAAAATTGAATAACGCTCAAAGTGGGTAAAAGCTGCAATAGGTTGGTTTATATCTTTGTATAATTTACCCAGTTTTTTTTGTGCGTTTACGATAGTTTCATAATCACTTGCTTGTTTTGCTTCTTCTAGTCTTTTATACAATAAATTAATTGCATAGTTGTAACGCTTTTCTACAATAGATTTGTTTATTAATGTCTCTTGCAAATACCCGCGGGTAAACTTGTTCTTGGGGTCGTAATTTTTATAAAAAAGGTCTAAGTATTTTTTAGCTTTTTTTGGGTATTGGTTTTCATAATATTTAGAAGCGAAAACCAAATAAATCACTGGTACGGTAAACTCTACCCGATTCGATTCTTTGGCATACATCAATGCTTTTTCCAGGTTTTCTTCAAAACCTTTAAAATTGTTTTGTTTATATAAATCTATAGATTTGTTTAAAAAAATAGAAGCCAATTGGGCATTGGTGCTATAGTCTAACCTTAAAATTTTTTGGCGTTGGTCTTCCGCTTTAGCGAAAAAATCATATTTGCTAAAAAGCAACGAAAGTTCGTGTTTTGCCGCTACGTAATTAAAGGTGTCTTTACTGGTTTTAAAAAACTTTATAGACTTTTGTAAATCTTTAACCGCTTTTACCAATTCTCCTTTCTTACTATAGGCTGCAGCTCTATATTGGTTGGTTAAGGTTGCCATTCTTTTTTTACCAAGCTTTTCAAAATATCTCTCTGCCTGGTTATAATCTGTAATGGCTTTGTTATTTTGGTTAGAAAAAAAATATGCATCGCCACGATATAAATAAAGCATGGCCTCTTGGTATGGCCAATTTATCGCGTCTTGAAACTCTAAAATAGCATTGGCATACGGAATTCCTTTTTCCGGTTCTCCTGTAATATTGTTATAATAATAAACTATGGAAACTGTTTGATAGGCCGTGCGCGTATACTTTTTTAATTCCAAACCCAATTCTACACATTTGGTAGCAATATTTTCGTAAGAAGCGTCGAAGTTATTATTCTCCGTAAGTATAGCGAGCGTGTCTAGTAGCTTAAAACGTTCTGGAGCGGCAGTGGTTTTTTGCAGTTTCTCTTTAAAAAAACGTATATCTTTTTCTATGTTAGATTGGGCTACACTCCAACCAAAGGAGAAGAGTAATAAACTAAAAGATAAAAAAAATTTGTTTTTTAGCATCGATAAAAATTAGATTATAGCGCTTAAAGAATGCTAAGTTAAAAAATTATCTTAAAATACGCCCTAAATTAACTTATAAATATCTGAGCGTCAAAAGGCTGTAAATCTGTTTAAAGTAAATTTTGTTCGATAAAAAGATTGTTTTTATTTAGCTTTAGGAAGGATGAAAAGCTTTACGTATTTTTGAATTTTAAAAGCTATAGGTTGTGAAAGATACATTTAGACAGCAAGGCAAACGCCAGCTATTGGTAGAGACTATAAAAGAAAAAGGCATACAAGACGAAGCGGTTTTAAATGCAATTGGCGCTATACCAAGACATTTGTTTATGGATAGTAGTTTTGAAGATCACGCCTACCAAGATAAAGCTTTTCCTATTGCGGCAGACCAAACTATTTCGCAACCGTTTACCGTAGCTTTCCAAACCGAATTACTTCAAGTAAAAAAAGGAGAAAAAATACTGGAAGTTGGTACCGGAAGTGGTTACCAAGCTGCGGTTTTATGTGAGCTTGGCGCCAAAGTTTATACCATAGAGCGCCAACAAGAATTGTACAAAAAAACCAAACGCTTTTTAGACGATTTGGGTTACAGAATTAAACACGGCACTTTTGGAGATGGTTATAAAGGCATGCCGGCCTATGCGCCGTTCGATAAAATTGTGGTTACCGCCGGCGCGCCATACGTGCCAAAAGCTTTAATGGCGCAATTAAAAGTGGGCGGCAGAATGGTTATTCCTGTAGGAAAAGAAAACCAAACCATGACCTTATTTATACGTAAATCTGAAAAAGAGTTCGAAAAGAAAAAATTTGGTGCTTTTAGATTTGTGCCGTTGTTAAAAGATAAAAATTAAAAGCTTAAAAATGCACCAAGCATAAACCCATTGTCTTGCCAGCCGTCTTGGTAAGACAAAGCATACTCAAATCTTAGAATCCTAAATTTTCCTATTCCAATATTGCTCAAACCAACCGAATATTCGGAATATGGTTTATCGTTTTGAAGCCATAAAGAATGATTGGACAAGAATAAATTAAAATTTAGCTTATTTATCAGTGGTATCTTGTTTAAAATATAACCCCTAAAATTATGTTCGGCGTGCAATTGGGCATAATTTTCGTTGGTGCTATATTTATAATACGGCATCAAATTAAATTGGTTTACCTGTTCAGATAATTTTAAATGGGTTTGGTTACCTTTAAAATGCTTATAATCTAAAAAAGCACTTTTTTTGGCGTTTGCAAAAGTACCGGCATTTAAGTAATAACGTAGGTTTCCTTTATTTTGTAAGCTTATTTCTTGTTGTAAAGAAGCGCTAAAAAAATTGTAGTTATAGTTTTCTTCACTTGCTGCAAAACCTTTTTTATACTGTAGTAAAAGTTTTGGATAATCTTTGTTTAGGGCGTTGTATTTCCCGTCCGGATAGGTATAATATTCTTGCCCAAAATTTATCTCTGCCCGCAAATTTAATTCTACCAAATTGTGCTTTTTAAAAGAAGCTAAAGTTTCTTCGTTTGGCGCTAACGGATTGTTGGCCGTATATTCTGCTTCGTCTTCTATAATATCTTGGTTATTAAACAACGGTTTTCTCTCTTGGTAAGTCACTTTTCCGTGTAAACGAAAACCGTTAAAAATTTCTTCTTCATAAGCCACTTGAGCAAAAGTACGCTCGTAAATTTTATAATAATTTTTATCAAATAATAACGAGGCTGCAGTACTTACAAAAGCTGTAATTGGCTTTGTGTTATTTATTTGTCGCGTTTCTACGCCACCCCGTAAACTTAATTTTGCTTTACTGAAATTATTAAATTTTCTGCGGAAGCCAAGTGTTCCGCGTAAGCGTTCTTCGGCTAAACCGTAATTTACGCTGCCACCAATTTCCCAAAACCTTTGTTGGTTTTCTTCCCAATTTATAAAGCTTGCATTTAGATCTGCATTCCAACCTTGCACGGTATTAAACCGAATGGTATTAATTGGCGCTTCTACCCGAAATGCTTGCTTTTTAAAGCTGTTTTGATAGCTGTAACCAAAAAGCACATCGGTAAATTTAAACTTATTTCTCTTCCGGTCTACAGAATCTTTGTAGGTTTTAGAATTTCTGATTTCTTGTATGCTGTCTTTACGGATATAATCGTTGCTTTCTTCTTGCGTAAGCGGAATTGGGCGTTTATTTTTCCAAAACACAGAGTCTTTTTTATTGGCATTTTCCGTAAAGTTTAAAATTTCTTTACTGAAACTGTTCGGTTCAAAATTTGGGTTAAAATTATAATCTTTATAAACCGCCAGGAACCTTCCGCTGCCGCTAATACCAAAAATATCCCAAGTAAAATCTACAGTTTGCGAGAGTTTTACCCAGAAATTATATTTTTTAGAAAATGTAAAATTTTGCCGAAAAGTTAGGGTGTTTATCGGCGGAATTTGCGTGGCTTTGCCGGTGGTGCTAAGTTCTATTCCGTAAAGCTCCCAAGAGTCTTCTACAATATAAATATGCCCGGAAAAAACCTTATCGTTTTCGCGTTTGGGAACTACTTTTATTTTATTTATAAGGTGCTTATTGTCATCATAAAAAACGCCTTCTAGGGTATAGGTGTAGTAATTAAAGGCATAATCTGCAATGGGCGAAACCAAATCTGCATTTACCGGAATAACGTTTTTGTAAAAAGAAAAGTTGGCGTCTTTTGCGCTGTTAAGGCTAAAACCATTGTCGTTACCGCTTACTTTAGATGCGATAATGGTTTCGTGAAAATTATTGGGTGCTTTAAATTTAATTTTAGAAGTAGTTTCAGAAAGATAAACTATACCGCTTCTAGTAGAATCTAAACTGCCGCCCAAATCGCCTACTTCCTGGCCTAAGATTTTTTCTGGGGCATTTTCAATTTTCCATAATCCGCGTGAATAGAAATTGGCTTTATAAGCGTCTATTTTTGCCAAGTTTTTTTTGCGGTTGGCAATGGCGTTTTTAATAACGCGGTTTGCCGGATTCTTTTCTGCAGAAACTACTACTTCTTCTAAGCTGGTAGAAGCTTCTTTTAGTTCTACATTTAAAGTTTTGGGAGTGTTTTTAAAATGTACTTTTTTTTCTTTGGTTTGGTAACCCAAATACTGAAAAACCAGTATTTTTTCTCCGTTTTCTTCAAGTTCTAATTCATAAAAACCATTCTGGTTGCTGGTAGTGCCCTTAAAATTTTCTTTAATATAAATATTTACATACGGCAGAGGCTCGCCGTTGGTGTTGGTTACTTTTCCTTTTATTTGCGCATTGGAAAAAGCGGTATAAAGTATAAAAACAAAAATAAAGCTATACCGAAACCACATCTTTTTCTAATTATATTCCTTTTTTATACGGTCTAAACGGCGTTTGCTCTCGCGATCTTTTATGGTTTCGCGTTTGTCATGTACTTTTTTTCCTTTTGCCAATCCAATTACAAGTTTGGCAAGGCCGCGATCGTTTATAAACAACCGTAGAGGAATAATAGTTAAACCAGATTGGGTTACTTGCTTTTCTAATTTGCGTAATTCTTTTTTGTTGAGTAAAAGTTTACGTTCTGTTTTTGGGTTATGGTTAAAATGCGTAGCGTGCGAATATTCTTCTACGTGCATATTTATTACGTAAAGCTCGCCTCTGTGAAACTCGCAAAAACTCTCTGCAATACCGGCTTTTCCTTGGCGGATAGATTTAATCTCTGTGCCGGCAAGTTTTATTCCCGCGGTATATTTGTCTAATATTTCATAATTAAACCGCGCTTTTCTATTTTTTATATTGATTTTATTTTTATTCATAAAAATAAATTGCTGCTTCTAGATTATTTACTACAAATGTAAGCCACATTCTGTTTTTGGACTATTGTTCCAACGTCCCGAACGATCTTCTCCGGGCACCGTGCAATGCGTGCAACCAATAGAATTATAACCTTCTGCCACCAAAGGATGAAAAGGTAAATTGTGTTTTGCAATATAATTATCACGTTCTTCTTTGCTAACGTCTACCAGCGGATAAAATTTTAAAATATCGCCGCGCTCTTCAAAAATATCTAAACTAGCTCTATGGTCGCTTTGCCACTTCATTAATCCGGAAACCCAAACATTGTGCAATTTTTTTACTTTTTCTAAAGGTTGCACTTTATTTACGGAACAACAAAAATCTGGATTGGTTTTCCAGGTTTGATTTTTTGTGGTAAAATCGTGCTCTTCTTTGGGCGCTCTAATAGATTTTACTTTTAATCCATACTGTTTTTCTAATTGATTTTTATAGGCCAAGGTGTCTTTAAAATGATAACCGGTATCTATAAATATAACTTCTTGGTTTTGATTTATATCAGAAAACAGTTTTAATAAAAATGCTGAGGTGGCCGCAAAACTGCTAGTTAACATAATCTCGGTTTCCTCAAAATCTTTGTATAAGTTTTGTATACGTTGGCAAGGTGTTAAAGGTTTGTAACGTTTATTAAGCTGTTCAATTTGACTGGAAGAAAAGCGGCGTTTGGTAATAACCAGTTCTTGCATAAAGCGATTGTTTTAAAATCTAAAGTTAAACAATTTTGGGATTTTTTTAGGTTTTAGATGGTTTTTTTGGCGGCATAGGACCACGCAAATGAATTATAAGCCCGTCTAAGAAATTCCGTAAAAATTGATCGCCACATTCCATATACTTAGGATGGTCTTCTTTTCTGAAAATTGCACCCAATTCGGCTTTGCTTACTTTAAAATCTACCAGTTCAAAAATTTTAATAATATCGTCATCACGCAATTTATGCGCTACTCGTAATTTTTTGAAAATATCGTTGTTTGTTAATCCCATAATTGTTTTGTGTGTTCACAAAAATACTATTTTAATCGCGTTTATCCGGTAGACTTTTGTAAAGTTCTTCTATACGTTTTCTGTCTCCAGAATTATTTATACTAGCCATAGCGTCTTCTTTTAAGAGTTTTGCCTCGTTTACTAAACTATTGTGGTAGATTTTGTTGGGAGTTTGCTGCAACAGTAAATATTTTAACATAGTAAATAGTTTTTGCACGCAGGTCATGTCGTGTTTGCAGTAATTACGATAACTCAGCATTACTTGGTAAAGCAATTCTTTAAAATTTACGGTATTTATATAGATTAAAGATTGGTGGTCGCTTGATAAAATAGTATCATCGTTTTTTTGCATTCGTATAGCAAATAACTCGGTTAAATAATCTATTGTGTTAATAGCCGTTCCTGGATCGTTGATGCCCGGAGACATTGCTTTAACACCAATTTCGGTTATTTGTTTGAAGGCTAATGCATAATTATCTTCTACAAATTCGCCTCTAGAGAAGTTAAAATTCGATAAAATATTGGAGACCATATCATCGTCTATCTTCTTATTTACTTTAATAAGTGGTATGCCCTTTAAAACAAATATTCCTGGTATAGGTAAAACTCTTATTTTTAAATCGTTTTCTAGACAAATGTTCTTTAGGTTAACACTGGTAAAAGTTTGCAAATAACCGGTTTCTTGACTATAATAGTTTTGCCAATTTTCTGTTTCCGGAAAGCTCGGAGCTTCCTCATTTTCGCGGTCTATTATGCCCTGCAAACGTCTTTTAGCCTTGGTGTAAATGTTATCTAAAATGTTGTTCACCTGAATAGATTGCGAGATAGAATGTATAAAATATAAAAAAGCAAAAAAGCATAACACTGTTAAGATTATACCTAGAAGAACAGAAAAACCCGGTAATTGATACTTGTCATCTTCTCTAGGGTTAATGCCAACTAAAGTAAAAGTGTTATAAAGAATTGTAGCTAAGTACAGCCCTAAAACATATTGGTGGTTACGTTTAGAAATAAGTCCCGGCAAAACCCGAGGAGAGAAATTGCTGGCGGCTTGGTTAAGCAAAACCATTACCATAGAAAAACTAAACACCATAATAGAAATAATGCCGCCAGTTAAAAAGCTAAGCAAGGTTTTTGCTGTGTCTGCATTGTTTATAACTAACTCCGGCACTTGTTCTATAATAATAGTAGAGATGCCTTTTTTCTCAAGAAAGAGCATTAGCATAGCAAAATTAAAGCCCATAAAGCTTAGAAAAGCTGGGTAAAAAGCAATATTACCTTCTATGCTATGAAAAAAGCTGAGAAATTTATGGTAAAGTGTTTTCATCGGTTGGTTTGTAACGGACAAATTACTAAGATTATTTATGATAGAAATCTTTTATCATAAAAATTTTATATAGATTTTTTGACAAAAAGGCAGTATGTTTTAGCTCTAAAGCGACAAAAAGTCATAAAGTTAGGATTGGTATTTAAATTGCTATTGAGTTAGTGAACTTGAAAACAATAACATAAAAATATAAACATTATGAGCTTAGTAAAAAGAACAAACAATTGGTTACCAAACATTTTTGACGATATGTTTAATAATGATTGGATGGATGAAAACTCTAATTTAGGAAATCTTGGTATAAATGTACCGGCGGTAAATATTCACGAAAGTGAAGACGCTTTTAAAGTAGATGTTGCTGCGCCCGGTAAAACAAAAGGAGATTTTAATATTGAGTTAGACAACAATGTGTTAACTATTTCTGCGGAAGAAAAGACCGAGAATACAGAAGAGGAAAAAGGAAAAATAACTCGTAGAGAGTTTAGTTTTAGTAAATTTAAAAGAGCCTTTACCTTACCCGATACGGTAGAAAATAACGAGATTTCTGCCAATTACGAAAATGGGGTGTTAACAATTAATTTGCCTAAAAAAGAAGAGGCAAAAGTGCAAGCCAAACGAATGATTGAGATTTCATAAGAGTAGTTAGTTGAATTAGTTAATTGGCTTAACACGAAAAGAGGTTGTCCTAAAGCTGTATAAAGACTGAATTTTTCAGAATTTGCAGCGGTTTAAGACAACCTCTTTTCCTATTAGCTAAACTAATCATTTACAATAATTTGTTTATTGAACTATTGATTTTACAACTACAAACGAAGAAATAGCATAGTAAGCGACTTTCTAAATAAAACATTGGCTAATTAAAGCTGAACTAAGCTGGTTTATTATAAGAATTAAAAGCTTCTAGTTACTTTATTGGTAGTGTATTTTTGAGAATTCTTTAAACTAGAGGTTCGTCGGTTTGGTATGCTTCCAGCGTTTATGTGTCCATAAATAATACTCGGGTTGCTGGCGTATTTGTTTTTCTAGCTGGTTAAAAAAAGCTTCTGTGATTGCTGGTTCTTCAAAATCTTTGGGGTTTTCTGTTAAAGGAATAAAAGATGCCTCATAAAACCCTCTTTTTACCTTTTTTACTTTTAGATAGAGTACGGCAAAATCGAGTTTTTTCGCCATCATTTCCGGACCTGTAAAAACCGGGGTTTCTAGGTTCATAAAAGAAATCCAAGCTTTTATCCGGTTTTTTTTTGGCGATTGATCTGCAATCATATAGTAATTTGCCTTTTGGTTGTTTTTCTTATTTCTAACCATGGTAGGAATTACTTCTTTACTGCTAATTAAAGTAGTTCCCAAATTGGCGCGTATTTTCTTAATAAGCTTATCAAAGTAGGGATTTCTTATTTTTTTATAAACCGCATAACTTTTGTTTTGGGTTTTATAAAAATTAATAGCTGTTGCCCACTCATAACTGGCATAATGCCCACAAACTACAATTATTCCCGGATGTGTTTTTTCTAAGTCTTTAAAAACATCCATATTGGTGTAAACAAAACGTTTCTTTAATTGTTTATGCGAAATAGAAAGGGTTTTTATCATTTCTAAAAACATATCGCATAAATGCCTATAAAAGGCTTTTTCTATTTTTTTTAGTTCTTGTTTATTTTTATTGGGCAATGCTCGCTGCAAATTGCTTTTAACTACTTTTTTACGGTAACCTTTTATGCGGTAAAGCAAGATGTAGGTGAAATCTGCAACCAAATAAAATAAAGGAAATGGTAATTTAGAAACCACCCATAAAAAGGGATAACTAAGGTAAAAAGACAGTTTTTTCATATACAGCTTAAAACGCAAATATAACTTTTAATACATATTTTACTAAAATTGTAGATTTTAATTTAAACTGTGTTTCCAGCGCTTATGTGTCCACAAATAAAACTCCGGCTTCTTGTTAATCTGTTTTTCTAAATATTCAAAAAACTTATCGGTAATAGCATAATCAGGATATTCTTTGGGATTATCTGCCAGCGGTATAAAAGAGGCTTCATAATACCCGCGTTTTACTTTTTCTATGTGTAGGTAAGTAACTGCCAAATCTAAGCGTTTGGCAAGGCTTTCGCTTCCCACAAAAACCGGTACTTTTTTGCCCATAAAATAGCGTTGGTACTTGCTCTTGCCCGCTTTTGGTGCTTGGTCGGCAATCATTCCGTAACTACCTAACTCATTTTTAAAGTTATTTTGCACCATGGTTTTTGCTACCGTTTTGGCATTGAGTAAAGTGGCATTGTACCTTCCGCGTATTTTTTTAATAAGACGATCAAAATACTTGTTTTTAATTCTTTTGTAGGCACCATAAGTTTTATAGGTTATTCCGTAAAAAGGTAAAGCAACTATCCACTCGTAACTGGCATAATGCCCTAACATTATAATATAACTTTTGTTTAAGCTTTCTAATCGTTTTATTTCTTGCGGATTTTTTATCACAAACCGCTTTTTTAAGGCCTTATTAGAAATAGAGAGCGTTTTTATCATTTCCAGAAAAATATCGCAGAAATGTTTATAGAATTTTTTTCTTATTTGTAAAAGTTCTTTCTCGCTCTTTTGAGGAAAAGCCATTTGCAAATGTTCTAGCACTACTGTTTTTCTATAACCCAAAACATGATACACCACAACATAAATAACGTCTGAAAGTGCGTAAAGCAACCTAAACGGTAATATAGAAATAAGCCATATTACCGGATAAAGCAATAAGAAACCTAATCTTTGCATTCGGGAAGAAAATTTTTGACAAAGATATGCTATATTTGAGCGTTTACAAATCTACTTTATGGCAAACATAGAATTGGTTACTATTATAATTATTGCGGTTAATGCCTTGTTTTCTCTAAAAGGTTTTAACGACCGACTTTTTTTTGAAAAATACAAATTTAACATCGCGGCTATAAAAGGCGGACAACAAATAAGAATGTTGTCTTCTGGGTTTTTACATGTAGATATTACGCATCTATTTGTAAATATGCTTACGCTGTATTTTTTTGCAAATGTAGTTTTATACAATGTGGGTACGCTTGGTTTTTTTGTAATTTACTTTGGTAGTTTGGTGTTAGGTAACCTGTTTTCTTTTTACTTTCATAAAGACGAACCGCATTATACGGCAGTTGGTGCCAGTGGTGCGGTTATGGGAATTTTATATTCGGCTATTTTGCTTAATCCGGATATGATGCTGGGGTTGTTTTTCTTTATTCCTATTCCTGCTTATCTTTTTGGAATTGGTTATTTGCTTTATTCTATTTATGGAATGAAAAAACGCTTGGGCAACATTGGTCACGATGCGCATTTTGGTGGTGCAATGGGTGGTTATTTTATTACCCTTATTTTAAATCCGTCTTTGTTTACCGAACATTTATTGATGGTTGTCTTGCTTATAATTCCTATAATTCTACTTTTTGTATTAAAGAAAACCGGGCAGATTTAAAAGTTTGGTACTTTTATTGAAAGTTTAAATAGAACTTAAAAACAAAAAAATATGAAAAAAGCAGGAATTTTAATCGCGTTATTTTTAGTAAGTATAGGCGTTTCTGCCCAAAATAAAACAGACCGACCGGGAATTAGCGTCAACGGAATTGGCATTGTAAACGTAACGCCAGATCAGGTTTTAATAAATGTTGGAGTATCGCACGAAGGCGATACCGCCAAAGAGGTAAAAAATAAAACCGATAAAGATATAGATGCTGTTTTAAATTTTTTGAAAACAGAAAAAATAGCTTCCAAAAACATAAAAACAGAATATCTTAATCTTAATAAACGCTACGACCACAGCTCAAAAAGTGATCGTTTTTATGCTTCGCAAAGTATTTCTATAAAGTTAGAAGATATTACTAAGTACGAAACTGTTATAAGCGGTTTAATGCAATCTGGTATTAATCGTATAAACGGTGTCGCGTTTGAATCTTCTAAAATAGAATTGTATAAAACCCAAGCCCGTAAAAAAGCCATTCAAAATGCAAGGGAGAAAGCAGAAACTTATGCTGACGCCTTGCAACAAGAAGTAGGCAAAGCATTCCGCGTAAGCGAAATGAATAACTATAATGGCGGTTCGCCGGTTTATAAAGCTATGCAAATGGAAGCAAATAGCAGCAGCGGAAATCAACGAAATACGTTGGCAGTAGGCGAGATGGAAATAAAAGTAGAAATAGCGGTAAGTTTTATTCTGCGTTAAAAAATAAAAATCATTCAATAAAAAAAGCTGTTTCTGAAATTTCAGAAACAGCTTTTTTTATTTAGTGCAAAGAAGAGCTTTTTAGGCTTTCTCTAATAATTCTTTTACTTTGTTTTCTAAAGCATCACCTCTTAAATCTTTTGCTACTATCACGCCATTTTCATCTAAAATATACGTAGCAGGAATAGAACGAATGCCGTATTGAGAAGCAATTGGTCCTTTCCAGTATTGTAAGTGCGAAATTTGTGGCCAGGTTAAACCATCGTCTTCAATAGCTTTAATCCATTTGTCTTTAGCATTATTTTTGTCTAAAGAAACACCAATAATGTTTAAACCTTTGTCGTGGTACTTGTTATAAAGTTTAACAATATTAGGATTTTCTACCCTACAAGGTTTACACCAAGAAGCCCAAAAATCTACAATGGTTACTTCGCCCATTACATCTTCCAGAGCAATTTCTTTTCCTTCTGGATTAGGTCCAGAAAAGCTTGGCGCTTTACTGCCAACTGCAGTAGCGGAAACCTTGTCTAATGCTTCTTTAATTTGTTTGCCTAACGAAGTGTTTTTTACATTATCGCTAAGGCCGCTGTACAAATCTTTAATTTCGTTAGAAGGAATACTTTTAGAGTTTAACATATCTGAAAGTGCTAAAAGAGAAACCAAAGAGTTTGGATTGTTTTCTATAACCTCTTTGCGCTTTTGCATACTTTCATCCTGAATTTTGCTTTGCTCGGCTCTTGCTTCTTGCATAACCTTTGGGTCTTTTAGCATTTCTGGATTGCTGTATTTTTGACTTAAAGCACGCATTTTGTTGGCGTCTTCTTCTAAAACGCTTACGTATTTGTTAAAAACCTCGTTGTTCTCGCCACCATTTACTTTAGAAGCGCGCAAGCTGTCTTTATAAACTTTAGCTGTTAAATCTTCATTTTCGTTTATAAACAACATATTGCCTTGTACGTTTTCTATACGTAGAAAGTTAAGCGTTTGAAAATCTACTGTTGGTAAATCTATCGTAAATTTATTTTGGTTTACACTTACAGTGTCTATTACTTCAGGACTACCTTTATCGCCCAATACAGAAAGATATACTTGGGTGCCATCTTCTACATTTAAGGTTGTAGCAGTAAGTTGTGGACCGTCACTATTATTTTTTTCTTGACAAGAAAAGGCTATGAAGGCCAAAAAAAGAATACTTAATTTTTTCATTTTTGGTTTAAATTTAATTGCAAAAATAAATAACTTGTATGGCATTGCCTACCTAAAAATCTAAAATATTGTTAATTTTGCCGCAAATAGAATAAAGAAGCTTTGTAAGCTTTATTTTGCTATCTTAATAAGGTAAGGTATATATGTTTGAGATTGAAAAAGATTTTCCGTTTAAAATTGAAATAAGTTTTAAAAAAGTTATTGAAGCGTATCAAAAACGAGCGCAAGAAGAAACAACGCCAATTGCAAAAAAGTATTTGGAAGAGATCTTAATCTATATAGGAGATTACCCTAAGTTGGTAGATGGCATAGACTCTAAAAAAGAACTGGAAAAGCATAAAGAACCTATTGGCATATTGCTAGACGATCTTTTTCCTAATGTACTTACCAACAACGAGATTAAAGCCGCTTCTATCCCGCAATCTAATTTGATATTTAATTCGTCTAAGCGTTTTGATGAAATTTTAAAAGATGCCGGCGACGATTTTGAACTTAGCATCCGTAACCAAAATCAAGATTCTAATTATGTTTATGCGTGTTTACTTATTTTAAATCATTATTACGAGTTTGAAATAGATTTTACACGTCCGCTGTATTTTGATATTCCTGATAAACAGGGAATTATGAAACATTACAGACTCTCTGTAAACGCAGACTTTGTAGAGTTTGAACCTTCCGATAAGGCAGTAGAGATAAGCAAAAAAGATTTGGGACGTTTGCTGCAAAACACAAACAATGTAGATTTATGGCGAGAGAAATTTCCGCCGCAGAGCTGGACATTTAAAGGTTTTTTAATTTTAAATCTTACAGATGTTACAGTAGACGATGGTATTTCAGATCTAAAAACGCAGCTTATAAGTAACAATGTACCAGATAAAGATAATGTAAACTACCTAACAGAGATTTTTCGATCTATATATAAAATAAGCGATTTACGCGTGGGCTTTTCTATGTTTAACGAAAAGGAAGGCTTGCTTTACAAAATGAACAAAGGCGAGATAAATAGCTTTATTTTAGACGGCGATGATGTGCGCGATTGTAAAAAAGTGTTTTGCGAAAAATCTTACGAAAATTTAGTAAAAGAGCATAAATATTTTTCTATTGCCAGTGTAGAAGATTATGCTTTACGGAAAGAAAACAATTTACTTTCTGAAAATTTATTGGCCAAAGAAGTCAAAAGTTGCATTTTGGCTCCAATGGTTAAAAATAACGAATTATTGGCTGTTTTAGAATTGGTTTCTTATCGTAAAAACGAATTAAACAGCATTAATGCCGTAAAATTAGACGACATTATACCTTATATTGTAACGGCAGTAGAACGCTACCAATCTGAGTTTGAAAATCGTATAAAAGCGGTAATCCAAAGCGAATGTACTTCTATTCATCCAAGTGTTTTATGGGTTTTTGAAGAAGAAGCCAAGCGTTATATAAAAGATTTAGAAGTAGACGGCGTTTCCAGCTTTAGAGATATTGCTTTTAAAGATGTATATCCGCTTTACGGCCAAATAGATATTGTAGGATCATCAGACGAGCGTAACTCTGCCATACAACGCGATTTGCTCAAACAATTAAAAATGATTATTGGCATTATCGATAAAGCTTACGAGCTGGAAGAATTGCCAATTTACGATCAAGTAAAATTTAGAATTAGAGAGTTTCGTAAAAGTTTAAAAGAAAATCTAAACGCATCTAGTGAGCAGCGTATTATAAATTTCATCTTTAAGGAAATTAATCCTTTAATTGAGCATCTTAGAAATCAAACACCGGCTTTAAACGAGCTTTTAAAAGAATACGAAGCTTGTTTAGATAGTGAAAGTGGTGTGATTTATCACCATCGTAAAAATTATGATGATAGTGTACAGCGTATAAACCGTACTTTGGCGCGTTTTATAGATAGAAAACAAGTAGATGCACAAAAAATATATCCGCATTATTTTGAACGTTATAAAACAGATGGTGTAGACCATAACATATATATTGGCGAAGAAATGACGCGCAAGCCATTTAGTATAGTTTATTTGTACAATTTACGTTTGTGGCAATTACAAATAATGTGCGAAATGGAAAATAAATTTTACCATTTGCAAGAAGGCATGCCATTAACTTTAGATGCAGCTTCGCTAATTTTGGTTTTTAATTCTACATTATCTATTCGTTACCGTATGGATGAGAAAAAGTTTGATGTAGATGGCACGTATAACGCGCGTTATGAAATTATTAAAAAAAGAATTGATAAAGCCTATATAAAAAATACCGAAGAGCGCGTTACACAAAAAGGAAAAATAGCCATTATCTATTCGCAAAAAGCAGATGAAAGAGAGTATTTGCGCTACATAAAATATTTACAAAGTAAAAAATACCTTGGTGAAAATGTAGAGTTGGTAGAATTAGAAGACGTGCAAGGCGTTATTGGCTTAAAAGCAATTCGTGTAAATGTTCTTTACCACGCAGAAACGGGCGATAATCAGCAAAAAACTTTTACCTACGAAGATTTAATGAAAGAATTACATTAACGCAAAGGCCACAACAAAACTAACCACCGAAATAATTATACCGGTCATAAAAATAGTGTAAGTCCAACGTAAAATTTTATACTTTCTGTGCAAGACTACACCTAAGAGATACAAATCTTTCGTGAGCGATTCGTAGATATAATCGTTGTCTTTTAAAATCTCGTTCATTGCCCAGTTGTACTGATCAAAAGGCATTTTATGAAAATTGCCAAAAAACAAGATGTTTACTTCGCGCTTTTTTACTTGCTCTCGCGTAAACTCGCCACTGGTTACATTAGGTCGCGTAGACATTATAGATAATATTATAGAAGCAACGCTAAAGCAAACCAAAATTAATGTAGGAATAATTAAATGCTTGTTAGAGTCTGCATCTAATTTAGGAATAATATTAGCCAAGGCCAACGAGATAATAATGGCATTTACAGAAAGCAAAATGTTGGCTTTGGTGTCTGCAATATCACTCAATTTAATATGATTCCGTAAAGTGGTTCTATACAAAGTTTGTACACCACGATCTGGATTTTCACTTTTATATTTTGCTTTTAACTTTGCCTTGGTTTCTTCTTTCTCAAATTTTTTACGTTGCTTTTTTTGTTTTTCCAATAAGAGTAAAAGATTTTCATCTTTTTTAGGTTTCCATTCTTTTGTAGCATAATCGCTATAAAAATGGTGCTCTTCTGTAAACATACGTATGTTTTCATTAATCCATTCGTATGGACTATAAAAAGCTATATTGTTTAATTTGAGCTCTTGCCGTAAAAACTCTGTAGTGTCTTCAAAATAATCTTTGGCTAGATGGCCGGAGTCAGCATCTTTTATTATTTCTTCTAATTTTGTATTTGGTTCAGCGTTTACTTTAGTAGCCAGGATACAATTTTTAACCTGTTCTATAACATCTGGTTCTTCGTTATTTTCTTCCAAAAAAGCTGTAGCAATTTTTACACTTTCTTCTTCGTGACCTTTGGCTTTTTTTGTGTAACCCGTGTCGTGAAGCCAAGCAGAGAGCAGTAAGACCTTTTCCTCTTTAACATTAATTTGAGAATTTTCAATTAATTCTTTAGTATTTTTAACCACACGTTGTGTATGGTTATAATTATGATAGATAAAGGTATTGTCTAGTTTTTCTTTAAATAAATCAAGTACAAATGTATCTACCTTTTCTAAGGCTTCACTCTGTAGTATATCGCTGCTCATAAAAATAACGCTTTATTTAATGCCAAAGTACAAAAAATCGGGTTCCAAAATATCTATATGAAAAAAAATAACATACTTCTAACACTTCTAATAACCGCAATTATAACTGGTTGTGCAAGTTATAAAGTTAAAATAAGAGATGGGGAAGCTACAAAAAATTTTGATTATCCTTATCAGAAAAAATTAGATAAACGTTTTTTGGTTATAGGAGATGCTGGTTATTCTAAACCCGGTGGCTCTTCTGCCGGTTTACAGGCATTTAAACATTTTGTAGATTCTATAGAAACCCAAAATGCAATGGTTATTTTTCCTGGAGATAATATTTATCCTGTAGGAATGCCAAGCAAAGACGACCCCGGACGAGCACAAGCAGAATATAGAATTGATGCACAATTAGACGCGTTAGAAAATTTTGATGGAAACGTACTTTTTATTCCGGGTAACCACGATTGGTATGACAATGGTATAAACGGTTTAGAAGAACAACGCGACTATATAGCAAAATACTTAAAAGACGATAATATTTGGGAACCAACACCCGGTTGTGGTTTAAATATAAAAGATCTTTCAGAAGATATTACCATGATCGTTCTTGACTCGCAATGGTATTTAACCAACTGGAATAAACATCCAACCGTTAATGATGATTGTCCCGAAAGAAAAACACGAGAATCTGTTTTAGAAGAGCTGGAAACAGAATTAAAAAAAAGCCAGAACAAAACGGTAATTATTGCAGTACATCACCCGTTATATACCAACGGCGTGCACGGTGGTAACTATCATTTTGATAGGCATTTATATCCTTCACAAAAGAAAATTCCCTTGCCAATTTTAGGTTCTTTGGCTATGTTAATTCGTACCACCGGTGGTGTTTCTATTCAAGATGCGCAAAACAAAAAATACAAAGAAATGGTGCAACGCCTAGAAGCCATTTCGGCACCTTACAATCGCGTGGTTTATATTTCTGGGCACGAACATAACTTACAATATATTATTCATGATAGCGTACACCAAATAATTTCTGGTTCCGGCTCTAAAGAAACTTTTGCTAGTTTGCGTGATGATGGCGTTTTTGCCTATTCCAAGCAAGGTTTTGCTGTTTACGATGTTTTTAAAGACGGTTCTTCCTGGGTAAGTTACTACGGAAGCATAAATAACAAACCAAAATTGCTGTTTCAAACAGAAGTTTTTAGCGGACCAAAAACCTATGATTTAAGTAAATTACCAGATGTTTACAAAATGCCAGAAATTGTAGAAGCATCTATTTACGAACCCCAAAAAGCAGAAAAGGGAGCGTTATACGAAAGTGTTTGGGGTGACCATTACAGAGACCTTTACGGAAAAAAAATACAAGCAAAAGTTGCTATTTTAGATACTTTATATGGCGGGTTGGAAGTTATGCGCGCCGGCGGAGGACACCAAACAAAATCTTTGCGTGTAAAAGACAGTTTGGGTAGAGAATACAACATTAGAGCTTTAAAGAAAAGTGCGCTTCAATTTATTCAAACCGTTGCTTTTAAAGATAAATACGTGCACAATAAATTTGAAAATACAGTAGCAGAAAATGCTGTTCAAGATTTTTATACAGCTTCACACCCGTATGCGTTCTTGAGTATTCCGGTACTTTCAGAAGCGGTAAATTTATACCATACCAATCCCGAAATTATTTATTTACCTAAACAAAAAGCTTTAGGGAAGTACAATCAGAATTATGGCGATGAATTGTATATGATTGTCCAGCGCCCCGAAGAAAACTGGTTAGAATACGAAGATTTTGGCTCACCCAATCACGATATTCAAAGCACGGCCGGTATGTTTGATCGTCTTCGTCGGGATGAAAAATATTCTGTAGACGAAGCAGAATATATAAAAGCAAGGGTTTTTGATATGTTAATAGGAGATTGGGACAGGCATAAAGACCAATGGCGCTGGGCAGAATTTGAAGATGCTTCTGGGAAACGAATTTTTAAACCCATACCACGCGATAGAGACCAAGTCTTTTCTAATTTTGATGGTGCATTTTTTGCAACCTTGCGGGGTCTAACAGGCTTTGGGAAGCAATTTGGTAAATATGATGAAAAGCTTCCGGGCATTGCTTGGTTTAACTCTGCCGGCAGAGGTTTAGACCGCGCGTTAATTCAGAATAAAGGAAAAGAAGAGTGGATTAAACAAGCAAAATTTATTCAGCAAAATATTACCGATGAGGTTATAGAAAAGGCTTTTACAAAACTACCCCCAGAAATACATGAATCTTCTAAAGATATCATCAAAAAATTAAAAGGAAGAAGAGATAATATTGTAAAAATTGCCGAAAGATATTACGATAATTTCGCAAAACTAGCTATTGTTACCGCCACAGATAAAGACGATTTTCTAGATGTAACACGTTTACCGGATGGTAAAACCAATATAAAAATCTGGCGTAATAAAAAAGGAAAACGTAAAGATTTGGTAAGCGATAAAACCTACTTAAAAGAAGAATCCAAAGAAATATGGCTTTACGGTTTAGATGATGACGATACGTTTACCGTAAAAAAAGAAATTGGGGCCAACAATTATATATTTATGCGAATTATTGGAGGGCAAAACAATGATATTTATAAAATTGAAGATCCAAAAAAACTAAAAATATACGATCATAAATCTAAACCAAATACCTTTACGGAAGCCGGAAAAGCCAAGTTGCGTTTGTCTGATAATTATGAACAAAATGTGTACGATAAAGACAAGCGCATTTTTAGTACCAGCGCAGTTATACCGGGTATTGGCTACAATCCAGACGATGGTTTTAAAATAGGTTTACAAGCGGTTTTTACCAACAATGGTTTTAAGCGCAATCCGTTTACTTCGCAACATCGTTTTAAAGCTGGTTATTATTTTGCTACAGATGGATATGACTTAAGTTACCGGGGCGAGTTTGCCAGAATTTTAGGAAGTTTTAACCTAGTAGTAGGCGCTAATTTTACTAGCTATAATTTTTCTCAAAACTTTTTTGGTTACGGTAATGAAACAAGTAATCCAGAAAATGCTTTAGGTTACTCTATGGATTATAACCGGGTGAAAATTAGTCATATTGGTGCCAATGCCGGTTTTGTGCAAGAAACAGATTATGGTAGTACATTTGAGTTTATGGGCTCTTTTAAAAGTGTAGAAGTAGAAGAAACCCCCGGAAGGTTTATCACTGACAATTACAGTATAGCAAATACAGATTTTCACCAGCGAAAATATTTCTTTGGAGTAGAAGGAGCCTACCAATACGAAAGTTACGACGATATATTAAATCCTACTCAGGGAATGAATTTTCGTTTTGCCCTTGGCGGAAAATTAAATACTAAGAATACGGAGTCTTACTATGGTTATATTAAACCTTCGTTAGAATTTTATAACGCACTTATAAGAAGTAGAAAACTGGTTTTACGGTCACAAGTACAAGCCCAATTTAACCTGGGTGACGATTATGAGTTTTATCAGGCTGCAGTGTTAGGGGGTAATTCTGGTTTACGCGGATTTAGAAAAGAGCGATTTGCCGGAAAATCTGCACTTGCTTTTAGCGGCGATTTGCGCTACAGTTTAGGAAATATTAAAACAGCATTTTTACCTTTTCAAGTTGGTGTATTTGCGGGAGGAGATTTGGGTAAAGTCTGGATGCCAAACGAAGATAGTAGTCGTTGGCATAACGATTACGGTGGTGGTATCTGGATAAATTCCGCGGAAGCGATAAATGGTACTTTTAGCTTATTCAACAGTACAGAAGGTTTACGTTTTAGCTTTGGGTTTGGTTTCCGATTCTAATCGAAAAATTAATGTAAAGATTCCGTGGGGATAGGAAAAAATTTAAATAAAATATCCTTGGATTAAGTAAAACAAGAAGCAGTAAAATAGCTTACTTATTCTGTGTTTTTTTGGAAATGTTAATGGTTTCGGTCTTTAATTGATTTTTACCAAAATCTAAGGTTCTAATTGGAAATGGAATATTGATATCGTTTTCATCAAAAGTTTTTTTGATGGCTAATATTGCTTCGTGTTTAGCAAACAAAATGTCTCGTTGTTTGCTAACATCTGTCCAAAAGCGAATTACAAAATTTATAGAACTGTCTCCAAATTCTGTATAGGCAAATTCTACTTTTTCTTCACCTTGCGGAGAAAATTTGTCTTGAACTGCTTTTAGAGCTAACTTTTGCACCTTGGGTAGATCACTTTCATAACCCACTCCAACCTCTAAGAAAACTCTAGATCTTTGCGTGCGCGAATAATTCTTAAAAGTATCTTCTACAATTTTAGAGTTGGGAATTACCACATGATTATTGTCCGACTCTTTTATAACAATATTACGTAAATTTACTTCTAAAACTTCACCCGCATAACCGTTGGTTTCTACCCAATCTCCTATGCGTATTTCGGGCAGAAAGCTTAAAATAATACCGGAGACGGTATTGTTTAAAGTTCCTTGCACGGCAAAACCAACCGCCAAACCTAAGACACCTGCCGCTCCTAGAACAGAGGTGAGCATTTTATCTAGGTTTAAGATATCTAAGGCCACAAAGAAACCTATACCTATAATAATTACTTTTATAATCTTAATTATAATGAACCTAACCGAGTGTTGAATATGACGGTGAATTAATATCCGGTTAAGTAATTTCCCGATGTATTTAGCAATAACTATAAAAAGTATAAAGACTAGTATGGCCAAAATAAAATTTGGCAGATTGAGTACAATCGAGTCTACCCAACCTGCCATTTTATCCCATAAACCTTTAATAGAATCTGAAAGGTTAAAGGGTTCTGTTTCTGTATCCTTCTGTATTAAGAGGAAGTTTACCATCTATTTTTGATGTGTTTCTTTGGTTTTCATAACCCAAGCATCCAACATCCAACTTGTTTTTTCTAATTCTCTAATGTAAGCACCAATTAAATCTATGGTTCCTTCATCTTGACCTTCATCTGCGATGTTTACAACTTTTCGCATTTGTTGTAATAATCCTTTATGGTCTTTTAACAAGGTGTGAACCATTTCTTTATCGGTTAAACCGGATTCTGACTCTTCTAGGTTAGTCATTTTTAAGTAATCACTCAGATTGCTGGTTGGTTCGTGACGCAAGGTTAAAATACGCTCTGCAATTTCATCTATTTTTAGTTTTGCATCATCGTACATTTCTTCAAATTTTTCATGTAGATAGAAGAAACCTTTTCCTATCACATTCCAATGGAAATTACGCAACTTTTGGTAATATAAATGGTAATCGGCTAAAAGTATGTTTAATTCGTCTACAGTCTTGCCAGTTTTTCCTTTATCTAAATCTAAATAGCTCATAGTTTTTATTTATTGTTTTTAAAATTTCTATTCAAAAATACAATAGTATTGCAGTTTTTCCAAGTTTTAAACGGTCTTTAATATAACTTTAACGACTGCATTTTACTGGGTATCACGTTGCAACTTTTTTAAGATGGTTCTAGAAATTTGTCCGCTATACGCGCCATAAGCATCGGTCAAAAGACCTTTTGAGCCATTGGAAGTAGTAATGGCATAAAGCACCGAATTATCGGCAGGGTTGCTCATACCTTCAAACCGAAAAACACGATCTACCTCAAACTCATCTGCCGTGTAGCGTTTTTTCTCTTCTTTATCTTCCAAATATTCGTCAATAAGGTTAAAATCTTTGGTGTAACCTTCATTTTTTAATTTTTCAATTGCTTCAGACAATGTTCCGTAATTTTTCATGGTAATAGTTTTTATTGAAAATACTATCTTCAACCAATTTTCACAAATAAAAATTCTGCTTTAATATAAGTTTAACCCTTCAATCTTCTTGGTTTTTGTCTTTTTTGTTCCAAGAAAACAAGCCTAACGGAAAAACGAACAATAAAAAGAAAAACTGGCCGGTAACCAAGCCGTAAATGGTTATTAATGCTGCTATTATATATAATAGGTAAGAAAGCTTCATTCTAAAAATTCAGTAATAAAAAGAGAAATAAAACTACTAAGAAAAGATAGAATATCCAATAATGTTTTAGCTTCCGCGGATTGTCGCCAAGGGCAAATTTGGTTAGCTTAAAATAAAAAGAACGGTTCTTGGCAATATGATTATAAGTGTGTTTGCTAACTTTTTTAAATAGTTGGCTACTTTCAAATAAATTGTACCAAAATTTATTGCCGGCATACCACAAACTGCGGTAAGCAGAATTAGGACCGTTATAAACCTTGCCATTTGGCTCTATTAATTTACTCGCTTTTTTAAATTCTTTTAACGGAATGTCCTCAAGAAATCTGGCTATTTCTTGGTAGGTTTTATATGCTATTTTATCTCCTGTCTTTAATTGCCAGCGTGTTTTCCAAAATTTGCAAAATCCACAGTCGCCATCCCAAACCAAAATAGGTCTTTGGGGTTTGAAGCTGGTTTGTTTAATTTCTTTATACATAAGACTGTAGAAGTTCTAGTTTTTTTTATTATGTAAAATTAACATATTTTACACTAGATTTTTAAAAAATAGTATCTTTATCAAAAAATCAATACCCTATGAAACAGTTCTTTTGGATTTTACTTTTATTTCCAATATTATCCGTAGCACAAGAATCTACGACTACCAATATTGCTCGTAACGAAGCCAAGGTCGCACAAAAGAAACTATTTTTTCAAGCCAACCCGGCTACTAGCAATTACGATGTACTTTACCAACGTTTAGACTTAGAAGTAGATCCGGCGCAAGCCTATATTTCCGGAGAGGTTACTTCTCATTTTGAAGCTAAAGAAGCTATGAGTCAAGTGGTTTTTGATTTGACCGATAATATGAATGTGCTTCAAATTACTAAAAACGGCAATGCTTTAAATTTTCAGCATAACAACGATGCAATCACCATAGATTTACCGCAAACCTTGACAGCCGGAAGTGTAGATAGTCTAACTGTTTCGTATGCCGGCAATCCTGTAAGTTCTGGTTTTGGCTCATTTGAGCAAACTTCGCATAACGGAAACGATATAATTTGGACGCTTTCTGAGCCTTACGGTGCCAAAGCTTGGTGGCCGTGCAAACAAGATTTAAACGATAAAGTAGACAGTATAGATGTTTATCTTACTTATCCTAAATTTAATTCTAATAACCAAGAGAATATTGCGGTTGCCAACGGTTTGCAGCAAAGCGAAACTACAAATGCCAACCAAAAAACCACACATTATAAGCACAATTACCCTATTCCTGCCTATTTGGTTGCAATTGCAGTTACTAATTATGCGGTTTATCAGGAACAAGTTGCCAATAACGGTAATCCTTTTCCGGTGGTAAATTATGTATATCCGGAAGATTTAAATGAGGCTCAATCCTCCACGTCGGTTACCGAAGGAATTATGAATCTCTTTATAGATAAATTTGGTAATTATCCTTACGAAAATGAAAAATACGGTCATGCCCAATTTGGTTGGGGTGGTGGTATGGAGCATAGCACCGTAAGCTTTATGGGTAATTTCTCTAGAAGTCTTATCGCACATGAATTAGGTCACCAATGGTTTGGAAACAAAGTTACTTGTGGCAGCTGGCAAGACATTTGGCTCAACGAGGGTTTTGCTAGTTATATGCAAGGCATGGTAATTGAAGAATTTGACGGCCAAAACAATTTTGCTAACTGGCGCGAAGGTGAGATATTTTATATTAGTTTCTTTCCTGGTGGTTCAGTTTATGTGCCGGAAGAAGATTTAGACAATGTAAACCGTATTTTTAGCAGCCGACTTTCGTACAGTAAAGGAGGAATGGTTTTGCATATGTTACGCAAAAAACTGGGCGATACAGATTTCTTTCAATCGTTACAAAATTACTTAAATAATCCTGATTTGGCTTATGGTTTTGCCACAACACCAGATTTAATTGCCGAAATGGAGTCCCAAAGTAATTTAGATTTACAAGAATTCTTTAACGATTGGATTTATGGTGAAGGTTATCCTATTTTTGATCTGCAATGGAATCAAAACCAAAACAACACGGTTTTTATTACACTAGACCAAGAGCAAAGTCACCCGTCTGTAGACTTTTTTGAAATTGGCGTGCCAGTTAGATTAATAGGAGAAAACCAAGAATTGGATATGGTTTTAGAGCACTCCGAAAATAACCAAAGTTTTAGTATAGACGCAGGTTTTGAAGTTACTGAAATTCTTTTAAATCCTAATTATGATATTATTACCAGAAATGCCAATGTTACTTTAGACACAACAATAGTAGACTTTACGGAATTGCAACTCTATCCAAATCCGGTTACAGCTGGTATATTTTATATTAGAAAACCATCGCATTTAGAAATAAGTAACCTAACTATATATAATGTATCCGGCCAGCAAGTAAAGCGCGTGAATTATTCCGATACCATCTCTATGGAAGGTTTAAGCAGTGGGGTATATTTTGTAGAGTTAGAAACCAATCAAGGTAAAATAAGCGAAAAGGTAATTTTAAAATAAATAGTTTTAGGAAGATTTTCTAAAAACAAAAAGGCTTTTTGATAAATTTCAAAAAGCCTTTTTTATATACTTTAAAAGCGTAAACTTGTTGGCGTTTGCCTAATAAATTTTTTAAACGGTAATTTTCTTTCTTAATTATTCAGCATTACCGGCATTACCAACATTGTTACTTTTTCGCCTTCGTCTAAGCCGTCTTTTGGCGTTAAAATTCCTGCGCGGTTTGGCATACTCATTTCCAATTGCACGTTATTAGCGTTTAGATTATTAAGCATTTCCGTAAGGAAACGTGAATTAAAGCCAATTTGCATATCGTCGCCTTGATAATCGCAAGTTAAGCGCTCTTCTGCTTTGTTGCTGTAATCTACATCTTCTGCAGAAATATTAAGTTCTGCTCCGGCAATTTTTAATTTTACCTGGTGGGTAGTTTTATTAGAAAATATAGAAACCCTTTTAACCGAGTTTAAAAACTGCGTACGATCTATACTAAGTACATTCGGGTTTTCTTTTGGTATTACCGCTTCATAATTTGGATATTTCCCGTCTATTAATCGGCAAGTAAGTTGCGTGTCGTCAAAAGTAAATTTTGCATTAGACTCATTATACTCAATAAGCACTTCGCTATCGCTGCCGGATAAAATACCTTTTAAAAGATTAAGAGGTTTTTTAGGCATAATAAAATCAGCTGCTTGCGTGGTGGTTACATCCTCTCTAGAGTATTTTACCAATTTATGTGCATCTGTAGCAACAAAAGTCAAACCTTCTTGCGAAAACTGAAAAAATACCCCGCTCATTACCGGGCGTAAATCATCGTTACCAGATGCAAAAATTGTTTTATTTATAGCCGTGGCCAAAACATCTGCAGGAATAACCGTGCTATTTGGTTCTTCCAATTCTACCGCATTAGGAAACTCTTCGCCATCTGCATAAGCAAGTGCATACTTACCGTAACTGGAGCTTAATTCAATCGTATTGTTTTCTTCTACCACAAAGGTTAAAGGCTGCTCCGGAAAGGTTTTTAAGGTATCCAGCAAAAGTTTTGCTGGTACCGCAATACTGCCTTCAGAGTCAGATTCTACTTCCAAAACTGCAGACATTGTAGTTTCTAAATCAGATGCAGAAACTTTTAATTTGTCTTGGTTTAATTCAAACAAAAAATTGTCTAAGATAGGAAGCGTGTTGTTATTGTTGATTACCCCACCTAAAATTTGGAGTTGTTTTAGCAAATAGGAGCTGGATACAATAAATTTCATAATTTATGTTTTGGTACATTCTATAAGGATTACAAATATATTTTATTACTTTAGATTTGTTTCAATTTTTTCAAATATTTTAAACACCTTACCAAATATTTAAGAAAACACAAGAATTTCACTTTGTACTTTACGGAAATTTGGACTTAGCGCCGGTATTTGTATTTTCGGTAGTTTACAAATCCTACAGCAAAAATGCCCAACAACAGCAAAGGCGCAAGAATATTTAATAATTGCCAAAATAATTTTTCTTGTTGTAATTTTTCATTATCTAGAAATGCAATTTTTATTTTTTTAGAACGTAAATCTAATAAACCGGTATCGTCTAACAAATAATTGGTAGCGTTTACCAAAAACTCTTTATTGCCATAAGTGGTGCCGGTATAGCGATCAAAACCCAATGGTTGGGGTTGGTTTTTTCTAAACTCATTTTTAATAACATTTCCATCAGAAATTACCAGCATTTTAGTTTTTTTACCTTGGTCTAAATTCTTGGAGGCTTCAAAGGGTTTAATTCTGTTTTTATAGACAGATGTAAACTCACCTTCCAGCAAAACCGCTAAAGCTTGCGACCCGTTGCGGTATTCTTCGGGCTTTGGTTTTTCGTTTATTATATCTAAACTTATGGGTTTTGGCGTGCCTTCAATTTTAGTGTATTTTGAGCTGGAAAGTAAAATAGTCTTCTTTATGCTATTTTTTAACGTATCTATCGGGTTGGCAAAATCAAATTTTACGGCTTCAACGTTATTAGTAATAGGGTGTTTTTCCTGTGGAAGCGCTAACGGAGAGTAAAACCAAGGATACGGATTAAATTGCGTTTGCTCCCCACTGCCCGAAGCTAATACAATGGGAGCAGAGTTAATATCGTTTACCAAACTGGGTTGTATGCGCAGGCCGTATTTAAAGAAAAAATCTTCTAAATTTAAGCTTTGCGGAAATGCCAAAGCGGTGTTAGATGCACTTGTAAACAAGCTGTCTTTATCTATTTTTACCTTTTCTGTAAGCCATAAAGCTTTCCCGCCTTGCATTAAATATTGATCTAAAACATACTTTTCTTTTTCGGTATAGGCATGGGTTGGTCTAGCTTCTAAAATCAAGTCGTATTCGTTAAGCTGATCTAGTGTTTTTTGCGCTTGCGTTGCTACGGAATCTAATGTAAATGGCGCGATGTAATAATAATCTTTAATAGCCTGAATAAAATCTGCAATATAAGCATCTGGGTATTCGCCATTGCCGCGCATTACAGCAATTTTTTTGTTTTTGCCTTGCAGCAGTTTTTTAAAACCGTCTGCAAAAGTATATTCTAAACTTTGTACAGAGCTGTTTACAATCTCTTCGTTAGAGTCGCCTATATTTTTTGTCATTAGCTTTATAGAAACTTCTTTGTCTCCATAACTTGCCACCGCCCAAGGAAAAAGCATGCTCTCACTCATTTTGCCGTTTTCATAAACGTTTAAAACTTCGGGTGTCATACCGGCTTGGTAAAATCTTTGAGCTACTTGGTTAGCGTTTTCGCCTTTTTCTAACGGATTTATAAATTGAAATTTAACCACAGAATTATAGGCGCTAAATTCTTCTAAAAGGTAACGCGTTTCGTTTTGCAAACGTTTGTATTCCGAAGGGAAATCGCCTTTTAAATAAACTTCTATAACCAGCGGTTGTTCGGCGGCAGCCAAAATATCTTTTGCCGGTTTAGAAAGCGTATACCGGTTATTTTGGGTAAGGTCTATTCTGGTAAAATAAAAAGAGGCCAAAACATTCAGTAGAATAATACCTAAAAGTATACCTAGTAAATTTATGCTATGCGAGTTTTGTTTTTTCATGCAATGGCTTTCTGCAGTTTAAACTTGGTAAGGTATAAAAATAGAAAACTTACGCTTAGAAAGTAAATAATATCGCGCGTATCTATAACTCCTCTACTTATACTTTTATAATGAAAATTAATACCTAAATATTCTAAAGCATAGGTTTCTGAACCAAAAAGAGCGATAGAACTCAAACCTTCAAAACCAAAATAGAGCAGAAAACAGCCAAGCACAGCAAGTATAAATGCCACAATTTGATTTTGCGAAAATGTAGAGGCAAAAACGCCAATAGCGGTATAAATTGCTGCCAAAAAAAACAAACCTAAATAAGAGCCTAAGGTAGCACCATAATCTAAAGAGTCTCCTGTTTTGCTTAACGCGGAAATAGTATAAACGTATAAAATTGTAGGAAGTAAAGCCAAAATTACCAATGTCAAAGCGCCAAAATATTTACCTAAAACCAATTGCCAACGCGTTAAGGGTTTTGTATACAATAATTCTAAAGTACCCTGCTTTTTTTCTTCCGAAAAGCTTCGCATGGTGATGGCAGGAATAAGAAAAATAAAAATCCACGGGGCAATTAAAAAGAAAGGCGATAAATTGGCAAAACCATAATCTAAAATATTAAAATCTCCTTTAAACACCCAGATAAAAAGTCCGTTAACCAACAGAAAAATACCAATAACCAAATAGCCTATTGGCGAAGAAAAAAAAGCGTTTATTTCTTTTTGTAAAATTGCTCTCATCTACTTTAAGGTGACTTTTTTATCTACGCTCCAAGCTTCGGCGCGTTGACTGAATTTCTGTTTGGTTTCTTTCCAAGTGGCTTTAAAAAGCGCTGAGTTCCGGTAGTTTTCAAGAGATTGCTCGTTATCCCAATAACTGTAAGTAAAAAATATTTCGGGTGTATTTCTGTCTTGGTAGAGCTCTAAAAATTTACAACCTTCAAAATTGCGAATTAAATTTTTTTTAGCGTCAAACATTTTTTGAAAACTCGCTATTTCTTCCGTTTTAAACGTCATTTTTACTATTCTAACCAGCATTATTCAAATTTTATTGTTACAGAATCCATTAACTTTAATCCAAATAGAGTAGAAGCGCTACCGTGGGTTTTGGGGTTGCTTTTATAAATTGCCAACTCAATATAATTGGAAGCGTTAAAAATAGCCAATTTTTTGCCTTCTTCCTCGCGATTTTCCTTAGGAGTTTCAAAATTAATGGCATCGCTGTACGATTCATATATTTTGTTGAAACCAACAGCTCGGGCATTCATTGCAAAGTTTCTACCTTTGCCTACGCTTTCAAATAATTTTCTAGAAATATTGGTAACCACATTACCATAACTGTCAACATACATTACATAACCAACAATTTGGTTTTGGTCTTGGTTTACGAAAGGCTCAAATTCTTTTATTTGTTTAATTTCAGGAATGGTTTTTCCTATTACCTCTAAAGTGCCACCGCGTTTTATGTGGGCAGCTACTTTTACAAAAATATCTAATACCGGAAAATTGGTTTCTACCGCGTTATGAATGTTTATTTCTACAATTTTTTCCGGTTTAATTTCAGACGCGATTAAAGACATTATACCGTTGTTGGCACAAATAAAATAATGATCATCTAATAAAATGGCTATATGCTTGTTTTCTGGGGTAATTTCTGAGTCTACCCCAATAATATGAATAGTACCTTTAGGGAAACTATCGTAGGCGTTTTTAATAATATAAGCCGCCTCTGTAATATGAAAAGGCGAAACCTCGTGTGAAATATCTACAATGCTGGCAGTCTGCAACTCACTTAAAATAGCACCTTTAACAGCACCAACAGAGGGGTCTTTGAGTCCAAAATCTGTTGTTAAGGTGATTATCGCCATAAATTTAAGTGTTAAAGATTTTGTGAGTTTAGAAATTAATTTTCTTTAAATTTGTAGTGCGAATTTAAAGATAAATCATTAATTAACATACTAGCTTTTGAACGAACTTACTATAGAACTTTCTGAAATTAACCCAAGAGAATTTTTTGGGCAACAAAATGCTAACATAGAACTGGTTAAAAAATATTTCCCTAAGCTAAAATTAGTAGCTAGGGGAAATAAAATAAAAGCTTTTGGAGAAGAAGAGGCTCTAGAAGAGTTTGATAAACGTTTAGCAATGCTGATGGAGCATTTTTCAAAATTCAATAAATTAGACCAAAATAGTATCGAGCGTGTTTTGACCAGTGAAACAAAAGCAGATTACGAAACTTCTAAAGAAAGTGGTGATGTACTGTTGCACGGCGTAAACGGCAGGCTTATAAAAGCGCAAACCGCCAACCAACGCAAATTGGTAGAGTTGGTAAAAGATAACGATATGGTTTTTGCCGTTGGGCCCGCAGGAACCGGAAAAACCTACACCAGCGTGGCTTTGGCTGTAAAAGCGCTTAAAGAAAAGCAGGTAAGACGTATAATTTTGACCCGGCCGGCAGTAGAAGCAGGAGAAAATCTTGGTTTTTTACCGGGAGATTTAAAAGAAAAATTAGACCCCTATATGCAGCCGCTTTACGACGCTTTACGCGATATGATTCCGCACGAAAGATTAGAAGCTTATATAGAAAAAGGCGTAATACAAATTGCACCAATGGCCTTTATGCGTGGTCGTACCTTAGATAATGCTTTTGTTATTTTAGATGAAGCCCAAAATACTTCGCACGCGCAAATGAAAATGTTTCTGACCAGAATGGGAAAACACGCCAAATTTATAATAACCGGCGACCCCGGACAGGTAGATTTGCCAAAACGCACTATTTCGGGACTTAAAGAAGCGCTTTTAGTCTTAAAAAATGTAAAAGGAATTGGTGTAATTACCTTAGACGATAAAGACGTAATTAGGCATAAATTGGTTAAAAAAGTAATTCACGCCTATAAAGAAATAGAAAATCAAAAATAAAACCATGCAAACTTTATTAGCAACTAACTACCAATTTCCCGGACAGAAAAATTATTACAAAGGTAAAGTGCGGGAAGTGTATACGTTGGAAAACGAACGTTTACTAATGGTGGCAACCGACAGATTGAGTGCCTTTGATGTTATTTTGCCAAAAGGCATTCCGTATAAAGGACAAATTTTAAACCAGATTGCTACCAAAATGATGCGCGATACTCAAGATTTGGTGCCCAATTGGTTAGAAGCTACGCCAGATCCAAATGTGGCAGTTGGTAAAAGTTGCGAGCCTTTTAAAGTAGAAATGGTAATTAGAGGCTATTTGGCCGGTCACGCTGCAAGAGAATACAAAGCGGGAAAACGCGAATTGTGCGGCGTAAAACTGCCGGAAGGTTTAAAGGAAAACGACCAATTACCGCAACCAATTATTACCCCGGCAACCAAAGCAGAACAAGGCGACCACGACGAAGATATTTCTAGGGGAGATATTATAAAACGCCAAATTGTGCCGGAAGAAGAATATAAAGTTTTAGAAGATTATACCCAAAAACTTTTTGCACGCGGAACCGAAATTGCCGCTTCCCGCGGATTGATTTTAGTAGATACCAAATACGAATTTGGTAAAACCCAAGATGGCGAAATCGTGTTGATAGACGAAATACACACTCCGGATTCTTCACGTTATTTTTATGCAGACGGTTATGAAGAAAGACAAAAAACCGGCGAAAAACAAAAACAACTCTCCAAAGAGTTTGTACGCGAATGGTTGTTAGAAAATGGTTTTCAAGGCAAGGAAAGACAGCAAATTCCCGAAATGTCGGCAGCTTTTGTAAGCTCTGTTTCTAAGCGTTACATCGAGTTATACGAAAAAATTACCGGCGAAGAATTTAAAAAAGCGCCTATTGAAAATATAGAAAAACGTATTGAAGAAAATGTGTTGGAGTTTTTGGGGTAATTTTAAATAAAAACGCTACTCCCTTAAAACCTTAGCAATATCTTCTGGGTCTAGCATAGTTTCTGTTCTAAATTTTGTGGTATAATCGCGATCGAGTACAATTACCCTATAATTGCTGTTTTCTTTTTGCCATTGTTTATAATCGCCAAAATTGATGGGCTCTTGGTTTTGGTCGCGGTAAATGGCTTGAATTCCGTTTGGGGTAATTAAAAACGGCCGTATATTGTTCTGATCAAAAAAATCGCGATTATTTTTAAAAATATCCATTTGTTTTTGTACGGCGGGTGTGTTTTTATCTGCCGCTACCATAATTACAAAACCGGGACTGCTTTTTAAAATAATTTTTTCTTGCGCTTGCACAAAATTGCCAAGACTTAAACAAAGTAATAGAATAAAAGTTCGCATAACTATTCGGGTTTTAAGGTTATTTTATAATTTTTCATCAATTCTAAAAGTATTTTCTCTGTGTTAGAGAAGTTTGGGATTTCTTTTTTGGTGGCTTGTTTATCTACTTTATCAAAATATTCTTGAATGCTACCATCTTTATAATGTTCGGTTATCACCGGATGCACATAATAACTTCTACAAACCGAGCGGGTGTTTCCTAAAGCTTCGGCGGCTTCGTCTAAAGCGCTAATTATATTTTTGTCTTGTTGTTTTTCACCATCGGTATACCCTAAATCGCGCAGGCTTTCAAAATAAATTTTGGTAGCTGCCCAGGTTCTAAAATCTTTAGCCGAGTAAAATTCGCCACAAATATTTTGAATGTATTCGTTTATCATTCCGCTGTCTATACATTCTTTATCGCCTTTGTCGTCATAGTATTTAAACAATTCCCATCCGGGTATTTCTTCGCATTCATTTACCAGCTCAATAAGTTCTTGATCGTTTATTTGTATAGAATGTTCTTTGCCTTTTTTACCAATAAAATTAAAGGTCAAAATATCTTCGCCAATATCTACGTGCCGCGAGCGTAACGTGCTTAAGCCATAAGTTTGGTTCTTTTTTGCATAATAATGGTTGCCAATACGTATATGTGTTTCTTCCATAAGTCTTACTACCAAAGCCAAAACTTTTTCTTTTGGCATTCCTTCTAATTGAAGATCTTTATCTACTTGCTGTCTAATTTGCGGTAATTTTTTTCCGAAAGAAGCCATTTTAAAAAACTTGGTTTGGTTTTTAAACTTTGACCAAAGCTTGTGGTACAAATAGACTTTTCGTTCTTTGTCGTCGCGGCCAACTACTTGCAAGTGGCCATTTTCTAAATGGGTAATTAAAACTTCTTTCCAAGCCGGCGGAATAACCAATTTCTTAATGCGGCTTAAGGCTTTTTTATTGGTTATTTTGTTGCCGTTTTTATCGGTGTAATAAAAACCGCGACCGTGTTTATGGCGTTTTATGCTCAGGTCTTTTTCTTTTACATATACCAAATTGGCCAAGGCTGCAAACTCGTCCGGTTTCTGGGTTATTTCTTCAATTTTTTTGGTAGTAATATGCATTCGTATTTCTTTTCTTTAAAAATACAGGTTCGTACTTCAATAAAATACTAAGAAAAAGTGAATTTTGTTTAAATTCCAATAAATTAATAGTTTTTAAAATGTTGTTGAAGTCTTTTTGTTAAATAATTAGCTTTCCGCGGAAGCGAATTAATATGTACAATTGATAAAGTAAGCGTACTAAAAACCTTTGGCCATTTATCAAAAGTTGAAATAGCAAATTGTAAAGCGGTTATTCGTGAAGCTTACGTAGATTAAAATTTTACTGTACTTTTCTATTTCTCTAAAGAAAATTTCTACCTTTTATACGTAATATTCTTTGCGTTTATATAGAGATGGTATACGTTTACCACGCCATAACCACGCTATAACCACGCTATAACCACGCTATAACCACGCTATAATTAGGCTTTAAATTAGGCTGATCCTAAGCTTTGCTACCAAAAAGAATATAATTCAATAGAAATTGCGTTATAATCTATAAAAAATTAAAACAGCCGTTTTTCTTCCGTAAAGAAAAAAGTAAAAATGATAAAAGTCATAGTAGGTTTTTTTATAATACAGCAATTTTGTATTCTAAATTTACAGATATGAAGGTTTTAAAACTTCTTTTTTCGCTTGCTTTCTTTTTATTTATTACAACTAGCTATGCGCAATTTACGATAGACGCCGAGTTGCGTCCCAGGGTAGAATATCGGCACGGGTATAAAACCTTATTTCCAGATAATGCAGATCCCAGCGTTTTTGTTTCGCAACGGTCGCGGTTAAACTTCGGTTATAAAACAGAGAAATTACATTTGTATATAAGTCCGCAAGATGTGCGGGTTTGGGGAGATGTACCACAACTAAACGTCGCAGATAACCACGGTTTTTCGTTGCACCAAGCCTGGGGAGAAGTTTTTATAGATACTACTTTTTCTGTAAAAGTGGGTCGACAAGAAATAGCTTATGACGACCAACGTATTTTTGGTAGTGTAAACTGGGCGCAACAAGGTAGAAGTCACGATGCCGCAATTGTAAAGTGGCAAAAAGAGACCGCAAAAGTACATTTGGGCGCTGCCTATAATCAAGAAAAAGAAACGCTAACCGGCAATATATTGTACGCTAATGCAAGCACCTATAAAAGTTTACAATTTTTATGGATGCATAAAGATTGGAAAAATTTTAACGCCAGTTTTTTATTTTTAAATAACGGTTTTCAAGCTTTAGGAGTCGAAGAAGAAGATGCAGAAACCCGCTACAGTCAAACCACGGGAGTGCATTTAAATTATAAAATTAACGATCTTAAATTTACTTCTAATTTATATTACCAATTTGGGAACGATATAAATAACAACGATTTATCTGCTTATTTGCTGGCTTTAGAAGCACATTATACGGTTAACGACAATCTCGGTTTTAAGTTAGGCGGCGAGTTGCAAAGCGGTAACGATTATGGTGCTCCGGCAAACGGAGAGAATAATGCATTTACGCCCCTTTATGGCACTAACCACAAGTTTAACGGCTTTATGGATTACTATTATGTAGGGAACCATATGCATAGTGTTGGTTTAACAGACCTTTATGCAAGTATAAATTATAAATTAAATCCTAAATCTGCTATCAATTTAGATTTGCACCAGTTTTTCGCTTCCGCGGAATTAGACGAAGAACTTTCAAAAAATTTAGGTACCGAAATAGATTTGGTATTCGCGCACAAAATAAATAAAATGGTTAGCCTGAAAGCCGGTTATTCCCATTATTTCGAAACCGAAGCAACAGAATTATTGAAAAATAACTTTGACGGTAATACCAACAACTGGGCGTGGGTAATGCTTATTATTAAGCCGGAATTGTTTGTTAGTAAGTAGTAGTTAGTAAGTAGTATTGAGTAGTTAGTATTGAGTATTGAGTATTGAGTATGCTTTATGCCTTAAGCATTAAGCAATAAGCAGGAGAGATTTCTCAGTCGTTCCTTCATCGAAATGACAGTAGATAGTTTTGTTTTGGAAATGTCATTTCGACGAAAGGAGAAATCTTCTTCCGAGTGCGGATAGACAATAATCAATAGTCAATAAGCAATAAGCAATAAGCTATAATCAATAAGCAGGAGAGATTTCTCAGTCGTTCCTCCATCGTAATGATGCTAAGAATTTTTTTTACGCTATCGCGTGCTTACAGCACACAGCCTAAAGCTTACAGCTGATAAATGCCTTGTTAATTTTTTAAGAATTACAGCGCTTTAACGTGTTTTTGGGAAGCAAAAATCTACATAGTGTGGCGTTTTTCTACACAAAGAATTGCGATAATTTTTCAAAAGGCTTGCTTATCAAGCAATAACCAGCATGGCACTAAAATTGGTTTTTCTAGTATAAAAAAATAAACGTTAAGTTTTATACTATGAAAATTATAAATTCAGAATTTACTAACCTGCAAGAAACTCCTACATCTAATAAAACCCTAATTTTGGTTGGGACTTTTTTATTGCTCTTGGGAGCAGTTTTTGCAACCTACTTTTTTTACCCTTATTTTGAAGCTATTCATTTAGAACGAATGCAAAGCGTTTGGGGTAAAGCCTTGCGTTATGGTGGCCTTGCATTGCTTGGCGTGCATATTTCTTTTCTGTTATATGTTTTTGTGCTTTACCTGCGTTACAAACTCGTAAATCCGGTAGAAGATAAAAATCTTCCTTTTTGTACGGTAATTGTTCCGGCTTATAACGAAGGCGAATTAGTATGGAAAACCTTAACCAGTTTGGCAGAGAGTGATTATCCGGAAGATAAGATACAACTTATTGCCATAGACGATGGCAGTAAAGACGATACTTGGGAGTGGATGCTTAAAGCAAAAAGAGAATTGGGCAACCGACTTGCTATTTACCAACAACCAAAAAACAAAGGAAAAAGACACGCCCTTTACAGAGGTTTCCATTTAGCTACCGGCGAAGTTTTTATAACCGTAGACAGCGATTCTATTGTAAAGAAAAATACTTTACGCAATATGGTAAGTCCGTTTGTTGGCAACGCCAATTGTGGCGCTGTTGCAGGAAACGTAAGGGTTTTAAACACCAAAAAAGCGCTTATACCACGTATGCTAAATGTAAGTTTTGCGTTTAGTTTTGAGTTTGTACGTTCTGCACAAAGTGTTTTAGGATCTGTTTTATGTACGCCGGGTGCTTTAGCCGCTTACCGAAAAGAAGCCGTAATGAATTGTCTACCAGAATGGATAAACCAAACTTTTAACGGGCAACCTTCAGATATTGGCGAAGACCGCGCAATGACCAATATGATTTTAAAACAAGGTTATAATGTTTTATTTCAGCGTAATGCTTTGGTTTATACCAATATTCCGGAACGCTATAAAAACTTGTACAAAATGTTTATTCGGTGGGAAAGAAGTAACGTACGCGAAAATATTGCTATGAGTAAATTTGCTTTTAAAAACTTTAGAAAGGGTTCAAAAACCGGTACGCGAATTTTATTACTAAATCAGTGGCTAAAAATCTTATTGGCTTATCCGTTAGTTTTGCTAATGCTTACCTTTATAATAACTTATCCGCTGCTTTTTATAAGCTCTTCGTTAATCAGTATTTTGGTTTTTTCCAGTATTCAAGCTTTGTTTTATGCCAAGAAACACGATAATTGGTCAGAGTCTTTTTGGGCATATCCGTACAGTTTGTTTTATACTTTTACCCTTTTCTGGATAACACCTTATGCAATTGCCACTGCCAGTAAAAGTGGATGGTTAACCAGAGAGTTGCCGGTAGAAAAGCTTAAAAAAGTAGCATAGGAGTTAAAATTATAATTTTCTAAAAAAAACCGTCTTTATCGTTAAATCGAAAAGACGGTTTTTTAGTGACCTGAGTTTAGCTTAAGTTTTTTCAAAAAAAATGACACAATAATCGGAATTACGCTTTAAGGAATCAAAAAAAGACGTTTTTTCTTAGGTATTATTTGAATTCTATTTTAAATAAATTTAATAATTCTAAATTTTCTTTTTTGCATCGCCCAAAAAAGAAATAAAAAAGTCTAGGTTTATTTTAACCTTCTTGAAAAACATAAAAAACCTTATTTTGTGGATGGCAACCGCTTCGCTGGGTCATCCTCCGTTGCCAGCCGCTGCGGTTTTTCTGGATTTACAGCGAAGCCTACAAGTAGAATAAAAATCATTCAAGTCATTTATCGTGTTTTTGGCATTTCTTCGTTTGAGGCAAAAACCGCAAACTTTCTCACCACCGCGCTCTTCACTATTTTAAGTATACAGAACTTAAAATTAGCGTTTAGCCGTTTCCAAGGCTTTAAAACTTCTTTACGGAAAAACTTTAGCCGGCAGTACCCTTCTGTTATTCTCTGGGACGAACGTTACTTTCCTTAAATTAAGAAAAAAGCTTTTTGGAGTTTTAAATTTAAGAAATTGCTTGTTTTTATAATTGCTTTTTTTCTTCCGAAAAGGGGAGAATTATAGGTTTTTCATCGTTTCTGAAAACTCGCAAATACCTAAAACTTCGGAGCATTGGTATTGTAGCTTTTTAAATTCTTTTTCGTTTTCTTGTATGTCTTTATTCCAAAACGGAATCATTTCATCCAATTTTTCCTTCCAAGCTTTGCTTTTTGCTTTTTCCGGAAAGGCAAAATGAAGCAATGTTACCATTATATTTACCGCAACAGATGCCCCGGGAGACGCCCCTAATAAAGCCGTAATGGCGCCGTCTTTACTGTGAACTACTTCGGTACCAAATTCTAACGTGCCGCCTTGCTCTTCGTCTTTTTTTATAATTTGTACCCGCTGGCCGGCAACTTTTAGTTCCCAATCGTCGCTTTTGGCATCTTTTATAAAAGTACGTAACTCTTCCATTCTGTCTTCATGGTTCATTTTTACCTGACCTACCAAATATTTGGTAAGCGGGAGGTTATGCCAAAAAACGCCCCACATCGCCGGGATATTTTCAAAATTAACCGATTTGAAAAGATCTAAATACGAACCTTCTTTTAAAAATTTGGTGCTAAAGCCGGCAAAGGGGCCAAAAAGTAATTCTTTCTTTCCTTTTATATAGCGCGTGTCTAAGTGTGGTGTAGACATTGGCGGAGCATCGGGACCGGCTTTACTGTAAACCTTGGCGTGATGCTGTTTTATTACATCCCTATTTTTACATATAAGCCATTGGCCGCTTACTGGAAAGCCACCGTATTGGTTTTTCTCTTCTATTTCTACTTTTTGCAGCAAAGGTAAAGCTCCGCCGCCGGCACCAATAAAAACGTGGGTAGCATCGCAGTAAAACTTCTCGTTGGTATCTAAATTTTTTATTTCGGCAAGCCAATCTACGCCTTCTGCCGGATCTATATCTTCTACTTCAAAACCGGTATGTACGGGGGTGTCAAACTCTTCTTCTAAAATTTTAAATAATTTTTTAGTAAGCAGTCCAAAATTGACTTCGGTGCCCATTTCCATTCTTGTACCGGCCATTGGGGTTTTGTCATTTTCACGTCCTTCCATAATTAATGGAAACCATTTTTTTAAAGTTTTAAAATCTTCCGAAAACTCCATTTCTTCAAATTGCGAATATTGCTTCATTTTTTCTACTCTTTTCCGTAAAAAATCTACGTCTTCTTTTCCGCTAACCCAACTATGATGTGGTACAGCATGAATAAAAGCTTGCTCGGTTAAATAGCCTTGTTTAACCAAATAAGACCAAAACTGTTTCGATTGCTCAAATTGTTTAAAAACTTCTAAAGCTTTGGTTACGTCAATAGAGCCATCTTTTTTTTGTGGCGTATAATTTAATTCGCATAAAGCAGAATGCCCCGTTCCGGCATTATTCCAAGCACCAGAACTTTCTAAAGCAACTTTGTCTAAACGCTCTAAAATAAGAATGTTTAAATTGGCATCTATAAGTTTTAGCATAAGTGCTAGAGTGGCACTCATAATTCCGCCACCAACGCAAACCAGGTCGTATTCTTTTTCTAATTGTATAGTTTTAGGCATAATAAAATCTTTTATCTTACAAGGTAGAAAAATACCGGCGTTTCTGCTGTCAAAGAATTATTAAAATAAGGGTTGGTAAATTGCCTGCTTGGTTGTTGTATTGGCTTGTCGATGTATTGGCGGGTTAATTTTTAATCTTTGATTGGTTAATTAGAAAATGACTATAAGCTATTTGTAATATGCTTTTTTCGCTTTCGCGGAATTTTTATATGCTTCCCGCAACCCGAAAATATTTAATAATAGAAGCTTGCGGCTTATTGCATCAAGCGGTTATATTTAAAGACTTCTTTCCGGAAAGATTCGGAAAAATCTTTATCTTAGGAGTTCTTTGTATTTTTAAAATTTAGCTGTTAGCATGACTAAAAACACCAAACGTGATCAAGGCTTGGAGCCGGTAAGTGAAGAACATTATGCATTTTTATTTTTTGGTTGGAAAATAAGCGAAGGCTTGCGCAACAATGTAGATACTAAGCGTTTAAAAGCTTATGCAGATTGGTTTAAAGAAAACTATATCGAGCCACATTTTGAGATTGAGACAAAATATGTTTTTCCTATTCTTGGTCTAAAAAATGTACGGGTAAAAAAAGCCTTGGCCAACCACAGACGTTTGCTAAGATTGTTTAATGAAACGGAAGATATCTATCGGGCTTTAAATAGAATAGAGGAGGAGATTGGCAGGTATATTCGGTTTGAGGAGCGAGTTTTATATAACGAGATACAAAAAGCAGCCAGCGACCAACAATTGGAAGAAATTGAAAAACAACACCAAAAAATGAATTTTACAGAAGAAGAATGGGACGATCAATTTTGGAAATCGTAAAATATATCTTATAAAATTATAAACACTTAAAATATTTCGCTTATCAGTGATTTACAGAATTTCCGTAAAGCATAAAATAATGGTCTTTAATTTTTTTTGCTGGTAATTTTTTTGAGAGACCGTTGTTAATATTATTTAATTAAGCAGTTAAAACTTGTGTTTTTTAGTTTAAGTAAGCGGCGCAAGCTTCTGCACATTTTCTACAGGTTTCTGCACATTTTTGGCAGTGGTCGTGTTTGTGTTGTTCGCATTCTTTGGCGCATTCTTGACAAATTTCATGGCATTGTTGTACCATTTTTCTTACATCTTTATAACCATAACTGAGTAGTTGAGCGGTTGCGTTACAAATGCTGGCACAAATTTGATCTGTATTGATGCAGCTCGTCATTTTCTCTACATTTTCTTCTCCTAAGCACGCCGCCGCGCAATAATTACAGTGTGCTACACAATTGTATAAGTCGGTTATTAAATCGTTGTTTTTCATAGTATTTGTTATTAAAATTAATGGTTTCGTAGTTCTTTAATCAATTCGTGTTTATCCATTTTAGAGTACCCCTCAATTCCAATTTCTTTGGCTTTTTGGTTAAGTTCTTTTTTGGTACGTTTTTCGTATTTTTCGGCTTTTCCGCCTTTTTTGCCGGAGTTGCTCTGGTTGGCAATTCTAGCAGCTTTTTCTTTGCTCATTCCTTTATCGCGCAACTCTTCGTACTGCTCATCATTTTTAATTTGATTTCCGTGATCCTTCGCCATAGTTTTAGTTTTTAAAAGATTTATGAATTAAAATTACAAAAAGGTATTTATTCAGGGTGTTTAGAATTCGTTAATAAATAACTTATAAAGTTATAAAATAAATCAGTTTTTTTTTAAAATAAATTTACTTAACATAAAAAATGCATAGTTTTTAGGTGTTTAATCTGAATATTACTGTATGCCTATTTTAAATGCATATTTATATTTATCCTTTTTTGGTAGCAATAAATGTTGTCTGTTTTTTTAATAGTCGAAAAAATAAGGTTTAAGCCGGTTGATTTGCTAAAAATCCTGCTTACGAATTTCCAGCAGAGATTCAAGCTAATTTTAATAAAAAATTCTGTAAGAATAGAGTTTTTATCTTATCATCTGGTTGTGCTTTCCGGAAGGTTTTGAAAATAAGAGTTACTTATAGGAAAATTATACGATATATATATATAAACACTAAACATTTTTACAGATTCTTTAAAGTGTATAGTTAAAGTAATTATAAATAGCAAAAACTAAATTTTTAAAAATATATCTTTAAGAATATAGACGTTAACTAACAGCTTTAGACTAATAAAAAATTAGCCAATGATCTTTTTAAAAATTATTCTAGGAAGTATCTGTGCAACTACGATAATGACTGTATTTAGTTATATATATGAAGAAATGAATAAAGGAATGTTTAAGGAACCGCAGCTTTTAAATTTTTTGGTAAGAAATTCTTCTTTATCATTTTTTCCGCGCCGTAGCCACATATTGGGGTGGGGTCTTCATTATTCAATTGGTTTGGTTTTCGCTATTGGCTTTGAATTATTGCTCTTTTATCAAATTATTAATTTTTCTGTGGGGCGAGCTTTAATTTTTGGTTTTGTTATAGGGATTATTGGTATCATTGGGTGGAATATTATGTTTCGTTTATCTAAAAAACCAGAAGCTTTTAACAGCATTCCTTTTTATAGACATATTTTAATAGCTCATTTACTTTTTGGTGTGATTCTCGGCTTATTCTATAAACTTTGGAATATATATATTATATAAAAAAAAGATCAATAATTTTTCATAATATACGTTTTCGACAAAGACACCTAAAGGTTTAAAGCTTTAGATTCTTAGTTGATGCAGTAGAAAGTCAATATTTTTTAAAAATTTAAAAACAGCCCAAGGAGATATGTTTTGTTCTATCTTCCCACTACATTCTCGCTTAGGGACGGGAACAAAAACTCAAACTCCAAGTGATAAAAACTAATTACATAAAATAAATAAAAGTAGTATGCGATCAATTTGGAATGGTTCTATAAGTTTTGGTTTAGTATCTATTCCCGTTAAATTATACTCGGGTTCAGAAAGCCATAAATTAGATTTGGATATGCTGGATAAAAAAGATAATGCACGTATTCGGTATAAACGGGTTAATGAAGAAACAGGAAAAGAAGTAAAGTGGGAAAACATCGTAAAAGGTTTTAAAAAAGAGGATGCTTATGTGGTTTTGGAAAAAGAAGATTTTGACAAGGCCAATATGAAAAAAAGTAAAACCATAGACATAGAAGAATTTATAGCAGAAGAGGAGGTTGCCGATGTACTTTTTAAAAAACCCTATTTTGTAGAACCTCAAAAAGATGCCGGAAAATCATATAATCTTTTACGTAAAGCTTTAAAGAAAACCGGCAAATTGGGAGTAGCTACCTTTGTAATGCGCCAAAAAGAACATTTAAGTTTAATTGGCGTGTATAAAAATATTTTGGTTTTGCACGTTATTCGGTTTGCCGACGAAATTAGAAATCCATCCGATTTAAAAGTGCCCAAAACTAAAGTGGCTAAAAAAGAAGTAGATATGGCCATTTCGCTTATTGAACAATATACTACAGATTTTAGTTTTAAAAAATTTAAAGACCATTATAACGACCAATTGATGGCGATAATTAACTCTAAAGCCAGTGGTAAAAAGGCAAAAGTAGATAGCTATAAAGAAAATGAACCTACCGGTGCAGAAGACCTTATGGCAAAGCTAAAAGCAAGTTTAAATAAAAAGAAGGAAAAAGCCTCCTAAGCATGAGCTTACAAGAATATTCCGAAAAAAGAAATTTTAATCAGACTCCGGAGCCTAAAGCTAAGCTAAACAAGAGCAATTCTTTGCGCTTTGTAGTGCAGCGGCATAAGGCTAGAAGTTTACATTACGATTTGCGTTTGGAGATAAACGGGGTTTTAAAAAGCTGGGCTATACCAAAAGGACCTTCTATGAATCCTGACGATAAACGCTTGGCTATAGCTACAGAAGATCATCCGGTAGAATACTTAAGGTTTGAAGGCGTGATACCTAAAGGAAACTATGGTGCGGGCAAGATGCAAATATGGGATAAAGGTTTGTACGATACTTTGCAAAAAGAAAAAAAAGCACTTTTAGAGGATTATCGTCAGGGAAATTTAAAAATTGAACTTTACGGAAGTAAGCTTAAAGGAGCCTTCGCCTTAGTTCGTACCAATAATAGTGAGAACGATAAGCAATGGCTGCTGATTAAAAAAAAAGATAAATACGCAACAAACTTATTTTATGATGCAGAGACTTTTGTAGGGAAGAAAACTTCTACTAAAAAAGGAAAAACTATACAATTAAACCCCGAAAAACCAATAAAACCAATGTTGGCCGGGACGGCAACTAAAATTTTTAATCATCCAGACTGGATTTACGAACTCAAATGGGACGGTTACCGAATGTTGGCAAATATAAACCATGGTGAAGTAAGTTTGTATTCGCGCAACGGGATTTCTTACAAAAGCCAATACCCTTCTTTGGTAGATGATTTAGAGCAAATTCCGCATACAGCTATTTTAGACGGAGAAGTGGTGGTGGTAGATAAAAAGGGAATTTCAGATTTTCAGGCTATGCAAAATTATTCTGAAAAGACAAAAGGAGAACTACGATATTATGTTTTTGATATGCTTTTTTTAAATGGACACAGCATGTTAAATCTACCACTAAAAGACCGTAAAAGTTTACTCCCGGAACTTTTAGAAGACGCGAAGCATATTTTTTATTGCGATCATGTTGAAGGCATGGGAAGTGCTTTTTATAAAAAAGCTATAGATGCAGGTATGGAAGGGGTATTGGCAAAAAAAGCCGACTCTTCCTATAGCGTGGGAAGCCGCTCTGAAAATTGGTTAAAAATAAAAACTGTAGAAAGTCGGGAAGCCATTATTTGCGGGTACACTGCTTCCCATAAAGCTGTTTTTGGTTCATTGATACTTGGCATGTATGTAGAGCAAAAGCTTACTTATATTGGTAATTGCGGTACCGGTTTTTCTTATAGAATACAGCAAAATTTACTGCAAAAATTCCAAGCATTGGAGACAGAAAATAGTCCTTTTAACCAAAATATAAACTTAAAAGGAAGAAAAGCCCATTGGATAGAACCTTTACTTATTTGTGAAGTAATTTATTCTGAAATTATCAAAAAAGGATTATTGCGACACCCTGTTTTTAAAGGTCTTCGGGAAGATAAAAACACAACCGAGATAGGACCTGAAAAGAAAATTGCAAAAAAAGAAAAGATACCAGTTGCAAGCTCTAAAAAATCTGAGACCCTCGAAATTGACGGACATCCGGTACCTTTTTCCAATTTAGAGAAAGTATATTGGCCAGAATCCGGATTAAAGAAATACGATATTATAGATTATTATTTAAAAATAGCAGAAACTATTCTTCCGTACCTAAAAAACCGGCCTCAAAACCTACATAGACATCCTAACGGAATTGAACAGCAAAGTTTTTACCAAAAAGATAATGAAAATCTGCCTTTTTGGATAGCTACTAAAAACCTATATTCTACTTCTTCCCAAAAAGAAATAAACTACTTGTTATGTCAAAATAAAGCAAGTTTGTTATATATGGCTAATTTAGGCTGTATTGAGTTGCACCCATGGAATTCGAAAGTTGGTAGTTTAACAAAGCCAGATTATACGGTAATCGATTTAGACCCTTCTGAAAAAAATAACTTTACGGAAGTTCTTGAAGTGACTTTGGCGGCAAAAGAAGTTCTAAGCAAAGCCAAGGTAGATGCTTATTGTAAAACTTCCGGTTCTAAAGGTATTCATATTTATATACCACTGGGAGCAAAGTATACGTATAAACAAGCGAGAGATTTTACGAAGTTACTTTGTTATTACATTCAAAATAAACTTCCTGGACTTACCACTTTAGAGCGCAGTAAAAAAAATAGGAAAAACCGGATATATTTAGATTACTTACAGAACCGAAAGGGACAAAGCCTTGCCAGCGCTTACTGTGTAAGACCCAAAAAATACGCCCCGGTTTCTACGCCTGTAAGCTGGAAAGAGATAGAAAAAGGCTTTGCAATAACAGATTTTACGGTACATAACCTTCCTAAACGTATAGAGAAAAAAGGAGATATTTTTAAACCTATTTTAGGACAAGGGATAAGTATAGAAAAGGCTCTAGAGTATTTAGAATCTAAATAAGCATAATATTCAATCGGTTACAGTTAGTATTTGATAGACTTTGCGTTACTAGATAATTGTAGCAGATATGCTTAAAAAAACACCTCCGGAACGGACCGAAGGTGTATAATAAATTTCGAAATTGAGTTTGCGTACTCTGGTAATCTAAGCCGGGATTTTTTTTGCTTTTTCTTCGCGCTCCCAATTTCTATGCTTGGCTATACCTTCAATAAATTTTTGTGGATTTTTATTGATAAAAACACAAGCATCCTCTTTAAATTCCTTTCCGTAAGTGGCGTCTAATAATTGTTCTCCTTCTTTACTTACGGCAATAGCTTTACAATGTTTTAGCGCTTCATTAATAAATTTTTTCGCTTTAGCTTCTTCTAACAAAGCATTTACACTTTTTTCGCCTCCCGGAACGAAGACGGCATCGAAAAGCACGCTTTCTGTAGTTAGTAATGCTGCATCAACCTGATGTTCTTTTCCTTTGTCACATTTTACCGTTCCGCCATGAGTGGCCAACAACTGAATTACTGCTCCTTTTTCTTCTAAAGCTTCTTTCATTTCCATCAAGGCTTTACCGTCAAATCCATCGCTTACCAATACTGCAATTTTTCTACTTGTAATACGATCTGTTTTTAAATGAGTTTGACTTAAGGCTTCTGATTTTTCTAAATAATTCTTTTTTTCTTTTGGCTGGTGTTTCTCGACATCAGCATCTGCACCAATAGCTTGGTTTACCGGATTTTCTATTTCGGAAGGAATTTCCATACCTAAACTTTCGGATACTTTTTGGGCTAGATCCTTATCTATTTGTGAAATTAAATAGAGCATTCTTTTTTTTATGTGGTCGTATGTGCATTTACCAATTTCAAAAGCATAAGCAGCTGCCAAATGTTCCTTTTCCCAATCTTGAAGACTGCGGTAAAATAAAGCCGGTTGACTATAATGATCGCTAAAACTTTCACTTCTTTCTCGTACTTTTTTTGCATCTACTCGTTCTTCATAAGAAGTAAAACCTCCTTCGGCCATTTTGGCTAGATGCGGACATCCGCCACCAATTGAGTTTGGAAAATAAGCTGTTTTTCCTTTATTAATAGTCATACGCATATGCGCATCCCGTTGGTTATTATGTACTTCATTAACGGGGCGATTAATAGGAATTTCGTGAAAATTGGGACTTCCTAACCGCGATAACTGGGTGTCTGTATACGAAAAAAGGCGCCCTTGTAATAACGGGTCATTGGTAAAATCTATTCCGGGAACCAAATGACCGGGATGAAAAGCCACTTGTTCAGTTTCCGCAAAGAAATTATCGGGATTTCTGTTTAAGGTCATTTTTCCTATCCTTTTAACAGGAACCATTTCTTCCGGAATTAATTTAGTAGGATCTAATAAATCAAAATCAAATTTATGCTCATCTTCTTCCGGTACAATTTGAAAACCTAATTCCCACTCCGGATATTGTCCTGCCTCAATAGCATCCCATAAATCACGGCGATGAAAATCACTGTCGGCTCCATGAATTTTTACTGCTTCGTCCCAAGTAATAGAATGGACGCCCAGCAAAGGTTTCCAATGAAATTTTACAAAATGCGATTTCCCTTCTTCGTTAATGAGGCGGAAAGTATGAATTCCAAAACCTTCCATCATTCTAAAACTTCTTGGAATTGCCCGATCACTCATAAGCCAAATTTGGTTATGAAGCGTCTCTGGGGTGTGTGAAACAAAATCATAAAATGTGTCATGAGCAGATGCTGCTTGCGGAATTTCTCTGTTGGGTTCCGGTTTAACCGAATGAATAAGATCTGGAAATTTCATAGCATCTTGGATAAAAAATATGGGCATATTATTGCCAACTAAATCAAAAACACCTTCTTCTGTATAGAATTTTGTAGCAAAACCTCGCACGTCTCTTGCCAAATCTGCCGAACCTTTACTTCCGGCTACCGTTGAAAAACGAACAAAAACAGGGGTTTTTCTCGAAGTATCTGTAAAAATTCCGGCTTTGGTGTATTTTTCTTGACTTTCGTAAAGTTCAAAATGCCCGTGGGCTCCGCTTCCGCGAGCATGCACAATACGCTCAGGAATACGCTCGTGATCAAAATGGGTGATTTTCTCTCTTAGAATAAAATCTTCTAATAAGGTGGCGCCGCGTTCTCCAGCTTTAAGAGAATTATTGGTGTCATTTACTTTTAGCCCTTGATTAGTGGTCATAGATTGGTCTTTCCCGTCTTCTTTATTCTTTTGTAAATCTTCTGACTTGGAAGTAGAATTGTCGTTTTGTTTAGGTTTACTCATAGCTTTCTGTTTTTTAATAAAGTCTTTAAATTTAAGTAAATTAATTCGAAATTATTATGGATAGAAAGTTTCTTTAGTGTTAAAAAAATATATTTTTCGCTTATAAGTACTTTTTTAAAAAATACAAACACAGGTCTTCCCCTGGTTACTATTTAGAAAAAATCATAACTATTCTAATGCAGTTTTAAAGAAAATTTGTTTTGCCATCTATTACTAAAATGCAGAATTTAAATAAGTTGGCTAACAGGGCTACAATACCGGGAAGATAGAAAATAGAATTACAAAACCAATTATACCTGCGTAGTGATTTACAATAGCTTTAAAGAAAAATTGTTTACTTATAACCGGTGGTTTAGTCGGTTCATTACAATTAAAATTTTAACTTTATAGCAAATAATATTTCCAATCTAAATCAATGGCATTATTTCAAACTTCGGTTTTAAAAAAGTACCTTAAAACACAAGATCAAGACCAGATTAATAAAGCGTATAAAAAGTTTAGCAACTACTTTTTAAATCTGTCTATTCAAGAAAATATCAAGAGTTCTAAAGAAGAAGAGTACCAAGGTATTTTTCTAACAGAGCTTTTTGTAAAGGTTTTAGGCTATACGATGAAACCTAATATAGATTTTAATTTGGTGGCAGAATATAAAAACCAAACCAATTCGCGTAAAGCAGATGGCGCAATTTTAAAAGAAGATTTAGCCATAGGCGTTATAGAACTTAAAGGTGCCAATACCAAAGATTTAGAAAGTATTCGTAAACAGGCTTTTGACTATAAAGCTAATCAAAAAGGATGTAAATATGTAATTACTTCCAACTTCGAAAAACTACGGTTTTATATTAACGATGCAACCGAGTTTTTAGAGTTTGATCTTTTCGGTTTAACCGAAGAAAAATTTGCATTACTCTATTTATGTCTGCAAAAAGAAAATGTAGTAAACAATATTCCATTAGAAATAAAGGAAGCTTCTTTGGTAGAAGAAAACCAGATTACCAAAGGTTTTTACAAAGATTATTCTGTTTTTAAACGCGAGTTGTACCGCGATTTGGTGCGCAATAATGCTAAAAATTTAAAAGCAATTCGTAAAAATGAATTGCTTAAAGAAATTGAAGAAACAGCTACGCTTAACGCGGAAATTGCTCGCTTAGAGAAAAACGTAAAACTTACATTATTTAAGAAGTCGCAAAAACTTATAGACCGCTTTCTATTTATCTTCTTTGCCGAAGATCGCGGACTTTTACCGCCTAATGCTATTTTACAAATTATAGAAGATTGGCACAAACTTAAAGACCTAGATGTAAACCAACCACTTTATGAGCGGTTTAAACTCTATTTTAATTACTTAGATACCGGAAGAAAAGGCACCGACACAAAAGCAGAAATCTTTGCTTATAACGGTGGACTTTTTAAACCGGATGCTATTTTAGATTTACTGGAAATTAACGATGAGTTGCTCTATAAACATACTTCCCAACTTTCCAGCTATGATTTTGAAAGCCAAGTAGACGTTAATATTTTAGGACATATTTTTGAAAATTCGCTAAACGAAATAGAAAGTGTAAGCGCAGAAATTGAAGGCGAAAATTTTGAAAAACAAAAAAGCAAACGTAAAAAAGATGGCGTTTTTTATACGCCCAAATACATTACCAAATATATTGTAGAAAATACCATAGGTAAACTTTGTCAAGAAAAGAAAAGCGAGCTTAATTTTCACGAAGAAGATTATTTTGAAGTAAAAAAAGGCACAAGAACTGCCACCAAAAAGAAACTTATAGCAACCTTAGATACATATCGCGATTGGCTGTTGCAACTCACTATCTGCGATCCGGCTTGCGGCTCTGGCGCGTTTCTAAACCAAGCATTAGAATTTTTAATCGCAGAACACGCCTATATAGATGAGCTTAAAGCAAAGGTTTTGGGCGGTGCCATTGTGTTTAGTGATATAGAAAACACCATTTTAGAAAACAATATTTATGGCGTAGATATTAACGAAGAAAGCGTAGAAATTGCCAAGCTTTCTTTATGGTTACGAACCGCACAACCGCGTAGAAAATTAAACGATTTGAGCAGCAATATTAAATGCGGAAATTCTTTAATAGAAGATAAAAGCGTTGCTGGCGATAAAGCTTTTAAATGGGGAAAAGAATTTCCGGCGGTTTTTAAAGAAAAAAACAAAAAAGCCTATCATATTACCACAGCCATTCACGACAGCCGAACTTCTGCCAGAATGGAAGAATATGAGGTGCGTAAACGTCGGGATTTTGGAACCAATCCTTATCCCAATATTGTTTATTTTACTCCCGAAGACGATTTTGTGATTACCAAAACTTTAAAAGAAATTGTAGAAGAAGATAACCTCCTTGTTTTGGCTTACAATATTTGCGGCGATCACATTCATTTATTGCTAGTGTGTGAACTTGATGAAATACCGCGCATCATGCAAAAAATAAAAGCAGTAACCTCAAAGAATGTCCGTATTGCACGGGAGCGTAGTACACACAATACAAGGGAGCATGCTCCCTTGCAGGGTACATACCTGCAGAATGCTCCTTTGCGACCTGCAGGTAATACAACAAGGGAGTATGATGCACGTAATACAAGAGAGCAAGATGCACGCAATACAAGGGAGCAAGATGCACGCAATACAAGGGAGCAAGATGCACACAATACAAGGGAGCATGCTCCCTTGCGACATGTAGAATTGCGACGTGCTCCCTTGCAGGATACAAACCTGCAGCATGCTCCTTTGCGGAAAGTAAAGAAGAAAAACAAACCGTTGTGGCAACAAAAATACAGCGCACCAAAAGAGATCACAAGTACAGAACAACTCACCAACACGCTGAACTACATTAAAGGCAACCGCAGCAAACACGAATTAGAACCGCATCCTAAAAAAACGCAGGAATTAATTCATGGTATGCTTTGCACGTACACCGAAGCTTTTAAACCAGAATACACCGGCGGTTTTGATGTGGTAATTGGGAATCCGCCTTATTTGAGAAAACAAGGACTGGTTGAGCATTATCCTAAAATGGTAGAATACTATGAGCAAAACTTCATTTCGGCAACTTCAAATTATGATATTTATGCGCTTTTTATGGAGCGTTCTTACGGGTTAATTAATCAATATGGAATAACTTCTTTTATCTTACCACATAAATTTTTAATAGCAGATTTTGGTTTGGGAATTCGGAAATTCTTCAAGGAAAAAACTGCCGTAAATAATCTAGTACATTTTGGCTCTGAGATTGTCTTTACGGAAGCAGCCACTTATACTTGTATTATAGATTTAACCAAAACCAGAAAAGAAAAGTTACGCTTTAAAAAACTAAAACCCGAACAGTTATTTGACCCGTTTGTTTGGGAAAGTATGAAATACGAAAAACTAACTACCAAAAACTGGGATTTACAAAGTGAAGAAGTTGTAGAAATCATTGAGAAATTAGAAAAGCAACCCCAAACTATTGATAGTGTTTTTGATAAAATTTTTCAAGGTATCGCTACAAGTTTAGACGCAGTCTATGTCTTTCAAGGCGAAGAATACGGTAATTTCATAAAAGGCTATAACGAAAAATACGATTATCATTTCGAAATTGAAAAAGAAATGGTTAAACCTATTTTTGGTGGAAGAGATATTTTTAAATACGATATACCTGAAATATCGAATTATGTAATTTTTCCTTACATATTGAGTGGTGATGAATCCACACCAATGGATGAGAGCTACATAAAAAAGAATCTTCCAAAAGCATATGCTTATTTAAAGCATTTTGAAAAAGAAATTAGAGGAAGAGAACGCGGACGAATGGATATTGAAGAAGGGTGGTTTTTATATATTTATCCTAAAAACCTACCTTATTTTCAAAACCCGAAAATTATGACTCGAGAAATATCTTTGGGTTGTAATATGACCTATGATGAAAATGGAGAGTTTTATCATAATACTAAGGTCTATTCTTTCGTAAAAAAAGACAGTTTTGAAGTAGATGAAAAATACTATTTAGGAATATTAAATTCTAAGGTAATGTGGTTCTTTTTGAAAAATACTGGTTCCGAATATAGAGGTGGTTACTATGTTTTTAAAACAAACTATTTAAAACCTTTCCCGTTACCGGAAATTTCTTCAAACGCCCAAGAAATAATTAACTTAGTCAATGAAATTTTAGCCCAAAATAAAGATTTTTCAAGCAAAACAGAAAAATTCCAAAACTACTTATTATCCCAATATCCGGTAGAAAAACTCTCTAAAAAACTACAAAACTGGCACGAGTTAGATTTTGGCGATTTTATTAAAGAGCTCAACAAAGCCATTAATAAAGAAAACCGCGCAAGACGTAAAAATGAGCAATCGGAAATCCCAAAACTCACCAAAAAAAACGAGTTTGAATGGATGGAGCTATTTGAAGACAACAAGAAAAAAGCGGTTGAACTACAAACCGAAATAAACCGTATAGATAACCAAATAGACCAAATGGTTTATGAGTTGTATGGCTTAACGGAAGAGGAGATAAAGATTGTGGAAAATACTGACTAGCAAATATGTAACAGGACACTTTAGTGCTCTGCTTCTTTAATGGGTGGTCTTTAACAAGGTACTTTAGTGCCTTGTCTGTGTTGTAACAAGGTACTTTAATGCCTTGTCTAGGAAAAGAGATTTGTGGTTCTTTTTGCGTTATTTTACTGAAAAAATGCTTTGGGGATAACTCATAGATACTCCATAGATACCTCATAGATAGTTCACCAAAACCCGTCTATAAAACCAAAAGAACTTTTTGCGTTATTTTTGGCTTATTAAATTCAATTTTCCTTTCTATTGCCTTGTAAATTTTTCAATCAGAAAACTTAGGTCGATTTAAGGTTAGCGGGCAAAAGAATCACAACGCCTGTTATCAAAAAATCTGCGTAAAGAAAAGATTCAGAATACCTCTGCTGCTTAATTCGAGTAATCGTTAATTGATAAATAAGAAGACCTTCCTACAAGGTACTTGTAGTGCCTTGCCTATTTTGACTAAAAAAGGTGCTTTTAATTGGTTGTAAGATAAATATACTAACAAAAAAGAACTCGCTAATGCGGAATCTTTTTCCATTAAGTCGGGATGACAGGATTTTTAGAATCCTAATTACATCCATTGCTGGAAATATAAAAGCTCTGCCAGCAAAAACTGGCAGCTTTTCTTGTTCAAAAACACACTACAAAGCCAGCTTTGCGTGCTTTTTTAAACAAGAAAAGTGATGCTCTCGCATCACTTTTATGCTTGTCGGGATGACAGGATTTGAACCTGCGACCCCACGCCCCCCAGGCGTGTACGCTACCGGACTGCGCTACATCCCGAATTGTTTTTTAAGATCAAATTCTTCAATCTTAAACCAGTTATTTTAAAAAAGACTACACTTATTGTAGTGCAGTTTATCCTGAGCTGCGACCCTAGGAGCATGCCTGCATTGAGCGCAGACGAAATGTCGAAGGGCTACATCCCGAAAATGTTTGAAAGCTTTGCATAAGCTAAAGCTTTGCATAAGCTAAAGCTTACAAGCCTGCAAATATACTTAACTTTTCTTGTTCTTTACAAAAGAAAAACGAGAAAAAATTGGCTATAATAATAGGCGTAAGATTGTCTAATTTTTTACCGAAAAATTCCTTCCGTAAAGCTAAAAACAAAAGATATTAAAGCTTTGCAATTAATTATTTGTTAAAGCTAAATAGGGGTTGAGCGATACGCTTAATTTATACGAAATTTGCAAAATGCATAAATTTAAAGAGCGTAATAAAAAACGCGAAATTGGTATTTTGTTGGTTTTAGGAACCTTGATTGCCTTGGGTCCTTTTTCTATAGATATGTACTTGCCGGCTTTTGAAAGTATTGCCCAAGATTTTTCTATTTCCAAATCAGATGTTGGTTTTTCGTTAACTTCTTATTTTATTGGAATAGCCCTAGGGCAATTGCTCTACGGACCAATAATGGATAAATTTGGTAGAAAAACGCCGCTCTTAGTAGGAATTGTATTGTATATTATAGCGTCTATCGCGTGCTTTTATTCTCCTAATTTATGGTGGTTGGTAGCGGCCAGGTTTTTTCAAGCTATTGGCGCATCTGCAGGAATGGTAGCTTCTAAAGCAGTGGTGCGAGATGTTTTTCCGCCAGAAGAAGTTTCTCGCGCTTTATCTTTTTTAATGTTAATTATGGGAGGCGCACCAATAATTGCACCAACGGTTGGTAGCTTATTGGTTACTTATTATAGTTGGCAAGTAATATTTATTAGCTTGGCAGGCTTAGCTACGCTTATGTTTATTAGCGTAATTAATTTTCTGCCAGAAAGCATAATTCCGGATAAATCTGTAAACCTGCGTACTTCAAAAGTGATAAAAAACTACGTAGGAATTTTAAAAAATAAAATCTTTCTTTTCTTTTCTTTTGCCGGTAGTTTAACCGTTGGCGCTATGTTTGGCTATATATCCAGCGCCCCAATAATATTTATGGATATTTACGATTTATCGGAAACCGAGTTTGGTTGGCTTTTTGGTATGAATGCTGCCGGACTTATTTTTGGTAGCCAGTTAAACCGCTTTGTTTTAAAACGCTATTCTACTTTTAGAACAACCTATAGTATTGCATATATTTTGGTAGGTTTGGCTATTTTGTTTTTACTGAATAGCCTATGGAGCGGTAATTTTTATATTACTATTATTTTACTATTTGGAATGCTGTTTTTGTTGGGTTTTCAAAATCCCAATACAACTGCCTTATCGTTATACCCGTTTACCCGAAGAGCGGGTCGTGCTTCTGCTTTAATTGGTAGTATGAAAATGCTTTTTGGGGCAATAACTTCTTATTTAATAAGCGAATTTACCAATATAAGCTTAGTGCCATTGGCACTTACTTTTTTGATCTCACTAGGGCTTTCGCTTGGTTTTTTAATTTGGTTTAGAACAAAAGAAAAACGTTCGGTGGTTTTTATAGGAAGATAAAAAAACGGAGCTAACTTTTAGGTTAGCTCCGTTTTTGGTTGGTTTTAGTTGGTTAATGAGAATTTAAGCGTGCTAAGAAATTAATTCTAAAAGATTTAAATTCTTACGTTTTAAAAACATTGTTCATTTTCTTTGCTCGTCCAAAGAAAACCCTTCGGCTTAAGCTCAGGATAAACCAAGCCAAAAGAAAAGACGCTTTTTCTTAGGTATTTTTTCGCTTCAAGCGAAAAATCGCTAAGCTTTTCCTAAATTTCTTCCAAGGCTTTAGAAATTTTTACGGAAAAGCTCAGCTATACTAAAGAAAAAGGTTTAACACACTTTCATATTGAATTAAAGTGAAAAAACTATTCTTTTATTACTTTAAGCGTTTTGGTGGCGCCGTTTTCTGCTGTTACTTGCAAGAAATAGCCGCCGGTAGAAAGCGCGCTTAAATCAATGTTTTGAGAAGTGCTTTCTCCCAGATTCTGGAAACTTTTTACTTTACGCCCTAATAAATCATAAACTGCAATAGCTTTTATGCTAGTTGGGCTTTCTATGTTTATTCTACCCGTAGTTGGGTTAGGATAAGCTTTTAAATTCCGTAAAGCATTTACTGCATCTGTAGATAAATTACCGCAAGAAATTGTTGCTTCCCAACCTTGTCCGTTTACATAAGGATCTGATACAAATTTAACGGTTATTGCTCCCGCAGGATTGCTGGCAATAAAAGTTTCTGGTAAGGTATTTCCTGTTAATTCGCCATTGGTAAATAATTGTGCTTCTGTATCTTCGCCATCATAAACGTATAAGAAATCGTAGCCATTTTCTAAGTCTAAGGCTGTAAATTCTAAACTTACTTCTTCGTTGGGATTATCTGGATAAAAAGTTTTACTAAACTCTTGGTTGTTTCCGTAAATACTATTGGTTCCGCCGGTATCTACAAAAATATCGTTCCCACAATAATCGCCATCTGTTAAGAACACTTTTTGTATGCTGCTACCTTGAAAACTTCCGGTGCTGCAAATGTTAGAAGCTTCTATAACATAATAGCTATTTGGTGCTAATTGGTCTATACTAACGCTGTTGCTGGAAGTATTAATCCAGTTTCCTACAAAACTATTAAAAGGTCTTACTCTATACTCCCAATTGGTAGAAATATTATCTACTATATTAAATTCTGCTGTGGTAGTGCCAATGTTGGTTATCTCTAGATTTTCTATAGAGGCAACACAAGAATTAACGCAATCTGTGCCTAAACAAGCTTTCCCGTTAATTGTATTTTGAATACGTGTAGCCGGCTGACTGCCAAAGCCATTGTTAAAGTTTATGCCAACGCTACCAACCAAATGGCAATAGCTCATAATTGTGCCGCCGTTTGTAGGAAGTGGGGCATCACAACCTTCGTCATTACCAGATTGCGGTCCGCAACCATCTATAGCAGTATTGTCGCCATTCCAAGCACAAGCGTGCGTGTGCGGCGAGCCCAAAGCGTGGCCCATTTCGTGCGTCATAGCCATAATTGTCCAAGAGTAAGTTGGTACGTTTTGATAATATTGGCTAATGCCAGAATATGCATAACGGTAAGCACCACATAAACTATTTAAATAAGCTACACTAGTGGTAGAAGGAGAGTTTACCAAATGGCCTAAATCACCGTTAAAACCTGTTCTGTAGTTGCTAAAGAAATTTAAGTTTTCACTAAAATTAAAATCATACGGATCGTCTTCTGTCCATATCAAAACTTCACTCAGGGCTGTATTTACATTATCGTTTTCATATAAAGTAGCAATATTATTATGTACTGCCGTTAACCAGTTTAAAGTTGCAACTTCGTCTGCGTTGTTGTTCAAATAAGGAGCGTAAGCAACCTCATAGTATACTCGAACACATTTATCTTGGTTGTTGCTTTGTTTTGCTGCTGTAAGCGAGTTTTCTAAAGTTACATCTTGATTTTCTGGCATAGCATCTACACCGCAATTAAACGGATTTTCTCCAGTTAAATTTGCTTCGGTATAGCTTAAGAAATCTGTAGAATTTTTAACCTTGGCTACTACCAAGTTTCCCTTTCTTGGGGTAGAGATTATTCCGTAAAGGTTATCTTCAAAAAAACTAAATGCAACAAGTGTATTGGTTTTATTTGCTACAATACCACGGTAATAAATACCCGGAGCATAATTTATAGTTTCTTCTGCCTGATTTTTAGCCGCAAAATCATCGGTTAAAATTTCGGCTTTATATAATTTTACTTCTACGTTGTTATTTTCGTAGGGTACGCTAATAGTTATGGTTTGTGGCTTTTTATAAAGTAAACTCGCTAAAGCGCGTTTGTTTAGTTTTAATACATTAGCATCTGTTGCCGTATTGCGGTAAATGCTAGCATCTACTTCGCTATTAATTTCTAAAACAGGAAAAGTTTTAAAAGCTTTTTTATTCTGTTCTAAACGCAAAATTTCTTGCGCAATTGGTTTGTTATGTTGCGCCATTGCAGCGAAACACAATAAAAAAGTAAATAAAGGGAATAGCTTTTTCATAATTTTTATTTTTTTGATGCCCAAATATAATTAGAAAGAAACCTTATTGTAACAAAATGTTAATTTTTTTTAAATTTCACCGGTAATTTTAACTTTTTTGCGTTCTTGACTTTACGGAAGGATTAAATATGAAAGAGTGTATTTGTTTTGTAAAAAAAACACGATATTAGAGGTGCGTAATTGTAAATTTACTACGAGATGAAACAAACACTTTCGGAACCTTATTCGTTGATTTTTCAACCAGAATTAATCAAAGAAATCGAAGACGTTGCGGTAAAAAAAGAAGTAAAAACCGGTGATGTTTTAATTAAAGCCGGAGATTATATACGTTCTATGCCTTTGTTGTTAGAAGGAGCGATTAAAATTTCTAGAAAAGATGAAAATGGGTACGAATTGCTGTTGTATTTTTTGGAAAAAGGAGAAACTTGCGCAATGACGCTTACTTGTTGTATGGGGCGTCACCAAAGCGAAATAGAAGCTGTAGCCGAAACCAATTCGACTATTTTGATGATACCGGTGCAAAAAATGGAAGAGTGGTCTTCTAAATATAAAAGCTGGAGAAACTTTGTGTTTGAAAGTTACCACGGCAGGTTAATGGAAGTTTTGCAAGCAATAGATTCCATTGCCTTTTCTAAATTAGACGACAGACTTTTAAAATATCTGGAGAACAAACGAAAGATAAACCAAAATTCTACAATAAATAGTACGCACCAAGAAATTGCCAGCGATTTAAATTCTTCTAGAGTGGTAATTTCTAGATTACTTAAAAAATTAGAAAACAGTGGATTTTTAAAATTGCAACGAAACAGTATAGAACTTCTTTAATGAGATCAAAAAACCAAAAATCCTTTTTGGGATATTGAAGCTAAACAAAAAATATGTTAATAGAAATTCTTGGTTATATAGGCGCATTGCTAATTGGAGTGGTGTTAGGGCTAACCGGTGGCGGCGGTTCTATCTTAACCGTTCCAATTTTTGTTTACGTTCTTAGTATAGAACCGGTTATTGCTACGGGTTATTCGCTTTTTGTAGTTGGTTTATCATCTTTATTTGGCACTTTTAAAAACCTTAGAAACGGTATGGTAAATTATAAAGCTGCTCTGCTTTTTGCCATTCCTGCTGTAAGCGCTGTCTTTTTAACCCGCAAATTTCTTATTCCCGCCATTCCCGAAACAATTGCGCAACTTGGTAAATTTACCTTGCATAAAGATATGGCAATCATGGTATTTTTTGCTGTTTTAATGTTAATTGCTTCGGTGAGTATGATAAAAACCAAAAAAGAAACTACGTCAAAACAGAAAGCAGAAAAAAAATCTTCTGTAACCAATTATACTTTACTTTTAGTTTTAGGAGCTTTTACCGGATTAATTACCGGCCTGGTTGGTGCTGGCGGCGGTTTTATAATTGTACCTATTTTAGTTTTACTGGCCAAGCTACCAATGAAAAAAGCTGCAGCTACTTCTTTGTTTATAATCGCTATAAACTCGCTTTTAGGTTTTCTTGGCGATGTGACAAATTTTGAAATAGATTGGATCTTCTTACTTAGCTTTTCTGCCATAGCAATAGCAGGTATTTATTTGGGTATCTATCTTAATAGATTTATTAATGGAAAAAAACTAAAGAAAGCTTTTGGTTGGCTGGTATTGGTAATGGGAATATATATTGTGTGGCGTGAACTTTTTTAAACAAAAAAGGTGATTGTTAGCAAACAACCACCTTTTTATATAAAAAAATAACGCTATAAATCTAAGGCGTAATAGCCTTTTTCTTTGAGTTCTAACAGATAAACAAAAGCATCTTCAACCACTTCAAATTCTTTCGGAATATGTTGTTTTTGTACATCAAATTTCTTTAAAGCAATAGCGCAAGCGCTAAATTCTATAGCTTTGTGGGTTACTTTATCTAGCCATAGTTTTGTGGTAGAACTTTTATTTAAATCTTGTACGGCTTTTCCGTAAAGAACAATTTTTATTTTGCCCAGATTTTCTTTTTTATTTGCTGCCAAAGTATTGGCCGTGCCAATTATTGCCGGTACGTAATTAGGATTACCGGTAGATAATACGTAATTCTTTTCTTGAGCGTTAACGTTGGTAAAAATACTGCTCAAGACTGCTAGGAATGCAATTAGAAAAAACTTTTTCATAATGTGTTATTTTAAATTATTGATAAAATTCTTAAACTTTTTGGTATCATAATCAGCCATGCCTTTGTGCTCAAAAGCTATATTGCCATTTTTGTCTACAACAAAGGTGGTGGGAATACTGCGACTTTGATAAACTCGGGGTAAATTTCCCAAAGTTTTATGTACGTCAAAATCAAACTCTTTACGGCTTTTAAACTTTTTTGCTTTTTCAAAGTTTTTATCTAGCGAAATCATTAGAAAAACCACGTCCTCATCCTTTTCAAAATGTTCGTGTAAATTATCAATGCTTGGCATTTCTGCTATGCAAGGCGGACACCAGGTTGCCCAAAAGTTTATAAATATAACCTTGTCTTTTAAATTGGCCATATCTACTTTATTGCCATTTTGGTCTAGCAATTTAACCTTGTAACTCGCTTTTTTAGCTTTGTTGTCTTCTGTGGTTTCAGTAGTGGTATCGGGATTCATTATTCCCAGCTCTAAAACGCCTCTTTGAATAAAACCAAATACTTCTGCCCGAAGGCTTGAAGTAAATAAAACTACCACAAAAACAATCCAAAAGCTGTAATTTCCTATTTTCTTAATTGTTTTCTTTTTCATGTTAATTTATTTGAATTCATAATTTGTTCCGGGCACGGTAGAAAAAGAATGTTCTCCTAAAACATCGCAATAAGCCCTTTTTTCTAATTTTGGCGCTACTGGAGAGTGTTCTGCCAAATACTCTTCTACGGCATCGTGAATAGTATAATCTTTTTCCACAACATTTTTTACGTTAGTCATTCTACATAAATTGTCTATTGGATCGCCGGGACGTTTACACGCAGATATAGTGTACATTTTGTCTTCTTGTATTGGTTCTCCTGCAACGCTAATACTGTTAATTCGTTCTCCTTTTGGCGCGTTGCTGGAAAAATCTACTTTCATTCCGGAAAAACGTACCAGCCAACCCCCAAAACGTTCGGTTGGGTTTTGTGCAAAAGCATTGTGCATTTCTTTTTCTAACCAATCTTTAATTTGTTTTCCCGAAGCTTTCCCAACTTTTACATTTTCGTTTACCGGTAAAATATTCCATAAATTGGCTTTGGTAATGGGGGCGGGTTCTCCGTTTTGTGGTACAATTGGATTTCCAAACCTAAAGCCGTTGGAGATAGAAATATCTGCGCCGGTTTTCCATTTTGCAGCATCTGTAATCATATTATCCATGGTGTTTTCCACCGTAAGGTAGCGATATAGCGGCACTTTTGTATAACCAATTATGCGTTCCATTTCTTTTTTATATGGTGCTTTTGCCTTTTCTACCAGGGCAGCAATTTTGGCATCTGCCGGATATTTTTTAGGATCTACTTCTAGCAAATCATAATCTTCTTTTACAATTTTTCCATCTACAAAATGCAGCACCAATTTTCCTACAAAACTACCAAAAGCGCCGGGTTCTGTAACGCGTGCAAATTTACCTTGTATAGGTTCGCGAATGCGCTCGTGCGTGTCATTTCCTAAAATATAATCTATATCTTTTGCAATGGGATTGTTGGCTAATTCTACTTGTTTAAAAACGCCAAAATGCGTCAGTAAAAATAAAGCATCTACCTTTTCTTCGGTTTTAAGTTTATCAATGAGATTTTTTGTAGCCGAATCTATTCCGCTAAAAGCGATACCTTTACTAAAAATGGGGTTTTGTCTTACCGGAACATCGGGATCGTTAATGCCTATAAAACCAAGTTTTACGCCATCTACTTCCTTTATCCAATGACTTGGAAAAAGTTCTTGCTTTTCTTTTTCATGAAACATATTTTGAGCAATTACCGGCGTGTCGTAGGCGTTTAAAATTTTTAGCATCTGCGCTTTGCCATACACAACTTCCCAATTGCCGGGAATTAACAAATCATAATTCATGTTTTTTATGATTTCCGGTAAAACATCGCCCTTGGAAAGCGCGGTATAACCACTGCCTTGAATTAAATCTCCGCCATCTACAATTATTGTGTTTTTGTTTTTGGCGCGTTCTTGATCAAACAGGGTTTTTATGTGTGCCAGACCGCCACGCTCTTTAAAAACAATTTGGTTGTTTTCCCAAAATAGTTCCGGGTGTGCGTCTAATTGTCCGTGAATATCTGCCGTTTGCAGAATGTTTATACTAATCGTGTCTTTTTTACTTTCGGTTTTTGGTAAGTTTTCGGCAACAAGTTTTTCTTTAGAAGAAGTTTGTTTTTTGCACGAAATAAACGCTAGTAAAATTAGACTTAAAATACTTATGTTTATCGTTTTCATTGGTGTGGTTTTATAATTCTATACTTTTATATCCTTTGCGTTGTAAATCTAAGTTGAAGTAAATACCGTTCTCTACAACATCTAAATCATCTGGCAAATCTTTTTGTTTTACACCGAATTTCTTTAAGGAAAATCCGCAAGCATGAATCTTAATTCCAAGTTTTTTTGCTTGATCTAGAAAAGGCTGTATACTTTTTGCATTGGTCATTTTTCGCACGGTTTTTCCGCAAACTACAATCTCGAACTTGCCAAATTTTTTGCCGTCCTCTTTTTTAATTTGTTCCGCGGCCAATAAAATTGGTTTCAGTTGTGGAATTTTTCGTGTTAAAACCACATAATTGTTCATTTTTTCTTTGGCAAGAGTTTCTGTGTGGCTTACCGCCGAAAGATTATTTTGAGCTTGCAAGCCAAAAAAGCCCACAAAGAATACTAAACTGGTTATTATTAATTTTTTCATGTTTATTTATTTTGTTTGATTAAAGAAATATCGTTTAGAATAAAAAATAGGAGTCCGCCCATAATGGCAATATTTTTAAATAATGGCCCAAGCGTGGTTATTTGTCCTACTTGAATGGTTAAGGTAATTGGTATGAGCACCAGCGCTAAAACTATGGCCGCATAACGTGTTTTAAATCCTATTAGTAAAGAAATACCGGCAATTAACATCACAATTCCAGATGCGATTACCAATAATTCCGGATTGCCAAAAAATAGGGCAATTCCTTTAAAATTTGCTTGATTAATACGGTTTACGGTTTTTTCTAAATGGATGAGGTGGTTAAAACCAGCCACCAGAAAAATGCCGCTTACCAAAATGCGCAATAGTTGCACAGAACGGTAGTTAACCGCTATGGTAAATTTCATAGTAAATTTATTTTAGGTTTATAGGCTACTTTCTTTACGGAAAAAAAGTAGTGAAAAACTATTTTGTAATAAATTACTATTTGGGAGGGGGTAAGTTTAAATCTTGGTACGTAAAATAATTCTGAAGTTTTGGCTCTTTAAAAAGTTTACGTTTTGGGGGAGTCATTTTGGAAAGTTCTTCAAAATTCTTCAGTAAAATAGGAGTAACACAAACCGCTTGAAAATTAAGTGTATGTGATATGCTTTGTTTTTTAAAGTCGGTTGTATCTTGATCTGTTGGATAATTTTTTTCGCAAAACGGATTGCTAAACGAAATAACATTTTCGTCAAGCATAAATTGCATGGTTTTTGCTTCAACCATCACAACCTTGGCCATAAAGAGCCAAACTAAAAAGAATGCTATAGAGTTTTTCCAATTCATTGAAATCAAAGATACACAAGATTGCAACTTACTTGCGTAACTTTGGTTACACTCTTTGTTTTTTAAGGAAAAACACCATACTTTATTGGTTTAATGTAACTATGGTTACCTATTTACTCTAAGATATTTTTTAAATTTGTTACGCGTAATAAAATATGGAGAAGTACTGGACAATTTTTCAAAATTCGTTTAGCGGCTATTTTAATTATTTGGTTAATGAAATAGCCAATCCGTCGTGGACCAATTATTTTTATTGGCTGCTGGTTCTTTCTTTGGCGGTTTGGGTGGTAGAAATAGTTTTACCTTGGCGGAAAAACCAAAAAATATTTCGAAAAGACTTTTGGTTAGACAGTTTTTATATTCTCTTCAACTTTTTCTTATTTTCTTTAATTGGTTATAACGCGATTTCTAATGTTGGCGTAGAGTTGTTTACCGATTTTCTAAATATATTTGGAGTTAGTAATATTGTAGCAATAGAAGTGCAAAACTTGCCAACTTGGGTGCAACTACTAATTATGTTTGTTATAGCAGATTTTATACAGTGGAATGTACACCGGCAATTACACAAACAACCTTGGCTTTGGAAATACCACCAAGTACACCACAGTATTAAAGAAATGGGATTTGCAGCGCAATTTCGGTTTCATTTTATGGAAACTATTTTTTATAAAAGCGCGCAATATATTCCGTTGGCAATGATAGGTTTTGGTATTAAAGAATTTATTATTGTACATATGTTTGCCGTTTTAATAGGGCATTTAAATCACGCCAATGTAGGCTGGGATTATGGTATTTTCGGGTATATTTTTAACAACCCAAAAATGCATATTTGGCATCACGCCAAAGCCTTGCCGCAAGAACATCCGCAGGGTATGAATTTCGGTTTGAGCTTGAGTATTTGGGATTATCTTTTTGGAACTGCTTATATTCCCCAAGACGGTAAAAATATAGAATTGGGGTTTGCCGGCGATGAAGATTTTCCGCAAAGCTTTAAAAAACAACTATTGTATCCGTTTGATAAAAACAAACCTTTACTATTTAAATTTAAAAAAATAAAAACTACAAATTATGAAGATAAAACAGTTTAAAGACGATGCTTTGGCACATTTTTCCTACGCTATTATTAGTAAGCAAAAAATGGCTGTAGTAGATCCGGCCAGAGATCCAAAACAATACTATAAGTTTGCAGAAGAAAATAACGCTCAGATTGTAGCTATTTTTGAAACGCATCCGCACGCAGATTTTGTGAGCAGCCATTACCAAATACATAAAGAAACCGGAGCAACAATATATGCTAGCGAAAAATTGGGAGCAGACTATCCGCACCAAGGTTTTGACGATGGAGCATCTTTTAAAATGGGAGATATTGAATTTTCTGCTATCAACACGCCTGGACATTCGCCAGATAGCATAAGCATTATTGCAGACGATGGTAAAGAAAAAGCAGCGTTTACCGGCGATACTTTATTTATCGGGAATGTAGGAAGGCCAGACTTACGCGAAAAAGCCGGTAATATGAGAGCTAAACGCGAAGAATTGGCGGAGCAAATGTACCATACTATGCAAAATAAATATACAGATTTACCAGACGAAACTTTGGTTTATCCTGCACACGGCGCGGGTTCGCTTTGCGGAAAAAACATGAGCGATGCTTCTTCTAGTACGTTAGGACGAGAGCGTATGAGCAATTGGGCTTTTCAAAAGCAAAGTGAAGAAGAATTTGTCGAAGAATTATTGAAAGACCAACCAATGATTCCGCATTATTTTGGTTTTGACGTAGACACCAATAAAACCGGTGCCGAAAACTATGCAAAAAGTATTGGAGCTGTTCCTGTTTTGATAAATGTAGATAAATTGGAAGAGCAATATTTGGTTGTAGATATTCGGGAGGAAGAAGAATTTAAACAAAATCATCTGGGAAACAGCATAAATATTATGGGAGTAAAAGACAGCCATAAGCTAGAAACCTGGTTGGGTGCAATTGTAAAACCAGATGAGAAATTTTATGTGGTAGTGCCATCTGTAAACGACATGGAAAATATTTTAAGCCGAATTGCAAAAATTGGTTATGAAAAAAATATTAAAGCTATTGTAACTATAACCGGCAATTTGCAGAAAGATGCTGAATTAGATTTAGAAGCTTTTAAAAACAACAAAGATGCTTACACCATTGTAGATATTAGAAATGCTCCCGAAGTAGCAGAAGGTGAAATTTTTGACTCTGCAGTGGCAATTCCGTTACACGAATTACGCGAACGTACAGACGAAATTCCTACTGATAAACCCATAGTGGTGCATTGTGCGGGAGGTTATCGTAGTGCTGCGGGCAGTAGCATTTTAGATAATAAACTAGATAAAAAAGTATATGATTTAAGCGATGCTATAGAGCAATTTAAGTAAACATACTTTATTAAACTAGAAAAAGCCTGTTTGTACAACAAACAGGCTTTTTTTGATGAAGAAAACGATATTAATTGTCGTAATCTACTTTTCTTTTTACAGTTTTACCGTCTTCTTTTTTAATTTTCTTTTCAACATTTTCGCCGTCAACTTTTACTTTTTCTACGTTGCCTTGCTCGTCTTTTTTGATTTTTACCTCTTTTTGGTCGTCCTCAATTTTAATCTTCTGGCCATCGTCACTTACTTTCATTTCTGCGTCTTTATCTACTTCTACGCCTTCAATGTTTTTTGTATCTTCGTTCTTGTTTTCGTCTCTGCAAGAAGAAAGCACAATACCAAAGCTTAACAACAAAATGCCTACTTTAACTAATTTTTTCATGAATAAATAAATTTTGGTTAGTTTGTGTAATAGCTAATTACCCGTCTATTACAATTTTATATTTTTTGTAAAAGAGCATCAAGCATATAAAACAGATTAAAACCATAAAGCCAACGCTTCTAGGGTCTGCAACATCTATACCTACCAATTTATGGTCTAAAGAATAGTTGCCGTGCGTCAATCTAAAACTCCAGTCTTTAGTTGTCTTCTGTGTAAAAAGACTTAAAAAATAAATACTGTTAAATGCTAAGAAACATAGACCCGCAATAATAATGCTACTTAGTAATAATCTTAATTTTAAAAGCATAACCCACTTTTTTTTAAAGGGCGAATATAAAACTTATTTCCATATTTCAATACTTTTCTTAAAAAATGTACCGGAAGGCAAAATTTCACTTAATTTTTTACTGGATAGCTAGTTGTAGGCTCCGCTGACTTTTTAAGTGATTTTTTTTTCCGGTTTAGAGAATCTTCTATAATGAGTGTGTCTCCTTTTATTTGCTGGTTTTTTTGATTCTGTTTTAATTGCAAAGTTGTATTTGGACAATTAGTGCATATAGCCTCGTTGGCAGAAATTATATAATAATTACTGTCTTGGTAATCTTTAAAAATACTATTATAGTGTTTTAAGTAATCTTCCAGATAATTGTCAGTATGAAAAATGGTGTTTTCTGGCAGATAGAGATTTACTTGCACTTCTTGATCATAAAAACCATATTGGGCCGCGGTAGTAAAATAACCATCAATAAACAAGGAACCGTTTTGGTATTCGGTTTCAAACAAAATATTATTTGCACGGTTTTGTGCGTCTTTGTAATTACGACCTTCAGCTTCTTTTAAAACTTCAATTTTGGCATTTTCGCTGGTGCTAGCAAGTAGGTTTACCGATATGTTTTCGGAATAGATTATGCTTTCTCCGTCTGCATTATTCTTAATTACAAAATCTTTGTCTTGGCTAATTTTATTTCCGTAAAGGGAATTGGCACGCATTTTTATACGCAAGGTGTCGTTTGGCTGGATATCTAGAGGCTGAGTAATAACTACCTGTTCTTCAAAAGAGCGTGCAGAAACTTGCTTTATAACCAAGAAACTTAAACCAAAATTAGCCAATAACCAAATTACCAGTAAGAAAATAGCGCCAGACCAACCTATGGTGCGTAAATGATTAGCCATTAATTTTAAACCAGCCATAAACAAAAAGAATAGGGGAATGGCGGTAGACAAAAATGCTAAAATACTTATAACCCAAAGCGGTGCACCAATTTGCGCCATCTCTACATAATCTAGCCAATAGGGTTCGTAAATACCCAGAAAACTTATGCTAAGTAATGCAAAAACAAGACTTAGCAATCCGCTAACGGCTATAAAAATAAGGAAAATACCTATTAATTTTTTGAGAATGTTGAAAGTGGTATTAAAAGCATTGCCTACACCTTCAGAAAACTCGGAAGTGGTTTGGTTTACTTTCTGCCCGTACTTTTTATAATCTACGTTTTTTACTTTGTTGGCCATGTTATCAAAACCCTCTCTTACTTTGCGTTCTATATTGTTGAGGTTTACCGGCTCGCCACGCATTTGCAACTTTTCTGCTGTAGTGTTAGCTTTAGGCACTAAAAACCATAATAGGAAATAGACCACCACAAAAGTTCCGCTGGTAGCAAGTGTTAAGATTATAAAAATAATACGTACCCAAAGGACATCTATATTAATGTAATGCCCAATACCGGAACAAACCCCTGCTACTTTAGAGTCGTCTGGATCTCTATATAGTTTTTTATCTGAATAATAGTTTTGGTAAGCGTCTTCTTCTGGCTCGTTTAGGTTATAATCTTCTGGTTGGCCCATTATTTCTATAACCCTATTTACTTCTGCCAAACTTATTACCTGATTTTGGGTTTGCATTTTTTCCGTAAATAACTCGGCTATGCGCGCTTCTATATCTTGTAAAATTTCTTCTCTGCCAACTTCATCTGTAAGGGATTGTTTGATGGCGTTGAGGTAATTTTGCAATTTGGCAAAAGCATCTTCGTCTATATGAAACGAAATCCCAGCTAAATTTATATTTACTGTCTTATTCATTGTTTGATGGTTTAGAGGTGGTTATTTTGGTTACGGCTTTATGCAAATCGTTCCAGGTGAGGGCTAATTCTGCCAAAAAATCTTTTCCTTTTTCGGTAAGGCTGTAATATTTTCTTGGCGGGCCGCTTGTAGATTCTTCCCAGTGATAACTTAACAAACCGGCATTTTTTAGGCGTGTTAATAAAGGATAAATTGTGCCTTCTACCACCAGTAATTTGGCATCTTTTAGCGCATCTAAAATTTCGGCTACGTAAGAATTTTTATCTTCTAAAACAGATAAAATACAGTATTCCAGTACACCTTTTCGCATCTGCGCTTTTGTGTTTTCAATTTTCATATATATAAGTTTTTCAAGAGCATAAGTGATTTTGTTATTGTGTTTTTTCTTCTGTTTTAAAAAAAGGAATGCTTAAAGGGTAACGATAGTTTTTACCGTTGCCGGAAGCTACAGCGGCTCTTATAACAAAGATTATGTCCACTAAAGTGAAAATAAGACTAAAAAAAAGGCAGATAAATATAAATGCTAACACTCCAGTGCTGAAAAGCCAGTTTTGATTTTGTTCTAACCAATAATCTTCTGCTATAATAAGTTGATTAATATTAATATATTGTAACCCAATAAACACCGCAATGCCTAAGCCAAAAGTGGCTAAAATTAAGGCATACAAAAACCAACTTATTTGAAAATTTAAAGCATTTTTACCGTGGTTGCTTATAAAAGCATCTTTTGGGTGACTTAGCCAAATTATTAGAGGTATTATAAAATTTCCGAACGGAAATATATACTTGCTAAAACTACCAAGGTGGGCAAAAACAGCCCAAATATTTGAATTATTATTTCTCATACCTAATATTATCTAATGCAAATATATATCTAAAAGATAGTATTATGCAATACAAAGTACCTAAATTTAACATTTTATTTTGATTATATAGTTTTCTGCTTTATTTCGCTTTAGCTAAATTGTCACGATGAAAACTCAATTAAATCCACGTAAAATAAATACATTTTTATTTTTTAAACTTCCATCTGCTTTTTGGTGTGGGGTTAGAGTTAAAGAAATTTCTACTAAGCATTGTAAAGTAGGTGTAAAGTATAGCTGGTTTACTAAAAACCCGTTTAAATCTTTATATTTTGCCGTACAAGCAATGGCAGCAGAATTAACAACCGGTAGTTTGGTAATGCAGGCCATACAAGAAACGCAGGCTTCTGTCTCTATGTTGGTGGTTGGTCAAAAAGCCAGCTTTTTTAAAAAAGCAACCGGAAAGGTTTATTTTGTATGTAATAAAGGTTCTTTTATAAAAGAATGCATAAATAAAACAGTACAAAATAACGAAGCGCAACGATTTTGGTTAGAAGTAAATGGGGTAGATAAGCAAGGAGATACGGTGGCTACTTTCTCTTTTGAGTGGAGTGTGAAATTAAAGTCTAAGAATTAAACAATAGTTAAAATTATTTATATTTTTTACTGCTTTATTTGTTAAAAAAATCTAAATTTTTCTGACTTTAATCGGTATTATTGTTTTAATTGTTTATATTAGTTACCAAATCAAAATCCAAAAGCGTATACTAAAAACTACCAAATTTCACTAAAAACTGTTCAAATTATGGCTAGAGCAATGGTAGAATATACGAAAGTTGTTCTAAAAAAAGTAAGCTTTGATGTAGCCCTTTTCTGTAAAGAAGTAGAGAAAGCTATAACACGATTACTACCTCATGAAATTGAGGAACTAAAAGAGTTTATTTTGGTGCTAACCAGACAAAATCCAAAATTAAACCAATGTTTAATCTATTTAAATAATTAACATAATTACGGGTGTTTAAAAACTTGATCTTATTTTTTCGTTACAACCAAAAACTAACTAATTTTTAAACACCCTTTTTTATGCTTTTTGTTTGAGCGGACTTATAATGTTTACGTTCTGAAAGGTAATTGCACCTTTTATCACGCCACTTATACTTTTTTCTAACACGTTTATAATTTGCATTTTTAACTCACTTTTGTTAAAAATTAAACTCACTTCGCGTGCCGGAACCGGTTCTTCAAAGCTATGTAAGTTATTTTGATACTTGGGTTGTAGGTCTAAAGTGTGTAAATAAGGTAAGAGCGTCATTCCTAACTCTTCGTTAGAGAGTTTTACCAAGGTTTCGAAGCTTCCGCTTTCTAAATGAAACTTGGTGTCTTCTATTTTTTTATGGGTTTTACAAAGGTTTATAATACCTTCTTTAAAACAGTGACCATCTTCTAAAAGTAAAATATCGTCTATATCTAAATCTTCTACTTTAAGCTCTTTGCTTTGTGCCAACCTATGGTTAGGCGGAATGTAAGCTACAAAAGGCTCGTAATATAAAGGTATTTCTTTTAAGGTTTCTTGTTGTAACGGGGTTGCTGCTATTGCCGCATCTAAATGTCCGTCCTTTAATTTTTCTATAATAGCTTCTGTGTGTAATTCTTCTATTTTAAGTTTAACCTTTGGGTAGGTTTTGGTAAAATTACTTAAAAACATAGGCAAAAGCGTAGGCATAATTGTAGGAATAATGCCCAGTTTAAATTCGCCACCAATAAAACCTTTTTGTTGGTCTACAATATCTTGAATACGATCACTCTCATTGACAATATTTTTTGCTTGCTCTACTATTTTTTTACCAACCTCTGTTAGTTCAATTGGTTTTTTAGTTCTGTCAAAAATTTGAACTTCTAATTCTTCTTCCAACTTTTGTATTTGCATACTTAAAGTAGGTTGGGTTACAAATACTTTTTGCGCAGCTTTTGTAAAGTTTTGATATTCTGCGACGGCCAATACGTAATGTAACTGCGTAATTGTCATAACTATTTGTTTTTTAAATACAAAGTTATAGTAACTATTGATTTACTCTATTAAACTTTTGCTAAACTTTTTAAGAGAAAAGAAAGTAAAATTGCGTTGTAACTAAAAGAATTCTTGCGTTACATTATTATGTGTATGGTAGTATCGCGTTTTACATCAAATTTAGATTCTTCCCAAGTTGGTGGGCCCATTAACATCTTGTTATTAGAGACACCATAACTTTCTTTAGGCATTCCATTAGCTTCAAAATCCATTGTTTGATTGCCATTACTATCTTGAAAACAGGAAGCGGCATAGGTTCCATTTTCCACATTTTCAAAAACAAATTTTACTTTGTTATTAGTTATGGGCAAGCTTTCGCTGTAATTGGGTGCGCCTTTCATAAAAGTGTTTTCAGTAAAAACACCCATTAAAACCTCTCCTTTATTATTAGGTATATTTTCTACCAGTACAGTTAAAGTACTTTTTTCCTGTGCAAATAAAAAATTACTTAGCATCACGGTTATACAAATCAAAAGAATTCTCATAATTTTTTATTTTTTAATTAATAGCAAGTTGTGAAATTATATAAATTTACGCAATAATAATCCGTAAAGATTGCATTATAATTTTAATTTTTTGTTTTTAAATGTTTTTTGAAAAAAATTTTAAGAAACATTCCGTAAAGTCTATTACAGCAAACCTCTTGCTTTAATTTCTAAATATTTATTAATGGTATTGATGCTAAGCTCTTTTGGCTTGCTAAAAATAGCTTGAATGCCATGTTTTTGCAGCAAATGCAGCATTTTCTTTTTATCTTGTCTAAACTCTCCCGCAATGGTTTTCTCGTAAATTTCGGGGAGCGTTTTTGGTTCTTGCTCGCTTAGTTTTTCCATTTCTGTATTTTCAAAAAACACTACCAGTAATAAATGCTTTTTAGAAATGGCTTTTAGATAAGGCAACTGTCGTTCTAAAGCGCCAATATGTTCAAAATTGGTATACAATAAAAGTAAACTGCGTTGTTTTACTTTTTGCTGAATACCGGCGTAAAGCAAACCAAAATCACTATCCATAAACTTGGTTTGTATATTGTATAAGCCGTTTAAAATGCGTTGCAGATGCGTTTTTTTATTTTGTGCATTTACAAAATCGCCTATTTGGTTAGAAAACGTAAACATGCCAATTTTATCGTCTTTTTTTAAGGCAATATTGGCAAAAGCTAAACTGGAGTTGATAGCATAATCTAAAAGGCTTAAATTTTCGAAAGGCATCTGCATAACCCGCCCGGTGTCTATCAAGCAATAAATTGGCTGCGATTTTTCGTCTTGGAATTGGTTTACCATCAACTCGCCATGTTTGGCCGTGGCTTTCCAGTTTACGGTTCTAATGTCATCGCCTTGCACATATTCTTTTATTTGTTCAAACTCCATTGTGTGCCCAATTCGTCTTATTTTTTTGAGGCCGCTGTGTGTTAATTTTTTATCGAAAGCTAAAAAGTCGTACTTTCTCATTTGTATAAAAGAAGGATAGACTTTTACCATTTGTTTTTTAGAAAAAGTATAGCGTCTTTTTATTAAACTTAAAGGAGTGGTGATATAGCAATTTAACTTTCCGAAAAAATATTCGCCGCGTTCTACAGGAGTTAAATAGTATTGCGTTTTTTTCTTTTCGGAAGCTTCTAATCGTATACTTTTTTTAAAATCTCTTTTCTGAAATTGTACCGGTATTTCGTCTATTAACACAGCATTAATACGAAACTTGTATTTATTTTGAAACCAAAGTACCACTGTATTGGCGTCTGCATTAGAAAATTTATCGGGTAAATTACGTTTTGCTTTAAAATTAGAACTTTGGTATAAAGCGCTGGCATCTGCCAACAGAATAATTGCAAATGCAAAAACTAAAAGCCAAATAAAAGGATAAATTGCTGGTAGCCAAAACGACACCAAAAATAAAAACGAAATGCCTACCAAAACATAATAGACGTTTTGGTGTAAATAAAGCGATTTGAAAAAGCCTAACAGCTTCATTATCTAGGAATTTCTACAGATTGGGTAATCATTTCTATAACCTGCTCGGGTTTTATACCTTCCATCTCGCGTTCGGGCGCCAGTAAAATACGATGGCTTAAAACCGGATTTAAAGCTTTTTTTACGTCTTCCGGAGTTACAAAATCTCTGGCTTGTATAGCTGCAAAAACTTTAGCGGCACGCATTATAGCAATACTTGCGCGTGGCGAAGCTCCTAAAAATAAATGCGGATGATTTCTGGTTTTGTCTACAATTGCAGCAATATAGTTTAGAATCTTAGGCTCTATTTTTATTTCGTGTATTTGGGTTTTAAATTTCTGAAGCAATTCCGGCGAAAGCACGGGTTCTACCATTTCTGTAGCCTCTTTTGCTTTACGCTGATGATGCGATTCTAAAATTTTAATTTCTTCTTCTAAAGAAGGATAGGCTACATTTATTTTAAATAAAAACCTATCTAATTGTGCTTCGGGCAGAGCATACGTACCTTCTTGTTCTATTGGGTTTTGTGTGGCCAAAACCATAAAGGGTTTTTGCATTGTGTGGCGTTTGCTGTCTATGGTTATTTGGCGTTCTTCCATAACTTCAAAAAGAGCAGCTTGGGTTTTTGCCGGCGCGCGGTTAATCTCGTCTATTAAAATGATATTAGAAAAAATAGGGCCGGGCTTAAACTCAAATTCAGAGGCTTGGTTAAGCACAGATGTTCCTAAAATATCACTGGGCATCAAATCTGGCGTAAATTGAATTCGACTAAAATTAGTTTGTACAGATTTTGCAAAAAGTTTGGCGGTTATGGTTTTGGCAATTCCGGGTACGCCTTCTATCAAAACGTGACCGTCTGCCAACATTCCTACAATTAACAGCTCTACAAAATCTTTTTGACCAATAATTACATTTGCCAATTGTTTTTTTAAATTTTCCACGGCTTGTTGCAATTCTTCTAGCGGGATGCGCGAATCAAAATTAATATTACCGGTGCTTTGGCTTTCTTCTGTTTTCATTAGATTTGTTTTTTAAATTTTATTATTTGTTGCGTTAGCAATTGCAATTGGTCTTGGTTTATTGACTGAGCAGTTTTTATCTTTTCTATCAAACCGAATAATTTATTTGTCAGCTCACTATCTACACCGGTTTGCGAGGCTATTTTTGTACTATCTATTTTGCTGTCTTTGTTTATTTCTAAACGAAATTCTTCTCGTAAATAAGCGTAAAACTGATTTATTTGCTTTTCGGCAATTTCTTTGTGCTTTTTTTGCTCCAGATACATTCCGGCAATGGTGCGGGTATACTCGTAACTACGGTTTTGTAAGGCTTTTACTACCGGAATGCTTTTTTGCTTGCGTTTTCCTTCAAAATAAATAAATAAAAGCGCTCCCAATAATACCGTGTAATAGGCCCATTTTAAATAGCGGTTATTTAGCAGAATATACAACGGCGAGGTTTGAATGGTTTTTCCGCTTTTGTAATAATTATCCCAAAATAAGCTTTGCTGCGGAGATAAATAGGCCAAAGCATTTTTTGCATACCTATAATTATCTTCGGCTAGCATAAAATAATTACTGAACAATTCTGGATTGCTGTGCATTAGAATTTTTCCTTCCCCGAAAGGGGCTTCTAAAAAGTTTACCAAAGAGTCTTTTAAATTCTTGTTTTCTAACCGAAGCGATGCAAGTCCCAATATCTTATGCTTGCTGGTATCTATTTTACTGAAATAAACTAACTCTTTTTCTTTTTTAAAGGCAAAAGCTTTTTCTGCTTTTAGCTCCGGATTACTAAAATTAAAATAGGGGAGGGTTTTTACTTTGTTAAGCGAGCGCTTGGTTTTTACTTCCAATTGCAAGGTGTCTAAAAGTGTGGTAGAAAAATTGTTGGCTGCCAGAAATAGAGTATTGCCGTTTTCTACCCAATTTAGCATTTTGCTCAACTCGGCTTTATCTAAAAATAAATTGTTGTTCAAAAAGAAATAATTTCCCGCTAAACTCTCGTGCTTTTGTAAAAATTGGTAAGGCGGATTGTTTACTTCTTCTAAGGTAAAATTGCTTTCTTTTAAACTTTCGTAAAGAACCAAACTGCCCAACGGAATTTTATCTGTCTTGGCATAGCTGGGATACCAATTTATGGGAGTTGGTTTGCTGGCTTCCAGATAAAAGATAAAACCTAAAACCAAAAGAAACCCAACTAATAAAAGTTTGTATGTTTTACCCATGCGAAGCTTGATTTAAAGTAGTTTCTATTTTTTTAAAATCAACTTCTGCCATCTTATATTGGTTATGGTTTACCGTAAAATCGCCGTACCAAATATATTCATACAAATGCGTAATGCTGTAAAACTGTTGTTGCAATTTTTTCGACTCAATTTCTGCCAGGTAATCTGTATTGGTTTTTTGGTATTGGTAATCTATATAATCGTTTTCTTTTAGCTTTTTTAAAATTAGTAAATAATAGTACCGCACCGCCAAACGATAATTGTTATTTTCTAAAGCCCTGCTAATTAAACTTTTTATATCGTCTTTTTCTATAATTTTTTCTTCTTCGCTTAAAAAGGTTTTTCCTTTGGCTTTACTTTCTAAAAAGTCTTTACCGGGATTGGCTTTTACAAAAAGATAAATTGCAAAACCTACAATAGTCAATAAAATTAGATAGGGTAAATAGCTTACTAAAAAAGCAATAAAACTTCCGGCTTTAATATCGCCAAAAAGCCATTGCCAAAAACTCATCCAGATTTGACCAAGCCAGTTTTTAAAACTTTCCCACCAATCTACAGCCGTATCTGCCGCTTCATAATTAAAAGCTTTATCTATTTTGTAGCCAATAAAATCTTTGGCTTCAAAAGAAACAGGTTGCAAATGCGCTTGCCGGTCATAGTGTAAACTATCTGGAGAGACTTGTGCGCTAATAGCGGAAAGTTTCAGTAAAAACAATAAAATTACAACTACCTGTTTCATATTTTTTTATTCGCCAATCTTGCTTATATCTTCGTAAGTACCGGTAGCATTTTTCTTTTCGTCCAGGTTAAAGTAAATAAAAACAGTACTTATCACTACAATAATATACACGATATATTGTGCCGCACTGCTTAAGACCGAAAGGCTTAAATAAACCCAATCAAACATAAAAGAGGTGTCTGCCATACTGCCTTCTTTTGCCAGTGTAAATACTTTTATAAACGAGTAAATTATAGCTGGTACCTGAAAAATTATATTTATTAAATAATATAATAACATCATTACTACCAGGGTTAAAAAGCTAATCCACCAGTTGTTTTTAACTAAACTAAAACTGTATGAAATACTTTCGCCAATACTATAATTTTTAAAAATTTTTATAGAATAGACCAAAGCTAAGGGAACGGCAATAAAAATACCCGGAATAATAAACAGGGTTAAACCGAAAAATATGAAAATACTTACCAAAAACCCAAGTCCCAAAAATTGCGGCCATTGTTTGTTTAGGCTATTTCCTACTTCTGTTTTGTCTATTTTTCCGTCGTTATTTATATAACTTTTTATAATTAAATTTATCGTGCCAAACAGCATAGCGTTGTATACCCAAGCACTGAACAATAAAAAAATTATTCCAATTAAAACACTGGAGAAAAACCCCGAAGCATTACCGGAGCTCGCCGCGCTAGTATCTAAAACACTTAAAAAATCTTGACCGGATTTTGCTGTGGTAAACACATAAAAACCCATTGCAAATATCAATACCAAATAAGCCGGACCAACATAGGTAAAAAGTGTTTTTAATAAGCTTTTGTAGTTTTCTCGTATAAAGCCAAAAGTATCTCCTAAGACTTCGCCCAGTTCACGTTCTCGCTTAAAGCGGATTTTTTTATTGGTCTGATTCATTTTTTAAAGTTTGTTGGTATAAATAGCGTGGATAAATTACGTAATAAAATAAAATAAAAGCCAAAGAACTACCTATTATAAAAATAGAAAGCCAATCTGGCATGTGCGTAAGACGGGTAACAAAACCTTCTAAAAATCCGGCTATAATAAAGAAAGGAATAGTGCTAACCACTATTTTTATTCCGTTTTTTACCCCGTTTATAAAAGATTGTAATCTAGTATAAGTGCCCGGAAACAAAATGCTTTTGCCAACTACAAGTCCCGCACAACCGGCTACTATAATTACAGAAATTTCTATCGTGCCATGAATCCAAATAGTTCTAACAGACTCCCACAGCAATCCTTGTTCATGGAAAAAATATTGAAAAGCGCCCAGCATTACCGCATTTTGCATAAGCGAAAAGACAGTGCCCAAGCCAACTAAAATTCCCAATACAAAAGTAATTAAAGCTACTTTTATATTATTTACCGTAATGCCCAAAAACATATCTACTTCGCCCATTTTTTTGTAAACGGCCATCGGGTCGTTGTTGGCAATATTATCTAAGGTCATATTTACATAAGCATCACCCATAATAGCCCGAACAAATGCGGTATCTGTAGCTGCAGAATAAGCGCCGATAATACTAAAACCGGCAAAAATTAAGAATGCAATTAAAAGTTCTTTTTGAAAACTATAAAAAAACAACGGAAAATCTTTACTGAAAAAAGACCAAAAGCGTTTTTTAGATTCTTTTTTGGTCTTATAAATCTTTTGGTGTGCTTCTCGCGCCAGTTTGTTTAGATATTGCGTAGTATTACTTTGCGGATAAAAAGTTTGCGCAAAACTAAGATGGTCAGAAATTTCTAAATACAACGAAGAAAGCTCATCTGGTGAAATTTTTATATTATTGTGCAATACATTTTCAAATTTTAACCATTTGTCCTTATTTTGTCGTACAAAAACCGCCTCGCGCATATTAGTTGTATTATAGCTCGTCAAAGAAACATATTTAATGGATAATTTTCAAATAGAAACCGCGCAAAATGTTAAGATAAAGCAAAATGTTGCTAACATTGGCGACAGAATACTGGCTTTTTTAATAGATGTTTTAATTCTGTTTGCTTTCGAAACCGTTTTGGTGCTGGCATTGAGAGGTATGGATGTAAACCTTTCAGAAAAATGGATGATGATTTTGGTTTTTGGACTTCCGGTTTTTTTATACCATCTACTGTGGGAAAGTTTTAATAACGGTCAATCTCCGGGAAAAGCCGTAATAAAAATTAAAGTGGTAAAATTAGACGGCAGTAAACCTTCATTTTTTAATTATCTGGTGCGTTGGTTGCTTCGCATTATAGATATTAGCATTACATCGGGAGCGGTTGCAATTGTTACTATTTTGCTTAGCGGAAGAGGCCAGCGCTTAGGAGATTTGGCGGCACAAACTACTGTAATTTCTGAACGGGATTCCAGTTCGTTTCATAAAACTTTGTTGGTAGATATTCCGCCAGATTATTCGCCACATTATCCGCAAGTCACAATTTTTTCCGATAAGGACATACAAAGCATAAAAAATATTTTTACGGAAGCTAAACGCAATCGCAATAATGCTGTAATTTTGGCGCTGCATAGACAAGTTACCAAAAAACTGGAAGTCGAGCCAAAAGAGAAACCAGTAATCTTTATAGAAAAAGTAATTACAGATTATAACTTCTATACGCAACAATAGTACAGATGAATTATTTATTATTTTTAGACATCTTAGGAGTAATCGCTTTTTCTATATCTGGCGTTTTGGCTTCTATGAACAAGCGTATGGATGTATTTGGTATCTTGATTATTGCCTTTGTAACTTCTGTTGGTGGTGGTACTTTACGCGATATTCTAATTGGTTTTCCGGTTGCCTGGATGCGCAATTTGGTATATGTGCACGTTATTATTGCAACGGTTATTTTTGCAATAGTTTTCCGCAAAAAATTGGTTTATTTTAGACGTTCACTATTTTTATTTGATACTATAGGGATTGGCCTTTATACCGTTTTAGGTATAGAAAAAGGTTTAGCAGCCGGCTTTCCTGCAATTATTTGTATAGCTATTGGCACAATGACGGCTTGTTTTGGCGGCGTAATAAGAGATATTTTGTGTAACGATATTCCGGTTATATTTCGGCATAAAGAAATTTATGCTACGGCTTGTATTTTAGGTGGGTTGGTTTATTTTTTACTGTTGTATACCAGTTTAGAAGATTTTTGGGTGTTTACTATCTCTGGCTTGGTGGTTATGATTATGCGCACGTTGGCTGTAATCTTTAAACTGCGTTTGCCGTCTGTCTATAAACAAGAAGATATTAGTCCAAAACTTTAATGTCTATATCTACATTTTCTCGTGGCCATTCTTTGTCATCTACTTCTACTTGTGCAATTTTGTCAACCACATCCATTCCGCTAATAACGCGACCAAAAACCGTATGTTCGTTATCTATATGATGTGCGCCGCGCTCACCTTGCACGATATAAAACTCAAACGGACTGGAAGCATTGCTAACGTTTTGTTCGCTATATTTTGCCGCGCCAAACGCGCCTCTGGTATGCGTATGTCCGGCTTCAAACTCGCTTGGTATTAAAAAAGAGCCAACTTTACTTCTAATTTTACTAGCAGCAGTACGATCGCTGTTGCCGCCTTGAATTACAAAATTTTTAGAAACCCTATGAAAAAAAGTAGCGTCAAAATATCCCATTTTTACTAAACGTATAAAATTAGCGCGGTGCAAGGGCGTATCCTTATAGAGTTGCACTTTTATATCTCCAAACGGTGTTTCTATAAATACTTTTGTTTCGGGGTTTTCTTTACCATATTTCGTAAGAAAAGGTATGAGTTCTTCTTGTTCTATGGTTTTTATAGCGGCAATATCTACCTTACTTTTTCCCCCGGCAGGGATTTTTATACTATTTAAAATACTATCGGTACGTTTTTCTTGTTCGGCTTGTTTTTTTTCTTTTAAAATTTTCTTCTTTTCGGGAGCAGTATTTTTAGTATCTTCACAACTGCACATTCCCAAAAAAAATAAAATGCTAATTACCGGTATAATGAATTTTAGTGATGACATTTTCAGAGTTTAAAAAATATATTCCAAAAATAGAAAAAATAGATCTTTTTGGAGAGAAAGCACATTTAGAATTGTCGCCAAAGTTTCGTACCAACGAATTAAAGCAAATAAATTTTGCCGAAAAAAATCCTAAATATGCCGGGGTTATGGCACTTTTTTATCCAGATAAACATGCCGAAACCCGAATTGTACTAATTCTTAGAAAAACGTACAAGGGCGTTCACTCGGCACAAATTGGTTTTCCCGGTGGCAGGGCAGAGCACATAGATAAAGATTTACAAGAAACCGCTATACGCGAAACTTATGAAGAAGTTGGAGTGCAACCCTCTAATATTCAGGTGGTAAAAAAACTAACTAAAATATATATTCCGCCATCTAATTTTTGGGTACAACCATTTTTGGGACATTGCGAGCATACACCAAATTTTAAACGTCAAGAATCTGAAGTAGAACAAATTTTAGAAGTAAAACTCATAGATTTTTTAAAAAAAGAAAGTTTAACCTCCCAAAATGTTACTACCTCTTATGCCAAGAACGTAGAAGTTCCGGGTTTTCTACTCAACCAGCACGTAGTTTGGGGTGCAACCGGAATGATGCTAAATGAAGTACGACTTTTGCTCAATAAAGTACTTTAATGCGTAAATTTGTATATTTGGCGGCTTTAAAAAACAGCAATTAACGTATGGGGTTATTTAAGAAAAATCCTTTTGGACACATATTATTATTAAAAAAATGGCTTATTCGTATTATGGGTGGGCTAACCCATAGCCGGTATCGTGGTTTTAACGATTTAAAAATAGAAGGCTCGGAAGTAATTAAAAATTTACCGGATAAAAACGTACTTTTTGTTTCTAACCACCAAACCTATTTTGCAGATGTAGTGGCAATGTTTCACGTTTTTAACGCGAGTTTAAGCGGTAGAACAGATAGCATCAAAAATGTAGGGTATCTATGGCACCCAAAACTTAATCTTTATTATATAGCAGCCAAAGAAACAATGCGAGCCGGTTTACTGGCTAGGGTATTATCTTATGCCGGCGCTATTACCGTAGAACGTACCTGGCGTGAGAAAGGCAAAGAAGTCAATCGCCAAGTAAAAATGAGTGATATTAGCAATATTGGTAAAGCTTTAGACGATGGTTGGGTTATTACTTTTCCGCAAGGTACTACCAAACCCTGGAAACCCATTAGAAAAGGTACTGCTCACATTATTAAAAAATACAAACCCGTTGTGGTTCCTATAGTTATAGATGGATTTAGACGTTCTTTCGATAAAAAAGGTATACGCATAAAAAAACGTAACATCTTACAATCTATGGTAATTAAAGAACCTTTAGAATTTGATTACGAAAACGAAGAGGTAAACAGCATTATAGAAAAATTAGAGTACGCAATAGAGCAACACCCATCCTTTTTAAAAGTTATTTCTGAAGAAGATCTTAAAGCGGAAGAAGAACTTAATGAAAAAAGAAGGTGGAGTTACAAAGAATAAGCTCCTATTTTTAGGCTTTATTGAGGTCTAAAGTGTTAAAAGCTAAAATTTTAACACTAAATCTTCGTTATGGCATAAACATTGAAATTAATTTGCAGAACCATTAAATTAAAATTAATTATTAAAAATTCTTTTTATTTTATGCAAAAAACACGTTTTGCCCTTCTAATTTTTAGTGCTTTATTTATTTCTTTATCCGTAAAAGCACAGCAAAGTTTACCCCTTACAACCACAACACCTTCTCCCTTAATAGAAGTTGCCAACGACCCACTACAAATCTTGTTGAAAGATGAAATTAATCGTCATGCACATTGGAAAAATCTTGTAGACCGCAAAAAAATGTCTGTTGCCGTAGTAGATTTAAGCAACATAGACAATGCTCGTTATGCCGGCGTAAACAGCGACGAAATGATGTACGCTGCCAGCCTGCCTAAAATCGCTATTTTACTTGCATCTATGGATGCTATAGAAAAATGTGAGCTGGAAGAAACCGAAGCCGTAAAAAATGACATTAGGGTAATGATTAGCAGATCTGATAACGCGGCTTCTACTAGAATGATAGATCGCTTAGGTTATGATAAGATTGCAAAAGTACTTACAGAAAAACGCTATAAATTATACGATAAATTGCAAGGTGGCGGCCTTTGGGTAGGCAAGCGTTATGCGGCAGCCGGAGCAAGAAATCCAGATCCTTTAAAAGGTTTAAGCCACGCAGCAACTGTAAAACAAGTTGCCCGTTTTTATTATAAAATGATTACGGGAGAATTGGTTAGCCCAGAGCGTTCTAAACAAATGTTAGAGGTAATGAAAGACTCTGACTTGCACCATAAATTTGTAAACACTTTAGATAGAATTGCGCCAAATGCCAAAGTTTTTAGAAAATCCGGTTCTTGGAGAAATTACCACGCAGACTCGGCTTTAGTTTGGGGTAAAGATGGTAGAAAGTATATAATTGTTGCCTTGATAGAAGATGCTAACGGCGAACAAATTATAAGAGATTTGGTAGAACCTATAGAAAAAATAATAAAAAAATCACGTTCTTTGGAAACTACTTAATATTAGTAGTTTGCCATAATGCTGAAAAAATTTATACAAAATACATTTGATATAAGAAACCGGGAATTACCGGTTTCTTTGTTCATGCAATTGTATATCTTTTTGATTATTACAACGCTTTTAATCGTAAAACCTACGGTTAATGCGTTGTTTTTATCAGAACTAACTTCCAAAAGCTTACCCTATGCTTATCTAATGGTTGCATTAGTAGCGGTGGTAAGCTCTTTTTTTTATAATAAAGCTTTAGGTTATTTTTCCCTTAAAAAAGTAATTAGTTTTACTTTGGTGTTTTCGGCGGCGGTTTTTTTGTCGCTTTATTTACTGCTTAACTTACAGTACTTTAATACAGGCATTCTCTACTTTTATTACGTTTGGGTAGCGCTATTTGCTTTATTGGCCACTTCGCAATTCTGGGTTTTGGCCAACTATGTTTATAACATTCGGCAAGCAAAAAGATTGTTTGGCTTTATTGGTGCCGGCGGAATTTTAGGGGGAATTGCCGGTGGTTACCTTACCAACTTATTGGCGCCGGTTATTGGTACCGCCAACTTGATGATAATTGCAAGTATCTTGCTTTTAGGTTGTATTCCTATTTTACATTTTATCTGGAAAAACCGTGTAAATCCTTCCAAAAATATAGACGATGCAAGCAGTACGCCTACTGCTACCACGCCGGCTTTTAAACTTATTCTAAAATATAGACACCTAAGTTATATTGCCGGTATTATTGGTATGGGCGTGGTTGTGGCCAAGTTGGTAGATTACCAGTTTAGCGATATGGCTTCGCAATATTACCCCAATTCTAATAATTTAGCTTCTTTTTTCGGGTTTTGGTTTTCTACTTTTAATTTGGTGTCGTTGCTGCTGCAATTGTTTTTAACTAGAAAAATTGTTGGGGTTTGGGGCGTGGCTTCTACTTTGCTAATTCTTCCGTTAAGCATTGGTTTGGCTGCGATGTTATTTTTGGTTTTCCCGGAATTGTGGGTGGTAATTTTAATAAAAGGTTTGGATGGCAGCCTAAAACAATCGGTAAATAAAGCTGCTTCAGAATTATTGGTTTTGCCGGTTTCCGAAGAAATCAAAAATAAAACAAAATCTTTTATAGATGTGGTGGTAGATAGCCTGGCTACTGGCCTTGCCGGCGCTTTGCTTATTTTTGTAATTCAGACTTTTAATTTCTCTGCCAGAGAAGTTTCGGTACTTATAATAATTTTGCTGGCGGCTTGGCTTTTCTTTATCTATAAAGTACGCGGCACTTATTTTGAGTCTTTTCGAGAAAATCTTATGCATTTTACCCAAACGCATAACCTACACAACAAAAATAAAAGTTCTAAACGGGTTTTAACCAAGAAAACCATTATTGGCGTTTTAGAAAATGGCAATACAAGCGAGTTGCTTTTTATTTTAAAACGTCTGGATAAAATTCAGGATAAACGCATTAGAGATTTGGTAATTGGCTTGCTTTCCCATCCTTCCGAAAAGGTAAAAACAGCGGCCATAAAGTCTTTATATTTTTTAGATAAAGGCGCTGCCGTAAAAAAAGTACAACAGTTAATTCATTTTAAGGAAGATGAGGTAGTGCTTGCAGCAATGGAATATTTATTGGCGCATACCAACCTAAACGAGTTGCGTATTTTTGATGCTTATCTAAACCATAAAGACGAATATATTTCTGGCGCAGCCTTGCTTTGTCTAGCAAAAGAAGCGCAAGAAAATGAGGTTTTGGCAAAGCGTTATAATCTAAAACTGCGTTTAGACATGCAGATAAAAGAATTGAGTCTGCCAGAAGAAATGCACCGCGATGCCACCACCATCCAATTATTGCTTAGTATAGGTTATGCCGGTTATTTGCGGTATTTTTCTTTTATCTCTGCGCATTTCAACAATAAAAACCCCGAAGTGGTAAAAGCAGCCATCAAAGCAGCCGGAATAAGCGCGCACCCAATGTTTTTTAAAGAGTTACTGAATTTTGTAAAACAAGCAGAATTTCGTTCGTATGCCATAGATGCTATAACCAATTATCGTGCATCGGTTATTGCTTTGTTGGTAAACGCGGTTAATAAACCCGAAGGTTCTTTTACGGTAAAAGAAAACATTCCCGAAATTTTAGCCGACTTGAATAGTCCTAAAGCAACAACGGCTTTAATTAAATTACTGAAAAATAAAAATTTAACTATCCGATTAAAAGCAGCTAAGGCTTTATATCAACTTAAAGAGAAAAACCCGAAACTTAAATTTCAGAAAAGAAAAATTGTACGCTTAATTTTAACCGAATGTAATTTGTATTACCAAGCGCTTTCTGCTATGTATTTACAGAAAAAAATTACAAAATCTTTAGATGCTAAAAACCTAGAAGATAAAGAAACCGAAGAATTGACAGCGAGAAATAGTTTAATAGAAATTTTAGAAGAACATTTAGAATATGCTTTAGAACAAATTTTCACCCTGTTGGGAATGCGTTATCCGCAGAAGGATATAGAAATTGCGTATAAAGGAATTAAAAGTGAACAGGAAGAAGTGCGGGCCAATGCGTTGGAATTTTTAGATAATTTATTACAAAAAGACCTTCGGCAAACATTATTGCCTTTAGTAGAACACGTAAATATTGGGCAATTAGAACCCTTGCAAAAAACCTCTCCAACAGAATATGAATGTTTTAAAAACCTCTTAAGCGGTCAGGATCTTCAGGTAAAGCTGGCAGTTTTAAACCTTATTCAACAAACCCAGGCAAAAGAATTTAAACCATTATTAAAAGGTTTAGACAAGCATTCTAATAAGAAAATAAGACGCTTTGCGCGGAAGGCTAAGTTAGCTGTAAAATAATTAGAGACTTTGATTTTTATCTTCTGCTGTAATTATTTTATCCAGTTGCGAAGCCAAAACCATATGATCCCAAGCCGAATTTTTCCGTAAAACATTGGTCATTAGCGCTACAATATATTTTTTACCTTGTGGATGCTCTACAATGGCAACAGAATTCATATAATTATAAACATTGCCCGCATACTCCCCACAAGTTTTTCCGTTAGACCTATCGCAAGAATATAAACTACCCGATTTAAAATAAACCGCGGCATCTTTTAATTCTTTTGAATAGGCATAGCGTATGCGACGATCTGTTAAATAAAGCAAACGTTTTATTTCTAAACTCGAGGCCTCATCTACAATATTACCTTGTTCCAGTTGAACCATATATTTCATAAGTCCCAAAGGCGTTCCTATGCTTCCGCCATAATCGTTTACATATTTATTGGCTCCCGAAGTAAAAAAGCTTCCTAAACGCCACTCGTCGTGCCCAATATTTACTTTCCGTAAAGGTTCGTTTACAATTTTATTGGCCAATAGTGTTATTTCTTTTTTTGGGGTATTTTTAAAATAAGCGTCAGCTTCTTCTTGCGTTAAATTTCGGTAAGCATCGCCAAAAGCAGCCATTAATAATGCTTCCCGCCATACAATGCTTGCCGCGCCATTATTGCTTACAGACATCATATGGTCTGCCCATTCGTATAGGCTAAAAACATCGTTGGGAACTACTTTTCGTTTTGTAAATTTATCGGTTTCCGGTTCATAATCCGGGATAGTGTGGTGGTCATAAATTGCCCAATCGCCGGCGCGCACTTTTTTGTTTTTCAGTAAAGCTACACGCGCATCCCAAGATTCCGGACAAAGTTTGTTCAATTGGTCAAACAAAGCAGTAATGACAGATAATTTCCCAACACTTCCCGGTTGGTAGCCAATTTCTGCTTTGTGAGAAGCATATTTTAAGTTATTGGGGTCTGTCATATCCATTACCGTAACAGAGTAATTTCCACGTGGAATTGCAGCTTTTATTTTTTCTGCAAATTCTTTGTCTTCTTCCAGTAAAACCGATAATGAATCGTCTTGACGCTCGGTTAAATTAAGTTCTATGCAATTAACCGGTAAAAGTGCTCCGGCTGGTAAGTTTAATGTTTGACTGGTATCTGCCGCAATATGTTCTAAGCGTAACAAACGCTTTATGCCCGTAGAACTGTAACCGTCTATCGGGTAAGCGTCTTTGTTGGCGTAGGCTAATAAAACCAAACAAAGAAGCGTAACTATAGAAATGCTTATTTTTTTATACATAGGTTATATTTTCTGGTTTAAGTCAATTTTTTTGGTGTAATCTACCGGCGGATTCATCGCGGCTAAATAATTAGAAGATTTTGCCTTTTCATTTTCTACAAAGGGTCGTATTTGAAAAAGCCATAAATTATCATCTTTAAAGCCTAATTCTACATCGTAAGGACCAGAACTTGCTTTTTTACTTTTCGGAATTTTCTCTCGGATAGTAGTTGCCAATTCCCTTATTTGATCGATGTTTTTTTGCGATAAAATTGGTCGGTTTAAATAGGTGTGTTTTTGTACAAGTCCGCCGTGCTCTGGCAATTGGTTATACAAAAACTCGCGCGCTGGCGCCAATAATTGTATACCTTGCGGATATTGCACTGTCCAAGATTCTGCAGACTGACCGTCTACCGCGCCGCCTGCACCTTTACTAAAGGCAAGCGTTAATCCATTAGATTGATTATTTTCTAAATCTTTGGTTATTAAAACACCGGAATAATCTACATCTACAGACGGAATAATTAAGATACTGGGATAAACATTTTCTGGGTTTTCAAGAAAACTTTGACGCCATTTAAAACTTCGTGCCGTATACGGCGAAGCCCAAACGTCTTTTATTCCTTGTAAAACTTTGTTTTTATCGCGTACATTAAAAACGGTTAGATTTAAACCGGCTCCGGTAAAATTCTCTAAATCTTCCATATTTGTATCGCTACGTAAAAATACCGGCGTTTGCCCAATAGAACTATTAAAGTTGTTTTGGAAGCTTTTTTCTAACGCATTTGTAAAATTTGGTAGAAATGCCATGTTTTCAATAGCATTTCGTAAAACAGCAAGACGCTCTAATTGGCAGGTTTTTATTTCTTCTTTCGTAAAGTTATGTGCTCGCAACTCTTCGGCTTCCTCAAAAGTAGCCGATAAGTAGTGCCAGTAACTGCCAGAGTAATTAGGCATTTTTTGTTCCATATGTGCTTGAAATACACCAAAAGGTAACACCAAACCGTTTACAACTTTTTTGGGGAACATATTTTTTAATTCGCCCAGATTGGCAGCTTTAGGGCCACAAATTTTACCCGAATGTTTTGCACTTATTTCCCGTAAAGAAACCGGTTTTTTGACCGATAAATCTAAGTTGGTTAACGGTACTTTAATTCTCTCTTGGGTTTGCTTTTCTTGCGAGAAAAGCTCTTTCTCTTTTTCAGACAACTCTGTGGCAGGTTTCATTACCACATTACCTTTATCTGAGACTGCATAAAAAATTTCTTGGTTCTTATACTTTTCTATTTCCTTTAAGTTTTCTTCTGAAATAACCGCATTGGGAATACCTAAATTACGTGCCAATAATTGCACATGCGAAACCAAATTACCTTCTGCAACAGTTGCTATGCCGGCAACGGGTTCTAAATCTGCCGGTGCTTTTTGAAATATGTAAATATTGTTTTGCTTTACATCTACTTTTTTAGGATTGTCTTTTACAATTATTAGCTTTCCTTTAGCAAAACCGGGATTTAAACCTCTAATATTTACTTGATTTTCTAAGTTAAACACGCGATTTTTTAAATTAGCTTCCTTTTTAACCAATTGCCCCATTTTTTCTAAGCTGTTGCTTAATTGCAATACCAAGGAAGAACGTATACGGTCGTCTATAAAACTAGTCGCTTTAGGTTCAAAAGGTTTATAATGCTCTACCACTGGGCCGTAAACTGTTTTTACCATAGCAGAACCCCATTCTACCATAGCTTGCGAATTGACTAAGAAATTTTGTAAATTCTTTAGACTAATATTTTGTAAATTTTCTACTTGTAAATGGGGTTCTACTTGATTCCATTCCCACCATTCTACATACCCGGAAGCTGCGGTGGCAAGGCTTAAATTATAAATTTTATCTAATAATTCCAGTAGGTTTTCCGGTTTCCATTTATGGGAATTTTTAAAGATTATTTCTTCCAATTGTAGAGAAATATCCAATGCCTCTAACTTATCTGAAGTGCTAGGTATACTTTCTAAAGAAGTGCGAATCTCGCACATTAAATTTGCGGCGTCTTGCACCAATTCTGCAGAAGAAAGTTCTTCTAAATTTTGATTTGAAAATTCATTTAATTTTTTTCTTAAAAAACTATTTTTAGGAAAATACCGCAATTTATTTTTAAAATAGGTTGCAGTAACCGGGGCGTAAAAACTTGTTAAGGCTTGGTGTAAAGAGTCTAACTGCTTTACTTGTTTTTCTGAAAGTTGCTTGGAATGATTTTCTCTAAAATTATCTACCAATTCTATATCCGAGGCAGCCGGAGAGCCGTGTATCTTGGTACGAACGTCCATAAAATCTTCGTTGTTATCTGCTATAATTTTAGATAAGCTTCGTACGGTTTCGGCTTCATTAGATTCATTATTGCCATGTGGAATGTCTTTTAAAGATTGCCGAATTAAAAAGTAATTTTCTTCTAAATTTTTATCGTTTAAAAACAGCCAATTATAAAAATCTTCGCCCCATTCTTCTTCGTCTTCACTTTGCACAGAACCGCGATAATATTGAGCTTTTTCTAAAATCCACCCGTTGTCTATACTAGCAAGGTATTTGTTTAATTGGTATTGTTTTAATCGCGAATGTAAATTAGCGGCATCCCAAAATGCGTTCTTCTTGGAGTAGGCCAAGATGTCTGCAAAAAATAAATGGTTTTTTTCTCTTAAAGTTTTAACAAATGGTTTGTAACTTGCGTGTTGTATACCTTCAATATCATCTGGGCACGGATCCTTAGAATCTCTTCTCGTGCCGTCTTCGCAAAACCATTCTATTTTTAAATAAGGTCCGCGGTGTAGCTTTTTATAAGCTTCAATTTTTTCTTTAATTTCTTGGTTACTAACCTCTTGGCTGTTTGCAAAATCTGTACTTCCAAGTAAAACTATGGCAAATAATAGGAAAAAGTAATGTTTTTTCATAAAAAATAAAGCTGTATTTAAATGCTTTGTAAGAATAATTTCAAGATAAGCTTTATAATGTTAATTTGATGCTAATAGAATGTTGATGGCATCCTAAAGTTTAATCTTTTTTAAGTTTTGTGAGAAATTATAGAAAATACTTCCGTAAAGAAATTAAGAATAAACATTTAGTCTTTACGGAATATCTATAAGAGGGGAGATGCGTAGTTTTGAAAGAAAAGTTTTTACTGAAAGAAAACCTACTAAAAACTTTATTTTTTTCCTTTACGGAAAAATATTTTTAAAACAGGCAATTTTTTAATCCCGTAAAGAACCAATATGGCAATACAAGCTGCAGTGCCCAAGCCGCCGCCGTAACCTTGAAAAAACTGACTGGCATGAAAATATAAAAAACAGAATAAAACACCACTAACAGCTGTATGCCAGTAGCTGGGAAAAATAATTTTATTAACCATCCCAACAAAAGAAGCGCCAAAAAATATAAAAGCAATCTCTGTAGCTACAGTTGTTTCTAAGCCAATAATTTTTACCAGAATGGCTACAATTAAACTTGGTAAAGCAGATGCTGTAACGGCATCCCAATAAAATTCACGCTGTAAAAAATACGGAATTACAGCGCCGCCAATACCGGTTAAAATATATAAAATTACCATAAGAAATAGTGTAAAAGCAGGCTAAACAACATTCCTACAAAGGCTATGCTACCTAATTTTCCGCCAAAACCTTGAAACCAAAATTGCGAAATGCTAAAAAACAAGCCGCTAATAATGCCGGCCAGACTAAGAATTAGATAATAGGGTTCTACAAAACCTTTTGTCATACCAATAAAGGAACCGCAATAAATAGCCGGTGCTAACAAAGCCGATGAGTTTTTAAATATCTTTTTTATTAGAACTCCTACAAGTCCAACCACAGCCGAAGCTATGACGCCGCCAAGGCCTAATTCTATATTTAAAATTCCGGTCAATAAAGCGCCGCCCAAAACGCCTAAACTAAGCGACCAGGAAAAGTTGGAAATCTTGTCTTTTCTACGAAATAAATACAAATACGCCAGCAAAACACTTAAGATAAAAACCGTATGTGCCAAACCAATATACCACGGATTTTCTTCTTCAAAAATTATAAAAAGTAAGAAAATACTGTGGGTGACAAAAAGTATAATCACCGGCAAGGGTGTTAACAGTTTTTGATAATTAGCAGGTTTTAAAGTATTGTTTTTTTTCAAAAGAGGTGTTTTTTGGACTTGCCAAAATTAATTGGTTATGCGGTTTTCGTTAAAGGCAGAAGGTAATAACTGCGGAATAAATTTTATAAGAATAGGCAGCAAAATACTGCCGCCGGGCAAAACAAAAATTGCCAAAGAAGGTACGCTTTTACAAATATCTAAAAGTTGTTCTTTTACAATTTTTCTCTCTTTTTCGGTTAGATTGCTGTGCGTAGATTTGCTGAGTAAAACTACCAATGCACCACTTTCTTTAATTTCTGTAAGCAAGCGGTTTTTATTCCGTAAAATAAGCAATTTTACTAATTTATGCGTGTTTTTATAGGCTTGATGAATTGCGTTAGAATTCTCAAAATAAGCTATTTCTGCTTTATGGGTTTTTAAAAATTCTTGCGTGCTTTCTAAAGCTTGGTGGGTGTCTTGTAGGCTAAAACCTAATTTTTTTCCTAAGTTTTCTATAAAAAGTTTTTCTGTTTTTTCTATAGCTTGATCGTTATAAACCGTTATACACGCCAAATCTAACACGTATTTTTTGGCGTTAGTGTTTTTTAAAGCTTTAAACTTTATTTCTTGCAAATGCTTTACGGAAGGTTTTTGATTGGTATACCGAAGCGAATTTTGGAGCAATTTTAGCACTAAAGCTTCATAAATATTTTTCTCTGCTTTTTGCTGAAATGCCAAATACATGGTATTTACAATGTTGGTTTCAGTATTTTTTAAATAAGCTAGCGGAGATTGTTTAGTTTTTAAAAATGTTTCAAAACCTAAAACATCTAAATATAATAAGGCATTAGTAAGCAGATTGCTAAAGTTTTTTTGCAATAAATTCTGGTTGGTTTGTATGCGTGCGTGCAGCAAATTTTCTAATTGAGAAGCCGGGCTACTTTTAAACTTAAATAGTTTTTTAAAAGTTTTATGTTGACTTTCTATACTAAGATAATACGCGCAAATTTTTGTTAGGCAGGCTTTTGCATCTTTTTTTTTACCGTGTTGATAATAGCTTACCACCAAAGCATCTAAGAGGTTTATTTTGGTTTTTTCTTCTATGGTCCATTTGCTGCTTATGCTTTGCGGATAGCTAGGGGTTTGCAAGGTATTTGCGTAAATAAAACCGGCATTTCTAAGTTCTAAATAAAAATTATTTGTTTGCCAGTTTTTGTCGTGTAGGTTTTCTAAAACTACAGGAAAATGTTTTTCTATCCATCCGGAGGCAGAAGGGTTCATAGGTATTTTTTTTCAAAAATAACATAAAAAAAAGACTGCCAAAGTAGACAGTCTTTTTTACATTTTTTAGCTTAATCTAATTTTACTTTTCTAGGGTAAAAGTTCTGGTTACAGGATTGTAAGGACTTTCAACGCGGTTATTATCTGCGTCTAATAATTCTAATTGCACAGTGTTTTCACCCATTGGTAAACCTTCCATAACATAAGGTGTCCATTCTGTAATCATAAATTCTTCTCCGTTTATGGTAGCTTTTACTTTGTTTCCGCCATCGCTTAAATCTGTATTAAGCAAGTAGAAATCTAACATTACTTTTTGCGTGTCTTTGCCAGAATAGGTTCCTTTTGGTCTGCTGTAAAACATATGTGGAGCAGAGAAATCTACGTCTAATTTGTTTTCTTCCGATACATCGCCTACAGATAATTTCTTAATTACATAAGCATTTTTGTTTTTAACAGCTTCGTGATAAGAGCGAGACAAGAAAGCCAAAACGGTATGGTCTCCTTCTTCTAAGTTTTTGGTGAAACTATCTTCATAATGTGCAGAATACGGATTGTTATCTACAATAAAATGTACGTGTTGTCCTTTTTTAGACTCTGCAATACCCAGATCGCTATCGGTTTCTGTAGGAATTCCTAACTCGTAGTTTTCTACATCAAATTGAAATTCTACTTCTCCGGCAGCAACTTGATCTTTTGTGGGTTTTGTCATACTTAAGGCTGCATCGTCAAATTTTGGTGAGCCTTGCATTTTGGTCAAGGTGATTTTTGATTTTTCATCAGAAACATCTTGCTCTTGTTCCATTTGGTCTGCCGCATTAGTGTCTGTATCTTTTTTGTTCTCGGTTTTACAAGAAGAAGCAAAAATTAACGCAAACATTGCTATTGTCAAACTTACTTTTTTCATAATATTTATATTATTTCATTTTTGGTAGAATAAAAGTACTAGGATAAGCGCCAACCGCAAAAAAATTAAAAAAAGCTTAACATTAAGTTATACAATAAATTTTATCGCAATTTCTATCGTATATCTTACATTTTGTTATTCCGTAAAGAAAAAAGTTAAAATTTGAACAGCTTTTTAGGGTACATAAACCTCTAGAATTTTAGGAACTATTTTGGCAGATACATTGGTAAGGTCTTCGCAATATTCGCCATCTATCTGAAAACTTACAGGTTTTGGCGTGCTTATTTTTACCTCTTTAAGCGGTATAATTTCTACAAAATCTTTAGACATTTCTGCTTCTTCGTTTAAGGTTTTTAAAATTTCTAAAACATCTAGTTTTTTAAAAATTAGCAATTCAAAAATACCATCGTCTATTTTGCCGTCTGGATTTACTATTGCTCCGGTGCCAAATTTTTTGCTGTTAGCAAGCGCAATCATAATGGCTTGGCGTGTAAACTTTTTTTCTTTTGTTTTGATGGTAAAAGGGTAGGGACCTTCGTTTTGAATTAGAGTAGGTATAGAATTTAACGCATAACCTAGTTTTCCGCGTATACTACTATTTGTAAACTCTTTAATTAACTCTGCGTTTAAGCCAAAATCGCTAATGTGTAAACCCAGCTCATTATTAATGTTTATAGCATCTATAGTTCTTGTTTTGTTGCCTAATGCTACTTTTAAAAACGTTTCTGGCGTTTGGGGTAAATTTAAATCGCTGGCCAAACCGTTGGCAGAACCTGCCGGTAAAATTGCTATGGGTGTTGCTGGTGTTTCGGGGTTTTGTAAACATTCGGCAAGCATTTTTATACTGCCATCGCCTCCTGCAACTAAAATCCTATCAAAATTATTTTTCTGTAAGAGGTTCGCAATTTGCTCTTTATCATTTTGTCCGTTAGTTTTATAAAGCTCTAAAGTGTCTTTTGGTTCAAGAAAATGGCGCAATTTTCTTACGAGAAATGCTTTATCTTGATTTCCGCTAACCGGATTTATGACCATCAAAATTTCCATAATTATATAAAAATCGTATTTTGTAAAAATATTGGTTAATATATAAAGACCACATTATTTTTCTTAATTATATGAAATTAGATTTAAAAATTTACAGAGGTTATGCTAACGAACGTAAGGTGGTAGTCTACGGACACGTTTTTGAAAAAGCCGCACCAGATGTTTTTGAAATGGATTTGCCGTGGTATAAACACGCTTTTCAAGTTTTGCGTATGTTTCGCATAAAAACCAGTAGTAATATAGCTATTTCTTTAAAAATTTTAGGTAAAACAGCTGAGACCAAAACTTTAGACGACGGGCATTTTAAAGTAATGGTGCCATATGATGGTAATTTAGAACCAGGTTGGCATAAATTTTCTGTTTCTGTAAAAAGCGGTGAAAATGAAGTGGAAGAATCTGGTGAGTTTGTAAAACCTTTTCCCGGGGAATACGGCGTGATTTCTGATATAGATGATACCTTTTTAATTTCGCATTCCGGTAATATTTTTAAAAAATTATATGTTATGCTTACGCGGAATGTAAATCGGCGTAAAGTTTATAAGAATGTAGTAAAACACTATCGTTTACTAAATAAACTAGGCAGAAAAGAAAGAGATAAAAATAACGCTTTTTTTTATGTGAGTAGTAGCGAGTGGAATTTGTATAATTTTATTATACAGTTTACAGAATTACATGATTTTCCTAAAGCGGTTTTAAAATTACAAGATATTAAAACCGGTTTACGCGATTTTTTTAAATCCGGAAAAGGAGATCACGGGCATAAGTTTCATAAAATACATCATATTGTAGAGTTTTATCCGGAACTACATTTTATTTTGCTAGGAGATGACTCGCAGCGAGATGTGTTTATTTATCGTGATATTTCTAAGCAATTTCCAAAAAACATTAGCACGATTTACATTAGACAAACGGGTAAAAAAAAGAAGAAAGAGGTAATAGCTATTTTAAAAGATTTGGAAGAGATTGGTATCAAGACTTGTTATTTTAACAATAGTGCAGAAGCTATGCAACATAGTGAAGAAAAATTGAGCTAACAAAAAAGACCGCTAAAAAGCGATCTTTTAATTTTTTTCTAACAGTTTACAGCAATCTAACTTGCAGCATCATGCAAATCTGCTTTTGCTTTATTTGCAATTTCTTCTCCCTTAGAATCTGCCATAGCTGCATTTTTTCGTGCCTTTAGCGATTCTATTTTATGTTCTAAAGAATTTTTCACTTCGCCAAATTTATCTTTTGCTCCAGATACATAATCGTTACCGGTTTGAGAAATTTGCTTGCGCGTATCAGCACCTTTTTTTGGTGCAAATAAAATTCCTGCTAATGCTCCTACGGCAGCGCCAGAAGTGATTCCGATTAAAATTTTTCCTAACTTCATTTTTCTTTTTTTTATGGTTATTGTTTTGCTGGGTTAAAATTACAATAAGAATCTCTTCCTTCCATACTTATAAAGTTAAGCTATGTATAAACTTTTTAATAGAATCTTAAAGATTTAACACTTGTTAATTTTCCTTATTTTTGGAAGTTTTATTTTCTATAAGAAACCGCTCTTTAGATAAGTGCGCCCCATGTTCTAACTCGCTTATAAATTTAACCAAATCTTCGCGCAAAGCGCAATGTAAATCCCACGTGGTTGTTGCATCTTTAGCACTACACAAAGCTCTAATTTTAATAGCTTTTTCTGTCATATCTACAACTTGCAAAACCGGTGGATAATCTTGGTCCCAATTCTCTGAATTTTCTAGCAATTCTTTAAATTTCTCACGTATTTTTTGTACATCTACTTTATAATCTGCATATAGAACTATAGGTCTAATTTGGTGAGCAGAATTCATAGACCAGTTTTCAAAAGTATTGGTAATTACGCTTTTCAGCGGAATTATAAGTCGGCGTAAATCCCATGTTCTTACCACCATATAGGTAAACCTTATATCTTCTACATAACCCCAGTCATCATCAAAAATCACTGTGTCGCCAATACTAGCCGGTCTGGTAATAGCAATTTGAATACCGGCAATAATATTCCCTAAAGTACTTTGGGCTGCAATACCTAAAATAACGGTAGCAACACCAGCCGATGCCATTAAAGAAATACCAATCTTTTCTAATGATCTAAATTGCGATAAAACAACACTTACTCCAATAATAATAACTACAAAAGTGAGAATTCTTCTTGCTACCGAAACATAGGTAAGCAATTTTCTCGCCTCCGAATTTTCTTCTGCGTTAATATCGCCAATTCTACCTTCTGCCAAATGACTTATAAAGTAATCTACCATTCGCATAAAAAACCAAGTGATAGAGCCAATTACCATAATTATAAGAATAGCGTACAAGGTGCTGGCATAATAACCGGTAAACGAGATAAGTTTGTTTAAAACCAAGTAGAAAAATAAAACGCCAATGGTGAGACCTGCCGGTTTGGCAAGTTTACTGGCTATATTATGAATCCATATTTTATTGGAGTTTAAGAATATTTTTCTAAAAATATAGGCTGTGAGCTTACCTACAAAGTAAGATAGAAAAAAGAGTAGGAGGGTACTTACAAATTTCCATACAGGAATTTTCCATATTTTTAAACGTGCCCAATCCGGCATCATTCTGTCTAATCTTCTTGGGCCGTAAACCTTATATAGTGCATCAATATTATCTACGGTATTGGCAGAAATTAACCAAATTGCACCATAATCTTTATATTTAATACGTTGCAACCGTAAAATTACATCTCTGTCTTCTAGATCTATTGCTCCAAAAACGAGACTTCTTCGTGGTTTTCCGGCAACAGCTTGGTTGGTGGTGGTGCTTATATCTATTTGTCCGTCTGGTCTGTCAGGCAAATCGTCCCAATTAATACGCACGCGTTGGTTTATTACAAAATAGAGTTTTTCTGCCAGAGTTGCCGCCTCTTTTCGCGTTAGATCATCTGGCATCAAATTGTAATTCAGCGCAAACAATGCGTCTTCGTAATTGTCATTTCTCGCATTTAATACAAAGTGCTCTAAAGCCGCTTGCGGAGTCTGTAAATTAAATTCGTTTGGGGGCAAACCAACCGATTTGTTAAGTCTGCTTAATTGGTAATATGCTTCATTATAAGCTTTTATAGAATTGGGTCTAAAATCTTCTTTGTCTTTGGTAACAGAGGTTTTTGAAGGAAGATTGCCTTGCGTGGTATCTTTGTCTTGTTTCTGATAAAAGCTAGTACCCGCAGTAGAATGACAAACAGAAAATAGCGTAAATAGAGCTACGGCAACAACTAAATTATAATTTCTCATGCGGTTTATGTAAAAATAGATTAACAATGGTACGCTGCAATTGTACTACAATAAGTTCAAATTACTGTTAAAAATAACAAAAGCTGCAAAAAAATTGCAGCTTTTGATCTTTAACTTTCGCAACACCTAGAAGCAATAATCGTTTTCTTCCGTAAGTTTTTCGGCAATTGTATTTCTTAGTGCTACTACGTTTGGCATGTTTTCGTATTTAGTAAAACGTTTAAGCCCCATAAGCAGCATTCGTTGCTCATCGCCTTCCGCAAAGGAAACAATGCCTTCTTTTGCTTTATGGTTTATTGTATCTACCGCTTGGTAAAGGTATAATTTAGCCATTGCAATTTGCTCTTTTTGGGCATCTTCTCCAAAACGCTTAGCATTCTTTTCGGCACGTAAAATACCGGATTCTGCCATATAAACCTCAATTAAAATATCGGCAGAAGCCAATAGCAATTGTTGGTGTTCTTCTAATTCTTGTCCAAATTTCTGAATAGCGCTACCGGCTACCATTAAAAATACTTTCTTTAATTTTTTAAGCATTTCTTTTTCTTCGGCAAACAACTGGTTATAATCGGGTTTGTCAAAAGAAGGTATAGAGGTTAATTCTTTTGCCACTGCTTGCGCTGGTCCTAATAAATCTACGTGGCCTTTCATTGCTTTTTTAATAAGCATTCCTACGGCCAACATTCTATTTATTTCGTTGGTACCTTCGTATATTCTAGAAATACGTGCATCTCTCCAAGCCGCTTCCATTGGCGTATCTGCAGAGAAACCCATTCCGCCAAAAATCTGTATACCTTCGTCACTACAGTTTTGAATATCTTCAGAACAAGCTACTTTTAAAATAGAACATTCTATAGCGTATTCTTCAATACCTTTCAATTCTGCTTCTGAAGCAGAATTGCCGCTCTCTTTACGGATATTAATGCGGTCTTCTATATCTTTTGCAGCGCGATAACTTGCAGCTTCTCCCACATAAGCAGAGGTTGCCATTTCTGCCAGTTTCATTTTTATAGCGCCAAATTTTGCAATGGGTGTATCAAACTGTACTCTGTCGTTAGCATACTTTACGGAATGATCTATCACCCGGCGTTGCGCGTCTAAACAAGCCGCAGCCAACTTTACACGACCAAAGTTAAGCGCATTCATCGCAATTTTAAAGCCGTTGCCACGTTCTGAAAGCAAGTTTTCTTTAGGAACAAGCGTGTCGTTAAAGAAAACTTGTCGGGTAGAGGAAGCATGAATTCCCAATTTTTTTTCTTCTTCGCCAAAGCTAATGCCGTTAGGGTTTTCTTTGTCGTATTCTACTATAAAACCACTTATGTATTTGTCGTCTTCAATTCTGGCAAAAACTATAAAAATGTCTGCAAACCCCGCGTTGGAAATCCACATTTTCTGACCGTTAATTTTATAGTTTTTTCCGTCTTCTGTAAGTTCTGCTTTGGTTTTTCCAGAATTGGCATCACTTCCCGCCCCAGGTTCAGTAAGGCAATACGCGCCAAACCACTCGCCGGTAGCTAATTTTGGAATATATTTTTTACGTTGCTCTTCATTTCCGTAAAGTAAAATTGGTAAAGTACCAATACCGGTATGGGCACCAAATGCAGTTGCGATAGATCCGGTTGCCCCGGAAATATAGTCGCAAACCAGCATCGTAGAAACAAAGCCCATTCCTAAACCATCATATTCTTCTGGAATAGCAACGCTTAAAAAACCAAGCTCTCCGGCTTTTTTTAAAATTTCTTCGGTAACTGCATAGTTCTTTTTTTCTATTTCTTCTTTTTTAGGAACTACCTCGCGATCTACAAAATCTTTAACCGAATCGCGCATCATTTTTTGCTCTTCACTAAAGTCTTCCGGAGTAAATACATCTTCTGCTTTTGTTTCCTTAACCAAAAACTGTCCGCCGCGTAGAAGATCATCTTTTTTATTTTCGTTTTTTTCCATTTTTTATTGTCTTATGAATTTTGTTGTTGTTTTATTAAGAGTCAAAGAGTCAAAGAGTCAAAGAGTCAAAGAGTCAAAGAGTCAAAGAGTCAAAGAGTCAAAGAGTCAAAGAGTCAAAGAGTCAAAGAGTCAAAGAGTCAAAGAATTTCTTTTTAATTTATTACTGACCACTGACCACTGACCACTCATCACTATAAACTACGAGAGAAACTCGTAAACTCCTGCGGCGCCTTGCCCGGTTCCTACGCACATGGTTACCATGGCATATTTATTTTGAAGGTTGCGTTTTCGCATTTCATCAAAAATCTGAACCGATAGTTTTGCGCCGGTGCAACCCAATGGGTGTCCCATAGCAATTGCTCCTCCGTTCGGGTTTATTTTTTCCGGATCTAAATCTAAACCGCGTATTACGGCGAGCGATTGCGAAGCAAATGCTTCGTTTAGCTCAATAAGTTCCATTTGGTTTTGCTTTAATCCGGCCTGCTCTAGTGCTTTTGGTATAGCATGTAAAGGTCCGATACCCATTATTTTTGGTGGTACGCCAACTGGGGCATAACTTACCAAACGAGCTATGGGTTCTAACTTATGTTCTTTTAAAAATTTCTCACTAACTACCATCGTAAAAGCAGCGCCATCACTGGTTTGTGAAGAATTACCTGCCGTTACGCTGCCGCCTTCGGCAAATACCGGTCGTAATCGTGATAAAGCTTCTAAAGATGTGTCTTTACGCGGACCTTCGTCTTTATTTACGGTATAGGTTCTTGTTTGTTTTTTATTATTGTCGTCTACATAAGTCTCGTCTACTTCTATAGGTGCAATTTGATCTTGAAAACGATCTTCGGCTTGCGCTTTTAAAGCTTTTTGATGCGATTTATACGCAAACTCGTCTTGGTCTTCTCTAGAAACTTCGTATTTATTAGCCACAGCTTCTGCCGTTAGCCCCATTCCCCAATAATAATCTTCGTGTCCTGCTTTAGCAGTTTTATAATTGGGTACAGCTTTGTATCCGCCCATAGGAATGTAGCTCATACTTTCTGTCCCGCCTGCAATAATGCAATCTGCCATTCCGCTTTGAATTTTTGCACTGGCAGTAGCTATTGTTTCTAAACCAGAAGCACAATAACGGTTTACCGTCACCCCGGGAACTTTTTCGGTTTCTAAACCCATTAAAGAAATTAATCGTCCTACATTGAGGCCTTGTTCTGCTTCAGGCATTGCATTACCTACAATTACATCGTCTATTTTATTTTTGTCAAAATCTGGCAGTTGGTCCATCATATACTTAATGGTTTCTGCCGCCAAATCGTCCGGTCGTTTAAACCTGAAAACACCACGGGGAGCTTTACCCACGGCTGTTCTATATGCTTTTACTATGTATGCTGTCCTGTTCATTTTTTAGTATTTAGATATTAGTATTGAGTAATCTGATTGCTCAAATAGCTAAAGATTTTATTAATGCGTAATTCATTTTTTGAATTTCAGTAACTTCTTTTAAAATGGGCTTAACTAAATCTTCTTTAACCAAGTTTAAATTTTTGGCAAGAATTAATTGCGTATGCAGTTCATAAGCTGAACCGTTTGCTATGCCCAAAAAGTTCTTAAATTCTCCGTTGGTATTTCTACCTGCACCTTCTGCAATATTAGAGGGTATCGAGATTGCACTTCTTCTTATCTGACTTGTTAGCCCAAATTTTTCTTCAAGAGGAAAGTTAGTAGAGAGTATGTAAGTTTTCTCAGCAATAATCATTGCTTTTTTCCAAAGTTTTAAATCATTTAGATTATGCATAACTTCTGAATTTTTTTCTCAATACTCAATACTAACTGCTCTGTACTAGTTTCTTAGCGGTTTCCCTTTCTGCAACATATGTTGTAAACGTTCTAAGGTTTTTCTTTCTCCGGTTAAGGATAAGAAAGCTTCACGTTCTAGGTCTAATAAATACTGTTCGCTTACTTCTTGTGCTTCCGATAAATCGCCACCTGCCATTACGTAGGCTAATTTGTTGGCTATTTTTTTATCGTGATCACTTATGTAGTTACCGGCATTCATTTGATCGGTTCCAACCAAGAAAGCTCCTAATGCTTGTTTACCAAGTACTTTAATATTATTGCGCATAATTGGTTTGGTATAGCCATTTTCTGCCATTAATAAAGCATGTTGCTTAGCAATGGTGAGCTGTCTGTCTTTGTTTATCACAACAATATCTTTACCTCTTTGCAAAATATTGGTATCAAAAGCTTCTTCTGCAGAAGTAGACACTTTTGCCATTCCTATGGTTAAGAAATTTTCGCGCAAGCGGTTTAATTCTACATCGTCTTTTTGATAAGTATCTGCAGCTCTTAAGGTCATTTCTTTAGAACCGCCGCCGCCAGGAATTACGCCTACGCCAAATTCTACCAAACCTATATAGGTTTCTGCGTGAGCCACAACTTTATCTGCGTGTAACGAAAGTTCGCAGCCGCCACCTAACGTCATATTGTGTGGCGCAGAAACGGTTGGAATAGAGGAGTAGCGCATACGCATCATCGTATCTTGAAAATACTTGATTGCCATATGTAACTCGTCATATTCTTGCTCTGCCGCCATCATAAATATCATACCTATATTGGCACCAACAGAGAAATTTTTACCGTTGTTGCAAACTACTAAACCGCGGTATTTTTCTTCGGCTAAGTCTATTGCTTTGTTAATTCCGTCAAGAACATCGCCACCAATGGCATTCATTTTACTACGGAATTCTAAGTTTAAAATACCGTCTCCTAGATCTTGAATGATTACCCCGCTATTGCTCCAGACTTCTTTGGTTTCTCTAATGTTATCTAAAACAATAAACTTATCTTGTCCGGGTATTTTAACGTGTTTTTTCTGCTGAAGGTTATAATAATAAGTATTACCATCTTTTACGGAATAGAAGCTCTCTACGTTATTTTCAAGCATTTCGTTTACCCACGCCGCAGGTTCATAACCTTCTTTTTTCATCATTTCGATGCCTTTCTTCACGCCAATGGCATCCCAAATTTGAAACGGACCGTGTTCCCAGCCAAAACCGGCACGCATACCATCGTCTATTTTATAAAGGTCGTCTGAAATTTCCGGAATACGATTAGAAACATAAGCAAACAAAGCCGAAAAGTTTTTACGGTAAAATTCACCTGCTTTGTCTTTGCCTTCTATCAATACTTCAAAACGGTCTTCTACTTTCTCAATAGATTTAGTTTTTTCTAAAGTTCCAAAAGAGGCTTTCTTTTTATCGCGATATTCCATTTTCTCCAAGTCTAACGACTTGATAGTACTGGAACCGTCTTTGTTTTTTATTTTTTTATAGAAACCTTGACCGCTTTTGCTTCCGTACCATTCATTATCCATCATGGTTTGTATAAAATCCGGAAGTTTAAAAAGCTCGTGTTGTTCATCGTCGGGTACATTTTCATACAAACCGTTGGCCACGTGTACCAAAGTGTCTAAACCAACCACATCTACTGTGCGGAAGGTAGCCGATTTTTGTCGACCTATTACCGGACCGGTAAGTTTGTCTACTTCTTCTATGGTCATATCCATATCTTTTACCATATGGAAAAGGCTCATAATACTAAAAATACCAATACGGTTACCAATAAAGGCCGGCGTGTCTTTTGCAACTACTGCATTTTTACCCAAATATTGCTCGCCGTAATCTTTTAAAAATTCTAAAACATTTTCTGAAGTATCAGGACCCGGGATAATCTCGAATAATCGCAAATAACGTGGCGGATTAAAGAAATGCGTTCCGCAGAAATGCTTTTTAAAGTCATCACTACGACCTTCGTTCATCTTGGCAATTGGTATACCAGAAGTGTTAGAGGTGATTAAAGTACCTTTTTTACGGTGTTTTTCTAGTTTTGCAAAAACATCTTTTTTAATGTCTAAACGCTCTACTACCACTTCTATAATCCAATCTACTTCTGATACTTTTTCAATATCGTCTTGCAAATTACCGGTGCTTATGCGGTTCGCAAATTTTTTGTGATAAATAGGCGAAGGTTTAGATTTTAAGGCGTCTTGCAGAGAATTGTTTACTATACGGTTACGTACTTCTTTATCTTCTAGACTAAGACCTTTTTTCTTTTCTTTCTCGTTAAGCTCTCGCGGAACAATATCCAACAGTAAAACCTCTACGCCAATATTGGCGAAATGACAGGCAATACCGCTACCCATAATTCCGGAGCCTATTACTGCTACTTTGTTAATTCTTCTTTTCATATTACTTTAGCGAAGTTTCTGGTTTATAAATTCTTTTATTATTAATCATCTCCATTATTGAGTTGGCAACCCTGTGAAAGGTTTTCAGGTCTTCTTCGGGAATTTCTTTTTTTACGGCTTCATCAAATTTTAAAACCACTTCTTTAGAAAACTCCCGCATTTCCCTACCAAAACTAGTAAGTTGTATAAGTACACTACGGCCGTCTTCAGGATTTCTTTTTCTAGTTATTAAGCCTTTATCTTCCATAGCACGTAGAGTACGCGAGAGACTAGTGGCTTCCATTCCCATTTTTGGTCCTAAAGATGTTGAAGGCGTGCCTTCTTCAGGGTCTATATTTAATAATGTAAAACCGGTTGCCATTGTGCTGCCTTTTTTTCCGGCTTCTTCATTATACATCTTAGATACGGCTATCCACGTAGATCTTAATGTATAATCTATTGTCTTTTCTCTCATTGCTGAATTTTGATTCTTCCAAATATACTAAAATATATTATGCGCGCATAATAAAAACTTTAAAAAAAAGATTAAAATTTAGCTTATTTAAGTTGTGCTACTGAGAAGTGGACTATTAAAAAAATCGATATAAAAAAATGCGTACAATTTAAAACTGCACGCATTTGGTATTTCTTTACGGAAAGGATAGATCTTTTTACAACTCTTTGTCTTTAAAACCTGTTGTAAAGTTTGTTATATAAATCTTCGTGTTTTTCTTTTACCACCTTTCTTTTTACTTTCATAGTAGGGGTAAGGTGGTCGTTGTCTACCGTCCATTCTACCGGAGTTAGTTCAAAAGTTTTTACCTGTTCCCAATGTCCAAAACGTTCATTATAAAAATCTATTTCTTCTTGAATTCTATCTCTTACCGAAGTATTTCTAACAATAGCTTCGTTAGATTCTTCTAGCTCTATATTTTTGCGTTTGGCCCATTCTTTAATAAATTCGAAATTTGGCTGAATTAAAGCTGCCGGCATTTTTTCGCCTTCGCCAACCACCATTACTTGTTCTATAAACCGCGATTGCTTTATGGCGTTTTCAACTTTTTGGGGCGCCACATATTTGCCGCCAGAAGTTTTAAACATTTCTTTTTTCCTGTCTGTTATAGATAAGAAGCCGTCTTTATCTATATCACCAATATCGCCGGTATGCAGATACTCGTCTGTAAAAACATCTTTGGTTTGCTCTTCATCTTTAAAATAACCTATCATTACTTGTGGTCCTGCAACCAGAATTTCGCCGTCGTCTGCAATTTTTATTTTTGTCTCCGGTATTGGCTTACCTACAGTTCCTATTTTCAAGCCGTTATCACGCATATCGTTTACAGCTATAACGGGAGATGTTTCGGTTAAACCGTAACCTTCTACTACATTTAACCCGGCGGCATTAAAAATCCGCGCTAAGCGAGGTTGTAAGGCTGCACTGCCAGAAACGATAGCTTGAATGTTTCCGCCAAGGGCTTCTTGCCATTTAGAAAAGATTAATTTTCGTGCAATTTTTAGCTGAAACTCAAACCACCAACCATTTTTACCGTAAGGTTCGTATTCTTCTCCCAGAGAAACCGCCCAATAAAATAGTTTTTTCTTTACACCGGTAAGTTCACTGCCTTTGGCTGCAATCTTGTCGTAAACTTTTTCTAAAAGCCTTGGTACGGCAGACATTACATCTGGTTTTACTTCTTTGAGGTTGTCGCTAATTTTATCTATAGATTCTGCATAATAAATTGTAACCCCGTTATATTGGTATAAGTAAATAAGCATACGCTCGTAAACATGACAAACCGGTAAAAAGCTCAACGCCAGGTTATCTCCTGGTTCTAAAGGTAATCTGGTAGTACAATTTATTGCGTTGCTTGCAATATTTTTATGCGATAGCATAACGCCTTTTGGTTTTCCGGTGGTACCGGAAGTATAAATTAAAGTAGCTAAATCGTCTTCTTTAATCGAGTCTTTAATTTTTTCTACGTCGTCTTGGTTGTCATCGTCTTTCCCTAAATCTAATAATTCTGACCAGTTTTTTGCTCCCTTTAAATCATCAAAAGAATAAACGTCTTTTAGTGTTTCTACTTTGTCTTTAATCTTGTTAACTTTATCTAAGACTTCTTTATCAGATACAAAACAGTAAGTAGATTCGCTGTGGTTTAACACATATTCATATTCTTCTTCAGAAATTGTGGGATAAATAGGTACGTTTTGCGCCCCTACTTGCAAAATACCAATATCCATTATATTCCATTCAGTACGGTTGCTGGTAGAAATTACAGCAATTTTATCGTTTGCTTTTACGCCCATTCGCAGTAATGCACGGCTAATCTGGTTAGCCTTATCTATATATTCTTTCGAGGAAGTCCCAATCCATTCGCCATTATATTTTGTTACCAGTGCTTTTTTAAGATTAAATTTTTCAAGCTGGTAATGAGGAAAGTCGAATAATCGTGTAGGCTCTTTCATAATAAAAAGATGGTGTTAATTTCTATGCAAAATAGGAAATTTACGCTTCTTTTAAAATTAATTTTTACAAAACTCAATTTAAATATCTTAAACTGTAACAAGCTTACTAATTACTTTGCTTGTTTTGTGTTGAAAATGATAAAGATAGCAGTAGAAAGTTGGTTTTATGCTATTATAATTTTTTTTGGAAAATAACTTTACGGAAATTGTAATTTATTGGTATAATTTTTTTCTTGGGATATTAAATTATTCTTATTAAAAAATCCTCGGGAGAAGTAATTTAAAAAACACCGCCCCGAGAATCGTTATAAGTAAAACAGATTGAAGTTTTAAGAATTCTCCAACCATTTTCTGGCATTAACAAAAGCCTCTAACCAAGGCGATACTTCGTCTTTTCTGTCTTTTGGATAATACGGCCAATTCCAGGTAAAAGTAGAGCGTTCTAAATGCGGCATCATAACCAAATGCCTGCCGGTATCATCTGTTAACATAGCGGTATTAAAATCGGAGCCATTTGGATTGGCAGGATAATTCTCGTATCCGTATTTCGCCGGAATGTTATATTTTTCTTCCCCGTAAGGAAAACTAAACTTGCCCTCGCCATGCGCTGCCCAAATTCCTAAACGACTCCCCGAAAGCGAAGAAAGCATAACCGAATTATTGTCCTGAATCTCTACACTGGTAAAATTACATTCAAATTTATGCGAATCGTTGTGCAGCATTTCCGGTTTTTGCTGGTGATTCGGGTTTATTAAACCTAATTCTATAAACAATTGGCAGCCATTACAAACGCCTAAAGACAAAGTATCTTCTCTGTTAAAAAAGTCTTTAAGAGCCTTATTAGCTTTTTGATTGTATAAAAACGCACCTGCCCAACCTTTGGCACTTCCTAAAACATCTGAGTTAGAAAAACCGCCTACAGCCGCAATAAACTGAATGTCTTCGAGGGTTTCGCGACCGGTAATTAAATCGGTCATATGTACGTCTTTTACCTCAAAACCGGCCAAGTGCATAGCGCGCGCCATCTCGCGTTCTGAGTTAGAACCTTTTTCCCTAATTATTGCCGCTTTAATTTTTGTTTTCCCGCTGTCTATTTTTGGTAACTTTCCGTCAAAACTCTCCGGAAATCTATAATTTAAAGGCTGTTTTTTATAGTTTTCAAAACGTTCTTTGGCTTTTTGTTCGCCGCTTTGTTCTTGGTCTAGCAAATAAGAAGTTGTATACCAAAGGTCGCGGTATTTAGCTACATCAAACTCCAAATTTGTTTCATAATTGCGTACTTGTAAAGTTCCGGAAGTGTTAACTTTTCCAATTTTATGGAAGTTGATATTCTTTGTCTTTAAGATTTCTTCTGCCAAAGTATCTTTGGCCTGAAAAACAATTCCGCAGTTTTCATTAAATAAAGCCTTTACGGAATCTTTTTCTTCTAGCGAAGATAAATCTATTTCGGCACCAATATTTGTATTGGCAAAACACATTTCGAGTAAGCTGGTAATCAATCCGCCCGAAGCGATATCATGTCCTGCAACAATTTGCTCTTGTTTAATAAGCTCCTGAATAGCCTCAAAACTATTTTTAAAATTTTCTACATCTTTAATCGTAGGCGTTTCTGTACCTATTTTATTTAAAATTTGCCCAAAAGAAGAGCCACCAAGTTTAAATTTATCTGCAGATAAATTAAGGTAATAAATTGCACCTTTAGAATTTTCCGATTGAAAAACCGGCTCTACCACTTGTTTAATATTGTTACACGTGGCTGCAGCCGAAACAATTACCGTTCCCGGCGCAATAACTTCTGTGTCTTTATATTTTTGCTTCATCGATAAAGAATCTTTACCGGTTGGCACGTTAATTCCTAAATCTATAGCAAAGTTAGATAAAGCTTCCACAGCTTCGTATAACCTGGCATCTTCGCCCGGATTGTTGCAAGGCCACATCCAGTTGGCAGATAAAGAAACAGCTTGCATGCCGTTTTCTAAAGGTGCCCAAATAATATTGCTCAAAGCTTCTGCAACCGAGTTGCGAGAACCGGCTGCTGCATCTATCAAAGCCGAAATAGGCGAGTGGCCAATGCTGGTTGCTATACCGTTTTTGCCGTTATAATCTAAAGCCATAACGCCAACATTATTAAGTGGCAATTGCAAGGCACCAAGAGATTGTTGCTTTGCAACACGACCACTTACACAACGATCTACTTTGTTGGTAAGCCAATCTTTACAAGCCACAGCTTCCAATTGTAAAACTTGTTCTACATAATCATAAATTTTAGCCGAATCGTATTCTAAATCTTTATAGGTACGCGACACTTTCGTATCGCTCATAATAGTGGTTGGCGAACTGCCAAACATATCTTCCAGCGCAAAATTCATTGGGGTTTCGCCGGTTTTTTGGTGCTTAAAAATAAAATTATTGTCGTCTGTTACACGACCAACATCGTAGAGCGGCGAGCGTTCACGTTTTGCAATTTTTTCTAAGTTACTTAAATGTTTCGGAGCAATTAATAACCCCATACGTTCTTGCGACTCGTTCCCAATAATTTCCTTAGCGGAAAGGGTTGGATCGCCTACCGGTAATTTATCTAAAGCAATATTACCGCCGGTATCTTCTACCAACTCGCTTAAACAGTTTAAATGTCCTCCTGCGCCGTGGTCGTGTATAGAAATAATAGGATTATCATCGCTTTCTACCATCCCGCGAATAGCGTTGGCTGCGCGTTTTTGCATTTCCGGATTAGAACGCTGCACGGCGTTTAACTCTAAACCACTGGCAAATTCTCCGGTATCTGCAGAAGAAACTGCTGCGCCGCCCATCCCAATACGATAATTTTCTCCTCCTAGAACTATAATTCGGTCGTCTTTTTTGGGTACTTCTTTTATAGCGTCTTTTGCTTTTGCATAACCAATTCCGCCGGCGAGCATAATAGATTTATCATAACCTAATAAACGATTATCTTCGTCGTGCTCAAAAGTTAATACAGAACCGGTAATAAGTGGTTGTCCAAATTTGTTTCCAAAGTCAGAAGCGCCATTAGAGGCTTTTATTAAAATTTCCATAGGGGTTTGGTACAACCATTCTCTTTCTTTAATGGCATTTTCCCAAGGATTTTTATTTAAACGCGAATAGCCGGTCATATAAACTGCAGTTCCGGCCAAAGGCAAAGAACCTTTTCCGCCGGCAAGTCTATCGCGTATTTCGCCACCGCTACCGGTTGCAGCGCCGTTAAAAGGTTCTACAGTCGTAGGGAAATTGTGTGTTTCTGCTTTTAAGGAAATTACAGACTCAAAATCTTTGTTTTGGTAATATGAAGGCCTATCGGCATATTGGGGTGCAAATTGTTCTACTTTTGGTCCTTTTAGAAAGGCAACATTATCTTTATAAGCCGAGACAATTCCGTTAGGATTTTCTTTGGCCGTTTTTTTAATGAGTTGAAAAAGGGACTCGCCTTTCTTCTCGCCATCTATTATAAAAACGCCATTAAATATTTTATGACGACAATGTTCTGAATTGATTTGCGAAAAACCAAAAAGCTCCGAATCGGTTAGCTTTCTGTCTAATCTCTCAGCGAGTTTTTCTAGGTAAGTGATTTCTTCCGCGTTTAACGCTAATCCATGTTTTTTATTATATGTGGCAATGTCTGCCGTATCTATTTCTTCAATAGCTTCCGGCGAGTGATTTACCTTAAAAATATCTTGATTTAAACAAGTATATTTTTGTGAAACCATTGGGTCATAACCTGCGTTTTGGGTACTTTCCTGGTAAAATTCCTCTATTCGTAAAATACCTTCTATACCCATATTTTGCGTAATTTCTACCGCATTGGTGCTCCAAGGAGTTACCATAGTTTTACGCGGACCAACAAAGTTGCCGGCAACCGTATTGCTTTCTATTTGTGGACTGTTACCAAAAAGCCAGACTAGTTTGTCTATGGCAGGTTGCGGTAAATCTTCCAGTATTTGTACTGCAAAAACAGTTTGATGCGGATCTCCAAAAAAAAGGATCATAAAAGTAAGTTTGTGTGTTGTGTTAGGTTGCAAATTTAATTGTTTCCTTTTAATAAACTTCAGAAAAAGCGTTAATCAGTTTTTTTTTGGTATAAATTATAGAAAGAACCCCCAAGTTTTTGTTCGCCTACTTTTATAAAGCCTTGCTGTTGGTAGTAATTACAGAGTTTGGTGTTCTTTGCTTCGCAATCTAAACGCAGGTATTCGAAATCTTGTTTTTTGGCTTCTTCTGCAATTTTTTGCAAAATCTTTTGCCCGATATTTTTTCCCGTAAATTTTTCTAAAACCACTAAAGAATGAATGTATTTGGCTTTAGCTGTAGTTTTGCCCCAATAACGTAAATCTTCTTCCAGAATACGAAGCATCCCGATGATTTCTTGTTGCTGACTTTCTATAAAGAAAAACTCTTCTTTTTCAAAGCCTTCTTGCACCCACGCAATTTTCTCTTGGGGCGGATTTTTCCAATACTGCCAATGGTCTATATTTTTCTTTGCAATACTTTCCGCGGCAGCTTTAAACATAGCAAAAGCTTTATTGATTTCGTCTTTTTTTGCTTTTCTTAAATTAAATTTCATTTATAAAATAATATTTATCTCAAACAAAAAAGACGAACCTGCGTCCGTCTTTTTTAAGCTTGAAAATTTATAGTTTTACTGAATTACCAATTTTTTAGTAGCAACTTTTCCTTCTGTAGAAACTTGCATTAAATACAAACCTGCTTGTAGTTTTTCTACAGAAATAGCTTGCCCGGTTTTCGCTTTCGCGGATTGTAACAAGCGCCCATTTATATCGAAAATTTTATAACTAAAATTATTGTTAGCAGAAAGTTTAACTTGAAGGTAACCGGAAGAAGGATTAGGATAAATTACTAAATCTTCCAATTTATTTTGAGCAACCGAAAGATCTTCTGTTCCTTCAATCTTAAAATTATCTACCGTCCAGCGCGTGGCTTGCTCGCCATTAGAAGTGTCGTATTTAAAGGCAAAATAAACATCTCCTTGAATACTGCTAATATCTATATCTTCAAAAAGGTAAACCTCTTCTTCGCTACCGCCGGGAAATAATGGAATTGTAACATTTGGAACTGGCAACCAAGCAGCGTTAGACGGCATTTGATTACTGTCATAATCTGTAGAGTACAAGAGTTGTAACTCGGTATTGCCAAAAGATGCATCTGTATAAAAACTTAGTTGCTCTTCCGTAAAGGCATCAAAATTAATTGGGTTATTGGTTATTAACCAGTCAATACTTGGTACTTGTTGTCCGCTTTCAAAAGCATTCATTTGGTAAGAACCCGTATCGTTTTGCCCGTATTGAATTGAACACTCCCAATCTACGTCACTCATTTCGCTAACTGCTGTGAATTGTATGTTGTTGCAATCGTTAAAGTCTTCTTCAAAAATAATTTCAGGCGCTTCTAAAGTCGTTATGCTTACACTATTACTTGCCGCAGAGATATTGTTTTGCGCGTCTAAAGCGAAAACACCAAAACTATAGGTATTCTCTGGCGTTAAATTGTTTACCGAAAAATTGGTAGTTACCGAAGTGCCAATTACCGCGCCGTCTTGTTCTATTTGATAGGATGTTACAGCCACATTATCTGTAGCAGCATCCCAAAATAAATCTACGCCGGTATCTGTTATGTTGTCTGCTGTTAGGTTGGTTGGAGCAGTTGGTGCTTCTGTATCTGGTTCTCCCCAAATTTCTGCAGCCCACTGCGGATTATCGATAAACGGATTACGATTGCCTTGAAAATCGTAGGAAGCATTGTTACGGTCTAATTCTTTTTGGGAAACCGGATCGCTAAAATGCCATTCTAAAAGCATGGCAAGCATCCAATCTTCAAAAACTTGGTCAGAACTGCCGTCCAAGGTATTTTGACTGCCGTCGTTTTCGCTTTCCCAGCTTCCAATCTGACTTTCGTAGCGGGTAGCCATATAAAAGTAAACGCGGGCAATGTCTCCTTTAAATTCGTCTATTGGTTCAAAAACTTCGCCGGTGTAGGCGTTGGGATATACGTTGTTTCCTTTTTTAGAACCGTTTTGCGACGTCCAGTTAGGATTGTTTACTTCGCCGAAAGGCAAATGCCCTCTTCTGCCATTAACATAACCATCTGTTGGGTAAACGTGGTGTACATCACTTTTCATAGGAGAAGCAGAATTAAACCAACTCTGCGGCATCAAATGCTCGCGGTTATAGCAAACTCCTTCGCCACTATAATTGCCGCACTGGTCGTTGCCCACAGAATAGGTATATGGGTCTGCGCCCGAAGGGTTTTCAGAATAAATATCTAAAATTGTCGCGTCGTTTTCGTAATAATAATCTCGATCTGTATCGTAGTAGGCGCTCCATAAAGCATCGTAACCTTGCGATGTGTGTCCGTTAGAAATTATGGTGCTTAGCGCAGATTTTAAAGTGTAACCACTTAAGTTTTGTGCATCGTTATAATAACCGGTTGGGGCTTGTGCAAAGATGCCAATACAGAATAAAAAAAATAGGGGTAAAGTAATTTGTTGTTTCATGTTATTCTTCTTTTTGTAATAATGCCATATAAAAACCATCGTAACCCGATTTATGGGCCAAGATTTTTTTCTCTTTTATCAAATTAAATTTTTCGCCTTCTTCAGATTTTAAAAAGTTTTGTACTTGCTTTTCGTTTTCGGGAGGGAGAATAGAGCAAGTGGCATATACCAATTGTCCGTTTGCTTTAAGTATCTTAGAATAATCTTTTAAGATTTCTTGTTGGGTTTTCTTTATTCTCTCTATAAATTCTGGTTGTAGTTTCCATTTTGCATCCGGATTTCTACTTAGAACCCCCAAGCCGCTACACGGCGCATCAATCAACACACGATCTGCGGTGTTGTGTAATTTTTTAATCACTTTGGTAGACTCTATCGTCCGGGTGTCTATATTATGTGCTCCCGCACGTTTTGCGCGTCTTTTTAATTCTCTTAATTTATTTTCATAAATATCCAGCGCTATAATCTGACCTTTGTTTTCCATTAAAGCAGCCAAATGCAAGGTTTTACCACCGGCACCGGCGCAAGTATCTACCACGCGCATTCCCGGTTCTACATTTAAAAATGCCGCTACCAATTGCGAGGAGGCATCTTGCACCTCAAAAAAACCTTTTTTAAATGCTGCTGTTTTAAAAACGTTTTCGCGATTTTCTAATTGTAGGGCATCGGGATATTTACTTAAGCTGCTGCTTTGTATTTTTTCTGAAAATAAGCTGTCGCGGACTTCTTTTTTGGAAGCTTGCAATTTATTTACGCGCAATACTACAGGTGCTTGTTTGTTTAGCGCCGCAATTTCTTTAGTCCAGGTTTCTTCGCCTAAGCTTTCTACGCCCAGTTCGTCTAACCAATCTGGAATGGACTCCCGGAATTTTCTTGTTTTACTAAGCTCGTCAAATCTGCCTTTTATACGGCGGGTAGGAGTTTCTTCCAACTGTTTCCAGTCGGGTAATTTTATTCCTTTTAAAGTTGCCCAAACCGCAAATAACCTAAATAAATTAGGTCTGGAAAAAGGCTCTTTTACTTCTGCAATTTCTGCATAAAGTCTTTTCCAACGTACAATATCGTAGGTGGTTTCGGCAATAAAACTTCTATCGCGGGAGCCCCAGCGTTTATCGCGTTTTAAAGTTTTGGCTATTTCTTTATCGGCATATTTATTATCGTTAAATATAAGTTTTAACGTATCTATTACCGCAAAAACAAGGTTTCTGTGCAGTCGCATGGTATAAAAATTGAGGAGGCAAAGTTACGTATTTTAGCAAGGAATAATCTTATATTTGAAATAAATTATAAACCAATGAGAAATCTATGGATACTGCCGTTACTTTTTATACATTTTGCTTGCGTAAATGTAGCTAAAGATGAGCAAACCCAAAATGCCTTTTCAGCAGTTAGGGTAGAAACTATTTACGAAGACGATATTAGTATTAGGGCGTTAATGGTAAATGCAGACCATATATTTTTTGCAGGCAATAAAGGAAAATTCGGGTATTTAAATACCGCAGATCATTCGGTTGCTTATTTAGGAAAGATTACCGAAAACGGTAAAAAACCGGAGTTTAGAGCAATTGGTACAAATGGCAAAGCAGATTTTTTATTGAGTGTTGCCAATCCTGCCTTGCTTTATAAAGTGAATTATTTTGGGAAACGGCAGTTGGTTTACACCGAAGAAAATAAAAATGTTTTTTACGATGCTATGCAGTTCTGGAATGCCAACGAAGGTATTGCTATAGGCGATCCCGTTGGCGATTGTATGTCGGTTTTAATTACAAGAGATGGTGGCCAAACTTGGCAGAAAGTAGCTTGTGACAAATTACCGCCCAAAAAAGAAGGTGAAGCGGCTTTTGCCGCCAGCAACTCCAATATTGCTGTCGTAGGTGAAAAAACTTGGTTTGTAAGCGGCGGAAAAACCTCTCGTGTGTATTTTTCCCCCGACAAGGGAAAAACCTGGAAAGTTTATAACACGCCTTTAGTGCAAGGTAAATCTACTACCGGAGCATATTCTTTAGATTTTTATGACGAAAAAAATGGGGTTATTTTTGGCGGAGATTATACAAAGCCGGAAATGAAAACCAATAATAAAGCCATTAGTAAAGACGGCGGTAAAACCTGGCAAATAGTAGCCAATGGTGAGATGCCCGGTTATAGAAGTTGTGTAAAATTTATTCCGCAAAGCAACGGAAAAGAATTGGTAGCAATTGGCTTTAAAGGCATTGCTTATTCTAACGATTTTGGCCAAACTTGGCAAAGTCTAACCAAAGAGCCTTTTTATACCTTAACTTTTATGAACGATTTTATAGCGTATGCAGCCGGAGATGGTAGAATAGCCAAACTTACCTTTATAGAAAATGGCCTAAAAAACTAAATTTTTAGACCATTTCCAACCATTAACACTAACCAAAAAAAAACTATTTATTTCCTATATTTTTTTAAAAGCATTTTATGAAAATCGTGTTCTGCTTTTTTTAAGCGCAATATTTTTTTTGCTGAAATTATTTCTTTTAACTCCTTAATAAATTCTTTTTTTAACGCTAAGCTTTCTTCTTTTAAACTAATGTATTCTTGCAATAATTCTTCAGAAGTCGGCTTATCTATTTCTTCTATTAACTCTAAACCGTTTTTTACATTACACCATTTATCGTCATATAAATCATCGGTGCGTTTATCAAAACTGTTATAAAGCGGCCAAAATTTTTCGGCTTCTTGGCTTGTTAACGAAAGTGCATCTGTAATAAAAGCTGTTTTTAGGTTCCGAATTTTTTCATCGTCCATCTTTTGAGCCGAAAGGCTAAAAATACTTGTGCAAAAAAACAGTAGAACTATTATTTTTCTCATTCTTAATTGCTTAGAAGCATAGAAACTTCTGATTTTTCATTTAAATATTCAAAAATTGCCTCTTGGGTAACTTCGTTTAATTCTTTAGATATTTCTTCTTTTTTCAAATCAAAAGAATACTGTATATCTTGGGTGTTAAAATCTATAGAACCATTATCTAAATAGGCTTCTATTTCTAATTGCGATAGCGGCATAACCGTATTTTCGGTAATGCTTTTTTCCGGCAATAAGAACAAGCCTAGCATAAATATAGCTGCAATTGCGGCTGCGCGTACTAGGTTTTTACGACGGAAAATAGAAATAACTTTCGGTTTTTTACTCTCTTCTTTAGGAATTTCTACTTTAAAGTCTTCTAAATAATTTTCGGGAGTTCTAAAGCCTGCTTCTACTTTTTCGGGTAAACCGCTATTTTCCAAAACAGGTAAATTAACAACAAAATCTTCTAAGTAATTTTCTGGCATTTTAAAACCGGAATCTTTTTTAGAAGGCAATACATTTTCTTGCTTTACGGAATTGACCAAAGAGCCATCTACCGAAAAATTTTCGAGATAGTTTTCAGGTGCTTTAAAACCTGAACTAAGATTATATAGCAACTTGCTCTTTTTCATCTACTTCTTAGACCGTATTATTTGTCTATGGTTTGATTTTCTTTTAAAAATTTTTCAACTTTTTTTACCGCGTGGTGATAATTAGATTTTAAAGCTCCTTCGCTTACTTCTAAAATTTCAGCGATTTCTTTGTATTTAAGGTCCTGAAAATATTTAAGATTAAAAACTTGCTGTTGTTTTTCCGGTAAAATAACTACTGCTTTTTGTAATAATAACTGAATTTCTTCACCTTCAAAATACGGGTCACTTTCTAAATTTTCAAGTAACAGCTCGTTCAACTCTAAGTTATTAATATTTAACTTTTTGGCTTTTTTGTTTAAAAAGGTAATCGACTCATTGGTTGCAATTCGATACATCCAGGAGTATAACTTGCTTTCTTTTTTAAACTTTTTTCTATACCTAAATACTTTTATAAACGTGTTTTGCAAGACGTCGTGCGCATCTTCGTGGTTTTTTACAATATGTCTAATGTGCCAGTATAAGCGTTCTTTGTAAAGCTGCACCAATTGATCAAAAACATACTCTACCTCTTGATCGTTTTGCAGTTTATTTACAATTTCTTCTTCGCTTAACCGACTCATATTTTATTCAAAAGATTGCATTTCTACCAAATTTCTATACGTACCATCTATACGCATAAGTTCTGCGTGCTTTCCCTGTTCTACGATTTTGCCGCGTTGCATAACAATAATTCTATCTGCGTTTTGTATAGTGCTTAAACGGTGCGCAATTACAATAGAGGTTCTGTTTCTAGTCATATTTTCTAAAGCTTGTTGCACCAGCTTTTCGCTTTCGGTATCTAAGGCAGAAGTGGCTTCGTCTAAAATCATAATAGGCGGATTTTTAAGCACGGCGCGCGCTATGGAAAGTCGCTGTTTTTGTCCGCCGCTCAATTTGTTTCCGCTATCGCCAATATTGGTATCTAAACCTTTGGGTAATTCTTGTACAAACTCCCAGGCATTTGCTATGCGCAAGGCTTCTTCTATCTCTTTTTCTGTGGCATTGTCTTTGCCCAAAGCAATATTATTTCTAACCGAATCGTTAAACAAAATCGAATCTTGGGTTACCAAGCCCATCAAATTCCGTAAAGACTTTTTGCTTATGTTTCTTATGTCCTTATGGTCTATTTCTATATTGCCGTCGTTTACATCGTAAAAACGGGTTACCAAATTGGCAATGGTAGATTTTCCGCTGCCGGATTGTCCCACTAATGCCACGGTTTGTCCTTTTTTAACCTCCATAGAAAAATCGTGCAAAACGTTATCTTTCTCGTACCGGAAATTGATGTTATTTATCCGGATTTTGTCTTCAAAAGCTGCTTTTTCTTCGGCGTTGGGCGCGTCTTGAATGGTAGATTCTGTCTCGATAATTTCTAAAATACGTTCTGCACTGGCGTTACCTTTTTGAATGCTGTAGGTAGCTTTAGAAATGGCTTTTGCAGGCGTTAAAATGTTGTAAGCCAAGACCAGAAAACCTATAAAAGTAGAAGCATCCATAGAGTTTTCTATCAATACCATTCTCCCGCCAAACCATAGAATTATAGTTATAACCACCACACCCAAAAATTCACTCATTGGCGAAGCCAGGTTTTGACGATGCAATAAGGAGTTAAGCGTTTTATTAAGGCGTAAAGTACTATCGTAAAACTTTTGTTTAAATTTTGGTTCGGCGTTAAAGCCTTTAATGATTTTTAAACTGGAAAGCGACTCTTCTACAATGCTTAAAAATGTGGCACTTTCTTCTTGTACCTCGGTAGATTTTGCTTTTAATTTTTTCCCAATAGAAGAAATAAGCAAACCTGAAAGCGGTAAAAATACAAAAACAAAAAGCGTAAGTTTGGGACTAAGCATTATCATGGCTATAAGTGTAAAAATAAGCGTTAGTGGCTCTTTTACAAACAACTCCAACATACTTAAAAAAGAGCTTTGTATAACCTGAACATCGCTGGTAATCCTAGAAATAAAGTCTCCTTTTTTCTTTTCGGAAAAAAACGAGATTGGCAATTCTACAATTTTATCATATATTTTATTGCGGATGTCTTTTAACATGCCATTGCGCAAACTGGCAATAAAATATAAGGCCATATAGTTAAAAAAGTTTTTTAAGAAAAACAGAATTATAACCGTAATGCAAATGGTAACCAAAGCCGAAATTTGCCCATATTCTTCTACGCGCTGGTTAAGAAAATAGTTAGAATAATCGTTAGCAAAATCTTTTAAATCGCCAAAACTGCCATCCCAAACAGGTTTGGTGGTTAAAGGTTCTTCTTCCTGAAAAAGAACCCGAAGCATTGGAATAAAAGAAATAAATGCCAAAGTGCTAAACAAGGCGTAAAAAACATTGCTAATAATGTTTAAAATTGCATAACGCTTATAAGGTTTGGCAAACTGCAGTATCTTTTTGAGGTATTTCATAAATGCTGTTTAAAAATCGAAATAGCTTACAAGCGCGTCTATTTTTTTGTTGAGTTCTTCTTGTTTTGTTTTAATGTCTTCTATGTTTTTCAATTCGCCTTTTAGACTGATGTAAAACTTAATTTTAGGTTCTGTACCACTTGGTCTTGCAGCTATTTTTGTGCCATCTTCCAAATAGAAAATAAGTACATTAGATTTTGGCACTTCTAAAACCGTTTTCTCTTGGTTAACCAGATTTTGCGCTTCAGAAATTTGATAATCTTCTACTTTTATAACCTTGGTTTCGTTAAAGCTGCTTGGGGATTTCTCGCGCAAGCCGGCCATTATTTTTTTAATTTCTTCGGCACCAGAAACGCCTTTTTTCACTAAGGATACAAGTTTTTCTTGATATAAACCGTGCTGTTGGTATAAATGCAATAATTCTTCGTAAAAAGAACTGCCTTTCTCTTTTGCTTGAGCTGCAATTTCGCAAACCAGTAGAGTAGAGGTAACCGCGTCTTTATCGCGAACAAAATCTCCTACCATATAGCCAAAACTTTCTTCGCCACCGCCAATAAATTTCTGTTCGGGGAAGTCTTTAATCATTTTGGCAATCCATTTAAAGCCGGTTAAACCAACTTTACATTCTACACCATAATGTTTTGCAAGATCTAACATCATTGGGGTAGAAACAATCGTACTAGCCACAAATTCGTTTCCTTTAAAGCCCGGATTTTCCTGGTATTTTTTCAGTAAAAAATCAGTCATCATTACCATGGTTTGGTTGCCGTTTAACAGCAACATCTTACCATCTAAATCGCGTACGGCAATGCCAATTCTATCGCTATCGGGATCGGTACCAATTACGATATCGGCATTTTTTTCTTCGGCCAAAGCCAAAGCCATTTTTAATGCTTCGGGTTCTTCGGGATTGGGAGATTTTACCGTTGGGAAATCACCATCCGGCTCGGCTTGTTCTTGCACGATATGCAAATTCTCGTAGCCGGCTTCTTTTAGCATTTTAGGAATTAAAGTTATCGAAGTTCCGTGTAGCGACGTAAAAGCAATGTTCAATTTGTTTTTGGCTTTCGCCGAAGTGCCAAAACTCCCGTTTTTGATAGACGCATCTATAAAAGCTTTATCTAATCTTTCGTCTATTGGCTCTATTAAATCTTCGTTAGCTTCAAAATTAATTTCCGAATAATCTAAGGCGTTAATTTGCTCGATTATCTCTTGGTCTTGTGGTGGCACCAATTGTCCGCCATCTTGCCAATAAACTTTATAGCCGTTGTATTCTGGCGGATTGTGACTTGCGGTAAGCACAATACCACAATGACACTCTAAATATTTTAAACTAAAAGAAAGCTCCGGAGTAGGGCGGAGGTCAGAAAAAAGATAAACCTTTATACCGTTTGCCGAAAAAACATCTGCTACCAATTTAGCCAGTTCTTTACTATTATGGCGACAGTCAAAAGCTATAGCCACTTTTAAATCTTCTCCTGGAAATTGTTTTTTAAGGTATTCCGATATTCCTTGCGTATTCTTACCCAAGGTATATTTATTTATTCGGTTGGTGCCAACGCCCATAATACCGCGCATTCCGCCGGTACCAAATGCCAAGTTTTTATAAAAACTATCTTCTAAAGTCTTGGGGTCGTTATCTATTAAATTCTGAACTTTATCTTGTGTTTTGGCATCAAATGTATTGCTAAGCCAATGTTTTGCTTTTTCTAAAATCTTTTCCATAGTAAAATTTGATTTACAAAATTACATATTAATTGCTGAAGACGCTTACGGATTTACAGTTTTGCTAATTTTATAGCGCTCGGGGTTTTTTTGCGTACGCAAAATTAACTCGCCTAAAAAACCTGCAATAAATAATAAGGTTCCTAAAATCATAACGGTCAAGGCAATATAAAACCAAGGATTGTCGGTTACCAGAATATCGGGAATGTTATGCCAAAGTTTGTACAATTTAGAAGCGCCAATCCAAATGGTAACAACAAAACCAACCACAAACATTAAAACACCCCAAGCGCCAAATAAGTGCATTGGTCGTTTCCCGAATTTAGAAAAAAACCAAATGGTTATTAAGTCTAACAAACCGTTTATAAAACGTTCTGCGCCAAATTTGGTTTTACCGTATTTACGAGCTTGGTGTTTTACTACTTTTTCTTGAATATTGGCATAACCGGCATTTTTTGCCAATACTGGTATATACCTATGCATCTCGCCGTGCACATCTATATTTTTTACCACTTTATTTTGGTAGGCTTTAAGACCACAATTAAAATCGTGCAATTTTACGCCAGAGGTTTTTCTGGCCGCGGCATTAAAGAGTTTGGAAGGCAGGTTTTTGGTAAGTACAGAATCGTACCGCTTTTTTTTCCACCCCGAAACCAAATGATAGTTTTCTTGACTTATCATGCGGTATAATTCTGGTATTTCTTCTGGATTGTCTTGTAAATCTGCATCCATGGTAATTACCACATTGCCAAGAGCAGCTTTAAAACCGGCGTGCAAAGCTTGCGATTTACCGTAATTTTGTTGAAAATGAATTCCTCTTACCGCTTGGTTTTTTTCTGCCAGTTTTTCTATAATTTGCCAAGAATTATCTGTACTACCATCATCTATAAAAATTATTTCATAGGTAAATTTGTGTGCTTGCATAACATCTACAAGCCACCTGTATAATTCTGGAAGCGATTTTTCCTCATTCAGTAAAGGAATTACGACAGATAATTGCATTAAAAAACTGTTTTGCTTAATGAACTGGATTGTCTTTTTTCATTACCAATCCTAAAATTAAAGAGATTATAAAGCCCATAAATAAAGTGCCAATTAAGCTCATAGTAGCCATCCAGAAAGGCGTGGTAAACATTTTAGACATTTCTAGGGCTTGGTTCATTTGCTCATCGCTCATATTGGGTTGACTTTCCATCATAGCGGTTTTTGAAGTTTCTAAAGCAATTTCTTGAAATTCTGGATAGATAAAACTATAATGTACAAAGGCATAAATAGCGCCAATTAATCCGCCAATGGCAGCAATGGCCAAACCTACTTTTAAGGCTTGCCCTAATTTTAAAAAGCCATTATTATCTTGTTTGTAATTTTTTATTCCGTAAAAATAAATAAAAACAGTAATAAGAATGCTAGCTATACTTAAGTATAAATTGCTTTCTTGTAAATTAAGCACGTAGGTTAAAATAAGTAAGGCAATGCCAAAAACACCTAAAATAACGCCATAGGTGCCGGCTGTAGATTGGATAGAAGCGGTATTTTTCATAATACTCGTGTTGGTTAAAAATGTTCTTTGCAGACAAATATAGAAAAAGCTTGCATAGTTGTTGAAGAAAAATTTTAAAAAGGCATATATTTTTGCCTAAAATATTGTTTAATTATAAGAATTGTTTAAATTTGCACCTCGAAAAAATCATAAGATTTAAAGTTTAACAAGATGAAACAAGGAATCCATCCAGAAAATTATAGACTTGTAGCTTTTAAGGATATGTCTAATAACGATATATTTTTAACTAAGTCTACTGTAAATACTAAAGAAACAATAGATGTAGATGGGACAGAATACCCATTGGTGAAATTAGAAATTTCTAGATCTTCTCACCCGTTTTACACCGGAAAAACCAAATTGGTAGATTCTGCCGGTCGTATAGATAAGTTTAAAAACAAATATGCTAAGTTTAAGAAAAAATAAACCCAAGCAATTATTATATAGTAAAAGCTCCTTTTTTTAAAGGGGCTTTTTTTATGTTTAACTTTACGGAAGTTGCAAATAGAAGATAATTTAAAAACACGCTCTATAATTCAGTTTTTATGGAAGTTGTTTTTCACATCAGAAAAAATTTTAATGGTAAAGGGATAGCTAAACTTGCTTTTTAAGTAATAAAATTCAAGGAAAAGTAATATTATTTGTCTCAAATTAAAAAGAAACCTTAAAATGAGAAGCAATCAACCAAGCTTCTTTTTAAATTACTTATCTTTGTCGCAGCTAACTTATAAAAATAAATGTAATGAAAATGTTAAGCAAATTCTTATTGGTATTAAGTGCCGTTGCTATGATAGCCTGCGGAGACACCAAAGAGAAAAAAGATCAGAAAGATACAATGACTGTTGGTAATAATAACAGTCAAAAAGCTACACCTGCAAAAAAATCTGAAGACACAAAAATGAATTCTTCAGACCAAGATGTAGTAGAATTAACTATTGAAGGAGACGACCAAATGCGTTTTAACAAAGAAGAATTAAAGGTAAAAGCCGGTCAAACCGTACGCTTAACCCTTAAGCACGTTGGTGAAATGAAAAAAGACGTGATGGGGCATAACTGGGTGCTTTTAACCAAAGGAACAGCTGTTTCTGAATTTGGTCAAAAAGCAGTTGAAGCGAAAGGAAACGATTATATTCCTAAAGGCACTAGCAAAGTTATTGCACATACAGATTTGATTGGTGGCGGCCAAACAACAACCGTAGAATTTAAAGCACCGGAAAAAGGTACTTACGATTTTATATGTAGTTTCCCCGGGCATTATTCTTTAATGCAAGGTAAGTTTATCGTAGAATAGACAACGCGCAACAAAGACGCAAAAAGCCTTTACAGCTAAAAAGTTGTAAAGGCTTTTTTTTATGCGGTTAAAAGTGTATGAATACGAGAAGGTTTTGCTTTATAAAGAGAAGTTTAAGTTGGTTATAGATGTAAATAGGCTATAAGCAAAGCAGCTTTGTTTGCACGGATAAACTATTCTGGTGAAAAGTTAACCTAGGAGCTTGAAAATTTATTTCTAATTCTACTCATCTTTATGCTTGTATGGGAGGTATAAAAGTGTTTTATTTGAAAAAAATTACAATTAAAACACACTGAAATGGATGAATTTGGGGCATCAATATGGTCAACAGCGGTACTGTTATTTTTTCTCATGGATCCATTGGGAAACATCCCAATTTTATTATCTGTTTTAAAGCAGTATAACGAAAAAGAGCAACGAAAAATAATTATTAGAGAGTGCCTAATAGCCTTTTTAATCCTAAATATTTTTCTATTCTTCGGATATAAAATACTCGAATTTTTAGATCTTCAGAAGGAATCGGTTACCATTGCCGGCGGAATAATTTTACTTATTATAGGAATACGGATGATATTTCCAAAACCAGAAGGAGTAATGGGAGCAACTGGCGATGAAGCACCAATTTTGGTACCTATTGCTATTCCTATGATTGCCGGTCCTTCTGTTTTGGCCTTTTTGATATTAATGGCTAAAAATGAACCAGGACATTTGGGCACCTCGTTTGCATCTCTTACAATTGCTTGGGTTTTATCGGCTATAATTATGATTTTAGCGCCTCATCTTCATAAAATTTTAAAGAACCGCGGACTTAAAGCCATAGAGCGACTAATGGGAATGATATTGGTAATTATGGCAGTTCAGATGGTGATTAATGGAATTAAACTGCTTTTTTAATAAATCAAGCTAAAAAATCCTTTTTCTTCAAAACAGAAAGCAATTTTTGTCGTAATAACTGCCATAACATAGTTATAAAGGTATTTTGGTTTTGTGTTGCTTTTAAATGCTGAACTATTTGAAATATTTAAGAAGCTCTTTTTTAATTGATGGCTGTCATTGTCTTGTTATAACCAATTTTACAAAACCTTACTTCCAAAATTTATCGAACCAGGCTATTATGCCAGAGTAAATAGCATGTTATGGTGAGTAAATCTCTTTTAATTCTGAAAACATATTTTGCATTAATTTGTTGAATTGCTTTATCTAAACAAGCACAAATCTTTCGGTTAACCACAAATCACCGCAACTATTGCGAAGTATTCACTAGATTTTAGATTAGGCGAAATCTAGATAATGTTAATCATTTATTAAGATAAATGAACGTTCATTCATTTTTTGTATATTTGCACTGTCAAACTAACTGAAGAAGAGGTAAAATGAGTAAAAAGGAGAACCTAACCGGTAAAAAAAAGGCTCTTTTAGAAGCCACCTTAAACCTGGTCAACAACGATGGGTTTCACAAGGCGTCGATGTCTAAGATCGCCAAACTTGCCAGGGTAGCTCCAGCAACGATTTATCTGTATTTTGAAAACAAGCAAGATTTAATCAATTCGCTGTATTTAACGGTGAAAGCGTCTTTTAGTGAACACGCATTTACAGGTTATAACGATGAGCTTCCGGTTAAAAAAGGCTTTGAGATTATCTGGTATAATATCGCCGATTACAAATTAAATAAAATCGAAGAAGCTGCTTTTTTATCGCAATGTGATATCACTCCAATTATAGACGATGCTGTTGCAGAAGAAGGCCTAAAGCATTTGCAACCCTTACTCGATTTATGGGAGCGAGGTAAAAACGAAGGAATCATAAAACCGCTTTCCAGTTATATTCTTTACGCTTACACAGTTTACCCTTTATCCTTTTTATTGGCTATTCAGGAGAAGAATTACTATACTCTTGATGATGAAATGCGTCAAAAAGCCTTTCAAAGTGCTTGGGATGCTATCAAAATATAAAAAAATTTACTCTACAAAACGAATGAACGTTCATTAATAAACAATAATTGCATAATAAATAAGTATACCTTAAAAAAAATAACAATATGAATAAGACCATTCTTTTAAACAATCGTCCAAAGGGAAAGCCACAAGAATCTGATTTTAAATTTATAAACGAAGCTACTCCTGAAGTAAAGAGCGGCGAGGTTCTTCTGAAAACCAAATACGTTTCGGTAGATCCTTATATGCGAGGTAGAATGAGTGATGCGGAATCTTACGTTCCACCTTTTCAATTGAATAAACCAGTTGAATCTGGAATAATTGCTGAAATAGTAGAGTCAAAAAATGGTTCTTTTTCGAAAGGCGATTTTGTTTCCGGAATGTTGGATTGGAAAGAATACCAAACCAACGATGGCAAAAACTTACTGAAAGTGGATGGTGAGAAAGCACCGTTATCAGCCTATTTGGGTGTTATCGGAATGACAGGTCTAACTGCTTATCACGGATTAACCGAAATCGGAAAACTAAAAGAAGGTGAAACCATTGTCGTATCGGGTGCAGCAGGTGCGGTAGGTAGTATAGTAGGACAAATAGGAAAAATCTTAGGCTGTCGTGTAATCGGTATTGCCGGAACTGATGAAAAAGGAGAAATGCTAAAATCAAAATTCGGTTTTGATGCTACGATTAACTACAAGACCACTGAAGATATGACCAAAGCCATCGCCGATGCCGCACCAAATGGTGTAGATGTGTATTACGACAATGTGGGCGGAACGATCTCAGATGGTGTTCATGCCAACATTAATTCTTTTGGGCGTATTGTGGTTTGTGGAGCAATTTCTCTTTACAACAGCACATCAATGCCAACCGGTCCTCGTGTGGAGCCATTTCTGATTAAGAAAAGCGTATTGATGCAGGGCTTTATTGTGAGTAATTTTGCTGACAAATTCTCTGAAGGTATGGACAAGCTTTCGCAATGGTTGAAGGCTGAGAAGCTCGATTTTTCAGAAACGATTGTAGAGGGTTTTGATAACATTCCCAACGCCTTTATAAATCTTTTTGACGGTAAAAATAAAGGTAAAATGATTGTAAAAGTATAATTTTTAAAAAACGAAATAATGAATAATTTTCAATATAAAAATCCAACAAAAATTCTTTTCGGCAAGGGGCAAATGGTCAACCTGGCAGAAGAAATTCCAAATGATGCTAAAATCCTAATGCTTTATGGCGGTGGGAGCATCAAGAAAAACGGTATTTATAAGCAAGTGAAAGAAGCACTTTTAGATAACGAGGTGTTGGAGTTTGGAGGCATTTCGCCAAATCCAGAATACTGCATTTTGTTAAAAGCCTTAGAAATAATTAAAACCGAAAACATTGATTATTTGCTCGCCGTAGGTGGTGGATCGGTCATTGATGCCACAAAATTCCTATCTGGAGCTGCCTATTATGAGGGCGATACACCTTGGGATTTGGTCACGCAAAACAAACCGGTCACCAAAGGTATGCCATACGGTACGGTGCTAACTTTACCAGCCACAGGTTCCGAAATGAATTCTGGAGCGGTTATTACCCGAGCAGAGACAAAAGAAAAATTATCAATGGGAGGGCCCGCGCTTTTTCCACAGTTTTCCGTTCTCGATCCACAAGTGGTTTCGTCCATTCCGCAGCGCCAATTGGCCAACGGAATTGCCGATGCATATACCCACGTTTTGGAACAATATATGACCTATCCAATTGGGGCTATGTTACAAGACCGCTATGCCGAAAGTATTTTGCAAACCTTAATTGAGGTAGCACCTGCTATTCAGAAAGACCCTTCAGATTACGAAGCTGCGGCTAATTTTATGTGGAGTTGTACAATGGCTTTAAATGGTTTAATTCAACAAGGCGTGCCAAGCGATTGGTCTATTCACGCGATTGGTCACGAGTTGACTGCGCTTTATGGTATTGATCACGCCCGCACCTTAGCTATTATTCTTCCGGGACATTACACGTATAATTTTGAAAACAAGAAAGAGAAATTGGCACAATATGCAGAACGTGTTTGGGCGGTTAAAGAAGGCAGCATAGAAGAAAAAGCCAAAGCGGGAATCAAAAAAACCGAAGAATTTTTCTATTCCTTAGGTATCGATACCAAACTTTCAGATTACACAGATGAGTATGCCGATACCGCAAGCACCATTTCTAAACGATTTGCAGACCGCGGCTGGAACGGATTAGGAGAACGCAAGGATATTACTCCAGCCGATGTAGAGAAAATCGTAGCAATGAATTACTAATTTTTTAAAACGTAAAAAGATGACAAATACAAAACAACAAAAAATATTAATCGTATTAACGTCTCACGAAGATTTAGGAGACACCGGCAACTAAACCGGTTTTTGGATGGAAGAGTTTACCACACCATATTATCATTTAATTGACAATGGTGCTAAGGTCACGCTAGCTTCTCTAAAAGGTGGTCAGCCGCCAATAGATCCTACGAGTGCACAAGAAGAAAACCAAACAGAATCGACGAAGCGCTATGAGAAAGATGAAGCTTTGAAAGAACAATTGAAATCCACACACAAACTCTCTGAAATATCTGAAAAAGATTACGATGCGATATTTTATCCTGGAGGTCACGGTCCGCTATGGGATCTAGCTGAAAGTGAAACATCGGCACAGTTAATTGAAGACTTTTACAAAGCTAACAAACCGGTTTCCTTCGTATGCCACGCTCCGGCTGCCTTAAAAAAGGTAAAAGACGAGTCAGGAATTCCTTTAGTAAAAGGTAAAAAAGTGACTGGTTTTAGCAATTCTGAAGAAGATATGGCGGGACTCACCAAAGTGGTTCCTTTCTTAGTAGAAGATATGCTTAAGGAGAATGGAGGTATCTTCAGTAAAGGCAATGATTTTGAAGCATACGCTTTGGAAGATGGCTTGCTAATAACTGGACAAAATCCGGCGTCTTCAGAAAAAGTAGCCGAGTTACTACTGAATAAATTGAATACCAAGAACTAAATTGATTAGAATACTGTTTTAAAGAGAAATACCGCTTTGGAACAGTATTTTAAACAGTTAACCTTTAAAAAAATAAATACTATGAATACAAAAGAAAATATATTGGTTGCCGGCGCAAATGGCACCACGGGAAAGTTAATCATCGATATATTGAAGAAATCAGAAACATATAATCCGATTGCGATGGTTAGAAAACAAGAACAAAAAGACAATTTTGACAAGCAGCAAGTACAAACGGTAATGGCCGATTTAGAAGGTGATGTAAGTCAAACCGTTCAAGGCGCTGATAAAGTAATTTTTGCAGCTGGTTCTGGAGGTGAAAATGTGTATGGAGTCGATCAAGAAGGTGCTAAAAAAATGGTAGATGCAGCAAAAGAAGCGGGTCTTAAAAAATTTGTGATGCTAGGGTCTATTGGAACAGATGATCCTTCGCAAGGTGGTGATCTTACAGACTACCTGAAAGCGAAACAAAATGCCGATACATATTTACAATCCAGCGGATTAGATTATTCTATCGTACGTCCTGGTGCACTTACCAATGCAGATGCAACTGGAAAAATTCAAACTGGCGGAATAGGAGAGTTGGATAAAAGCGGATATATTTCAAGAGCCGATGTTGCCCATACTTTAGTAGAAGTTTTACCTGATGCGATAAAACTTCAGGAGACCTTTGAAATTATGAGTGGTGATACGCCTATAAAGCAAGCTATTCAATGAAGAGCATAAAAACTAATCCCGGATATTTGAGTTTTGATATCTGGGATTTTTTTAACAGTTCTATAGGTGAATTTTTAGTAAACGAGAAACCTATGTTTCACTTAAGATATGCAGCTCATTTTACATCTTAAATGAATAAAACAGAATTTAAAGCCTTTAATATTATTACAAACGTCATTACATTAAATTACCGATCAATTTTAAATTACTTTACCAACAGAAGTACCTTTTATAAACATTGAACTTTCCTTATTATTCAGGTATAGTTTAGTATAGCTTCGGTATACCTCAAGTATGGCTAGTGTATTGAGAGTGTATTAAAACCATTTTTTAGAAGAAACTTTTAAAAGATACTATTTATAAAAGTTGACGGTTTAAAATATCTTGACAGAACCTATTCTTTTAGCGACATTTTTCTTTAAAACAATTTTTTAGATGCGCCATAGATACTCCATAGATACCTCATAGATACTCCCTTAAAACTTGCTTCTCAAAAAAGAAAGACTTTTAGCGTTGTTTTTAAAAAATAACTACTAGTGTCCGATTAAATTAATTAAAACGAATGACAAGCCAATAATAGCCAAGGATTTTGAGAGATTTGTAATACGACACCTTGCTTTAAAGGTTTTTATTTTTTAATGGCCTAAGCGAAGTTCTTGCATACGACGAGGAAGAATGACGAGAGTAATGCACAAAAAAAATGATGTGAGTGGAGGGTTAAGCAAACTAGCGCCAGCCGCAAAAAATTGAATAGACACGAGCAAAACTTAGAGCTTTAAAATTTTTGAAAACCAGCGAATACCTTTAGTTTGCGCCGTAACGAGGGAAATTTTTAGCAAAGTTCGATTAAGCCTAGTCCCCAACTAGAGTTGGGGATTGGTTCTCCCGTATTCTATGGTTAAAAAAAGCTTTTTAGTTAAAATTTTCAACATTTTTAAGCTGCATATTTCAAGGTATCAACATATGGCGTTCTCCGTTTTACAACTGCAAAAATCCTGGCTAGTAATTTGTT
>NZ_VIAR01000050.1 GCF_006546625.1 Haloflavibacter putidus
GCCTGTGACGATACGGCTAGTGGCAGCGATACCGATGAGCTGAACATTTTCGATTTAACGGTAAAAGAAGCAGAGATTGTAGACGGCAATAGCTCTTGGACCCTTACCTGGTATGCCACAGACGATCCGACTCTATTGAATGACACCACTTTAATCAACGATCCAAGTGCCTTTACCAATACAGAAAACGAGCAGACCATCACGGTAGAAGTAACCGACTCAAACGGCTGCAGTGCACTTACTACCCTAACTTTGGTAGTAAACCCATTGCCATCACCAAC
>NZ_VIAR01000051.1 GCF_006546625.1 Haloflavibacter putidus
CTGCTGGTTTTAATCCTGAAACAGAAGGTAATGCCGTACAAGATACAGATGGAACTATTGGTGAGACCATAACCGGTTTGAATCCAGCTACAGATTATGATGTATATGTACGTGCAATTTGTGGAGCCGGTAATGAGAGTCTTTTGGCTGGTTCGCAGAGTTTTACTACAGAATGCGATGTAATTAGTACTCCTTGGTTAGAAGATTTTACGGCAGATTCTACCCCAAACTGTTGGACAGAAAGTGGTGATAATGCTTGGGATTATAGCCTTAACGGTGAT
>NZ_VIAR01000052.1 GCF_006546625.1 Haloflavibacter putidus
GGGCAAAACAAAAGTAAGTCACTTGGCCAATAAAAAAATAAAGAGTTTGCTGGACCAATGTTCCAAAACAGCCCTGCAGCACAATCCTGAAATTAGGCAGTATTACCGGCGAAGGGTCGATGAACAGGGAAAAAATGAAATGAGTACAATCAATGTGATCAGGAACAAATTACTAGCCAGGATTTTTGCAGTTGTAAAACGGAGAACGCCATATGTTGATACCTTGAAATATGCAGCTTAAAAATGTTGAAAATTTTAACTAAAAAGCTTTTTTTAACCAT
>NZ_VIAR01000053.1 GCF_006546625.1 Haloflavibacter putidus
TTGCGCAATATAAAATGCATATAAAAAATGCAGTCTCATAGCTCAGCTGGTTAGAGCGCTACACTGATAATGTAGAGGTCGGCAGTTCGAGTCTGCCTGAGACTACGAAGTGATTAAAAATTTAGGATTGGAAGATTTTAAGTTTTTAACTAAACAAGTTCATTACAAATTGAAAGGAAATTCTAGAAGTTGAGTAGTAGTTGTATCTAACTACTAACTACTATGTACTAACTACTAGTATATGGGGGATTAGCTCAGCTGGCTAGAGCGCCTGCCTTGCA
>NZ_VIAR01000005.1 GCF_006546625.1 Haloflavibacter putidus
CAAACAATATGGCACGTTAAATAACTTACTGTATGGGAGCCTTTTCTTTGATAACTCATAGTACGAAAATATAGATTTTTTCGCACTACTAAAGTGCTGCAATAAAATTGCAGGGTTTAAATCCCTTTTTTGAGACCAATAAAACAGAAAGAATAAAGCCAAGGGTTATACCGTTGGCTTTATTATAAGATGGTTGGAAAATTTTGTCATCAATACCAAAGGCATCCGTTAAAATACACGACATTTGTAAGTATTTAAAACATTAATTATCTCTTGAGTGCCAATACTCATCATGATCTGGATTCAATTGGTTTGAGTAATTATCTAACTCTTCTTGTGAATGATCTACGTCTGGATTTAAACTCATAATTGAAATTTTTAAAGATTTATAATAATTTGTAGCAAATATAAAACTAGAAAAAATTGGATCCATATAAATATTCTACGATAGAAAAAAATTACGAAATGATATAAATTTAGTACAAGTCAGAAATATGCTAAAATTGATATTTAGTTGACACACAATTTCAGCGACCTATTAAGATAAGATCTAGAAGACTTACAGGGTTTTTATATATTCGAAACTACTATTTTAAAACTTTTAAAAAGAAGTTATCTATAACCCCCATAAAAAAAATCATCAAAGATTAACATATTTGCAAAGGTTACTTTATCACCTTTGCAAATTCTTTTTCTTGAGCATAAACCATAACGCCATAAAACTTTTCTATTTTCTAAAAATACAGAGTTTTTCAAATAATTTTGTTTTGCTATTGTTAGGTAAAGTTACACGATTGCAATAGTCCTTGGTGTACTTTAAAAAGACCACTTAAAACCAAATTGTAGTAAAATTATTACTAATGATAAAGCAATCAAAATTATAGTTATATAGAAAAATCTTTTTTGTACTTTTATCAAATAATCGATTTTATCGATGAACTTAGATTCTACCTCAGATACTTTTTTTGCTATATCTTTTTCATTCTCATAGATTCCATCTAATTTCTCCGACTGTTCATTAAAGCCAATCCCAAAGCCTTCATTAATCTTAGAAAGTTCAGAAAAGATTTTGTTCTCTAACTTAGAAATCAGTTTTTCTTGCTCAGAAAAGCTATTAACAATTTCATGTTTTAATTCTGATATTTCAGATGATAGTATTCCGAAACTTTTAAAAAAATCGAAAGCTGCTAACTTTTCTTCTGTATTAGAAATATGCTCATTAAGAGACTTCAATCCTTTTAAGGTTTCATTGGCTTTAATCTCGAATTCATTAGAAACTTTGTTAGAATCTGTTTCTAATCTATTTAAAATCGTCTCAAATTCAGACTTTAAGTTATAGGATAAGCGATCAATTTCTGTTGATATATTTGAGTTTTTAACATCGACCTTATCTGTCAACATTTCTATTGAAGAAGTTGATTTCTGAACAGATTTTATTAGTTGCTCACTGGAATCTATGATACTTAAGACCTGTTCACGAGCGGACTGAAGGTTTTTTAAGTTATTTTCGATATCAATTAAAGAACTTTGGATTTCAGGATTATTCATTTTTATTGAATATATTTATTAGTTATTATTTCTAATTGTTGGGCGTGGATTATTACCTTGGTTTCTTGCCTTAAAGTATTGTAATCGTCTTTTGACATATAAAGTTTTATATACTCATTAAACTCATCAAATAGGTACCAAAAGCTTTTTGAGCTTTCACTTCGTTTCATAAAGCCCTTCATTCCATTCACATAACTAGTAATAAACCGGCTTTCAATCGTTTTGTTTTTTTTAATTCCTAAATAAATGAGGCAAAATGATTCTAGTAAAGATAGTGAAGGGTTAGAGTCTGTTAAAGAGCGACTAATTAGTCTAACAGCACCATTTAAATGTTTCACATTATCTAGAGGTGTACCTACTCCAACTATGTCATCATCAATTACCCTAAGATATTTCTTTAAAATTTGTATAGAAGATTCTTTACCACCATTTGTATCTTTAACCAAGGAAAACTCTTCACCATTATCTGCTACGTAGTCTTCTTTAGCATACTTCGAATTAAAATAATAGTATATGAAATCTTTTAATCTTTCATTAGATTTGATCCAATTAGTTTCTTTACTAAGCCCTTCCACACAAAAAGTTCTCATATCGTCAATCGCTCTTTTCCTTTTTACGGATATTTTATCGTAAATAAAGGAAGTTAAATACCAAAGACATTTATAAATTTCCTCTGTAATTGGGTTTAAGTCATCAACTTTTAATTTGTGAGTTTTAGCTTTTAAAACTTCTTGTTCTGCTCTATTCATTGTGTAATAACGCAACAAGAAGATCTTCAGGCCTTCTAAATACCCTCCAGGCTTCATTCTTTTTGCTATAATCCGAAATTGCTTGATAACGAAGTTTTGTGTAAAATCTTCAATTAAACCTATGCAGCACATTCTGTAAATAGCTTTAGCTAAATCTGCATATTCTTTTTCAGTATAAGGGACATATATAGTCACCGCATCACCGGGAAGGGCGTTTACAAGCGGCGTTAAAAAACCTTCACTTTTTTCTTCATTTTTTTTATGAGCAACTACTACATTTTCTTTATTTAAAAGACGATGCATATACATTTTTTCAACGTAATCTCCTTTAAAAGATTGATCAAAGAAATATAATGTGGTGTCATAATCAGCATTTAAGTACCTGAAGTTTCTCTCGCTGATTTCTATATTTTCTTCTGAAAGCTTAGCTATTAGTTCATTTTTAGACTGCCATCTTCTTGCCTCATCACTAGCATATTTTAAAGTGCATTTATTAAAGACAGGACAATCCTCATTGCACTCCCTGAAAGCAAACATTTTATTATTTCTGGGGCAAAATAATTTTACGACATCCGATTGAGGAGAAGCAACGAATATATCATCTTCTGTATAATCTATATTATACTCCTCTAATATTTGTATCAAGTCATCTTTATAAAACCACTTATCTCTTAGTAAGCCTAACGGGAAACCCTTTTTTTCAAGATTAGTAAACTGGGCTATTTCATAATCAGTAACAAAAATAGTGGCCAATGCCATTTTACGGTCTCTGCCTGATCGGCCAGCCTCTTGCACAAATGATTCTAATGAACTAGAGTAGTTTAAGTTTATAGTAAAGCGTACATTAGGTTTATCTATACCCATTCCAAATGCTTTTGTTGCTACCATCAGAGGGCTTTTATTATCTCTAAAAAGTTCTAAGCTTTCAGTAGCTAAAGCATCATCATCCTGGCCAGAAAACGAAGCTACCTGAGGAATTAATTCTTCTCTTAGTTTGCTTGTATTCTTATTAACAGATATACCAGAATTATTTACATGTGGACAAAATACTATGCCTGCTTGTTTAAAAACTTCATTTGTTTCGAAATAATCAGTTGGCATTTCAACCTTTAAATCTAAATCACTTCCTTCCTCATTATTTTGTCTTTCTACAAAACTTTCTTTAATATATTCAATATTTTGCGGTTCTTGAAGCTCATTAATAAAATCAGGAACTCTCTGAAGATACTCTTCTAGAAACTCAGATTTAGCATCATAAATTTTCCATTTAGAGCTATTGATCTTTACAGCTCTCGGTAAATTTTCAGGAAGCAGTTTTTTCTTATCGAAGGTATCATCTTCTTCAAAAGAAATTGGAATTCTTTCAATTTTATACTGTAATTCTAATCTGTTGGTGTTTTCATACCTCACAATTACTTCAGAATCTAAGGTAAATGCACCATTTCCAGACAATTCTCTTTCTACATCGGCTAAAACATCAAATGAAGCTGTAGCCGTTAGGCCAAATAGTGAAATTTCATTTTCTTTAGCTCTGACGTAGTTATATAAGTTTCTCCCTAAATGTAAATATGAAAATCTAAAGTCGTGCCCCCACTCCGATACACAATGGACTTCATCAATAACAGCATACGAAAAATACACGTTATAGTCGTGCATATGCTTTAATCTTTCTCTAAAAGAAGCAATAGCTAAGCGCTCAGGAGAAAGGAATATAAATAATAATTCAGAAGACTCTAATTGGAGTTCAGCCGCTTCTTTTTCTTCTGAGCTCAATGATGAATTAATATAAGCAGCACAATCTATACCTGCATTTATCAAGCCATCATATTGATCTTTCATCAATGATTTAAGCGGGTCAATAATAAGAGTTACCCCTGGCTGCAATAAGGCTGCGATTTGATAAGTCAAGGATTTCCCTCCACCGGTTGGCAATAAGCCGATAACAGGTAAATTCTTTAAAGCTCTATCGAGTATAGGTAATTGTCCTGATCTAAAAGATTCTTTGCGAAATAATAATTGCAGAAAGTAAGTTAAATGCCTTTCGTTTTCTATCGCCGTTTGATAATTACCGTGATTATCTTTAAAAACTACATCCTTATACTTAATTAAGGAAGAAGTGTAGATATTTCTTGACTCTCTTAATTTTTGAATTGTTTTTATATTAAAATAACAATTATTTCTACATTTAAATTCACTAAAAGCTTCTATGCTTTCATTTACAGTTGTTAAAGTAGATTGCGTCACTACCAAATCAAAAGTAATTGAGGAAATTTTTGAGTTTATCCCTGTATAGACTTTTTGATTTAAATGCAATTTTGAATCTTGAAATAATCTGTCACCAATTATCGTTAAATTGATTTTTGGTAATTTTAACTTATCATATTTTAGACTTAATGAGCTTAAACTTTCAAAAAGTTGCTGAAAGTCTTTAATCGCTAATGTTGCAAATGGCACATCCTTTTCTTCAACCAATATATTCCACTCCTTCACCTCTAAGCTTAAATGATCTGTAATCAAAGCTTCAACTAACACTTTTTGAAACCTAGCTATAGCTAAAGGACTTAATAAAACTTGTAGCTCTTCTAATAAAGTTTGATTTTTCCAATCATTTTTATCAAGGTATGATTTAAATATGCTGTTTAATTCTTCAAAATCGTATTCATTTATAGGGTTAAAGCTAATTTCTCCATACTTAATCTCTTTAATTGTGTTTCCAAATGCGTTTTGAAAGGCTTCTTCTATAAATAAACTAGAACGCGTTGGCAAACCTCTTGTTATAATATTATTTAGTACAGCAAGTATGGGCTCTACATCTTCATATACACTAGCACCCAAATCAAATGGTGCTGCGACCTCAAAATGTGAAAGTTGGTTGTTGTACTGCTCTTTACTTTTTCTTCTGCTGTTTCTAATGCAATCTAGCTCATAGGCTGCGGCAAATTGAACCGTTGGGTAATATTCAATAGGTATAAGGTGACCTTCTACATTTGCTTCAAGTTTATAAATTTTGGCTTTATACGTCCAATTATTACCAAACTGATAATTTTCTTCGGCATATAACTCTTGTAATAGATCTAAATTAAAGTACCTAAAAAAACTATCAATCCTTTTGTTATTCGGATTCAATGGACCAACAGCTACTAGATAGTTATTTGAAACAATACTCCCATCTATAATATAGGTAAGATGCTTTAAATCTATTTGAGCAACATCTAAGATATTAGAGAATATATGAATGACTGGATAATTATTTTCCGTTTCAATATCATCTGCATTAATATTCTCAAAAAACTGATTATGGGTTTTAATAGGTATGCTTTGATCAAGATAGGTTTTAACATGTAGTTCTGCTCTACTTAAAGCCATTTTAGATGGCTCAACAAGTGTTACTGATGATATATTTTTGAGATTATTCGATTCTTTAAGGAAATCAAAAAGATTTATGGTACCCAATGCTTGCCCACAACCCCAATCGATAATATGAAACGGTGTTTCAAAAGCTTCGTTAGGGATATTTTTAAAGGCATCTAACAATTTTGCTTTGTGCATATTACCGAACGACCTTAGATACTGGCATAAATGCTGGTGCGTATCTAAAAGTGCTAAACCTCTATTCAAGCCAATATAGAATTCATCTGTCTCTGCAGAGTTAAATTCTGCTAATTCAGCCACAGCCAATTGTCTAATAGCGTCAAAGCTTGGGTTCTCTAAAGCTAATACGTTCTTCTGATAAGTTAGCATACTACTTAATTACTCTAAAAGTTAGGTTCACACGTTCTCCGATTTCTTTTTTGGTTTTAGGGATCTGATGTTTCCAATAATGTTGTAGTTCACCTTGCATAATTAGTAAACTTCCGTGCTTTAAAAGAATGTCTATACGCTCATTAGTCTCAATATGTTTAAGTTGAAATTTTCGTTCTGCACCAAAATTTACAGAAGCAATTACTGGATTTTTTCCTAACTCTTTTTCAGCATCGGTATGCCATGAAATTGAATCGCTACCGTTTCTGTATCTGTTAAGTAAAACGCTATTAAATTTCACTTTTGCCTTTGGTTCGATATCTGATTTAATCTTTACTAAACCTGGACTCCAGGGATTAGGGTCTAAAGTTATACCTGAAAAACTATACGGTTTATCTTGGTCGCCATACCATGCAGTTAAGCGTGGAAAAGGAACTTTTTTTCCGTACATATTCATAGATTCCTGTTTCCAATTAATATCCGTAATTAATCGTTTTAAATAGCTATCTGCAGTCACTTTATCATAAAAATCAGGAATATAAATATATTCACCATGATTTATTTTTATGGTCTCACCGCGTTTGGGAGACTCTGAAAACATATCTAATTGACTCATTTCTTTTTATTTAATCACACTTAAACTTATTCAAGACTTCTTGGCTTATCTTTTATTTTTATACGGTGTATTATAATTATTCCTGTGATTGCTTTGCTACTTCATCTTATTAAATAGAACTTTAAAGCTTTTTTATTAATACTTCTTCTACTTTTTTTGCTGTCATCTGTTAATTTCACAAAATCAGACACAACTAATACACATTTGTTTTTTCCAAAGTCTTTCAGGTCTATTACACTTAATGCAATGGAAGCTATACTTATTTGCTTGAGGAAGTTTTCTAACTCATAAACAAATTTGTGTTTATTGCTTAACATTTTAAATATGTAATTTCACATGCTTTACATAACCGCTGTTCTTGAACATATTCATTAATATCATACCAGCCACCTGTCTTTTGCCAGATATCTAAACCTCTACCTAAAATTACTTTCCAACCATTATCTAAAATGATGGAGCGGTCGTGAATGCAATTGTCAAACTCGTAACTAAAAATGATACCTACCCGCTCTAGAGAATATACAATTTGCTTGAATGCTTCTTTAGCATCTTCTATATAATCCTCATTATTTGCAGTCACCAAATGAAGTTTTACTTCAACATCTGGGTCTTTCTTTTCAGAAAGTAATTTAGCAAACTCCATAAAATTCCTTAATTGATATGGAAGACGAACATATGGATCTACGAGTTTAACATCCGTGGCACCTACTAAATAAGCCCCGAATAATAGATTATAAGAAATACCCGATTGATTATCCCGAATTATTTTCTGGCCCTCAGAAAGCTCTATAGTTTTTTGTTGAGATATCACATCTACATTGTTGTTAGCAGCTTCTAAAGTATCAACTTGATCGATAGTGATTAGATTATCTCCACCGTTTTCAATAACTTCTAAAGTCTCTACATTTATAACTTCTCCTGAGCTTTTAATAGTGTAACTAAAATCTACAGGTTGCTCTAAGAAAGTTTCATCCATTTTCTCAAGCTGTTGCTTGACACGCTTCCTATTTTCAATAGCAAAGTCTAACAACTCTTTGGCTTCGTTTTCATTAAAATCTCCTTGCGGATATATCACTTTGATTAAACCTGCGAAGGTTTTCTCGATTGCCGTTTTATCACGAGTGGTAATAGAATTAGATAACTCAAAAAATTGCGAGTACTCATTGGTTCTGTCTTCTTTGCGTAAATCACGTAGGATTTCAGCAAGATAATCAACGATAAAACCATAGTCAGAACTAAACATCTCATTACGTAATTTGAGAACTTCCCAACCCGGTAAATAGGCGTGTATTCTATCTAAAAAAGCTGCATCATAATAATCTTTAGGCAATGCGTCAAAAAGGTCACTATGCTTGAGCATATAGGGAACAGAATGGTCTGTATTCCCTACAAATACCATTGATGCTGAAGCTCCATATTGTTGTGTTCCTCTTGAGAAGAATTTGTTAGCCATATAGTTCTTCAGAATGTCCACTAAACCTCTGTCAGACTTCTTTGTCTTTCCTGCAAATTCATCATAAGCTACCACATCCCAATACCCAACTAATCCTATTTCTCCAGTACTATTGTTGACAAAGAGTTTTGCTTTGGATACCTCACCACCAGAAATAAGCATTCCGTGTGGTGATAATTCTGAGAAGATATGAGATTTCCCAGTTCCTTTTGGCCCCAATTCAATCAGGTTGTAATTATTTTCTACAAATGGCACTAATCGTGTTAATTGTAAGAGCTTAGAACGTTTGGTAAACTCATCGGGATTAAGACCTATAGATTGCATCAATACATTCATCCACTCCTCTGTAGTAAACTGTTGTCTTGCACTTTTGTATTCTTCTATATCTACATTAGATATTTGAATAGGTTTGATACTTTCTATTATCCAGGGAACGATTCCTTTTTCATCTGAAGAATAGTATGCTAATGTTAGAATACACCAAACACCGCTTGAGAGTAGTTTTTTATGTTCTTTGATGACATCACTGGAGATCGGAATACGACTTAGTCCAAGATTTGCAAAAGAGGCTTCATACTGGTCTTTTATATCATTTAATCTAACAGAAACTTTATCAATGATTCTATGTGAGCCTTTTTCTCGTACTGTTGATTTGATTAGATTAGCCTCATCTCTATGTACAAAGTGTTTTGATATAATATTCTTAACGGTTTCTACACCTTGATTGATGGTCTCTTCATCATCTGTAGCGCAATATTGTCCTAATAAATATTCTAGTACGTAGGTAGGTACAATTGCATTACCCTTAACTAATTTGGTTAAGTCTTTTCTAACTACTTTTCCTTCAAAGTGTTCATTAAGTTTTATATCTAGTGCTTTCATATCTTATATGTCATCAAAGTCGTTAGTGAATGATATGTTTAATGTGTAAAAGAAGCTTTGGTATTCTTTCCACTTAGTGGTTCCTTCTACAGGCTCTTCTAAAACTAATTTTACACGTTGATTCTTATACTTTCCACTAGCTTTAGACATTAGTTGGAAACGGTGTTTCACTTCTCGCTGTCGTTCACTTCCTTCATCTATATCAAAATTGTAAGTAAATAAATCACTTAGACGTTCTTCGTCCTCAGCATAAATAGCTGCTCTAATGGTGCGCGGTAATACTTGCTCTGTTACCAAATTGGATTGGATGAATGAAACTGCAAGAATATTTGTAGTAATCCTATCTGTAGACTTAATAATGTCAATATCTACTTGAGACGTGGTATCTTGACGCTTTTTACTCACTTTAAGCAACGGTATTACAATTTCTTGCATCGTTGCTCCACCGTGAACAAATCGTGAACCAGCACCGCTTATTCTCAATCTATTTACAGATTTTGGTATCAACACATCCACATCCGAATCAATATTTAATTCTGAACCTTTGAAGGCTTTTGTAGTATCATCACCATTTAAGTCTTCACCGATAACAAAACGCCTATTCTCCTTCCAAATGGTTCCCGAATGTCTGGATGTCACAAAATCACTTTCATCTAAATCGCTATGCTGATAAATATAACCGTGGTCTGCAGTAATCATCATATTGTTACCGTTCATATTAGCAATCTTCTTCATCATATCCATCAAGAAGTCAAACTCTTGTTCTACAGCATCAAATACTCGTTCTTCCGTAGCTTTATCATCACCTGTTTTATCTATTCTATTGTGATAGATATAGATAAGGTCATACTGTTTTACAAAGGCTCTTCCTTCTTTGTTAGCATTCATACTCATAAAGTCATCTGCTTTAATTGCCGTGGCTCTTACTCCTGAATTTTCGGCTAAAATTTTAGAACGGCCTTTGGTGCCAGCACTTGACATTCCATCAACGACAACCGCATCTGTTTTCGCTTTAAGTGAAATACTTTTATTCGGTAATAAAGAAGCCATCCCCAGTTGCGTATAGGAAGGCAAACTACTTAGCATATGCTCTATGTTAGATTCATATCTATTTTCAGATTTTAATCTTCTGTTAAGTTCTGCACCATTTTCATAGCGTAAGGCATCAGATATGATAACAAACAAACGTTGTTTTTTCTTTGCAAAAGGTTGTACGTGCTGTTCAAAAAAGCGTTGTTGACTGTAGGGCTCTTGATTAGGCCATTCGATCAAATCATCCACTACTTTTTGCCAGTTGTTGTTATATTTTAACAACCAGTCGTTAGCATATACTTTTTCTATTTTTTGTGCTAGCGTTGCAAGTATTCCGTTTTGTTTGGCTTGTCTAAAACTCCAAACAAACTTTCTGTAGGCTTGGTCTACTTCATACAATTCTGAAGTATAACTTTCTATTCCCTCACTAAAATTAGAATAAGTAGTTCCGTCATATTTACGAATGAGATGCAAGGTTTCTGCACCATATTCTAGACTATCGTATAAAGCTTCTGAAGTAGTGTACCAGTATTTGTTTTCTCTTTGCTTTTTATACCGAACTACTTTTTCATAAGCTATCTCTTCTTCTGCGATGAGATTGACTAGATCGTAGATAATCTTTTTATCGCTTAAGCGAAATAAATCATCCTTAATAATGTCTTCTATTCGGGCTTGCTGAAGTTTGGTTTCTACATCAATATCTGCTGCTATTTTTTCTGAAACCGTACCAAAACTTTCTCGATATTGTATGGTATCTTTCCAAAGTCCAATAAGTAAACGAGATTCTTTGGTCAATTCTGAAGGACGACCTAAACTAAAACTATAATTAAATACTTCCAATAGGAAATCGTAAATAGAAGGCTCCTCTGCTGCATAGTTAAATGCATTTTTAATTTTAGCCCAATAGTAGCTTTTTAAGTTAAATCGGTCTAAATTCTTATCAAACTTTTCATTAGCATCTATAAATGCTGCACTATGCGCGTGTATAAACGTGCTAAGGTTTACGTAATCTGTATTAAACAACACCGCAAGCATTTTACTGCGTATATCCTCGTGTTCATCACCTGCGCCTAGCAGCTCTTTCAATTTGTTTCGACGGTCTTTGGCTTTAAAGAATTCAATATGCTCTGCAACGAGTTCTTTTAAGTGATAGCCTAAACCTAATTCTTGCAAAAACATTGCTTCTTGGTCGGTATGGAATAGATGGTTTGCCAGTTCGATATCCAGTAACCAATTCTCTTCTTTACTAGGTTTCTTACTTGTGAAGTAGAGTAAAAATTTATCTTCTGGTTGTTGTTTCATAATGATATGCTTTACCTCAAACTCATTCTGATTCACGTGAATTTTTTCCACATCAGCAATCTCCAATTTATCAAATTCTTCGGTGAAGTCTTTCTTTTCATCGTACCAGAAAATGACACGATGGTCTTGAAACCGCTTTATTAATGCTTGTTTTATATTTTGACTCATAGTTTTTCTAATATTTTTAAACTATACCCTTTTTCTGTTTTTTTAATGATTTTAATCTTCACAAAATCATTAGCATCATAGATTTCCTTAAAATTTGATTCTAATACTGAAATATGGGAAAGACCACTTTTGCCAGAGTCAAAATCAATAAATATTCCGAAGTCTACGATATTTTGCACTTTCCCCTTAAATATTTCACCAATTATCTCATCTTCTTTTTTAAGGGTAATTATTTTAATATTTTCCGCAATAGGGTCAGCTTTATAATCATAATCGCTTACAAAAGAGATTTCGGCATTTTTAAACTTATCTATTCTATGATGCGCTTTATTGAAAGAATTCTTTGTGAAATTTATTACGCTTTCATCAGTGCACTTAATCTTTCCAAACCTTCCGTTTTTATGAATAAAAATGATTTCTCCTTTTGAAGAAGGAGAATCACTATATAATTCATCTTTATAGTAGCTGTAGAGTTTTTTAAATAAAGTTTTTGCATTTCCAGTTACTTCTTTTAATTCAAAATAATTAACAAGCTTTTGATACTTGGCTGAATTATTCCAAAGACCTTCTTGAATTCCAGCGTATATAACTTCAGCAAACCTTTTTGCTTCATTTATTCTATTGAGTCTTACCAAAATCCTAGATTGATGTAACAATAAACTGGCACAAAATTTTACATCTTTTAGAACAATTGCAGAACGAAGCGACTTCTCCCAACTTTCTTCATATCTTTTTTGATTAAACAGAATTTCTGAAAATTCTTTAAATAAAAAGTATTTGCTACTGCCAGCTTTAGAATTAATAATTTCTAAATATTGTTTTTCCGCTAAATCAAGATTATTAAGTTTAATATATGCACGAGCTATTCTCATTTTGAACCATAAATCATTATCATAATGAAATTCACTAATACTAGAAAGAGCTAAATTACACGCTTTTAGAGCCTCTTCAGCTTTATTTAATTTATCGCAGGCTTTAGTGTAATATTGAAAGTACGTTTCATAAGGGGATGCCTGTTCAACATCTCTCCCTTCATTAGTAGTATAACTTGAAGATTCTTTGGATAAAAAATCAGGATTGATAATTTTACAGTAGTCAAAAATCTTATTTGCATTAAAAAGATTGTTTGAGTGTGCTGCCCAAAGATTAGAAACAATTAAGTAAAATGGACAAGGATATTGATTATTAAGACTAACATCCTTCTGTTTTAAAAGTGGAAGGTATTGACCTATAATATTTTCGAATTGAAGTATTTGTTGTGGTGATTTATTCTTTATGTAATTATCAAATATGTACCATCCGCATAAACTAAAAACAATTTCGTCTTCTTTAAACTTCCCTACTATTTCTTGTAGTTTTATAATATTAGTTTTGTGTGCCTTTCGTGCAGCTTGCAAAAGATTTACCGCATCAAATTTATTGAACTCTTCGGCGTGATTCTCATAGATTTCTAAACAAATTTCTATTGCTTTAGAAGGGTCCTTTTGAATAAATCCTTTGGCACTGTCTTGAAGTTCTCTTTTAGTCATTTTTAACTAATGTTTTAATAATTTGTACAAGATCTTCAGTAGATTTTTCTTTAATAGTCAAACAAGAAAAGAAGCCGTAGTTGCGCTCCCTTGTGGTATATCTAAGGTTGAAGTTAACCACTTCATTATTTCTTGTTACGGTGAACCTATCCTCATTTTGATGGGATTCTTGAAGATGTAATTGACAATTTTGTTTGCTTAGTTCAAACTGCCAATCTTTATAAATTTTCTTTCGAAAGTCTTCAGGATAACTTGCTTCCTTTGCTTTATTAAATAATTTACCAATAGCTTTTTCTAAAGCTTCTCTATTATTCTCGTTGGTGCGTTCAATTCGTATGGAAGAAACTTCTTGATTTCCTTTATTATTAATTGCTAAAATTGATTCCTCATTAGTAGAAGAGCAGAACGTTACCTTTATTAAATATGCTGATTTTTTCTGAATGTTTAATATGCTGTATCCTTCTAGTTCATTGAGTAAGTGTTTTACCGCTATAAGACTATTAAGGTTTAAATCTTCGGTAACATAAGTTTTTATCGAACTTGGGATATCTTCTTCTTCAAAACTCAAGTTGGGATTAACATCAATAAATTCTAAGTTTTCATTTACTGCAACTTCATCTATAAAAGTGCAATTATCAAATGGCGAAATTGTTAAAGGATTAAGCATAAACAACTGAGTATTGGCAGCTGTTAATCCTGAATATAACCATCTAAAGTAACTTGCATTTGTTATTCCAGAATCCTCTTGTTGAGTGGCTTTAAATAATATACTTTCAAAGTTTGAACCTACAGACTTATGAACTGTAATTGCCCACCCATAATTAACAAGAGCAGCATTAATAAAAGGGTCATTTTTCCTTAAGGATATTAAAAGATTATTACTGTATATTTTTTTATAAGAACGTTCTACTTTATTTCTTTGAGTTTTATATTTTTTTAAGTCTTTTTTTAAAACTTTTTCGCCTTCATTTTCTCGTTTATTCCATTCTTTTATGTTGTTTAAAGCTTCATTAAACTCTTTGTCATAAAGTAAATTCTGATATTCTTGACTCTTTTCAAATGGATATATTTTCTTGGATTCTGCTAATTTCTTATTAATAAAAATCTTAAATGCCACTAATTCTTTCTGAGACAATTCTTCAACTCCATCAAGGTAATTTTCTAAGATTATAATTTCTGCATCTGCCGAAGTTACATTTCCTAGTAATTGAACTTTTAATCTTCTAAACATTAAATTAGCAACAAGCTCATTGTTTCTTTTGGTAACTGTTTCGGGTATTTGTTCCTTCACTTCTTTGACTAGCAAATAACTACCATTTACAGCTTTTGTTGGCACGCCAAGACCTGTAATGTCGGGTATATTAATGTTATTGTTTAATATTAGTAAATCGTTTACCGCTAATTTTTTACCTGTTTTTAGAATATTTTTTTTGATATATAAATTTGTAGTCCTTGCATCTTTCTTTGAAAAAAACAAAACCGCTTCTTTAGGCTCAGCTTCAAAAGGATGAGAAAACCAATTTTTTATACAATTCAATCCGTCATCGTGCTTCGCGTAGTGTAGTGATGCATCAAATTGATATGTTAAATTGTTGAAGTAATTTTGGTCTATCGCGTTTCCCAGTACTTTTCTAGTTTTTAATAACTGAACATCTGAATCACGTTTTTCAGGTGTATGTCTATAGTTTATTATATTACCATCTGGGAATAGCTCATTAAGGGTATCTAGATTTAGAGCGGAATCTTCAACCTTTCCGTAAGAAAGCATATATGGGTCTCCGATGAATATAATTTTTCTATTGGTCTTTTTAAGTCGTAGAAATTGAATCAAATCTTGAAGTAACCTTCCCGTTCCAAATTTCATTAAATCGGTTTGATGCAGACTTTGAGAAACTAAATGTGCCTCTGGAATAATGATAGTTGCGTTATCATCTATCTCGCTATCGCTTTTTAAATCTATTAGTTCCTGTTCTAATTCTGATTCCTCTGGTGTTTGCTCATCTTCTATTTCCCCGTCTTCCTTTTTTAAATCATTATCTCTTCCTCCGTATATTACAGCATACAGGCTGGAAACGTCAAATTTTGTTCTTAGATTAATTTTACGTGCAATTCTGGAAGAGTGACACCAAATATCAGTTTCTGGTGAGCCATTGTCTAAAGCATAGGTATTAACCATCGCCATCCACTCATCCCTTAGCGTTTGGCTCATTGATTCTAACACCAGTATTCCTGATTCATTATTAGCATAAAATTCTTTTAGAGCTGGCTCAATATTTTTGTCTATTACTTGATGCTGGGCTTTTGGTTTTGCGTAATAGTCATCAGCCTTTATTGTTAAGTCTCCACTCCATTCTTTTGCAGGAAATAAAGCTTTGAATTTTGCAGCTATAGGTGCTTCAAACTTATTGGGACTGGCATATTGATTAAGAAATGTATGCAGGTCTAATTCGCTTTTTAGTTGGTAATACGGAACCCTTCTAGACGTTTCTCTATTTTTGGTTATAGGGCCCGAGAAGATATTGAGTGCACAGATTTTTTTAATATCAACTACATAACGCAACAGTCCGTCATCTTGCACGATACCCTTCATCACACCTCGGTATCTATCCAATTGTTTAAAAGGATTTGTATGGTTATTTCCTGCTTCTATTTTAATGCGATTACCATCTTTAGTATTATTAAACCACGCTTTAGTTCTAAAGTCATCATCGTTGGTAGGCAACATAATTTCACCTTTGTAATCCTTAAAATCGATGATTATTAAACCGTTTGTATATAATAAAATGGCATCGGCTCTAAACCTTGGATAGTCTTCGTTAAACGGATTTCCTATTAAAAGCCCATCCCATTTTTGTTCTTTGAAAAATGGAACCAAGTGAAGGGCTACACGGTCAAACTGTACATTTTCGTGGAGATTTTCTGTTTTATTGAATAATACCTCTAATGCCATATATATTATTTTATTGTGGTTGTATCAATCCAATCAAACTTCTTGACCTTGTCCTTTGCTTTTTTATCATTAAGCCCTTTTACTAATTTAATGGCGTTACCAAACTTGTTGTAGTTGACTAGCACACCATCATCTAAGTCTATTGTGATACGTTCTGTGGCGAGTGGGTATAAAACTTCTCTTTCGTATTCTTGTAGTTCTAGCAACACTGCTTTGAGCTTGTCTTTTTCTTTGGCTGCTTTGGTTTGCTCGCTAGAAGTACCAGACTCAATTAAATGGTCTAGGTGTTCCATACGTGTGTTGAGCTTTTCTCTGTATTCTACTAAGTAGCCATTAAGAATTTGGTTAAGCGTATCTGGTGTGTAGCGGTGCATATAAATAAGCACGTTAAATGCTCCTTTAGGTGATGAGAACATCCAGTAGATAGGACGTTTTTTATAACGCTTTATATGGTCGTTATAAAAGTCCTTTACAAAGAACTTACGGATGTCTTTACCTATGCAATCTTCTATAAATGCAAGATTTTTTTCAAATTGGCTTTCGCCAAAAGTGACTTTTAAAAACTCATAAAAACGACCTACGATATCATCTTCAAACCACTCGTCATCAAGTACTGGGATGATGTTGTCGTCATCTGGCATAAAACTAGCTGCTAGTTGCTGGTTGCTAGTTGCTATTTTTTCCAAATAATCCTCTAAGGTTTCTCCTTGATTGGCTAGGATTAAACCTTCTTTGACTAACGAGTAGCGACCAAACATACAACCTACTGCATAACTTATGAATTGTATAAATACTTCTTTGGCATTAAAAACTAGCTCACCGTTAACAATGTCTGTTTCTTCTTTTAAGATGGTTATATCTTCTAGCGGCACCTCTGGTGTAAGCTCTTCTTGTAAACTATAGATGTCTATAAACTGCTTGTTGAGTTCTTCTTCGTTTTTATGTAGGTGGAAGAATTTATTTGTCCAATACTGTTGGTAGCCATCGTAAGATTCTTCTAGCGTATCTGATTTATGTTTAACGAGTTCGTTTTGAGTAAAATCTAGAGAAGTTTCCCTAGAATTCCATTCAAGAATATAGTCTTCTAAATTACTTTCATTTTTGAAATCAAAGATTCTAGGGTTAATTGGAATTCCTAGAACATTCCCAACATTTAAGGCTAATGTAGGATTAATAATTTCTAAATAATATTTCGCAACTTTAGAATTCAAGAACATCATCATACCATTTAGAGAATAACTTTCTTCATTTAAAGAAAATATCGCTGGTGATACTGAATTATATAAAGCTTCATTAGTCAGTAGTCTAAATGAATTGTTACTTCCTGATATTATAGACCAAGTTATACCTCTTTTATCTCTATTAGTTTCGGAGGTTATTCTTGCGATTTTATCTTTCCTGTAGTGTATTTGACATTCTTTCGTCCACTTTAATACAAATTCATAATTACCGTAATGCTTTCTCGTTTCACCTCCTTTAGAACAAAGTCTCCACTTTTTATCTTTACCGTAATCAATTTTTTGAATTTCCCAGTATTGTCTAAGATATTCAGCATCTTTACCTGATTTACAAGGCCCATCGGACACAAAATATTCATTAATTTTCTTAAATTTCTCAAAAGATTTAATAACAGTTTGTGGTGACCAATATCCTATTGGATGATTTGGGATTTTTAAAAAATTATTTTGATTTGTTTTATAATACCAACCGCATCTCGAATTTTTAATAGCTTCGAGAGCTTTTAAAGATTTTAACTGGGTATTCTTATCATCAACCAATCGAATATAATTTCCTTTTGCGTCAGTGTTTTTTTTAACCAAAGTAAATGCAACATTTTGTACTACTTCACCTCCTATTTCAGGAAAAGTTCTAGCTCCTAAGTGTAAAAGTGTATCAATGTTTATTTCTCTAATTAGTTTTTTACGTAGCCTTTCATAACTGCTTAAAAACATCCACGAATGTTGGTTAATCATTCCTAGATAACCTTTGAGTTGTAAAACTCCCAAACCAGCTTCCATAAAACAAGCCATTAAATCTGCTTTGCTGGCTGGATAATTGGTTTTTACAAAATCAGCAAGAGGGTTGTTCATATTACCACCACCCATATATGGTGGGTTATCTACTACGCAATGATACTTTCGCGAAAGCGAAACCAACTGTGCTAAAGCAATTACAAGTTGCTGTAATTTTTCTTTTATAAAAAGGTCTGAGTTAGTTTGTTCTTTAACCTTTAAAGATTGTAGTGTTTCTTCTAAAAATAAAGTACTTGAATGTGGTACGATGAGTGAACCAAGATTGGTCGCTTGTTGTATGTTTCCTAAATCGTAAAGTAGTTCATTTGATAGTTTGGTGTCTATACTTTTAAATACTTCTCTTATCTCATCCGTAGTTAGTTTTAAGTCTTGGTAGCACAGAATATGCGGTGTCAGTTGTTTTCTAAACACACGTTTATGGTATTCACGAGCTTTCATCATTAAAGCTAATCCTGCTAATTGTGCAGCACGTTCATCAATCTCAAAACCATACAAGTTTTTTTCAACGATAAGCTGCGGTATTTCACTTGGGCTATAACCTTCTTCTTCATAGATTTTGGTCAATAGCTCAAAACCATATACCAAGATGTGACCACTACCACAAGCTTGGTCCAACAAGGTTATTTCTTCAACTGAGTTAATCTTAAGAAAGTCATCACTCTCTGTTGCTGGTGACTCAATGTAATATGGCATATGGTCTTTCAAACTAGAGTTGGGTCTATTTTGCAACCATAGTTTCCCTACTGTATTTTGCACCATATATTCTACAATCCAGCGAGGTGTAAACAATTGGGTAGCTGCTGGTATGTCTTCTTTTTTTACTTTGCCTTTAGCAGCAAAGACCTCATCTTTTCGTTCAGAAATATAAAACTGGTATATCCATCCAATAATTTCTACCTCAGCACAGTCTTCTGTAGACATTCCCTCTCTTATGTCTTGTACTATAGAGAACTCAGAGGTTAAATCGTCTGGTAAGAGTAACTCTGCATAATCGTTAATCTTTTCAAATAGAAAAGGAAAAATGGTGTTGAGGTGGTTACAGGCACCTATGAGTAGTTCCTTATACGCTTCGTTTTGTGCATCGCTACTACGTATGGTACCATCTAGTAATTCAAAAATATGTTTGGTATCTACAGATAGCTCGTTTGGGATGTTACCTTGTTTGGCTTCGTCTAATAGTTCTGGTAAGGTATAACCCTCTTTGGGTGTGATTACGCCTATTTTTATAGGTTGGTAATCGTTAGCATCCATAAAACGCAGTGCCATCAACCTATTAAACCACGTGTACGCCACCTTATCTACAACCTGTTCTTTTGAAGTCTTTTGTATTTCGGCTTTTAGCTTTTTTACCTGTGCTTCTTTTTCTCGTAATACCGCAGAGTCTGTAGTTAACACATAGTCTAGCTTTGCAGCCACTTGTGAAACGATTTTTATACGCGCTTCTTGAGCGAAACTTTTGAGTTGGTTGGTGTTCATAAATTTTACTAATCTTCTGCTAATTCTGTTTCCAATTCTTCCTCCTCTTCCACTTCCACTTCTTTTGGCACTTGAAAGTGTTTATCTATGCCCCATCTATTAATAATCCACTCATTGAGTGTTTCTTTTCTTTTTTTGCAACTCTCTGGTGTCCATTCTTCAAATTCAGCAATTTTCCGTTCTTGCCTTATATCTGAATTTGCATAGCAATGGCCTAAACCAGGTTTTCCTTTCTTTCTATCATATTCAAAATTGGAGTAATGGGAATTATCTTTCGTCAAGACAATATTTGAAATATCGTGTAAGTATAACGCAAGCTCTTCTTGGCTCCAATGTTGTTTCCATTGTGAGTTTTCCGTTGGATTTTGCGGTAGAATATGCTCAAAAGTAGCATCGGTTAAATCTGACCACGCCAACTTCGGTTTAGCTCCTTTTCCTTCTTTTTGCAATAAATACAATTCATATTCATACAGAGTATATCTCAGTAGACGTCTCCACTGGTACCAATTGTGAAAGTCTTGCTGGAGTTCTTTTCTAAAACTATTTTCGTTAGAGTATCTATTTATTAATCCTTTAATCCAGCTCGTGACTGTTTCTACACTTTGTTTATTTTTAAACACGTCATCTGCCCATCTATAAAATTTAGAAAGTCCGGTATTGCTGCGTTTTCCTTCCCATAAGAACACGCGATAGGAAAATAATTCGATTGCTTTTAACAGACTAATATAGCTTTCAATAGATGTTGAATTTGAAAGTACAGACTTTCGAGTCGCGACAATTAAGGGTAGGAAATTAGCAACGTTACCCAAGTTTTTAATTTTAGTTAACCACACATACTCACCTTCAATAATAGAACTTTTACTAGGTTTCATTATTTCTGCATAATGCAATGAAATTTCGGCAAGACCTTGGGTAAATTCTTTTATAAATTGTTTTGTATCTTCTTCAGATCGTATTGAAAAATCTCGTATTGGGATAACATCGTCTGATTTAAAGCCACTATAACTTTTCCAATGTCTAGGCGTGTGTGATTGGTATAATGTCCACGCAATGCGTAAACATCTGTTTTCGCTACCATTACACTTCGCTATATTGGTATAGACCTCTTTCCAGGATTTGTTGATGCGTTTGGTGAAATCTTTCTTCTCATATTGTTCACGAATATTTCTGTAAACCCAATACATTAAATAATTTTTTAATAATTCTAAGGCGGATAAATCTTTACCCCTAGAATTCATCAATTCGAAAGTCATCCCTATTTCACTTTCTTCTTCTATAGGGTAAAATGAAAAGTTTAATTTTCTAATAATGGCATCAAACACATCTCTTAAGTACTCTATTCTTTGTTCTTTTGACTTGTCTTCAAGTTTGTTAGTCAAATGTGTTTTAAAATAATTGTAAGCCTGGAACAATCTTTTTTGATGAATGGTATAAGCCGTTACATTTGTGCTTCCCTTAGTAATTAAGTCATAAAAGAACTCTTCGGTATCATTATTGAGTATTAATCTACTTTTTGAACCTGAATATAAAAGCGGTAGTTTTGATTCAAAAGCATTTTCTCCTAATTTAATTAATTCATTTAAAATTACAGATAAGTATAAACTACTTGTGGTTAATCTTTGTTGACCATCTACTACATCTACCTTTTCTAGTTTATCTATACCATAGTAATCAGTAGGCTTTTCTTTGGGTTGATAAATAACGATAGTACCGGTATAATGATTAGTAATTTTATCGTCTATTAAAGCATCAATATCTTGAGCGAAATCTTTCCATTGAGATTCCTCCCAGGCATAGCCTCTTTGGTAATCTGGAATTCTAAATATTTTTCCTTCTAAAATGTTAGATAAAGTTTTTTTCTCCATAGTTAGTTTTTAAAGTGTAATTTTTAAGTTTTGGTTAATGCGTTTTAGGTAGGCTTCTTTTAAGGCTTCGGTATATGCCAATACATCTTCTTCCGAGGTTAACTCACGGTTTGGATAGTCTATGTGAATAGACGATTTTTTGATATATTTTGCTTTAGGTTCTTCTGCTTTACCAGACTCATCTTTAGGTGCCAGCAATTTAGCTATATGATTGAGCTGGTCGTTGTAGAAGTTGTCTTCAACCTTTCTAATTTCATTACGAATATTACCAATGAAGCGTTCTGCTTTTACTTTCGCTTTAAGCGAAACAATAATCTTCTTAATTTCATCTTGTTGTGCAGTATCTAACTGTTGGAAAGAATCTGTTTTTTCTAAATCTGAGAAAACTGCATCTAGCTTGTGGTTAAAACGTTTTTTCTCACTATCAATGCCATCAATTACTTTTTTGGTTAAGCTATCTTTGGCAGCTTTTGCTATTTGAATAGCATTACCTTTATAAGGAGTTTTACTATTGATTAGTGCCGTCAAGGTTTCAAATTCATCACCTTCTATATAATCTATGTTTGCTGTGTTACTATTGACGACCTTTTTAATATCGAGATAAATATTTGCCTGTTCGCCATTGATAAAGCTTTTAATAGGGTCTAGCAGATCTTCTTTGCCATCTAATAAATCATCCTCAAAATCGCTGATACTGGTCAAATAGTATTTGTAATCTTTGCCTGATAATCGTTGTAATCTTTCACTAAAACCTTCTAAAACAGAAAGGAATGGGAAGTCATTTTTTCTGTAATGTAATTGTTTTACCTCAACAGTGAGATCTTTAATTTTTTCTTTAAAGGCTACCGCAACATCTTTTGCTTCCTTAAGACCTGTAGTCTCATCAAAAGCATCTGCATAGAGTGTTTTTAAGTGTTTTAGTTGCTTTGGATCCACTTCGGCTTGTGGCTCTAATAAAGTAGAACCGTGGTTGGAACTGTTAATTAACGAAGTCAAAACATCTTCATCTTCTAACAAGCTGGCATTTTGCTTTAGCTCAACCTTACCACGTTTATATAATTTTGCGGTAACTGTCCAAATAGCATTAGGATACCAACCGTATGGTTTTTTAGTAAAGTGGGTTTTTATATCATTTAAAGATGTTCTGTCTGATTGCTTTTTTCTTCTTTTGATAAAATTTAGAATTTCAGATTCGGCTTCAGAAATGGTTTTATCATCAGTACCAAATAAATCATCTTGCTTACTGCGTACCGTATTACGAATGGCATCTTCTGTAATTAAGCTACTACCTAGCATCTTTAAGTTAGGATACACCTGCTTGATTAAATCTTGAAAAGCATTTATAACTTTAGTCTTACCCTCTTTACTATGACCAGACTCGTGCTTGCTACCATTCATAAATACGGTTGCTTCTGCCAAGATAGCATTAGCCATTATGATGAGGTTACGTCTCCGTTCTGCATTCTGTTGTGCTTTTTCCTGAAGAATACGTTTTACCTCTACACGATTGGTAGTCGATTGATTTTGCTTTACATATTTGTTAGTACGTAAATACATTTTTAAATCTTTCATAAACAAGGCGTTAGAAGCTAACTTCAGCTTCATACCCGTTGTCCCCATAGTTTGATTTTGATGAAAAATGTCATTATCATAATCCACAAAATTCTCTGTGATGATTTCAATAAACAGCTCCTTTTCTCTACCCAGTGAACTACCATCTATTTTACTGGTGAAATCGTAGTCTTGTTTATTATCTAGAAACTTAATCTTGTTATCACGGATGATTTCATCAAAGAACAATTCTCTAAGAAGTTGTGTAATTGCTTGGTCATCAATATCTGTGTTTTTGATTTCTTCTTCTACATCCTTTTCATCATCGGTTAAGAATTCGTACACATCCCCATTACGCTGCACATAACTTTGGTTTTCAAGAATATTTAAAGCCTCGTCAACCTTTTGGTTATGCTCGTTTAGGTCTACCTGAATATCATCAATAAGTAGTACTGAAACATTTCTTTTGGTTGTTTTAAAGTTGCCAAAGTACTTTACGAGAAACAGTGCTTTGAGTACTTTAATTGCAAAAGGATTATTTAGGTTTCGTTCTGCCATAATTACAGAACTTTGGATCTCTCCACGCAGTTCATTTCTAATCCCTTCGTACATTAAATCAAAGCTCACCAGCGCTTGTGCATCTTTATCTTCAATGATTTGAGTCACTTGCTGAAAAACACCTAGCATAGAGCGTTCACCTACGGAAGCGTGCTTTCCTTGAAATGCATTGTGCGTAGACAAGGCTCTACGACATTGTTGGAATAAGTCAAATTGATAAGGTATAAAGGGAAACTTATTCCCAAAATCTGAGGCATCATTAAAGCCTTTAAATTGCACCCCGGCCTCAGAAAAAGAAAGTAAGGTATCTAATTGTGCACTCGTCTCTTTATAAGAAGCAATTAATTGTTTTTGAGCGTCTTCGTTTTTACTTAACAATCTTTTTTCGATTACTTCATCAACGTTTGCTGAGGTTAGTGGTACTTTAATTGCAAATCTTGCCTGTATACGAGAAAAGTCATTTTGCTGGCTTTTGTTCATATCACCTACCACCTTTTCCATATCTTCTTGAGAAGTTACCAGAATCCAAGAATTCCCTTTAGTACGAGTTGCTAAGGTTTCTGCAACTGTTTGAAGATTTAACATCAACTTTGTATTGTCGCTAATGTATTGGCCCACCTCATCTACAAAAAAGTTTAGGCGAAAACCTTTAGGTTTGGTAGAGATGTATTCTTGTACACGTTCGCAGAAGTCTTCGATTGATGAGGTGCTGTCTTTACGCATTGTATCGATAATATTTTGATACTTAGAGGCATCATCATCAAACAATTCACCTAAAACTTCACCTAGTTTTCGTTTTACTTTTGGAGCAAAATATTTTCTTCTATCATCTGTCCAATTCTTACCACTTTTTTCTAGGTACAACTCTTGAAAAGATTCCCATTTGCTTTCGCTATTTAGCCACATCTCAAACTCAGCGACAGGTTTTTTTGAACCATAAAAACCTAAATGGTCATAGAAGACCTTATAAAACACAGATAAGATAGCATTTGGGTCTTCCTTACTTGTAATTTGTGCTTGTTGATCAATATTGAACAAAACAGACTCTGAAGGGATTTTGGTAGCTGCAAGAACATCCCCTTTGAGCATTTCATCATTAGTGATTTTACTTGCAAACACTTTTCCGCTTTTTTCCCCATTAAACTCTTTGTTTTCAAAAACATAAGACAATATTTTAAGCAAGTGGGATTTACCACTACCAAAGAAGCCTGATATCCAAACCCCATTCACACCACTGTAATTGTTATAAGCTTGAAATAGGTCTCTTATTTTTTTACCTATTTCGTTTGTAATTACATACTCTTCGACTTCATTAGAAATTTGGTCTCGGTCATCTGCTTTGATAACGGTTTCAATATTCCTGTTAATGTCTTTCTCGAAAAAATCTTTTATTATCATTGCTTTGCTTCTATGTTGTCAATGTTAAATGCTCTATAGTAATTGTCATCTTTCAATAAACCGAATAAGTTTAGAGAATGGCCATTATATTCACCAGGAAAAAATGCTACAGTTGGTGAATCTTTTGCTATGCTTTGCAAATTATTTAGGATGGTGTGTGAACGTATAAAAGGGAACACCAAGCCAATCCCTGTTAGAAAATACACCTTAGCTGATGATGCTTTAATAAGGGTATCAATTTTAGGCATTAATACCTGATGAATTTCAAGTACAGATTGGATTGCATCTAAAAATTCTTCCTTATCCATTTCCTTCTCAATACTGAAGAATTCTTCTAATCCTATTTCTTCCTCCAGAATACTACACGCAATATCGTATAAGTTTAATTCTAATACGGGCACACCCGAAGTTTCTAATTTTTTGATGAGACGCTTCGTTGCATCTTCCACTTTAAGCTGCTGTTTAGCCTCATAGGCTGCGATGAAAAAAGGAATTTCACCACCTAGCGCTTCTTTGCTAAGAAATCTATCTGAGGAAACGACATCGTATAAGTGTTTAAATTTATTGGTTAGGTTTTGCATCAATTAAAATTTTCAATATCTATATCACTAACAAAAAATAGTTTAAGCCATTTTTTATCATCATTTGCAATAACTCTCATTAGTTTGCTATCTAACAATTGAGGTTGAATTTCTTTATTTTTAGTATTATCAATAATTCCAGCTTCTACTAAGGTTCTAAACAGAACTTGACGAATTTTCTCGTTAGTAGCCTCAGTAAAATTTTGCATTTTGTAATATGTTTCAAGCTTTCTTCTAAAAAACGATCTATATTCTCCTTCGGTTAGAGTATAGTCAAAAACCAATACTTTTTCTCTACAAACTTCAATGACAAAATCTCTAATAAAACCGTACACCTTGCACATAGCCAAGAAAGCTATCTGTTTTTGTTCATAAAAATCACCATTCAATAAAATGTCAATTTGCTGTTCATTTAAACTATCTAAACGTTTATTTATTTCAATTAAAAATCTTTTTCCAGAGCTGGTTTTACCTTGTCCTATTTCTTGGATAATATCGAAATTCCTTTTATTTTTATTTACCATAGCCACCTTTACCAACTCTTTTACTCTTAATGAAAGCGCTGTAAACCCAAAATCATATTTTTCTTCTAACAGCATCAGTTCACCAGGTCTTTTATAGGCACTTCTAATAGTTGGCTTAATTTGACTAAATTTTTTTTACTTGGGCTAGATTTTTCTTTTACCCAGTTGGACATCGTAACTGTACTGACCCCCATACGTTGAGCTAGATAAGACTGTTTAAGCCCCTTGGATTTGATTACATCTTTCAGCATTAGTTTAAAAAAAATTAAAGTTTAGCTTGAGTAAAGATAAAAGAATTAATGATTTGAGTAGACGAGTTTTTTAGAAATTCTTTTTACTTCATATTAAAAGTGCATCTATCCTATTTTCCTTAGCCCCAAAAATGATTGGAGTGCTATTTCAAATTTTAAATAATATGTTTGAAATATGAACAACAAAAAAGAGAGTTTAAATAGAAGTGCTTTATAATGAAATAGATTATTGATTAACAAGCAATCAAATTGTTTGAGTACTCAACTATTTAATTCATAAAAAAACTTAGAAAAATATGTATGGACAATGAGGGGTGTTTTGTTTTAATTATTGTCAACGGTCTAGATTATGAGTAGATGCGTGGGTTAGCACGAAACTTTGCAAATACACACAAAACTGAAAATTCCGAAGAAACTTTCAGAAGTAGCACAGAACAAGTAATACTTATTGTCATTGCCAGTAGTATTTTATTTTAAATATTCTATATCAACATTTCTGTCAAACATATGTAAAACACATTTTCTCAATTTTCCTTGATTATGATAAATAGACAATCCATAATCAGAAAATGAAGCTCCCATTTGGTCTGTTCCAAATCCAACTAGTTCAATTTTTTCATTATCAGCAGATTGAATTTTCATTTGTTTTGGTGCCATTTGAACGCTTGGTTGTCCGCCATCTGTATTGAAAAGTGTGACAGTCAATCCGTCACCGCCAGTGATATTCGGCTCAACTTTTATTGCTCTTGGTGCTCCTTTGTGAGGACCTGAAACTCTAATCCCATTTTCGTAACGTATGTGATCTGAAGAATGAAAAACAAATTCTAGGCCATTATCCTCGCTTTTTCCATCAGAATAAAATTCTATCATTTTATCTGGTGTACTAAATGAAAAAGTGATTTTAGCTATTTTTCCATCTTGCAAAAATAAATTACAACAATATGGTTCATTACTGTTGAAATCCGTGTGGCTTCTTGTTTCTCCGACTGTCATTTTAAACATTGTAATTCCCATATTACTATCCCCATTTCCTGAACTTGGAACTTTTATTAATTGAAGTCTGTCTGTGGAAGTTATGAAAATGTCAAAATCATTTTCTTTTGATAATTCAGAGTATAAATTTGAATCGCCAAAACTAATTACCGAAACTGTGCCGTTTGCAGTTTGTTTTTCTCTATTTGTAATTATTTGGGTCGTTTCTCCAAAATCTATCTTTTTTCCTCCTTTCCATATTTCATAACGGTTTGGTTTAAAATTAAATTCTTGAAAATTTAATTTTTGGAAAGGTTCAAATGAATCATACATATATTTTTATGTTTAAATTTCTATTGTATTTGAGTTTTGTTATATTACTGGCAACGTTTAGTATATAAAAAGTAGGCGATTTCGAAGCTCTGAACGTTCGGTTAAGCAATAAAGTTTGATTAGAGCTAAAAGCCTTGAGTTTATTACTGATTCGCCTATTTTTTATATATATTGTTGGAACACGTTTTTATTCTTTAATTCCTTCCTCAATATACTTTTTCGCTCCAAATGGTTTCATAGACACTTCTCGAACTTCTATCGCATGAATGTTTGACTCTGGAATTCCCATTAGTTGTCTTTTGTCGGTAAATTCTGTTTCTAATATTCCGTAATACATTTTGTCGTTAGGGTCTTTTGCGACCAAATAAACATTAGCTTTTCTGTCGGAACTTTGTAAATGAGCGATTACTAAAGGATTTGTGGTGTCTTCTTTTAAATCTTCAAAAGCATTTTCAAGTCTTTTATTCAAATCAAGTGAAATTGAATATGAAATGTCGTCTAATTGTAATGAGTCAAATGGCGTTTCCTCAAATCCAATTAAGTGAACATTTTTGTGATAAGCTATTTCTTCTCTTTGACCATTTTTTATTTCTTCTCGAAACCGAAATTCCGACAAATTCAATCGGACAATCTCTTCGTTTTGTGCTTTTTCAATTATTGATTTAGTCAAATATGAATTGAAATCAACGATAAAACGTTTTCCTTCACTTCCAAAAATGTACGGTCGATAATCGGAATTTAAAAGTCCAAAATCCTGATATTCCACTTCTACTAATTCAATTATTGCTATCCGTTGATTGGTGACCTCCATTTCGGAATCTACAATATTTAATACTCTAAAATCTTTCATTTTTATTCAATTTTCTTTTACTAAATGCCATTAAACACAGATAAAAGTCCCATTTGGTGAAACTTGTCGTAATTGTTTTTATGTTCAACTGTTGGGTTTAAACTGTATCCATTCTCATTTTTAAAATAGGCTCCAAAAGCACCTTGAATTCCGTAATCATCATCTAGGAAACACTGTGGAAATCCGTCCATTGAAAATAGCAAGTCAATGTTAAGGCCATTTGAATTTAAAGATTTGTCAAATTGCATAGCGTGTAAATGAGGAAATGGACCTATCTGGTCAATCACAGATTGCGAAAGTCCGTTTGCTTTTAATTGATACATTTCTTTAACCATTTCAAATGTTTCTCTTGAAAAGGCTGCAATAATTCCGCTCTCTCGAATATCCATAAATTTAACTTCAACATTCGTTGGGTTAATTTCATTCACAGGTTTGTAGTCGTTTTTAAATTCATTGAGAATGGTTACTGTCAGTTTACCCGAACTCAAAAAACCTCCTTTTTCAAACTCATAAAATCCGATAGGTTTGAAATACATTCCGCTATTGTCTCTGCAAAGCATTTCGAGATTAATGTTACCGTATTTTGTTTTGAATAGTCGAAAAGACATATCTCGACTATCAACAGGTGTTTTTTCATTTCCTGATTTGAACTGTGCTTTAGCTTTTACTAAAGTGTCTTTTTCAAACAATACACTTACCATTTCTTGTGTTGGTGTCATTTTCAACGGTTTTTTTAAATGTGTTACAACTTGTGTATATCCCCAAAAATATATAACTTTTTCGATATATTTTAATATATATAGGGATTTTTATTAAATACCACTAGGTTTTATGTTTATTTAAGAAGCAGATGATATCATTTTTGAGGTCTTGTCTTAGATATGCTATGGGCTCTCCTACTTCAGGGGAAGGCGATGTTACAATGCTGAAATCAAGTATTTTTTGATAAATGAATTGCTCTCCCAGGAAACGGACTAAATGCTCATAAATTTCATTAATTATGGTTGTTGTGTTTGATAAAAACATATTCCGGACAATATTTCCTAACCCCAAATCGTCTTGATTCCTCACAGGTTTTATAGATATAATATGTTAGTTCATTAAATTGGATTTTTAAATTATTTTGCTTTAATAAAAATGGATCCGTTTTTAATTTCCGCTGCTGTGCTATCCGCTTCTTCAAAAACTGTAATTACAAGTCCCTCTAACTTTGGTGGATTATGCATTAAAGCGACAATAACTTCTATGAAAATCGGGTTTCCTCTGGCATTGAAATTTATTATAATCTTCTCATTTACAATACTAACGGTAAAGAATAAATCTTGCAATGACAGGTGTAGAAAAATTAGCCTAAGTGCAATCTGATAAAAAAATGGGGCCGGATTTATTTCTTGCTGTTTCAATATCAATTGTTAAATTGATTAGGCTCTCTAGCTTTGCTACAGCTTCATAAATAAAATCGTTATTGCGATACATAGTTTTTTGTTCATTATTTTTAACTGTTCAGTGACAATGAACATTAAAATATAATGAACTTAGAAGGAAAAGACAAGGAATAATTAATAGAAACAACCTAAGGAAATTGTTTTGAACCCTATAAAATAAGAGTACTCTTTCTTTTAGTTACCTCTAGTCTTTTTGCTCAAGATGCCGTTATCACAGTTAACGAAGTCCGTGATTATATTGGGCAGGAAGTAACTTTACAAGGTAAAATAAATCAAATTGTTCATTTAACTACTTTGCCTATGAGGGTAAAACAATAAAGGTTTTAGATACTATAGAAACTTTTCGGGGCAAGCCTCAAATGGTTGTTAATGGTCCTGGACAGATGGAGGTTTTGGAGTAGGTGTATTTGGTGACGTGTTTGTATATGACAAGTAAGGTGCAGAAAAGAGCGAAATTTTCGGTTTAGCACAGGTTTTAGCAATTTCAAGTGGATTCGGACGTAGTTTCCCTAAGGTTTGGGACTCCGTAATTGCGGTTATACATTGCTAGGCACTGGCTTTTATCCGCTTTCTTAATTCAGATTTCGCTTTATTTAGGTCAATATTCAGTTCGTTTTCAATATCCATAATCAGTGTTTTTCCATATTGCCATAGGAATTTGTCAAGTTCATAATTAGAATAATTCTCTAAGCTCAATTCTCGTTTAAATTTATCAAATGTTATGTAAAATTCATTAAAATTCTCAGGGTTTTTAAATGTGATTTTAGTTTTATTTTTTTGTCCTAAATATCCTTTAATTATAATCCAAATGTAGCTATCGTAAATTGGCGTTTTGTATTCGCTCAAAAAGTGAACATATTTTGAAGCAAATGAAAGATTGTTTCTTTTAAAACGATTCCCTTTATTATTCGTCCACTCAATGTTTGAAATCTTATCCACGAATTTTACGTAATCATTGAGTTCATTTAGCTTAATTTTTTCGCTGTTTACATTTATGATTTTCTCAACAACAGGATTTATATTTGTGATTGCAGTCGAATAGATTTTATTCAGAGCAGCAACTTTAATCAGCACATTATATTTGTCATTATCATTGTCAAAAGTCCGAAATAATTTGAGCAGATTTTCATTCAGCTCGTTTCCTTCTTCACGAGAATATTGGGCGAGTATTTTAGTAATAAATTCTTTAGTTGGTTTTTGTAATTGCATTTTTTTAGCTTGTGGCTAACTAGTTATATCACCTCAAATATACATTTTTAATACAATTTTTTACTGGATCAAGCGCTACAAGGTTATTAGAGCGTAAATCTGGTAGGTGCACAATTAGCCTGTCGAGGCTGGATTGGTTTATAAGGCAGGCGGAATAATACCGTCTAGACAACGGTCTAGTATAAGAATAGTAGCGGGTTTTCTATCCTAAACCTTTCGGTTTTGCACTGACCTTTATTTTATATATATAATTTCGTTTATCACTTAAACCGCTATTATTTTTATACATTGTTGGGCACTGGCTTTTTTTTAATCAAAGTATTGCTCTAATTCAGCTCTCATAACTTCATTTTCGCGAATTATCCATCTTTTAAAAGCGGTAAAATTTGATGATTTTTTCAAATGTCTTTTTATATGAGCTAAAAAATTAGCTTTATCATCATCGTCAAAACCGTCAGAATAGTAATTAAATAAATATTCTTGAAAATCTCTTATCTCTTCCAAAATCTTGTTTCTTAGATTACTAGATTCGATAGTTTTCAACTTAGTTGTACCATTAAAAACAGCATTTAATAATTCAGCTGTGGAAAGTGTTGATTGATTTTGGTCTAGAGGTTCAATTGTAACTGTTTCTTTTGGAAACGGTTTCATTGTTATTTTTAGTCTATTTTCTATATCTTCATTAATATCTGTGCAGTCAATAATATCACCATAGTTGTCAAGTTTAGTATTATTACAATGACTACAAGACCAAAATAGATTATCCCATTGGAACTTTAAATCCTGATTGCCTTTGTGAGGTCTAAAATGTTCAACATTTATTGTTACAGGTTCTTTATAACCACAGATGTAACACTTGTTTTTAAAATCGGTTTTTATTCTTTCTAATACGTCACCACATTTGTAATCACCATTTGCTTTTGCTTTTTCGGTATCCAAACATTCTGGTGCTGGTTGAGATTTTTCAAAATGCACCATAATTTACTCTTCTTTTTTCTTTTTGGTTAATTCTTTTAGACTCAGCTCTTGAAGTTTAACCAATAATTCATTAGAGAGATACTTTGGTGAATGAGCGAAATAGTTTCTTAAGTCAATAAGATTTTTTCTTTGTTCAGGTGTTAAATCATCTTTCTCAACTAGTTTTTCAAACTCTTTAATCTTAATCTTTATTTCATCTGAGTATTTGTCAGTCTTAAAATAACTTTCTATCAATGCATCATATGAATAATTGGATAAGTCAGTAGTAACTATTTTAGTTTCTAAATCACAAATTGTTGCATTGGAAATGGATGATAAAACGAAAGGTGAATGAGTCGTTACAATAAATTGAATTCTTGGAAAGAAATCTGTTAAAAAAGGAAGTATCTTTTTTTGTAAGTCAACGTGTAGGTGAGTTTCAATTTCATCTATAATTACGATTCCTTCTAAATCATAAGTTTTAACATTATGAGCTTCCATTCTCAAAATAAGTTCGGAAACTATACTAATAATAGCTGAATAACCGTCTGATAAATTATTGAAATTGAAAGGCTCAATTTCATTGGTTATAATTTCAAAATTATAAGACTTTCTGTCAAACTTAAGTTTGAGAGAATCAAAATCAAAAATATTCTTAAGTCGCTCTTCAAATCTTTTGAACCAATCGTCAATTTTGTTGACAGTTTCAATTTCATCATCGTCTCGTGCAAATGACCTGTCAGCTTTTAGGTTAACTAAATACTGAATGAAATTGGTATTGACTTTATCTTGTATTCTATATTTCTTTTTTAAATCTAATTTTTTTATTCCTTGAGGAATATTCAAATTACTCAATCTTTTTGAGTCAAAAAATGATAATAAAAACTCTCCTTTTTGACATTGGTTGTGAATTTCCATTGTTTCGTTTGAAAACTGAATTTCTGTGCCACCGAATTGATTAAACCAATTTTCCAAATGTCTAATGGTATTTTCAGTTTGTGCAATTTGCTTCTTGTCAGTTAATGCTTTTATCCTGTTTTTAGAAAAGCTTAGACTTTGATTTTGAGCATCCCAACTTTGAAAACTTCCATTGTCAATTTGGGTTAAATACTTGTTCAACTCCAAAAGAAGACTAGTTTTTCCACTACCATTTTTCCCTGTTAGAATTAAATGTTGTCTTTTTTCTTTCGAAAGAGGAATATTAAAGTCTTTTATATTCCTAGAATAGTTAATTTTTATATTGGTTATAAAGTTTTCCATTTAGTTTTTTTTCAGCTTGTGCCCAACTGGTTATATCAACTCAAATATACACTTTTAATACAATTTTTTACTGGATCAACCGCCTCAAGGTTATTGGGGCGAAAATCTAGCAGGTTGACAGTCACCCTGTCGAGGCTGACTTGCTTTTTAAGGCAAGGAGAACACTATGCAATCGTGCACCAGCGAAGGCAACTAGTTCGTATTCCCAAAAATATATAACTTTTTCGATATATGTTACTATTTATAGGGTTTTTTATTAAATACCACTAGGTTTTATGTTTATTTAAGAAGCAGGTGATATCATTTTTGAGGTCTTGTTTTAGATATGCTATGGGCTCCCCTACCCCTGGAAATGGTGATTTCACAAAGCTGAAATCAAGTATTTTCTGGTAAATGAATTGCTCTCCTAAAAAACGAACTAAGTGTTCATAAATTTGATTGATAAGGCTTGCTGTATCTTGGATAAAGACATATCCCGGGCAGTATATCATTACGGCATAACGTCTTGATTCTTCACAGAATTCATTTATAAAATAGGTGAGTTCACTGAACTGGAATTTTATATTATTTGTTTTGATGCTAATAGCGTTGTTTACAATGTCATCTGCTGTGCTATCGGCTTCTTCAAAGGCTGTAATTTCAATTCTTTCTAACTTCGGTGCTTTTTGAACTAAAGCTACAATAGCTTCTATAAAAATTGGGTTTCCTCTGGCATAGAAATTTATAAAAATTTGCTCATTTACAAAACTAACGGTAAAGGACAAATCTTTGCAGTAATAGTTAAGATGTAAATTAAAAGCGTTCATAAATTCCTTAATTGCACTTTGAGAGGGGTGGTTTTGAACCATGTATATATGCTGGCGGAACCAGCTCCAAAAATGTTGTGGATTGTTATAAATGACTTGTTTTTTTAATTCGGTTTTGATTGAAATCTGTATCATTTTATTTGATTTTAGTAGTTGGCTAATAATTATCTTTTGTCTTGGGTATGGGGATGAAATGCGATGAGGTTGAGCATTTCTCTGAGCTTTGATCGCACGCGTTTGCCGTAGCGCTCTTCTATTTCACTAGCGTTTAGGTTGGTGGTAATATGCGTCATTCTCTTTGTAAAAAACTTGGGTTTAGTTCTGTAATTGGTATAAAACTCGTGTCTACTAAGCAGCACCTCAGCCATTACGTTTGTATCTTTACCATAGAAACGACCCGTTGGCTCTAGGCCGAGATCATAAAAGCAATAAGTCTTTTGATTGCCGTATTGAGAGATGATCTTACTCCCATGTTCATTATAAGCGAAGGTAATTTCGCGCGCCGTTACCATTTGGTATTCGGGTTTTTGGTAGCATATTTCTGGCATAAGCTGCATAAGCGAAGTTTTGCCCACACCAACGGGGCCAGATAGCAAAACACCTTTATTGAGGTTGAGGTGTAGCCTTTTGGCGTTGCGCTTATCTTGGATCATAAGTACGCAGAGTTTGTAAATCAGTTCGTAATCGGATGAATTAATTTTAAAATGGCTCCCAAAGCGTTCTTTGCCTTTCGCGGTTAAGAAAGCAACCACTTGTTTTAGGCTATAATGAAAATGATTATCGTGTTTTATGGCAAGGCAAAACTCTTGGTTATTGGCCGCCTTAATAAGTTTACCTATAGGATTAGAGTGGTTCATTGTACATTTTGTTTTGGTTGAGTTGATGATTATTATCGATACCTTTTTGATTAAACTGCTGAAAACCTTTGGCTGAGGTCAGCCACTTTTTAGCCAGGGGTTGCCAATTTGTGATTGGCTTCACCCCTGCTATGTTCCAGTTGAGCTTCTCATAATACGCGATAAACTTTTCTGCCTCCATTATTAAATCAAGCTTGCTTGATTGATCTTCTTTTTTAAAAAAGTGGATGACTTCATTTTTAAAATTCAGCTTAAGCTGTTTATAAGATTTATAATCTTTATATAGTTTATATATGTTTATATATGGTGGTAGTACATGTTTACCACTTGTTCCCTGCATGTTTATCGCTTGTTTAGCTTTTGGGTAAAAATTACCTAAGCTAAAGCGACTGCTTTGATAGACGTTCTTGGACGGATAATAGCGGATGTAATTCCACTTTTGAAGTTCGTTCAGGCATTTGTAATAAGTTTTTGTGGAACCTATTTTTGAATACTGCATAAGCTCCTCTCGCCCTGCTTGGAATTCAGTTTTGAATCTGCTTGCATTCGCAAATTGAAACAGGGCCATATAAAGAGAAATATGTGTTGGCCTGAGCTTTGTATCTTCATGAATCTTCCGGAACGCCTGGTTAAGGTGTTCGATGTAGTTCATGAGACTAGATTTTATTATCCATTAAAAGTTTATCAATTTGCTCAACATCATAATAATACGAGCCACCAATCTTACTACAAGGAATAACATTATTCACCCTATAATTCAGCAAGGTGGGTTTTGAGATATTGAGATACTCCGCTGCCTCATCCGTTCTTAGCCAGCGTTTTTTAATAGCGTTTTTCTGATTGAGTTCAATCTCATTTAACTTGTTTAGGAGATCATTTTTTAAATCTGTTAAGTGTTTTGTGGTTACAATTTCTGCGTTCATAGTGTTTGATTTTGATTAATACTTGTTTTGAGACTTTCCAGGAGTAAAAATCAGTATGAAGCAGAAACAAATCACCCGATATCAGGTAGATATCGGGTGAAAATTTAACATTTAAGTATGCCTATAAATTGTTTTTCAGTGCAAATTCAAGTTTATTAATGAATTTTGTAAGATCCTTACGGTTCTTTATATCATCAATTGTTTGGTAGTAATTTTTAGGAAGTTTAATATGAAAAGCTTTCGAAAGAGATTGGATAATTTCTTTGATCGTTGTATCCCCGTTATTGATTGACTTGGAATAATAAAGCGCATAAGCGATTTCGACAAAATCTGTTGAACTTGCTGTCCAAGGATGCCTAACATCGAGATTTGATATTTCTATTTTACCGGAATTTTTTTGATGTTGTCTTTTATCCAGGTAAGATTTAAATTTTTCTATTGCTAGGCTTTTCGCATAAATACCACTGTATGCACACTCATAAAAGTCGTATGAAAGTGCTTTTACATACATATCATTATTAGAAGAATTCGATTCTGATGCTGTAAAATAAAGCTTATCTACTTTATCTGGATAGTATCTTAGATTGAAAATAAATTCTTTATGTTTATCATAGAACTTATCTATTTTTTTTAAGGTCTTATCATAAATTTTTTCTTTTTTTAAAGCTGACTTACCTATAAGCTCAACTTCGAAATCTCTAACCTTTTTATAAAAATAAATATGCTGCGTTATACTCGGCTTCACATACTTAAAGAATCTTGTTTGCTTTGAAATGGATTTGTCTTCATCTGTATAATATATTTGTTTAAGCTTGACAAGATATTCTTTTGACATGGACAAAGCTTCAATAGCTTCATTTACAACTTCCTGCGATTTATTTTGAATTTGTTTTAATTCCTCATCAAAAGCATTGATTATTAACTGATACTCCATTATCAACCATATATTTAACATAAATATTAGTAAATATATAATTTTAAATAATATCAACACTAAATAAATATATTCATTTGTTTCTTATTGCACTTTTAGGATTATCAATACTTTCTAAGCTTCTTAAGTCTTCAGACACTTTTGTATCAACGATTCGCGCATAAATTTGTGTTGTAGAAAGCTTGGTATGACCTAATAGTTTAGACACTGTTTCAATTGGAACTCCATTAGACAAAGTGACTGTTGTAGCAAAAGTATGTCTAGCAATATGAGAAGATAATGCTTGTTTGATGTTAAGCTCTTCAGCAATTTGTTTGAGGTATTTATTCATTCGTTGATTTGTAAAGACCGGTAATAACTTATCGGTTTTACAGACGCGCGGATGATCTTTATATTTCTGAATGATTTGCAATGGCAATTCTAATAGCGGAATTCTTAAGGAAGTATTTGTTTTCTGCCGGCGTGTATAAATCCATTTTTTACCGTCAATCCCTAATGTTATTTCATCTTTAGCAAGTTTCTTTAAATCTGAATAAGCAAGACCCGTATGACAAGCAAAAAGAAAAACATCTTTAACCACCTCTAAAGTGTCGTTTTCAAAGTCTGCATTAATGAGCTTGGCAAGATCGGTTTTTGTAAGATAGCCTTTATCAACTTGCTCAAACCTTAGCTTAAAGCGTTTGACAGTATTCTTTTCAATCCACTCTAAATCTTCTGCAAAGTTAATGAGTTTCTTTAGTCTCTCAAGATGCTTCATTAAGCCATTATTGTTTAGGCCGTCCTGCTCTCTCAGGAAATCTTCAAAATCAATCATAAACTTATAATTGACTTGTTTGATATAAACATCAGTTGATTTGTACTTTAGCCTGACAAACTCATTTAGATACTTTTGGGTAGTGTAATAATTCTTAAGCGTTCCTTTCTTTAAAGTCGCTTTCATTTTTTGTTGATGGTAGTTTATAAGCTGATTGAGGGTTTCATATTTTACATCAAGACCAAGATATCTATTCTTAATCAGTATTGGTGTGAGAAATTCGCCTTGGCGTTCAATTTCCTCACAGATTGATGTAATTTTAGATTTCGCTTTGTCAATTGTGTTATTGACTTTTCGTGACTCAATAGAACTGCCTTTCGCTTTTTGAGCTTTGGCGCTCCATTGCTCTAGCTTAATTTTAATCCCTAAGCTGATCTCTACTCTTTTTCCATCTTTGGTGATTCTTAAATAAATCGGGACTTGGTTTAAAGAATCTTTTTTTGCCTTTTTAACCCAGGCTAGGATTGTGACTTTTGGTAACATAACTTTTTCGATTAGAGGATTAATCGAAAAGTCTCAAAACAAGCAAAGGAATTTATTGAAATAGGTTGAATGGAAAGTCTGCCTATTTTTAATTCAATTGTAAATATATAGTTTTTTTGATAAATAGAAAGTTGTTGTTTTTTGATTTTAAGTTGTTTGACGCAAATCGCGTCATTAAAAATAAATCAAAAAGAGGTAACCGAATAGGTAACCGAATAGGTCACTTTCTATTTATTACTAAATAGAAAGTTCTTTACTTTCTAAAAACAAAAAGACCTGTAAATCAATGACTTACAGGTCTATTTGGTACTATTTATAAGTATTTATAAATGAGTAAAGTCGGGGTGGCAGGATTCGAACCTGCGACCTCCTGCTCCCAAAGCAGGCGCGATAACCGGGCTACGCTACACCCCGATAATGGTTATCTGTTTGCGAGTGCAAATATAAAATTAAATTTTACTTTTGCAAAACTCTTTAAAAAAAATTGCGGAGAGACCGGGATTCGAACCCGGGCATCCAAGAAGGATGACAGCTTAGCAGGCTGCTGCATTACCACTCTGCCACCTCTCCGAAAATTATGAACTTACGCATTTTATTTTGCGACTGCAAATGTAGGCTTTACTTATCTTCTTACCAAAATTTTTTACTATTTTTTTAAAAGCTAATTTCCATTTCACTGGTAAGCAAGTTTTTAAAAATTAATTTTCTTATTTTTATCTTCTAATCTAATCAAGTTTGCTACATTTTTAATAATAGAAGTATGTTTACGCACAAACGGATTGGTATGATCCCAAACATAGCCTGCCAACACCGCACAAATTTGTTGTTTTATTTGATTATTCGGGTTTGGGTGTAAAATTAATTTTTGCAAATTTCCGTTATACCATTCTCTTACATAACTTTCAAAAACAGCTGTTCCTTTATTAATATAATCTTCATAATCTTTTTGCCAATCTACTTTTTCGTTTTGTAATTCTTTTAAAATTAATTTTGCCGCACGAAGGCTAGACTCGGTTGCAAATGCAACTCCCGAAGAAAATATAGGATCTAAAAATTTGGCGCTATTTCCGGTTATCACAAAACCTTTTCCGTAAGTTTTGCTTACATTCTTAGCCATATTATTCACCTTTTTGGGTATAAACAAAAACGCTTGGTTTATAAACTGCTCTTTAAAATTTTTAGAATAAGAAAGCATTTCTCTAAAAGCTGTTTCCAGATTATCAGAAAATTGCGAAAACCAATTATTTGGTCCTACAAAACCTATACTGGTATTACCATTGGAAAATGGAATGTACCAAAACCATACATCTCTTTCTATAACTTCAAAGGTAATTTGCGCACCCTTCTCCCCTTCTGGGCGTAATATATCTCTTACTTGGGTAAAAATACTAGAATGTTGTGCGAGATTTAACGGCGCATCCAAATCCAGTTGTTTTGCCAACACGCGTCCAAAACCACTGGCATCTATTACAAAAGAAGCTTCTATTTGCTTTGTTTCGCCATCCTTTTCTACTTCGGTTACAGAAGTGGTATCCGCTAAAAATGATACTTTATTAATTTTGGTGTTGTAATCAATTTTTACGCCTTTTTGCTGGCAGGCTTCTGCCAAAACATTATCAAAATGATCGCGTGGCACTTGCCAGGTGTAATTCCAACCTTCTCCAAATTTTTCGGCAAAATCAACTAATCCTACCGTATTGTTTCTAATAAATTTAGCTCCTTTTTTAATTTGGTAATTTTGCTTTTGCAAAGTATCTAAAAGTCCGGCTTCTTTAAAGTTTTCCATACAGTGCGGAATCAAACTTTCGCCAATTGTATAGCGCGGAAATTTGCTTTTTTCTACAATGCTTACCTGTATTCCTTTTTGTGCTAAATAAGCAGCAGCAACTGTACCAGCAGGTCCCGCACCTATTATCAAAACATCTGTTTTTTCTTTCCTCATTCTGCTTTATTTGCAAGCCAAAAATACTACATTTGTTTGCGTAATTTAGCTTTACTTATAATTATCCCAATGTCGCAACTTAAAAACACTTTATCATTTAAAGATTTTACGGCTATAGTGCTAAAAAATGAGTCGTTTAATATTTCTGAAGATCATTTCAATAAAGTAGAGAAAAGCTTTCTTTTTTTAAAGCAATATGCAGAAGATAAAGTTATCTATGGCGTTAATACGGGTTTTGGACCAATGGCGCAATATAAAATTAACACGGCAGACCAAGTTCAGCTTCAATATAATCTTATTAGAAGCCACGCTGCGGGAAGCGGAGAAACTTTAGCGCCAAAATATGCTAAAGCCATTCTTCTGGCGCGCCTAAATTCGCTTATATTAGGAAAATCGGGCATTCATCCTTCGGTAATAAAAAGCATGCAAGATCTTATCCGTAAAGACATACAACCGGTAATTTTTGAGCACGGCGGCGTTGGAGCTAGCGGAGATTTAGTACAATTGGCGCATTTAGCGTTAATGCTTATAGGCGAAGGAGAGGTTTTTTATAAAGGAAAAATACAGTCTGCAAAAACTGTTTTTGCGCAAGAAAAAATTAGCCCTATTCCTATAAAAATACGCGAAGGTTTGGCTTTGCTAAATGGCACCTCTGCAATGACTGGTATTGGGTTGCTTAATGTTTTTAATGCAAAAAAATTACTGAATTGGTCGGTTTTTTGTAGTTCGGTTTTAAACGAATTGGTAAGCGCGTTTAACGATCATTTTTCAAAAGAACTCAACACTGCCAAGTTACATTCCGGACAACAAAAAATTGCCAAAAAAATGCGTTTACATCTTAAAGATAGTAAGCGCATAAAAAACAGAAAAGCACATTTTTTAAAATTAAACGATAGTCAGGTTTTTGAAGATAAAGTACAAGAATATTATAGTTTGCGTTGCGTTCCTCAAATTTTAGGTCCGGTAAAAGATACTTTAGAAAACGTAGAAGATATTTTGGTGCGAGAACTTAATTCTGCCAACGATAACCCGATAATAGATGCCGATAATGAAAATGTTTTTCACGGCGGAAATTTCCACGGCGATTATATTGCTTTAGAAATGGATAAGCTTAAACTGGTTGTAACCAAATTATCGATGTTGGCAGAGCGTCAACTCAATTTTTTGGCCAACGAGAACCTAAACAAAATTTTGCCAGCATTTGTAAATTTGGCTAAACCCGGTTTAAATTTTGGTATACAAGGCGCGCAGTTTACCGCCGTTTCTACCACAGCAGAAAACCAAACTTTATCTACTTCTATGTATATTCACAGTATTCCTAACAATAACGATAACCAGGATATTGTGAGTATGGGCAGCAATGCAGCATTGCTTACTAAAAAAGTTATTACCAATACTTATGAGGTAATTGCGGTAGAATTGCTCGCTTTGGTGCAAGCTTTTTATTATTTGGAAGAAGAAAAAGGCTTTTCTGACAAAACGCTTACAGAGATGAAAAAATTAAAAGCTTTTATTCCTCGCTTTACGGAAGACAAACCCGTTTCCGGTTATATTAAAGAATTAAAAGAATACCTTCTGCAAAAAAATCCTTATTAAAAATGGCAACAGAAAAAAAATATGCGGTGGTTAGCGGTGGTTCACGCGGTATTGGCAGGGCAATTGCGTTGCAGCTGGCAAAAGATTTAAATTACAATATTTTACTTACCTATTATTCTCAAGAAGAAGCTGCTAAAAAAGTCTGTAAAGACATTGAAGATTTTGGCCTGCAAGCCAATGCTTTACAAATAGATGTTTCGCAACGTGATACCACAAGAAAAGCCTTAAACCAATGGCAAACCGAAAATTCTAGCGCTGTCATAGAAGTTCTGGTCAACAACGCGGGTATAAGAAACGATGGTTTGTTTGTATGGCAAAAAGACGAAGCTTGGGATAGTGTTTTAGCTACAAATTTAAACGGATTTTATAATCTTACGCAAGCTTTACTGGAGCCAATGTTAAAAGCAAAATTTGGTAGAATTATAAATATTGTTTCCCTTTCGGGGGAAAAAGGCAATGCGGGACAGGTTAATTATTCTGCTGCCAAAGCCGGCGTAATTGGCGCTACCAAAGCTTTGGCGCAGGAAATTGCCAAAAGAAAAGTAACCGTAAATGCTGTTGCTCCGGGTTTTATAAAAACCGATATGACCAAAAATCTAAACGAAAAAGAATTAAAGAAAAGCATCCCGGCCAACAGATTTGGCACACCAGAAGAAGTAGCAAATTTAGTGAGTTTTTTAGCTTCCGAAAAGGCAAATTATATTACAGGACAAGTTATTCATATAAACGGCGGAATTTACTCCTAACAGCTTCTCTATTTTAAAATTCGTATATTGGACTAAAAATACTACAACTATGAAAAAATTAATTATTACCGGATTGGTTTTGAGTGCAAGCATAATTGGCTTTGCTCAAAATAAAAAAGTTTTACCTAAAGAAATTCAGATTAAGATGGCCACACAAGTAGCTCCAGAAGAAGACAGAGAAGGCGCTAAAGTCTGGGGTTATAACGAAGAAGGAGAAATGATTGTTTTACAGAAAGGAACCAATAACTTAATTTGTTTGGCAGACGATCCCAATAAAGAAGGCATAAAAGTGAGTTGCTACGGCAAGCAGTTAGAACCTTTTATGAAAAGAGGTCGCGATCTTAAAGCAGAAGGAAAAAAAAAAACAATGGAACTTCGGGAAATACGTGAAAAAGAAGCAAAAAGCGGCAAATTAAAAATGCCCGATGCACCAAGTATGCTTTACATCTTAACCGGGGCTGAAGAAAATTTAAATATGGAAACGGGCGAGTTAAGAGAAAGCGATATACGTTATGTGGTTTATACACCATTTGCTACGTTAGAATCTACCGGTTTGCCGGCAAAACCACACAAACCCGGTATGCCCTGGTTGATGGATCCCGGTACACATCGTGCGCACATAATGATAACGCCACCTAAAAAATAATTTGTTGGTTAGGTGACTTTCAATTAAAAAGCCGATTTAAAATTGAGTTTGTTATTTTTAATTAACAAATTCTTTTTTAAATCGGCTACTTTTTCTTCCGTGAAAACGGTTATAAAAAATTAACTATTTAAAGCCATAATGGCTTTTGCATTTACAAATTCTTTCATTCCAAAACCGCCGTGTTCTCTACCAAAACCAGAGTTTTTTACGCCACCAAAAGGCATATTGGGTTGTGCTAAACCAAACGAGTTGATAAATACCATTCCAGTATCAAAATGATGCTTGGCAAGGTCTATAGCTTTTTCTTCATCTTTACAGAAAATTCCGCCACCTAATCCAAATTTACTATCGTTGGCAATTTTAAAAGCATCTTCTTGGTTTTTAGCTTTTATAAGCGAAGCCACCGGACCAAACAACTCATCATCGTACGCGGGTTGCTCTGGTTTTACATTTTCAAGAACTGTTGCCGGATAGTAATAACCGGTTTCATTAGGTATTTTACCACCGCAAAGTATTTTTGCGCCTTTTTCTACACTTTTTTCTACTTGTTCATGCAATTCGTCTCGTAAATCTTTTCTTGCCATCGGACCAATCTTGGCATCTTTGCCGGTAGGATCGCCATAACTTATGTTTTTCATTTTTTCTACATAAGCATCTCTAAATTCTTCGTAAACTTCTTCTACTATAATAAAACGTTTGGCGGCCACGCAAGTTTCGCCATTGTTATAAATTCTCCCCGCAATACAAGCTTTTACTGCTGTTTCTATATCGGCGTCTTTTAATACAATATATGCATCGTTAGATCCTAATTCTAAAACAGATTTTTTTAATTGTGCACCGGCTTTTTTACCGATAATTTTACCCGCATCCGGACTTCCGGTAAGGGTTACGCCACGTACCAATTTGTTTTCAATTACTTTATCAGATTCGTCGTGGTCTATAATTAAGACTTTAAAGAGGTTTTTTGGTAAGCCTGCTTTTTCAAAAATCTTTTCTAACATAAGCCCGGTTCCGGTTACATTAGCGGCGTGTTTTAATAATACGCCATTCCCGGCCATTAAATTGGCAATGGAGTAGCGTATCACTTGATAAACCGGAAAATTCCACGGTTGTATTCCGTAAATAACTCCTATTGGAGAATAGGTTATTACTCCATTTCCGCCATTAGGTAATTCGCGCTTCTCGTCTTTTAAATTTTCGGGACCGTTCTTAGCCGTCCATTTGCAAATTTGCGTACATAAGTCTACTTCTTGCTTACTGTGTTTTAGTAGTTTCCCCATTTCTTGGGTCATTAGAGAAGTTAGTTCTTCTTTATGCTCTTGTAAAGCATCTGCTATTTTTTCTAGGTAAGAAGAGCGTTCTTCTGCGCTTTTTGTTTTCCAATTTAAAAAAGCTTGATGACAATCTTCAACTGCTCTATTGGTATCTTCAGAAGAAAAATACGTATAAGACTTTATCTCTTTTTCAGTAGCTGGGTTGATTGTTTTAAAGGTATTACTCATAATTTTTTTCTTTGAATTTAATAAGAACTCCTGGTCTTTCTTCCCAAAAAAATGTTATTAAACAGTATTTTAAGGTTCGTATAAACAAAACCTCCTTTAGCCAATTCTATTTTTTTAACTTCACCTAAAAATTACTACTGATGATTTCTGCAACAGAAATAACAAAATTTGGAGCCGAAAAATTAAGTTTTCAAAAAGATGAGTACATTTTCAGAGAAGGCGAAAAAGCTCTATATTACTACCAAGTAGCTTCGGGAGATGTAAAAATGAATAATTATCACGAAGATGGCAAAGAATTTATACAAGCCATATTTTCTGCTCCCAGAAGTTTTGGAGAACCACCACTTTTTGCTGAGATAGGATATCCTGCAAATGCCATTGCAGTTACTAAAGCAGAGGTCTACCGTATTCCTAAAAAAGAGTTTTTTAAATGGCTTTTGGCAAACCCATCTGTACATTTGCAAGTAAGTAAAGGGCTAGCCACGCGTTTGCATTATAAAGCTATAATGGCATCAGAATTATCACAACAAAATCCGGAAAACCGTATACTAAGAATTTTAGATTACCTTAAACAACAAGCTAAATATTCTTCTAATGAACACACATTTAAAGTTGATTTAACCCGCCAACAAATAGCAGATTTAACCGGTCTGCGTGTAGAAACAGTTATTAGAACAATTAAAAGTTTGGCCGCTAAAGACCAAGTGAAAATTATTGAACGTAAAGTATATCGATAATAGCTTGCTTATGATTCCAGTCATAAAATAAAACAACCCAAGCCTCTTAACTTTGTAAAAAATATAAAGTTATGGAATTATATAAAAAGATATTTTCAGATTTTGGTAGTGAATATTATATGCATGCTACTTTGGGTATCATTCTATCCAGTTGTTTGGGTGCTGCGGCAGCTATGTTAATTTTAACCAGCGGACACCAATTGCCCCAAATGGTGCAATTGTTTTGGATTACCGCAGTTTGTATGAGTTTTAATGCTGCTGTTTTAGCAAACGTGAAAAAAGACATTGTATTTACTTTGTTAATAATAAGCCTTATTAGTAGCGCTTTGTTTATATTGTATCACGTATTTACTTTATAAATGGAGAATAAAAAACCTATAGAAAACATAAGAGATATACAGCTTTTGGTAGATACCTTTTATGCAAAAGTTAGAGAAGATTCTTTGCTCGGACCAATCTTTGAAGACGTTATTAAAGACAATTGGGACGTGCATTTGGCAAAAATGTATAGCTTTTGGCAAACTGTTTTACTAAAAGAGCGCACCTATAGAGGCGCGCCATTTGTACCACACGCAAAACTTCCTATTGCCAAACAACATTTTGACGCTTGGTTAAAACTCTTTCATGCTACCTTAGCAGAAAATTTTGTAGGAAAAGCCGCAGAAGAAGCTAAATGGCGTTCTGAACAAATGGCTCTTATGTTTCAAAATAAACTAAACTACGATAGAGACCGGCAGTCTTCGGCTCTTATGTAAAAGAAAGTATAAATTTTAGCGCGTTTATCTATTCTTTTTTATCTTTTGCTAAAAATTAAAGCATGAAAAGAATAATAACTAAACGCGTTTACGACGATGCCGCTCAAAACGATGGATACCGAGTGTTGGTAGATAAAATTTGGCCACGCGGAGTAAGTAAAGAGGAAGCAGATTTAGACGAATGGAACAAAGACGTAGCGCCTTCTGATGATTTACGGAAATGGTTTGACCATAAAGAAGAACGTTTTGACGAATTTAGTAAAAAGTATAAAAAAGAATTAAAAGATAATCAAAAGGAAGAGCTCAAGCGTCTAAAAGATGTAACAAAAGAGCACCAACTTTGTTTGCTTTTTGGCGCAAAAGACCAAGAACATCACCAAGCCGTTGTATTAAAAGAAATTTTAGAAAACCTATAAGTTTATGCCTCCTATAAAACGCGCCAAAGAAATTCAAGAATTTAGTAGAGAACATCACCACGGTCTATTATTGGGCTGGAAAATTAAAACCGGCCTTTCTAAAAATGTTGCTCCAGAACGTATAATTAGTTATATCAAATGGTTTTGGGATAATCATTTAGAACAGCATTTTAAAGAAGAAGAGCGTTTGCTTTTTCCTATTTTAAGTAAGGATCATCCGTTGATTAAAGAAGTCTTAAGTCAGCACGAAGAAATAGAAAACCGCGTTAAAAATATGCAAGCTTCCGCGGAATTTTTAATGGATTTTAAAACCTTGCTAGACAAGCATATTCGTTTTGAAGAACGGGAGGTTTTTATGAAAATTCAAGAAGAAGCCACACAAGAAGAACTTCAAAAAATAAAAGAATTACATAAAGAAATAGATTTTGTAGAAAACACCGAAGACGAATTCTGGTTATAAACCTAAATGGTGTAAAAATTCTCCAAGTTTTAATTTTCAAGTCAATTTAAAGACTGTTTGTTTTGTATCCGATTATTTTCGGAAAGAGGTTTTGCAAATGAAGTTTCTATTATTCTTTAATTTTTATAGCAAGAAAGATAGGTTGAAAGCAAATTATAGTCTTACTTTTACCGAAAATTTATAGAAATGGGCAGTTTTGTTAAAGTAAGCTTACTTAAAAATGTTGTTTTTGCCGCTATTTTTGCAGGCTTATATTTTAGCCTTCAGGCATTTTCTAAAATGGAGCAAACCTACGTCTTAATAATAGCTGCTTTTGCTGCTGTATTATTGAGTCCGCGTTTACGGAAAACACAAACTTCAGAAGGAGAGAAAATTCAGTTATTCTGGCTGAATAAAAAAGTTTATGAAGCATAGAAAAACTTCTGTTGCTTGTTTTTAACTTTTATTTCCGTAAAGCCAGAATTATTCCGTAAAGAGAATAAAAAGAAATTAAAACACGCCTCTTATACCAATAGAGCCGGCACCTAACTGAAAACGCCAAGAGATTTTATTTCTGTTTTCCCGTAAGATTTGCGCATCAGATTTCATATTTTGATCCAAATATTTATCTACAGTATCTACCACGGCAACTGTAATAGCAAGGCTTAAAGCTACATCTGTTAACCAATGTGCGCCGGCCCACAATCTAGAAACCGGAGACACTAAACCACCGGCAATTAATCCCGCTTTTGCCCACGGATTGTCAAATTGTTTAGAAAGCGCATAAAAAGTAGTAAACGATAAAATGGTATGCCCCGAAGGAAAAGAGTGATATCCGCCTTCGCTACTAAATGGTTTAAAGGTAAACTTGCCGCCAGAAGAAGGCCTGGCACGACCTATCGCGGTTTTAGAAATAGTTTGTATTAAACCTGCTGCGCTGGCAGAAGTGATCATTAAAATTCCTGTTCTGCGTAGTACTTTGTTTCGGGTAAATAGACCTACTAGATAAAGACCGCCATTTACGCCATAATTGTTTTGCGGACTACCAAAATACCAACCAAAATCTTTTATTAAGTCTGGTACGCTGGCGTCTTGTCTTTGAAAATAATCGTTGGTTTTTGTATCTAAAATATTCAAAGCGGCCGTGCCTAAAACCACTCCGGCTGCTTTTGCCCAGTCGTCTTGTTTCCACTGGAAAGGTCTGGAGTAAACATGTTTAAAACCGCCAAAAGCCAAAGAGGCATCGTGTTTTGCCAAATCCCATATTCTGGGTTGCTCTTCCTTTACGGAAGAATTTGTAGATAAACTGTCTAAACTTGTTTGTGCAGACAACGAAAAATTGTAGGTAATTAACAAGAGAAAGAGTAAAAATGTATTTTTCATATAATTTTTTAGAATGGATAACCGATTGCAAAATTAAAAACTGGCGAGTCATAATCAAATTTCCAAGAAGAATTTGGCTCTTTTAAAGGTGCGGCCAAATCAAACCGAATTACAAAGCCTTGAATATCTACCCGAAGACCAAAACCGGTTCCTATACCTAATTGTTTATAAAAATCTGATGTAAATTTACCTCCCGGTAAGGCTTCGTTTTCTTGGGTTAACCAGACGTTGCCGGCATCTGCAAAAATAGCTCCATTTAAATATTGCACAATAGGAAAACGGTATTCTACATTTGCTTCTAGTCTAATGTCTCCCGCTTGATCAAAATAGCCACTTTCTGCATTTTCTGGTTCGTAAGTTCCCGGACCTAATCCTCTAATTTTAAATGCCCGAACGCTGTAAGGCCCGCCAGAAAAATATTGTTTTACAAAGGGCAGCGCATCTGAGTTAGCGTAAGGTAAACCCAAACCACCAAATAAACGCCCTACCAAAACTTGTCCTTTGTTATCTAATTTTAAATGGTAACGTAAATCTACATCTGTTTTTGCGTATTGTGCATATTTTAAACCTAAAAAGGTTTTTGCTCCATCGTTACTTTCTTTCCCAAATAAACTTACTGTATTACCGGCAATATCAAAATTTAGGTTGAAATACAAACTACCTACTTTAGACTGATCTACTAACTCATTATACGTAAAAGAATAGGTTAGTCCGGCAATAAATTGCTGCTCAAAACTTTGGCGTAAAAAAGGATTTTCTTCCAAAACTTGTTCAAATTTATCGCTGGTTTTACCTAAACTTACGTAGTTAATATTTATAGGATTTAATTGGTGGGTGACGTATTTGTTGGCAGCCCACAAATAACCAAAAGAAGTGGAATACGATTGTAATCTATATAGTTGTGTACGGTTTAGATAATCTGCGCCTACTTCTATCTTTGTTTTAGGAATGGAATATTTGAACCTGCTATGCAAATCTATCGGAAATAATAAACGCGGGAAGGTAAGCGAAGATTTTGCTCCCAGTTGCAAGCTAGTGCTCCCTTCTGAAATACCGCTCCCAAACTGTTTTTCGTAACCAAAACTAGTATTTATACGCAGCAATTCTCCTCCTTTAAATAAATTGCGATTGGTGTAGGTTACGCCCAAACCGGGACCGGCAAAATTATTAGATTTTGTAACGCCTTGTAGTTCTAAACGTATGGACCTTTTATTTAAAGGTGATAAATAGATATTTGCATCTAAGCGTCGTTGACCATTTTTGGTTACACTATCTTTTTCTACGTATTCTATATTTACAAACTTGTATGTACCAATATTAGATAATCTTCTACTGGTATATTTAGATTTGGTAGGATTATATTTATCACCGGGTTTTATAAGTAAATAAGGCGCTAATCTTTTAGGTTTAAAATAAACCTGATCTTGAACAAATTTTATACTGTCTACGATGGTAGTATCTTTAAAATCTTTTTTTTCTTCTACAGAATAGTTTGGATATACATTTACTTCATCAATTACATAAGGCACTAAAGATTTAGAAGGAACTTTGCTCTTTAAATTCAAAAACAAATCAAACCTTCTTTTATCATATCGATTGGTATCTGCTTCAAAAATTAAAAAATCGCCATTAAAATTGTAGTACCCGCTTTCCTTTAAATAATTATCTATACGAACGCGCTCTGCTTTCATCGCGTCTAGGTTAAAACGCATGTTTTTCTGAAGATGTGTATCTGCTAAAGAATTTTCTATTTTATTGTATAGTGCCAAACTGTCTAACGTATCTCGCTCTACAACATATTTTTCTATACGATAAGGTTTTGCAGTTTTTACGGTATAATCTACCGTGGTAGTTTGCGCAGCGCTATCTTTTTTTATTTCTGAAGTAACCCTACTACCAAAAAAACCGTTGTTATTTAACCTGTTTAAAATTAAATCTTCTGTAGAATTTATATCTACATCTTCAAAATAAACCGGTTCTTGTCCCAACTTTTTAGCTAAAAACTTATTGATAAAACCCGACTTTTCTTTTTGACCTTTATAATAAAAATAAAGCTTAGGCCGCATTCCTAAAAATTTAGCGTTGGGCTTTGGCTTCAATAAACCCTGTAGCATAGTTCTGAGTCCGTTGCGGTTTTTAATTTCTATTGTATCGTTAAAAGCAATAGTCCCACCGGTGTATAAGGTTTTTTCTTCGGGTATGTATTTTTTGACACTACAAGCAGAGAGTATTAAAAGCGTACTTACCAAAATCAAGTATTTTAAGCTAAGTATTTTCATAAATGATAGACTACTATTTATCTTCTTTATTGGTTACAGCTTTATTATTTGCCGTTTCCCCCTCTTTTTTTTCGTTTTCCTTTTTCTCTTCTTCTTGTTCTTTTTTCTTTTCTTCTTTAGCGCTGCCGTCCCACAACTCTTTAAACTTATTAAACTCTCTGGTAAAAATAAGCGCAATTCCGCTAACAAAAACTTGACCGTCTATAACGTTTTCATATTCACTTTTTCTAAAACCTTTTAAACGCCATCTTCCATCTTCTGTAAGGAGATATTCTATACTCACATTTCCAATTACCGGATTGGCTTCACCCGGTCTCCTGTCTCCTTGTACATTTACCTCACTACCGGCTTGTACTACTACTCTATCGTTAAATAATTTCTTTTTTGCACTTATGGCCAAGTCTGTTCGGTTCTGGGCGGTTTGTCCTTGATAATCTGTATACGAATTAACTCCAAAATTCAAATCTATCCCGGTATCGCCGGTAAGTCTATCTGAGAACATATTTAATTGGTCTGATAATGCGTCGTTTAGATTATCGCGCGCCATAGTGGCAATACCTCCTTGGCTGCCATCGCTGCCAGACTCGGGATAAAACTTATTTAAAACCAATAAAGAAAATACTTGTTTATTGAGTTGGTCTTCTTGCTGATTTAATTGTCGCACCCTACTGTAAACTGAACCGCCAATAGCGCCGCGTTCATCTTCGGGCATACCCAAATTAAAGTTAAGTTTTGGTCGCATTAACTCGCCGTCAACATTTAAGTAAACCAAAAATGGCAAACGTTGTTTATACCTGTTTTTTACTTCTATACTTGCGCCGGCAGTTTGCGAAGCCATTAAAGAAGAGGCAGATGTTTGTACTTTATAAATGGCTCTCACATCTAAATTGGCGTTGGTAGGATCTCCTTGCCAAGTAACGCTACTGGACGGATCTAAATCGAATTCTCTTTTTACAAGACCGTATAAATTCATTTGGTAATGGCCACCAGATATATCGTATTTTCCGGTTAAGGTGGTACGACCGTTGCGAGCAATGCTAAAAATTAAATCGCCCTGCCCTACTATTTTTAAATTATCATCTGTTTGCTCATTAATAATAACATTAAATGTAGCTTTTGGTTCTATATTCAATTTTGTTCTGAGCTCAATTCCGGTTATAACCGCAGCAGATTTACTTTCATCTTGACGTGTTAAAATATTGTCTGGATTTTCTTTATTTACAAAAATAACTATACCGTCACGCTTCTCAATGCTTAACTGCGTTTCTGGAATTACATAGGTTAAATTGGTTTCTTCTCTTATCGTTAAGGTAGCTTCTACCACCGGAAAATTTAAATCTCCCGTTATATTTGCTGCGACATCAAAAACCGCTTTCCCATAATATAAATCATTGTCTTCCTTATCGGAATTTAAAGCGGTAAAATCTTTTGCTTTTAACTTTAAATCAAACTCGGGGTTGGTAAAACTTTCTGTAAGAATATCGCCGTCTATGCTAAAATTATTACCGCCTGCATCTTGTATAGTAAAGCTGCTAAAATAAATACCATCGTTATCAATATTAATACGCTCTTCTGCCAGCCTGAATTTTGAATCTAAGCGTTTTACATTAAAAGCTGCATTGTTAAAAGCCAGATATCCTTTATAGTTTGGCTCTTTAGAAGTACCGGTTAGTTTTATTTTTCCTTCCAAATTGCCTTCGGTATTTTTAATTTGATCTGGTACAAATTCTTCTATTGCGTGCAAGGCAATTTTATTGATGTCTAAAGAGAGGTCAAAAGAAGGCGTTTGTGCTGCTGCTTTATAATTTCCGTTAAAGTCTATATCTACTTCTTCTCCTTTAATACCGGCATCTACCACATAAGTATTATTGCTTTGCGATTCTGCCTCTAGCGATAAAACACCTAGTTTGCTATTGAACATAGTAAAATCGTTAATCTTTAAATCTGCGGTAAAACCAGGTTTTTTAAACGGATTTTCAAAAACTACTTCGCCATTAACATTACCTTCTATTAAATGTTCTTGCGGATTTAAATAGGCCAGAATGCTGGATAATTTAAAACTGTCAAATTCTAAGCCCCAATCTTTCGCATTTCTTTCCGTAAAGTTTTTAATTTCTACCTGCTGCGTGTTTTGGGAGAGCACGAAATTGCTAAAGTCTAATTGTTTCTCGCCAAAAACTATTTGGTTAGCAGTATTTATCTGCCAATCTTCTTGATTTAAAATCAACTCTTCCGGCAAAATTTTAAAAATGCGTTTGCTGTCTTTGCCTTCTAAAACAGAATGAATAGCGTAAAGTTTTCCTTCATCCGTAAAGGACTCAAAATTGAGGTATAATTTCTCGTCTTTAAAATTAGAATTTATTTTGGTTTGCGGCAGTTTTGCGGGACCGGCTTCTATAGCGGCAAAAGCTGCATCAAAATTTGCTTTCTTGCCATCAGAATTTAAGGCAATGCCCAAACTGTCTACTATGTTTTCGTTATACTCTAAATACGGTAGAGAAATATCTGCTTTTAAATTGTGTTTTGCTTGATTAAAGGCAATATTAGCGCGCAAAGTATCCATACGCTCCAAACCATCTAGAAAAACCTCCGAAATAATTGGTGTGTCGTGAAAACGTAAATCTAATTTTAAGTTTACCGGGTTTTTGAGCTCTCGTGCAAAAACCGTATCTTTTTCAAAATAATGTTCTACATGCTGCTGCAAGGCTTTGCCAATTTGTTGCGGATTGGCATTAGAGTTTAAAGTGGCATTTAAAAAACTACTGTTTACCGCAACTGCAGTGCTGTCTTTTTCTACATTGGCATTTAGGTAAACATCTCCCAAATAATACGGTCTATTGTCATAAACCACCACGCCTTCATTAATAGCCGTTTTTAGTTTAAAATCTTCTGCATTACCTTTAAAATCTGCTGTTACTTTTACTTTAGAACGTATTTTCTTTTTAGTAATTCCTAAAGTGTATAAATCTGCGCCTTTTACATTTATAGTCGCATTAACTTCTGGCGCAACGGAGTCTAATTTTACATGCGAGTCTAAGTCGAGATTAAGATTATCGTCTTTAAAACGCATAGCTACATCGCCTTCTCCATCTTTAATTTTGCCACTGAGTTTTAAGGCAGATAAATCATATTTATTATAGGTTAGCTTAGAAAATTCTGAATTTAAAGTAGCATCTAAATTGTTAAGGTTATCTCCTTTTCCTTCGGTTTTTAAGGTTAAACTTATTTTCCCTAATTTTTCGTTTTGTAAGATTTCACCTAAATCTAGTTCTACAATTTCTATAGTAGAATCGAATGCAATTTGGCCTTGTTGATTAAAAGAACCTTGCACATTTACAATGCCGTTCGTAGTTGTTAGGCGTGTATTGGTAGTAAAATTGTCTAATTGGCCTTCAAAATTGCCTGTTAATTCTATGTTTTGCGGAATTGCAATTCCCAATGAATCCGGATTTACAAACTTGGCCAACTCATCTTGCGTGGTGCTTGCCGAGAATTCATTTATATCTAAATAAAGCTTTTCAACTTGGGTAGGATTATTTACAAATCCGCGTAATTTTATTTCGGTAGATTTACCCCAATTCAACTGCATACGTTTAATTTCCGCTTTAGCTAAAGAGCCGTTTACTTTTATTCTTCCGCTAATTGGCTGGTTTGCCAATTTTACAAACATTTCATTTTGTTGCAATTCTGGCGCAAAAATATAGGCCTCTTGCGCATTTAATTTAATGTTACTTAAATTTGCGGTAAATTGAGCATTTTCCGGTTTTTCTATAAACTCTTCTAAACTAGAAAAATTGATTTGTAGATTGGCGGCAAGCTTACTTTTTTGCGTCGCCAAATTAAAATTAGAAACCTTAAGCTTGTTTTTATCTAAATTGGCCGTAAAAGCCAATTCTTGCAACTCAAAACCACTGGCTTCATAAAAATTAAGCTCGTTTATCTGCAAATTAGCTTTCCCGTCTTTGGTTAAGCCAATGTTTTCTGCCAACAAAGTAAAATCCGTAAGTTGTATGGCATTGGGGTTAAATTCTCCCTTTCGTGGGAAAGCATCTTTCTGTTTATAACAAATAGCGTTATTTTCTAAAGCAATTTCTGCTATACCTACTTGCCATTGCGGCCATTGAAAAGTTTCTTCCTGTTTTTTCGGCAGTTTTTCTTGGACATCTTTTTGCATTTTGGTGGTATCTATTACCACACTTATATCTGAATTTTGAAGACCAAAGTTTGCTACCTCTATTTCTTGCGCTTCTAGATTGGCTTTTGTTTGTGTAATTTTAAAATTTCGTATTTCTGCTAGAGCTTCCAAACCTTGCGGCGGAGCATTGTAATAAGCCGATAGATTTTCTACCAAAAAATCGTCTACGAGAATATGCGGCAAATTTCCGGTAGAAGTAGTATCTGTACTTTCTATAGGTTTGAGTTGTTGGTAATTTACATTGGTGTTTTTTAGTTGAATAGACGCCAAATGAAATTTCATCTTTTCTAAATCTATATCCTTTCCTTCTACCAACAACTCCCCCAGGTTAAGTCTGGCATCCATCCCGCTTACGGCATCGCTATAATTAACTTTAAAATTTTTTAAATTAATACTGCCAACAGAAATTTTTGGTGGGCCGCTTTCTTTTGCAGGTTTTGCGGCTGTGGTATCGCTGGCAAAAGCATCTATTAAAAAAGAGTAATTAAAACCGTTTATAGAATCTTTTCTATACACATTGGCGGTAAGACCTTGCCAATCTACATCGTCTATACTTATAGGATTTCCTTTAATTATGGGAAGAAGCGGAACTTCGGCTTCCAACTTTTTAGAATATAGAAGCGTGTCGCCTTTTTTGTCTTCAAGATATAATCCGTCAAGGCTTAAATTACCAGAAAAGGTTATAAAAAGCTTTTCTATTTCTACTGTCGTGTTGGTTTTGTCACTTATATAACTGGTAACTTTATTTACAATAATATTTTGCCCCCACGGACTTCTTATAAACAATAAAAGCAGAATTATGAGGATAAGCAGACTCAGGAAAATTTTTCCTAAGATTTTTAAAACTTTTTTTATTTTGGCGGTTCGGGTATTTTTCTTTTCGTTTTCTTTCACGCTGTATTGCTCACTGCTGTTTTCCAAAAATAAGCTACAAATTGGTATGGCAGCGGTTAATACTGTTTAATTTACGTTAAAATTCTACTGAATAAAAGAAAAAAATGGTTACTGCAAAAATCCAAAAATTTTACCCCAATATAATTTTTGGCACATTTAGTAAGCATCTGCAGAAGTTGCTTTAAGTCCTAAATGCTAAAACGTCACAGTCTAACTAGTTGACAATGCAGTAACCATTTAAACAAACTAAAACTTCATTTAGTATTGTCTCAAAGATATTGAGACTTTAGTTTATAGCCTTACGGTTTTCCGTAATTGGATGAAAAAATATAATTTTTTTTAAGAAATTTTTAACGAGACAGGCTTCACCTTGCTGTTTATAAGACATTTTAGGGCTATTAACTACACATAGATATAGATTTTTTTCGGTTAAACCGAAGAAAATACTCCTAGAAAAATTCCGTAAAGAACTAAATAATACCTAAATCTTTTGCTTTTGCGATAAGGTTAATGGTGTTTTTTGCTTTAAAATGAATCTTAAGACTATTTAATCTCTTTTCAATAGCGCTTACACTGTTTGGCTTTAAATTTCTCTTTTTAAGTAAGGTAGATATTTCGTGGTGGCTATAACCTTTTTCTACCAGCATTAGCAATTCTAAATCGAAGCTTTGTACTTGTAGGCTTTCTTGATTTAGCGCCGCATCTACGCTGGGAGAAAGGTATATTTTATTTTGGTAAACCTGCGTAATTGCTTTTTTAAGATCTTGTATATCCTGCCTGCCTTTACATACATAAGCGTCTATTTTATAGGAGTCAAAAAGCTGTTTTACTTTCTCTGTCCGGTCTTCTATTGAAAATGCAATGGTTTTTATGCTAAAATCTTCCTTTTGAATGGCACGCAGCAAATCGGTGCCATTTTTGAGATTTTGTTTTCTAAAGTCTTTTTTGAAATTAAGATCTGTTATAAGAAGGTCAAAAGCTTGGTTTTCTAAATTTGCTTTTTTTAATTTTAGAAAAGCATCATCGCAATATTGCACAAAGTCTATATGAGTGATTCCAAAATCTGTCAAAGCTATTTTGACGCCTTCGTTTATCATCTTTATATCTTCTGCAACCAAGACTTTTTTAAACATATTATTTCTTTTTCAATAAGCTAATTTTAATTTCAACCCCACCTGAAAAAAGGTTTATAATTTTTATTTTACCACCATTTTCTTTAACGCGATCTTTTACATTTTTTAGACCATTTTCTATTATGCTGCCATCGTTTTCGTAACCTTTACCGTTGTCTCTATACACAAAATTTATTTTATCTTTTTTAGCTTCAAAATTTAGAAAAACCAGATCTGCTTTACTGTGTTTTTTCATATTGGTCATTAGTTCTTGCACAATACGGTATAAAGTAATTTTATTTTTGGGTTCAAAATTTTTAAAGGTTTTTTCTTCCAAATTTTTTACTATAATACTCGCATTTTGGTTTTGATAGCTATAGATAAGATTACTTAGATTCTCGCTAAAATCTTCTAAGATTTCTAAAGAAGAATTTTGTCTGGCAATATTTCTGGTCTGTTCATATATTATTTCTAAACGGTCTAACACTTGTTGCTTAGAGAGTTTTTCTTTGTGTTCTAGCGTGTTTATAAGCTGGTAAACCTCGTTAGCTACTTCATCATGTACTCTTTTAGATAGTTTATTTTCTGTGTCATAAACCGCTATTTCCTTATTTTTTTTATGGCGGTTAAACATCACAATATAAAAACCAATAGTTAATACCACCAATAGAAATATGATAAAACCTACAATTAAATTAGTGTATTTTTGCCGCTCTATTTGTAGTTCTTTTTTGGTAGTTTCTCTTTCTAATTGTAAAATGCGCTTTTTGCTTTGCTCTCCCCTATACCTTATTTGCGCATATTTATCTGCTTTACTAATATTTATTTTATGTAGACTATCTAATAAATGAATATATTTTTCGTAGTATTTATCTTTATTGGCTATCTGCGGTAAACTATGCATAAGTTTTAATCCACCTAATCTTAACGATAAATTATCTGACGAATCTAAAATTTTATCGATGTATTCTTTTGCTTTTTCCGGATTAGAGTCTCTGTAAAATCTAGCCAAATACTCGTAAACATAACCAAGGTTAGTGTCAAGTTTTTTTCGTAATCGCAGTGCTTCCTGTAAGGCTGGTAAAGCTTTTTTTCGGTTTCCTATTTTGGTATACGCATTTCCTAAAAATGTTAAAATACGCACTCTGCTTATATTTTCGTCTTGAAATTCTTCTGACCTAAGCAACGTATTTAGCAGATTAATTGCCTTTTTATATTTTTCTTGGTATATATAAATCTTTGCTAGGTTAATTTTAACTTGCTGGGCATATTTAGATTTCGGTGCCACCGCTATGGCTTGTTCATACCAATAAGTAGCTTGCTCGTATTTTTCTAAACCCATAGCGCTATAACCTAATACATTATAGGAAGAAATAAGATAAACAGCTTTAGTATTGGGCGGTAAATAATTTAAGCCTTCTATAGTTAATTGTTGTGCTGTAAAATAATCGTTTTCTTTATATAAAATTTTTCCTAAAGAAAAATAGGCTTTTGCTATTTCTAAACTATCGCTAAGATTTAAGTACTGGTCCTTTGCCTTATTATAATAAAAATAGGCGCTATCGTATTTTTCTTGTAGTCTATAATAACGTCCATATTTATAAGTAGACTCCGCAATTAGCTTTTTACTACCACTATTTTCTGCAAAAGTTGCCAAACTGTCTAACATAGCTTTATAGCGATGGGCAGAAACTTCACGGTGCAAAATTTCATATTTGCGGCGTTGAGCAATATAGGCTCTATCAAAATTGGCTACTGCTAGAGCAACTTCCAATGCTTCGTTAATGCTGTCTAAATTCTTAGAATTTTCTATGGTAGCAGTAGAAAACAGTATTGGTTTACTTGTTTTCTCTTTTTTTTCACACGATAAAAAAAGTAGTATAAAGCTAAGAATATAAAATAGCTTTCTCATTTTGTAAGAAGTTAGTTGCTTCAAAAATAAAAAATAACTGTTTACAATACATATAAAGTAGAAAACTTTTTAACGTTTTATTGGTATTTGCTTTTTTAAAAAGTTATAATGCGTTAAAAATAAGCTTTCCTTCCATTTTTTTTTTAAAATTAGCCAGTCTAATATTCAATTATAATTCTAGATGAAAAAAACTTTCTTATTTTTTCTGTTAATAAGTGCTTTTCTCGTACAAGCACAAGAAAAGGAAATTTCTAAAAGCATTTATTTTACCGCAAATACCGGTATCGAAAAAAATAGTAAAGCAGATAAAATTCTTAAAGCAATTGTAGAAGCTTCTCAAAAAGATAAAAATGCTGCTTTTGTTGCTATAGGTAATATAACCCGAAACAATGGCTATTTAAAAGATGCTAAAGCCAGAAAAAGCGAAGAAGAGTTTTTAAAACGCTCGTTGATGGAGCCGTTAGAAAATTTTAACGGAGAGGTAATTTATACACCCGGATACCACGAATGGAATAAAGGAGGCCATAAAAACCTAGATGATCTCGAGTCTTATTTGCAAGATAACAGCAAAGCAGAATTCTGGCCAAACGACGGTTGCCCTTTAGAGCGGGAAACCTTAAGTGATCAGGTAGAATTGGTAATGGTAGATTCGCAATGGTTTTTAGAAGATTGGGACAATTACCCATACATTAATAACAAATGCGAAATAAAAACCAGAGAACAATTCTTTACGGAATTTAAAGATGAACTCAAAGACGAGCAGAATAAAACGGTTATTGTAGCCGTGCATCATCCGGTTTTGAGTGCTACTCGCAAAGGTTTTTTTGGCAGAATGGGCGGTTTTTCTAAACAGAATTACTACAACAATACCATGCAAGATTTGGTTGGCAGATTAGAAACCTTGGCCAGCCAATTTGAAGATGTAATTTTTGTATCGGGTAATCATAAAAACTTGCAATTTTTAGAAGACGATGGCATTCCGCAAATAATAAGTGGCGCAGTAGCAACCACAGAAAAAACGAGACCCGAAACAGATAAAGGCTTTTATGGAAGCAACGCTCACGGCTTTGTTAAATTAAATGCCTATAAAGACGGTAGTTCTGAAGTAGAAATCTATGAATTGGAACCAAATGGAGCAAAAAAAGTTTATTCTAAAGAAATAAAAAGTAAACGCGGAGAGCTGGAAGATTTTACATACCATCAAAACAGTGATTTTGGAGCTACGCACAAAGCTTCTATTTATACCAAAGAAGAAACCGATAAATCTGGTTTTTACACTTGGGCTTGGGGAGAACATTACAGACCTATTTACAGCAGAAAAATACAAGCTCCGGTTTTATTTTTAGACAGTTTGCCACATAATCTTCGCGCTTTACGTGCCGGCGGCGGAAACCAGTCGCGTACTTTACGGCTTATAAACGATAAAGAACACGAGTATAATATTAGAGAATTGCGTAAAAGTGCGGTTCGTTTTATACAATCTGCCATTCCAGATCATTACATACGCGATTATATGCGCAATACTATTGCAGAAGATATTGTACAAGATTTTTATACAACTGCACATCCTTATGCCCCGTTTGCTGTAGGAGATTTATTAGATGCAATTAATATCTATCACGCTAATCCTGAAATTGTATATGTTCCTAAACAAGAACGCTTAGGAAGGTTTAACGAAACCTATGGCGATAAACTATATATGTTTGAAGAACACGTTGGCGATGAAAATAAAACATTTGAAACTTTTGGCGATGCAGACGATATTTTAAGCACCTCAGATATGCTGCTCGAAATAAGAGATGACAATCAAGCAAAAATAGACGAAGATTTATATATAAGAGCCAGATTATTTGATATGCTTATTGGCGATTGGGACAGACACGCAGACCAATGGCGATGGTCTAAATTTGAACAAAAAGATGGTACAGAATTATACAAACCAATTCCAAGAGATAGAGATCAGGCTTTCCCAAAATACGACGGGCCAATAATAAAACTACTAAAATTTGGCGTGCCACTCATACGGCCAATGCAAACTTATTCTGGCGAAGTAAAAGATGTAAAATGGCTTAATCATGCAGGTTACTATTTAGACAAAACCTTTATAAATGAAGCCAGTTGGGAAGATTGGAAAGCCCAAGCAGAATATTTACAAACCCATCTTACAGATGATGTAATAGATAATGCTTTTGGAGACCTTTTACCAGATGTGCAAGATAAAAGTATAGAAAGCATAAAATCCTCTTTAAAGCAACGACGCGATAATATGCTTAAAATTACCCGCGATTATTATGATTATTTCAAAAAACACGAAGTAATTGTCGCTACAGACGAAGATAGCAAAGTAAATATTATTAGAGAACCAAACGGTATTACCAAAATCACTATAGAGGAGGAAGATAGACGTATTTTTGATAACCAATATGATAAAGAAAAAACCAAAGAAATTTGGATTTACAGTTTAGATGGTAACGATACTTTTACTGCTTCGGGCGAAGGAAGTCAACTTATTAAAATAAAAGTTTTTGGCGGAGAAGAAAACGACACCTATAATTTTGAAAATCGCAAGCGTATAAAAGTTTACGATTATAAATCTAAAGAAAATACCTATAAAAATGTTGGTGGCAAACGTTTAACAGATTCGTACGATATTAATAATTACGATCCGCAAAAGCGAAAATACAATCAGAATATTGTGTTGCCAAGCATAGGTTTTAGCTCAGACGAAGGTTTTAAAATTGGCTTAACAGACCAGTTTACTACTTATGGTCTAATGCGTAATCCGTTTACAACGCAACATACGGTAACTGCCAATTATTATGCCGCTACCCAAGGTATAGAATTAATGTATAACGGAGAGTTTGCGCATATCTTTTATAATTGGAATTTTGGATTAGACGCACGCTTTACCAGCGATAAATATGCAACCAACTTCTTTGGTGTAGGTAATCAAAGCACTTACGACGAAGATGCAGTAAGCAAAGATTACAACCGTACCAAAATTAAACAATGGCATATTGCCCCATCTTTACTCTATAAAGAAAACGAGACTTTTACAGCTCATATCCAAGCGCGTTTAGAAAGTCATGAAGTAGCCGACAAGGACAACGGCTTTGCACAAGATTTCTTTAATGCCGGTAATGATGTTTATGAGCAGCAACTTTATGCAGGCGGAGAAGTAGGCGTTAATTTTAACAATAAAGGAAGTCTTATTGGCTACCCAAGACGCGGGATGGAGTTAGACCTAAAAGCCGGTTATAAAAGTACAATAGAAGAAAATTACGATAATCAGTTTGGTTATATAAAACCAACCATCTCTTTTGTTTACCCTATTCACGAAAGTGGTGCCGCAACTTTAGCTACTATAGCTAAAGCCAATTTTATTTTAGGCGATAATTACGAATTTTACCACGCCGCAAGAATTGGTGGTAACGAGAGTTTACGAGGGTATAGAAACGAGCGATTTTTAGGAAAATCCTCCTTTTTTCAGAGTACAGATTTGCGTGTCGGCATAACCAAATTTAAAACCAATTTTGTGCCAATACGGGTAGGAGTTTCTGCCGGTTTTGACTACGGAAGGGTTTGGGTAGAAAACGATACTTCAGAAAAATGGCATAACAGTTATGGCGGTTCAATTTTTATTAATGGTTTTAACGCGCTTACAGCAAATATTGGTTATTACAGAAGTTCAGAAGATCAACGAATTTTATTTACCTTAGGTTTTAAATTTTAAAAATTCCTAAGAGCGTGCTTTAACCTACTGTCTAAAAATTTGTAAACTTGGCAGGGCAGCAGGTTTTATAAAAAAGAAGAACTACCGCGAGTAACTAATTAATTTGTTACGTTAAGATTAGCTTAATTGTTAATTTATAAAAAAATAGAATTTCTAACTTGTAGTTTGATTTCCGTAACGAAAAAATTAACCAGCAAGTATCTTTTCGGTTTACTGAAAGTAATAATTAAAAATCAACATGTGAGCGACCATAAAATACATATATCCGGAAATAAAACCATTAAATTTTTACTTTTAATTAGTTTAATCTGGCTAATACTCACCTATGCTTCAGGATTAATATTGCCTTTGGTAGTAGCAATTGTAATTGCCACTTTACTGAATAAACCAACCGAAAAAATGAAATCTTGGGGTTTTCCCAAATGGTTGGCAATTAGTATTTCTATGTTGTTATCTATTGTCTTCTTTACTTTACTATTTTGGCTAATTAGCACACAGGTAAACAATATGGCACAAGATTGGCCTACCATAAAAGAAAAAGCTTTACAGAAATACCACGTTTTTAGTACGTGGATGCAAGACAGATTTCAAATAAATCCTAAAGAAACTTTTAACGAAAACGTAAATTTCTTTGACCAAATACAAAAATTGGCAGAAGGCTTTTTGGCTTCTGTTTCCAATGTGATTTCTAATTCGTTTATAATTTTGATTTATGTTATTCTTCTGCTTATGCAGAAAAAGCTTTTTATAGGTTTTTTCAAAAAGTTGGTAAACAACAACCAAGGCGCATCAAAAATTTTAAAAGGTTCTTCAGAAATTATTAGCGGTTATCTTTTTGGCAAAGGAAAAATAATGTTTCTCCTAGCTATTCTTTATTATGCTGGTTTTAAAATTGGTCAAGTTCCCTTTGCACTGTTTTTAGCTCTATTTGCAGCTTTATTTTCTATAATTCCCTACGTAGGAAATATAATAGGCGGCGGCGTTGCAATAATTTTATCGTATTTATATGCCGGTGGCGGTCCGGCGCTCACGGTTCTAGGAGTAATTATGGCTGCACAACTTTTAGAAAATTACGTTTTAACACCCTGGATTATTGGAGATGAGATAGATTTAAATCCGTTTATTACCGTTTTTGGCGTTATCCTCTTTTCGGTATTATGGGGAATGGTAGGTGCTATTTTTGCCCTGCCGTTGGTGGGAGTGTTAAAAGTGCTTTTTGAAAACACCAAAAATTTAGAGCCCTACGCCTATTTATTAAAAAAACAAAAAGAATAAAAGTTTCTATTTAAAACTTTTATTATCTTCTTACAAAACTGCTTTTCCTATCAAAAACCTTCTAAAGGCTAAATAAGACTTAAAACCGATATTTCGGTTTTGTTCTTCGGTTAAAACTAAGTATCTTTAGACTGACCATCCTTAAAATTGACAAGCTATGAAAGAAACTATTCAAAAAATTACCAAAACCTTAAAAACAGCCAATGGCGATTTAAAATATATCAGTCTTAAAGACTTTGCGGAAGAATATCCTAAGGTAAAAAAATTGCCATTTTCCATAAAGATATTATTAGAAAATGCTTTACGGAATTATGATGGCTTTTTGGTAGAAGATCAGCATATCACAGATTTGGTAAATTGGAACCCAAAAGGAAGCAAAAGTTCTGTTCCTTACAAACCTGCAAGGGTTTTAATGCAAGATTTTACCGGTGTTCCCGCCGTTGTAGATATTGCAGCAATACGCTCTGAAGCTATTAGAAAAGGAAAAGACGGCGCTAAGATAAACCCAAAAGTACCGGTAGATTTAATTATAGACCACTCGGTGCAAGTAGATTTCTTTGGGACAGATTACGCCTACAAGAAAAACGTAGAATACGAATATAAACGAAACAAAGAACGTTACGAAGTTTTAAAATGGGCGCAAAACGCCTTCGAAAACTTTACCGTAGTGCCACCGGGAATGGGAATTTGTCACCAGGTAAATTTAGAATACCTGGCAAAAGGTGTTGTTAACCGGGACGGTTGGGCTTTTCCCGATACTTTGGTTGGTACAGATTCGCACACGCCAATGGTAAACGGAATTGGCGTTGTTGGTTGGGGCGTTGGCGGTATAGACGCAGAAGCAGCTCTTTTAGGGCAACCTATTTATTTTTCGGCACCAAAAGTAATCGGCTTAAAATTAGAAGGGAAGCTACCGGAAGGCATTACCTCTACAGATATGGTTTTAGAAATTACCAAAGTGCTTAGAGATTATGGCGTGGTAGGAGATTTTGTAGAAGTTTTTGGCGATGGTTTAGATTATCTTTCGGTACCCGATAGAGGAACTATTTCTAATATGTCTCCGGAGTTTGGTTGTACGGTAACTTATTTTCCTATAGACGACCAAACTATACGTTATATGGAGCAAACCAACAGAGATCAAGACCAATTAGATTTGGTACAAGATTACTGTAAAAATAATCTGTTATGGCGTACGGGCGAAGAAGATATAAAGTATAGCGATGTGGTAACCGTAAACTTAGACGATTTAGAACCTTCTGTTTCGGGGCCAAAATTGCCACAACAAAAAATTCTCGCAAAAGATTTAAAAAGTAAATTTACCGATATTTTAAAAGAAGCGCACGGCCGGGATTATCTCTCTCCTAAAAAAAGAGAAACTTGGTATAGCGAAGGCGGCTCCGGTACAAAATTCAATAAACAATTTAGAGAGCAAGAAGTAGATGCAGAAATATCTGTAGAAAAAGACGATGTTTTACATTCGGTAAATATATCGCAAGGCAATGAGCAATATTCTTTAAGCGATGGTTCTATTGTGGTAGCCGCAATTACTTCGTGTACCAACACCTCTAATCCATCTGTAATGTTGGGCGCAGGTTTGGTTGCCAGAAAAGCAATTCAAAAAGGAATAGATGTAAAACCTTGGGTAAAAACATCTTTGGCACCCGGATCTAAAGTAGTTACCAATTATTTAAAACGCGCCGGTTTGTTAGAAGATTTGGAAGCCTTGCGTTTTCACGTAGTAGGTTACGGTTGTACTACTTGTATAGGAAATTCCGGTCCTCTACCGCCGCATATTGATAAAGCAGTAGACGAAGGAGAATTAATTGTAGCTTCTGTTTTAAGCGGTAACCGAAATTTTGAAGCTAGAATTCACAACAAAATTGAAATGAACTTTTTAGCATCGCCAATGTTGGTGGTTGCCTATGCTATTGCGGGTCGTGTAGATATTAATTTAATGGAAGACCCTTTAACCAAAGACGCTAATGGCAAAAATGTTTACTTAAAAGATTTATGGCCAACTCAAGACGAAATACAAAAAGCCATAGAGTCTGCCACTTCTAAAGAAGATTACGCCAAAGAATACGAAGTTATTTTTGACGGAGAAGAGCAATGGCAAAAATTAGAAGCGCCAACCGGTTTGGATTACGAGTGGAAAGACGATTCTACTTATATTAAAGAAATTCCGTTTTTTAAAGACATTAGTGAAGAACCGGAGCAACTTAAAAATATTGAAAACGCGCGCGTACTGATCAAGGTGGGCGACTCGGTTACCACCGATCACATTTCTCCCGCCGGTCTGTTCTCTGAAGATTCTGACGCCGGAAAGTATTTGCAAAGCAAAAGCATAGAAAAAAAGATGTTTAACTCGTATGGTTCCAGACGTGGTAATCACGAAGTTATGATGCGCGGTACTTTTGCCAACGTAAGAATAAACAACCAAATAGCTAATAAAAAAGGAGGTTATACCACCTATTTCCCAGACGACGAAGAAACTACGGTTTATGACGCAGCTATGCGTTATAAAGAAAGCGAAACGCCTTTAGTAGTTCTTGCCGGAACCCAATACGGCTCCGGATCTTCTAGAGACTGGGCCGCAAAAGGAACTATTTTATTGGGAGTAAAAGCCGTTATCGCAGCTTCTTACGAGCGTATACACCGTTCTAACTTAGTTGGTATGGGCGTTTTACCTTTAAAATTTAAAGATGGCGAAAATGCCGATACTTTAGAACTTACAGGTAAAGAAACCATTAGCATAAAAGGTATAGAAGCAGGTTTAGAACCCGGACAAGAATTAGACGTAGTAGCAGAAAACGAAGACGGTAAAAAAACCGAGTTTAAAGTAATTCTACGATTAGATTCTAAAATTGAAGTAGAGTACGTAAAACACGGAGGTATTTTACAATATGTATTGCGTCAATTTTTAGATGAATAGTTCTTATTAATAATAAAAAGATTACGCTTTCGCGGAATGAAATCGGGAGTATCAAAAAAAATTGGTACTCCCTATTTTGTTTTATATACTTCCGATAAAACCAAAATGTCAAACCGAGCGCAGTCGAGGTTTATTAGAATGCAAAAAAATAGGTTCTATCCCTACTTTATTTTAATAATTTTCTAAAAAATTAAATTGTAAAAGCCTCTTTTTCAACTAGTTTTTTACCCCATACGGTTGTCTATAAGTAAAATGATGTCAATTTGGTAATGTTTTTAAGATAAAAAGATATATTTGTGCGTTTAAAGGTGCGATTGGAGCAGTTTACACATTTTTTAAACACATTACAAAACAATCACAATGAAAAAATTTTTACTTTTATTCTTAACACTAGGAATGTTAACCGCTTGTTCATCAGACGATGATAACGCTTCTTCAGATAAAGTTACTTCTATAGACATTACACTTGAAGATGCTAATGGAGAAAAGGTAGAAGGCGTAGTAGTTTATGCCTATAACGAAAACACTTGGGAAACAATTGGCGAAGATACACTGTTTGCTAATTTTCAAGCTGCTTCGGGAGAAGATGGTGTAGCCACTTTTTCTAATTTGACAACAGACACTACTTTTAACGAAATAACAAATTATTCTCAAACATTTAGATTTTCCGCTTATTATACTGCTGGTGGTACAGATAAGATTAAAACCAAAGCAATTTCTTTTGAGTTAGGAGAAGATAAGTCAGAAACCATAATTTTAGACTAATAACAAAACTGAACTGCTCTAATCTGCTTTTATTCTTTGGAAAGAGTTTAACTTTTATTGTCCAAACAACAATAATATGACCCCAGTATTTGCTAACAGACAACCAACCTAAACCAAAAACCATGAAAAACAAAAATTTTTTAAAATTCTTCATAATACTATTATTTTTTTCCTTCTCCATTACCAGCATAGGTCAAAATAGTCCGGAAGAAATAGTAGCAGAATTCTTTACAGTTTATAAAAATGATGGTGCATCAAAAGCTTTAGATAATCTTTATGCCAACAATAAATGGATGAGTCGCGCTACAGACGATATCACTCAATTAAAACAGCAAATAGGAACTTTAAACGAAGATTACGTGGGGAAGTATTATGGTTATGAATTGATTGTAAAGAAAAAATTATCCAATAGCTTCATTTTGATGAGTTATTTAGTAAAATATGACCGACAGCCAATTCGTTTTACATTTCAATTTTATAAACCCTCTGATAATTGGCGCACACACAGTTTTAAATACGATGGCGGCATTGACACAGAAATTGAAGAATCTGCAAAGGTTTATTATTTAGACTTAGAGAAATAAGTTTTTAATGCTATTTGTGTGCGATTTGCGCACGTTACCAAGGTTTGGTATATTTGATTAAATAATATCCAAAATGGGAAAGAATACATCAATATCACTCGGAAATCATTTTGAGGAATTCATTAAGGAAGAGGTGAAATCTGGAAGATACGGCTCCGTAAGCGAAGTTATCCGTTCTGCTTTAAGACTTTTAGAAAGAGAGGAAAAAAAAGAAAGAGAACTTATAAAAGCTCTCAAAATTGGAGAACAAAGTGGGTTTGTTGAGAATTTTGATCCAAAGCAAAACCTGGAAGAACTGCATCGCAAGTATTTATGAGTAAAAACCAATACCGAATAAGTCAAGAGGCGATCAAGGATTTAAGTAAAATTTGGGTTTATACTTTAAATAAATGGTCTAGAGAACAAGCTGATAGGTACTACAATCTAATAATTACAGAAATTGAATTTATAGCCGATAATTTTATGACAGGAAAATCGGCAGAACAAACACGAAAAAACTATCGTGTAACTAAATTAAAATCGCATCTCATATTTTATAAAAAAGTAGAAAATGACATCGTAGAAATTGTTAGAATTTTACACCAACGAATGGATATTAAAAAACGACTGTAGTAAAAAAACTGCATACAATTATAGCGTCCCAACGCTTCGGGTAACTAAGCCCCGGATATATTAACTCAAAATTCTTAAAGTCTCTACCTAAGCGCAAATAACCCATTATAACCCGTAACTTACGGTTATACAAGACAGTTATAATCAAAACTACTCTACAGATTTAAAAAACTTTTTTACCTAAAAAATTAGATGCCAAAGTGAGACTTTGTTAAAAGATTACCAACTAAATTTAACTTCGTTTGCAACCGAATAATTTGCCCCCTTAGTTCAGGCTTTTTTAGCTTTTATAACGCGAAAGTAAAAAGAATCTCCACTTCTTTACAGCTAAAAAACAAGATAATAATATAAAAACCCGGAATACGTATATTCTTAATTGGAAAACTTCGTAAAAGAAGCAATATATAGGAAACACGCGAAATTTATTAGCATTCTAATCCTTGTATCAATTGCTCCAATCTATTATTTTATCTGCCAAACCGCAAGCATTTTCTTTTATAATTCATAAACTATTAAAGACAAGAGCAGTAAAATCGTTTTATTTATGTTAAAATTTTAAAAAATAGTTATATTTGCTTTTATAAGCAGTTATACAACAAAATTAATATTACAATTTTGAAATAGAACAAAAGAAACTCTAAAAGGCAATACTGCAAGCATCCTAATTACAGAAAATAGGATGCGATTATTTTAAATACTTTGAGTTATGAAAAAAATTATTTTATTGTTCACTTTATTAGTATCGACTCCCTACATCTATGGTCAAGAACTTGATTATTATTATGTTGAATTTAAAGAAGGATACGTACCTCAACAGTTCCAAAAAGCACAGAACGCAGACCAGACCTTGACACTCTCTATGCAAAATGCAGATTTAGCTATGGCTTTAAATGCGAAACCTATCTATACTTTTGAGAGGGCATTTCATAACAATTTAAACCCTGTTTTAGATAGGATTTACTTGGTTTCTATAACTCAAGGGGTTTCACTTAGTGAATTAGCTTCTAGGCATGATGTCGTACGTATAGAGCAAGTTTTTTTTAATGAAGAGCTTGCTACAGAATCATCAGCATCTTTTACAGTTTTACCTGATGATTTTGAGGACATTGTAACAGGAGGGAGAAATACTGCTTTAGATTTAATAAGAGCACCATTGGCTTGGACGATCACTAGAGGGGAAGGGCAAATAATTGGTTGGTCTGATGCTAAGATTAATTATCATGAAGATTTGGTTGGTAAAGTAATTTATGAGTTAGATGTACCCCCTTATCCAGGAAATAATACTCACGGTGCTGCTACAGCAGGCATGGCTGTTGCCAACACCAATAATAATATGGGCATTGCTTCTGTTGCACCAGAAGCTGTGATTGCCTCTTCGCCCGATATACATCTTTTTAATATTGAAGCTCTTGTTATGGAAATACCGGAGATACGGGTAATTAATGCCAGTTGGGGCGGTTGTAGGTATAACCCTAGCCCAACCGATTCATTGAAATACCAAGATTTGTTAGATCAAGGCTATTTGGTGGTAGCCGCTGGGGGCAATGGGCCGTGCCCAGAAAATACCCTTTATTACCCTGCTTCTTATGCTGCAACTATAGGCGTTACAACGGTGGGACATCGTGTAGCACCTACTTACTATCACGATATAATAGATGGTGGCGGCACAGTACCTGGATACTACAGGTCTTGGAAAGATGTATATTTATTTAGACCGGATATCTCTAATACTTTTAGCCATAACCTTAGGGCAAATCTAGATGTTACTGCTCCAGGGCAGTTACTAACAGGAATTAAGATTGATGACACCACAGAGCCTTGGACTTCAACTTATAATACAAAGACCGCGACCTCTCCAACTGCCCCCATTGTTACTTACAGGAATAGCAGCGCTTGTCTTTGCAGCCAATCCAAATTTAACCGCTCAGCAGGCTAAAGACATCATTATTAATACTACCGATGATATATACCACATCCCTTGGAACCAACCATTTGTTGGCCAATTAGGCAGCGGGCGGGTAAACGCCTACAGAGCTGTATTAACTGCCAAATGTATGGACGACCCTAACTACATTGGAGAGCTGGATTTAATGGTTCGCAATTCTATGGTAGATTATGGCGTTGAGCCAGATATAAATACAGGCAATGTGATGTGGAATAGTTCTGAAATTTGGGTACGAAACAATGCTGGAGAAAGCTATATTGATGTGCATCAAAACCCTGAATATGACCCGGTAAACCCTAATTTTGTAAATGTAAGGGTAACCAATAGAAGTTGTGTAACGTCTTCTGGCAATGAGCAGTTAAAACTCTATTGGTCAAAAGCCAATACCGCTTTAAGTTGGCCCGCTCCTTGGGATGGCTCCTTAACTGTAGGGAACAATGTTCCCTTGGGCGGAGAAGTGGGCTCTCTTACCATTCCATCCTTACAACCCGGTCAAGAAGCCGTTCTTGAGTTTGAATGGATGGTACCCAATCCTCAAGATTATATTGATTTAAATCCCAATCCTTGGCACTTTTGTTTATTGGCCCGCATTGAATCTAATGATGACCCTATGACCAATGAAGAAACCGATGTGGTGATTACTTCTAATGTAATGAACAACAATAATATTGGCTGGAAAAACACCACAGTGATTGATGTTAACCCCAACACTCCCGCCATCGGGGGCGTGGTTGCTGTGAGTAATCCATATTCTCAATCAAAAAATTACAGTTTAGAACTTGTAGTTGACCAAACAGACAGACCTAATGTAAATGGAAAAAAACTTTTTGAAGAAGCTGAAATTGGTATTGAAATGGACGATATTTTATACGCCGCTTGGGAGCGAGGTAATAAAAAGGGTTCTCATTTTAAAACCACACACAACCCCAAGAAAATAATTGTAACTGATACTGTAACACTCATTGACAACATTCAATTTGCACCTAATGAGCTTGGATCCCTTTATTTAACTTTTAATTTTTTAACAAAAGAGCTTTCCAACAAACATAAATACACCTACCACGTTTTTCAAAAAGACCTGTCAAACGGCGAGATTACTGGTGGCGAAACCTATAAAATAAGAAAAAAATCCCGCCCAACTTTTACTGCAGATGCCGGCAACAATAAAGAAATTTATCGCAGTGAGAGCGTTACCCTTGAAGCTTCTGAGATTAATGAAGACGCCGTTTATAATTGGTATGATGTGCACGGTAATTTGATACATACGGGAACCTCAATTACCGTATCACCTCAATTTACCCAACAGTATAAATTAGAGGTTATTTCTAACTTAGACGGTTTAAAAGATTATGACGAGACAGAAATAAAGGTAAACCCATACCGCATTGAAACCCTTGTACCAAATCCCGCCACCGCACAAGTAACGGTAAACTATTTGGCAACAGATGCCACCTCGGCTTATGTGATGGTGGTGCATCAAAACACGGGTAACACCAGCAATTACATTATTGACCCCCAAGTATTCTCGCATACCATAGACCTTAGCAATTTCGCTTCTGGGCTTTATTCCATCGTTTTGGTTTGTGACGGAGAAATACAAGAATCTAAAAATTTAATTAAACAATAAATAATTACTGTTATGAAAACACTTATAGAAATAAAAATAAAACTTGTTAAGTTATTCTCATTAGTTGTCTTGCTCCTCTCCTTTGGAGGGGGTGGAGGGGGACTTTATGCACAAGACACTGAGATTTTTAACCATAATTGGTATTTTGTAACTGGTGAATTGGATGGAGAAATATTTTTTCAACCTCCAGAAGAACACATCATAGTAGTAAGTTTTAGTAATGATGAGATATATTTGTGCTACCCCAGTTGTGATGAGTGTTTAAGCAATTATGTAGAAATATCAGCAGATAACTTTACAGTGTCTGATATTGAACCTTGGATAGTGCTAATAGGCGTTTGTAATCCGCCACAAAATGAATTTATGAATCTACATAATTCAATTTATTTTTTTAGTCATGAAAATTCAAAAAACCCCTTCACCTACACCATAGAATCCGTTAATGATTACTTACAACTCACCATCACAAACGGCGAGGGGGACTGGGCAGTATATAATAGTGTATTATTATCTGCCCAAGATTTATATTTTAATACGTTTAGAATTTATCCTAATCCGACAGAAGAGGTCTTAAACATTAAAAATTTAAATAACTCAATAGTTGATGTTGCTGTCTATGTGTTTAACATAAACGGTAAGCTAGTTAAATCCGAAGCCATAGAAAAAGCTAATTCCAATATTTCATTAAATGTTAGTCATTTAAAAAGTGGACTATATTTTTTGACAATTGAAAATAAAAATGGCTTCAAGCAAAACTTGAAATTCGTTAAACAATAGCCTATTAGATTCCTACATAATATGGGATATTATGAATAGCGGTTTTCGCCTCAATTTGAAAATTACACTTTAATAGACAGTATAAACAGACCTAAACCCTCGCCACAATTCCGTCATAATCATAACCGGCTCTTTTTAAAATACGCTTGGCGGCTTTTAAAACCGCGGGAGAAGCGTTTGGCTCAAGTACCGGTACCGGAGTTACTTTTTTGAGTTGTTCTAATATCTCTTCGGTTTGGCCTTGGGTTAGGTTTTCACAGATGTCATACATACCGCCTTTAATTTCTTCGGCTTCGTCGTGTTTTTCTAAAACGTGCCCCAATACTTTTAACAATTCTTTATTTGGCGGTACGGCCATTAAAGTAGTTATAGCGCCGTGTTCTAACCTAAATCGTTCAAAATTTGGTAAAGGCTCTCCCCCATTTGCTATTTTGGCCGCCGGAAACAAGACTTTTTCTTCCATTTTTATATGGGTCAATAAGCCAATTCTAAATTCTCTATATAAATCTTTGTCTACATTATCCGGATCTTTTGTGGCTTTTTCTAAAAGTGTGTCCAATCGTCGGTGATCTTCCGTAAAGAAATTATAAATGGGTTTTTTCATAAAGCAGTAATTGGTTGACTGGTGAATTGGTTAACTCGTTGACTGGCTAATCAGTAAAAATACGGTTTTCGAGTGAAATTTGTGAAGCGATAGCGAAACAAATATTGTATCTAAGAAAATGCAATAGTAATTTCAACTAGTTCCTAAAACATCCCAAACCTGTCATTCTGAAAAAATCTGACGAAGGAAAGATTTTATTCAGAATCCCGTTGTTTGTTTTTCATAAAGCGGTAATTGGTTGACTGGTGAATTGGTTAACTCGTTGACTGGCTAATCAGTAAAAATACGGTTTTCGAGTGAAATTTGTGAAGCGATAGCGAAACAAATTTAGTATCGAGAAAAAGATTAGCATAGCGTTTGTTCTTAAAATCCTATATTTTTTATACTTTTCGGCTTCTTCCGTAAAGACTATGAACAACACTTTAAAACGCTATAAAAATAGCCGGTTCCGTAAATTTATCCGTAGGCATCAAAAATATCTACCGGTACTTTTCTTTATTGGTGGATTTATTTTTGATAGTTTAACCCTGGGGCGAATTGACAGAGTGTACGACCTATCTGTTTTGTGTTTGCATATGACGCTTTTATCGGTTACGCTTTATCTTTATAACCTGATGGATGACGGCAAATGGAAAAATACGTTTTTAGAAAAATACCAACTTTATTTTCCGCTGGCTATTCAGTTTTTCTTTGGCGGACTTTCCAGCGCTTATGTTATTTATTTTGCCAGAAGTGTTTCGTTATCCAAAACCATAAGTTTCTTTATAATTTTAGTGGCTTTATTGCTGGCAAACGAATTTCTAAAAAAGCGTATTTCTAATAAATATTTACAGTTCAGCATTTATTTCTTTGTCAATTTTACCTTTTTTACGTTTATGATTCCGGTTTTTATAAAGGAAATGAATACAACGGTTTTTATTGTTTCGGGGTTAATTAGCCTTGGCGTTACGCTTTTTTTAATAAGTTTTATTTATGCCAAAAGTCCCAGTACACGTCTAGAAATACGCATTACCAAACTTTTGGGCATTATCGTGGCAATGTACATAAGTATAAACCTTTTTTATTTTACCAATCTTATTCCGCCCGTGCCATTGGCTTTAGAATCTGGAATGGTAGCACATCAGATAAGAAAAGAAAACAATAACTATTTTGTAACCTACGAGCGCGACGATTGGTATATATTTTGGCGCGATCACCGACTTAAATTTATACACCAACCCGGAGAAAAAGTTTTTGTTTTTACGTCTATTTTCGCCCCAACCGAAATTAAAAAATCTGTTGCGCACCGCTGGAAATATTTCAATAAAAAAACAGATGAATGGCAGGTTGCAGACCGTATAGACTACAAAATAACAGGTGGTAGAGATGCCGGGTACCGCGGTTATACCTTTAAGGAAAATATAAAACCCGGTTTATGGAAGGTAGATGTTATTACCGAAGAAGGCTTGATACTTGGTGTGATAAATTTTGAAATAATTACCAATCCAAATCTAAAACCCAAACGAATTATTGAACGAAGGTTTTGATTAGAAGCTGTAAGCGTTGAAATCAGGGATTAGGGAAAATTTAAAATTCTCAACTACTAACTACTCTATACTCGATACTGAATACTCAATACTAACTACTCAATACTATCACTAAAACGGCAGCTTAATCGTTTCCGGGTTTATAAATTCTTTGGTATACGGATTTTCCAAAAAGCTAAGTGGTGGTTTTTGAAAGCGTAAAATATTTTCCCGTTCAATACCGTAAACCTGCCAATAATTAGCCAACAATTGTGCAAATAAATCGTCATTCCATAAGCCAAAAATAGCTTCATCGGTAGACTTTTCGGGTTGTATAGCTTCTATACTAATTCCGTTATCGGTATTCTCAATTTTTTGTTGTGGCTTATGCTGCATTATATAATCTAAATAATGAAATCTGGCGTACAACTCCTCAAACTGAATGGGATGCAACACGTGATCTTTCATTTTTTCTAAAGTTTCTTTTTGATTTTCTTTTATTATCCCGTTGTCTTGCAAACACGCTATAAAACCAAAACCGTTTACCCCAAAAGAAAACATCAAACTAATAGGATCGTCGCGATAGCTAAAAATATCTGCCGAATATTTTAGTGGAAACACAACAATGCTCCACGGTCTTTTTCCTACAAATTTTACCGGTTCTATAATAGATTGCAGCATTAAATGAAATTTGCCAAACCTATCTCTAAGGTGTAAAGAAAGCTGAAAATCTTTCCCTTTTTTTAGCTGCGTATCTCTTTCGTAAAGCATTTCGTAATACAGCAAGCCGTACACGATTCTGCCCGTCCATAAAAACAAATCTTCCTCTTCTAAAGCGGCCATTCCTTCATAACCCTTATCGTAAGCAACTTTTACTTTTGCATCTAAGTCTAAAAAAGCTTTTTTCACTTCCGTGGAACAAGGTAATTGCAGATCTTGGTAATGATAGGTTTTTGTTTTATCCATCATTTCAACTTTCTCTTCTTCCAATTTAAAATGTTGCATTAACCACTTTGGAAAGACAGTCATCTTTTCTGTGGTTAAAGTACCGGTAAGAAAGCAAAATTGATTGTCAAAAATCAATTCTTGATACGGATTAAAAAGCATTTCGGCCATAAGGCAATAAGATTTTAAGCTTAGCTATTTTCCTACAAAGATAGTTATAAACCCTTGTTTACTTCAAGCAATTTTACCGAAGATTAACCAGAAATTTAAAGCTTTTTTCCGTAAAGTGAGAAGTACTTAAACTTTTAATTTTCCGTAAAGAAAAACTTCACCTAAAAACCTAATAATCAATTGTTTTTATAAAATTCTTTTCTAAAGCGAAGCAAAATTATCTAGGCGTTACTTGTGGCTTCTTTTTCTTTTCCCTAATTAAATAAATACCTATTAAAATAAGCAAGGCGCCAAGAAGATACCAAATGGTAAATTGCTCGCCATCTAAAATTCCCCACATAACCGCTACAACCGGTAATAAATAGGAAACCGTACTGGCAAAAACTGCAGACGTATCTTGAATTAGTTTATAGAAAAGCATAATACCTATTGCCGTTCCAAAAATGCTTAAAATACTTAAAAAGCCTAAAGCTTTATAAGCTTCTGCATTGTATTCTATACCAAAAAATCCGGAGAAAATAAGAATTATAATAGAAGGAAACATCCAAATAGTAAACACACTGCTCGAAACATGAATAGATTTTACTTCTTGCAGTTTTAACTTGATTATAAGCGCAGAAACGGCATAAGAACCCGAAGCAAGAACCATTAGCAGCGTATACGCCAACTGACTTTCTTGCGTCGTTTTCTCTGAAAAATATAAAAGTGTTGCGGCACCAATAAACCCGGTAACAGCGCCAATAACCTGAATGGTTTTACTGCGTATTCCAAAAAATAAAAACCCGAAAACCAACACAAAAACCGGCTCTAAACTGTTGATTATTCCAGCTAAAGAACTACTAACTTGCGTTTGTGCGATAGGAAATAAAAACATAGGTAAAAAGTTACCAAAAAATCCGGCTGCCGCTACCCATAAGGCGTCACGCAATTTCATTTTCCGTAAAGCGGGTAACCCGATAAATACCAAAATTAATCCGGAAAGTCCCACCCGAAATGCTCCTATTTGATAAGGAGAAAAAACAGGTAGAGATTTTTTTATAAGAATAAAAGAGCTGCCCCAAGTCAAAGCCATTATTATTAGTAAAAACCATTTATTTTTGTAAAAAGCCTGCATACTGTAATTTTTAAAAAGTAGCCAATAAGAAAGCCTTGTTTATAAAAACTGCCGACTTAACCGGAAAACAAGTTTGGCTTGTTGACCGAAACATTAAACCGCTGTACAGTAAATACATACAACTGAAAACCACTTATGGGAGAACTACTTAAAATTTAGATTTTGCAAAGGTAAAACTTAAAACAAGGAGAATTTAGCAATAATTTTTATTAACAAGAATTTAATTTTCTTTTTCTGTTTGAATAAATAAGACTAAAGAGAGGCTTGAACCAAATTTCCAAGACTTGCCTATATTAAAGATTTCAGAGCTTGTTCTCGAAAGTGATAAATTTTTATTTTGAAGCTGTTTTTAATGAATTAGAGAGATATTCATTTGTGTATTTTCTTTTAACTCAAATTGACAATCTTCGTATGAAGGCGGCGAAAACCTTGGCTTTACATTATTAGAAAAAGCATAGGGTTCTTTGGGAATACCAATAAAATTTCGGTTGCATTTGTCGTCGTCATTTTCGTCGTGGTATAAGGAAATGGCATAATTTCCTGCAGGCAAATCTTCTATTACCAATACTGCTTTTTTATTTTTAACTTCTATACTGTAGTTTTTATAGGCTTGGTCTGCTTCTAAAAACCTATCGCCAGTATTAAAAACACCAATTTCTATTTTACCTTTATTTTCTTTTATATTATCTATTTGTATTTCTAAAATTGGATTATTATCTGTAGTAGACTTATTTTCTACAGATGGATTCGCTAAAAAAATAAAAAACAAGAAGGCGGGTATATAAAACATAATCTAAATTTTTCTGTACTAAAATAAAAAATAAGAAGCTATTTTATACTTTAATCAAAAAGATTACCAAAGTTTTAACGCGGCAAGAAAATGTTTAATTTTTTTTGGACATCAGAAAATCCTTAGCAATTGTTACAATTTAAAATAGCTTTACGGAAATTTTTTTCCTAAAAAAAACCGATAAACAACCTAAGATTTTAGCAACCTTAAGCTGTTTATCGGCTATATAATGGGTGATTATTTATAAACCTTTATTCCGCTTCTTCGTTAACTATTTCTTCTACTTCTTCGTCAAAAGCAAGGTAACGTTCTTTACTATCGTCCAATTCATTCATCCAATCGGTATGGTGTTCTACGGCTTGTGTGCCGGTTACCACACTTTTAAACGTCTTGTCGCGATAGGTTAAAATATTATCTTCTTTGTCTTGTAACCATTCTTTAAACATTTCGGCTACTTTATCAACGTTAAAGTCTGGATAATCTGATAAAGCCAATAAATCTTTAATATAAGCCGACTGGAAATCTACGGCGTCTAAAGAATTTTCCATTTCGCCTAAGCGGTATAACCAGGCATCCATATCTTTTCTGCGCTCTTCTTTGCTTGGCAATTCTAAATTGCCCATCATATAATCACGCGCTACCCAAGCTTGTGCATCAAACATATTAAAGGTGTAATATTGGTCTTGCATCCCCAAGTAAATTAACTGTGGTAAATCGTTAAAAAAGATACCTTTATAAACCTGGTCCGGATAAAGATTGTTTTTGGTTTTTAAACGCATATTGTCCGGTAAAAACGGAAATTTATGCTGGTAACCCGTACACATTACTACGGCATCAAAATCTTCTGAAGTTCCGTCGCTAAAATGCGCGGTTTGACCATCAAAATATTTTAACAATGGCACTTCTTTAATACCATCTGGCCACTCTACCCCAATCGGGTTGCTACGGTAACTAAGCGTTACAGATTTGGCACCGTGTTTATAGCACTGTACGCCAATATCTTCTGCAGAATAACTACTACCAATTAATAATAGCTTTTGATTTTTAAACTGGTCTGCTCCCCTAAAATCGTGCGCGTGCATTACACCGCCTGGAAAATTTTCAATTCCTTTAAAATAAGGCATATTGGGCGTAGAAAAATGTCCGGATGCCACTACCAAATAATCAAATTCTTCTGCGTAGGTTTCGTCTTCTTTTAGGTTATCTAAAATAAGCGTAAACTTTTTGGTTTTCTCGTCAAAGCTTACCCAGCGCGCAGTTGTATCAAACCGAATGTAATCTCTGGCATTACTTTTTTTAATTCTTCCTTGTATATAATCAAATAAAACCGGTCTTGGCGGATAAGATGATAGCGGTTTTTTAAAATGTTCATCAAAAGAATAATCAGAAAACTCTAAACATTCTTTTGGGCCATTAGACCACAAATATTTGTACATGCTACCGTGTACCGGCTCGCCATATTTCCCTACTCCCGTTCTCCAGGAATAGTTCCACATACCGCCCCAATTACTTTGTTTTTCAAAACATACAATTTCCGGGGTTTCTATTCCTTCTTTTTGCAATGCTTCAAAAGCTCTTAATTGTGCCAAACCGCTTGGTCCTGCTCCAATAATTCCTATTCGTTTATTTTTCATATTATGCAATAATTTTTTATGCCTTTTTGCAAAAGACGTTAAACTATAAATATATATACTATTCGTAAGCGTCGGTTAGAAGTGCAGCTTTACGGAATTTTTTCCTACTGCTTAAACAAATACTTCAGAAAAAAGTTTGTTTACACCGAACGATTCTTTTTATAAGATTTATACAATTAGAAAATCTAACAATTCTTAATTGTAACAAATCGGTTTATCAAAATATTATTTTGATTTTAATGACTTCAAAATACCCATAAATTTTATGATTTTTTAAATTCTAGTTTTTCAAATATTAATAGGGCATCACTTAGGTATTTAGAATACGCTGATGCTTCTGCAGAATAACTAAAACAGTAATAATTTTTATTAGTTGTAAAATATACTTCTCTTAATCTATATTTTTTTGAGTTTAATTTATAACTGCCATCAGTAAAATAAGTATCTCCAAATTTAGATGGTTTTACTTCCCTTTTTACCGAAAGCATCTTTATAAAAGCACTTCTATTTTTAATTTTCTTTTCGGCAATAACCACTAATGGTCTATTTTTATTTTTGGATGGCGATATTTTTTGTAAATGAATTGTAATGTCACTCTGGTTAGCAGGTCTAAAGCTTACCGCGTCGTGTATATCCAAAAAAGCTTCCCAGGTTTCAGGCAGAACTACATTATAATCTAAAGAATTACGTTTGTTTTCGAGAGCAGCGTTTTGCTTCGATTTATCATTATTATAAGTACCACAACTCGCAGTAAATAATAATAGTAGTAGTAAGTAAATAACGATTTTCTTCAAAATATTTTTATTTAATTTTTGCTCGCAATTCTTTTCCTCAAACCTGCTTACAGCAAGCATTATTGCCGTATTATAACACATTATTTAAAGAAAAGCAAGTTTTATAAGCAAAAAGAGCTTCTATTTTTGCAGAATAAATAAAAACCGACTCTTTAAAGACTGTTTTTTGAAATATAAGTAATTAACTAAGCTTTATTTTGATTTTTCTCTACTGAAAGTGGCAAACTGTAATTTTTTAATTTCCTCTAAAAGTTCTCCATCATAAGGACCGTCTATGGCAACGTTTTTAATAATTTCTCTTGACGGAATAAAATTTATTGGTGCTTCCGGCATATTTGCTTCTTCTTGCCAAGTTTTTAATTGTTGGGCAGAACTTAAAAATACCAATCTACCAACTTGCGACCAGGCGTGCGCGCCGGCACACATTGGGCAATGCTCGCCACTGGTATACATAGTTGCGTTGCGGCGTTCTTCTTTATTTAAATTATCTAACGCCCATTGCGCCAATTCTATCTCGGGATGTGCCATTGCCGTTTTTTCATTAACCCGGTTGCGGGCCGTTGCCAAAACCATATTGTTTTTATCTACCAAAACAGACCCAAACGGACTATCGCCTGCTTGGTAAGCTTCTCTGGCCAATCCTACACATTTTTCTAAAAACTTTTTATCGGTTGAGTTTAATGCTTGCTGCTTTTTCATGTTTATTTCTTTAGTATTTTTTGCATTTATTTGAACTCTTGCAATTTGATTATTTCCGCCGAAAGGCTTAACCTCCTTAGTAGCTTTATCTTGTGCGCTAACAAAAAAACCGAAATTGCTTAAAATTAAAAATAAAACAAACCTTTTCATTCTTCTTATTTTTGTTTTAAACTAAACATTTTAAACCGTTTATAAAAAGATTGCATCTTAAAGCTCATCTAAAATTTAAAAATTTTGGTAAGTAATTAAGCGTCCAAAAAGATTGACAATTTGAGATAAAAATATTTAAGACTGCATAATATAAGAATGAAGAGAGAAACGATAAAAATATTGCTTTAGTGCTACAAATTTCAGTAAAGTATGCAATAACATAAATACATCGTGTGAGCTTTAAAATACATAAAGATTTATAAATGGTTTAATTTTCTGTTTACCGAAGACCAGCAGGCTATTTTAAAAAATTTATAAAACCTACTTTTGCTCATATAGACGTAATTTGTTTTTTAGAGCTTTTACTTCTTCCCGAAGTTCTATTTCTTTTTTCAGTAAATTAAAAACTATATCTATGCCTTCGGTATTAAGGTTTAAATCGTAATGTAAACGTATCATTTTTTCAAAATCTGCTAAGTAATCTTGGTGCAAATACGGGCGTTCTTCCAAAACTACTACTTGCAATAAACCCTTGTGCTGCAGCTCTTCTACAAAAGAAAATTCTATTTTATAATGTACACAGAGCGTTTCTATTTGTATGAGTTTCTCTTTATTCATTATTTCTAATTTTTTGCAGTTCTTTAAATAAATTCTTCTCTTTCTCACTCAAATTAGTAGGCAGTTTTATTTGGTAGGTAAGAAATAAATCTCCCAGGTTATTTTGGTTTTTATAGGCTGGAAAACCTTTACCTTTTAAGCGCACTTTTGCGCCATTTTGCGTTTCTGGAGCAATGCTTAGTTTTACTTTTCCGTCTAAAGTGTCTATGGTTATCTTACCTCCTAAAATTGCAGTATATAAATCAAGCTCAACTTCTTTATATAAATTTTGACCGTCTCTTTTAAAAGAAGTGTTATTTATTACTTTAAATTTTATATACAAATCGCCATTGGGACCGCCGTGCAAGCCTTCGCCGCCTTTGCCTTTAATTTTTATAACTTGCTCATTTTCTATTCCGGCCGGAATAGTCAATCTTATTTTTTTACCATTTACAGTTAGTACTTGCTGCTGTGGTTTATAAACATCTGTTAAGTTTAGTTGTAACTCGGCATTAAAATCTTGTCCTTTAAAACCGCTTCTGCTACTTCTGCCAGATGCTCTGCCTCCACCACCGAACATAGAAGAAAAAAAGTCTGAAAAATCATCGTCTGTAAAACTGTCCCCGCTGCCGGCGTGTGTATAACTGCGTTGTGAGTGTTGCTGTTGTTGTTGTTGTTGTTGGGCTTTTTCAAATTCTTCGCTGTGTTTCCAATCTTTGCCGTATTTGTCGTATTTTTTACGGTTTTCCGGATTTGCCAAAACTTCGTGCGCTTCGTTTATTTCTTTAAATTTTTGTTCTGCTTCTTTGTTATCCGGATTGAGATCTGGGTGGTATTTTCTGGCCAACTTGCGGTAGGCATTTTTTATTTGCTTTACGGAAGCATTTTTGCTTATTCCTAATATTTTATAATAATCTACAAAATCCATTTAACAAACTATTTTAATTAGCTTTCACCATTTCGGTTTAACCAAAAATAAGGAAAAGAATTTATCTTTACGGAAGTAAATTTTGATTATCTAAATATTATAACATAAAAATTTTACCTAAAATTACTTCTAAAATCTTTTTATAATCTAGGTAGAAAGATTGATTTTCAAGAAAAGTTACTAAAGCGCTATTCTATCGCAATTTGATATTTGGTTAATAATCCGCCAAGGCTCTCTAAACTAAATTTTGCTGCTTTAAGTTGATTTATTTCGGGATCTATAGCAAAGTTATACGAGGTTCTAAAATCTGCTTTTTGCAAATTGGTTTGTTGAAAAATAGCGTTTTGCAAATCGCATTCGCTAAAAATGGCTTGGTTTAAGTCTGCTTCCGTAAAGTCTACTTCTTGTAAATTTGAGTTTTTAAACTGGGTTTTGCTGAGTTTACATTTATAAAATGAGCTGTGGTTGAGTTGACAGTTTTCTACCTTTATGGAAAAACCGAAAGCATTATGCTTTTCAAAATTGAGACCTAGCATTTTGCAGTCTTTGAACAATATGTCTTGAAAACTGGTTTGGTAAAGATTGACATTACTTAAATTGCAAGCATCAAATTGGCAATCTATAAAATTTAGTTGCGATAAGTTAGCATTAGAAAAGTTACAGTTTATAAAGCTGCAATTCTCATAATCTGCTTTTTCCGGGTTATTTTCCGTAAAGTTCTCCTTTTCAAAAACTTGTCCTTCTATATAGTTGTTCTGCATTGTTTTAGTTTACAAAAAAGTCTATTTGGTTGAAACCTACTTTATTCAAAATCTACTATTATGGTACCGCCAAATCTACCGTCTTTATAAAGTGCAATTGGTGTTGGATGCGGAGAGGGTAGGTTAACATCTCGGGACGCTTAGTGTATCATCTCCTGAACAGCCAATAAAAAAATGCTTGCTAAAAGAATAAGGTAGATTTTATTCACTTTTGTTTGGTATTAATTGGTTAGAATAAGAAAAAACCAAATATAAATAAAACTAAGGCTACCCAACTTTTTATAAATACTTTTTCTTTACTTTTTTTAGTAAAGAAATAAACTATAACAAACTTCAATTTTCTCTCAAAAAATTAAACATCACATAAAATTGTATAGAAATAAACGCTTTAACTATCGCAGTCCAAAAAATTTTGTAACATAAAGAGTGAGTAGAAAGCAAAAGACTAAAATACTAAAATTGCTTAATGCCCTAACTATCCATACTTGGGTAGAAAAGTTATGTTTGAAATATTTTGTGAGTAAAACGGCTATTGCCAAAAGAGCAAACCAAATGGTGAAAAACCAAGAAACTTTACCACGAACGGCAAAGCTAACCGCGTCGTGTATTAATCCGCAAAAGATAAAAGTTAATATTAATGCAGCAGCAACCGGAAAATATCTTTTTAAGGGTTTAAAAATAAATTTGCCTAGGTAAAACCCAAAAATTGGATTCCAATAATTCCAAAAGGTAGAGAAATTTTTAGCTCCTAAAGAACGGTAGAGATTATTTTGAAGTGACTTGGAGCTTCCAAGAGGCACGCCATTTCTTTTGTGTATATACTCTTTTAATGTCATTTCCCTTTTTGTATTTTGGCTAGTTATCACGATTTTAAGAAGCTTTAATTAAAGTAATAACCAAGACTTAGTTGTAAGACAGTATTGGTTGCATCTACCTCTACACTTTGGCCTAAACTGCTTTCAATATGTATTAAAGTTTCTAAACCTTGGTACATATTAAGTTCTATAAATATATTTTTAAAGTCGTAGCCCACGCCTAAATTCACACCATAATCTAAATTGCTTTTTACTTCGCCAAAATCGCGTTCTGCTTTTTTTGTAGAAGCTAAAATACCAATTTGCGGTCCCGCAATTATATAAGGCTTGGAGAAAAATTTAACGTTTAACGGTATGTTTATATAAGTCAATTTATAATCTATAGAACTGGCATCTATATAATTTCCGGAGGTTTCTTCTCTGTCTCCTTGAAGCGATAGCATTAACTTTGGTCGCAAGGTTATTTTTTCAGATAATTCCAATTCATACAAGCCACCAAGATGAAAACCTAGCGCATTTTCAACTCCAATTTTTTCCAGAAAACCATCACTTAAAGTGGAATTGTTAGCGCCGGCAAAAACACCAAACCTGTTTTGAGAAAGCATTGTTATAGGTAATAAAAAAAGTAAGCTTAGGCTAACGATTTTTTTCATATTGGATTTGGTTTAAATAGATAGTTAGTTGGTTTTATGCTTTATTCTCAAAATCAAGCCACCAATTTACTTAAAATTAGAAAATCTGCAAGACCGAAAGCTCATTTAAAATTCAGGTAACAATTTTTTGCTAAGTAGCTTAAACATAGAATTGAAATAATTGGAGTTTTTCTTCTCCATACTTCAAGCATAGTTTAAGTATAGCTTCGGTATACTTAGTGTATTAGGAGTGTATTAAAATCTCATCAAATTTTGCGGCTAAAAAAGTATAGCGTCTAAAAAATTCTGATTTTTTATAATAGCGTTCCTTTAGCGTTACTTTATAAAATAATTGTGCTGGAGATTCGCCATAGCTACTCCATAGATAACCCATAGATAGTTCATTAAAACTTCATTAAATCCAGAAACCGACTTTTAGCGTTGTTTTTTTATTGAAATAGAATAAAGGCTACTTCTTGAATAGGTTTAAAACAAAAAAACGCTTAAGTTTCTACTTTGCGTCTTTTCATATTGCGCTATTTATTCGTGATCCCGCCAGGATTGCTGCGCATCCTGAGAAGGCTCCGCCTTGAAAATAACAAAGCCTATTTTATAAAGTTAAGTAAACTTACTTTTAAAAATAGGCTTTGTTATTTATTCGTGATCCCGCCAGGATTCGAACCTGGGACCGCCTGCTTAGAAGGCAGGTGCTCTATCCAGCTGAGCTACGAGACCATTGCTGTTAGCGGTTGCAAATATATTAATACTTCTTAATTTTACAACTACCGATAAATAAAAATATTCTAAAAATTTACATTTTAATCGTAGTTGCTTAATTTACAAGCCTTCAGCGCTTAAAATTTATTTATATAAACGGTTTTTTTGTTTACAAACTCGTGTATGCCGTGTAGAGATAATTCTCTGCCATAACCCGAAATTTTAGTTCCGCCGAAAGGCAAACGCGGATCGCTTTTAACCAATTCGTTAATAAAAACGGCGCCATCTTCAAATTGCGGTATCATAGCTTTGGCGCGCTCCATATCTTCCGTAAAGACAGAAACGCCCAAGCCAAAATCAGATCTGTTTACCAAATCTATAGCCTCCATATCTGTCTTAAAAGCCGTAACGCCTATTACCGGACCAAAGGTTTCTTCTTTAAACAATGGCATTTTTTTGCCAACGTTTACAACAACGGTAGGCTCAAAATACGTCTTTCTGCGCTTGCCTCCCAAAACAACTTTAGCTCCTTTTTCTTTAGAATCTTTTAATTGTTCTTCCAGTTCTTTAGCCAATTCTTTACTGGCCATCACGCCTATAAAAGTATCTTCATCGTTTGGGTCGCCACTTTTTAATTCGCGCACTTGTGTGATAAATTCTTCTAAAAACTCGTTTATAATAGATTCTTGAATAAGTAAGCGCTTACCGGCAATACAACTCTGTCCGGTGTTTTGAAACCTGGCCTGTACACAGGTTTTTACGGTTTCTTGTAAATTACAATCTTCAAAAACCACCAAAGCATTGCTGCCGCCAAGCTCTAAAACAGATTTTTTAATTTCTTCTGCTGCGGTTGAAGCTACCGCCGCTCCGGCAGGTTTACTTCCGGTTAGGCTTACGGCTTTTACGCGTTTGTCTCTTATTATCTGCTCTACTTTTTTACTGCCTATTATTAAATTTTGAAAGCAACCTTCCGGAAAGCCGGCATTTTTAAAAGCTTGTTCTATATTTTCTGCGCAACGCATTACCAAACTAGAATGTTTTAATAAGGCTACATTTCCTGCGATTAAAGTAGGTACGGCAAATCTAAAAACTTGCCAAAAAGGATAATTCCAAGGCATTACGGCCAAAATTGCGCCTAAAGGATCGTAGCGTACGTATGAGCTGTAAGCTTCTGTTCTTATCTTTTCTTTAGATAAATGTTTAGCAGCATTTTCTGCATAATAGTCGCAAAGCCAGACACATTTTTCTATCTCTGCAATGGCTTGACTTATGGGTTTACCCATTTCTGTAGTAATGTCTGCAGCATATTTTTCTTTATTGCTTTGTAACTCTTTTCCCAAGTTTTTTATAAGTTCTTCTTTGCGCGAAAAAGGTTCTTCTTTCCACTTTCTAAAGGCTTTATCGGCTTTTTTTAACTTTTTATTTATCTGGGGTTTAGTAAGTTCTTTAAATTTTTCTATTTTTTCTCCCGTATACGGATTTATAGTGGTAATCATCTTTATAATTTTAACTTTAAAATTAAACATCTAAAAGCAAGGTAATTTTAAATTAAGATGAATTTAACGTAGTCTTTGTGTTAATAAAAATTTGCTATCTTACTTTACGGAAAACAAAAATGAAAGGCGATTTTTAGCTTTCTAAATCTAGATAACATAAGAAATGATACAACGTGATACAGATATTACTAATCTACGTCCCCATATTACTTCCGTAAAGGTAAAAGAGAATATTTCTGAAAACGAATATTTTCAAAACACTACTTTACGACCTATTATAAAATTGCAAAATGATATTATTCTATATTTTTTTAAAAACTATATTCGTAGTCATAAAAATGTATTTTACAGTCTTTCTAGCAACAAGCAATTAGCCTATATAGACAACGCTTTACAGAAAGACAACAAATTAAAAAACAGACTTTTAGGTATTGTAATTGGCGTTTTTACTACCAAAGAACTCTTGGTATATTTAGAGAAAGATTCGGTTTTAAACAAGCGTATTTTAGGTATTATTAATACCAAGTTAAAAGATAGCTTGCAAGTTTTAAACGCTCCTATAACAGAAGAATAAAGGATGATAAAGAAAATTAGAAAAAAGAAAAAACGGCGCAAATTTAAAAATCCGTCTGTAAACCAGATTCCCGGCAAAATGGTTTATGTGGGCGAAAAGTCTACCCAAGAAAAAGCAATAGAAGTTTTTGAGTATAATAAAGATATGCTCGAATTTCAAAAATTTACCGCTACCGAAGAGGTTTTAGATTATAGAAACACGCCTCATACTACTTGGATAGATTTTGTAGGATTAACCCATACCAACGATATTGAAATCTTAGGTAAGCATTTTGGTTTACACCCACTTTTGTTAGAAGATGTAGTAAATACACGCCAACGACCAAAAATTGAGGTTTATGACGACTATGTTTTTATTTCTGTAAAAATGCTTTATTACGACAACGGAAACAGCTTGGTAAAAGAGCATATTAGCCTTGCGTTTGGACATAATTTTGTTCTTAGTTTTCAAGAATCTGAAAGTGAAGTTTTTGATGGTATCCGGGAGCGTTTAAAAAATAAGACCGGAAGGCTGCGTACTTTTAAAAGCGATTATTTGGCCTATGCCCTACTCGATGCTATTGTAGACAATTATTTTGAAGTTGTAGAACATATTGCAGAACGGGTAGAAAAATTAGAAGATCTTCTTTTTTTAGAACAATCTCAAGAGAATATTGCTCAAGACATTCAAAAAGCAAAACGAGAAATTATACGTATACGAAAGGCTACTTTTCCCATTAAGGAAGTTATTGTGCATCTAGAAAACGAAAACCATAAGTTGATAGAAAAACGCACAAAAAGTTACATTAGAGATTTACACGATCACGCCATCCAAGTAGCAGAAAATATAGATATTTACAGGGAAATGACGTGGGGATTAATGGATATGTATATGAGTACAATTTCCAATAAAATGAATGAAGTAATGAAGGTCTTAACCATTATGGCCAGTATTTTTATTCCGCTTACCTTTATTGCCGGTATTTACGGAATGAATTTCGATTATATGCCGGAGTTACAACTAAAATACGGTTACTTTTATGTGTGGGGCCTTATGTTATTAGTTTTCTTTGGTTTGCTGTGGTATTTTAAACGAAAAAAATGGTTATGATTTAGGTTTTACGCTTTAAGCTGTAAGCCCTAAGCATTTCTTTTTACGGATTTTATCTTTTTAAGAAATTTAAAAACAGTTTGCCAGTTTATCAATTCAGCAATTCACTCATTCACGAATTTACCGATTTATCAGTTTACCAATCAACCAATTCACTCATTAACTAATTTACCAGTTTACCAGTCAACTAATTGACTCATCAACTCATCAACTCATCAACTATCCCTTCTTTTTCCGTTTACGGTAATCTATATAGACAAAGGCGGCATAAATAAGAATTCCCGCGCCACCAATCCAATAAAGTCCGGATTTTAATTGGTCTATATCGTGGGCAAAATAGGCTACTCCGGTTGCCAAGGGAATAATTCCCAACATAGTAGCAGTAATAAATTTTAAATAACGCATTTGCAAACCACCCGCCAAAATACTAATGGCATCGTTAGATAAAAATGGCGAAACCCGAAACAAAACCACGCTCCAAAAACCGTAATTAGAAACCCAGAATTTTAATTTTTTAAATGTTTTCTCTTTTATAAAGCGCTCTAAAGCACTTTCGCTTATTCCGTGCCCAATAGAATATCCTATGGTAGAAGCAAGAAAAACCCCTGCCGAAGAAATTAAAATAGAAGGAAAAAACCCATACACCAAGGCGGCAATAATCATTGGTAGCCAAGAGGGAAAAATAACGAGAAACATCTGAAAAACCATCAGTAAAATAAGTGCTACAACTCCCCAAGCGCCAAAACCTTTAACTACCTCAGAGATGCGTTCTTGTTCTCCGGTCAATAATGCGTCCCATAATTCTTTTACAGAAGATTGAAATTCTGGCAAAACAAAATATAAAATCGTTAAAATAAGAAGTAAACCTATGGTAAAAAATAAACTGCTGTATTTGGCTATATTAGATGCTTTCAAACTAAAATTTTAAGCTAAAAATAGATAAAATTTAAGCAGTAGCAATTTTATACTTTTAATATAACAAAATTTTAATAGAAGTCTACAAGTACTCTAATTTTCTAAAGTTACATTTTGTAAAACTAAGCCCGAAGCCGGCGCAATATGTTCTAAGCGAATGTCTTCTTTTGGGTTTAAGGTTTGTTCTACAAAATCTAAATCAATATCGCCACGGCCTAAGTCTATCAAAATACCCATCATCAATCTAATTTGATGGCGTTTAAAACCAGCCCCTTTAATTTTTAAAACATAGGATGTTTCGGGAAAAAAATTTGCTTGATACATACTGTTTTTTATCAATTCGCAAGCTTCTATTTTCCCGGTGGTTATTGTATTTGGTGTTCGTCTGAATGCATAGGCTTTAAAATCGTGTTCTCCTACAAACAGCTTTGCGGCTCTTTGCATAATTTCAATGTTTAAATCTTCTCTAATATAAGCCATAAAAGGAGCTGCAAACGGGTGTATCTTTTTTCCGTAAGCAAAAAAATAACAGTATTCTTTAGACTTCGGACTTTGAATTATATTAAAATCTTTGTTGGTTTCCTTTACGGAAAGCGCTCTGATATCTGGCGGAAGATTATAATTTAGCTCTTCAAAAAACGCTTGGGTATCTATAGGCTCTTTTTCTAAAAACAACTCTACAAAAGTTTGATTTACAGAAACTTTCGCGTCTGTTCTTCCAGCCGCAATTACTTTAAATTTTCTATCTTTTAGAACATAAGCTAACGTACGATCTAGCATACGTTCTACGGTATTTACATCGGGTTGTTTTTGCCAACCGTGGTACCTAAATCCTAAATATTGTAATTCTATTAAATAATAAAAACGTTTACGTTGCATTATAACTCAAAAATTAATCTATCAGAGATTCTCCGTTTAAATTGGTAGTCAAAATTTCGCTCATATAATCAAAAAAAGGTTTTATGGCTTTAAAATGTTGGTTTACCGTTTCTGCAAAATCAGGGGTTAAGACTTCTTTATCTGTAAATGTATGCGTAAATATATATTGCTTTAAATTAATTAAATCTATATCGGGATGATTTTTATCAAAACCACGCGGACTCGTTTTTAGGCGTTTCCCTTCTATTTCTCCCCAGTGTTTTTGTAAATTTTTACCGTTCAAAATAGCTCGCATTTCAGTAGCGTCTATTTCTATTTCTTTACGGATTCTATACAGGTCGTCTTTTTCCGGATTCCAGAAACCAACACCCAAAAAACTTTTATTTCCCGGTTGAATGTGCAGGTAATATCCGCCGCGCAACTCGGGTTTTTTCCGCGTAAAGCTAGCAGCAAAATGCTTTTTATAAGGCGTTTTGTCTTTAGAAAAGCGCACGTCTCTATAAATACGATAAGCTTTGGTTTTTATTATACTATCGTGCTGTAACAACAAGCTTTCTACCGTTTTGTAAAACAGCTTCATTTGTTGTTCTTCTTCTTTAAACCTACTTTTATGTTCATCAAACCACTCTCTGTTGTTGTTCTTTTTTAATTGCTTTAAAAATTCTAAAGCAGAAGCAGGAATTTGTTGCATAATAGGGCTGTTTTAGCTACAAAGCTACGGTTTTTTATGTTGTAGACTTAGCAAATAAACTTAAGACTTATGTCTTTCTTGTAGGATTTCCAGCACATCATTAAAATTATTTCCCTTTGCGTGTAAAAGCAAGAGATAATGAAAAAACAAATCGGCACTTTCATTTAGAAACAATTCTTGCTTATCATCTTTAGCTTCAATAATCATTTCTACGGCCTCCTCTCCTACTTTTTGTGCTACGGCATTGATTCCAGATTTAAACAAGGAAGCAACATAACTGTCTTTGGGAAGCGTATTTTTTCTTTGCTGAATTGTTTCTTCTAAAGCACCCACAAAACCTAAGGCTTGTTTATTTTCTTCGCTCCAACAGGTGTCTGTGTTTTTGTGGCAAACCGGTCCGTTGGGTTTTACTTGAAAAAGCAAGGTGTCTGCATCGCAATCTACCTTGACGGATTGTAATTCTAAAGTATTTCCGCTTTCCTCGCCTTTCATCCATAAACGTTTTTTTGACCTACTGTAAAAAACAAGTTTTTTTCGGCGTTTGGTTTCCGCGAAAGCTTCTTTGTTCATATAGCCTAACATAAGTACTTTTTGGGTTTCTGCGTCTTGAATAATTGCGGGTACCAAACCATCATTATTTTTATTGAAATCTATTTTCATAAGTTTGTTTTTATATTCTTACTTGTATTCCGTTAGCTTCTAAATATTGTTTTAGCGTGGGCAATTCAATTTCCTTAAAGTGAAAAACGCTTGCTGCTAAAGCTGCATCTGCTTTTCCTTCCGTAAAGGCTTCTAAAAAATCTTTTGGCTTACCCGCGCCACCAGAAGCGATAATAGGAATATTTACCAAGTTGTTCATTTTTTGTAAAGCCTGGTTGGCAAAACCATTTTTGGTGCCATCGTGGTTCATAGAAGTAAAAAGAATTTCTCCTGCTCCGCGCTGCTCTACTTCTTTTGCCCAACTAAACAAATCTATTGTGGTAGCTTTTTTACCGCCCATAACGTGCACTTTCCAGCTTTTATCTTGCATAATTTTAGCATCTATTGCAACCACAATACATTGCCTACCAAATTTTTTGGCCAATTTATTGATAAGATCCGGATTATAAACCGCCGCCGAATTTATCGCCACCCGATCTGCTCCCGCATTTAGTAACCTACTTGCGTCTTCTAAGCTGCTAACGCCGCCGCCTACGGTAAACGGAATATTTATTTTTTGCGCAATTTTATGCACCAAATCTACCAAGGTTTTTCTTTTTTCCTGCGTGGCAGAAATATCTAAAAACACCAATTCATCGGCGCCTTCTGCGGCATAAAAAGCAGCCAAATCTACCGGATCTCCGGCGTCTCGCAAGCCTACAAAATTAACGCCTTTTACCGTTCTTCCTCCCTTAATATCTAAACAAGGTATTATTCTTTTTGTTAACATACTTATTGCTTTAAAATGTATTGTTCTAATTGCGGCAAACTAATTTTATTCTCATAAATGGCTTTGCCTAAAATTGCAGCATTGCAGCCCAAAGCTTTCAACTTATCCAGATCTTTTAAATTGCTTATTCCGCCACTGGCAACAAGCTTAATGCTTTTAAATTGTGAAAGAATTTGTTGATACAAACCAAGCGAAGGACCTTGCAACATACCGTCTTTACTTACATCTGTGCAAACTACATACGACAAACCTTCTTCTAAATAGGTTTTTATAAAAGAAATAAAATCTACTTCTGCAGTGTTTTTCCAGGCATCTATGGCAATTTTATTTTCTTTAATATCTGCACCCAAAATAATTTTATCTTTCCCGTACATTTTCAGTAAACTTTTAAATAAGTCAGGATTTTTAACCGCCATGCTGCCGCAGGTAATTTGATTTACGCCACTTTCAAAAGCAATTTTTGAATCTTTTTCTGTTTTAATTCCGCCACCAAAATCTATTTTTAAATTGGTTTGAGACGTCAAAGCTTCTAAGGTTTTATAATTAATTATTTTTCCGCTTTTAGCGCCATCCAAATCTACTACGTGTAAATAGGTAATGCCAGAACCCTCAAATTGCTTGGCAACTTCTACCGGATTTTCGTTGTATGTTTTCTGTGTTTTATAATCGCCTTTTGTTAGACGTACGCATTTGCCGTCTATTATATCTATAGCTGGTATTATTCTCATTGTATTTTTAGATTTAAGAAATTAGACAAAATTTGCTCTCCAACTTTTCCGCTTTTTTCCGGGTGAAATTGTACGCCGTAAAAGTTTTTATTTTTAAAAGCGGTTGCATAGTTTTTACCATAATTGGTTTGCGCAATACTTTGCGGATTTACGGGCGCGTAAAAACTATGAACGAGGTAGGTAAATGCATTTTCCGGAATGTTTTGAAACAAAGCCGATTGTAAATTAAAAATTGTATTCCAACCAATTTGCGGCGATTTTAATTGTGGCGGAAATGCTTTAAAAGCAACATCAAAAATACCCAACCCCTTGGTATCGCCTTCTTGGGTATACTTTCCCATAAGTTGCATTCCTAAACAAATGCCCAAAACCGGCTGGGTAAGTTGCGGAATAAGTTGGTCTAGAGCTGTTTCTTTTAATTTTTGCATTGCCGAAGATGCTTCGCCAACTCCCGGAAAAATAACCCGATCTGCCTGCCGAATCTCTTCTGGATCTTTGCTTAAAACGGCCTTAAAGCCCATTCTATTTAAAGCATATTGAATGCTTTGTATATTGCCGGCACCATAATCTATAATAACTATTTTCATTTTATAAAAGTCCTTTGGTGGTTGGTAAAATCATTTTGTTGGGATCGCGTTTTACCGCTGCTTTTATGGCTTTGGCAAAGGCTTTAAAAATACTTTCTATTTTATGGTGCTCGTTTTCTCCGCTGGCTTTAATATTTAAATTTGCTTTAGCGCCATCGCAAAAGGATTTAAAAAAGTGTTTAAACATTTCTGTGGGCATTTTGCCTATTATTTCGCGTTTAAAATCGGCTTCCCACATTAGCCAAGACCTACCGCCAAAATCTATCGCAACCTGCGCCAAACTATCGTCCATTGGCAATAAAAAACCGTAGCGTTCTATTCCTATTTTGTTCCCTAAAGCTTCAGCAAAAACTTCGCCCAGCGCAATGCCTGTATCTTCTATAGTATGGTGCTCATCTACTTCTAAATCGCCTTTTACCTCAATATTCAAATCCATTTGGCCGTGGCGTGCCAATTGATCTAACATATGATTAAAAAAGGCAATTCCCGTGGTAATTTTACTTTTTCCTGTTCCGTCTAGGTTTAATTGAATAGAAATTTGTGTTTCTTGGGTATCGCGAGACAAACTTACTTGCCGATCTTCTAATTTTAAAAAGCCATAAATAGTTTCCCAATTAGTGGTTTCTAATGCAATAAAAGCCTCTAATTCTTTTTCTGAAACAGTAATTTCATTTAGAGCTAACTCTTTATGATTACCAATTAAAATACCTTTGCAACCCAAGTTTTTGGCCAACTCCATATCGGTTAAGCGATCTCCTATTACAAAGGAGTTTTCTAGGTCGTAAGCATTTTTGTTTTTGTATTTGCTAAGCATTCCCGTCTTGGGTTTACGGGTTTCTGCATTATCTTTTGCAAAGGTTTTATCAATAAGAACTTCCGAAAAATCAATACCTTCTCCTTTTAAAGTAGCTAAAATAAAATTTTGCACCGGCCAAAAATCTTTTTCAGGAAATGCAGAAGTTCCTAAGCCATCTTGGTTGGTTATCATTACCAATTCAAAATCTAATTCTTTAGCTATTTTAGCCAAGTTGTATAGCATTTCCGGATAGAAAACCAATTTATCGAAAGCATCTAATTGGTAATCTTTAGGTTCTTGTACCAAAGTGCCATCGCGATCTATAAACAATACTTTTTTCATAATTCTAATTTTTTTAAACTGCTAATCAGTTTTTCGTTCTCTTTTGGTAAGCCTACGCTTATTCGCAAACAATTTTGTAATAAAACCTGGTTCGTTCTGTTTCTTACCACGATTCCTGCTTCAATTAATTACTGGTAACGTTTTGTAGCATCATCTACTTTTATCAAAATAAAATTGGCATCAGATGCATAAACTTGCTCTACCATTTTAATTTTTGACAAAGCTTTGGCGAGTCTGTTTTTTTCGCTTTTTAGCAAAGCAATTTGTTCTTCTACTACCTCTAAATTTTCTAGCGCCTGCAAAGCTTTTTGTTGCGTAAAACTAGTAATGTTATACGGTGGTTTTATTTTGTGTAACAGCGCAATCGCTTCCGCGGAAGCGTAAAGAACACCTAAACGAATGCCCGCCAAACCGTAGGCTTTAGAAAAAGTTTGCACCGCTATCAAGTTGGGAAAATGAGCCAAACGGCTAAGCCAAGAATCTTGCTCGCTAAAATGAATATAAGCTTCATCTACAACCACAAAACCAGAAAATTCCTGTAGCAGATTTTCTATAAACTTTACGGAAATTAAATTTCCCGTTGGGTTATTGGGCGAACATAAAAATATAATTTTTGTCTTGTTATCTGTCGCCTGTAAAACACTTTGTAAATCCGGCTGAAAATCCTTCTTTAAGGTTATTTTTCTATTTTCTATAGCGTTTAATTGTGCCAAAACCGCGTACATTCCGTAAGTAGGTTCTAAGGAAATAACGTTGTCGCAATTTGGCTCGCAAAATGCCCTAAACAATAAATCTAAAATTTCGTCGCTGCCGTTTCCCAAGAGTATTTGGCTTGGATTTACTCCTTTTTGTTTTGCCAGCATTTGCTTTAATTTATATTGCTGCGGATCTGGATACCGATTAAAATTGCTAGGAAAAGGATTCTCGTTAGCGTCTAAAAACACAGTATCCTTTTTGGCAGTCGAAAATTCGTCTCGCGCAGAACTATAAGCCATCATTTCTTGAACGTTTTTACGCACCAATTTCTCTAAGTTAAAAGAATTATTTCTCTGCATCTTGGTTGTTTTTAAGAGATTCTAAACGTAGGCTTACGGCATTTTTATGCGCTTGTAAACCTTCTGCTTCCGCCAAAATTTCTACGCTTTTACCAATGTTTTGTAAACCGGTTTCGCTTATTTTTTGATAGGTGATACTTTTTAAAAAACTATCTAAATTAACGCCGCTATATTGTTTTGCAAAAGCGTTTGTAGGTAAAGTATGGTTGGTACCCGACGCATAATCTCCGGCACTTTCCGGAGTTAAAGACCCTATAAAAACAGAGCCGGCATTTTGCAAACCTTTTAGATAAAACGACTCGTCATTACTTTGAATACTCAGATGCTCCGGCGCGTAGTTATTAATAAAATCTAAAGCTTGTTGTGGGGTTTTAAAGTAAATACCAATTGCATTTTCTAAAGCCTTAGAAGCAATATCTTTTCTAGATAGTTTTTCTAATTGCTTTTTCATGCTTGTTTCTACTTGCTTTAAAAGACGTTTAGAAGTGCTTACCAAAACCACCTGACTATCTTCGCCGTGCTCTGCTTGCGAGAGTAAATCTGCTGCAACAAAAGCCGGATTAGCAATTTTGTCTGCTACCACCAATAATTCTGACGGTCCCGCGGGCATATCTATAGCAACTTTATGGTTGGTTGCAAGTTGCTTGGCAGCCGTAACATATTGATTACCAGGCCCAAGAATTTTATATACTTTAGGAATACTTTGCGTACCAAAAGTTAAAGCTGCAATAGCTTGAATTCCGCCTACTTTGTAAATTTTGGTAATTCCACAAAGTTTGGCAGCATAAGCAATTTCCGGAGCTAACTTTCCTTTTTTAGTTGGCGGACTAACCAAAACAATTTCTTGGCAGCCGGCAATCTGCGCGGGAATACCCAACATTAGAACACTGCTAAATAAAGCTGCGCTACCACCTGGAACGTATAAACCGACTTTTTCTATTGGTTTTTTTTCTTGCCAACAAACCACCCCGGGCATCGTTTCTACTTTTACCGTTTCTGTTTTTTGCGCTTGGTGAAATTTTTTAATGTTTTTATAAGCAAGGTTAATAGCTTCTTTTAATTCTTTGCTGAGGTTTTTATCGCTCTCTTGAATGTTTTGCGCATTAACCGAATTGCTATTTAAACGTACCCCATCAAAAAGTTCTGTATATTTTGCTACAGCTTTGTCTCCTTTGGCTTTTACTTCGTCAAAAATAGTAGAAACTAAGGGCATTAAATTGCTTAACGCTTGTTCGGGACGTTGAGTTAATTCCGTAAAGCTCTCTGTATTAGGATTATTATAAATTTTCATTTAGCGTACCATTTTTTCTATTGAACTTACCAATATGCCTTCTGCACCGGCTTTTTTTAAATCGTTTATTACGTTCCAGAAATCTTCTTCTGCAATTACAGAATGTAAAGAACTCCAACCTTCTTGCGCTAAAGGCAGCAAAGTTGGACTTTTCATACCGGGTAAAAGCGCAACTATTTGATCTATATTTTTATTGGGTGCATTTAGCAAAATGTATTTGTAGTTACGCGCATTTAAAACCGATTCTATTCTAAAAACCAATTGGTTAAGCGTTGCTTGAAGTATAGATGGAATACTTGGGGAAGCCACTAAAACGGCTTCGCTTTTAAGTATGGTATAAACCGGTTTTAAATTGTTTTTAAATAACGTATTTCCGCTAGAAACAATATCTACCACTGCATCTGCCAACCCTATATTTGGCGCGATTTCTACAGAGCCGCTAATGGTGTGTAAGTCTGCTGTGAGGTTTTCTTTTTTTAGAAAATCTTGCACGGTATTGGGGTAAGAAGTAGCAATTTTTTTGGTGTTTAGATCTTTTAATTCCGTAAAGTTTTGCTCTTTAGGAATAGCAACACATAAACTACATTTAGAAAACCCCAATTGTAATAAAATTGGTAAATTTAATCGTTTTTCTACCAATAGGTTTTCACCAAAAATACCCACATCTACCACGCCATCGTTTACATATTGTGGTATATCGCCGTTACGGAGGTATAAAATATCTAATGGGAAATTTTTTGCGGTAGCTTTTAATTGATCTTTAGATTTTTCTAAAACAATACCGGCATCTTGCAAAATTTGCAAAGAATCTTCGTGCAACCGACCGGATTTTTGTACAGCAATTTTTAATCTTTTTGTCATCTGATTTTAAAATTGTGTTTGAGTAACCCGGCAAGAATCCATAAAAAAACCCGCTTGAATTACTCAAACGGGTTTAGGTTTTATATTAGGTTTTTGTACCACATATCATCGCCTGCTCGCTCGAGTGCAAGAAGAATGATGATGATGTACAAAGTTTTTTCTCATAATAAATACAAAACTAGAGTAAGGAAATAAATCTTACAACTTTTTTGTGATTTTTTTATGCTATTGATTTCCTAAGATAATTGGCATACCCTCTTTTCCGGTACCAATAATTACTGTTTTGGCGTTGTTAGATTTAGAAAGTTCTATGGTAGCCTGAATACCTTTTTCCTGCAAAACTTTATCGGTTAACGATTTGCTTAAAATCGTGTTTGCACGCGCTTTCCCTTCTGCTTCAATTCTTTGTCTTTCTGCTTCCTTTTGCGCTTTTGTAAGTCTAAATTCGTACTCTAAAGACTCTTGTTCTTGTTTTAACTTACGCTCTATTGCATCTTTAATGGTTGGCGGTAAAGAAATATCACGTACCAAAATTTCGTTTACTTGCACATATTGACTGTCAAGCAAATCTTGTGTTTCTTCTAACATTTCTTGCTGAATTGCTTCTCGTTTACTGGCATATAACTGCTCCGGACTATAACGCCCCACTACCGCTCTTGCCGCAGAAAGTACAGCTGGTTTAAGTAATCTTTGAATATACTTTTCTCCTTTTTCTCGGTGTAATTTTCCTAAGCTGGCATAAGTAGGTTGAAACCAGGTAGAAGCGTCTAATTTTATTTCTAAACCGTTGGAGCTTAAAACTTGCATTCTGTCGTCTATGGTTTGCTGTCTTACTTCATAAACAAAAACGTCGTTCCAAGGTGCAACAAAATGAAAACCTTCATTCATTGGAGGTTGATCTGTAACTACTCCGCCGCCAAAAGTTTTGTATAAAACTCCTGCTTCTCCGGAACCAATAGTGACCGTAGATTTAAAAATTATTATTATGATTATAATACCTGCAAAAATAGCAGGTAAAGCAATTTTAGGTAAATTATTCATAGTGGTTATTTTAAATTAATCCGTTATATTTTCTTATAAACCATTCGGCACTTAAGCAGGCTATAATTATGGCTAAAAGATAATACCAATCTATTAAAGATGCCTTTTTAATTTCTTCTTTTTGTACAGCTTGGTATTTTTTATTATTAGTTAAATTATTTATTAAATTATCTACTGAATTGGGATAGTAAAGCGAATCTGCAATTTTTCTAAAACCTTGTGTATTAGCAGAAAAGAACTGTTTTTCTACATCAAAATCTACAATACTAAAACTTCCTTTTTTACTAATTGGTTTATTTTTTATCGAAACTGTAAAGTTATATTCTCCCGGTTGCAAATTGCTCAAATCTACTAAATAAGTCTTGTTTTGTAAAATAAAAGGTACGTTCGTTTCTTGCGAAGTATTTTTATTTTTAAGCTCTATTTGCAAAGTGGCGCGTGGGTCAAAAACGTAATTTTTATCAAAGTAATCTGCTTGTAGAAGTATTGGCTCGCCAGAGTTATAAAAGTTTTCGTAAGCTAGCTGTAATCGGGAGCGTTTGGTATTAGAAGCTAAAAATTGAAAAAGTTTTCCCGTAAAGGCATCAAAAGTTTCAAAACTATCGTTATCTCTAAAATTTTTTGCACGCCACTGCCAGATATTTTCGCCAAATAAATAAGCACGTCTAACATTATTATCTTCTACAACACTTAAAAATGCATTTTGAGTTTCTATACTATTGACCTTTTGGTATAGCAAATCTTGGTGTGCTTTTTTAAAAGTCACTTCCCCAAAATTATCGCTCAATGGCGGAAAATCATCAAACCCAATATTATCAAACTGAAAGCTTGAAAAGCTGTTGTTATAGATTGGTAAATAATTTTCTGTTTGTGTGCTTATTTCTTTTTGAAAATCGTCTTGTATTTTATTTAAAAAAGAATAATCTGTTTTAGGACCGGTAATGGTAAAAGTTGGCAAATTAAAAGCTTCTATTTTTTTATAAACTTCTTTAAAATCTGCACCGGGTTGGTATAAAATTACCAACTGATAGTTGCTATAATCTATTGCATCTGTTGGGGTTTTAAGGTCTACTTGGCGCTGCTTATTTTGTAATATACTTTTCTTAATTGCGCCAACATCCGGATGCGGAAAAGCGCTTAACAATAGAATTTGTGTGCTTTCATCAACTACTTCTATAACAAAAGGTTGTTGATTGTTCTCTGTGTTTTTTTCGTTTGGTAAAGTCTCTATTTCTGCTGTATAGGTTTTTAAACCAACGCTTTTTGCCGGTAAATGCGTTTGAATAACTTCTGCACGTTTATTTGGTCCCAGATTAAGTTTCTGCTGAAAAACGGTAGTTTGACCTAATTTTATACGAAAATTAGAATTTACAGATTTCTCTCCGCTATAATTTATAAATACTTCTACCGGAAATTTATTATCCAGAAAAGCAAATTTATTGGCATTAATGCGTTTTATCTGCAAATCTTGATAGCTTGTTGTATCGCCTAAAACTATTGGATAAATAGTAGATTTATATTTTTTGGCTTCAAAAATAAAATCACTACCATAAGTGGGGTTACCATCTGAAATTATGATTGCCGGCGCATTTTCTTTTCCGTAAAGGGCATTTAAATTTTTAAAAAGAGCGTGTAGATTCGTTTGGCTTCCGCGGAAGCTTAAGCTATCATCATATTGTTTAAAATTAGCGTCAAATTGAAAACTCTGTAAAGAAAATTTTTCTTTTAGATCTTTGTTAGAACGTATTTGTTGAAAAATCTTTTCTGCTGTTTCTGTTTTCTTAAAAGCACTTATAGAAGAAGAATTGTCTACCACTACTGCCAAATTTGGCTTTTCTATAGTATAACTTTTTTGGTTAAACTGCGGATTTATAAGCAGTAAAAAAACAGCAAAATAAGTGAGTGTTCTTAAACCTAATAAAACCACCCAATTCTTTTTTCGTTTGGTATTCTTTACGGAAAAATATTGCAATCCTGCCAAAAGAATGGCAACTACAAAAGCGGTAATTAATAGTAGAACAAGATTTATGCTCATATAGAAAACTAGGAAAAGATTGTAAACGACCCACAATCATATTGGTTGCAAGATACAATATTCTTGCACTTGCAACCAATAGATAATAGCTTTAAACAATTAAAACGAAATTAATTTTTGGCAAGCTAATTACAGAAAAATAAAACGATAATTTAACGTGTATATTTTTCCGTAAAGAAATTACTATTTTAAGTTAGCATACCGCCATCTACGTTTAAGACTTGACCGGTAATGTATGCGCTCAAATCGCTTCCTAAAAACGCACATGCATTGGCAACGTCTTCTGGATTGCCACCACGTTTTAACGGAATAGCTTTGCGCCAACCTTCTACGGTTTTTTCGTCTAATTTGTCTGTCATTTCTGTTTCTATAAATCCGGGAGCAATTACGTTGCATCTAATATTTCTAGAGCCCAATTCTAAGGCAACAGATTTTGAAAAACCAATCATACCAGCCTTGGAAGCAGCATAATTTGCTTGGCCTGCATTTCCTTTTACACCAACTACAGAGCTCATATTTACAATGCTACCTTTACGCTGTTTTAGCATCGTGCGCTGCACTGCTTTGGTCATATTAAAAATAGATTTTAGGTTTACCTCTATAACTTTATCAAAATCTTCTTCAGACATACGCATTAACAAATTATCTTTGGTAATACCTGCATTGTTTACCAAAATATCTATGCTAGAAAAGTCTTTCGTAACATCTTCAATAAGTTTCTGGGCTTCTTCAAAACTTGCGGCGTTGCTTTTATACGCTTTAGCTTTTATTCCTTTTTGGGTTAGTTCTTTTTCTAAACTTTCTGCTGCCTCTACAGAGGAGCTATAAGTAAAAGCTACATTTGCACCGTGGTTGGCAAAAACTTCTGCTATGCCTTTTCCGATGCCGCGACTAGCGCCGGTTATTATTGCGTTTTTTCCTTCTAAGAGTTTCATAATTTATTGGGTTATTTTTGCATTCTTTTGTTCAAATATAAGCATATAGCTTTAGCTAAACCATAAAAAAACCTTCTGAAAAGCTCAGAAGGTTTTTTGTTTTATTACGAAAAAGAGATTATGCACAAATTTCGGCAACTTTTTTACCGATTTCTGCCGGAGAATCTACTACGTGAATTCCGTTTTCTTTTAAGATTTTTTTCTTTGCTTGCGCAGTATCTTCGCTACCGCCTACAATTGCTCCGGCGTGCCCCATTGTTCTTCCTGCCGGTGCAGTTTCTCCCGCAATAAATGCTACAACCGGTTTTTTAGAACCGCTTTCTTTATACCATTTTGCAGCGTCTGCTTCTAATTGACCGCCAATTTCGCCAATCATAACTACACATTCTGTTTCTTCGTCGTTAATTAATAACTCTACAGCTTCTTTTGTGGTTGTCCCGATAATTGGGTCGCCACCAATACCAATAGCTGTGGTAATTCCTAAACCTTCTTTTACTACTTGGTCTGCAGCTTCATAGGTTAAGGTACCGGATTTTGATACAATTCCTACTTTTCCTTTTTTGAATACAAAGCCAGGCATAATACCAACTTTAGCTTCTCCCGGCGTGATAACACCCGGACAGTTAGGACCAATTAATCTACAATCTTTATCTTTTATATAATCTGCAGTTTTTATCATATCTGCAACAGGAATACCTTCAGTAATAGTAATAATTACTTTTATTCCTGCGTTTGCAGCTTCCATAATTGCATCTGCGGCAAAAGCCGGTGGTACAAAAATAATAGAGGTATCTGCGTTAACTTCTTTTACCGCTTCTTCTACCGTATTAAAAACAGGTTTACCCAAATGCTTTTGACCTCCTTTTCCCGGAGTTACGCCACCAACTACATTTGTTCCGTAGTCTATCATTTGTTCGGCGTGAAAAGTACCTTCACTACCGGTAAAACCTTGTACAATTATTTTTGAATTTTTATCGACTAAAACACTCATAATTTTCTCTTGATTTATTGCCCTACAAAGGTAAATTTTTTAAATAGGTTGGCTAAATTATTTTCTTATTTTTTTATTAAATTAAAACAGGTTGGTCACGTCTTCCTCGCCCGGCTGGCTCATTACAAAACCTTTGTATAATTTTTGATCCTTAATTTCCCAAATTGCAATAAAATGAGCAATGGGAATATCTTCATCTGGTTCTTCTATAGTATTTGCAGTGTAACTAAACCGTATGGTTACAAAATTACTTTCCTGCAACAGGTGAGTAACTTCGCAATTTAAGGCTTCAAAAGATTTTCCCATCTCTGTAGCCATTGCAGCAAACTCGTTATAGTTTAGCACGTTGTGACCAGCGCTGCTACTCCAATTTACAATTACCTTTGGGTGTAAATAGGTTTCTAATTGCGTTGTATCTTTATAAAAATCAGATTCAAAAAAATTTTTGACCAGGTTTTTTTCTTCTATGCTCATACAATATTATGTTTTTTAAGCAATGCGGGAATACGTTTTAGCATTGCTGCTTCTTTAAACATTTTCCTTGCTTCTTGCGCAGGAGAACCATAATAGGTTGTGTCTCCTACTAAATTTTTACTAATGCCCGATTGTGCCAAAATAATAGCTTTCTTGCCAATAACTACATCGCTTCTTATGCCAACTTGACCCCAAATAGTTACCTCATTTTCTATAACAACGCAACCGGCAATTCCGGTTTGCGAGGCAATAAGGCATTTTTCACCTATAACAGTATCGTGACCAACTTGTACTTGGTTGTCTATTTTGGTACCGGCTTTAATTGTAGTATCACCACTTACGCCTTTATCTATTGTGCACGCAGCGCCCAATTCTACATCGTTTTCTATAACTACGCGTCCGCCGGACTTTAACTTATCAAACTCGCTAGGTCTATTTTTATAATAAAAAGCATCTGCCCCAATAACGGTATTGGCGTGAATAATCACATTATCGCCAATAATAGAATTGTCGTATATACTTACGTTAGAATGAATACGGCAGTTTTTACCAATTTTTACGTTATTACCAATAAAAACATTGGGTTGCAAATGCGTGTTCTCTCCAATTTCTGCCGAAGAAGCAATAGCTTTATCTGCTTTTTCAAAAGGTTTGAAATAAGTGGTAAGTTTATTAAAATCTGTAAACGGATCTTCACTTATCAATAAAGCTTTACCTTCCGGTTTTTCTACTTTTTTATTGATTAGTATTACGGTCGCAGCCGAATTTAATGCTTTGTCGTAATACTTAGGATGGTCTACAAAAACAATATCGCCATTTTGCACAACATGAATTTCGTTCATACCGTAAATAGGAAAATCATCTTCTCCTACATATTCGATATCGAGAATTGTTGCAATTTGCTTTAAAGTATGCTTTTGGGGAAATTGCATGCAAACTATTCTTTTAAGCGTTCTTTGTAGGTGCCTTTTTCTGTTTCTACTCTAATTTTATCTCCTTCATTAATAAATAAAGGCACGTTTACTTCTGCTCCCGTTTCTACCGTTGCAGGCTTGGTTGCATTGGTTGCTGTATTGCCTTTAACCCCCGGTTCTGTATGGGTTACTTCTAAATCTACATTAGCGGGCATTTCTACAGATAATGGCGAGTCGTCTTCTGTGTTTATTAAAACCGTTACAATTTCACCTTCTTTCAGTAAACCCGGCGTATCTAATGCTGCTTCTACCAGTCTAATTTGCGAATAATCTTCTGTATTCATAAAATGATAGAAGTCTCCGTCTTGGTATAAAAACTGAAATTTGTGCGTTTCTACCCGCACTTCGTCAATTTTATGCCCTGCCGAAAAGGTGTTTTCTAAAGTTTTACCAGTGGTAACACTCTTTAATTTTGTACGTACAAAAGCGGGTCCTTTTCCCGGTTTTACGTGTAAAAATTCTATAATTTTATAAATATCGTGGTTGTACCGAATGCACAAGCCTTTTCTAATATCGCTAGTTGTTGCCATAATTTTAATTAATTTGAAAAATATCCCTTCATTATACCACGTCTGGAGTCTTTGATAAACTGAAGAATATCATCTCGCTCGGGAGTGGCCTCCATCTCTGCTTCTATAATGGTAATTGCTTGGGAATTATTATAATTTTTTTGGTATAAAATTCTGTATATGTCTTGTATTTCCCTAATCTTTTCCGTAGAAAAACCTCTTCGGCGAAGACCAATGGAGTTTATTCCTACATAAGAAAGTGGTTCTCTTCCTGCTTTAACAAAAGGAGGTACATCTTTTCTTACCAAAGAGCCACCGGTTATAAAAGCGTGACTGCCAATTTTACAAAATTGTTGTACGGCCGTCATCCCTGCAAGGATAACGCTCTCTCCCAAAGTTATATGACCGGCAAGTGTGCTGTTATTAGAAAAAATACAGTTATCGCCCACTATACAATCGTGTGCAACGTGGCAATAAGCCATAATCCAACAGTTTTTCCCGATAACGGTTTTCATTCTATCGGTTGTACCGCGATTAATGGTTACACATTCTCTTATAGTGGTGTTATCGCCAATAATGGTTACGGTTTCTTCGTCTTTAAATTTTTTATCTTGTGGAATTGCAGAAATTACTGCTCCGGGAAAAATGTTTACGTTTTTACCAATTCTGGCGCCTTCCATAATGGTGACGTTAGAACCAATCCAACTTCCCTCGCCTATTTCCACATCGTTGTGAATGGTAGTAAAGGGTTCTATAACCACATTTTTAGCTATTTTTGCGCCCGGGTGGACGTAGGCTAAAGGTTGATTCATATATTTAGGATTCTTTAGATTTTACAATTTGTGCCATCAATTCTGCTTCGGCACATAGTTTTCCGTTTACAAATGCTTGGCCTTGCATATGGCAAATACCACGTCTAATTGGTGAAATTAAATCACATTTAAAAACCAAGGTGTCTCCCGGCACTACTTTCTGTTTGAATTTAACCTTGTCTATTTTCATAAAGTAGGTTAGGTAATTTTCGGGGTCAGGAACGGTACTTAAAATAAGAATACCGCCAGTTTGCGCCATTGCTTCTACAATTAAAACACCCGGCATTACCGGAGCTCCGGGAAAATGCCCACGAAAAAAATCTTCGTTCATCGTCACGTTTTTGCTACCTATTACGTGACTATCTGTAAGCTCGAAAATTTTATCTATCAACAAAAAAGGCGAACGGTGCGGAAGCATTTTCATGATTTGGTTAACATCCATAATCGGATTTTGTTCCAAATCTACTTTAGGCACTTTATTACGCTTTTCTATTTTAATGCGTTTAGCCATTTTTTTGGCAAACTGTGTGTTTATACCATGTCCGGGTTTATTAGCAATCACCTTGCCTTTTATTCTGGTACCAATTAAGGCTAAATCTCCTATAACATCTAACAATTTATGACGCGCTGCCTCGTTGGGATAATGTAGGGTAAGATTATCTAGAATACCATTTGGTTTTACGGCAATTTTATCTTTATTAAAAGCTTTACGGAGTTTTTCCATCGTATCTTCAGACAATTCTTTGTCTACATATACAATGGCATTGTTTAGGTCTCCGCCACGTATTAAACCATTTTCCAACAACATTTCTAATTCATGTAGAAAACTAAAGGTGCGCGAGTCTGCAATTTCTTCTTTAAATTGAGACATATTTTTAATAGAAGCGTTTTGCGTGCCCAATACTTTTGTGCCAAAATCTACCATAGTGGTAACTTGATAATCAGAGGCTGGCATTATAATAATTTCGCTTCCGGTTTCTTCGTCTGCAAAAGAAATAACTTCTGTAACTTCATATTCTTCCACAGGGCTATTTTGCTCTTGGTAGCCTGCTTCTTCTAAAGCTTCTACAAAAAACTTAGAAGAACCGTCCATAATTGGCGGTTCTGCTTGGTCTAGTTCTATAAGAACATTATCTACTTCCATACCTACACAAGCAGCCAAAACATGCTCGCAGGTTTGAATGTAAACGCCATTTTTTTCTAATGTAGTACCGCGTTGGGTATCTACAACATAATTTGCATCTGCTGGTATAACAGGAGAGCCTTCTAAGTCTGTTCTTTTAAAAGCGTAACCGTGATTTTCTTCTGCAGGTTTAAAGGTAAGTGTAACCTGTTTACCACTATGCAAACCAACTCCTTTTAAGGAGATTTCTTTTTTAATAGTTTTTTGCTTCGGACTATTTTTAGCCATTTTTATTTAGCTTTATCAAGTTTGTTAAGTTTACCAACAATTTTGGGTAAATTTCTAAAGTGAACATATGATTTGTTAAAAGCGGTGTACGAAAAGGAAGGAGATCCTTGCAGTTTCTCGTCGTCTTTTACATTTTTACCAATGCCAGATTGTGCTTGTATTTTTACACGATTACCAATAGTAATATGTCCCGCAATACCAACTTGCCCGCCAATTATACAATTTTTACCAATTTTTGTAGAGCCGGCTATACCGGTTTGAGCGGCAATAGCTGTGTGCTCGCCAATTTCTACATTATGGGCTATTTGTATTTGGTTATCTAGTTTTACCCCTTTTTTAATTCTGGTAGAACCCAAAGTTGCTCTATCTATAGTAGTTCCTGCGCCAATGTCTACAAAGTCTTCTATAACTACATTACCTATTTGTGGAACTTTTTGGTATTCTCCTTTTTCATTCGGCGTAAAGCCAAAACCGTCTGCACCAACAATTACACCGCTGTGAATGATGCAATAATCGCCAACTTCTGATTCTGAATATATTTTTGCTCCGTTAAAAATTAGGGTATTGTCGCCTATGACCACATTATCTCCTATATAGGTATGCGGATAAATTTTTACGTTATCACCAATTTTTACATTTTCTCCTATATAAGCAAAAGCGCCAATGTAAGCGTTTTCTCCAATGCTGGCAGATGCCGAAACAAAGCTAGGTTGCTCTACTCCTTTTTTATCTAATTTAATTTGATTGTAATACTCTAATAAGGTTGTAAAAGCTTTATAAGCGTCTTTTACCCTAATTAAAGTAGTGTCTACATCCTGACTTAATTTAAAATCTTCATCTATTATGCAAATAGAAGCTTGGGTCTGGTATATATAGTCTGTGTATTTAGGATTGGATAAGAAGGTAAGGCTACCTTTGGTACCTTCTTCAATTTTAGACAAAGTAGAAACTTCGGCGTCTTGATTTCCTTCAATTTTTCCGTCTAAGATATCTGCTATTTGTTCTGCTGTAAATTTCATTCTGACAAAAATAGAAAAATTTGTTAATATTTTGCTTTCGGATAGCAGATATAATATTTTAATACCGGATTAGATAATGCTTCTAAGTTTAATTGGTCTGATGCTTTTATAACATCTGTCAACTTTCCGTTTTTATGTAAAATATTGATATTCTGAATCTTATTATCGTACGCCAAGTTACTAACCTTCCCTTTAAAAACAAAATAGGAGGCTTCATAATTGGTTAAGTTATACTTCTCTTTTACCACTTTGGTATATTGGGCTATTTTTTTAGGATCTATGGGTTGTTTTTTAAGCTTTACCTTCAATAAATTCCTGTTAATTACCATACTGCAAAGCTCGCTTAAAACAAAATCATCGCAATGCATCCATTCTTTCATGGCAGAGACAATATCGTAATCGTCCAATTGACTGAAAGTGTCTAATACCTTATCGGAAAACTTTTCTAAAGTTATTTTATTGTTTAAAAAGAAAGAAAGAGCTCTACTGGCTTTTAATTTTACGCCGGTATCTGTAAGTTCTTTTGCACGTTGCAAAACACGAATAAGCAATTGCTCTGCCCCTAACCCGGTTTTATGCAAATATACTTGCCAGTACATTAATCTGCGCGCAACCAAAAATTTTTCTACCGAATAAATTCCTTTTTGTTCTACTACCAACTTATCATTTACCACATTAAGCATGGTAATTAGGCGTTCGCTGTTTATATTTCCTTCGGCTACACCGGTATAAAAACTATCGCGTTTTAAATAATCTAAACGATCTATATCTAATTGACTTGCTATTAGCTGCTGAAAAAACAATCGCGGATATTCTCCTTTAAAAATTTGGATTGCCAACGTTAAACTTTGGTTAAATTCATCGTTGAGTTTTTCCATAAATTTGAGCGAAATGTGCTCGTGACTCACCCCGCTTACAATGCTATGCTCCATTGCGTGCGAAAAAGGTCCGTGCCCAATATCGTGCAATAAAATAGCAATAAGCAAGGCTTCTTCTTCTTCTTGAGAAATCTTAACACCTTTAAAACGAAGCACTCCCAAGGATTTTCGCATTAAATGCAAGCAACCTAGAGCGTGATGAAAACGGGTATGTTGTGCACCGGGATATACCAAAAAAGACATTCCCATTTGCGAAATTCTGCGTAATCTTTGAAAGTAAGGGTGTTCTATAATATCAAAGATTCGCTCGTTAGGAATGGTAATAAATCCGTAAATTGGATCGTTTAATATTTTAAGTTTGTTAGGTTTATTCAAATCATTAATTTAATTAGAAAACAAATATACATATATGAATGATATCAAAGTACTTTGGGTAGATGACGAAATAGATTTATTAAAGCCCCATATTTTATTTTTGGAAAAAAAAGGCTACACGGTCACTACGTGCCGAAGTGGTTCTGAAGCTATAGAAGAAATAGAAAATCAAAATTTTGATATTGTTTTCTTAGATGAAAATATGCCGGGACTTACAGGTTTGGAAACATTGGCAGAATTAAAAGCAAAACAAGCTAACTTGCCGGTAGTAATGATAACCAAAAGCGAAGAAGAGTATATTATGGAAGAAGCAATTGGTTCTAAAATTGCCGATTATCTTATAAAACCGGTAAACCCCAACCAAATCTTGCTTAGCTTAAAAAAGAATTTAGATCATTCGCGATTAGTTTCCGAAAAGACAACTTCAAGCTACCAACAAGAATTTAGAAAAATTGCTATGGATTTGGCCTCTGTAAATTCTTGGGAAGCTTGGGCAGAGCTGTACCAAAAATTGATTTATTGGGAAATTCAATTAGAAAATATTGAAGATAGCGGGATGTTTGAAATTCTAGAATCGCAAAAAACCGAAGCCAATACAGAGTTTTGTAAATTTATTGAAAAGAATTATGCTTCTTGGTTTGAAAAAGATGCCGATGCTCCTACTATGTCGCATACCTTATTTAAAGATAAAGTTGTACCGCAACTCAGCAAAGAACAACCTACACTTTTGGTAGTGATAGACAATTTGCGTTATGACCAATGGCGTGCATTTGAGCCAATTGTAAACAATTATTTTAAAAAAGAAAAGGAAGAAGCTTTTTATAGCATTTTACCTACCGCAACCCAATATGCAAGAAATGCTATTTTCTCCGGATTGATGCCGGCAGATATGGAGAAATTGCATCCCAATTTATGGCTAAACGATACCAATGAAGGCGGTAAAAATATGCACGAAGAAGAATTTCTGCGGGCACAAATGAAACGCTTGGGGTTAGATTATAAAATGGAATACCATAAAATTACGAGCTTAAAGAAGGGCAAGAAATTGGTAGATAATTTTAAAACCTTAAAAGAAAACGACCTTAATGTAGTGGTGTATAATTTTGTAGATATGCTCTCCCACTCCAAAACAGAGATGGAAGTTATAAAAGAATTGGCTTCTACAGACAAATCTTACCGCTCCTTAACAGAAAGTTGGTTTAAAAATTCGCCATTGTTAGAAATGCTGCAACAAGCGCAACAATTAGGCTTTAAAGTTATTATTACTACAGACCACGGCACTATTAACGCAAAAAACCCTTCTAAAGTAATTGGCGACAAAAACACGAGTTTAAACCTGCGTTATAAAACCGGTAAGAGCCTTACGTACGAAAACAAAGATGTAGTTGCCGCAAAAAACCCTAAAGATTTTCATTTACCAAGTATAAATATGAGTAGTTCTTTTATTTTTGCTAAAGGCGATTTGTTTTTTGCCTACCCCAATAATTATAATCACTATGTTAGTTATTATAGAAACACCTACCAGCACGGCGGCGTTTCTTTAGAAGAAATGATTATTCCGTTTACTGTTTTAAATCCGCGTTAAGATGAACTCTGTTACTTATACCATAGATGAGTTGCCCAAAGTAGCCAAAGAAATTTTAGAGGCAGACAAAAGCCATTGTTTGTTATTTTATGGCGATTTGGGCGCAGGCAAAACCACTTTAATAAAAGAAATTGTAAAACAATTGGGCAGCACAGACCGGGTTTCTAGCCCTACTTTTTCTTTGGTAAACCAATATGAAGCAAAAAAAAGTAGTATTTTTCATTTTGACTTTTACCGAATTGAAGACGAAGAAGAAGCTTACGATATAGGTTTTGAAGAGTATTTAGACTCCAACGCCTATAAATTAATAGAGTGGCCGGAAAAAATTAAAAATTTATTACCAGAAAATTGCACTCAACTATTGCTAACAAAAAAGGGAGAGCACAAAAGAAATCTTAAATTACTGCGGTAAACCCATTAGTTAAATTTAACATTTCACTAAAGATAAGCTATTGTAAAATTTTGAAAATCTGCATTTTGCAAAATAAAAGTTTGCAAATGTACGGCAAAGAAAATTAATTTTTTTAACAAATTTCTTTATAGGTTTGTATCAACATTAATCAAAAAAATAATTTTACAAACACAAAATTTTACTATTATGAACGCAAAAAATCTTATATTCGTTTTCGCAATTATTGGTTTAATCGGAATTTTTTCAGCATCTTGCCTACCCCAACTAGATGAAAACACACAAGACAAACAAGAAATCGCAAAAGTCGATATCAGAAAAGACCAGATCAGGGTCCCTACTAACGGGTAGTATCATTGCATTCTTAATTGCGATTACCCCCTATATATTTTATTCTTACAAAAGTTTCCCGGAAACAAAAACCTGGGAAACTTTTTTGTTTACCTACGAAAGTAATTTTTACTATAGCGTTTTAGCAAGTGTATGGACAATAATGGGAAAGTTTATACCCTTATATCTTTTAACCATTTGGTTTTTAACTTGCAAACATTGGTGGTACCACGTAATTCTAATTCCCATTGGTATGTTTCTATTCCAATTAATCAGTGCCTTAAACGATGATTTATCTTACTTTGACGTTGTAGAAATTTGGTACCTTATTCCTATTATGGCTATTATTGTACCGTTGGTTTATTTAATTCGTGCTAAGCTTTCTACAAGCCTTTCGGGTAACGATTTAAAAGAGTTTGAAAAAGAACTTGGAGAGAAGAAAGGTTTTTTTCAGCAAGTAAAAGACTTGTTTAATTAAGTTTTTAAAAAGGTTTGTTGCAAACATTTTTTTTAGTTACTTTATTGTTCAATCTTAAATTATGAGCAAACCTTCTACACCTTTTAGCCATGCCGAATTGCTTCCGCAGGAAGAAACCTTAGAAATACAAAAATCTAAAGGAAAATTATTTATAGGTTTACCCAGAGAAACTTCCTACCAAGAAAAAAGAGTTTGCTTAACGCCAGATGCAGTTGCTGCAATAACTGCTCACGGGCACAGGGTTTTAATAGAAAGTAAAGCCGGAAAAGATGCCAATTTTACAGATCACGATTATAGCGAAGCAGGCGCAGAAATTACCAAAGAAACAGCCAAAGTTTTTGCTTGCCCCATTATTTTAAAGGTAGAGCCGCCTTCTAAAAAAGAGCTGGCTCTTATGAATCCGCAAACGACACTTATCTCTGCTTTGCAACTCAAAACACAAGATAAAGGTTACTTTCAACAATTAGCAGAAAAACGAATTACCGCTTTGGCGTTTGAGTTTATCAAAGATGAAGATGGCACTTATCCGGCCGTGCGCGCATTAAGCGAAATTGCCGGGACAGCCTCTATTTTAATAGCTTCAGAAATTTTATCTAGCGAAAAAGGCAGCGGCTTGATGTTTGGCAACATAAGTGGCGTGCCGCCGTTAGAGGTAGTAATCTTAGGCGCCGGTACGGTAGGAGAATTTGCCGGTCGCGCCGCTTTAGGTCTTGGGGCTAGCGTAAAGTTTTTTGACAACTCGTTAACCAAATTGCGCAACATACAAAGTAATCTTGCCAAACCTTTGTACACTTCTACCCTACAACCCAAAACTTTGCTTAAAGCTTTAAAACGCGCAGATGTAGTAATTGGTGCCGTTCGTGGCAATAATAGAGCTCCCATAATTGTTTCGCAAACTATGGTAGAAAATATGAAAAAAGGCGCGGTAATTATAGATGTAAGTATAGATATGGGCGGTTGTATAGAAACTACCGAGATTACCACACACGACACACCAACCAAAAATAAGTATGGCGTGATTCATTATGGCGTTCCTAACATTCCGTCAAAATATCCTAGAACTTCCTCATTATCAATTAGTAATATCTTTACGCCCTATCTTTTACATATTGGTGAAGAAGGCGGCTTAGAAAACACCTTGCGTTTTGACCGTGGTTTACGAAATGGATTGTATTTTTACCACGGAATTTTAACCAATAAATCGGTTGCAGATTGGTTTGATTTGCAATACCGCGATATTAATTTGCTTATTTTTTAATATGAAATTTATTTACAGACTCGCTTATTACCTTGGCGGATTTTTTTTAGGAATAATTATTCTTTTCTTTTTCCTTGGCGGAAAAAAAACATCTTGTGCCTATGGTCCAAATGCAAGAGTTTTAAAGAACATTCGTACCAAACCAATAGAATACTCTAGCAATGCAGCTCTGTTTTTTAAAAAAAACCAGTTAGATTCTACAGATGTAGAAATTATTTTTACCGATGGCGATGTAGATTTCAGCAACAGCGAAACAAACGGAATAGATACGTGCAATATTTTTAGAATAGAGCACCAATTAAAGAATAAAAAAGAAATACGCATAAGGGTTTTAAATTGCGATAGCTTGGCAACTATACAAAAGGCTGATTTTATTAAAAAATAAAAAGGCCTACCAATTTTATTCTGCCAATCTTTTTTTATTATTGTGTTTTTAAACCTTAACCTAGATTTGATTTTTAATTATGAAACGAGTTATAGTAGATTATAAAAAATTAACGCCCGAAATTTTAGGTATGTTGGTTGAAAAATATCCGGATGGTTATGACGACGACCATATAATTACCTTTAAAAATGCCAAAAACCAAACGGTAGAAGCTGTAGAGGTTAAAACAAACGATACTGTTTATTTGGTAAAAGTAAGTACGCGTCTAGAAGATACAATGGCACGATACGATGAGGAAGATTATGAAGAAGAAGATTTAAACGAACCCATTGTAGAGATTCCGCCCAAAGACCTAGAAGAAGCAGATATAGAGAAAGAAGACGAAGAAGAAGAGGATGACGATTAATTAACGCCACCCTCTTTTTAAAAATCTATATATAAAAATCTGTCTATTCTAGGAAATTACTTCTGCATCTATAATAATTGGGTTTTCTTCTTTTTTCCAAACAAAAGTGTATAACCACATTAAGGTAAAAGTTGGTATTACGTCTGTAACCGGTAAAATCTCTTCTATAAAAAGAATTACAGAAGCAATTTTCCCTTTCCTGTTTGGGTACATTTCCCGCATTTTTTGAACGGCATAAGGCGCCCAAATAATATCTAAAAAAGGACCAACTACCGGAATAAAAGAACTAAGCATACCTACGGCATCGTAGGCTAAGCCTTTTAATAAAAGTTTCCGTTTTATATTTTTCATAGGTTTGTTTTCTGTTAAAACTCCAAAAATCATTCCGAAATCTAAAAAACTTAAAACGCTGGCTTTAATTTATGCGAAAAAGATTCTTTTAACTTCTCTAATTTAGGATTTATAATAATCTGGCAGTAAGGTTGCTGCGGATTTCTGTTATAAAAATTTCTATGTATTTCTTCGGCATTATAAAAAGCTTTTGCGGGGCTTATTTCGGTTACAATTTTGTTATCGTAAATTTCTTGGTTTAATTCTTCTTTTACGCGTTCTGCAGTCTGCTTTTGTTCATCATTATGGTAAAAAATTGCACTCCTGTATTGCGGGCCAACATCGTTTTGCTGTCTGTTTAAAGTAGTAGGATCGTGTGTAGCGAAAAACACTTTTAAAATTTCTTCGTAACTGGTAATAACCGGATCAAATTTAAACTGAATTGCCTCTGCGTGCCCGGTTCTGCCCTGCACTACTTCCCGATAAGGCGGATTTTTAATTACGCCGCCGGTAAAACCGGATATTATATCTTCTACACCTTCCAAACGCTGAAAAACTGCTTCTATACACCAAAAACAACCCGCTGCCAATGTAGCGGTTTCCATTCTCTTTTCCATTTTTTATTTAAAACTAAAAAAATAAAAAGCAGTTTCCCAAAAATTAACGCTTATTAGGCAGAATTTTACAATTTGTAAACTTTTATAAAAGCTACCACTGCTAAATTTATTAAATTATATTTGCTACCAAGAAGATTTAATCGCTAAAAATACTAGTCTATTTTTAAGTTTTGCCAAAGTAAACAGAAAAATAATTCTATGATAATTGCTAAGAACATTCATAAATATTATGACGATTTACACGTTTTAAACAATGTAAATCTATCTATAAAAAAAGGTGAAGTAGTTTCTATTGTTGGTGCTTCCGGTGCCGGAAAAACTACCTTACTACAAATTCTTGGCACTTTAGATTATCCCGAAAAATCGCAACCGGGAGAGTTACAAATTAACGGTTCTAGTATTTTTAAACTTTCTAAAAAAGAGCTCGCGCAATTTAGGAATAGGCATATTGGTTTTATTTTTCAGTTTCACCAACTTTTACCGGAGTTTACAGCTTTAGAAAATATTTGCATTCCGGCGTTTATCAATAAAACACCTAAAGAAAAAGCAGAAAAACGCGCTTTAGAATTGTTAGATTTTCTTAACCTAAAACACCGTAAAGACCATAAACCTGCAGAATTAAGCGGCGGCGAGCAACAACGCGTTGCGGTAGCAAGAGCTTTAATTAATAATCCGGAAGTTATTTTGGCAGACGAACCATCTGGTAATTTAGACTCTGAATCTGCCGAAAATTTGCACGCTTTATTTTTCAGGCTTCGCGAAGAATTTGGTCAAACCTTTATTATTGTTACCCACAACGAAGAATTGGCCAATATGGCAGACCGCAAATTGAGTATGGTAGACGGTACTTTTGTATAAGCAAATTTTTTTCTAGAATAGCACAAATTCCAAAATAATATTTCCTTGTAAAAAAGTAAATTAAAGTTTACCTTTGGTTAGAAGTTTAAATTGCGAGCGTCAATGAAATGTTCAAAGTTATACAAAATTCTAATAAAAGACGGTTGGTTTGCAGTTTCACAAAAAGGTTCGCACGTCAAAATGCGCCACGAAACCAAAAAAGGAACGATTATATTTCCAAATCACGGCAGCCAAGAAATGGGTAAAGGCTTAGAAAATAAAATATTAAAAGACGCCGGACTAAAAAATAAGTAAAATGGGTAAAAAGAAAGAAATAGTAATGACTGTTGAAAAAACCGACACCGGATTTTCTGCTTTCTCACAAGATTATCCAATCTTCACTACGGGTAAGTCTATTCCGGAACTTATAAACAATACTTACGAAGCAACGGAATTTTATTTTGAGGAAGAAGCAAGTACCTTAGACCATAAAAATATTAGATTTGAAATTGATTTTCAGCAATTTTTCAAATATTATAAAGTAATTAACGCCAATTTTCTTGCCGAAAAAATTGGAATGAACGCCACTTTATTATCACAGTATGTTCAAGGCCATAAAAAACCCTCTGCCAAACAAACCGAAAAGATATTAAATGGAATCCATCAAATTGGGGAAGAACTTTCGGGGCTAAATTTATTGCAAACATCTTAATTTAGCATCGTGAAACCTGCTATGAGCAAGCATCTAACTAAAGTTTTTCTTTCTGTATGACCCAAAAAGAATTAAAAGAGTTTTTAGATTTTCAGGTAGAGAAATATAATCAACGGGAGTTTATCGCTTCAGACCCGATACAAATTCCGCATTTGTTTTCTAAAAAAGAAGATATAGAAATTGCCGGTTTTTTATCTGCAACTATCGCTTGGGGAAACAGAAAAAGCATCTTAAAAAACGCAAGACAAATGATGCATTTGCTAGACGATAGTCCGTATGATTTTGTTATGCAGCATCAAAAAAAAGATGTAGACGCTTTACGCGGATTTGTACACCGCACGTTCAACGCGACAGATTTTGCTTATTTTATAGAAGCCTTGCAACACATTTATAAAAAGCATCAAGGTTTAGAAGCTATTTTTACCAATTACAGCACAAAAGATTCTACACAGCTAGCAATTCATCATTTTAAAAAACATTTTTTTGAGCTTCCGCATTTAGCGCGAACAGAAAAACATGTGAGCGATCCGTTAAAGAAATCTGCCGCCAAACGTATTAATATGTATTTACGTTGGATGGTAAGACAAGATAAAAAAGGCGTAGATTTTGGTTTATGGAAAAATATTTCTCCTGCGGCCTTATCTTGTCCGTTAGATGTACATAGCGGAACTATTGCTAGAAAATTAGGATTGTTAAAACGTAAACAAAACGATGCCAAAGCGGTAAACCAATTAGATAAAAACCTTAGAAAATTAGACGCAAAAGATCCTGTGAAATACGATTTTGCTTTATTTGGTTTAGGAGTTTTTGATGATTTTTAGTGAAAAATCAGTACAAAAAATACTAGCTGTCAAATACCGCTTTCAATTGGGTATTTTCTATATTTGAAAAAACTTTACCCAAACTAATGCTGTTTAAACATCCGGAATTTTTATACGCTTTATTTTTACTGATAATTCCGATTATTATTCACTTTTTTCAGCTTCGTAAATTTAAAATCCAAGCTTTTACCAACGTAGCATTTTTAAAAAAGGTAAAGTTACAAACCCGCAAGAGTTCTAAAATAAAAAAGTGGCTGGTACTTCTAAGTAGAATGCTCTTATTTGCTGCAGTAATCGTTGCATTTGCACAACCTTATATTCCGTCAAGTCAAGAAGCTTTAAAAGAACAAGAACGCGTTATTTATTTAGATAATTCGTTTAGCATGCAACAAAAAAATGCAAAAGGTGTTTTACTGAAACAAGCTATACAAGAATTGCTAAAAAATATTCCCAAAGAAGAAGAGTTTAGTTTGCTTACCAACAATGCGGTATTTAAAAATGTTAGGCTTAATGAAATAAAAAATGAGCTATTACAAATAAATTATTCGCCGAAAGGCTTAAACTTAAAAACAGCTTATTTAAAAGCAGCACAATTATTTTCTGAAAACCCGGCAAGCAAAAAGAACTTTATAGCCATTTCTGATTTTCAGAAAAGCAACTTGCAAGAAGAGGTGCGTTTTAGTCCTCAGCACGAAGTAAACCTTTTACAACTTTCTAGTAAAGAGCCGTTAAATTACTTTATAAAAAGTGCAAAAATCACTACCGAAAATCCTTCAACCTATACCTTAAAAGTAAATTTACAAGCCAACAAAAAATCTGAAAACACAATACCGGTAGGTGTTTACACAAAAAACGGACTTTTTGCAAAAACCAGCGCCGGTTTTAAAGAAACCGATACAGCTTCTGTACGCTTTAGCTTACCAAAAACAGAATTTATTAATGCAAAGATTACAATAGAAGATAAAGGCCTTGCTTACGACAACAATTTTCACATAAGCTTACCAAAAAATCAGCCTATAAAAGTAGCGGTAATATCTAATGATAACGATACTTATTTGCAAAAAATATTCGGGAAAAAAGAAGCATTTCAGTTAGACGTATTTAGCTTGTCTAAAGCCAATTATAGTATTTTAGAAAAAGCAGATTTTATTATTTTAAACGAATTGGAAAATATCCCGAATTCTTTGCGTAGTTTGTTAGAAAATCATAGCAAAGAAAATGGTTCTTTAGCCCTTATACCTTCCGTAAAGGCAGATTTAAGCGCTTATAACACGTTGTTACAAAAATTGGGAGCAGGAAAATTTACAGAAGCTGGTAACGAAGCTTTAAAAATAACCGACATAAAATTTTCACATCCGCTGTACGAAGGCGTTTTTAACAAAGAAGTACGCAATTTTGAATATCCGAAAGTAGAAAAACATTTTGATTATTCCGGCTACGGAAATACCATATTAAGTTACAATAACCAACAAGCGTTTTTGAGCAATCGGGAAAACATATATGTCTTTACTGCAGCCATTAGCGCGTCTAATTCTAACTTTAAACAATCGCCATTAATTGTGCCTACTTTTTATAATATGGCCAAACAAAGCCTGGCTCTGCCAAAATTATATTATACCGTAAACAGGCTTAATAAGATAAGCATTCCGGTTAATCTGGGGCAAGATAAAGTTTTAAAAATTGGCAAGGAAAAAGAAGATTTTATTCCGCGGCAGCAAAAATTTAACGAACAAGTAAATTTAGAATTAGAAGACTTTCCGGAAACAGACGGACATTATATGGTAAAAAACAAGGAGCAAATTATAGAAAACCTAAGCTTTAATTACAGTCGGGAAGAAAGTGATTTAAAACCCGGCGATTTAGGTAAATTTAAGAACGCAAATATTCAAAATTCCATAGCAAATTATTTTACCGAAAGTATAAAGCAAACACAAATTAACGCGCTTTGGAAATGGTTTGTTATTTTTGCCATAGGCTTTTTGTTACTAGAAGTTTTACTTTTAAAATTCTTAAAATAATCCAGCCATTATGAAACTACTCCTCAAAGCGGTACACATTATAGACCCGGGCGGCAAACTGCATAAACAAACCAAAGATATTTTTATAGAAAAAGGCGAAATTGTAAAAATTGGCGATAAGCTTAATTTTGAAGCAGATAAAACTATTTCTATAGAAAATTTACACGTTTCTAAAGGTTGGTTTGACAGCAGCATAAGTTTTGGCGAACCCGGTTTTGAAGAGCGCGAAACCTTAGACAATGGTTTAAAAGTAGCCGCCAAAAGTGGTTTTACAGCCATTGCATTAAATGCCAATACCAAACCGGTGCCAGACAATAGTAGCGCTATTTCGTTTTTTAGGAATAAAACCGGTTTACACGGCGTTGGTATTTATCCAAAAGGCGCTTTAAGCCCTGGTGCCAAAGGAAAAGATTTGGCAGAATTGTTTGATATGAGCAAAGCCGGAGCCGTAGCTTTTAGCGATTATAAAAAACCTATTGGCAATCCTAATTTACTTAAAATTGCTTTACAATATGCGCAAGGTTTTGATGCTTTGGTTGCCTCTTACCCGCAAGAAAATGCCATTGCCACAAACGGTTTGGTGCACGAAGATACGATGAGTACGCATCTTGGTTTAAAAGGAATTCCCGCTTTGGCCGAAGAATTACAAATTGCCAGAGATTTATTTATTTTAGAATATACCGGCGGCAAGTTGCACATACCTACAATTTCCAGCAAAAAATCTGTGCAATTAATCAAAGAAGCCAAAGAAAAAGGCTTAGATGTAAGTTGCAGCGTTGCCATTGCAAATTTACTTTTTACAGATAAAGAATTGCATGATTTTGACAGTAAATTTAAAGTTTTACCACCCTTACGGGGAAAAGAAGATATGCTGGCTTTACGAGAAGGATTAAAATCTGGTGTGATAGATATGTTAACCTGCGACCATATGCCACGCACCATAGAAGAGAAAAAAGTAGAGTTTGAAAATGCAGCTTTTGGCAGTATTGGTTTAGAAACTGCTTTTGCTGCTTTACGGAAAATTTTTGATACAGAAACCTGCATTCAGTTTTTAACGGCAGGCAAAACCCGTTTTAAAATACCCAATTACGCTATTGCGGAAAACCAACCGGCAGAATTAAGCTTTTTCTTGCCAAATGCAGAATACAACTACCAAACAAATACACTTTTATCTACTTCTAAAAACAGTATTTTTACAGATACGGTTTTAAAAGGAAAAACTGTAGGTATATTTGCAAACCAAAAACTTTCTTTATTTTAGGAAAATGCAAAACAACGATATTAATCAAGGTAAAAGCGCGGCAATAACAGCCTATATTACCATAGTAGGCTCTGTAATTGCAATATTTATGAATGGCGAAAACAAAAGTAAATTTGCGTCTTTTCATACGCGTCAAGCTTTAGGTATACATTTAACCTCTTTTATAATAGCACCACTAATAACCGGTTTTGATAGCTTATTAATTTCCATTCCGTTTTGGGTTTTCTTTTTAACCTTATGGATTTATGGTTTCTCGGGAGCATTGCAAGGCAAACCCAATTTAGTACCGCTATTAGGAAAATATTTTCAGAAATGGTTTAAACAATTAGCATAATGACAACAAAAAATCTTAGTTTAAAACACCTTATAAAACCTTCTAACTTAACCGATAAAAAAGCGCCGACAATTATTTTGTTGCACGGTTACGGCAGCGACGAAAACGATTTGTTTTCTTTTGCACCGGAGTTAGACGATAAGTATTTAATTGTTTCTGCCAAAGCGCCAATGCAAATGATGCCTTACGGAAATGCTTGGTACGAAATTAATTTTGACGCTAACCAAAACAAATTTACCAACGATGCGCAAGCCGTAAAATCTCGCGAATTAATTGTAAATTTTATTGATGAAGTTATAGAAAGTTACAACGCAGACCCTAATAACATTTGTTTATTAGGTTTTAGTCAAGGTTCTATTTTAAGTTATGCCGTAGCGCTTTCCTATCCAGAAAAAGTACAGCGTGTAGTAGCTTTAAGCGGTTATATTCACGAAGAAATTATTAAAAGTGATTATAAAACTAAAGATTTTTCTAATTTAAAAATTTACGCTTCTCACGGCTCGCAAGATCCGGTTATTCCTGTTGCTTGGGCTAGAAATATTCAAGGTTTTTTAGATAATTTAAAAATAGAAAACACCTACAGCGAGTTTCCAGCAGGTCACGGCGTTACACCGGAAAATTTTAAAGAATTTAAAGCTTGGTTGGAGTCTTAGGGAGGAGAGTTTTTTTGATATTTAAATCGATGAGCGTTTTAACTTTTCGGAATGTGAAATAATTTAAAAGTTTATTATCTCTTGAACCTCTCTAAATGATTTTCCGTTTTTATTAATCCACTCTGTAAATCCATTTGAGTTTCTTCCTAATACCATATTAGACGCTGCGCTTGGACTATTAAAAACGGTATCTTCAGCAAAGATAAGTTTATCATTATGTTCAATTAATATTTTAGTATCTAACAGCTTTCTTCTAAGGTTTCGATAAGTTTCAGTACAAGAATTTGATAGTCTTTTTTTTGCTTCGCTTCCCTTTAAAATTATATAACCTTGGTCTGTTTCCTTCATTTTGGCTTCAAAAGAGTTGGTTCTTATAAAGTAAGTTTCGTGAACAAAATCATCTTTTTCATTTTTTTCGATTTTTTCCTCTCTTACAGTTGACGGAATTAAAAACTTAAAACCCATAAGAGGTAAGATCAATTTTATTTGTTCTAAAAAATATTCCATATCAGAAATATCTGCTTCGTGAAGAGTTGGCAAACTTGGAGAGTTACCATTGTCGATTTGAGCTGTTTTAGCCTCTATTGACAATTGAACCAATCTGGATTCTAAATATCTTATTTGAGTTTTTGTAAGCAGTTCATCTTTGCTTACAAAAAATATAAGTTCTTTAAAATCTTTATTAGGGTCGCTTAAATGTTGTTTCAACCTCACCCTTATATTTTCGGCTTCCCCTATATATATTTTTTCATCATAAGCATCATCCGTAGGATCTCCTTTTAAACAGTATATTCCCGGATTATTAAATTCACTCCTATTCATTATTTTATTAACAGAAGCCCTCGGACTATAGATAGCTTTTCCTACCCAATTTCCAATTTCACTTAATCTCGGACCATAAGCCGTTCCATCAATCATGAATACAGTTAACTTTTTTCCCATTTCAATACTGTTAAATATTTATTCCTGAACTAATTTTACTAATTACTCTAATATTTCCTAGATTAAAAATCAAAAAACCCCAATCAATACTCCGGATTTGCATATAAAAACGCATCGCCGGTTTCAAAACTTATTTGTTCGTTTTCTTCTACAAAATATTTTATGAGTACTTCTCCCCAATAGGTGCCATCGGTAAATTCTGCTATGGCCCATTTGTGGTTTAAAATACGAACGGAATTTATATTAAAATTTCCTTCCAAACCTTGGTAAGGCACCAACGCATTATCAGCGTCCGGTTTGTTTTTGCTTATAATTGCCGCTTCTACTTTTTGCGCTATCTCTTTTGCCGGTAAGTTTCTGTCTTCAAAATAAGAACTGGCTTTTGCGTTGTGCAACAAATCAAAACTGGTTAATTCTTCCTTTTCGGAATTTAAAGTGTTTAATTTATTTTCTAATTTGGTATTTTCTGTTTCTAACTCTTCTATTTTCTCCATTTGCAACGCAAACGTTTTTTGCGCATTGGTATATTGAAAAATGATATATAAAACTGCAAAAAGGAATAGGTAAAGAAATGCTTTATTTTTCATTAAAGTTCTATTTTAAGGTTATCGTATGCCAAAGACACGTTTGCCGGCAGGTTTTTTTCTACTTCGTCATGAAAGCCCAACAAATGACTAATGTGAGTAAGATAGGCTTTTTCTGGATTTATTTTTTCAATAAAAGCCAAGGCTTCTTCCAAATTAAAATGCGAATGGTGTGGTTTTATGCGCAAAGCATTTACGGTAAGCACTTTTACCCCGCGCAATTTTTCCATTTCTTTTTCCGGTACTGTTTTAGCGTCTGTTATATAAGCAAAATCGTCTATTCTAAAACCGTAAACTTGTAATTTATTATGCCATACATTTATAGGTATAACCTTTTTTCCGCTAAGGTAAAAACCATTTTCATCTATCTCATTAATAGCTAAAGTTGGCGCGCCCGGATATTTATTTTTGGTTTCAAAAACGTAAGAAAAACGTTGTTTTAGAGCTTCAATAACACGTTGGTGCGCATAAACTTCTATATCTCCTTGTTTAAAATAAAAAGGACGCACATCGTCTAAACCAATTATGTGGTCGTTATGCTCGTGCGTAAATAAAATACCGTCTATTTTTTCTACATTATTAGCCAACATTTGCTGTCTAAAATCTGGTCCGCAGTCTACCACATAGGTATAATTTTCCCACTCTATCATTACAGAAACCCGTAAACGTTTATCTTTTGGATTGTTGCTTAAACAAACCGGATGTTTGCTTCCTATAATAGGAATTCCTTGCGAAGTGCCCGTACCTAAAAATGTTACTTTCACTAATTTTTTTGCTACAAAAGTAATTATATTTTTTTGTTTAGGTATGCAAATCCGTACCTTTGAAGGGAATAAAACAAGTTTACTAAATTTCAATAAATTATGCCAATAACCATAATGGGCGATCGGGAGTTTGAAAACGTTCCCTCCATAAAAAGTAAAACGCTTCGTATAAATTTGAATAAAAATATATACGGAACTTTTTCTGAAATTGGCGCGGGACAAGAAACCGTGAGAAATTTTTTTAGGGCCGGTGGCGCGTCCGGCACCATTGCTAAAACTATGAGCGCTTACGATAAAGATTTTAGCGATGCTATTTACGGCGAAGAAGAAGATAAACGCTATGTTACAGAAGCGCGTTTAAAAAAAATGCTCTCGCACGAAATGCAACTTATAGAAGAGCGCATAGAAAGAAAAAAACACCCTAATAAATTATTTTTTAGCTACGCCAATACCGTAGCAACCATAGATTTTTCTAAGAAATATAAAGGCCACGGTTGGGTTGGCATACGCTACCAGGTAAGACCGGAAGAAGAATATAACGATATTATTTTGCATGTGCGTTTTCACGAAAACGATGCACGTTTACAACAAAATACTTTAGGTATTTTGGGCGTAAATTTAATTTACGGCGCGTATTATAAATACGATACGCCTAAAAAATTACTACAATATCTTTACGACCATATAGATAAAGACCAAATAGAAATAGATACCATAAACTTTAGCGGTCCGCGATTTGAAAATGTAGACAACCGCCTTATGAGTTTACAATTGGTAAAAAACGGGATGACAGAAGCCGTGATGTTTGCACCGGACGGTAATAATGTTTTACCGGCAAAAGTGCTTTATAAAAAAAATGTTTTAGCTTTACGCGGAAGTTTTAGACCGGTTACCAAAGTAAATATGGATATTTACAAAAACTCTTTAGAGTTGTTTTTGGAGGAAAACCGGGTAGAAAAAGACAATACTATTAGCGTTTTTGAAATTACTTTATCTAACCTACGTTCTGAAGGAGAAATAAACGAAAAAGATTTTATGGACCGTGCCAAACTGCTTTGCTCGTTGGGCCAAACGGTAATGATTTCTAACTTTCAGCAATATTATAAAGTTGTAGAATATTTCTCTAATTATACCAAACAGCGTATGGGCTTGGCTATGGGTGTAAGCAACTTGATAGATATTTTTGACGAAAAATATTACCGTCATTTAAGCGGCGGGATTTTAGAAGCCTTTGGTAAATTGTTTTTTAAAGATTTAAAGGTTTATTTATATCCGCTAAAAGACAGAAGATCCGGCGAAATTACTACCAGCGAAAATCTACGCGTACATCCGCGAATGAAGGAGTTGTACAAATTTTTTAAATACAACGGAAAAGTTGTAGATATTAAAGATTACGACCCGGATATTCTGGATATTTACTCCAGAGAGATTTTAGATAAAATTCATTTAAAAGAAGAAGGTTGGGAAGATGCTTTACCAGCGCATACTGCTGCTATGATTAAAGAGCAAAACCTTTTTGGCTATGACGAAGATTCGTGTGAGTTAGAAACCCCGGAAGAAGATACCGTAGAAGTAAAGAATTAATCTATTTTACCCGGTAAAAAAGCTTTTATCAAGCTATAAACAAGAAGTTATAATATAAAAAAACCGTCTTTTTTAGCTAAAGACGGTTTTTTAATTTTTCCGTAAAGCTACTATTATTCTACGCGTTTTATTTTTGCGCCAATAGCTTGTAAACGTTCTTCAATATTTTCGTAACCACGGTCTATTTGTTCTATATTATGAATTACAGAAGTTCCTTTTGCCGAAAGTGCCGCAATTAATAAAGAAACCCCTGCCCTAATATCCGGACTACTCATCGTAGTTGCTTTTAAGGTAGATTTAAAATCGTGCCCGATAATAGTAGCACGATGCGGATCGCATAAAATTATTTTTGCGCCCATATCTATAAGTTTATCTACAAAAAACAACCTACTTTCAAACATTTTTTGATGAATAAGTACACTACCACGGGCTTGAGTAGCTACTACCAAAACTATACTTAGTAAATCTGGCGTAAAGCCCGGCCACGGAGAGTCGCTAATATTCATAATAGAACCGTCTATAAAACTTTGTACTTCATAGCCGTTGGTGTGTGCAGGAATATAAATATCGTCTCCTTTTCTTTCTAAAGTAATACCTAATTTTCTAAAAGTTGTTGGTATTAATCCCAAATTATCCCAACTTACGTTTTTAATGGTAATTTCGCTTTGCGTCATTGCCGCCAAACCAATCCACGAGCCAATTTCTATCATATCTGGCAAAACCCGGTGTGCACATCCGTAAAGCTCTTTTACTCCATCTATATATAATAAATTAGAGCCAATGCCGCTTATTTTTGCCCCCATTGCATTAAGCATTTTACATAGTTGCTGAATATAAGGTTCGCAAGCTGCATTATAAATTGTAGTAGTACCTTTTGCTAACACGGCCGCCATAATAATATTGGCGGTACCGGTGACAGATGCTTCTTCTAAAAGCATGTATTTTCCGATAAGTCCGTTTGGTGCTTCTACGCCATAAAAGCGTTCTTCTTTATTGTAGTTAAAAGTTGCGCCTAATTTTATAAATCCTTCAAAATGGGTATCTAATCTTCTTCTGCCAATTTTGTCGCCACCGGGTCTGGGTATATAACCTTTTCCAAATCTGGCCAACAGAGGTCCAACAATCATAATAGAACCGCGTAAGCCGCTGCCTTCTTGCTTAAACAAATCTGAAGTGAGGTAATCTATGTCTAACTCGTCACTTTTAAAAGTATAGCTACCTTTTTCTATTTTATTGATTTTTACCCCAAGATTTTTTAGGATTCCCATCAATTTATTTACATCCCTAATATCTGGAATGTTATCTATTCTCACTTCTTGCGGAGTTAGCAAAACTGCACATAAAACTTGCAGTGCCTCATTTTTTGCACCTTGTGGCGATATTTCCCCTTTTAAGGAACGGCCACCTTCTATTTGAAAAATTGCCATTTATTTTGGGTAGATTAATAGCGTTTACGACCACGATTGCGGTGGTTGTTAGTCTTTTTTGTAGGTTTTCTTTTCTTGGTATTTCGTACCAAGTCTGATGCTTGGGTTAGATCTTCTTCTTTTTTACGCAAGTTAATTGCGCCATCACTCAACTCATACAAATGATCAAAAATCATTTTATCTTCTACCGTATCTTTGTTCCAATTAAGGTAACACTTTTTCATATGGTTAGCAATGGTAAAGATAAGCGCTTCTTTTAAATCTCCCTCATCCCATTTCTTTGCTTCATCTATCATCCTTTTAATATTATTTCCGTAAAAACGGTATTTAGGATGGTTTTGTGGGTATTCTAAAGGAGACGGAGATTCTTGTAATTTCTCTTTGGAAGGTTTAGGGTAAGGTGAATCTACCTCTAATTTAAAATCGCTTATAATAAAAAGTTGGTCCCAAAGCTTATGCTGAAAGTCTGGTACATCGCGTAAATGCGGATTCAAATTTCCCATTACCGCAATAATAGACTTTGCTACTTCGTTGCGCTCTTTATCGTCTTCAATGCTAACGGCGTGCTCTACCATTTTTTGAATATGTCTGCCATATTCTGGAATAATGAGTTTACTCCGTTCTGAATTGTATTCTAAATCGTATATCAAAATTGAAATTTAATAAGGTAATTATTTGTGTAGCAGTCAAGCTACTGTATAGGCGGCAAATTAATAAATATTTTTTAAGGCAAAACAAATTACTTCTAAAAATTACAAAAAATATACTATAAAGAGATTACTCCTTCTACTTTTTGCCCTACTTCTTTATATTTATCTACAACATGTTCTGGGTTTTTCATTTTTACATTAACAGAGACGCTGGTATAATTGCCTTTGCTAGATTGCTTTGTTTTAATAACTGCGCCCATATTATTAAAAATATCTTCCAACACTTTTATTCGTTCATCAATAGTTGGTACTATAAATTTATATAAATATTCACTCGGCCAACTGCTGGTATCTGCCAATTTTTCTTTTAATTTGTTGTAAAATTCCTCCCGTTTATCAGAATTGCTCATAAAATCGTATTTCTTTTGGTTACAAAGATACTGTTATTCAATCATTTTTTTAAATTGCTCTAAAATTAAGAACGTGAAAATCGTGCAAACAGAAAAAATACTCATAATTGGTGGTCCCGGCACCGGAAAATCTACCGCTTTAAGTTACTTAAAAGCAAAAGGCTACCTTTGTTTTCCTGAAATTTCTCGGGAAGTTACCAAAGAAGCGCAACGAAAAGGCGTAAAACAATTGTTTTTAGACAAACCATTATTGTTTAGCGAAAAACTATTGGAAGGCCGAATAAAACAATTTAAAGAAGCTGATGAATCTAACCAAAAATTTATTTTTATAGATCGTGGTATTCCGGACGTAACGGCTTATATGGATTATCACCAAGATGATTATCCCAGTTTTTTTACCGAAGCTAATAAGGAATATAGATATAGTAAGGTTTTTTTATTCCCCATATGGGAAGAAATATACGCATCTGATAATGAACGTTATGAATCTTTGGAAGAAGCCAAAATTATTCAGAATCACTTAATCAAAACTTACGAGAACTTGGACTACAAATTGATAAAAGTGCCAAAAGCAAGTGTAGAAAAACGTGTAAATTTTATTTTAGATAAACTTAAAAACTCCTAATTGGAAAGCCCATTAGACATACTGCAAAAATTCTGGGGTTATACCGAGTTTAAACCGGCCCAAGAAGAAATTATCCAAACCTTATTGCAAAAGCAAGATGTTATTGGCTTATTACCAACCGGGGGCGGCAAATCTATTACTTTTCAAGTGCCAGCGCTTGCGCAAGAAGGTATCTGCATTGTTATCTCTCCTTTAATTGCCTTAATGCAAGACCAAGTAGACAATTTGCAAAAAAAAGGAATAAAAGCAGTAAGAATAAGCGGGAAGTTGCGTTATGACGAATTAGATAAATTATTAGATAATTGCATTTACGGAAATTATAAATTTCTCTACCTCTCTCCAGAACGTTTACAACAAGAAATTGTACAACAACGCATTTTGCAAATGAATGTAAATCTCATTGCTATAGACGAAGCGCATTGTATATCAGAATGGGGCCACGATTTTAGACCGGCTTACCGCAATATTCAAATTTTGAAAGATTTGCAACCTGCGGCCAATATAGTTGCCTTAACCGCTACCGCAACCAAAGAAGTTGTAAACGATATTCGGGCAACTTTAGAACTTAGCAACGCCAAGATTGTACGCTATAGTTTTAAAAGAACAAATATTTCTTTGCTTACCGAATTTTATGAAGATAAAAATTTTGCCCTAAGCAATTTTTTAACTAAAAATTCTGGCGTAAGCATTATTTATGTGCGTAGCAGAAAAGCTACAGAAGAGATAAAACAAGTTTTGGCTTACGAAAATATTAGTGCCGAAGCATTTCACGGCGGTTTAAACACTTCCGTAAAGAATAAACTTTTACAAGATTGGATTAGCGAAAAATTTAGGGTAATTGTTGCTACTACAGCTTTTGGAATGGGTATAGACAAAGCCAACGTACGCAACGTGATACATTACCACTTACCCGAAAGTCTAGAAAGTTATTTTCAAGAAGCCGGAAGAGCAGGTAGAGACGGCAAAGCGTCTAAAGTTTTGTTGCTGTATAACAACGCAGATATTATTCGGGTAGAAAATCAATTTTTAAACGTTTTACCACAACCAAAAAGTGTAAAATACGTTTACAAAAAATTAAACACTTTTTTACGTATAGCTTATGGCGAAGGTGCGCAAACAGAATTTAACTTTAACTTTTTAAACTTTTGCACCAAATACGACTTACCAACTACGGCAACTTATAATATTTTACAACTCTTAGACCGCACCGGGGTAATTACCTTAAAACAAGAATACCACACCGGCTACAGTATTAAGTTTGTGGTAAATGCCAACCAATTAAACTATTTTTCCCAAAAAAACACGATTTTTCAAAATCTGTTAGACAACATTTTAAGAACAAAAGGCGGGTTGTTAGATTATCCTATAAAATTAGATGTACAAAAACTTGCAGCTAAAACAGCTTTAAAAAAAGAGCAAATAGAGCATTTGCTAAAACAATTAGAGCAGCAACAAATATTAGAATTAAACATTACAGACCAAGATACCAGCATTATGTTTATGGTGCCACGGGAAGATGAGCGCACTATAAATCCTTTAATTCCGTACATAAAACAACAATATCAAAACAAAAAAAACAAAATAAATGCGGTTTTAAGTTTTGTACAAAATAACGAGGTCTGTAAAACCAAACAAATACTCGCTTACTTTGGCGAGACAAAAACAAAAGATTGCAATAACTGCTCGGTATGTTTTCAGAAAAAAAGCAAAAAACCGGTAGACGATAAAACTATCTACCGTAATATAGTTATGGTATTAGAAAAAGAATCTTTAAACTCTAAAGAGCTGGTTAAGAAATTAGACTTTCCGGAAGAGGATATAATTCGTATTTTACGCTTAATGCTAGACAAAGGCCTCGTAGAGGTGAGTCCTAATAATTATTTCACACTTACTTTATGAAAAATTTGCGCATACTTTTTATGGGTACGCCCGCATTTGCGGTACACGCTTTAGAAAAGATTATAGATAAAGGTTTTAACGTGGTGGGCGTGGTTACTGCGCCAGACAAACCAGCAGGCCGTGGCAGAAAACTACAACAATCTGCTGTAAAAGAGTTTGCGCTTTCGCGGAATTTACCCGTGCTACAACCCACTAATTTAAAAGCCGAAGAATTTGAGCAAGAATTAAAAAACTTAAATCCAAACTTACAAGTTGTGGTAGCTTTTAGAATGTTGCCTAAAAAGGTTTGGCAGTTTCCTAAATATGGTACATTCAATTTGCACGCATCGCTCTTACCGCAATACCGTGGGGCGGCACCAATAAACTGGGTAATAATTCATGGCGAAGAAAAAACCGGAGTTACTACTTTTTTTATAGATGAGAAAATAGATACTGGACTTATATTGTTGCAAAAAGAAGTAAATATAAGTAAAGAGGACAATGCCGGTAGTCTGCACGACAAACTTATGCAAGCGGGTGCAAATTTAATTATAGAAACCTTAGAGTTGCTTGCAGAAGAAAAAGAGGTAAAAACCGTACCGCAAAGCAATTCAGAAAACCTTAAAAGTGCTTATAAGCTAGATAAAAACAACACGAGAATTGACTGGAACAAACCCGGAGAAGAAATTCAAAATCTTATTCGTGGCCTCTCGCCCTACCCCGTTGCTTGGACAATATTACAAAACGGCGACAAAGAATTAAAATGTAAAATTTATAAAAGTATATTTTTAGAAGAAGAACATTCTTTTAAATACGCTACGATTATACAAGAAGATAAAACGCTTAAAGTGGCCGTAAAAGAGGGTTTATTACAATTGATAGAAATACAATTACCAGGAAAAAGAAAATTGCCAGTAAAAGACCTTTTAAATGGTTTTGAAATAAAACCAAATGCAAAAATGTTGTAAACCCTTATAGACACTGAAAAAGCAACTATTTTGATAAAAACAAGTATTCTTTATTAACAATTGGTAAAAGTTATTAACAATTTACGGCTTTTCCTTTGCTAAGCCTTGCATAGAAAAGAATTCCGTATAAATTTGTAGAGCAAATCAATAAATGTTTAACCAACAAATAGTTTAAATTAAAAATTATGAACAAAACGAATTTAATTGACGCAATGGCAGAAGACGCCGGAATTTCAAAAGCTGCAGCAAAAAAAGCTTTAGAATCTTTTTTAGAAAACGTAGAAGGTTCGCTTAAAAAAGGAGACAGAGTTTCTTTAGTAGGATTCGGATCTTGGTCTGTATCTAAAAGAGCTGCTCGCGAAGGTAGAAATCCTCAAACAGGAAAAACTATTAAAATTGCTGCTAAAAATGTAGTGAAGTTTAAAGCAGGTTCTGATTTACAGAAGGCTGTAAACTAATTTTAGCACATTTTATAATTATCTGAGAGGACCTTTCTACTATTTATGAAAGGTCTTTTTTGTTTTTTATGTTTTTTTTTAAGTTATTTATTTAAAAATTGTTAATTTTATATATAAAACAGAAAAAATTTGACTCTACAACGACCCACGAAAGGAAGCTTATTGGTAGCAAAACCCTCTATTATTGGCGATATGTCTTTTAATAGAGCTGTTATACTTTTAGCAGATTGTAATAAAAACGGTTCTGTAGGATTTATAATGAATAAAGTCTTAGATTTTAGTTTATCTGATTTTTTGCCCGAGTTAAATAAAGATTTTAAAATTTTTAATGGTGGACCAGTAGAACAAGATAATCTTTACTTTATACATCAAGTGCCAGATCTTATTCCGCAAAGCATAGAAATTTCTAACGGTATATTTTGGGGAGGTAATTTTGAAGCTGTAAAAAAGTTAATCGAGCAAGACCTAATAACTTCCGAAGAAATTAAATTTTTCTTGGGCTATTCTGGCTGGGAGCCAAAGCAATTAGAAGAAGAAGTAAAAGCAGACACCTGGATAATTACAGATAACAGCGACCAAAAAAATATTTTGAGTAGAGAATTTACCACGTTTTGGAAAGAAAAACTGGAAGAACAAGGCGGCGAGTTTTTAATATGGTCTAATGCCCCAGAAAACCCTAGTTACAACTAACCTAGCCTAGCCAGCATATTTATCTTTTTTAGTAAATCTGTTGCCAAAGTTGTTGTGTATGCTTTTTTCCTATAATTACTTACCGGTATAATTCCTTGAATAGAATTGGTAATTAAAAGCTCATCTGCCTTTTGCAGTTCGAACGGAGAAATGCTTTCTTCAATAATTTCGTAATCTTCACTTTTCTTAAGTACTTCAATAAGTTTTTTACGAAAGATACCATCTAAACAACCATCGGTTAAAGGGGGCGTTTTGATTTTATTTTCTTTCACTAAAAAAAGATTTCCATTTATGGCCTCTACCACCATTTTTTGGTGGTTTAACAATAAGAGATTGTCATATTTATTTTCGGAAGCATAAATTCCCGCCAACACATTAATTGCTTTATTGGTACTTTTAAGAGTTGATAGCAAACCGTTGTTTAAATAATGGTCTTTAAACAATTCTATCCTACATTTTTTTTCAGACAATTCGTAAAAAGCTTTTTCCAAATTATCGGTACGTATACAATACCCAATTTCTCTGGTTTGCGGTGTATACAGTCCGCCAGCTTTCCTAAAAACATTTATTTTTACGCGTGCCGGTTTTTTTTCTAAATTATTGGCAGCGATTAATGCTAAGATTTGGTTTTCTAAAAATTCAGGAGAGAATTCTTTAGGTATTTCCATACGCATAATGCGCATAGATGCCATTAACCTAAAATAATGATCTTCCCAAAACATGATTTTATTGTGCACTACGCGCAAGCTTTCAAACAAACCGTCGCCATAGTTAAAAGCTCTGTTATCTAAGCTCAGCGCTTTTTCTGAATTACTTAAAATTTCGCCGTCAAAATTGAACATAAAAAACCCCGATTTTAAAATTTAAACCGGGGCGAATATACTATTTTTAAAAGTTTTTTATGCTGAACCTAAGACTTGTTTTAAATCTGAAATCATGTTTTCCCACAACATTTTCCCTTCGTTTACATCATCATCATCATCTGCAAAATCTGTAATCATTAACGACACGTCTTTAGTGATTTCATCTACTTGAATGCGCATTTCAAAATAACTGGAATCGCCTTCTTCTTCGGCTTCCATCCATCGTAATTTAATACGCTCTCCACTTTTTTTGCTTACTAATTTTGCTTGTTCTTCGCTTCCTTCCCAAATAAAGGTAAAAACCTCTCCACGAGAGTTTACATTATCTGCAAACCACTCGCTTAAACCGGACGGAGTAGAAATATATTGGTATAATAAAGATGGAGATGCTTGTATGGGAAACTCCAATTCATATTTTGTTTTTGTAGTCATAAAAATAGGCTATTTGTTGAAAGGCAATATATATATTCTTTGCTAACATAAAAAGAAAAATGCTCAATTTTATTTTCCACAAAAGTTAAAAATGCAAAAAGACCTTTTTTTCTAAAAAGCCAACATTTCGGTATTAAAAATGCTTAATTGCGTTTAATTTTCCAATAACTTTACGGAAAGTATTCAGCTTTGAAAAAATTACAGCATATAATTTTAAATCAATAAAAAAACAAATTGCTAAGCTAGAATCAGCTAAAAATTATTTTACTGGTTTTATTTTGAAAAGTTATTTGCTTAAGCTCAAAATAATTTTATATTTGCACCCGGAAATTGGCGAGGTAGCTCAGTTGGTTAGAGCGTCGGATTCATAACCCGGAGGTCCCGAGTTCAAATCTCGGTCTCGCTACTAAAAAAAGCTTTCGATTTTTCGAAAGCTTTTTTTGTTTTATATAAAGAAGCCACGCTTACTTGCTTTTCTGGTTTACCAAATCCATTAAATCTACATCGTTGCCCAACAAAACTTCTTGTGAGTTAATACGGCCGTCTAACGAATCGTTTTCTAATTTTAAAACTCCGCGCGGACAAACGGCAGCGCATATCCCACAACCAACACAACTAGATCGTATAATATTTTCGCCTTTTTGTGCGTATGCTCTTACGTCTATTCCCATTTCGCAATAGGTAGAGCAATTGCCACAAGAAATGCATTGCCCGCCATTGGTGGTAATTCTAAATTTTGAAAATAAACGTTGTTGCATTCCTAAAATAGCAGCCATTGGGCAACCAAAACGGCACCAAACCCTGTTCCCGAAAATAGGATAAAAGCCTACGCCAATAACCCCAGAAAAGGCTGCGCCAATTAAAAAGCCATACCACTCTCGCAATTTATACCCGGGGAAAAAGAAAATTTTAGAGTTTCCGCTAAAGTAATTTAATGCTATAATAAAAAGAATTACAACCAAATACCCTATTGCACCATACTTGGCATCTTTGGACAATTCTTGGCGTTTAAATAGCATTAAACCAGCAAATAAAAGAGTTAAAAATCCTGCTGACATCCATAAAAACACATCTTTTGTCAACCAGAATTTTTCAGCATTTTCTCCTAAAAAAGAATAAACTACCGCAATAGTCATTACAGTTGCAAAAACTAAAACCGAATGAATAACCCATCGCTCTACCTTCCAGGCAAAAAGAGATTTGTCTGATAAATGCCTATATGGATCTCCCGCCGTTTCTGCCATACCACCACAACCACAAACCCAACTACAATACCAACGTTTACCGTATTTGTAAGTTAATATTGGTGAAATTACAAAAACAGAAAGCACGCCAATTGCAAACATTATAGTACCTATAGTTCCGGCAGAAAAGAAAGAATTTAATTTATACCCAGCAAAAAAGTCGTAGTTAAGCGGCCAAATATTGGCAGGATTGAAATATGGCTGATTTAAACGAACCAAAATTTCGGGTAAAAGAAAAGCAAACGCCAATTGAAAAAACATCACCGAAAAGGTGCGCAAAACTTCGTATTTATTATGCTTGTATTTTAAAATAAACTTATAACCAAATATGAAAATGGCCAAGGTATAAAGCGTTCCGTAAACAAACCACTGGCTTGCCGGACCACCGCTAATTAGATAGCTTAAAGGATCATAAAGCGCTATAATTCCGGTGTTATCTGTATTAGAACGTAATCCTAAATATTTCGGATACCAATACAAAATAACATAAAAAAAAGTAAGTCCAATCCCGGTAACCCAAGCCCAAAATCCGCGATTTGTCATCGATTTAAACCAAACGCCATCGTTTTTTATTCCCGGGGTTTTGTGCGCGTAGGTTTTATAAGCAAATAAAATAGTTCCTAATGTAATTAAACCCAAAGAAAGACTTAGCCAAAGTGTTTTATGCGGAAAATTGACATTTGCAATTGCCAGCACCAAAATAAACAATCCTATCAACCCTATAGCCGAAGCTAATTTTTGTGCTTTCGTTAATTTTGCAGGCGGCTCTCCCGCCAGCGACATATTATTTTGCGGTTTACTCATAGCTTTTGTTTAAAAAGTTTTAGCCGTTAAATCCTGCTGAAAACTTCTAAATATTTCTTTTTCATAGGTTTTATAGAACTCTGGATCAAAGTTGGCACTTTCCAAATTTTGTAAAACTTGTTGCAAACTGGCTTTTTTCGTTAACCAATTATCTATGACCGCGTGCCGCATACGTATATCAAAAATATTGATGCCTAAAAACTCTTCGGTTTTTGGATTAAAGGCTATGGTGACTGCTTTGGTTTTATCGTGATGCTCCCAATGTAACTGTTTTTCGTTAGTATTTTTTGTAGGCGAAACCTTACCGTATGTTTGGTATTCTATATCAAAAAACTTGGCAGAATTAAACCAATTACCAGGTTTATACGGCATTTTATTACCGGTTAAAGTTTGCGCTAAAGTTTCGCCCATCATTCTGCCTACATACCAAACCGCCTCGATAGGTTTTCTGTGTGGTAAAGGATTTCTTATTTGTGCGCAATCTCCAATAGCATAAACATCCGGAATGTTGGTAGTTAAAAAATCATCTACCAAAATACCGCGATCTAATTCTAAAGAAGTCTTTTTTAAAAACGCAATATTTGGTTTTACACCAGCACATAAACCTACCAAATCGCAGCGTATTTCTCTTTCGTCTTTGGTTTCTACAGCTTCTACCCTATTATTTTTATTGGCTCTTATTTTATCTAATTCAGTGTTTTCTTGTAAATCTATGCCGTGTGTTTTTATGTGAGCTGAAACGAATTTTGCATCTTGCAAAGGCAAAATGTTATGCCAAAAAGCTTCTTCCCGAATTAAAAATTTGACCGCTATATTTCTTGTACGCAGCATTTCGGCAAGTTCAACGCCTATTAGTCCGCCGCCCACAATTACCGCCTGTTTACAATTTTTTGTGTTTTTTTCTAAAAGTTCTAAATCTTGTTTGCTTACCAAACCTTGCACGCCATCTAAATCTTCACCTGGCCAGCCAAATTTATTGTAAACGCTGCCGGTAGCAAGAACCAGTTTATCGTAAAACATAGTTTCTTTAGACGAAAAATGCAGAGTTTTTTGGTCAAAATCTATGTGTTTTACGTACGCGTTTTTTAGCGCAATTCTGTTTTTTTCCCAAAACCAATCTTCATAGGGTTTCAAATGCCGCCATTGCATGTGGCCCATATAAACGTACATTAAAGCAGTACGAGAGAAAAAATAATCGCTTTCTGCAGAAATTACGGTAATTTGCTTATCAGAATTTTTTCTGATGTGTCTGGCACAAGTTATACCAGCAATTCCGTTTCCTATAATGACAATGTGTTCCAAAATTAAATCCTGTATTTTTAATAAAAAGAAAGGCGGTAAATTTTCTTTATAAGCTGCCGCTCTTTCAAAAATGCAAAATATTTTGGGTTTAAATTGTTAAGAGAGCTTTTTTAATCTTTAATTAGGTATGGTATACAGGCTAAAGCTTCTTTTTCCGCGAAGGCGCAACAATTATTATTATAAATGTATCGAATACTTTACGGAATAAAGCCTTAAAATGACTTTAAGAAAGTTTTTTAGTTTTTGAATGTAAATTTATGTAGATTACTAACTAATTAAGTGATTTTTAAAAAATTGCGATTAAACCATAAATTATGAAAAAGTTATTAATTGTATTTTTAATTTTTACAGGAATAAACCTGAACGCGCAAACTGCTACCTCGTGGGAAATTGACAAGCCCCACACGGCGGTAATTTTTGATATTGGACATTTCTTTTCTACCGTAAACGGAAAATTTACAGATTTTGAAGGCGATTTTAATTTTGATCCCAACAATTTAAAAGAAAGCAAAATCAGCTTTAGCATTCCGGTAAAAAGCATTGAAACCCAAAACGAAAAACGGAATCAGCACCTTTTGTCTGATGAGTTTTTTGAGGCAGAAACCTATCCTGAAATAAAATTCACCTCTAATAAAATTAGAAAAGAAGGCGAAAACAAATTTGTTGCCGAGGGCGATTTACGCATCAAAGGTATAAGCAAAAAAGTAGAAGTACCATTTGAGTTGAAAGGAATAATGAACCATCCAATGCAAAAAAACACTAAACTTATGGGGTTAGAATTTCATAAAGATATAAGCAGAAGCGATTTTAACGTAGGTGTTGGCGATTGGGCATCTGACGCGGTAATTGGCGATAAAGTTGCCGTTACCATTTATATGGAATTGACACGGCCTAAAGAATAGAAATTGGTGATTAAAAAAAGACAAAACTATTAGCGTTTTGCCTTTTTTTACTGTTTTTTATAACATAGTTGTATTATTGTAGGACTTTGAGCATTTTTTCGAAACCAAAATTATCCTGCTTACCGGTTTTCATATTTTTTAAAGTAAATTCCTGGTTTTCCATCTCTTTGCTTCCGGCTAAAACTACGTATGCTATATCGCGTTTATTGGCGTAGTTCATTTGTTTTTTCATTTTAGCACTGTCTGGGTATAACTCTGCGTTAATACCGTTTTCTCGTAATTTCTGTACAGCTTGCATTGCATATAAAGCTTCTTTTTGACCAAAATTTATAAAAATTACTTTCGTATTATTCTTTGCCGAATTTGGGAATAAATCCAATTCTTCTAAAACCAAATAAATGCGGTCTAAACCAAAAGAAATTCCTATTCCGCTAATATTATTTAAGCCAAAAATTCCGGTTAAATCGTCGTAGCGACCGCCGCCGCCAATAGAACCCATTTTGACATCGGGTGGCGCAGCAACTTCAAAAATTGCGCCAGTATAATAATTTAATCCACGTGCTAAGGTTACGTCTAAATCTAAATTTGCGGTCTGCAACGGCATTTTTTCTATTGCTTTTTGCACAAATTCTAATTCTTCTATTCCTTTTTTACCAATTTCTGAAGAAGCTAAAATTTCTTTTAAACTTGCTATTTTATCAGAAAAATTTCCACCAAGTGAAAAAATAGGACGTATGGTTTTTATCGCTTCCGCAGAAATGCCTTTTTCTTGCATTTCTTTGGTAACGCCTTCCTCTCCTATTTTGTCTAACTTGTCTAAAGCCACGGTAAAATCTATTAATTTATCGCTTTCGCCAATTACTTCGGCAAAACCAGATAAGATTTTACGGTTGTTCATTTTTATGCTTACGCCTGCTAATTTTAATTGCGTAAAAACGACGTCATACAATTGTACAAATTCTACTTCTTGCCATAAACTATTGCTGCCCACTACATCTGCATCGCACTGAAAAAACTCTCTAAATCTACCTTTTTGCGGCCTGTCTGCACGCCAAACCGGCTGAATTTGATAACGCTTAAACGGGAAATCTATTTCGTTTTGGTGTTGCACTACATAGCGCGCAAATGGCACGGTAAGATCGTAACGCAAAGCTTTTTCTGAAATTTTAGGAGTAAGTTTTAAGCTATCTTTTTCGGTATATAAATCATTTTTTACCTTCCGAAGAAAATCGCCACTATTTAAAATTTTAAAAATTAAACGGTCGCCTTCTTCCCCATATTTCCCCATAAGGGTATCAGAATTTTCAAAACTTGGCGTTTCTATAGGTTGAAAGCCAAAATGCTGAAATTGCTTTTTTATGGTTTGAACAATATACTCGCGTTTGCTAACTTCTTCTGGAGAAAAATCGCGCGTGCCTTTAGGTATTGAAGGTTTTTGTGCCATAGTTTATTTTAAAGTGCAAATATATGCAAACAAAATACATTTTTTGAGTAACTTTTGCCCCGCGTAATCGTTGAATGCTTAGAACTCTGTTTATTTATGTTTTCATTATTTGGAGAAAATATCAAAATTGCCTTAGATAGTATTAAAGGTCAATTACTTAGAACAATCTTAACGGTTTTAATTATTGCCATTGGTATTTCTGCCTTGGTAGGGATTTTAAGCGCTGTAAATGCTTTAGAAAATACTATCTCTTCTAACTTTGCCTCTATGGGTGCCAATACTTTTAATTTGCAGCGGTATGATTTTACGGTGCAAACACGTGGCCGTGGAGAAAAAGAGGTAATTAATCCTATAATTAGCTATCGCGAAGCAAAAAGGTTTAAAGAAAATTTTGTCTTCCCCAACACGCATACTTCTATTGCTTTTACCGGAACTAATGGTGCCGAAGTAAAATACCAAAAAGAAAAAACAGATCCCGAGGTAAATGTTTTGGGAGTAAACGAGAACTATTTAGAAAACTCAGGATTAGAGCTTACAGCCGGCAGAAATTTTTCTGTATTTGATATAAAAAATAATGCAAATGTGTGCATTGTTGGAGCAGATTTTAAGAAAGGTTTATTTAAAGGTCTAGACCCTATAAATAAAACCATAAGTGTACGTGGTGCCAAATTTAAAGTAATTGGTGTTTTAGAAGGTCAAGGTTCTACATTTGGTAATAACAAAGATTTGCGTGTTTTATTACCCATACAAGTAGCGCGCTCTATGTTTACGCTACCTAAAATTAATTACTCTATAAGTGTGCGCGTAGACGAAAAAGAAATGATGGAAGGCGCTCAAGACGAAGCTATAATCACTTTTAGAAATATAAGAAAGTTACAACCAAAAGAAGAAAATAACTTTGGTATTGCACGTAGCGACAGTCTTCTAAACCAAATTGCAGATTTAATGGGTTATTTAGATGCTGCTGCTTGGATAATTTCTATTATTACCATTTTAGGATCTTCTATTGCCCTTATGAATATTATGTTGGTTTCCGTAACCGAAAGAACGCGCGAAATTGGTATAAGAAAAGCAATGGGCGCCAAAAAGAATACAATAGCCTTTCAGTTTTTTATAGAAACACTTATAATTGGCCAGTTTGGCGGAATATTAGGAATTTTAATAGGGATGCTTTTTGGCTATATTGTTGCTTCTATTGCAGATTTTGAGTTTGCTATACCTTGGTTAGCCATAATTTGGGCAACAGTAATCAGTTTTATTATTGCTGTAATTTCTGGTAGCTATCCGGCTACAAAAGCTGCTAAACAAGACCCTATAGAATCTTTGCGGTACGAATAGAGCACAAAATAAATTAAACTTCTATCAACTTTTGAAAATAAGCAAACAGCTCGCCTTTTGTAATATTGGCTCCTTGTTGTATAAGAATAAAAATATCTTTATTCCTCTCTTCTGAAATGGCTTTTGTAGAAGTGTAAATAGTAACTTGGTCGCTTAACAAATTATCTTGCAACCACCGGTAACCCTCTTTGGTTCTAAGATCTATAGCATCGTTTTCAACTTTTAAACCAATAAGGTGCATTTTTTCTTCTTCAACTTTAAAAAGAAAAAGCTGTTTTTTAGAAAGGTGCTCTAAAAACTTGGCTTGGTTTAAAACGCCTTCCCAAATTAAATCACTAAAAACATCTAATTCTTCTTCGGCCACTTCTGGCTTTTCTTTTTTTATTTGCTGCCATTCTTCTGCCGTTATAGATTGACTAGCTAAAAAATTGATGAATTCTTGGTGCAATTCTTCTAATTGTTCTTTGGTTAACCGGGCATATTTCATAACAATATATTTTAAAAAACTACATAAAAAAGCCCACCCAATTGGGCAGGCTTTTATTTTATTCTAAGCTTGTTTAAGCTTCTTCTTTTACTACATCAAAAGTAAGGGTTTCGATAACCTCTCTATGAAAACGCAATTTAGCATCATATTGACCTAAACGCTTAATGTTTCCACCAAAAATTGAGATGTACTTTTTATCTATATCTACACCTTCTTTACTCAAAACCTCACTTAAATTTGCCGCGGTAATACTTCCAAAAAGTTTATCGCCAGCACCAGCTTTGGCAGACATGGTTAAACTCAAGCCTTTTAATTTATCTGCTTGGGTTCTTGCCTCGTCTATATGTTTTTTCTCTTTATAGGCGCGTTGTTTTAACGTCTCTTCCAACATTTTCTTTGCGGAAGGCGTTGCTAACTCTGCAAACCCTTGTGGGATTAAATAATTTCTACCATAACCATTTTTTACCGTTACGATATCATCTGCAAAGCCTAAATTATCTACGTCTTGTTTTAAAATCAATTCCATAATATCGTTTCGTTTTATTTTAGTAAATCACCAACGTAAGGCATTAATGCTAAATGGCGTGCTCTTTTTACAGCAACGGCTACTTTTCTTTGGTATTTTAAAGAAGTACCGGTTAAACGGCGCGGTAAAATTTTTCCTTGCTCGTTTACAAAAGCCATTAAAAAATCTGGATCTTTATAATCTATATACTTAATCCCCGATCTTTTAAAACGGCAATATCTTTTCTTCTTGCTAGTTTCTATATTTAACGGAGTTAAATATCTAATTTCTCCGTCTTTTTTTCCTTTTGCTTGTTGTTCAATAGATGTTGTTGACATGTCTTAGGCTTTTTCTTTGTTACGTTGCACTCTTTTTTCTGCCCAAGCTACAGCGTGCTTGTCCAGTTTAACCGTCAAATAGCGCATTATACGCTCGTCACGTCTAAACATTAACTCTAAAGGATCGATAACCTCACCGTCTACTTGGAACTCCATTAAATGGTAAAAACCACTTTTTTTACTTTGAACAGGGTATGCTAATTTTTTTAGCCCCCAGTTTTCTTTGTTGATCATCTTGGCTCCTTTAGAAGAGAGGTAATCCTCATATTTCTTCACTGTTTCCTTTACCTGGTCTTCAGATAAAACGGGATTCAAGATGAAAACAGTTTCATAATGATTCATAATTACTAATTTATTTGTTTAAAAATCGGTTGCAAAAGTATACTTTTTTTTGGTTTATTACAACGTATGCCCTATTTTATTAGGCATTTTTCTTCTATTGTTTAAAGATAGTTCAATTTGCTGTTAAAAATTAGTAACAGCTATTTTATAAGTTAATGTTTTAAAAGAATGATTTTTTTGATTTCGGTTAATTCTTTTCCCTAAAGCAATTACTAAAATCTGAACCAAATTAAATAATAAAATTTATTAGAACCTTAAATCTTAGAATTGGAAAATTACCCATTTTAATTCCTTTAAAAAGCAACTTTTATTCTTTATCAACAAGTTAATTATAATCGTCATAAATAACTGTACAACAATTATTTAAGACTTCTTTTTATGTTGAAAAATTAGCGAATAGCAACTACAAAAAGCTGTTATTTGTTATAAATAATCGGCAAAGCGTAATAAGAATGTCTATTTTATGTTAATTTTTTTTTGATTTTAGCGAAAAAAGCAGTACTATTGAAGTAACCAAATACTATTTATCGTGAAGGAAGTGAAATTAACGTGCATGGTGGTGGACGATTCTAGTTTACAAAGATTATCTATAATAAAATTAGTTAAAGACCATCCCAACTTAGAACTTATTGGAGAGTTTAATAATGCTTTAAAAACCAAAAATGCTCTTCAGAAAACAAAAACAGACTTACTGTTTTTAGATATTGAAATGCCTATTTTATCTGGTTTTGATCTTTTGGATAGTTTAGAGCATAAGCCACAAATTATTTTTATAACCGGAAAAACACAATACGCTTTTCAAGCTTTTGACTATCAAGCTGTAGATTATTTACAAAAACCTGTAGACAAGAAACGTTTTTCGCTTGCTGTAGATAAAGCCATCGAGCTGCATACGCTTAAAAACGAGCAAATGTATAGCGAAGATGACAATTTTATCTTTATAAAAAGTAACCTTAAAAAACATAAATTGTTTTTAAATTCGGTTAATTATGTTGAAGCTTTTGGCGATTATGTTAAAGTACATACCGAAAATAAAATGTATACGGTCTTATCTACTATGAAAGGTTTTGACCAGCGTTTACCTTCAGAACAGTTTTTACGTGTACATAAATCCTATATCGTAAATTTACAGAAAGTAGAACATTATACTAGTAAACTAATTACTTTAGGCGATCAAAAAATACCTATTAGCAGAAATAGGAAAAAAGATTTAGATGCGGCAGTTATGCAAACCAGCTCGGTTTAAGGTTTAGTAAGGATCTACATTAATAATTACCCGAATTTTACGGAATTGTGCAACCGCATCGTACGAAGACAAAATCTTTTGTACAAATTGTTTCGTTTTAGCTAAAGATTGCTTCTGCGGTATTTTTAGAATTACATTTTTATAATATTCATTTCTTATTCTTGCCACCGGCGGAAATTCTGGTCCCAAAACCATTTCCTTAAAAACATTCCGTAAAGCTTTAGAAAACCAAGCTGAAGCCTCATTTAACGTATTATAATCTCTTCCTTTAAAAGTAAATTTAATCAATCTGTAAAAAGGTGGATATTTAAAGTTAAGACGCTCCTGCAACTGCTCTTCAAACATCTCCTCGTATTTTTGCATAGAAACTTGCTGCAAAATTTGGTGATACGGATTGTAGGTTTGAATTAAAACTTTGCCTTGTTTTTTTGTTCTTCCTGCCCTACCCGCAACCTGCAATAGTAATTGAAAACTTCTTTCGTGTGCTCTAAAATCTGGAAAGTTGAGCAAGCTATCTGCATTCATTACTCCTACTAAATCTACATTTCTAAAATCGAGACCTTTGGTTAGCATTTGAGTGCCCACCAAAATATCTATGCTTTGCTGCTCAAACGCCGTAATTATTTTTTCAAAACCATATTTACCGCGTGTAGAATCTAAATCCATTCTTCCGGTTTTTTTCTCCGGAAAAATAGCATTTACCTCTGTTTCTATCTGTTCTGTACCAAAACCTTTTGTAGAAACTTCTTTACTGCCGCAAGCCATGCATTTTAATTGCATGGCAATATGGTAACCACAATAATGACAGCGTAAAGAATTATTGTGCTTATGATAGTTCAAACTAACGTCACAATTAGGACACTGCGGTGCGTGACCGCAGGTGTGACATTCTAAAATTGGCGAAAATCCACGACGATTTTGAAATAAAATTACCTGTTTACCGTCTTCCAAGGTTTCTTGCATAGCTTTTATTAACGTATCCGAAAAATGACCGGTCATTCGTTTTTTTCTATACTTTTCCTTAATATCTACCAATTCCATTTTTGGTGGCAGTACATTACCAAAACGTTTTTTTATAGTGGTTTTTCCATATTTATGCTGTTTGGCGTTATAATAGCTCTCAATACTTGGGGTAGCAGAACCCAACACAATTTTGGCGCCAAAATTTTTGGCCAAGACAACGGCGGCATCACGCGCTTGGTATCTTGGTGCAGGATCAAATTGCTTAAAAGTAGTTTCGTGCGATTCGTCTACAATAATTAAACCTAAATTTTGAAAAGGCAAGAAAATAGATGATCGTGCACCAATTACAATTTTACCTTCACTTTGGTGTAAAACATGGCGGTAAACCTCTACTCTTTCGTTTACCGAATATTTACTGTGATACACCAATACTTGTTTGCCAAAATGCTTCTGCAAACGCTGAATTAATTGTGTGGTTAAAGCAATCTCGGGTAATAAATATAAAACTTGTTGGTTTTGTGCAATTGCCTCTTCAATAAGTTTAATATAAATTTCGGTTTTACCGGAAGAAGTAACTCCGTGCAATAGCGCAACCTTTTGTTCTTGGAAAGTAGATTTTATTTCTTCAAACGCATTTTCCTGCTCCTTATTTAATTCTAGGTTTAAACCTTTGGTTTTTTCTACAGAAGCAACCCTATCTTTTTTTAAAACATATTTTTTTAAAACACCTTTATCTATTAAACTTTTTACACTAGAATCTGAGGCTTTACTTTCTTTTTTTAGTTGTTTTACACTTACTGGTTTTTTAAACTTAGCTTGTAACGAAAACAGTGTTAAGACAATTTCCCGTTGCTTGGGCGCATTGTTTAATTCGTCTAAAAGTTTATTTAAATTCTTTTCGGAAGTGTAATTCTCGTGTAATTTTATGTAATTAATTAACTTGGGCTTGTACTGTTTGTACATTTCCTGGTTTACCACAATTACATTTTTGGCAACCAATTTGTTTAAGACCGGTAAAACTGTCTTTTTTTCCAAAATTTGCATTACTTCCTGAATTTTCAGTAAAGACTGGTTTTGTAATGCTTCATAAATTAGTATCTCTTCATCATCTAATTGGTCTTGGTCTATGTTGGTGTTTTTATTTAACTCTATTACGGTTTCACTTTGTAATAAAAATGCACTTGGTAAAGCGGCTTTTAAAACCTCGCCTTCTGCACATAAATAATAACTGGCAAGCCATTGCCAAAAATCTAATTGTTGGCTGGTAACCAAAGCTTCATTATCTAAAATATCTTCTACCAATTTAGCTTCGTAAAGCTGCGGTTCTTGTTGGTGTATTTTACTAACAATACCGGTATACACCTTAGATTTACCAAAAGGAACAGCCACCCGCATACCAATTTCAATTTTGGCAGCTTGTTCTTCTGTAAGACGATAAGTAAAATGTTTTTCTAACGGAAGTGGTAAAATTACATTTACAAACTGTATCATATATACCTATAAATTTAAAGCCTAACATTGCTAGGCTTTATACTAATTTTATTGGAAAGATAAAATGAAATAAAATGTTACTGCAAGAGCTTATTTTCCTAACATTCCTTCTTTTAAATCGTCGTCTGCGGGACGATTGGAAAGCCAGATACCAAATAAAGCCTCTTTAAAGTCTTTACCTTTTACCGTACCTTTTTCCTCACCGTTTTTATAAGAAACTACGCCTTTTCCCGGTTGGTAGGTAATATCGTAAATATCTCCTTTTTTAATTTCTTCCTTAAAGAAAGCAATAAATTGGTTTATTTTTGCTCGATATGGACCTACATTTCCGTTGGTAGAGTTTTCAAAACCATCCTCTATGGCGGAAATCATTTTTTTACTGTTTATTAACGAAGATACTATATGTAGTTTTACAGACATTGGTTTGTCTGCTTTTATTATAGCCTCTGCATTAGAAGATTTTTCTTGTAAATATAAACCGGCTGCGTAAAGATCTATCCAGAGTTTTTCTCTAACGCCTGCGCCGTTAAGCACCAGTTCATAATCGCCAAAATTTTCAACATCTGGCAAGGTTACATTACCAACTTTGGTTTGGGCTTGCGTAAAACCAACCATTACCAATCCTATAATAATTGTAAAGAGTTTTTTCATTTCCGTAAAGTTTATTTGGGGTTAATTTATTACTTTTTTTTCTTTAAACGGTTAATAGTCGCATTTAATTCGAACCCCAAGAGCAAAATGTTACTATTTAACCAAATATACAACATCAAAATTAACAGTGCGCCAATAGATCCGTAAAGCTCGTTATAAGCACTAAATTTTTCTATATAAATTGCAAAGAGAAAGGTTGTTAGCAAAATTAAAAGAGTTGTAAATAAAGCACCAATCGAGAAAAATTTTGAGTTTCTGCCTTCTTTTGTTCCAAAAAAATAAAGGGTTGCAGTTATGCTATAAACCATTAAAATAAAAACCAAATATCTACCTATTTGCGCCCAGATAATATTATCTGTAAAAACGCCAATGGCTTCTAAATCTTCTATAATATAGGTAAGATAAACAAAAACAATTACAGAGATTAGCATAAGCACTGCAACGATTATAGCCACGCCCATAGCCACAAAATACTGCCGAATAATTGTGCGGTTTATAGTGGTGTGATAAGAAAATTCAAAACCGGTAAAAATTGCATTAATACCATTGGAGGTTAAAAATATAGAAAGTAAAAAAGCGAAAGACAGCAAACCTCCGCGTGGGGTACTGGCAATATCTGCAAACACGTCGCTAAAAAAAGCAGTTTGTGGCGGCAATAAAGTGTCTATAAAAGCTAAGAGTTTTAGTTGAAAGTCGTCTATAAACCAAACGAAGGGAATCAAATTTAATATAAAAAGTAAAAAAGGAAAAATAGCCATAAAAAAGCTAAATGCAATAGAACTGGCTCTCGTAGAAAATGTACCTTGTATGATACCAAAAATATAAATCTCTAGTAAATCGTACAAACTCAAGCCTTCTAAACCTGGCAAAATAACCTTTTGGGCTTTTTTGGCTAAAAAACCAATTACGGGAATACCTTCTACTTGTTTTTCTACTTTTTTAAGCATATAAAATTATACCGCTTTCAAACTAAGGTCTAAATTATAAACCGAGTGTGTTAACGCGCCACTGGAAATAAAATCTACGCCACACTCTGCATATTTTCTGGCAGTTTCTAAAGTTATACCGCCGCTAGACTCTGTTTGACATTGCTTACCAATTAAAGATACAGCTTTTTTAGTATCTTCATAATTAAAATTATCAATCAAAATACGATGAATACCTTGGTGCTGTAAAATTTCTTTAATTTCTTCTAAGTTTCTAGCTTCGACTATAATTTTTAAATTTAAATTATTCTCTTTTAAATAAGTTTTGGTTTTATTGATAGCCTTGCTAATTCCGCCGGCAAAATCTATATGATTATCTTTTAGCATAATCATATCGTATAAAGCAAACCTATGGTTTTCTCCGCCACCAATTTTTACAGCCCATTTTTCTAATGCTCTAATACCTGGTGTGGTTTTTCTAGTATCTAAAATCTTGGTAGAAGTACCAGACAACAAACTGGCAAACTTATGTGTTTTGGTTGCAATTGCACTCATACGCTGCATTGCATTAAGTACAAAACGCTCTGCTTTTAAAATAGATTGGCTGCTACCGGAAACATAAAAAGCAATATCGCCTTTTTTAATTGTATCGGCATCGTTTAATAGAGTTTCTATTTTTAAATTAGCATCTACATAAGCAAATACTTTTTCGGCGAAAGCCACACCTGCTAAAATACCGTTGTCTTTTACCAATAATTGCGCTTTGCCTTCTGCACTTTTAGGAATACATGCCAAAGCACTGTGATCTCCGTCTCCAACGTCTTCTCTAATGGCGTTGGCAATGATGAGATTTATTTCTTTTTCAAATTGTTCTTGACTAATCATTTTATCCACTTATTTTTGCTAAAGTAACAAAGTAATTCTTAACAATAAAGATGACCATAAAATTACTTAGCGTAGGAAAAACAGACAGCAAGCATTTAAAAAGCTTAACAGATGAGTATACCAAGCGTTTAGGCCATTTTTGCAAGTTTACAACAACGGTTATACCCGACATAAAAAACAGCAAAAAACTTGAGCAAAACATTCAGAAAATAAAAGAAGGAGAGCTAATACTTAAACGCTTGAAAAGCTCTGATATAGTAATTTTATTAGACGAAAACGGTAAACATTTTACTTCTAAAGGATTTGCAAAATTTATTCAGAAGCAATTAAACACCGGTAAAAAACAACTTGTTTTTATAATTGGCGGCCCGTATGGCTTTTCGGAAGAGGTTTACCAACGCGCCAATTACAAAGTTGCCTTATCGCAAATGACGTTTTCGCACCAAATGGTACGTTTATTTTTTACCGAACAACTTTACCGTGCTTTTAGTATCTTGCATAACCAACCCTATCACCACGATTAATCTTTATTTAAAAAGTATGAAATTAGTTTTTGCTACACACAATCAAAACAAATTAAAAGAAATAAAAGTAATGCTGCCAGAGCATATAGAATTACTGTCTTTAAACGATATTGGTTGTACCGAAGAAATTGAAGAAACCGGAGAAACCATCGAGCAAAATGCGGCTTTAAAAGCCCAGTATGTAAAAGACACTTATGGTTACAATTGTTTTGCAGACGATACCGGTCTTGAGGTAGAAAGTCTTAACAACGCTCCAGGCGTATATTCTGCCCGTTATGCCGGAGCGGAAAAAAACGATGAAAAAAACCTGCAAAAATTACTAGAAGAATTAAAAGATAAAAGTAACCGTAACGCGAGATTTAAAACCGTAATAGCATTAACTATTAACGAGCAAAATAATCTTTTTACCGGCATTTGCGCAGGACAAATTACCAAACAAAAAAGCGGCTCCAGCGGTTTTGGGTACGACCCCGTTTTTAAACCCAAAGGTTACACCAAAACTTTTGCCGAAATGTCTTTGACAGAAAAAGCTACAATAAGCCATCGCGGCAAGGCTGTAAAACAATTAGTAGACTATTTAAAGCAGTAAAAACCACCCTAATTTAGCATTTTACAAATAAAATACTGAGGATTAAATACTTATATTTAAAAACTTTGTAAGAATTAAGTCTGTTTGCGTTTAAAGTTTATGTACTTTTGCAACTTATTTATTTTATATGAAAAAATTTGAAGATTTAGGGCTTAATGCCGAAATTATTAGTGCCGTTAGGGATATGGGCTTTGAGAGTCCGAGCGAAGTTCAGGAAAAAGCAATTCCAATTTTATTGCAAAACGAAACCGATTTAGTTGCGCTAGCACAAACCGGTACCGGAAAAACCGCTGCTTTTGGATTTCCTTTAATTCAGAAATTAAATCCGAACAGCAAACAAACCCAAGGGTTAATTTTATCGCCAACACGAGAATTGTGTTTGCAAATTACCAACGAGTTAAAAAATTACGCTAAGTATATTCCGCAACTATCTACTGTTGCCGTTTATGGCGGAGCCAGTATTTCTGACCAAGAGCGTCAGGTAAAACGCGGAGCACAAATTATCGTTGCCACTCCCGGAAGGATGAAAGATATGGTTGGCCGCAAAATGATAGACATTTCTAATATTGGCTATTGCGTGCTAGATGAAGCAGACGAAATGCTAAATATGGGTTTTTATGAAGATATTACCGATATTTTATCGCATACGCCAAATACCAAAAAAACTTGGTTATTTAGTGCTACTATGCCAAAAGAAGTAGCAAAAATAGCCAAAAAGTTTATGAAGTCGCCACAGGAAGTTACCGTTGGCACCAAAAATGAATCTACCAAAAATGTATCGCACGAATATTATACTGTCTCGGGTAGAGACCGTTATTCGGCTTTAAAACGCTTGGCAGATGCAAATCCGGATATATTTTCGGTGATTTTTTGTAGAACAAAAAGAGACACCCAAAGAGTTGCAGAAAAACTTATTGAAGACGGTTACAATGCCGGCGCACTTCACGGAGATTTAAGTCAAAATCAACGTGATTTGGTTATGAAGAGTTTTCGTAACAAGCAAATACAAATGTTGGTGGCCACAGATGTCGCTGCCCGCGGAATTGATGTAGACGATATTACCCACGTTATACATTACCAACTTCCCGATGAAATTGAAACTTACACCCACCGTAGCGGACGTACAGGACGCGCAGGTAAAAGTGGTGTTTCTATGGTGATTATTACCAAAAGCGAAAGACGAAAAATCAAAAGCATTGAGAAAATAATCAACCAAAAATTTGAAGAAAACCAAATACCAAGTGGCGAAGAAATTTGCCAAGTACAGTTATTTCACTTGGCCAATTCGATTAAAAAAACAGAAATAAACCAGGAAATTAATCAGTTTTTACCGCAACTGGAAGAAATTCTAGAAGATTTCAGTAAGGAAGAATTAATTAAAAAATTCTTTTCTGTAGAGTTTACACGTTTTTATAATTACTATAAAGGTGCCACAGACCTCAACAAAAAAGCAGACAGAGATTACCGCGAAGGAGAAGATAGCGGAGAAAGCATACGTTACTTTATAAACGTTGGTAGCAAAGATGGTTTTGATTGGATGTCTTTAAAAGACTTTCTAAAAGAACAATTAGATTTAGGAAGAGATGGCGTTTCGCGCGTAGACGTAAAAGATGCGTTTTCGTTTTTTAATACCGATGCAGATCAAAAAGATAAAGTTTTTAAGGTATTTGAAAACTTTGAGCACCAAGGCCGTTCTATTAACGTAGAAATGACCAATAATAAAAGTGCCGGCAAAAGTAGAAGAAAGCCTAAGTCTAGAAATAGAAAACCTGATAATTTTTCTAAGCAAAATTCTAAACGTTCTCCACGAAGGTCACAACCTAAAAAGACAGATAGACAAGCCAATATTAAAAGCTCTATAAATCGTAGAAAGAAAAAACGCTAATATCTAAATTGGTTTAGTTTTTGAAGAAAAATATGCGAGATTTAAGATAAAAAATTTTAATTTCACGCCTATTCCACTTTATTGATTATGAGATTTTTTTTAAGCTTTTTTTTAATAACTTTTTTTAGTTTTACGGCTATTGCCCAAGAAAGCGATAGCCTTAAAACTGAAATCATAAAAGGGCGTGTTCTTAATGCGGCCAATGATTTAGCCTTAGAAGATGTAAACATTATAAACCTTAATACGGTAAAAGGCACTACTTCTGACGTAAAAGGAGAGTTTGAAATAAAAGCATCTGTAAACGACACCCTTTATTTTTCGTATTTAGGTTTTAAATCTATAGAAGTTCGTGTAACCAACGACTGGACAAAATATGGCGATGTTAAAGTTAAAATGACCGAGATTGGTATTGCTTTGGAAGAAGTAACTTTAAAACCCTTAAAACTTACGGGATATTTAGAAATTGATGCCAAAAACATTCCTATTTACGAAAACTACCGTTATAGCATTTCTGGTTTAAGCTCTGGTTATGAAGCTGGCGACCAACAACCCGGCGCATTTTCTAAAACGCTGGAATCTATTTTTAATCCGGCAGATTTTCTCTATAACATTTTCGGCGATAAGCCTAAACAAATGCGCAAATTGCGCAAAATGAAAGAGGACGATGAGATTAGGAATTTGCTGCAACAAAAATTTAATAGAGAAACCTTAATGGCATTATTGCAAGTTACCCGCGTAGATATAGATCAAATTTTGCAACGTTGTAATTACTCTAAAAGTTTTATAAAAAACGCCAACGATTTGCAAATTTTAGACGCCATTAGCGGGTGTTATGAAGAATATCGTGTTTTAAAAGAAAAAAAATAGTTAGTCTACTTTCTCCTTAAATCTTTTTATAATTTTTTCACTACTCTGAATGCTGTTTTTTGCCCAGAAATATCTGGTGGCTAATTCGTCTTTTTTAGAGAGCTGCCAAGCAATATTACTTTGTTTTAGTTTATGCGTAAGCGCTTGCAAAATAATTGCAGCAGATACAGAAATATTTAAACTTTCTGTAAAACCAACCATTGGTATCTTTAAAAAACCATCGGCGTTTTCTAAAACTTCTTGAGAAAGACCTTCTTTTTCTGTACCAAAAAATAAAGCTGCTGGTTTGCTTATGTCAAAATCGTTAAGCATACAAGCGTTGTTATGCGGCGTGGTGGCAATAATTTGATAGCCTTTTGTGCGCAAATTTTCTATACTTTCATTTACATGGTTATAACGGTTTACGTTAACCCATTTTTGGGCTCCCATAGCAATTTCCCGGTCTATACGTTTGCGGTTTCGCTCTTCTATAATATGAATGTTTTGAATGCCGAAAACGTCACAACTTCTTATTACGGCACTGGTATTGTGCAACTGGTAGACATCTTCCGTGGCAACGGTAAAATGATTGGTACGATTGACCAAAACTTCTTGAAAACGTTGTTTTCTATTTTCGGTAAGAAAAGTTTCTAAATGGGTTAGTAAATTTAAATCTGTCATTAATTTTTTAAAAATAAAGTAGGAAATATCAAATTTAATGCAATTTTTGTATTGGCAAGACCAATACTTACTTTTATGCATCAAGACCAACTTTTAGAACTTATTGAAAAAAAAGACGAAAAATCTTTTGACTACCTCTACGATATGTATGCGCAGAGTCTTTTTGGTGTGATACACGCCGTTGTAAAAAATAAAGCCCAAGCAGAAGATGTTTTGCAAGAAGTAATGGTAAAAATTTGGGAAAATTTAGATTCCTACAAAAAAGATAAAGGTCGTTTTTATACCTGGATTGTAAATATAGCCCGCAATGCAGCGGTAGATAAGTATAGATCTAAAGCCTATAAAAAACAAAGACAAAACCTAAGTACAGATAATTTCGTAAGTATATTAGAAGGCTCGTATAATTTAGGAAGATTAACCAATGCCATAGGAATTGAAGCTTTTGTAAAAAAATTAAAACCCAAGTGCATTAAAATAATAGATCTATTGTTTTATAAAGGCTTTACGCAAAAAGAAGCTGCCGAAGATTTAAGCATTCCGTTAGGTACTTTAAAAACTAGAAACCGAGCTTGCATAAATGATTTAAGAACTTTATTGAACGTAAAATGAGTACACAAGAATACATAGATTCCGGTATTTTAGAACTGTATGTTTACGGCTCTTTATCTGAAGAGGAAACGAGCGAAGTACAAGAAATGATAGCTAAACATCCGGAAGTAAAAAAGGAAGTAGAAGCTATAGAAGAAGCAGTAATAAGATTGTCTGGCAGCGTATCGCCCTATTTGCCGGCTGTAAATTACCAACGTATAAAAAAGAATATTTTTAATAAAAAAACCAAGGTTAAAACTTTACGGAAAACTTCTTGGGCTGCTTATGCTGGTTGGGCTGCTACCCTGCTCTTACTAATTGCTTCGGCTGTTTTTTACCAGCAGTACCAAAGCAGTAAAGAAACTCTGCAAGTAGTTACTACAGAAAAAGTAGCCTTGCAAGAAGATAATAATCAATTGGAAAACCAACAAGAAGCTTATGCTGCTAACCTACGTATTATTCGAGATAAGAATACTAAAGTTGTACCCTTAGAAGGACAAAAAAATTATAGCGAAGCATACGCGCAAGCCTATTATAACAAAGAATCTAAAGAAGTAATAATTGACGCCCAAGGTTTACCAGAACCACCTGAGGGAATGGTTTACCAAGTTTGGTCTTTAAGATTAGACCCATTAACGCCAACCAGCGTTGGACTTTTAGAAGCGTTTGAAACCAATGACTCTAAGTTATTTCGTGTAGCAGAAGCACCATCTGCAGAAGCTTTTGGAATTACCTTAGAGCCTGCCGGCGGAAGCAAAACTCCAACAATGGATAAATTATATACATTAGGTAAAGTGTAAAAACTAATTAACGCTAAGTAGATACCATGTTTCTTTACGGAAGAATTTGTTATTATTTTTCCAGTAATTCGGTAACCAGTTGTGGTACGCCAACAGCTGCTTTTTGCGCCCGTACTTCTAAATTTTTTCCAGACTTTACTGCCGGTTTTGGATCTATAAAATAAATAGGAACGCCATTTGGAGCAAAATCTATTAAGCCGGCCGCGGGATAAACCTGCATAGATGTGCCAATAATTATAAGAATATCTGCTTTACTAACTTTATCTGCGGCAATCTCTAGCATTGGGACAGCTTCACCAAACCAAACAATATGCGGCCGCAATTGATGGTTATGCTCGCAGAAATCGCCCACATTCAAATCTTCTTTCCAGTCCATTATCAAGTTTTCGTCAAATGTACTTCGTACTTTAAAGAGTTCGCCGTGTAAATGGGTCACATTTGTGCTACCGGCGCGTTCGTGCAAATCGTCTACATTTTGCGTGATTATTTCTACGTTGAAAGCACTTTCTAATTCTGCTAAAGCTTTATGCGCATTGTTAGGATGTACGCTTTTTAACTGTTGGCGGCGTTTATTATAGAAATCTAATACCAATTCTCTATTAGCTTCCCAGCCTTGTGGCGAGGCAACTTGCATAACATCGTAGCCTTCCCATAAGCCGTCAGCATCTCTAAAGGTTTTTATTCCGCTTTCTGCACTTACTCCGGCGCCGGTTAAAACCACTATATTTTTCATAAGACTTGTTTAGTTTTAAAAATTAGAATTGTTTTTGCACAGGCTAATACATTCCGTAAAGTAAAAGACAAACTGTAAATTTCTAATTTAGTAAAAGCCGAGTCAATTCCGTAAAGAAATACAAAAAGAAATTACTTCCAGACAATTTCTAACTCGAAAAAGCAGAAAAAATATAAAAAAACTATTTAGCTAAAACATTGAAAATCAGTAAAAAATATAATTTTTCAAAAAAAAATTTAAAAAAATCGGGTTTTTAAAAAACCGCACTCCTTTTAATCTCGTAAGTAAAGTAGAAAGCAAAATTGTTTAACCAAAAAAAAGAAATCATGAAAACAAGAATTTTAGCTTCTTTATTATTAACCTTTTTAATATTTACGAGTTGTAGCAACGACGACGATGCGGTTACGCCTCCCACAATGGGAGACAGTAAATCGTACTCGTTAATGTCTGTTTCTAACCCGGCAATATCTGGAATGGTTACTTTTATTGAAAACGACAACAACACTACTACGGTAGAAATTGACCTCAACGGAACTACTTCCGGAATGCACCCGGCACATATTCATATGAATACGGCTGCAGAAAGTGGCGATATTGCCATTAGCTTAGAACCCGTAGATGGTTCTACAGGAATGAGCTCTACCACTTTTAGTACCAAGGACGATGGTACGCCAATTTCTTATGACGAGCTTTTAAATTTTGACGGCTACGTAAATGTACATAAAAGTGCAGACGATTTAGGGACTTTAATTGCACAAGGCGATATTGGTCAAAACGAATTGACCAACAATTCTAAAACCTATATGTTAGGTAGTAAAGCTAACCCAAATATTATGGGAGATGCCGTGTTTACCGAACGTGTAAACGGAACAACTTTAATAGAAATTATGTTAGAGGGAACTCCGGCAAACGGCGAGCACCCAGGACATATACATATGAATACCGCTGCAGAAGGTGGCGAAATTAAAGTAACTTTCACACCGGTAAACGGTGCAACCGGAATGAGCGCAACCCAAGTGGGAATGTTAGACGATGGTACGCCAATTACCTACGATGAGCTTTTAGAGTTTGATGGTTACATCAACATTCATAAAAGTGCAGATGATTTAGGAACTTTAATTGCCCAAGGCGACATTGGTCAAAACGAATTGACTAACAATTCTAAAACCTATATGTTAGATAGCAAAGCTGACCCAAATATTATGGGAGATGCCGTGTTTACCGAACGTGTAAACGGAACAACTTTAATAGAAATTATGTTAGAGGGAACTCCGGCAAACGGCGAGCACCCAGGACATATACATATGAATACCGCTGCAGAAGGTGGCGATATTAAAGTGACTTTTACGCCAGTAAACGGTGCAACCGGAATGAGCGCAACACAAGTTGCAATGTTAGACGATGGTACACCAATTACCTACGACGAGCTTTTAGAGTTTGATGGTTACATCAATATTCATAAAAGTGCAGACGATTTAGCGACTTTGGTTGCACAAGGCGATATTGGCCAAAATGAGTTAACAGGAGAGTCTATGGCATACACTTTAGCCACTGTAGATAATTCTGGCGTAAGCGGCGAAGCTGTTTTTTATCAAAGAGTAAATGGCGAAGCCTTGTTAGTACTTGATGTTATGGGAACAATGGCAGGAGATAGCCACCCATCACACATTCATATGGGAGATGTAAATAATCCTGGTGCAATTGTAGTTAGCTTAGATCCTGTAAACGGAGAAAGCGGAATGTCTATGACCAATATTGCAATGCAAGATGACGGCAGCCCATTTGGTTATGACGATGCCTTAAACTACAATGGTTATATAAATGTGCATAAAAGCGAAGACGAATTAAATATTTTACTAGCACAAGGTAATATTGGTTCTAACTAAGTTTTGGTTCGTTTTGTTTGTCGAAAAGGCTGTCTTTTAAAGGCAGTCTTTTTTTTTGCTTAAATATGAGATTATTTAATTTAAACCCGCAAAATTTTAGCAAGCTAAAAAAGACGTTATCTTTGTTTTTTTTAACATTCACACACAACAACATTTATGAATGCATTGCAAGCCATTAGCCCAATAGACGGAAGATACGCTTCTAAAACAAAAGATTTAATTGCTTTTTTTAGCGAAGAAGCGCTTATTAAATACCGCGTAAAAATAGAAGTAGAATATTTTATCGCTTTATGCGAAATTCCGTTGCCGCAACTGCAAGAAGTTTCGTCTTCCATTTTTCCTAAGTTGCGTGCTATCTATCAAAATTTTTCCGGCATAGACGCGCAAGCAGTAAAAGAAATAGAAAAAACTACCAACCACGATGTAAAAGCGGTAGAATATTTTTTAAAAGAAAAATTTGAAGCTTTAGGCTTAGACACTACCAAAGAGTTTATTCATTTTGGTTTAACCTCGCAAGACATTAATAATACAGCAGTTCCGTTAAGTTTAAAAGATGCCTTAGACCAAGTATATTTACCCGAAATAGATAATCTTTTAGAAAAACTAAACAGTCTGGCCAACAATTGGAAAGACATTCCGTTACTTGCCAGAACGCACGGACAACCGGCTTCCCCTACCCGATTAGGTAAAGAAATTGCCGTTTTTGTTACCAGAATAGAAGAGCAATTAGAAAATTTAAAAAGCACCCCAACTGCAGCAAAATTTGGTGGCGCCACCGGAAATTTTAATGCCCATCATGTGGCTTACCCGCAAATAGATTGGAAAGATTTTGGGACACAATTTGTAGAAAGTTTAGGAATGAAACATTCTTTTCCTACCACGCAAATTGAGCATTACGATTATATGGCAGCCACTTTTGATGCCTTAAAAAGAATAAATACCATTTTAATAGATTTAGATAGAGATATATGGACGTATATTTCTATGGATTACTTTAAGCAGAAAATAAAAAAAGGTGAAGTAGGTTCTTCAGCTATGCCGCATAAAGTAAACCCGATAGATTTTGAAAACAGCGAAGGAAATTTGGGCGTTGCCAATGCGCTTTTTGAGCATTTAGCAGCAAAACTTCCCATAAGCAGATTGCAACGCGATCTAACCGATAGCACGGTTTTACGAACCATAGGAATGCCATTGGGGCACACAATTATTGCCTTTAAATCTACTTTAAAAGGTTTAAACAAACTTTTATTAAACGAAAGCAAACTACAAGAAGATTTAGAAAATAATTGGGCGGTCGTGGCCGAAGCTATCCAGACCATTTTACGTAGGGAAAATTATAAAAACCCTTACGAAGCATTAAAAGGTTTAACCCGCACCAACGAAAAAATCAATGCCAAAAGCATCGCAGATTTTATTGAAACCTTAAATGTTTCTGAAGAAGTTAAAACCGAATTAAAAGCCATTACCCCACAAAATTATACGGGTATTTAGAAGCTGTTTTTTAAACGGTCATTAAAATAGAAAAGATGGAATGGTGTTGAAAAATCAAAATGATAATCAACATCATTTCATCTTTTTTATCGTATTAAGAAACACAAATATTGCTTATAAAGTAAAGCTGAATTAACTTTATTCTATTAAATGTAAACCTCTTTTATAAAAAGCATTTCGTTGGTCTTCGGGTACTAAGTCGCCTCCGGTTGCCCAAGCTATATGTGTTGCGTTTTCCATATTTAGCTTGTTTTCCTGTGCATAATTGGTGACTGCAATTCTTTGCAGACCAATTAATCCAGCTGTGGCGAAAGGCTCTAAAAAGATATTTTCGGTGTCTAATAATTTTGTTAGTAAACCGTATACTTTCTCGTCTTCTAAAGTATAAATACCGCTAATTAAATGCTCGCTAATTGCAGTAGCAAATTTAGACGGACGCCCAACGGCCAAACCATCTGCTTCTGTTTTATTGTCTATTCCTAAATCGTGAACGCTAATGTTGCTCATTTTTTGGTAGCCAATCCGGTTAAGACGACGGGAGAATGTGTTGGCTCTACAAAAAAGCAATGTACCGCATCGCCATAAATTTGTTTTAAACCAAAGGCAATGCCGCCCGGTGAGCCGCTAAAACTATCCTGACGCATTTACTTTATTGAATAGCGATGAAAATAGTTAGGTTGTGCTTCGCTTCGGCTTCAAAAATCAAGGTTAAGCTGTTTATATTTAGGGCAATAGATCAAAAATACAGTTTTGCCTAACAGCAAGCTAAGAAATTTAGACGTATTGTCTTTTCTAGTAACTTTTATAGACATATCTATTATTTTTTAAAAAATGAGATAGGATATTTCTAAAATCATTTATAAATACACAAAATTAAAAGTGAAAGTAAAAAAGTTCAAATTATACTTATGGGGGAAGATTTTAGGTAAAATCACTAGCTAACAACAAGTTGCAAGTGATAAAATGAAAAAATAGCCGGCTGTGTCTGGTTTTATAAAAAAATGATTTTATAAAATTAATATTGCTAGAAAATTTGTTTACCAATTATTGCTTGTAAACTTTAGGGAAAAATAAAAGATTGGATAAAACTGAAATTAAAAATACCTTATTTTCTTCTGTATTTCTGCGTTTGTTCAAAAACTGCTTCTAAAATAGACTTATCTTCTTCCGTAAAGTCAATATTACGGCGTTGCATTACTTTTTCGGCAACTTCAAAGGCCTTGTTGGTTTTATAGGTTGTGGTTCCACTACTCCCGCCCCAGCTAAAACTCGGTATAAAATTTCTGGGAAATCCTGCTCCAAAAATATTGGCACTTATGCCAACTACCGTTCCGGTGTTAAACATGGTGTTAATACCACATTTAGAATGATCTCCCATCATTAGACCACAAAACTGCAAACCAGTTCTGGCAAAACCTTCTGTTTCGTAATCCCAAAGACGTACTTCTGCGTAATTATTTTTTAAATTCGAGTTGTTAGAATCTGCTCCAATATTACACCATTCTCCCAAGACAGAATTGCCTAAAAACCCATCGTGACCTTTGTTGGAGTAACCGCTTATAACAGAATTATTTACTTCTCCCCCAACCTTAGAATGCGGTCCAACAGTGGTTGGGCCATAGATTTTTGCTCCCATTTTTAAAGTTGCATTATCGCATAAAGCAAAAGGACCGCGCACGGAACAATATTCCATTATCTCTGTATCTTTTCCAATATAAATCGGACCGTTGCTGGCATTTAAACTACCATTGGTCAACTTTGCGCCATCTTCTATAAAAATTTGTTCTTTACGGATACAGAAAACGCTTTCCGGTATTTTTGCAGAAACCCGATCTTTGGTCAACAAGTCAAAATCTGCTTGTATAGCGGCAGCATTTTTAGCAAAAAGATCCCAGCTGTGCTCTATAAATAATGGTTTGGTATCTAACTCTACAGTTTTAAAATCTTCTAAATCTATTTCTTCGTTTTTATTGGTTTTAAAAGCTACATAATATTCTTGATGTACTAAAACCTCTTGATTTTGCAAATTATTTATTTGCTCTAGTAAAGCTTCAGACGGACAAAAAGCGGCGTTAAGCATGGTGTTTTCTTCCATTTCTACCATTGGCCATTTTTCTGTCAAATAATCTTCGGTTACGGTTGTTGTGGTACTTTGCAAGAACTTTTCCCATTTCTCTCGAATGGTTAAAATTCCAAAACGTAAATCTGCTACGGGTTTGGTAAAAGTAAAAGGCAGCAGTTGGTTTCTAACAGAACCGTCGAATAAGATATAATTCATCTGAATTGGTTTTAAAAAACGAAGGTAAAAAAAATTATCTATTGCAGTTTTTAATTTGACGGGTATCGGTAAAATGAATAATTTTCCATTTCTTTTCTACTTGCATTAATGTAAATAAATTTATGCCGCAATGCCTAAATTCGGTATCTAAATAAAATTCATAAGGTACCCAAACCGCAGCCATTTTATCATCTTTTTGAACCACAGGTTTACCTAATTCTTCTTTAAAATACATTTGCTTAGGAATACTGCTTAGACTGTTTAAAAAATCTAACCGATTTTCTATATGCAAAACACTATTGCCTTTCTCATCTTTAGAAATAGATTGAAATTTAACTTCAGGAATAAGCAGCTTTTTTAATTTCACAGTATCTTGCTCATGAAATGCTATAAAAAATTGTTCTACACACGCTTTTGGTGTTTTTTGGGCATTTACAAAACTACCCACACAAAATAATAGAATAAAAAACGAGTACTTCATTCTTAAAACCAAATTGTTATTGACGCGGTAAATTACTACTTTTACAGAAACAAAACAATAAAAATTAGCTATGTCAACCGCAAAAAAACAATATAAACGCGTTACTGTAAAATCTTTAGTAGATATGAAAAAACGCGGCGAAAGAATATCTATGCTAACTTCCTATGATTATACAATGGCCCAAATTGTAGACGGCGCCGGCATAGATGTCATTTTAGTGGGAGACTCTGCCTCTAATGTTATGGCCGGGCACGAAACCACTTTGCCCATAACTTTAGACCAAATGATTTACCACGCTTCTTCTGTGGTACGTGCGATAGACAGGTCTTTGGTGGTGGTAGATTTACCTTTTGGCAGTTACCAAAGCGACCCAAAAGAAGCTTTGCGCTCTTCTATTAGAATAATGAAAGAAAGCGGCGGACACGCAGTAAAATTAGAAGGCGGTAAAGAAGTAAAAGAGTCTATAAAACGTATTTTAAAAGCCGGCATTCCCGTAATGGGCCATTTGGGCTTAACTCCGCAATCTATTTATAAATTTGGCACTTATACCGTAAGGGCAAAAGAAGAAGAAGAAGCAGCAAAATTAAAAGAAGACGCTAAAATGCTGGAAAAAATTGGTTGTTTTGCAATTGTTTTAGAAAAAGTACCGGCAAAGTTAGCCCAAGAAGTAGCAGAAAGCATTTCTATACCGGTTATTGGCATTGGCGCCGGCAATGGCGTAGACGGACAAGTTTTGGTGGTACACGATATGCTGGGAATGACACACGAATTTAATCCGCGGTTTTTGCGCCGTTATTTAGATATGCACGCAGAAATGACCAAAGCTTTTAAAAATTATAACGATGATGTAAAGTCCGGTGATTTTCCTAATGACCAAGAACAATATTAAACCTATAAAGTAATTATTTTTACGAAAATTCCTGTATTTTCTTTTTTGCTTGTTTGCATTTAAAGCAATACATTAATTTTTAGAATTCTTCAATTCTTCAATTCTTCGTAGCGTTAAAGAGTAATTTGATAATAGATTTGGCATAGAGTTCTACTTTGATAGTTTTAGTATTTTTGAAGTAAAAGCAAACAATTTGAAAACAATGCATTCTAATTCGCAAAACCTGCAAGTTATTTACGAAGACAATCATTTAATTGTGATAAACAAACGTGCAGGAGATTTGGTACAAGGCGACAAAACCGGTGATGCGCCTTTAAGCGAAATTGTAAAAGCTTATTTAAAAGAAAAACACAACAAACCCGGCAATGTGTATTTAGGTGTGGTTCACCGTTTAGATAGACCCACAAGCGGTGTTGTTTTATTTGCAAAAACTTCTAAAGCTTTACCGCGTTTAAACAAATTATTTGCAGATAAGAAAAACAAAAAAACCTATTGGGCAATGGTACAAAATACGCCAAACCCAGAAAACGGAACTTTGGTGCATTATCTAAAACGCAATCAAAAGCAGAACAAATCCTATTCGCATAAAAACGAAGTTCCCAACAGCAAAAAAGGGGTTTTGCATTATAAAACATTAAAAAAATTAGACCGTTACACGCTTTTAGAAATAGATCTAGAAACCGGAAGACATCATCAAATCAGGAGTCAGTTATCGGCGATTGGCAGCCCAATAAAAGGCGATTTAAAATATGGTTTTAACCGAAGTAATCCCGATGGCCGCATACATTTACACGCAAGAAGTTTAAGTCTTGTGCATCCGGTTAAAAAAGAAAAAATGACTTTTACAACGCCCGTCCCTGACGATAATTTATGGCAAGCGGCGGCGAAGAATATTTAAAATCTACGTTAAAAAGCTGCGTTTTTGTTTATATTTCGCTGGTTTTCACTTTCTTAGTAGCAACTCCTTAAATAAACCCTATGCCAGCCACGATACAACAGCTTTACCAATTACAACAAGAAAACCGCAGAGCTCAAGCTACAAGTTCCGTAAAGCATAGAATTTCATTACTGAAAAAATTAAAACAAGAAATTCAAAAGCAAGAAACTGCAATTACCGAAGCTTTACAAGCAGATTTTCAAAAACCCGCTTTTGAAACCATTCTTTCCGAAGTTATCGTGGTTTACAAAGAATTGAATTTATTTATTAAGAACCTAGAAAAATGGTGGAAACCGGAAAAGGTAAAATCCGGCTTTCTAAACTTTCCTTCTTCCAGTTATATTTATCATCGGGCGTATGGTAATGTCTTGGTAATCGCCCCGTGGAATTATCCGTTTCAATTAGCTATAAATCCGGTTATAGCTGCTTTTGCCACCGGCAATACCGTTGTTTTAAAACCTTCGGAATTAACCCCGAATACTTCGCAAATTTTGGTAAAAATAATACAAAACGTTTTTAAAGAAGAACAAATTGCGGTTGTCGAAGGCGACAAAGACACAGCTCAAGAACTTTTGGATTTAAAATGGAATATTATCTTTTTTACCGGCAGCGTTCCCGTAGGAAAAATTGTACACCAAGCTGCGGCAAAACACTTAACGCCGGTAACTTTAGAATTGGGTGGTAAAAATCCTTGTGTTGTAGATAAATCGGCAAAAATTGCATTGAGTGCCAAGCGTATAGTTTGGGGAAAATTTTTAAACGCCGGACAAACCTGCATTGCTCCAGATTATGTTTTGGTAGAAAAAAGTATTAAGCCACAATTTGTAAAAGCTTTAAAACAGGAAATAATCGCCGCATACGGCAAAAACACCGAAGCTTCTACAGATTATGCACGAATTATAAATGGCAAAAATTTTGAGCGTTTAACCGCCATGATAAATGAAAAAAAAGTAGTTTTTGGCGGACAAACAGATGCTGCTACCAATTTTATCGCGCCTACCATAATTGACGAACCCAATTTGGAAAGCGAAATAATGCAAGGAGAAATTTTTGGCCCGTTGTTACCCATAATTTCCTACGAAAAAGAAGCGGAGATACTTTCTATTATAAATTCTTATCCCGCACCATTGGCAGCTTTTATTTTTACCGAAAATAAAAACTTTGCCAAAAACCTATTTAAGAAATTTCCTTTTGGTGGTGGCGTAATTAATGACGTTGTAGTACATTTTGTAAACGACAAACTGCCTTTTGGTGGCGTAGGCAATAGCGGAATTGGCGCCTACCATGGCAAACATAGTTTTTATTGTTTTACGCACCAACAAAGTATCGTAAACCGTAAAACTTGGATAGACGTACCGTTTAGGTATGCACCGTTTGGTAATAAATTAAAGTGGTTAGAAAAATTAAAAAAGCTTATTTGATTATTAGCTTTCTTTTCTTCAACATTTTAAAACATACCATATCTCCTTGTTTCTTTTGTGCCAATGTGTTGATGCTCTCCGGTGCAAGTTGTAAAACGCGCGGATAGCCGCCGGTGGTTTGGGCATCGCGCATAAGAATAATTAAATTGCCATCTGGCGTGAGTTGTACTGTTCCCGGTAAAACGGGTTGCGACAGCATTCCGCTAAGTTTATTTGGGAATTTTTCTTCTATTTGATAAGCCATCCTGCTGGTATTTTTGGAAATGCTTACTTTATCTTTCAAAATTTGCTCTTGCAATTTTTTAGGCAATAAATGCCACTCAGGACCTTTATAGACCTTTATTTTATTAGTGGTTAGCAAAACTTGGTTATAATTTATCTTTGCGTAATTTCTCTTCTTTTTTTCCGTAAAGCTGTTAAACGGTATAACATCGTTCTTCTCCAGCTTTTCTTTTTTGGTTACGGAAGTATAATAACTTCTGCTATTCAAAACCTCTTCGGTTTGGAAACCTTCGTTTATTGCCAAATAAAGCCGGGTTCCTTGGGTTATTTGTTTTATATGGAGTTCATCTCCTATATTAACTTTAAACGGTCGTAAAAGTTCTATTTTTTGATTGTTTAGGCTAACCTCCGCTGCCAATCCCGCCAAAGCTACCAAGGCCTTGTTTTGAAAAAGTAAGTTTGGACCTATTAGCGTACATTCCATCACGGCCTCAAAATCTTCATTACCAACCAACATATTGGCAATTTTAGCCGAATAACGATCCATTGCACCACTTTGCGGAACGCCAATTCCTGCATAACCAAATCTGCCACGGTCCTGAATACTGGTAAAAATTCCTTCGTTACTAATTTTTACGCCCATTGGTTTACCCTTTCTAATTTAAACTTGTTTTCTTTTATTTTTTGCTGAATTGTCTCGTGCTCTTCTACAGAAATTGCTTTGAATTTTATCTCGTCTCCCGCAGAAAATGGCGCCGGATTTTCTTTGTTGGCGTCAAAAAGTCGGATTGGGGAGTTACCGATAATTTGCCAACCGCCGGCAGATTTTTGCGGATACATTCCGGTTTGTTTTCCGCCAATGCCAACTGCTCCTTTTTCTACCTCCAAACGCGGTGTTTTTTTACGCGGAATTTCAAGCGATTTATCCAAGCCACCCAAGTATAAAAACCCGGGTAAAAAACCTATAAAATAAAGCGTATAAATTGGCGCTGTATGCAGCTCTATAATTTTATCTGTAGCTATATTTTTTTGTCGATTAATTTCTTCTAAATCCAACGCAAATTTCTTGTCATAACACACCGGAATAATAAATTTTTTAGAATTGATTTTATTCTCTATTTTAGTCTCCGAAAGAAGGTTTTTTAACACTTTTAATTCTCCATAGATATTTTCTATTGAATAAAGATAATTTACTAATAATGAATTAAATGTATTAATTACCTCAACCTTTACTTTAGGTTGGTTTTTGTAAATTAAGTTTTTAACAGAAAGTATTTCGGCAAGAGTGTTTTTACTGATTTCTTCCGGCCACGAAATCAAAATAGCTTGTTGCCCGAGTGCTTCAAATTTTAAGTTATCTAGTTTCATTTTCCCTACTCTATTTTGATGTTTTCTATTTTTAACTGCTGGTGTAAATAACGCAAAATTTCCACCGAATTTGGCGTATCGCTATGCACGCAAATCGTATCGAAATTTGCGTATATTTTACTTCCGTTTTCCAGTAGAATTTTCTGGTTTTTTACCATTGCTAAAACTTGTTTGAAAATGGCATTTTTATCGTGCAAAACGGCGCCGGTTTTAGCTCTAGAAACCAAACTTAAATCGGTTTTATACGCCCGGTCTGCAAAACCTTCCGTAAAGGTTTTTAGGTTATTTTTAATAGCGGTTTCTTTTATAATAGACTTTGGAGGTACAAATAAAACCAATTCCTTACCCATTTCTAAAATAAGTTTTACCACTGCTTCTGCTATTTCTTTATCGTGCTTTAATTGATTATACAAAGCGCCGTGCGGTTTGATATGATGCAATTTTCCGCCTAAATTTTCAACAGTTTGCTTTACCAATGAAATTTGCTCTTTTAACGTTTCTTCTAATGTATTGCTATCTATTTTGATAGGCTTCCTACCAAAATTCACTTTGTCCGGATAAGAAGGATGTGCGCCTATTTTAACATTGTTTTGCAAGGCTAACTTTACAGCCTCTTTTACTGAGCTGGCATTGCCATAATGGCCGCCACACGCAATGTTACAAGACGAAATGAGAGGCATAAGCCTCTCATCGTTTTTACCTCCTTCTGCCAAATCGCAATTAAGGTTTACGCTAAGCATAATTAGTTTTTATTTACACGTTGATTTAAAGCATATAAAGCAAAAGTTCCTAACCAGTGGCCGCCTTCGTAAGAATCGTTTAAAACATTTTCGTAAGAGGCTGCCAAATGTTTTTCGGCTATGGATTCTAAATATTTGAAGTCTTTATATTTTCCGCTTAAAGCGAATAAAACCGCAGCTCTGCTAAAATTTAGCCCGTCTAGATGAACCAGTTTTCCATCACTTCTATCGGTTACTTCTACTGGCTCTAATTGAAAATCTTTTTTTATAATACTAGGCATAAATTCTTTTAACCACATTTTAAAAGTACTTTCTTCCAAGATTTTTTGCATTAAGTTGATTTCCATTAGACAAGGAGAAAAAAAGTCATAGCCATTAGGCTCGTAGGCAATTGGACAATTTTTATCGGTCAGATAAAACTCTCTTGCTTTTGCTTCTATTAATTTTTTAAGTTCTTCATTTTTGGTAGTTTTAGCATAGTCGTATGCTAGGCTAAGAGCAAAAGCAGTATTTTGATGTTCGCCTACTCGAATGGGATAACTTAAATTAGGTAAAAATTTCTGAAAATTATCAACAATTTTATTGGTTAACGGTTGTAAATTTTTGTTTAAATCTACCGCTAAAGTGTCGTCCCAAGTCTGTAATTCTTCGCTTAACTTTAAAAGCCAAGCCCAACCATACGTACGCTCATAAGTTTTGTTGTGCTCCTTTTTAAAATATTTTAACTCCTTGTTAATGTTATCTTTAGTGATGTTTTCTTGAAGTAAAGCTTTAATTTTTTTAGCCTGCTTTAATTGCGGATATTGCTTTAGCAATTTTACCATTGTCCAATAGCCGTGCACGGAAGAATGCCAGTCAAAACAACCGTAAAAAACCGGATGTAAACTCTTAGGGTTTTGAAGTTCATCTTTATTTGCCAAAACTTGGTTTAGCTTGTTTGGATATTCTTTTTCTATACAAGCCAAGGGCAATTTCGCCAAATTTGAAGCTTGGCTTTTATCTAAAACCACTTGATTGGACATATCAAAAGTGTTGCTAATTTCTTCTACAATACTACTGTCTTGCTCTTCTACAGCTTTAGATTGCTGATTTTCTGTTTCTGTTTTCTGTTTTTCTTTACAAGCAAAAAAGCTTAAAACAGCTAAGATTAATATACTCTTTTTCATAATTTTTATCCTAACCAACCGTCGCGATCTAAACTTCTATACTGAATCGCTTCGCTGATGTGTTCTCCTTTTATTTGTGGTTCTGCAGCTAAATCTGCAATGGTTCGGGCTACTTTTAAAATACGATCGTACGCCCTAGCCGATAAATTTAAGCGTTCCATCGCAGTTTTCAATAATTCTTTTGAACTTTCTTCTAATTTACAAAACTCCCTAATTTGTTTTACACCCATTTGCGCATTATAATGTATATTTTCATACTTTTTAAAACGCTGTGTTTGCCTTTCGCGAGCGGCAGTAACCCGTTGCCTAATGGTTACGCTTTCTTCACCTCTGCGCTCATCACTCAGTTTTTCAAAAGGAACCGGCGTTACTTCTATATGAATATCAATTCTGTCTAATAACGGACCGCTAATTTTACTTAAATAACGCTGCATTTCTGCAGGAGAAGAAGTTACCGGCGCGTCAGGATCGTTAAAATAACCACCCGGACTAGGATTCATACTGGCAACCAACATAAAACTGGAAGGATAAGTAACCGTAAAGCGAGCGCGAGAAATTGTAACCTCTCTATCTTCTAAAGGTTGCCGCATAACTTCCAAAACTGTACGTTTAAACTCTGGTAACTCGTCTAAAAATAAAACCCCGTTATGCGAAAGCGAAATTTCCCCCGGTTGCGGATAACTGCCGCCGCCAACAAGGGCAACGTCTGAAATTGTATGATGAGGACTTCTAAAAGGTCTTTGCGCCATTAAACCAACACTATTTTTAGTCTTTCCCACCACCGAATGGATTTTGGTGGTTTCTAAAGCTTCGTGCAAAGTCATTGGTGGTAAAATACTTGGTAAGCGCTTGGCCAACATTGTTTTTCCGGAACCCGGCGGACCTATTAATATAATGTTATGACCGCCGGCTGCTGCAATTTCCATACAACGCTTAATAGATTCTTGTCCTTTAACATCGGCAAAATCAAACTCTGGATGTTCTAAATTTTCGTAGAATTGTTTTCTGGTGTCTACCACAGTTTTCTCTAGAGTTTCTCCTTTATCAAAAAACTGGATAACCTCTGTAATATTTTCTACTCCGTAAACATCTAATCCGTCAACAATAGCGGCTTCGGCGGCATTTTGTTTCGGTAAAATGAAACCTTTAAAACCTTCTTCTTTAGCTTTTATAGCAATAGGCAAAGCTCCTTTTATGGGTTGCAAACTGCCGTCTAAAGACAACTCGCCCATAATGAGGTAATCTTCTATATTTTCTGCTATTATTTGCGAAGAAGCAGCCAGAATTCCCAAAGCTAACGTTAAATCATAAGCAGAACCTTCTTTGCGTAAATCTGCCGGCGCCATATTTATGGTTATTTTTTTCCCCGGAAGGTTATAAGCATTGTTCTGTAAAGCCGCAGCAATACGAAAACTGCTTTCGCGGATCGCATTATCCGGCAAACCTACTAAATGATAACCAATCCCGTTTACCACATTTACCTCTACCACTACCGTTGTTGCCTCTACCCCGAAAACGGCGCTGCCAAAAACTTTTACTAACATGAAATGAATTTTGTTTAAAAATAGGATTTTTTATGAATATTAATCCTATTCCTGTAAAAATTTAGACTTTACGGAATGAAAATCTGAATTAAATATTCCGTAAAGCAAATGTCTTTTATCTTCTTATCTTTTTGTAGCGATTAATTTTTTTGGCAGACATAAAATCTTAAAAATAAAAAAACCGACCATTTAAGAGTCGGTTTTATGTGTTTTAAAGCAAGTTTTGATTGATAGCTTATAAAGTATCGTTTTTGGTTTTAATGGAATCTTTTTCTTTTTCAAAAACTTTTTCTAATTGACCAAGACTTTCTATATTGATGTCTAAATTACCTTCTCCGGCAGATTTCATTAGCTTTAAAATTGCTTTTGGCTGCATTTCATCGCCTAAAATGCGCGCAATAATAAAGCCTTTTTCATCATCTAAACCAAAAGCCACCAATTCGTCTATTTTATCTTCTTCGCCCAGATAAGAGATTTTAACCTGACGGTTGGCAGAACCCATCCGAAGCAAAAGTTTATAACGATCATTTTTTAATATTTTGGTAATTGCAGCTTTTTCTTGCGGATAATTTTTCTGGGTTTCCTCAGTAAGCGGGTACGCCAAAACATTTGCTTTTTTTATAGATTTTAAAGTCTTTTTACTTTCTGAAGAAAGTTCTGGCCCCGCCGAAAGAAACATACTTGCCGGCACATCTATAGCCAAAAAGTGCGCGTTATCTTGATTGTCTACAAAATATTCTTGCAAAGTGGGTTCTGAACTACAAGAAAAACTTAATGCAGCCAAAAACACAAGTATTACAGTTTGAATTGCTCTCATCTCTTTCTTATTTATTTTCTACTTTTTTAAGTTGCTCTGCGCCCGGTACATCCAGATCTTTTGCTAAACGCGAAACTTCTTTAATGTCTATATCTCCCGTAATAGATAAAGCTACCGTTATGGGTTTACCCTCTTCTTGCCCAGAAAGCAACATTACTAATTGCCTAACGTAATTCTTTTTGCTCCCGGGTTTGGAATAAAATTTTACGTTTTTGCCATCTTCTTTAAGCATCATTAACTTTTCTAAAGCATTATTGGCAATATATTTATTCATATCGGTAAGCATTTCTTCGCCTATTTGTTGATTGGAAGTAGAAATTACCCGTATATTTTCTAAGTTTTCTATTAGTTGCATATAGCGTTTTACCTCGGGATCGTCACTATCTACATCTATTTCTGCCAAGAGCTTAAACATATTGCTGGTAACTACCATAGCATCTACTTCCCGCATATTTTCGTACTTCGAAAAATCTTGCGCTTGCATAGTTATTGCAACTAAAACAAGACTTAAACTAACTATTAACTTTCTCATTGCTTTTATTTTAAAATTTTATTTTTTGTTTTACTGAATTCATTTAGGTAATCTATTTGCTGTTGCCCGGTACTTATAGCATCGGTAAGCATATATAACAAATCTTGGGTTTGCTGTACAGCCAAATCGTGGTTTGCAATTTTCTCTTGCTCAACACCGGTGGTATTGGTTTTAAAAACTCCGTAACCCGCCAAAATTATAAGTACGGTAGCAATTGCCGTCCATTTATAAGCGTGTTTTTTAGACACTTTTTTTTCTGCAGGTATTTCTACAGATGTAGATTTTTTGCTTTCGTTTTCATAAAAAGCAAACATTGCTTTATAAGGCTCTAACTCCGGCGTAACTTTTTCTGAATTAAAATACGTGCGCAGGCGTTTTTCTTCTTGTAAACTGGTTTCTCCTTCAAAGTACCGGTCTATTATTTTATTTATTTCAACTCGCTCCATAGCTATGTTTTTTTAATATTTCTTCTCTTATTTTTTTACGTGCCCGAGAAAGTGCCACGCGTATTGCCGTATTTTTCATTTTGGTTATTTCGGCAATTTCTTGATAATCCAGTTGCTCTATATCTCGCAAATGAATGAGCAACTTTTCATTTTCGCTCAAACCTTCAATAATCTTACCTACAATTTCCAGCTCGTTTTTAGCTTCTAGCTGTTTTTGTAAAGAAGGGTTACCATCGTCAAAATTGTTATGAACTATTCTTAGGTTGTTATTTGTTTTCAACTTTAACTGGTCTAAACAATAATTTTTTGTTATCGTCATTGCAAAAGCTTCCGGATTATTATAACCGGAGAGCTTGTCTTTTAATTTCCAAAGCTTTAGCAACACTTCTTGTGTTGCATCTTGCGCGGCTTCTTTAGATACCAAATACCGTAAAGACAATCTGTAAATTTTGTCTTTTAATGGATTTATATATTCTAAAAATGCCTTTTGGTTCATTCTCTTAAAATATTCCTATTCAAATCAATTTTCTAAAACCTATTATCTTATATGCTTGAAAAAACAACTTCCTTTGCTTCTTATCTATACGACGTGTAAGAGATTATTTTGTTACATTAGTTATCAAAAACAATTCATGCGTTACGTTTAAACGCATTTTGCAATTCGTATTATGAAAAAAATCATACTTCTAGTTTTAGTATTTAGCTTAGTTAGCTGCTTTGAAGACAACGACGATGTTATTATTAAAGCTTCTACCAAAAGCATACAAGATTTTATTTACACAGGCTTACAAACCTATTATTTATATAAAGATAATCAACCAGATCTTGCCAACAACCGTTTTGAAAGCGAACAAGCGTACAGCGATTTTCTAAATTCTTACGAAAGTCCAGCTAGTTTATTCAATCACTTACAGGTAAGCCAAGATAGGTTTAGTTTTTTGGTAGGCGACTATCGCGTTTTGGAAAATGCTTTAAATGGTACAAACCAAACTAGCGGAATGGAATTTGGCTTACGCCGAACTACTAACAACGAGGTTTTTGGCTATGTGCGTTATGTTTTACCCAACACACCCGCCGCCGAAAAAGGTATAGAACGCGGCATGCTTTTTAATCGGGTAAACGAAACCTATTTGACACAAGATAATTATAGATCTTTATTAGATCAAATCAATTATACCATTGGTTTAGCAACTTTTGAAAATGGTAATTTAAGCGATTTATCTACCAGTATTTCACTCAACCAAATACAATATACAGAAAATCCGGTTTTTATTTCTGATGTGTTTTCGGTGGAAAACCAAAAAATAGGTTATTTAATGTACAACGCTTTTACCAGTCGCTTTGACGCGGAATTAAACAATGCATTTGGAAACTTTAAAGCTGCAAACTTAGACGAATTAATTATTGATTTACGCTACAACAGCGGTGGTAGCGTAGAAACCTGTAACGATTTATGCAGTATGATTACCGGGCAATTTGAAGGCGAAGTTTTTACCAATCAAGTTTACAACAATAATTTTGAAAACCAACAACGGTTTTTTAATGCTGAAATTAGGAACGGCGCCGCCATAAACAGTTTAAATTTAAACAAAGTTTATGTGCTAACAACAGAAGCCACGGCCTCTGCCAGCGAGTTGTTACTTAGTTCCTTACGACCTTATATAGATGTGATACAAATTGGCGCGACTACCACCGGAAAATTTCAAGCTTCTGTTACTTTATACGACTCACCCGACTATTCCCGCACAGACAGGAATTTGGGTCATCGCTACGCAATGCAGCCTTTGGTTTTAAAAACGGTCAACGCCAATGGTTTTACAGATTATTTTGAAGGAATCACACCAACTTACCAACAACCGGAAGATTATACCAACCTTGGCGAATTAGGCTCTTTAGACGAACCTTTATTAAATAAAGCAATTTCTATAATTACAGGAAGCGGAAAATCTTTTTCTCCTGCAAAAAGCTTAGAATTTATAGGAGAATCGAAAATGCAATCGACGGTTTATCAAGAAATGTACTTAACGGATTTAGAATAAAAGACTTTTATTACTAAAAAAAATAATCTTCCTGTGAGGTTTCTAAACCTCGTAGGTACGAGAACATAACCGTGAAACTTATAAAAGTGAATTTTTAACAAGAACGTGTTTGTGTATGGTTAGTTGCGTGTTTAAGCAACTAATTTAGCAAATAAAAACTGAATAGAATATTCCGCAGGAATATTCGTAAGTAGGCGAGTACTAGCAATTAATTATACACGTTGTTACCTGTAGTTATTTTTTTCGATACACTTTTAAATTATACTTAAGTTCAGTTCCATCACTTTCTAAAAATTCAAATACTTTCAATTCCGTTTGAGTAATTTCCGCTATTTCTATTTCGTTTTTCGTAAACTCAATTAAAGAACCAGATTTTTTTAATTGTTCCAAAAGTCCAGGCGCTATTCTGTCAATCGGCACTTTGTATTTTGGTTTGTCAAAAGTCATTCTGAAAATCTTTGCTTTTGAGTCATATTCCCAAGCTCCGATTTCACAGTTTTCCGCATTTTCACAACCAAATATTTCATAAGTTTTGTCTTTTTCAATTCGCATATTCGGTCGAGAAACATATTCAGTCGCTGTAATTGTGTCATTCACGAAATGTTTCACTTCCGCAATAGTTTTTCCGTTCTTATCAGTCAATTTTTGAAATTCCCACGTCCCAATAATCAACTTTTCAATTTGTTCCGCATTTTTCTTCGTTTTTGCGTCATCAACTAATTCCAAATAAGTTTTAGATGACTGGCAATAAGTCAAAAGTGGCAATAATATTATGGCAAGCAGGATGTTTTTCATTATTACAGGTAACTTGCTACTAAAAACTACAAGATTAAAAAAACCTACAGGGTTTAGGAAACCCTGCAGGTTGGTAAGGTAAAAAATCTTTAAATTTTAATCGTTAAAATAAAAATTGTTTGCGCCAATTCCGGTGGTTAGTGTTTTTTCTAAATTTCCTTCTAAATCGTAAACATAAACCTCAGAATTTGCAGTAAAACCGTTTACATTAGAATAGAAAATTTTGTCGTTTTCTACGGCAAAACCGTAACCTAAAAACCAAGATTCGTCGTTTACTTGCGTATCCATCAATGGCGTGTCGGTTAATTCGGTTGCAGAAATTGCGTAATTATAGATTTTAGAACCAGAAATAAAATAAATTTCATTGTTCTCTATATCCAATTTTGTGCCGCCGGTAAATCCTTCCGTAAAGTTTATAGTACCGGTCAAATTATTACTAGTCGTGCTTATAGTTGCAATTCCTTCCGCGCTAAGCGCATATAAAACACCATTTTCCACGTCTATTGAATTTAGTCCGTCGCCTACCGTTAGTGTTGTTTCTACTTGATTATTGCTTAAATTGATAACCGTAATTTCGTTACCAGTGTTAAACGCAGCATTTTGCACGTATAAATAACCGTTATCAATTTCTAGTTGCTCTACAGGTTTATCCAGGACGATTGCACTTTCAAAAGAAAAATTATTGGTATTGTAAATTGCAATCGACTGGCTTGCGCTGTTAGAAATGTACAACTTACCATTTTCTGCGCCAGCAAACCTAGGCATATCAATATCTTGCGTTAGCGTTGCTTCCAACTCAAAAGTGTAGCGGTTTACTACCAAAACTTTGTTGCTGTTGTTTACCACCAAGAAAGCATAATCGTCATCAAAAGCAATGCTGTTTAAAACATCGCCCACATTTTCGCCGGTGTTTGCGGTGTTAAAGATATTATTTTCTAGGTTTTCCAAATCGGCACTAATATATGAAACCGAAGCATTTGGGCTTCCAAAATTACCTTCGTTGGCTACAATAAAACCTAAATCGTAAATGCCTTGCGAGTTCTCGTCATCATTATTATCGTTGTTATCGTCATCTTCGTTAGTTGGCGGATTTTCAGATGCGATAAAGTCGTCGTCACTGCTACAAGAAGCAAGCACCAAACTTAAGCTTAACGCTAAAAATAAAGGTTTAAAAATAAATTGTTTCATAAGAATAATATTAAAGGTTTATAGTTAAAAAAAGTTCATAATTAATGCCGGGCATTGGCTTATATTCTTTGTTAAAATATTCTTTATCGCCCAAATTTCTAATTCGGCCACCAAAAGTATAAGTTGCGTTTTCCCCAAAACTATAGCGCAATGCAAGATTGCTTAGCCAATAATTTTCAATTGCAGTTTCCGGATTGTTATCAGACTGCGTATATACTTCACCATTAAACATATTTGCTAATTGTACTTCAAAACTTTTGTAATTGTAAACTACGCGAGCTGTTGCTTTATGGAATGGCACATAAATTAATTGCTTATTGCTTTTTTTATTTTCTGAATTGGTATAGGCGTAAATTCCGCTAAGTTTAAAGTGGTTTTCACCGAAAGAGAAACGATAATTTAAAGTAGTCTCCAAGCCTTTAGAAGTTACTTTGTCTGTATTTACCGGCTTCCAAACGCTTCCGCCGGAAGGCAACCAACGAATCATATCTTTTAAATTAATTTGGTATAAACTAACTTCGGCTTGAAAGGCTTTATGACTAAATAAGTAACTAACTTCTATCTGGTGCGAAGTTTCGGGCTTTAAATCTAAATTTCCGGCGCCCGGCCAATACAAATCATTAAAAGTGGGAATTCTATAATTTTTAGAAAAACTACCCCTAATTTCGTGCTTTTCAGAAAAAGTATAATTGGTGCCAAAGTGGTATAACAACGGATTTTCAAAATCTTTGCTGTATTGGGTGTTGAGGTTAATTTGATACACCCAATTTTTGGTTAATTGGTGTTTGGCAAAAAGCCTAAAAATGCTCAAATTCCGTTTGGAATTTTGAATACTGCTGCCGGTTGCCCATGTATATTTATGGTCTAAACTGGCTTCTAAAAAAAGGTTTTTTTGAGGTTTATAGCCCAAATTATATTTTGCAATTAGAGATTGCGCCCGACCATAGTTAGTTTCTTGGCTTTTAGAAAGTTTTGGAAAGTAGGTAAACTTTTCGTTTAAATAGGCTAATCTAGCTGTTGTCGTAAATTTTTTAAAATTAGAGTTCCAAACCAATTGCGTTTTAAGGTTATCGTCTTGGTATTTGGTTTTGGTTTGTGTGGCTTCTAAAATAGAGAAATGCCGTTCGCCGGAAAACCATTCCGTAAAGAGTGTTAATTTGTTTTTGGTATCGATTTTATAAGCAGCATTAAAAGTGGCGCTTAAATTATTAAACTGACCGTTTTCGTTTTCTCTTCCGCTGGTAAAGTGTTTGTAATCGTTGTCTGATTCGTAATAGGTTAAACCAGCATTTAGCACAAAATTCTTTTTAGAAAGTACCATCTTACCAGCAGCAGTATGTGTGTCGTAACTGCCCTTGTTTCCGTAAAGGGAATAACTATCACCACGGTTAAAATCTAATTTATTTTGCAATAAAACCGTGCCGCCAATTGCGCCGCTTCCAAACTGACTGCTTCCGCCACCAGATCTAATTTGTATGGAAGAATAGTTATAAGTGGGTAACGTATTAAAATCTGCTTGCCCTAAGAACTGCGAGTTTATATTAATGCCATTCCATAAAACAGCGGTTTGTTGCGCGGTAGTTCCTCTAAAACTCGCCGAAGATTCCATTCCCAATCCGTTTTCTTTAAAATAGATGGGCGATTCAAAATTTAAAACATCGGTAAGTTGCGGGCGATAAGTTTTTACGGTTTCTTGTGAAATCTCCAAAACTTTTTGTCCCACAGATTTTTCCTTTAGGCGCAAAGGTTTTAAAACAATGGTGTCCAATTGCTCTACGGCGCTATCTTGCGCGTACAAAGCATTACCAACCAATACCAAGAAAATAAATAGAAACCGCATAGTTTTTATCTTTGTTTATCCCGAACAAATCAATTTATAGTTAAAAACTGGCAGGTCTCCTGGCTTGCGTCTTGTTTTGGTCCTTCCCATCTTAAAAAAAGACAGTGGAATGAAGTTTAAAACAAGCATCCAAATAAATGGACAAAGCTTACAGTTGCGGGAACAGCTTCCGAATTTAACGGAATTCCCATTTTAATTGTTGCTATCATGCAACAAACCAATTTGCGGACAAAAGTAAACATTTTTATTGATTACGGCTTTAAATTTTGAAATAATCCTACTTTTGTTAAAAATTAAACAGCGTGAAAAACTTTAGCATACTTTTTTGTTTTTTGATTTTATGGGGGTGCAAAAACCAATCAGAAAAAACCACGATTAACTCGGAAGGAACTCCACTGGAGATAAAATATGCAAGCGGTTTTAGCATTACCGCTTACGATGGTTTTAAGATTATTGAAGTAAACACGCCGTGGCCAAAGGCAGAAAAAAGTTTTACTTATCTCCTGGTAGAAGACAAAAATAAAGTGCCAGAAAACCTAGAATACGATGAAAAAGTTGCCATACCTATAAAAAATATTGTGGTTACCTCTACCACGCACATCCCATCTTTAGAGACTTTGGAAGAAGAAAACAGTCTGCTTGGTTTTCCTAACCTAGATTATATTTCCTCTAAAAAAACTAGAAAATTAATCAACCAAAATAAAATACGAGAGTTAGGAGAAAACGAAGATATAAATACCGAAGTTTTACTAGAATTAAACCCTGAAGTAGTTATTGGTTTTGCCGTTAAAAGCGGAAATAAAACCTTTAACACCATTCAAAAAAGCGGAATTCCTGTTTTGTACAATGCAGACTGGACGGAAGAAAACCCTTTAGGAAAAGCAGAATGGATTAAATTTTTTGGTGCTCTTTACGGAAAAGATAAATTGGCTAAACAAACTTTTGATCGTATTGAAACCGAATATAACAAGGCTAAAAAAATTGCAAAAAAAGCACAAAATAAACCTACTATTTTAAGCGGAGCGATGTATAAAGATGTTTGGTATTTACCGGGCGGTAATTCTTGGCAGGCAAAACTATTGGAAGAAGCCAACACCAATTATTTATATAGTGATAATAAAGAAAAAGGAAGCTTGTCTTTAAGTTTTGAAAGTGTGTTAGAAAAAGCCAAAAACGCCAATTTTTGGATGGCTCCGGGTTCTTTCACAACCTATCAACAATTGGGAGACGCCAGCGCACATTATAAAAGATTTGAGGCTTTTAAAAATAAAAAAATGTTTACCTATGCCGGCGTAAAAGGCGAAACCGGCGGGGTTTTATTTTATGAACTAGCCCCCAACCGCCCCGATTTGGTTTTAAAAGATTTGGTGAAAATCTTTCATCCGGAATTATTGCAAGATTATGAAACTGTATTTCTAAAACCCTTAAAATAATTTGAAACCTAACAAAACATACTTAATTTTTGGCATTATTCTGCTACTTGCGGTTTTTTTTGTCAATATAAATTTAGGTTCGGTTAGTATTCCTTTTAAAGAGGTTTTAAACGCATTATTGCAACAACCCACCGCAAAAGAAAGTTGGCAAGTTATTATTTTAGAATACCGCTTACCAAAAGCATTTACAGCTATATTGGTAGGTAGCGGTTTAGCGCTTAGCGGACTTTTAATGCAGACTTTATTCAGAAATCCGTTGGCGGGACCTTATGTTTTGGGTTTAAGCAGTGGCGCTAGCTTGGGCGTTGCTTTGGTAATTATGGGAAGTGCTTTTTTTGGCGGTATTTTCTCTAGCCTATTACTTTCTAAATATGCACTAATTATCGCATCCAGCATTGGCAGTTTTCTGGTTTTACTAGCTATTTTGGCTACTTCTTACAGAATAAAAGACACGATGGCTTTGCTTATAATTGGGCTTATGTTTGCAAATCTTACCGCTGCTGTGGTAAGCGTACTTTCATATTTTAGTCCTTCAGAAAAATTACAACAATATATTTTTTGGGGTTTTGGCAGCTTAGGAGATTTAGCTTGGCAAGAAGTTGGTTTATTAAGTTTATTTTGGCTTGGCGGATTGCTTTTAAGCGTTTTTAGTTTAAAAAATATGGATGCTTTATTATTGGGAGAACAGTATGCAAAAAGTTTAGGCACCAACATAAAACAAAATAGATTGTTGGTAATTTTGGCAACCAGTTTGCTTGCCGGAAGTATTACCGCTTTTGCCGGACCCATTGCTTTTATTGGTTTGGCAGTACCGCATTTAGTTAGACAAGTAATACCCAATAGCAATCATTTGGTTTTGGCGCCGGCCGTTATAATTGGCGGGGCAATTTTGATGTTAATTTGCGATAGTATTGCGCAGCTTCCGGGTAGCGAATTTACTTTACCCATCAACGCTATAACTTCTATAATTGGCGCTCCAGTAGTAATTTGGCTCTTGGTACGAAAGAAAAAATTAGTCTTTTAATATGGAAGCAAAACAAATTCCTTTACTAGAAACCAAAAACCTGGAAATTGGTTATGCGCAAAAAAGTATTGCCAAGGCTATTCATTTAAATATTCCTAAAGGAAAATTAATTGCTACAATTGGTATAAACGGTTCTGGTAAATCTACGCTACTCAAGACTTTAATTGGGCAATTACAGCCAAAAAATGGTGCAATCTTTTTAGAAAATAAAAATATTAAAGAGCTTTCGGCCAAACAAATAGCCGAACAAATTAGTATTGTACTTACGCACACGCATTTTTCTAAAAATTTAAGTATTCAAGAATTTGTCGCCTTAGGAAGGCATCCGTACACTAATTGGCTGGGTGTTTTATCTGCAAAAGACAAACAAGCTATTACAAAAGCTTTAGAGTTAATTGATTTAAACGATAAAGCAGAAAGAAAATGCAGTAATTTAAGTGACGGGCAATTACAAAAAGTAATGCTGGCCAGAGCTTTGGCACAAGATACACCGCTTATAGTTTTGGACGAACCAACAACACATTTAGACATGTACCACAAGGTATTTGTTTTAAAAATGCTAAAAGACCTTACCCAAAAAACCGGAAAAACTATTGTGTTTGCTTCGCACGAAATCAATTTGGCTTTGCAGCTTTGTGATGAAATTATCTTGATAAATAAAGGCCGCGTAATTCAAGATACACCCAAGCAGCTTATAGAAGACAAGCATTTAGAACGCTTATTTCCTAAAAACTTAATTCGGTTTGATGCGCAGAGCAGCACGTTTAAAATTGTAGAGTAAACAATTATAAAGTTTTTTCTGATTACTGAATATTACCAAAGCCTTTCTTTTCAAAATATAATGAGCCGGAATTTTATGTACATTTGAGAAAATTAAGTTTATGAACCAATATCTTGTTTTTGCTTTAGTAGCGTTAGGTATATTATTAATTGGTTTTTTTATAGGAAAGATTTGGTCTAGGCTACAAGCCGAGAAAGTTTTAAAGCATAAAGAAACCAATATTTCTATGTTGCAAACCCAATTAGACAACGCAAAAGAAAACGCTATAAATCAAAAAGCAGATTTGCAGAAACAATTGGAAAATACAGATGCAAGGTTGTTTGCTCAACTTACCGAAGTGCAAACCGAGCGCGATAAAATCCGTAAAGAAAAAGATAATTATAAAAACGAATTAACCCAAATTACGGTAGAGTTTAAAAACCTTCAGCAAAAAAATAAAGAACAAAAAGCCGAAGTCGAAGAACTACAAAAGAAATTTAGTACAGAGTTTGAAAATCTTGCCAATAAGATTTTAGAGCAGAAATCGGAGAAATTTACCTTGCAAAACAAACAGAATATTGAGAATATTTTAAATCCGCTACAAGAAAAAATCAAGCTTTTTGAGAGCAAGGTAGATAAAAATAGTGACGAGTCTATAAAGCGACACGCTAGGTTAGACAAGCAATTGGAAGAGTTGAACAAGCAAAATTTAAAAATTAGCGAAGAAGCCACCAATTTGACCAAAGCTTTAAAAGGTGATACAAAAATGCAAGGCAATTGGGGCGAAATGTTACTAGAAAGTGTTTTGGAACGTAGCGGTTTGCAAAAAAACCAAGAATATTTTGTGCAAAAAAGCTTTTATACTTCAGACGGAAAACGTTTAATGCCCGATGTAATAATTAGTTTACCTGGCGATAAAAAGATGATTATAGATGCCAAAGTTTCGCTAAATGCCTACGAACGCTATGCCAATCAAACAGATGAAATTGAAAAAGAAAAAGATTTAAAAAAACATTTGATAGCGGTAAAAAACCGGGTAGAAGAATTGCACAAAAAAAATTACCACCAATTATATGAAATGGAAAGTCCGGATTTTGTCTTGCTTTTTATTCCTATAGAAGCTGCTTTTGCAGTTGCTTCTAATGCTTACCCGCAATTATATAATGATGCTTTTGAAAAAAATATTATTTTAGTAACACCTACCACACTTCTGGCTGTTTTAAAAACAATAGACAGTATGTGGCAAAATGAAAAACAAAAGCAAAACGCTTTAGAAATTGCCACGCAAGCTGGCGCATTATACGATAGTTTTACAAATTTAACCAACGAATTGCTAAAAGTGGGCAAACAAATACAAACTGTACAAAGTACTTACGATGGTGCGATGAAAAAACTAACCGGTCGTGGTAATCTGGTAAAAAGAGTAGAAAAATTAAAAAAATTAGGCGCAAAAGCCAGCAAACAAATAGATAATAAAGCTATTGAAAAAACGGTTTTTGACTCTGAAAAACAGCAGCAAGCATGAAAAAAATTTTAATTTATATCTTAGTCGGTATTACCTTATTGGCCATTGGCTTTTACAGCTTTTTATATTTTGTACCTTATAGCGAAGGTACACGCGCCGGCGAGTTGATAAAATTTAGCAATAAAGGCGTAATGATAAAAACTTGGGAAGGAGAAATAAGTCAAGGTATAAGCGGAGCGCAAATATTTAGCTTTTCTGTCTTAGACAAACACGACGAGGTCATAAAAATGTTGCGCGAACACCAAGGCGAGTATGTAGAATTAACCTATATTGAACGTTTTGGAACCTTTGTGTTTTGGGGTGATACCAAATATTTTGTCACCAAAGTAGAACTCTCGCAATCGCCACATTTTAGAAGATAATTTATGAAAGAAAACGACTTTAAGTACGTAAAAGAATCGCAAGTAACCATATCAGAATTAATGCTTCCCTCCCACTCTAACTTTAACGGAAAAATACACGGGGGTTACATTTTATCTTTATTAGATCAAATTGCTTTTGCTTGCGCTTCTAAACATTGTAGAGAATATTGCGTAACGGCCAGCGTAGATACAGTAGATTTTTTAAAACCCATAGAAATTGGCGAGTTGGTTACCATGAAAGCTTCGGTAAATTATGTAGGTAACACCTCTATGGTAATAGGAATACGCGTTGAAGCAGAAGATATTCATACCGGCAAAAAGAAGCATTGCAACTCTTCTTATATTACTATGGTTGCCAAAACCAAAGAAGGCAAATCTTTACAAGTACCCGGTTTACATCTTAGTAATGAGCAAGAAATAAGACGCTTTTTAAAAAGTATGAAGCGTATTGAAATGAAGCGTAACCGACATAAAGAGTTTAAAGAAACAGATTTTTCTGCTGATAAATATATGCACGAAATAAAAAAACATCGCGTGCGTATAGACCTTTAAAATTATATTAATGGCTGTTAAATGCATGATAAAAATAGTCGTTAAGCTTCCGCGGAAATTGACTATAACAAAAAATTGTTTTATACTGTTGCAAAAATAAATCTTATGAAAACCAAATTACTATTAATAGTCCTTATCAGTTTTGTAGTTAGCTGCTCACCAAAAATAGTAGATACGTGGAATGTAGATAGCTACGAAGTATTACAAGAAAACGGTCAAAATATGACTTCGCAAAACATTGGTAGTATTACCTTTAAAAAGAACGGAAAAGGCTATAAAAACCTTAATTACAATTTCTTTCAAAACAATTATACCCATACAGAAGAGTTTTCTTGGAAACTCAATAAAGACGATTATATAATTATAAAAGAAAGCGGAAAATCTAATAAAAATAAATCTAACCTAAACAAAACCTGGATTATTGTAGAAAACAAAGCAAAAACACAGGTTTGGAAATCTACAGATGGTAAGAATAGTGTACAGATTTTGAAATTGAGTAAATAAGAGAAATTTATTTTTTAGTCCTTTACGGAAAAAAATTACACCAACTCACAAGTTAACCGCAATTAAATTATTATAGATGATTGCGGTTATTTTTTTGCTTTACTTTTTTCAAAAGCTTCTAAACAGGTGTTTAACGATTTTCCCTTATTATGAATACAATCACAAAAATTGAATCCGATAGTTTTATCAGTAGTATTTTTAAATTGTTCCCTACAGTCTGAAATAGAATTTCTTGGCATAACTTCATAACCAAATTGCGCGAGAATAATAGTCAATGCAACGCAACTCACCACTCCACTAAAAAATAAAACCGGAAATTTGGTAGTATAAGATTTTGGTTTTACAAATAATTTGGTCTGCTCAAAGTTTTTGAAGGGTAAAATATATTTTAATCGGTCATAATTCCAAACCAAAAGATAGAGATTGGCAAAAACCATTAGTGGCGCGGTTACAAAAGAACCTTCAAAACGCAAAGCAAAAGACAGTATCCAAATATTTAAAATAACAGGAAAATATAATACCGCGCCTAAAGTTACCGTACGCGGAATTATTAGCAAGACAGCAGCTAAAATTTGAACAATGCCTATAAATGTATAATAGAAACCTGTTTGATGCAAAGCTTCTAAATAAGCTCCCATAGGATGTTTTACAGATAAACCACTGGCAAATTTTTCATCTATAATTTTTACATATCCTGCAAAAATAAAAGCTAAAGCCAAGCCAAACCTACAAAATAGAGAGAATAACCAGTACCATCTATTCCTTTTGATTTTGTAGTAAAATTTTTCAAACTTAGATAAAGTATTCACGCGATTTTAAGTAAGTAAGTTTAAGCAAAATTCATAAAACTAATTAATAAAAGTAACCATCCTATCACAAGTAACAAACCACCAATTGGCGTAACAGGTCCCAAAAACCGAACGTTTTTTCCTTTACTTCCAAAAAACGTTAACCCGTAAATGCTAAAAGAAAAAAAGCAAACCCCAATAATTATTAGTCCGCCGGCCCATTGGTGCAAATTATTGATAAAGGATAGATTAAAGCCCATTATTAATAACAATAAAGCGTGATACATTTGGTACTTTACGCCGGTTTCAAAACTATTTAATTGGTCTGTAGTAAAACTTTTCTTTAAGGCGTGCGCACCAAAAGCACCTAAAATAATGGCAAACATTCCTAAAAAACAACCTGCTATTAAAACTAAGTTTTGCATTTTTTTCAGTAAAAATAAGATTTTCTACACCACTTATATAAAATTTTGAAAATAATAAAAAACCATTCTATCGTGCGTCAACACGACAATAACCATATATCGTACAATAACACGATAACCACTATATATCGTATATTTAAACGATATTTTGAAATATCGTATTTTATCACGATATTTGATTATGCTTGCAGTTTTAACCGGCGATATTATTTTTTCGAAGCAAGTGGCAGACGCCACCACTTATTTACATACATTAGAAAAAGTTTTAAAACACTTACGTACGGAATCAAAATACCGCGAGATCTACCGCGGCGATAGTTTTCAAATAGAAATAGAAAATCCGGCTTTAGCTTTTTATAGCGCAATGTGCATTAAAGCTGCTCTAAAACAAATTAAACCTTTAGACGTTCGTATTGCCATAGGTTTTGGAGAAAAAACCCATACAGCCAAAAAAGTAAGCCAATCTAACGGCAGCGCATTTATACGCTCAGGAGAGTTGTTTGAAACTCTAGAAAATAGTTTAAAACAAAACTTAGCCATAAAAAGCGACAATACTATTCTAGATACAGAAATTAACACCTATATTAATTTGGCTTTAATAGCCATGAATGCGTGGACGCCCGGCGCCGCAGAAATTGTATATTTAAGTTTACTTCATCCTACCAAAAGCCAAAGTGAATTGGGTAGACTAATTAACATAAAGCAAAACACGGTAAGCGAGCGTTTAAAACGCGCTTATTTTGAAGAATTACAACAATTTGATAAGATTTTTCGTCAAAAAATAACCAACGAAATGCTTTAATTTATGCTCTTGTTTCTTAAACTTTTATTGGCACATTTACTAGGCGATTTTCTTTTGCAACCGTTTAGTTGGGTAAAAGATAAAGACCAAAAAAAAGTAGCTTCCGGCAAACTTTACTTGCATATTTTAATTCATTTCTTGCTCGCATTTCTATTTTTATGGGATTTAAGTTTATGGTATATTCCGTTAATTATTGCCCTATCGCATTATGCAATAGATCTCGCCAAACTCTATTTACAAACCCAAAAAACCAAGCGTTTATGGTTTTTTACTGACCAGTTTTTCCATATTCTGATAATTCTAATCATAAGTATTGCCTCTCTAGGCTGGAAAAACCTACCCGTTTTACCAGATAGCATTTGGGTATATTTAACCGGCCTATTTTTGGTTACTTTTCCGGCTTCTATTTCTATAAAAACACTTATTTCTGTCTATTCTCCAAAAACCGAATTAAAAAAGGACGAAAGTTTAGATAAAGCCGGTAGTTATATTGGAATTTTAGAACGTGTTTTGGTGTTTGTTTTTATAGTTACCAACCATTGGGAAGGCGTCGGTTTTTTAATCGCTGCCAAATCTATTTTCCGCTTTAGCGACCTAACGCAATCTAAAGACCGCAAACTAACAGAATATATTTTAATTGGAACTTTGGTAAGTTTTAGTTATGCTATTTTCTCTGCCTTGGCGTGTATTTTTATTCTTACTTATATTTAGTTGGGTAAACCCTGCGGGCCGGGCTGTACGCTATATCTTTTTTTGCCACTTATAAAAGCAAAAAAAGGATGCCGCTACCATCCCTTTTACAAAAAAAAGAGGAATCTAACGCGTAGATTCCTCTTTACTATTTTACTATTCAACTATTTTTCAATAATTATAAAAATTAACGCGTTAGATACATTCTTCTTCTTGCGTATAAATCGTAAAAATTATCGTCTTTTAAATCTTTGATAAACAAGATACTTTCTCCGGTACTTTTCATCTCCGGACCTAATTGTTTGTTTACCTTCGGAAATTTATCAAAAGAAAAAACCGGTTGTTTAATAGCATAACCTTCTAAATGTGGCTCAAAAGTAAAATCTTTTAGCTTATTATGCCCCAACATTATTTTGGTAGCATAATTTACATAAGGTTCGCCATAAGCTTTAGCTATAAAAGGAACCGTTCTAGATGCACGCGGATTGGCTTCTATAATAAAAACCTCGTCGTCTTTAATAGCAAATTGCACGTTAATAAGTCCAACCGTATCTAAGGCCAAAGCAATTTTACGCGTGTGGTCTTTAATTTTTTGTAAAACCAAGTTACCTAAATTAAAAGCCGGTAAAAGTGCATTAGAATCTCCGGAGTGTACACCGCAAGGTTCAATATGCTCCATAATACCAATAATGTAAACATCTTCGCCATCGCAAATTGCATCTGCTTCTGCTTCTATTGCGCCATCTAAATAATGGTCTAATAGTAACTTATTGTTCGGAATTTTTTGCAATAAATCTACTACGTGTTCTTCTAATTCCTCTTTGTTGATAACGATTTTCATTCCCTGACCACCCAATACATAAGAAGGTCTCACCAAAATAGGAAAATCTAATTCGTCTGCCAGTTCTAAAGCTTCATCAGCGGTTTCTGCGGTTCCAAACTCTGGATAAGGAATATTGTTTTCTTGTAAAAGTTTAGAAAAACTTCCTCTATCTTCGGCAAGGTCTAAGGCTTCGTAGCTGGTGCCCATAATTTTTATGCCGTAACGATTTAATTTTTCGGCCAATTTTAAAGCTGTTTGTCCGCCAAGTTGCACAATAACACCTTCGGGTTTTTCATGCCGAATAATATCGTAAATATGTTCCCAAAAAACAGGTTCAAAATAGAGTTTATCTGCTACATCAAAATCGGTTGAAACGGTTTCGGGATTACAGTTTATCATAATGGTTTCGTAGCCACATTCGGCCGCAGCTAAAACGCCATGTACACAACAATAATCAAACTCAATACCTTGGCCAATACGATTTGGCCCGGAACCTAAAACAATTATTTTCTTTTTATCGGAAACCTCACTTTCATTATCGGTAAACTTGGTTCCGTCTGCAGTTTCAATCTGATTTTCGAAAGTTGAGTAATAATAAGGCGTTTGAGCTTCAAATTCTGCTGCGCAGGTATCTACCAATTTATACACGCGATTAATTTGTAGTTCTTCGCGCTTTTTATAGACTTCGCTTTCTAGGCAATTAAGCATATGGGCAATTTGTCTGTCGCCATAACCTTTTTGTTTGGCTTCTAAAAGCAAATCTTTTGGTATGGTGTCTATTGCGTAGTTGCTACTAATTTCTTTTTCTAAGAAATGCAGTTCTTCGTATTGTTTTAAGAACCACATATCTATTTTGGTAATCTCGTGAATACGGCTTAGCGGAATGCCAAGCTGTATAGCATCATAAAGTACAAAAACCCTGTCCCAACTAGGGTTTTTAAGTTTGTCTATAATAATGTCATAATCTTTATAACCTTTCCCGTCGGCACCAAGTCCGTTGCGTTTTATTTCTAAAGATTGTGTTGCTTTATGCAGAGCTTCCTGAAAAGAGCGACCAATGCCCATCACCTCTCCTACAGATTTCATTTGCAAACCTAAAGTACGATCTGAGCCCTCGAATTTGTCAAAATTCCATCGTGGTATTTTAACAATCACATAATCTAAAGTAGGCTCAAATAAAGCCGAAGTAGTTTTGGTTATCTGATTTTCCAACTCGTCTAAATGATAACCTAATGCTAATTTTGCAGCAATTTTTGCAATAGGATAACCGGTTGCTTTAGATGCCAAAGCAGAAGAACGCGAAACCCGCGGATTAATTTCTATGGCAATAATGTCTTCTTTATCGTCCGGACTTACAGCAAATTGCACGTTACAACCTCCGGCAAAATCGCCAATGCTTCGCATCATTTTAATGGCCATATCGCGCATACGCTGGTAAGCAGAATCGCTTAATGTCATTGCTGGTGCAACGGTAATAGAGTCGCCGGTATGAATGCCCATTGGGTCCATATTTTCTATGGTACAAATAATTACCACATTGTCGTTTTTGTCGCGCAGTAATTCCAACTCATATTCTTTCCAACCCAACAAAGCTTTATCTATTAAAACTTCGTGAATTGGCGAAGCTTCGAGTCCGCGCGTAAGCATTTCGTCAAATTGATCTTCTGTATGTACAAAAGACGCCCCGCTTCCGCCAAGGGTAAAAGAAGCTCTAATTACCAACGGAAAACCAAACTCCTGCGCCACTTCTTTACCCTCCAGAAAAGAAGTCACGGTTTTCGCAGGAGCCACCGGAATACCAATTTTGGTCATAAGTTGCTTAAACTTCTCTCTGTCTTCTGTAATATTTATGGCGTCTATATCTACGCCAATTAGAGAAATATCAAAATCGTCCCAAATGCCTTTTTCATCTGCTTCAATACAAAGGTTTAATGCGGTTTGCCCGCCCATTGTTGGTAAAACAGCATCTATTTGCGGATGCTCTCGCAAGATTTCTACAATAGATTTTGTGGTAAGTGGTTTTAAGTAAACATGATCGGCCATTGTAGGATCTGTCATAATCGTGGCCGGGTTAGAGTTAATCAAGATAGTTTCTACACCATCTTCGCGCAAAGATCGTAAAGCTTGGGTTCCAGAATAATCAAATTCGCAAGCCTGGCCAATAACGATAGGCCCGGAGCCTATTATTAATATACTTTTAAGGGAATTGTTTTTGGGCATCTTTCTTCTCTTTTGAATAAAATTAGGGTAAAATTGGATATAAAAAAAGGCGTTACAACCAAATGTAACACCTTACTATTTCAATCAACTAAAAAACCATTTAGTGTTTGTGTCTGTTTTCTGAAGATACAGAAAGTTTCTTTCTTCCTTTAGCTCTTCTTCTTGCAAGCACTTTTCTACCGTTAACGCTGCTCATGCGTTCTCTAAAACCGTGCTTATTTTTTCTTTTTCTCTTTGAGGGTTGAAACGTTCTTTTCATTGTTTAGTATCTTTAAATCTTCTTAGTATCTTCTATTACTTGTTTTTATAAGATTTTAAAATCTTTTTTAAACTGCGGGCAAATATACAATATCTTTTTAGTCTTACAAATCAAGAAAGAAAATTATTAGCAGAAATATTAATTTTTCTTTTTAGCTATTTTAGCTTGCCTATTGTACAAGCAAAAATATAAGAAAAAGAACTTTAATCGAGGACGAATTTAAATTTTTTAAAATAGTTTTTGCCTTACATATATATAACGCTGTTTCCCTCTAAATAAAAATACTATATATTAATTATTGCTTGCTTGAAATACTTCTTAAGCATTGATTTTTTCATCTCAAAAGTAACAAAAAGCTAAGGCTCGTAAGGTTGTTATAAGCGTAAGGCTTTTTTTCGAGTTTCAGTAAAAAATGAATTTGTTTTTATACCTTTGCAAACCGAAAATTAGAAGCATTATGTACAATAAAAATATAAAATTAGTTCTGGCTGTTGCGGTTTTGGCTTTGGCTATTTATCAATTTACAGAAAGTTATATAGGAAACGGTATTCTTTTAATCCTGCTTGCAGGAATATTTGTGTTTTTATACTTTAAAAACGAACTTATTTTACTGGCTTTTCTCCGTTTGCGGAAACAAGATTTTCCGGGTGCAAAAAAATGGTTAGATAGAATTAAAAATCCTGAAACCGCCTTAACTAAGAAGCAGCAAGGCTATTACTTTTATTTACACGGACTTATGCTTTCTCAAAAAAACATTACCAAAGCAGAGAAATATTTCAAAAAAGCTATTCGGCTTGGTTTATCTATGAAACAAGATTTAGCAATGGCAAAAATTAATTTGGCAGGAATTGCAATGACCAAACGTCGTAAGCGAGAAGCACAATTGCTACTTAAAGAAGCTAAAAAGCTTGATAAGCACGGTATGCTTGCAGAGCAAATTAGAACGATGAAGCAACAAATGAAACGAATTTAAATTTAATTTTTTTTATTAAATTATACTAAAATCTACCAATTAAGCTATTTTATTAGTAACTTTATTGTGTAATTTTAAAATAGTGCTCTATGGTAAGATTTCTACTACTATTTTTAATCACTTTATACAGTTTTTCTACATTTGCCCAGCAAGAAAAATTATTGTTCTCGCAGGCTTTAGATATGTATTTGCCAAAATATAAGTCCAATGTCAAAGAGGCATATCGATTAAAACATGATGAAAAAGCACGCTTTCTTTTTGATAGCTTGGTAAAAAACTGTCTAATAGGGACTTATATGGATGACTTTAAAGTTCGTGATATTAGCAAAGACAAAGAGACGTTATACCAATACCAAAAACCTATTTTTTTAATTACTTATGCCAGTTGGTGCGTTACCGATAAAGGCGAAGTACCGGCACTCAATCAATTAGCACGTGAGTATGGCGAAGATGTGCAATTTGTAGTACTCTTCTGGGATAAACGTTCTGAAGCTTTAGATGCCGCCAGTAAATACAGCGGTTATATAGATGTTTTATACGTTAATGAGCTTAGTAACAAACATGACTTTGTGGTTAAAAACCTTAAGCACGCATTAGGGTTTCCTACGGTTTATCAAATTGGATCAGACAAACAAATTATTGATATACAACGTCTTAAGAAACTGCCTTTTCCCGCAAGCTTTGAAGATTCTTTCAATTTGAATTACGCTACGATCTCCTCCGGGGTTTCTAACATTGTAGCCCACGAAAAAGAATTGTTAAGTACGGTTGAGTTTGCTATTACAGATTAAAACTACTCTACGAGTAGCTTTATTGCGCAACAGCATAAAGAATTAAAAAAGAGTTTTTAAAATTTAGATATTTGGTTAACGCCAATCTATTTTAAAAACTCTTTTCTTGTTTACTTTATAATTTAATTAAGGCTTATAGGTATACGTACCCGGACTTGGTATTTTTATTAAATACAATTTTCTCGAGCTATTATTGAGGTGTTTTTCACGCAACCACGGATTATGTATTTTTAATATTTTATAATTTACACCCATCTTTTTAGAAAAGCGGGCAAAATCTGTAACGGCGGTATCTACTTCTATAAGCCGTGTTTCTATAGGTTGATATAGGTCTTTTTCCGTAAAGTTAAAGCCGTATTTTTCGGGCTGGTTTAAAATTTCTTTTAAAGCCAAAATCCTAAATACATATCTTCCTGTTTCTACATTTAGTAACAAGTCGTAATAATCGTTTACTTCTTGTCTTTCCTGTTGTCTAGAAACGCCTCTCTTTCCTGCATTGTACGCCGCCGCAGCCAAAGTCCATGAACCAAATTGCTCTTTGGCATCTAATAAATAATTACAAGCTGCAAGTGTTGCTTTTTCTATATGGTAACGCTCGTCTACATTGTCGTTTACTTCTAAGCCGTTTTCGCGTGCGGTAGAAGCCATTATCTGCCAAAAACCTGTAGCTCCCGCCGGCGAAACTACTTGTTGCAAGCCGCTTTCTGCAATTGCCAAGTATTTAAAATCCTCCGGAATTCCTTTTTGCTTCAATATTGGCTCGATAATAGGAAAATATTTATTGGCTCTTTTTACAAGTAACAAACCATTAGATTGCCAATAGGTATTTACCAACAACTCACGATCTAAACGTTCTAAAATATCTGGATTTTCTAAAGGAACCCGCTCTCCCGCAAACTCCATTTTTTCTGGTAATGGCACTGCGTAAACATTATAATCTTTAACTGCACTACCCGGATCTGTTTTATGAGCTGTTTCGATAGACTGCTCACCTTCTTTGTTTTCTGTAGCATAACTACTTTGCACTGCCTGAATGCCCAAGCCTACAATTGCAACTAAGCCCACAAAGCTTAGTATATTCTTTATCTTCTTCATCTTCTTCTTTTTTATGGAAATATACTAAAAATCTTTTATTGGTTTACAGTTTTCCGTCTCTAATTAAATTTGGTAAATTTTCATTAAACCATCTATATCTATTTATAATCATAACGTGCGTCCCACCCTTAATTATTATACAATTTTTAATATTCTTTATAGGAAAAACCATATCTGCATCGCCATGAATATGAATCATATCATTTTGAGGCTCGTCTTGCTCCCAAAGCAGCATTTTTTCTATGGCCCAATCTAAATAATATGCATTGCTAAACCACATATATTCTTTATATAAAGCTACGCGTTTTTTTATAAAATCGCTAACAGGTAATTTACTAACTTTCCCAACATGTTTAGCTAAACTTGTAGGAAATATTTTATATAACTTGCTCTTTTTTGCAAGCTTCATGCGTTGTGGTAACTCGTGGTGCGACTTTACGGAAGAAATAATAAGCAGTCTTTTTACGGCAATATGTTTACTCATTTCTTGCACAATAATACCGCCAAAAGAAACCCCTACCAAAACAGGATTTTTATGTTTTATTTCCTGCAACATTCTTTGTACATATGCTTCTAAACTTTCGTTTTCTTGCGGCACCTTCCAACTTAACCAATGTATTTTAAATTTATTTTTGGGCAATTTAATATGCTCGAATATTTTTGGTTTAGCCGCCATTCCCGGCATAAAATAAACGTGCACCAAGTCTTTATTCAACTCCTTTTTAACAAGCATATAACAATAAAATAGGGTTTTAAATGGTAAATTTATAGAAACTTATTTTGATAATTAAAAATTAAGGTTGAAAAGTGAACTATGGAGAAAAAATTTTTCCCTTCCAACCAGCGGGGCGCCGCAAATTACGGCTGGTTAAAAGCGAAGTATTCTTTTAGTTTTGCGAGTTTTTTTAAGCCGGATCAGATGCGGTTTGGTAAACTGCGTGTTCTAAACGATGATACTATTGCCCCAAAATCCGGTTTTGGAAAACACCGACACGAAAATATGGAAATTATTACCATTCCCTTAAAAGGTTCTTTAAAACATACAGATTCTATGGGTAATGAAGGCGTTTTAGAAACAGGGCAAGTGCAAGTAATGAGTGCCGGAACAGGTATAGAACATAACGAAGTTAATCCTTCCGTAATGCAAGAAACTAATATTTTACAGCTGTGGGTACTACCCAAAGAACAAGACATTAAACCGCATTACGAACAAAAAGATATTGACATCAAGTCTTTAAAAAACCAGTTGTTAACAATAGTTACTCCAAAAAATAAAGAGAACGGCAAGACTCTAGGTATTAATCAGCAAGCTTTTTTGCACTTAGGTAAATTAGACCAAGAAAAAACACTAGAATATAATTTGCATAAAGACTATAACGGCGTGTATATGTTCCTCATGCAAGGAAGAATAAAAGTAGACGGACAAAAATTAGAGAAACGAGACGCTTTAGGAATTTGGGATACCACAAAAGTAAGCATCGAAAGTTTGGAAAACGCTTATTTTTTAATTACTGAAGTGCCTCTAAATTAAAAACCATGAAAACCAAGGATTTTGAAATTAACGACAATGCATTTTTAAGACAATTTGAAGCTACCATAGAAGATGAACTGGTAACGCTGGAATACTCTGAACAAGAACGTAAAATTTTCTTGTCTAAATTAACGGTAGCAGAAAATTTACAAGAAAAAGGCTACCAAGAAATATTCCTAACCAAAATTTTTGATTATTTGGCTGAGAAAGAAAAATTAAAGGTAGTGCCTACTTCTAAAGAAGTGCGAAAATTCTTCAGAAAAAACAAAGAAAAATATTCAGAATTGTTACCAATAGGCATCAATATTTAAACGGCTGCTACAGTATTTTCTGCAAAATCAAAGCGTACCAGACCATCTTCATCTATTTTGGTAAGTTTTATTTTATGTAAAGTGTTTACATAATTTGGATTCCACGGCATTTTAACTTTTACATAATTTTCCGTAAAGCCGTGTATAAAACCTTCTTTATTTTCGCCCTCAAACAAAACTTCTAAGGTATTACCCAATTGGCTTTCATAAAAAGCCCGTCTTTTTTTCGCCGAAAGGCCACGTAACATCTTGCTGCGTTTTTTTCTTACTTTATTAGACACAACACCTTCCATTTCTGCTGCCGGGGTATTTGGTCGTTCAGAATAAGTGAAAACGTGCAAGTAAGAAATATTTAACTCATTAAGAAAGTTGTAGGTTTCCAGAAAACGCTCATTGGTTTCACCAGGAAATCCAACAATTACATCTACGCCAATGCAAGCATTTGGCATTGCATTTTTAATAGCCTCTACCCTATCTACATACAACTCTCGCATATATCTTCTGCGCATTAGCTTTAGCAAATCGTTGCTACCGCTTTGTAGCGGAATGTGAAAATGCGGTACAAATGTGTTAGATTTTGCTACAAAATTTATAGTTTCATTTTTCAGCAAATTGGGTTCTATAGAAGAAATTCGTAAACGCTCTATGCCATCTACTTTATCTAAAGCTCTTACCAAATCTAAAAAGGTGTGTTCGTGTTTTTTATTGCCAAATTCTCCTTTTCCGTAATCGCCAATATTAACACCTGTCAACACAATTTCTTTAATGCCTTGGTCTGAAATTTCTTTGGCATTGTCCAAAACATTTTCTAAAGTATCGCTACGCGAAATTCCGCGTGCCAGCGGAATTGTACAATAGGTACATTTATAATCGCAACCATCTTGCACTTTTAAAAATGCGCGGGTTCTATCGCCAATAGAATAAGAGCCTACGTAAAAATCTGCCTCTTCGATTTCGCAAGAATGCACCTCGCCAAATTCGTTTTTGGTCAAATCGTTAAGATAGTCTGTAATCTTAAATTTTTCTGTTGCACCCAAAACCAGATCTACTCCGTCTACTTCTGCCAATTCTTCGGGCTTTAATTGCGCATAACAACCTATGGCAATCACAAAAGCATCGGCATTTTTCTTTTGTGCTTTTTTTACGATGGTTTTAAAACGTTTGTCGGCATTATCTGTAACACTACACGTATTTATTACGTAAATATCTGCAGCTTCAGTAAATTCTACTCTATTAAATCCTTCATTTTCAAAAGACCTCGCAATTGAAGAGGTTTCCGAAAAGTTTAATTTACACCCCAAGGTGTAGAATGCAACGTTTTTATTTTTATTTCTATCCATAAAGCAATCGGCTCCTTTCTTGGTTTTTTAATCTTGGCTATTCATTTACCAACAAGATTAATGGTCATTTCCAACTTAATTTCAGTTTTCTAATAATTAAATAGCTTGCGGTTTTGTGTCAAGCACGGAATGACGGGTGCAAATATACGCCCTTAAAATTTGTTTAGAAAATTGCCGAAATTTTAATTAGAAATTCAATAAGCAACTTATACTATTTTCTAACATATTAATGATTTGGTTTTTCGACTTTTTTTAAGAAGTTTGACTTGTTATGACATTAAAACCTATAAATTTTTAATCATTTTATTACGTCTCGATAAATGGAGCTACCTATTTAATGTTTTTTTTATCTTATTTACGTTACTTTTTCTAAAAGATAATCGCTTTTTAATTGCCTCTCTATTGGTTGCACACGTTTTGTTGCGAAAAATAATTGTTATTTATTTAAAAAACGGTTTGGATAAAAAAACTTCTCAAATCCAGAATCAAAATTAAACGCCGCTAAAAGTTGTTCTACATAGTACAATTAATTTTTATTGTACGCGCTAAGATTACTACTTTTGGAAAATACATAAAACCAGAATTGTGCGCGCTATTTCTCATATTTTCCACTTTAAAAAATTACTGATTTTAGGCATTTTGTTAATCTTGAGTAGTTGCCAAGAAACTACAAATGCCAATAAAGATCATCTTGTTTTTCGTTATAATGAGCATGCTAATATTACATCTTTAGATCCGGCTTTTGCCAAAGACCAGCGTAACATTTGGCCATGCAACCAACTGTATAACAGTTTGGTGCAATTAGACGACAGTTTGAATATACAACCGGATATTGCCAAAAGTTGGCAAATTTCTAACGATGCAAAAGTTTATATTTTTACTTTACGGAAAGATGTCAGCTTTCATAAACATCAAATTTTCGGGAAAGATTCTACTCGCCAAGTTCGCGCAAAAGATGTGGTTTTTAGTTTAAATAGATTAACCGATAAAAATTTGGCTTCGCCCGGAAGTTGGGTGATGCAAAACGTAAAAGAAATTTCCGCGCCAAGCGATTCTATTGTAAAAATTGAACTAAAAAATGCATTTCCAGGATTTTTAGGTTTGCTTTCTATGCAATATTGTTCGGTTGTTCCTACAGAAATGAAAGATCTAGATTTTAGGAAAAACCCAATTGGTACGGGTCCATTTAAATTTAAACGCTGGGAAGCTAATGAAAAGTTGGTTTTTAGAAAAAACAATTTATACTTCGAAAAAGATTCTACCGGGCAACAATTGCCTTATTTAGAAGCGGTAGCCATTACTTTTTTACCGGACAAACAAAGTGAATTTCTACAATTTGCTCAAGGTAATATAGATTTTTTAAGCGGTTTGGATCCTTCTTACAAAGATGAATTATTAGGTATAAACGGTAAGTTAAATAAGAAATATAATGCGCGTATAGATATGCTTTCGGCTTCTTATCTTAATACTGAATATCTGGGGATTTATTTAGATAAAAAAACATCACCAACCGCTTCAAAAAATATTCGGCAAGCAATTAATTACGGCTTTGACAGAAAAAAAATGATTGAATATATGCGTAACGGCATTGGGACACCTGCCACGCACGGCTTTATTCCCAAAGGTTTGCCGGGTTTTTCTACCAAGCAATATTATACTTACAAACCTAAAAAAGCCAAACAATTAATTACAGAATATATTCAAAAGACAGGCAATGCGAATCCGCAAATTACCATTAGCACCAACTCTTCCTATTTAGATTTGGTAGAATATATGCAACGCGAATTGCAAAATATTGGTTTAAGCGTAAATATAGATGTAATGCCGCCTTCTACTTTGCGCCAACAACGTTCTGCAGGTAAATTAGAATTGTTTCGCGCTAGTTGGATAGCAGACTATCCGGATGCACAAAATTATTTGTCTCTATTTTACTCGAAAAACTTTGCGCCAAACGGACCAAATTATACGCATTTTAAAAATGCGGTATTTGATAGTCTTTACGAAAAATCTTTGGAAATAGCTTCTGCCAAAGAACGACAGAAGTATTATAAAAAAATGGATTCTATTGTAATGACAGAAGCAGCAGTTGTGCCTTTGTATTACGATCAAGTAATTAGGTTTAAACAGAAAAATATAAAGAATTTAGGTATAAATCCTATTAACTTATTAGATCTAAAACACGTTTGGAAAGAGAAAAAAGAGTAATTTTCTAAAAAGACTATCTTCTAACTTTGTTTAACGATTAATGCCCATTTTATTAATCCAACGCTTGTACGCGCGGCTATTATTGTTGTGTTGGCGCAAGGTTTTTGCAAATCTATGATAACCAGGATTTTCCGGATTTGCTACAAAATAAAAGTAATCGTGATCTTCATAATCTAAAACCGCTTCTATAGAAGAAATGTCCGGCATACTTATGGGTCCCGGCGGCAAACCTGCGTATTTATAAGTATTGTAAGGAGAATCTATGGTCAAATCTTTATAAAGAACTCTTTTTATAATCGTATCAAATTTATTTTCTTGTTTTTTAAGCGCGTAAATTACTGTAGGATCTGCATCTAGTTTTATTCCGCGTTTATAACGATTCATATAAACACCGGCAACCCGTTTTCTTTCGTCTACTCTGGCGGTTTCCTTTTGCACAATTGCTGCGAGCGTAATTACTTCTTTGGGTTCAAGGTTTATCTTTTTTGCTTGGGCTAAACGCTTTTTAGTCCAAAATCGGTGGTATTCCTCTAACATTCGTTTTCTAAATTCCTTTGCGGAAGTGTTCCAATAAAACTCATATTGGTTAGGTATATACATAGCCAATGCGGTAGTTGGAGAAAAATTGTTTTCTTTTAAAAAGACAGAATCTTTCATTACTTGCACCAAACTACTGCTATCTGCTTCAATTTGTGTGGCGACTCTTCCCGCCAGATTTTCTATACGTTCCTGGTTATTAAAAATAAGTTTTATCGGCTGGTTTTTACTCCGTAAAGTATTTATAATTTCATTGTTATTCATTCCTTTTTTCAGGACGTACTTTCCGGGTTTTATGTAAGAAACATAATCTTTACGCAAAGCAATTTGATGAAAACTTTCTACATCTTTTAGTATAAGTTTTAACTCTTCTAACACTTCTTCGTACGAAGCATCTGTTTTTACGTAAACTGCTTTCGTGGAGCTCTCAAAATCTGTGTTTGGTGCAAAAAGCGCTTGGTAAACAAAATAACTAAAAATTCCCATCGCTACAAGGCCTAACAGAGCAATTGCAACAAGTATGCGTTTAATATACATGGTTTATAAATTGGTATAAATATTCGTTTTTATAGTCTCCGTTAACTAGGTTCCAATCTTTTTTAAGTCCAACCTTTTCAAATCCAATTTTTTCAAAAAGGTTAATACTATTTTTGTTATCCTGACCTATATTGGCGTAAACTTGGTGTAATTTTAAATGTGTAAAAGCATATTTACAAAGTAAATCTAAGGCTTGACTTCCAAGGCCTTTTTCTCTATTTTCTTCTGCTGCAATAAGAATGCCTATTCCTGCTCTTTTATTGGCAGGATCAAAGTCAAATAAATCTATAAGACCTATATTATTTCCATCTAAATCTTCAATAAGCAAACGCAATTGTTTGGCTTCATAGATATCTTGGTGTGCATTTTCTAAATATTGTCTTATTAAAAAACGAGAGTATGGCGTTTGGGTAGCGCTGAGCTCCCAAAATGATTCGTTATTTTCTATTTGATAAATAAAGTCTAAGTCTTCAGGCTCTAAAGGACGTAATTTAACTTTATTCCCAGTAAGTGTTAGCATAAAATTTCGCCTTTAAAAACTTGTTCGGCAGGACCGCTTAGCCAAATGTTTTTGTAATGTTTATCCTCTTTTTCGAAGCTCACCTGCAAATTTCCGCCAAGGGTATCAATACTAATAGTAGATTTACTGGCTAAACCAGCTTCAAAAGCTGCAATTGCCACAGCTGTAACGCCGGTGCCACAAGACAAGGTTTCGTCTTCTACTCCTCTTTCGTAGGTACGTGCGTAAAACTTATTTTCGCCTGTTTGCTCTACAAAATTTACATTAACCCCAGTTTTTTTGTAAAGGTTGTTATAGCGAATTTCACTTCCGTTAGCCTTTACATCTATTTCCTGAACATTTTCCGTAAAAACAATATGGTGCGGAGAACCGGAATCTACAAAATAGGCATTTTTTAAAGTGCTTACCTCATCTATATCTTGCATTTGCAATTTAACATCTTCCGGGTTTACAGTAGCTAAATGTTTACCATCTATAGCAGTGAAAGTCGCTTCTTTTTCTATTATACCTAAGAACTTGGCAAAATGCACAATACATCTCCCGCCATTGCCACACATGCTGCTTTGTTTACCGTCGGCATTAAAATAGACCATTTTAAAATCGTCTGCCTCTTCTTCCGGTTTTTGCAATAAAATAAGACCGTCGGCACCTATGCCAAATTTTCTGTCGCAAAGACGAGAAATTAGTTTGGTATCATTTTTGAAAAAATCTTTACGATTATCAATTAGAATAAAATCGTTTCCAGTACCTTGGTATTTATAGAAATGCAATTGCATAAATAGAATTTTGGCGTGCAAATATACAATTTTGAAAATAAAACAATCGGAAAGAACGTTTAGTTAAAACATAATATTATTACTATGAGAAATTTTGCAAAATTAGTGTTAGTTTCGGTTTTTGGTGGTATTATAACCTTAGGAAGTTACAAATTGTTTTTGGAAGAAGACTATACAATGCCTTCGGTAAAAGAATTTAATCAAAATACAACAGAAGAAGCCTCCTCTTCTACCTCACCATTTTTGGTATCTAATAAATTTTCTTCGGCAGCTCCAGAAAACGTTCCAAATTTTAGAGAAGCAGCCAATAAAACCGTGCATGCCGTGGTGCACGTTAAAAATATGGCAGTATACGAAGGAGCTCGAAATATTTGGGAATATTACTACGGAAAAAGACAGAAGGGTAAAACGCTACGCGGAGCCGGTTCTGGTGTTATTATTACTCCCGATGGTTATATTGTAACCAACAATCACGTAATAAAAGATGCCAATGAAATTCAGATAACTTTAAATAATAATATTACTTACAAAGCAGAATTGGTTGGCGTAGACCCGCAAGCAGATATTGCGCTTTTAAAAATAGATGCTAAAGATTTAGATTATATTCCGTTTGGCGATAGTGATAATGTAAAGATAGGCGATTGGGCGTTGGCGGTAGGAAATCCGTTTAACCTTACTTCTACCGTTACCGCCGGAATTATTAGCGCTAAAGGCAGAGATTTAAATGAAGGCGATGCTAGAATGCAATCTTTTATTCAGACAGATGCGGCTATAAATCCCGGAAATAGCGGGGGAGCACTTGTAAATACAAATGGCGAACTTATTGGGATTAATACCGCTATTACCTCGCAAACCGGGAGTTATATAGGTTACGGATTTGCTGTACCGAGTAATAATGCCAGAAAAATTGTAGAAGATTTGTTGGAATATGGCGATGTGCAACAAGCCATAATTGGTATAACCGGTCAAACCTTAAATCCGAAAGAAGCTAAATCTCAAAATTTATCTATCGCGCAAGGAGTTAGAATAGCCTCGGTAAGCGAAGGCGCAAAAGATGCCGGATTAAAAAGAGGCGATTTAATTACAAAAGTAGATGGCGTAAAAATTAAAAAACTATCTGACTTAACTTCTTATATTAGGACCAAAAGACCTAATGACAAAGTACAGGTTAACTTTTTTAGAGATGGGCGCGAAAAAATCACCAAAGTAGAACTTTCTAAATTTGAAACCTACGCTTTACACGTTGCAGGGGTAGAAATAACCAATGCGAGCGATGCTTATCTTGAGAATTTTGACGCGACTTACGGCGTTAGAATTTTAGGCTCTTTATCGCAAAACTTTGAAGTACCACAAAATCAATTTATCATTATTGGTTTAGACGACCAACCGGTAAGAAGCATTAAAGATGTAGAGAATATTATGAAGAATAAAGGCGAAAATCAACCTACGAAAGTTACCTTTAAAAGCCTTCGTGGAAATATAGAAAGTTACACCTTTAGACCTTAAGCAACTTTTTAAGGTATAGTGTAGACTGTGCAGTGTATAATTTTTTTTTTACGCTTTTAGCTGAAAGCTGTTTCAAATCTAATTCTTTTTCAAACCTAGATTGAAAAAAGGGTTTTTGAAGCAGCTTTTTTGTTTTTAATAGTTAAAACCGTTTATAATCTATATTTTTGCAAACAACTTAAATTTTAAACACAACAAATAAAAATGAGTAAAAATCAAGTTTACGAAAAAGAACTTTCTTTTCAAGCAGACCGTAGACGCGCAGCAGTAGAATTTATTAAAACTGTAAGCGATTTATGGTACGATAAATCGATTGAATTGGTATTGTTTAGAAACCAATTAATAGATAAAAATGTAAGCGAAATTTTAAATCTGCACAAATACGCGGGAGAATTTGTAGAAAAACCAATTTCTATTTTTGATACGGTAGAAATAGCGCAAGCCATAGAGAAAATGGAATTACCTCCGGCAAAATTAGATATAGGAAAACTTACCTACGAATATCATTTAGAAAACAAAAATCATTCGAGTGCAGCAGCTTTTGTTGCAGAAAAACTAGCCGATGCTAAAGAGGAAGACGCTATACAACCTAAAGATGTAGTGCTTTACGGATTTGGTCGTATTGGAAGATTATTGGCTAGAGAACTTATGGCTAGAACCGGAAAAGGCAGTCAGTTGCGACTTAGAGCCATTGTAGTACGCGGCGATATTAGCGAAACCGTTTTACAAAAACGTGCTTCGTTATTGATGAGCGATTCTGTACACGGCGATTTTAATGGCACGGTTTCTATTGACACAGAAAAGAAAACTCTGATTTTTAACGGAACAACCGTTCACGTAATTAGCGCCAACCAACCCGAAGACATAGATTATACCAAATATGGTATTAATGAAGCTTTAATTATAGATAATACCGGCGCTTTTAGAGACAAAGAAGCTTTAGGAAGACATTTAAAAGCTAAAGGAGCTTCAAAAGTTTTACTTACCGCCCCGGGAAAAGGAGTTTCGAACATAGTACACGGCGTAAACCAAAATGATTACGATGTAGATAAAACCGATATTTTTTCTGCCGCTTCCTGTACCACCAATGCAATTACGCCAATTTTAAAAGCGGTAGAAGATTCTTATGGTTTAGAAAATGGACATTTAGAAACCATTCACGCCTATACCAACGACCAGAATTTGGTAGATAATATGCATAAAAAATATAGACGTGGACGTGCAGCAGCTTTAAACATGGTAATAACCGAAACCGGTGCAGGAAAAGCCGTTGCCAAAGCCTTGCCGCAATTAGAAGGCAAGTTAACTTCTAATGCTATTAGAGTACCCGTACCAAACGGCTCTTTGGCTATTTTAAATTTAAATTTAAAGAAAGAAACCTCTGTAGAAGCTATGAATGCTACTTTAAAAAAGTATGCGTTAGAAGGCAATTTGGTAGAGCAGATTAAATATTCTATGGACAATGAATTGGTTTCATCGGATATTGTGGGTTCTTCTGCCCCCTCTATTTACGATAGTAAAGCCACTATTGTAACCGAAAATGGTAAGAATGCGATTTTATATATTTGGTACGATAACGAGTATGGCTATAGCCATCAGGTTATTCGGTTAGCGAAGTATATTGCCAAGGTAAGAAGGTTTACCTATTATTAAGAAGTATTAATTTACAGAATAAAAATCCTTCAGGTTTTTCTTTACGGAAAGAAACGGAAGGATTTTTTTATTGCGCTAACTTTGTTTTTTTCTACTCAACACTATGCTTGTAATTCCTTTACGGAAAAAAACGCTATTTCGTGTTAGTAAGTGAACCACTTCTAATAGTGCATAGAACATTCTATCCAACAAAATAGGATGAAGCCTTGATTTTATAGAAAAGGCCGAGTAATTTTACTGTATCAAAGAAACTAAGCAGAAATAAAAAAGCATCCATTCTAAGGATGCTTTTTTTAAAGAATGAGATTTAGCTCTACTTATTTTTCTAAAATAAGCGCCTCTAATCTTTCCAAACGTTTTTCTAAGCTTTCAATCTTTTGGTCTTTTTCAACATTCAGAGATTTTTGCTCTTTCAGTTTAGTGTTTAATTCGGTTATGTATAAAAAGAGTTCTTCAATTTTCTCTAAGTTAGTAATAGAGGTCTCTCCTATACCAATTTTAAAGTCGTTTGCTTTTATTTCTTCATACGATTTCACTCCCGGTAAATGACCGTTTTCTTTTACAAAAGCCTCTGCTTCCTCTAAGTTCATAAAAGAATAAGAAGAAAGAATATCTGACTTATTGGTATAGTATTTTTCAAAAACATAATCAGGATATGTATTTGCTTCTGTTATAAAGTCACCGCCCATAGTTTGGAAATTACCGTCTTGTGTAACAAAATCACCAACTCCGTTAATTTCGATATTAGCATCTGCGCTAATATCTCCGCCTACGGTTAAGGTGTGGGTTAAAGAATCTACATCTTTATTTATTCCTACCCGGTCTATATTAAAGTCACCGGTAACCAAAGCAATAGAATCTCTTGAATTATTAATATATAATTTATTATCCCCTTTTTCGTAATAACCGGCTTCGTAACCAAGGCCTACGTTACCAGAACCGGTTTCATTGGTGTAAAAAGTATCTGCCCCCAGAACGGTATTATTATTTCCAATAGTGTTTACCTGTAAAGATCGCGCACCTATACCAGTGTTTTTGGCTCCGTTATTATCCCGCATAGTATTTCGACCTATTGAAACGTTTAGATTACCAGTAATGTTTTTATTAAGAGCTGCGGAACCTAGCGCAGTATTGAAGCTTCCACTTACATTATTAGCCATTGTTCCTATCCCAATAGCTATATTTCGGCTTCCATCTGTATTTCGTAGAAGACTACTAAACCCCATCCCAATATTTTCTGAACCTGTCTCATTTAAGAAACCTGAGGACCCACCAATAAAAACGTTTCTATTGTTGGATAGATCGTCATTAGCTCCGGCACTAGCACCAACAAAAACAGAATTTCCTGTATTAAAAACTTCCAACTGACCTTTAGTAGTAACCCGCATTCGTAAGGTATCGTTAGTATGAATGTGCAGCGGTTGATTATCTAAAGTACCCAAGAAATTTGCTGCGGTGGTGCCGGCATTCCCTTCGGTTTGCCAGAAATCGGTGTTTAAAGGGATGGCGTTATTGTCGCCTAAAGCTGTCCACGCGCCGGATGTACCGGCATTATTATCCCAAAAATAGAAACCGGGATCGTTTAAACCGTCTGCAGTGGTTAAATAAATAATCATACTTTGTTGGTCTGCTCCCGGATTGGTACCCGGAAAGCTGTCTAATCGCGGTATAAGTAAACCATCCTGCGCAGAGGGCTGCAAAGGATCTACCACAGTTACATCTAAGCTAGCCTTAGGATCTGTATTGTTTATACCCACTTGTGCTTGCACATAAGCAGACATAAGAAATACGAAAGAAAAAATAGTTAAATAGTGTTTTTTCATAATTATTAATCGAGTTTAAATTCTTTTTTACGAAGTATACAATAATACGAAATTTATCTTACTCTTATGTATAAACAATCTGTTTTTTGCATTTTTTTAGGTGTTTAAAATTATTTTAGCCTATAATTTGCGCTTAAAGTGCAAAAATTGTAACATTACCTTTTCAAAAATTCCTTGTCTTATTAATGAGCAAACAAAACCCAACCTCCAACGAAGAAACTATAGAGCAAAATAAAGAACTTGGTATATGGGAAGCCTTAATCCCCGTATTTGCACTTGTTATAATGCTTGCATACAATGTTTTTGTTTTTGGCGATGCGGCCTTGGGAGGTTCTAATCAGTTTATTCTTTTATTGGGTGGCGCAGTAGCCGCCATTGTTGGTGTTTTTAATAAGGTTTCTTTTGATAATATGGTAGAAGAGGTAGCCACCAATATTAAATCTACAGCCGGCGCTATTCTTATTTTATTAATGGTAGGCGCATTAGCCGGCACTTGGCTGGTTAGCGGTATTATTCCCACTATGATTTATTACGGTTTACAAATTTTAAACCCAACTATATTTCTCGCGGCTTGTGTGGTTATTTGCGCGGTTATTTCTGTGGCTACCGGTAGTAGCTGGACCACCTCTGCCACCGTAGGTATTGCATTGATTGGTATTGCCAACGCTTTAGGAATTTCTGTAGGAATGACGGCAGGAGCAATTCTATCGGGAGCTTATTTTGGCGATAAGATGTCGCCGTTGAGTGATACAACCAATTTAGCACCTGCAATGGCAGGAACAGACCTGTTTACACATATTAGGTATATGATGATTACCACTGTACCAACTATTACGCTTACCTTGATTATTTTTGTGATTATCGGTTTAAATATAGATCCGTCAGGAGCTGCCAACACGCAAAATATTTTAAATTCTATTGAAGCTGCCTTTACCATTTCACCTTGGTTGTTTGCAGTACCTATTATTGTAATTTATCTCATTGTTCGAAAAACACCTCCTTTAGTAGCTCTATTGCTCGGAACACTTTTAGCCGCAGCTGCCGCCTTATTTTTTCAGCCGGAAATAATTGCCGGTATTGGTGGTGGTAATCAGTTGAGTTTTTATACAGCTTATAAAGGTTTGATGAATGCCATTACCGTAGATACAGCTATAGAAACTTCTAATGCAGCCTTAAATGATTTATTTTCGTCAGGCGGAATGCAAGGAATGTTAGGTACTATTTGGCTGATAATTTGCGCGATGGTTTTTGGCGGAATTATGGATGCCATAGGAGCTTTAGCCAGAATTAGTAAAGCGTTACTGAATTTATTTCACACCACTTTTGGTTTATTTGCCAGTACCGTGGTAAGTTGTTTGGCATTAAATGCCACCGCATCTGACCAGTACCTGTCTATTGTAGTGCCGGGAAAAATGTTTGCCAAAGCTTATAAAGATAAAGGTCTTGCGCCCGAAAACCTGAGTCGTACCTTAGAAGATTCTGCCACGGTAACTTCTGTTTTGGTGCCGTGGAATACTTGTGGCGCATACCATAGCGGCGTTTTAGGCGTTCCGGTGGCCAGTTATTTTGGCTACGCATTTTTTAATTATTTGAGTCCGTTTACTACCCTACTCTTCGCTGCATTTAATATTAAAATAAAACAACTTACAGAAAAAAAGAAAGCAACAGTATGAAATTAGATATTTTGGCAATTGGAGCGCATCCCGATGATGTAGAACTAAGCTGCTCGGGTACCTTGGCCAAAGAAATTGCCAAGGGTAAAAAAGTTGGTATTTTAGATTTAACACGTGGCGAACTTGGCACAAGAGGTTCTGCTGAAATAAGAAAACAAGAAGCCGAAACTGCTGCAAAATTATTGGGAGTAGAAGTACGAGAAAACTTAGGTTTTGAAGATGCTTTTTTTGTAAACGATAAAGCGCACCAGCTTAAAATAATTGAAGTAATACGTAAATACAAACCAGAAATTGTTATTGCCAATGCCATAACCGATAGGCATATAGACCACGGCAAAGCCAGTAAATTAACAGAAGATGCTTGCTTTTTAAGCGGGTTACAAAAAATTGAAACGTTTTATAAGGAAGAAAAACAAGAAGCTTGGCGACCAAAACAAGTATTGCATTATATACAATGGAAAGATATTGAACCGGATATTATTGTAGATATTTCCGGCTTTATGGAAGCTAAACTCAACGCAGTAAAAGCCTATAAGTCGCAATTTTTTAATGCGGAGAGTGAAGAGCCTTCTACCCCTATTTCCAGCAGCAATTTCTTGGAAAGCGTGCGCTATCGTGCTGCTAATTTGGGTAGGTTAATAGGAAAAGATTATGCCGAAGGATTTACTACGGAGCGTCACGCGGCAATAAATTCTGTTTTCGACTTAATTTAATAGATAAAAAGTTTTGTAAAATGTAGGAATTAATTAAATTTGCATCCGCATTTATAGGCTATAGTGTAAAGCAAGTTCTTTAAAGCAAATATGGTGGTTGTAGCTCAGTTGGTTAGAGCGCCTGATTGTGGTTCAGGAGGTCGTCGGTTCGAGACCGATCTTCCACCCTTTTTTAAATCCTCGTTTAATTTTTAAACGGGGATTTTTTTTGTTTTAAAAACAGTGGTGTGTCTTAAGAAACCAAAACCGCTGCGCTTTTAGAACCAAGAATCAAGACTTAATTTTAACTAACTGCTATATAATTATTCAAAATAATAATACCTTCTTATTGGTAAAAAAAGTCTTTTATAGAAAATGAGACATAGATCTTAAAACTTGTGAGATTCTGTACTTCCAATGGCTTAAAGGAAGTATAGCGTATTGAAAACTTTTTCGGCCAGGGATAGGAATGGAAATCCCGCAAGCCCTTTTTTGGGCTGAGGAATTGAAATGTATAGCCCGGTTTTATAAAAAAAGCAGTTTTTTTTAACCTGCTTTTTTTATAAAAGGACGCCAAATTATGCGTTTAATTAGCTTTATCTACTTCTAAACGTTTGTCGCGATTGGCGATTTCCCAAGCGGTGTAAAAAATTAACTTGGCTCGTTTGGCAAGCAAATCGTATTCTATTTTGTCGGGCGTATCGGTTGGTTTATGATAATCTGCATGCGTGCCGTTAAAATAGAATATTACCGGGATATTATGTTTGGCAAAGTTATAATGGTCGCTTCGGTAATAAAAACGGTTTGGATCTCCGGGCTCGTTATAGGTGTAATCTATATCAAAATTTGTGTAGGTGTCGTTTACCTTTTCGGAAAGTTCGTGCAGCTCTGTGCTCAAACGATCGCTGCCAATTAAATAGATATAATTGGGGTTATCTTCGTGTTTTGGATCTATACGGCCAATCATATCTGTATTGAGGTTAGCTACAGTGTTTTCTAAAGGAAAAATAGGGTTCTCGGTGTAATATTTAGAGCCCAGAAGTCCTTTTTCCTCGCCGGTTACGTGCAGAAAAAGAATAGATCTGCGAGGTCTAAAGCCGTCTTTTGCAGCTTTTTTAAAAGCTTCGGCTATTTCTAATAATGCAACATTACCGGAGCCATCATCGTCTGCGCCGTTGTAAATATTGCCTTGACCGTCTACACCCAAATGGTCGTAGTGTGCTGAAAGCACCACAATCTCATCGGGAAACTCGCTACCTTTTATATAGGCTACAACATTTTCTGAATCTTTAAATTTATAGTCAAAAAAACTGGAGGGGATTTCTTGAAAATATTGGTTTTTGTTGATTGGTGCGCCAACATTGATTTTCTGGTATTCTTTTTTAAGGTAATTGGCTGCTTTTTTTTGTCCGGGTTCTCCGGTATCGCGACCTTCAAACTCGTCTGAAGCAAAAGTGTACAAATGATCTTTAAGTTCTGCAGGTGTTATGGTGGCTCCGTAAATTTCGGGATTTGCTTTTGTAACCGATTTTTCCTTTTGTACTTTACAGGAGATAAACACGGAAAGGAAAAGTACCAATGCGATAGATTTTCTCATCATAATCTTTATTATTTTTCTAGCTTAAGTAATTGGTTGCCAAGATATCATTTTTTAGGCAAATAAAAACTTTGCTTTGCGCATAAAATTTGCCAATAAAAATTTTTTCTAATTAAAAAAAGCTTCTATATTTGCACCCGCATTCAGGCAATACCTGATGAGACACTTTGGGAGAAATGGCAGAGTGGTCGAATGCACCGGTCTTGAAAACCGGCGAGGGTCACACCTCCGGGGGTTCGAATCCCTCTTTCTCCGCTTTATAAAACCGTAAACGCTTTAAAAAAAAGCTTTTACGGTTTTTTATTTGTTTAATATCCCCACATTATCCCCGCTTTTTAAGGATCAATGGATCAAGAACAATTGTTATATTTAGGAAGAATTGAGATTAATTAGATAATTCTCACAAGTTACAGAGTGAATGCAAGGGACTAAAGTCCCTTGTTGCATAGACCGAGAGATTCAGGGTAAAATCGGATCAATCCCAATTGTTGTGTTTAGGCAAAAATTGTAATTAATCTGTATAGAGAAAATTCTACATTTTTGCATTACAGAAGATCACGGGTAAGAGTTTCTATAAATGGAAGCAGAATAATCTGCAAAAAGCCCAGAGATCATAATAGCGATATCGCGTTTTATGGCTAGGTGTGGAGTTTGAGAGATTATCACAAATATTCTCTCTTCGAAATCTTTCCTAAAAGAGATTCTCCTTCTTTTACCATTGTGTTTTATAGAGATCAGTAGCTAGTTACTTAACTTTAAGTGAATGTTTGTTCCGTATGTCAGACTAAGCAGTCCAAGTCCACTTTCAGTAAAGAGTTTTCGACTGCGCTATTAGTTTTACATTTTATATTTACAAGAAGTTTAACCTTATTAAATTTCTGAAAAACCAGAGGGCAAGGTGAACTATTTCGACTCTTGAAATTTAAGTTTCATCTTGAGCATTAGTCCTTGCCCTCTT
>NZ_VIAR01000006.1 GCF_006546625.1 Haloflavibacter putidus
TCATCCTTTTAATGAACTAATATGCCCGAAAGCGGGTGCAAATATACAACCCTTTTTCTTTCCTAAACAAACCTTTTTTGAAATAAATTTAAACTTTTCTTAATTGCTATCTAAAATGCCTGAAAATCAAAGTGAAAGATAAATGGTTTTTTTATCGATAAATGTTCCCATCTGGTACTAATGACTAAAAAAATCTTCCCGTGTGAAGAAAAAGTGCTTTTCTATGGTGGTATTATCTCCGAGTTTATTCCGTAAAGAAAACCTTGTGTAGCTACATTTATACCTTTTATAAAAGAATTAAGAGAAGTTGCGTATATTTTTAAATACTTTTATGCCTTTGGTTAGTTTAACTTCCGTATAAAAATAGATTTATGCAATACCCTTGGCACTTATATTTAATGGGCTTACTTTATATAGTAGCTGGAATTATGCACTTTTTAAAAACAAAATCATATATGCGTGTAATGCCAAGATATCTGCCCAGACCTAAATTATTGGTTTATATAAGTGGTGTTGCAGAATTAGTTTTAGGTATTACAGTTATGCTTCCTGCTACAAAGAATTATGCTATTATTGGAATTACCCTTATGCTGTTGGCGTTTTTGCTGGTGCATATTAATATGTTACGATCACGAAAAGCTGGTTTAAACCTACCTGTATGGCTTTTGGTCTTTCGGCTTTTGTTGCAATTTGTTTTAATTTGGTGGGCACTTTTCTATCTTCGGTTTTAAATGATGCGCAAATTTGATTTACCTAATAGCAAATTAATATATTATGAGCGGTTTTTAGATGCGCCTCGTGCAAACTCACTTTTCGGAAAGTTGCTTGCCGAAATAAAATGGCAACAGGATAAAATCACGCTATTTGGAAAAACACATTTGCAACCAAGGTTAACTGCTTTGTTTTCTGTAAAAGAAAAAACGTATACTTATTCTGGTATTACTATGCATCCGCAAGCTTTTCCAGATTATCTTTATTCTATACTTCTAGAATTAAATAAAAAATTTGATACTAATTTTAATACGTGCTTAGTTAATTTATACCGCGATGGAGCAGACAGTAATGGTTGGCATGCGGATAACGAAAAAGAATTGGGTAAAAATCCGGTAATAGCTTCTATTAGCTTAGGAGAGATTCGGAAATTTAAAATTAAACACAATACTTTAAAAAAAGAGAAATTAGATTTTTGGCTAGAGTCAGGAAGTTTATTATTGATGGCCGGCGAAACACAACATTATTGGAAGCACCAGATTCCTAAAACCAAAAAACCAGTAAAACCTCGAATAAATTTAACTTTTAGAGAAATAAAATAATTATGACTACCGCATACACCGAAAGAGAACTAAATCGTATTATAGAAATGGCTTGGGAGGACAGAACGCCATTTGAAGCTATAAAATATCAATTTGGCACGACAGAAAAAGATGTTATACAACTTATGCAACGCGAATTAAAACCATCAAGTTTTAGAAGATGGCGCAAACGCGTGCAAGGTAGAAAAACCAAGCATTTAAAATTGCGAAAAAATGCTGTAAAACGCTTTAAAGCCAGCCGGCAAAAAGCAATTTCTAATAATAAAATTTCTAAATCTAAAAACTAAGCAAATATTGTATTTAGTATTTTTGCTAAGCGTAAGCCTCCTATTTGTAAACGCTCTTTTAAAACAGGAAACCAATTATACATATATTTGTAACCTAAATTTCTATTATTTTCTGCATCTGTATATAAATCTTCGGCAATAGCCTTAGATTCTATTGCCCAGGTTTGTGGATTGCCAGCTTGATACGTTTGTATTTGTTTTTTAGAAAGTATTTGTGCGTGTTCACTCAATTCCGTAAAGCTCATTTTATAAGTTTCTATCATTTGGGTATCCCAAACGCGATGCAAATTACTATGTCTTCCAAACCAATCTACTTTAATATCGTTACCTCCCCTATCTTCTGCTCTGCCAACGTGCATAGGTTGGTGCAAATCTCCTACTAGATGTACCAACATTTTTAAATAGAATTGCTTTTCCTTTTTAGGTGTGTTTTTGTTCTGCAACTTTTGCTTACACTTATTAATTGCCCAGATAATATTTTCGCCTAAGTCTTCTTTAACCGCCTCATATGTTTTACCGGCAGATATATTTACATAATGCCACTTGCCGTATTGGTCAAAAGATTTATCGCTCTTTACCTCATCTGCAAAAGTAGAAACCACGGCAAGGCTCTGACCATCTAACAATTGGGTTATTTTTCTTAAAACTCTTTTCTTAAGATGTTTTTCTGCAATTTGAGCTGTGGTGCGATGCCCGTTTTGTCCCCAATCTTCTGCTGCATTTGTTGGTGCTACAATAAATACATATAAAAAGGTAAAAAGAATTAAATTTTTCATAGCTATTTTTTTGCTGACAAAAATACGACTTCTGACCAAAGCTTTGAAAAAAATGACCAATCTTATATATTTTAGCTAAAAAAATTTCCATAAAGGTTTTTTTACTGAAGATTTTCTACAAGTCTATACCAAAATACGAGGCAGTTTTTATAAAGTAATTATATTTACGGCAAATTGGTAATTTACTTATGGAAAACACTCCTCTTTTTACAAACGACGCTATTGTTTTTGGTTTATTAATGCTTTTGCTTGCGGGCGTTTTTTATACCTCTTCTATTAAAACAGGTTTTTGGAAAAAATTCTACAAAATTGTACCCGCATTATTAATGTGTTACCTATTGCCGGCAATTTTGAATTCTCTTGGTATTATAAGTTCAGAAGATTCGCAACTTTATTTTGTTGCCAGTAGATATTTGCTACCAGCATCTTTGGTGCTTATGACCTTAAGTATAGATTTAAAAGCCATATTTAACCTGGGGCCAAAAGCTTTGATTATGTTTTTTACCGGAACCATAGGTATTGTAATTGGCGGCCCACTAGCCATCTTATTAATTTCTGCCTTTTCTCCCGAAACTGTTGGAGGCTCCGGACCAGATGCTATTTGGAGAGGCTTATCTACCTTAGCTGGAAGCTGGATTGGTGGTGGCGCTAACCAAGCTGCTATGCTGGAGATATTTAAATACAATCCGGAAAAATACGGTGGGATGGTTTTTGTAGATATTGTTGTTGCTAACATCTGGATGGCCATTGTGCTTCTAGGTATTGGTCGCAACAAAAAAATAGACCGTTGGTTGAAAGCCGACTCCTCTGCCATAACCGAACTTAAAAACAAAGTTTCTTCGTATACTGCTGCCATAACCCGCAACCCAAGTTTGTCTGATTATATGATTATGCTTGGTCTAGCTCTTGGTGCGGTAGGAATTGCCCATTGGGGCGCAGATGGTATATCTGCCTTTCTCTTAGATAATTTTGCTGTTTTTAGCGACAAAAGCTCGGCTTTTTCTTCGTTTACTTCTAGGTTTTTCTGGATGATAACCATTGCTACTTTTATTGGTATTGGTCTTTCTTTTACCAAAGCCAAAAAATTTGAAGGTGCCGGCGCCAGCAAAATTGGCAGCATTTTTATTTATATTCTTGTAGCTACTATTGGTATGAAAATGGATTTGACCATGATTTTTGATAATCCCGGTTTAATAGCCATTGGTTTGGTGTGGATGAGCATTCACGCCGGTTTGTTAATCTTGGTTGCCAAACTTATAAAAGCACCTTACTTTTTCTTAGCGGTAGGTAGTCAAGCCAATGTTGGTGGCGCAGCTTCTGCTCCGGTAGTTGCAGCGGCTTTTCACCCCTCGTTGGCAACCGTTGGTGTACTTTTGGCCGTAATGGGATATGTGGTTGGCACTTGGGCTGCTTATGCTTGTACAATTTTAATGGAAATGGCTTCTGCAGGAGCTTAAATTATCTAAAAAAAATAGCATCTTTGCATTTTTAATTCCGTAAAGCAATGAAGAAAATAATTTTTATAGCGGTAATACTCGTGATAATTAGCGCTTGTTCTAAACCAGATAATTTTATCCTTAGCGGAAACGTAAAGGGCTTAAAAAAAGGTAAATTACTTTTACAGCGTTTAGAAGATACAAGTTTGGTAAGCTTAGATTCTGTAAGTATAAACGGTGATTCTAATTTTGAATTGAGTACCAATCTTAAAGAACCACAAATGCTGTTTTTATATTTAGATAAATTTAATGGCGATAAAAACGACGATATTGTAGAGTTTTTTGCGGAAAAAGGAGAAATGACTATTAAAACCAGTTTAAAGAACTTTGAAACAGATGCAAAGATTACCGGCTCTGCAAACCAAGAAAAATTGGAAGCTTATAACCAGACTATTTCTAAATTTAACAGCCAACATCTTAACATTATAAAAGAAAATTTTGAAGCGCAACGCGATAACGACCAAGAACGCATCTTATCTACCAACAAACAGTACGAAAATTTATTAAAACGCAAATATCTCTATACGGTAAACTACGCCATTAATAATAAAGATTTAGAAGTGGCACCCTACTTGGCTTTAAGTCAGGTTTTTGATGCCAATATAAAATATTTAGACACTATATATAATTCTTTCAATAAAGACATTAGAAAATCGCTTTACGGAAAAAAACTAAAAGAGCTTATTAAAGAACGTAAAAAAACCCAGAAGAAAGAAGACAAACTAAAGAAAGAAGTATAGATTTTTATCTATTTATGTTAGACTTACTTTAGCAGATATTTTCTAAAAAGGATATTTTATTTCTGCCAATCTCTATTTTTTACCGTTAAAACCAAAAAAAGTTGCTTCGAGAATATTAAAATTCTTGAAGCAACTTTTTTATTACCTAATGCTTTAGCTTTATTTATAAAGCGTTAAGTTTTTCTACCAAGCCTAAGCTTTTTTCTTCCAATTCTTGGTTTATTTCCTTATAATGTTTACTTCTTTCTGAAACATTTTTTGCATTTATTTCTTGCAATAGCGCGTCATAAACAGAAATAGCTTCTTCTACAATAGCATTGCTTTTAGATTTATCCTGCGTAGGATTGGCTAATTGATGTATATAAGCCGCTTCTATAATTTCGGCCATTACGTTGTTTACATCTCGTTTCAAGTTTCTAATACTTGCCATAATTTTTAATTTTAGTGCTGCAAAAGTACACTAAATTATTAGATGCTAACCTCTAAAACTTTCGAATTATTTCCAGATAATGTCACCGCAGTTAAAACCGCCGGAAACAAGATGGTTTCGCCTGCTTTTAAAATCTCTTTAAAACCGTTTCCGGTTAAGGTAGTTTCGCCCTCCACCGCCATAAAAATTCTAAAGGAATCTGGTTTATAGCTAAAACTATGTGGTTCTTCGGCTACAGCCAACAAACGCGTTGTAAAATAATTATTTTTAGCTAAAACAGCTGCTTGGTTTTTAGCTAAGGTATACGGAATTTTATACCGGTTATTTTCCGTAAAGTCTATAGCATCTTCTGCCAAAGTCGTATGCAAATCTCTTTTCTCGCCATCTTTACCGGCTCTATCCCAATCATAAACACGATAGGTAATATCTGAGGTTTGTTGTATTTCTGCCAGTAAAACCCCAGCGCCAATTGCGTGAATTAATCCGGGTTTTATAAAAAAAGTATCGCCTTTTTTTACTTTTTCGAAGTTTAGTAATTCCGGTAGTTTTTTATTATTAAGCTCTGCTAGATAGTCTTCTTTTGTTACGCCATCTTTAAAACCGGCTATAATTCCGCTGCCTTCGTCGGCTTGTAAGATGTACCACATTTCTGTTTTGCCAAAAGAATCGTGTCGCTCTTTGGCCAAAACATCGTTAGGATGCAATTGTACAGAAAGATTTTCTTCTGCATCTATAAATTTTATTAACAACGGAAAAGCATTGCCAAAATCTTTGTAAGCTTTTTCTCCAAGCAGATCTGCCTTATAACTACTAATTATTTCCGATAAGGTTTTTCCTTTGAATACACCGTTTTTTACTACAGAAATATTGTCTTCTACCGTACTAATTTCCCAGCTCTCGCCAATTTTATTGGAAGATAAGTTTTTATTTAAAATATCGCCTAATTTAGTGCCGCCCCACACTTTTTTCTTTAAAATGGGCTCAAATCTTAACGGATATAGCTTTTTATTCATCTTGTAGTTTTTTGACGGTTTTTAAAGCTTTTTGCACGTGATCTTTACTACTCAGATTATTAAATTTTAGGCGCAATTTTCCTTGTTTATCTACCACAAAAGTTTCCCTTCCGGGGATTAAACCTAATAAGTGACCTTTTACTCCAAATCGTTTTCTAATTTCTTCGGTAGGATCGGAAAGTAGAATATGCGGCAAATTATATTTTTTACTGAACCTTTTATGCGAAGCAACCGAGTCTGAGCTTATACCAATTACCTCTGCCCCATTTTGCATAAATTCTTGGTAATTATCTCTAAAATCACAAACTTCTTTTGTACAACCGGGAGTAAAATTTTTAGGATAAAAAAAGAGTACACAAACTTTTTTTCCAATTACAGAATTGGAGTAAAATAAATTGCCGTCTTTATCTACCAAAGTAAACTCTGGTACTTTCTCGTTTAATTGAAGTTTCATAAGCTTAGCCGCTAAAAGTTACAAAATTGCGTGGAGTTTCATACAAAGTGATTTGCAAATCTAAATTTTCTTGAATTTTATTGCGAAGTTTTTTCCAAATCACCATAGCTATATTTTCTGCAGTAGGATTTAGCGTTTTAAAAGCCGCTACTTCTTCGTTTAAATTTTTATGGTCAAAAGCTTCTTCTATTTCTTCCCGAATAATCTGTTTTAGGGTTTTCAAATTCATTACAAAACCAGTTTCTGGATCTATCTCTCCGGTTACGCCAACAATTAATTCATAATTATGCCCGTGGTAATGCGGGTTGCTACACTTACCAAAAACTTCCAGATTTTTTTCGTCTGTCCAATCTTTTCTATACAAGCGGTGGGCCGCATTAAAATGTGCTTTTCTGTTTACGGTAACTTTCATCTAGGCTATTTGACTGTAATGTTTATCAAAAATTATTTTAAACCAGGCAGTATATTGGTCAGGATTTTTTTCTATATCGTTTTTTACTTCTTCTGCTGTAAGCCATTTCCAATCTGCTACTTCATCTGGATTGGGTTTGGGGTCTTGGTTGTAATAACCTACCAAAATATGGTCAAATTCGTGCTCACTTAAACCGTTTTCAAAAGGAGCTTTGTAAATAAAGGAAATTGTATCTTTTAAATCTGTAGTAAAGCCCATTTCTTCCATCAGGCGTCGTTTTCCGGCCTGAATATTGGTTTCGTTCTCGCGTTGATGACTACAGCAAGTGTTGGTCCATAATCCCGGCGAATGGTATTTACCTAAAGCTCTTTTCTGCAAGAGCATTTGGTTTTTATCATTATAAACAAAAACCGAAAAAGCACGATGCAACAAGGCTTTTTCGTGGGCTTCAATTTTTTCCATCAGCCCTATTTGCTCGTCTTTTTCATTAACGAGAATTACTTTTTCTTCCATAGAAATCAAAAATACAAAAGTATTTTAAATATCTAAGTATATAAGGCTTTTTAGCGTTTTATTACAATCTGTTTTCGCCCTGTAAACGCACTATAAATGCATCTTTTATTCCTTTTTTACGCAATTTAAATTTATAAGCATTTGCTGCTGCCTTGGTCTTAAATTGTTTAGAATAATACCTGCGGTAACCATCTGGATAAACGTGGTGATAAACATTGTTTACTTTAGGGAATTTAATAATAGAATTATGCTTTTTAGAAGCTGCAATCTGCACGGCGTATACTTCTTGATTACCACTAAAATCATAACTTTCTTCTAGAATTTCTTCTTTAAGCTCGGGCTTTTTTGCCTGTACAATTTTTCGCCTTTTCTCTATCTGTTTCCGCACCTCTTGCGGAGTTTCATTTTTATTTACTATAATAAATTCAGATCTGCGGTTAAGCTGGTGTTGCGCTTCGGTGCAATTAGAATTATTACCACAATTATTTATGAGTTGCGTTTCGCCATAACCTTTTCCGCTAAGGCGATCTTTGCTTATACCTTTATTTTTGAGGTAATTTAAAGTAGCTTTTGCTCTCTTTTCAGACAGAATTTTATTGTATGCATCTCCTGCCCTACTATCTGTATGCGATCTAATGTCTATTTTCATTGCCGGATACTGGCGCAATACGGCCATTACTTTTTGTAATTCTACCTCAGCATCGGGTCTAATTTCGCTTTCGTCTAAATCAAAATAAATAGGGTCTAATTGCAATAATTTACTTAAATCGTCGCCTTTTTCCGCTTTAGCGACACCTAAGCCGCTACCTTTTTTAAGCTGAATATCTAAGTCTATTTTCTTTTCTAACTCAGTATCCGATTGGAAAATATCTTCTTTGGTGCTGTAACCTTCTTTAGAAGCCCGAATGATGTAGCGTTTATTACACTTAACTTTCAATTTATATTCGCCTTCTTTATTAGTACGTTGCGTGCTAATTAATTCTAAGTTTTCATCAAATAACTCTACTGTTGCATCTTCTATGGGGTCGCCACTATCTGTATCGCTAACTATGCCCGTTATATATTGTTTACAACCGGTAATTACTTTTTCTTTTTGCTTAAAAGCATAGATGTTGTCTTCTCTGTTTTCTGCTTCGCGATTGGAGGCAAAAAAACCTTTTTTTCTTTTACTGTCAATTATAAAACTAAAATCGTCTTTACTGCTGTTTATGGGTCTACCAATATTAAAAACTTCGCCTATGCTATCTTTCTTATCTATTTCTGCCACAAAAATATCTAAACCGCCTAAACCTATATGGCCATCTGATGAGAAATAAATTTTATTTTCTTTACTGATGTAAGGAAAATTCTCGCGCCCTTCTGTATTAATGTTGCTCCCTAAATTTTCTGGTTCTCCATAAGTGCCATCTTCTTTTACTTCTACCCGGTAAATATCTGACATACCCATCGTGCCCGGCCTATCTGAAGAAAAATACAAACTTTTTTCATCTGAACTTAAAGCAGGATGTGCGGTAGAAAATTCATCGCTATTAAAAGGCAATTCTTTTGGTGTTTGCCATTCTGCATCCAGATTCTCGCGAGTACTTGTGTAAATTTTCAAAAAGTTAATACCTTCTTCACTCTCGCCATATTTCTTTTTGTTGTAATTATTTCTAGTAAAATAAATACGCAAACCATCTTTGGTAATTACTGCAGATGCTTCGTGAAATTTAGAATTAATCGTTTTAGAAAGCAATTCCGGCTCTCCTTTTACTTCTAAAGAATCTATATTTATCCCGACTTTATAAATATCTAAGTAAGGCTGATTATTCCATTCGTGAATACGCTTTACGGAAGAAGACGTAGGCCGATTAGATGCGAACAGCAACTGGTTTTCTCCGTAAAACATAGGAGAAAAATCTGATAAATCTGAATTTATAGGAAAATCTTTAATGTCAAATTTACCCGACTGCATTTCTATAATCTCTAGATAATCGCGATCTTTTTTAAGCATTGCCACTCTAGAATCTGTCTTGTTTAAAACGTCAAACTCAAGCATAATTTCATCTGCTTTTGCATATTGCTTATTGCTTTTTAACGCCATCGCGTACCGAAACAAGTAATCTGCTTCTAAACCCTCTGATTTAAATTTGTATAAAGCTTCATACCATTTTAGAGCCTTTTCCAGTTCGCCATTAAAATAATAGCTGTCTGCCAGTTTTTTAAAGAGATTTTCTGATTCGTAGCCATTTTCTGCCACTTCCAGATAAACTTCGCGGGCATCTATGTAAGCATACCTGTCAAACATCTTATCGGCTTCCTCTAATTTGTCTTTTTGTGAAAAAGCTAAGAAGCTACCTCCTAAAAAGAGTAGAAGTACTAGTATATTTTTTTGTAATTGCATAATTAAAAGAATCTAGGCGTAAGCATTTTTTGGTACTTTTTAAACAATTCGTAGCGTAAAAAGAATTCAAAACTACCGTTATTATATTTTCCAAAATCTGTAGTATCCGTATCGTAAGCCAATCCTGCCAGAAGTCCGTCTGTAATTTGAAAACCGGCCATTCCGCTTACGGCTGCATCCCATCTGTATGCCGCACCCAAGATAAATTTCTCATAAAACATAAAATTGGCAGACACATCTACTTGCAACGGCGCACCAGATACAGCTTTGGTCATTAAAGCAGGTTTAAATTTAAGATCTCTAGAAAAATCTATAACATAACCTGCAAGAAAGTAATAATTAATACGTTCTTTCGCCAAAGATTTTGAACCGGGTGAGCTGTCAAAATGTTTTGTTTGTAAAAGATTGGGCGCGCTTAAACCAGCATAAAATTTATCTGTATAATACATCATGCCCACACCTACTTGCGGTGAAAATTTATTATCTATATTATTAGATTGGTAGTTAGGGTCTGAAGGGTCATAAATATTCAATTTATTATAATCTACATCCAGCAAATTTGCTCCGGCTTTTAAGCCAAAACTAAGCTTTGCATAACGAGAAGTTTGCAAGCTATAACTAAAATTGGCATTTATAGCCGTCTCTCGCGCAGGACCAAGATTATCGTTTATAATATCTAAGCCCAAGCCAATGTTATTTCTTCCTACAGGACTGTGTACCGAAAGGTTTTGTGTAGTTGGAGCGCCATCTATTCCAACCCATTGAGAACGGTGTAAACCAACAATGCTCAGAACTTCTCGAGAACCCGCATAAGCCGGATTTATTTGCATTTGGTTATACATATATTGGCTATACTGTGCGTCTTGTTGTGCTTGTATTTGCCAATTACCAAAGGTGCTTATTATAGCGATAAAAAGTAAAAGTACCTTGTTTTGCATAAACCTATGCTGTGTTTCTTTAATTAATGTATAAATAACCATCTAATTTATTCAGCTTACCTTCATGGTTTCGATATTCTAAAATATAAAAATAGGTGCCGGCCGGGAGTTTTTCTCCTTTTTGTAAAGTAGCTCTACCATCGCTCAAGCCTCTAAAAACCCTTCCGTTTTGACCGTAACCTTTGGTTTCAAAAACCTTTACGCCCCAACGGTTAAATATTAGAACTTTGTTCTCCGGATAATCTTCGATACCTTCAATTAAAAAGAAATCGTTTTTCCCGTCACCATTTGGGGAAACCGCATTATAAATTTCAAAAACATTTGGGTCGTTTTCCGGAACGTAAAAACCGTCTATTTCTTCGTGTATTCCATCTGCAACCACCATGGTAGTAGTTGGATCATCGCCTTCAGTTTGAATTGCGCCATTTGGAAAGTCTGCATCGTTTTGATTAATAAACGATACGGTTTCGCCCACAGGCACATTTACCTCCCAATTACCATCTACATCTGTTTCTATAAATTGCGAAAAACCAAAAGAATCTATAATCTCCACTTCAATATCTGCCAAGTTAAGTTCTCCGGTATTTTGAACGCCGTTATTGTTGGTGTCGTAATAAATATGACCTTTTAGCTTCTCTGGCGATTGCCCGTCTACATAAAATCCGTCAACCTCTGTTAATGTGTTGTTTTCTGTTACGTTAGAAATAGTTGGATTGTCTCCTTCTGTCTGAATAGCATTTGGTGGGAAGTCTGCATCATTAACATCAACTTCTGAAATAGTATTACCTACCGGAACTTCTACTTGCCAATTACCATCCTGATCTGTTTCTAAAGTTATTGTCGTGCCTAAAGAAGTGGTAAGCCATACGGTAACATTTGCCAAATTTGGCTCTGTATTTTCCTGTACTGCGTTAGCATTTTCATCTAAATACAAATGACCTTTTAGAATGTTTGTTGCAAGATTAGGATTGTAAAACCCATCTATTTCCTGAAAATTCCCTGTAGCTGTTACTGGAGTGGTGGTAGGATTTGTTCCTTCCGTTTGAATAGCCCCCGCAGGAAAATCGGGATCGTTTTCATTAATTTCTGAAATTGTATTTCCTGCCGGCACTAATAAAAACCAATCGCCATTTTGATCTGTTTGCAGAAAAGTGCTAACTCCCGCCGCATTCACAACTTCTATATCTACATTAGGTAAATTTGGTTCTCCCTGGTCTTGAACAGCATTTGCATTCCAATCATAATAAAGATGTCCCGATAGTGTATTTGTGCCAACCGCGGTTTGAGCAAAGCCATCTGGTTCTTCTGCTGTTGGATTACCAGCCGCAACCATTGTAGTGGTAGGGTTGGTTCCTTGTGTTTGGCTTACTGCAAGCGGAAAATCAGGGTCTGTGAAATCTATCTCTGAAACGGTATTACCTACAGGAACGGTTATAGACCAATCGCCATTATTATTGGTAGTAATTATTTGTATATAGCCAAGAGAATTGGTGATTGCTACATCTACATTGGGTAAATTTGGTTCGTTTTCATCCTGCATTCCATTTGCATTGGTATCGTAATATAAATGTCCGGATAGCATTTCTGTTTCAATATCTTGTACTTCAAAACCATCGTTTACCTCGCTAAGGTTTTCTCCTGCCCCAACATAAGTTGTAGTTGGGTCTGTACCTTCGGTTTGAATAGCGCCTAAAGGAAATTCAGGATCTGTATTATCTATGTCTGATGTAGTATTTCCTTCCGGTATGCTTATACTCCAATCGCCATCTTGATTTGTGGTTACGATAGTTGTCAAACCCAAAACATTGGTAATTGTCACATCTACGTTAATAAGATTAGGTTCTCCCTGATCTTGGTTACTATTGGCATTTGTATCAAAATATAAATGACCAGAAAGTATTCCTGTTCCCGTATTGGGAAGTGTAAACCCGTCTGGAGTTTCAACATTTGCTACATTGGATAATACATTGGTAGTAGTTGGGTTTGTTCCTTGGGTTTGCACTACTGCAGTAGGAAAATCTGGATCTGTAAAATCTATAGAAGAGGTTGTATTTCCTTCCGGAACTTCTACCATCCAATTTCCTTGGTTGTTGGTTACTACATTAAAAGTAACCCCAACTGAACTTGTTATGCTAACATCTATGTTTGGAAGGTTTGGCTCGCTTACATCTTGAACTCCGTTAGCGTTGGTATCGTAATAAAGATGACCGCTTAAATTACCAGTTTGCAATTGATCTACATAAAAACCATCGTTTTGGTGATTGTCACTTTCGTTGGTTACCATAAAAACAGTAGGATTTGTACCCTCTGTTTGAATTGCGCCGGCAGGAAAATCTATATCGTTTTCGTCTACCAAAACACTTACCGGACCAATTGGCGCTGTAAAAGACCAATTACCATCTGCATCTGTTATTAAAGTTTGGGTAGTGCCGTTTACGATTTCTACCAATACAGAAATATTTGCCAAATCTGGCTCTCCTAATTCTTGGTTAGCGTTACCGTTTGTGTCGTAATAAACATGTCCGGTTAATTCTCCTTCTCCAGAGAATCCGTCTTTTTCCGTAAAGATACTTTGATTGTTTAACACAGTAGCGTAACTGGGATTCGTACCTTCTGTTTGTAAGGCTCCAGTAGGAAAATCGGGATCGGTTTCGTCTATAGTAATCGTCACATCGCCAACCGGCAAATCTGCGCTCCAGTCGCCATTGGCATTTGTAACCACTGTATGGGTATTGTTTAAAGCATCTGTAATATTTACATCTACATTTGGCATACCCGGCTCGTTGTTATTTTGAGTACCGTTGCCATTTACGTCATAATAGACACGACCACTCAAGCTTCCTTGTTCAAAAAAGCCGTCATTTTCCGTAAAGGTATTTTGATTAATTATAACGGTATGCGTGCTCGGATTTGTTCCTTCTGTTTGAATTGCACCCGTGGGGAAATCTGAATCATTTTCGTTGATGCTTACTACTGTAGCTCCTATTGGTCCGGTATAATTCCAGTCGCCATTGGCATCTGTTGTTAAAACGGTAGAAACTGCCAAGGTTTGATTAGTTATTTCTACTTCCACATTGGGCATATCTGGCTCTGAACTGTCTTGTGTACTATTACCGTTAACATCAAAATAAAGGTGACCGGTTATGGTTCCTTCTTCAAAAAAACCATCGTTTTCACTAAAAACCATCTGGTTATTAATAACGGTTGTAGTGGTTGGGTTAGTACCTTCTGTTTGAATAGCTCCTTGAGGAAAATCAGAATCTGTTTCATCTATATTTATCAAGGCATCGCCAATAGGTAAATTTACGCTCCAGTTTCCGTTGGCATCAGTAACAAGCGTTTGTGTATTATTTAAAGCATCTGTAATGTTTACATTTACATCTGGCATGTCTGGCTCGCTGCTATCTTGCGTACCGTTGCCGTTAGAATCAAAATATAAATGCCCGCTTAACGTACCTTGTTCAAAGAATCCGTCATTCTCAGTAAAAACACTCTGATTAATTATAACGGTATGCGTACTTGGATTGGTACCTTCTGTTTGAATTGCACCCGTTGGGAAGTCTGCATCATTTTGATTAATAGTAACGGTAGAGGGGCCAACCGGACCGGTATACGACCAATTACCGCTGGCATCTGTAAATACACTTGCAGTCACACCGGTGGGTGTATTATTTATTACTACTTCTATATTTGGCATATCTGGCTCTGCACTGTCTTGCGTGCCATTACCATTTACGTCAAAATATAAATGACCGGTTAAGGTTCCTTCTTGAAAAAAGCCATCGTTTTCACTAAAAACCGTTTGATTATTGATAACGGTTGTGGTAGTAGGATTAGTACCTTCGGTTTGCACGGCCCCGACAGGAAAATCAGGATCAGTTTCGTCTATATTTGCTATTGTTTCGCCCGCGGGCACCAAAGCTAGCCAATTTCCATTTGCATTGGTTGCAACAATTTGCGTATTACCAAAAACATCTGTAACCTTAACATTTACATCTGGCATATCTGGTTCTAAATTATCTTGAGTACCATTACCATTCCAATCAAAATATAAATGACCGGTTAAATAACCTTCCGGATAAAAACCATCATTTTCTGTAAAGGTACTTGTATTTGCTATGACGTTGGCTGTACTCGGGTCTGTTCCTTCTGTTTGGGTAGCACCGGTAGGAAAATCAGGATCGTTATCATCTATATCTATTGTTGCTTGGGCTGCGGTAACTGTTGCTGCCCAATTTCCTGAAGCATCTGTTGTAACAATAACCGGTGGGTTATTGAAAGGATCGCTAACTTTAACATCTACATTTGGCATATCTGGTTCAGTAATGTCTTGCGTGCCATTACCGTTTAAATCAAAATATAAATGACCAGAAACTTCCCCTACAAAGTAAAAACCATCTTTTCCGCCAAAGTTTGTCTGCCCGTCAACAGCAACAATGGTATTGGGATCTCCACCGTTATTACTGGGCGTACTTGGGTTATCTCCTTCTGTGTGAATGGCACCAAAAGGCAAATCTGTAATATCTACGTAAATGGTTACCATTCCCGGAATAACATAGGCAAGCCAGTCTCCATTAGCATTTGTGGTAACTGCTTGAGAGCCGGCAGCATCTATTAAAATCATATCAATGCTTTCCATGCCAGGTTCAAAGCTATCTTGGGTACCGTTACCGTTAACATCTTTATACACGCGACCATTTACCATAGCGGTTGCAGTATCTTGCACAGCAATTTTGTGCCCCGGCTGCCAGTTTATAGCGGGAATATCTTGTACAACCTGGGCGGTAGTCAAGGAAGAGATAAAAATAAAAAAGAACAAAATAGAATTTAGACGCGTAAATGTTCTTTTCATAAATTTTATTGATTAGCAGAGTGGTTTACAAAAGTCCAAATTTATCATAAACCATTTAATATTCCATAATAAATATTAAAATTACGTAAAATAATCGATAAAAAAACTCTTTTGACAGTCAAATAAGTTTTTTTATTATAATGCTTTCTTAAATAACTTCAATAAAAATAGCACTTGGCAAAAGGTGCGAAAAGAATATATTTGCAACATGAAATTATCGAAAGAAATAAATAGAAGAAGAACATTTGGAATTATCTCGCATCCCGATGCCGGTAAAACCACTTTAACCGAAAAATTATTGCTTTTTGGAGGCGCAATACAAGAAGCAGGAGCAGTAAAATCTAACAAAGCCAAAAAAGGTGCTACCAGTGACTTTATGGAAATTGAACGCCAACGTGGTATTTCGGTAGCCACATCTGTTTTGGCCTTTGAGTATAAAGACATTAAAATAAATATTCTTGATACACCCGGACACAAAGATTTTGCCGAGGATACTTTTAGAACCCTTACCGCTGTAGATAGTGTAATTGTGGTGATAGATGTAGCAAAAGGTGTGGAAGCCCAAACCGAAAAACTGGTAGAAGTTTGCCGTATGCGCAAAATACCAATGCTAGTTTTTATCAATAAATTGGACAGAGAAGGGAAAGATGCTTTTGATTTGTTAGATGAAATAGAGCAAAAATTACACCTAAAAGTTACACCCTTAAGTTACCCAATTGGAATGGGTTATGATTTTAAAGGAATTTATAATATTTGGGAACAAAATATAAATTTATTTACCGGCGACCCTAGAAAAGATATTGAAGATACCATAGAAATTAAAGATTTAGCCACGCCGGAGTTAGATGAATTAATTGGCAAGGATGCAGCCCAAGACCTACGCGAAGAAGTAGAGCTTGCACAAGGAGTTTACCCAGATTTCGATAAAAACGCTTATATTAATGGCGATTTACAACCGGTTTTCTTTGGTTCTGCTTTAAACAATTTTGGCGTTCGCGAACTATTAGATTGTTTTATCACAATAGCTCCGCCCCCATTACCAAAAGTGAGCGAAGAGCGTGAAGTAAGGCCTGAAGAGGAAAAATTTACCGGTTTTGTTTTTAAAATTCATGCCAATATGGATCCGAAGCATCGCGATAGATTGGCTTTTGTTAAAATTGTGTCGGGTAAATTTGAAAGAAACGTACCTTATCTTCACGTAAGAAATAATAAAAAGCTGCGCTTCTCTAGTCCTAATGCATTCTTTGCGGAAAAAAAGGAAATTGTAGATGTGTCCTATCCGGGAGATATTGTTGGTTTACATGATACCGGAAATTTTAAAATTGGAGACACTTTAACCGAGGGTGAACAGATGCATTTTAAAGGCATACCCAGTTTCTCTCCAGAACATTTTAGGTATATTAATAATGCAGACCCAATGAAATCTAAACAACTTGAAAAAGGAGTAGATCAATTAATGGATGAAGGAGTTGCGCAACTGTTTAAACTAGAAATTAATAATAGAAAAATTATTGGAACGGTTGGCGCTTTGCAGTTTGAGGTTATTCAATACCGATTGGAACACGAATATGGTGCAAAATGCACCTACGAAAACCTAAATGTACATAAAGCCTGTTGGGTAGAACCCGAAGATGAAAAAAGTGAAGAGTTTAAAGAATTTAAACGTGTTAAAAATAAATTTCTAGCAAAAGACAAAAAAGGACAGTTAGTATTTTTAGCAGATTCTTCTTTTTCTTTACAGATGACCCAGCAAAAATACAAGAATATTAAATTTCACTATACATCAGAATTTTAAAGCGTAACTATAAAAAAAATCCGAAGCTTAAAACTTCGGATTTTTTTGTTTTTTCCTAATTATTTATGCTTGGCCTGTTGGACCAAAATTTAAAGGAATATTTGGTTTATCGTAATCTCGTATTTCGCCGTGAGCGTTTTCAAATTTTTTAATATTTCCGCCTAAAGCTTTCAACAAACGTTTGGCGTGTTGCGGAGTTAATATTATTCTAGACTTAACCTTGCTTTTTGGCGTACCCGGCATAATACTGACAAAATCTATCACAAATTCTGAAGCAGAATGGTTTACAATTGCTAAGTTACTGTACTCACCTTGAGCCGTAGCTTCGTCTAATTCAATATTTAATTTCTTTTGATTATTTTTCTTTTCCTCACTCATTTCACTGTATTTAATTACTAATGCACTAAAATAAAAAAAGCGCTGTGAATAACAGCGCTTTTTCGTTTTATTATAAAAGATTAGTTGTAATTAACCTCTTGTTTTTCTTCCATCATTTCTTCAAACTCTTCTTTAGAGCCCACAATAATATTATCGTATTCACGCATTCCGGTACCAGCCGGTATTTTGTGTCCAACAATAACATTTTCTTTAAGGCCTTCTAAATTATCTACTTTACCGCTTACCGCAGCTTCGTTTAATACTTTAGTTGTTTCTTGGAAAGAAGCAGCAGAAATAAATGATTTTGTTTGCAACGATGCTCTGGTAATACCTTGTAAAATTGGCGTTGCCGTAGCAGGTTGTGCATCTCTTGCTGTTGCCAAAGCTTTATCTTCGCGACGCAATAAAGAGTTTTCATCTCTTAATTGTCGTGCAGTTAAGATTTGTCCCGCTTTAAGATTTTCGCTATCGCCTGCATCTTCAATTACTTTCTTACCAAAAATATCGTCGTTCTCTTCAATAAAATCAGATTTATGTACTAATTGATTTTCTAAGAAAATAGTATCTCCCGGATCTTGAATTTTAACTTTACGCATCATTTGTCTTACAACAACTTCAAAATGCTTATCGTTAATCTTAACCCCTTGTAATCTATAAACTTCTTGTACTTCGTTTACCAAATATTGCTGTACAGCGTTTGGACCTTTGATGTTCAAGATGTCTTCTGGAGTAATAGAACCGTCTGATAATGGCATTCCTGCACGAACATAATCGTTTTCTTGAACTAAGATTTGATTAGAAAGTTTTACTAAGTACTTTTTAACTTCGCCTAGTTTAGACTCTACAATTATCTCGCGGTTACCACGTTTAATTTTCCCAAAAGAAACAACCCCATCAATCTCACTTACTACGGCAGGATTTGAAGGGTTACGTGCTTCAAACAATTCTGTAACACGAGGAAGACCACCTGTAATATCTCCAGCTTTTGAAGATTTACGTGGAATTTTAACCAAGATTTTACCAATCTTAATTTTCTCGCCATCATCTACCATCAAGTGAGCTCCTACAGGCAAGTTGTACGAACGAATTACTTCGTCTCCTTTACCCATAATTAATAAAGTAGGAATCTTTTTCTTGTTTCTAGATTCTGAGATTACTTTCTCTTGAAAACCTGTCTGCTCATCTGTTTCAACTTGATAAGTAACGCCTTGTTCAAGATTTTCGAATTTGATTTTTCCGGCAAATTCAGAAATAATAACCCCGTTATACGGATCCCATTGACAGATTTTGGTTCCTTCTGTAACCTTGTCTCCAGGTTTTATAAATAATTCTGCCCCGTAAGGTATAACATTGGTACTTAAAACAATACCCGTGTCCGGATCTACAATTTTAACTTCGGAAGTTCTAGATATAACAATTTCTGCTTTATCTCCTTCTGCGTTTTCTCCTTTTACGGTTTTTAAATCATCAATTTCGGCAATACCGTCAAATTTAGAGATTACCTTATTGTCTTCTGAAATGTTTCCTGCAATACCACCTACGTGGAAGGTACGAAGCGTTAACTGTGTACCAGGTTCTCCAATAGATTGCGCAGCTACTACCCCAACGGCTTCTCCGCGTTGTACTGTTTTACCTGTTGCTAAGTTTCTACCATAACATTTTACACAAATACCTTTTTTAGCTTCACAACTTAAGGCAGAACGTACTTCTACAGCATCTAAAACAGACTTTTCAATTTTAGTTACTATTGCTTCGTCAATTTCTTCTCCTGCTTCTGCATAAAGCTCTTGTGTAATAGGATCTATAATATCATTAAGAGCTGTTCTACCAAGAACACGCGCTCCTAATGTTTCTATTACTTCTTCGTTCTTTTTTAAGGCTTTAACCTCTATTCCACGTAAAGTGCCACAATCTTCTTCTCCTACAATTACATCTTGCGAAACGTCTACCAATCTACGGGTTAAATAACCTGCATCGGCCGTTTTAAGTGCGGTATCGGCAAGACCTTTACGCGCCCCGTGTGTAGAAATAAAGTATTCTAAAATAGAAAGACCTTCCTTAAAGTTAGAAAGAATTGGGTTTTCAATAATTTCTCCTCCTCCGGTGTTCGATTTTTTAGGCTTTGCCATCAAACCACGCATACCGGTAAGCTGTCTAATCTGCTCTTTAGAACCACGAGCTCCAGAATCTAACATCATATAAACGGAGTTAAACCCTTGCTGGTCTTCTCTAATTCTTTTCATAGCCAACTCGGTAAGGTTAGCATTTGTAGCTGTCCAAATATCAATAACTTGGTTATAACGTTCGTTATTGGTAATAAGACCCATATTATAGTTACCCATAATACCATCTACTTGCTCATTGGCTTCTTTGATCATGTCTTCTTTTTCTTTAGGGATAATAATATCTCCTAAAGAGAAAGAAAGTCCGCCTCTAAATGCAAAGCCGTAACCAAGGTCTTTAATTTTATCTAAGAATTCTCCGGTTTCCGGCACGCTGGTTACTTTTAAAATTTTACCAATAATATCTCTTAAAGATTTTTTGGTCAAAACTTCGTTAACATAACCTGCAGCTTCCGGTACTTCTTCGTTAAATATAACTCGCCCAACGGTTGTTTCTACCAATTGCGACACCAACTCGCCTTCATCATTAAAGTCTTTTGTCTTAACTTTAATCTGCGCGTTTAAGTGAACGCGTTTTTCATTATAGGCAATAATTACTTCTTCTGGAGAATAGAAAGTTAGACCTTCTCCTTTAATTGGCACCTCTTTGGTAGATTCTCTCAATTTGGTCATGTAATAAAGACCTAAAACCATATCCTGAGATGGTACCGTTACCGGAGAACCATTTGCAGGGTTTAAGATATTATGAGAAGCCAACATTAATAATTGTGCTTCTAAAATAGCTTCTGGTCCTAATGGTAAGTGAACTGCCATCTGGTCACCATCAAAATCGGCATTAAATGCAGTACAAACCAACGGGTGCAATTGAATTGCTTTACCCTCAATTAATTTTGGTTGGAAAGCTTGAATACCTAAACGGTGCAAAGTAGGCGCACGGTTAAGTAATACCGGATGTCCTTTTAATACATTTTCTAAAATGTCCCAAACTACCGGTTCTTTCTTATCTATTATCTTTTTGGCAGATTTTACTGTTTTAACAATACCTCTTTCAATCAGTTTTCTAATTACAAAAGGCTTGTACAATTCTGCTGCCATATTTTTAGGAAGACCACACTCATACAATTTCATTTCTGGCCCAACCACAATTACAGAACGTGCTGAATAATCTACACGTTTACCTAGTAAGTTTTGACGGAAACGTCCTTGTTTTCCTTTTAAGGAATCTGATAGTGATTTTAATGGTCTGTTAGAATCTGTTTTAACGGCAGAAGATTTTCTGGTATTGTCAAACAAAGAATCTACAGATTCTTGCAACATACGTTTTTCGTTACGTAGGATAACTTCAGGAGCTTTAATCTCCATCAATCGCTTTAAACGGTTGTTACGTATAATTACTCTTCTATATAAATCGTTTAAGTCTGAAGTTGCAAAACGCCCTCCATCTAACGGCACCAACGGTCTAAGTTCTGGCGGTATTACAGGAACCACTTTCATGATCATCCATTCCGGCAGGTTTTCTTGGTTTTCGTTAGCATCGCGGAAAGCTTCAACAACCTGCAACCTTTTTAAGGCTTCTGTTTTACGTTGTTTAGAAGTTTCGTTATTTGCTTTATGACGTAAATCGTACGAAAGCTCATCTAAATCTAATCTTTTTAAGATTTCGATAAGACATTCTGCTCCCATTTTGGCGATAAATTTGTTAGGGTCTGAATCTTCTAACTGGTAATTTTCTCGCGGAAGCTCATCTAAAACATTTAAGTATTCTTCCTCCGTAAGGAAATCCATTTTCTTTAATGGTTCTCCTTCTTCATTTTTTGCGTTACCGGGTTGTATTACCACATATCTTTCGTAGTAAATAATCATATCTAATTTCTTAGATGGGATACCCAATAAATAACCTATTTTGTTTGGCAAAGAGCGGAAATACCAAATATGCGCTACCGGCACTACCAAATTGATATGCCCTACGCGATCTCTTCGAACTTTTTTCTCTGTTACTTCTACTCCACATCTGTCACATACAATCCCCTTGTAACGAATTCTTTTATATTTACCGCAAGCACATTCGTAGTCTTTTACAGGACCAAAAATACGTTCGCAAAACAAACCGTCTCTTTCTGGTTTGTGCGTACGGTAATTAATTGTTTCTGGTTTTAAAACCTCTCCTCTCGACTCCGCCAAGATCGATTCTGGAGATGCTAAACCAATGGAGATTTTATTAAATCTCTTTTGTGTATTCTTGTCATTATTTCTTGCCATAATCTATGGTACTAAAAGAATTATTCTAAAAAATTAACGAAAACTATTACCTCCAAAACTGGTTTGGAGGTAATGGTTTTACTCTTTAAGTTGTATATCGAGTCCTAAACCTTTTAATTCGTGCATTAACACGTTAAAAGATTCGGGCAAGCCGGGCTCTGGCATTGGTTCTCCTTTTACGATAGACTCGTATGTCTTAGCCCTTCCTATCACATCATCAGATTTTACGGTCAAAATTTCACGTAAAGTGCTTGATGCGCCGTAAGCTTCTAAGGCCCAAACTTCCATTTCTCCAAAACGCTGACCACCAAACTGTGCTTTACCACCTAATGGTTGTTGCGTAATTAAGGAATATGGCCCAATAGAACGTGCGTGCATCTTATCTTCAATCATATGCCCTAATTTAAGCATATAAATCACTCCAACTGTTGCGGGCTGGTCAAATCTATCTCCGGTACCGCCATCATATAAATGGGTGTGACCAAATCTAGGAATACCAGCTTTATCTGTCAACTCATTAATATGGTCTATAGTTGCGCCATCAAAAATTGGAGTAGCATATTTCTGCCCTAATTTTTGTCCTGCCCATCCTAAAACCGTTTCATAAATCTGTCCAATATTCATACGTGATGGTACCCCAAGTGGGTTTAACACGATGTCTACAGGCGTTCCATCTTCTAAGAAAGGCATGTCTTCTTGACGTACAATACGAGCTACAATACCTTTGTTACCGTGACGTCCTGCCATCTTATCTCCAACTTTTAATTTACGTTTTTTAGCAACATAAACCTTGGCTAGTTTGATAATACCAGATGGCAACTCGTCTCCTACAGTTATGGTAAACTTCTCTCTTCTAAGGTTACCTTGCAGGTCGTTTTCTTTAATTTTATAATTGTGCAATAAATCTGCAACCAATGCATTTAAATGATCGTCTGTCGTCCACGTACCGCTAGTAAGGTGCGTATAATCGTCTACGGAGTTAAGCATTTTTAAGGTATATTTTTTACCTTTTGGTAATACATCTTCTCCTAAATCATTTTGCACTCCCTGTGCGGTTTTACCACCAACAATTGCAAAAAGTTTATCGATTAAATCAGATTTTAAAGCTTCAAACTTAACTCTGTACTTATCTTCTAAGCGTGCAATGTCTTCTTTATCCTGCGCTCGTTTACGCTTATCTTTGATAGCACGTGCAAAGAGTTTTTTATTAATTACCACTCCTTCTAAAGATGGAGAAGCTTTTAAAGAAGCATCTTTTACATCTCCTGCTTTGTCTCCAAAAATAGCACGTAGTAACTTCTCCTCAGGTGTTGGATCTGATTCTCCTTTTGGCGTAATCTTACCAATTAAAATATCGCCGGGTTTAACCTCTGCTCCAATACGAATCATTCCGTGCTCATCTAAATCTTTAGTAGCTTCTTCAGAAACGTTAGGAATATCGTTGGTTAACTCTTCGTTACCTAATTTGGTATCGCGTACTTCCAAACTATATTCATCAATATGAATAGAAGTAAAGATATCTTCTCTTACTACCTTTTCGGAAATAACAATTGCATCCTCAAAGTTATACCCTTTCCAAGGCATAAAGGCAACTTTCATGTTTCTACCCAAAGCAAGTTCTCCTGCTTCTGTAGCATAACCTTGACATAAAACCTGGCCTTTTTTAACCCGATCTCCTACCCGTACGATTGGTTTTAAGTTTACGGAAGTACCTTGATTGGTTTTTCTAAACTTAATTAAATCGTAGGTTTTAGAATCAGAATCAAAGCTTACCATACGCTCTTCTTCTGTTCTATCGTATTTGATAGTAATTTTTTGTGCGTCTACATATTCTACGGTTCCGTCTCCTTCTGCATTCATTAAAACACGGGAATCTGAAGCTACTTGACGCTCTAAACCGGTTCCTACGATGGGTGAATCTACACGTAATAATGGCACAGCTTGACGCATCATATTAGATCCCATTAAGGCACGGTTTGCATCATCATGCTCTAAGAACGGTATTAAAGATGCCGAGATAGAAGAAATCTGATTAGGAGCAACATCTGTAAAATGCACTTCTTTAGGATCTACTACCGGGAAGTCTCCTTCCATTCTAGCAATAACTTTGTCTGTATTGATGGTACCGTCATCTTTGATAGGAATATTTGCTTGTGCAATTAATTTTCCTTCTTCTTCTTCCGCAGAAAAATATACAGGTTCGTTTTCCACATCCATCTTTCCGTCTTCTACCTTTCGGTAAGGCGTTTCTATAAAGCCCATACCGTTTACTTTGGCAAAAACAGATAGCGAAGAAATCAAACCAATGTTTGGCCCTTCAGGAGTTTCAATAGGACATAGTCTTCCGTAATGCGTATAATGCACATCTCGCACCTCAAATCCAGCTCTTTCTCTAGATAAACCTCCCGGACCTAATGCAGACAAACGACGCTTGTGTGTAATTTCTGCCAAGGGGTTGGTTTGGTCCATAAACTGTGACAACTGGTTGGTACCAAAAAAAGAATTGATTACAGACGATAAAGTCTTCGCGTTAATCAAATCTATTGGTGTAAACACTTCGTTGTCGCGCACATTCATTCTTTCACGAATGGTTCTGGCCATACGTGCAAGACCTACACCAAATTGTTGCGATAATTGTTCTCCTACCGTACGTACACGACGATTAGAAAGGTGATCAATATCATCAATCTCTGCTTTAGAGTTGATAAGTTCTATTAAATACTTAATAATGGTAATAATATCTTCTTTGGTAAGCACTTGCTTATCCATTTCTATATTAAGACCTAATTTTTTATTCATACGGTAACGACCAACTTCGCCTAAGTTATAACGTTGATCTGAGAAGAATAATTTATCTATTATTCCTCTAGCCGTTTCTTCATCTGGCGGCTCGGCGTTACGTAATTGTCTATATATATGCTCTACCGCCTCTTTTTCTGAGTTCGTAGGATCTTTTTGCAATGTATTGTGAATAATTGCATAATCGCCGGTAGAGTTATCTTCTTTATGTAAAAGTATAGTTTTGGTTCCTGTTTCCAGAATTTCCTCTATATGGTCTTTTTCAAGCTCTGTATCACGATCTAATACAATTTCGTTTCTTTCTATAGAAACTACTTCCCCGGTGTCTTCATCTACAAAATCTTCATACCAAGTATTAAGTACACGGGCTGCTAACTTGCGTCCCAGAACTTTTTTAAGACCGGTTTTGCTTACTTTAACTTCTTCTGCAAGGTCAAAAATTTCTAAAATATCTTTATCTCTTTCAAAACCAATTGCACGGAATAAAGTAGTTACCGGTAATTTCTTTTTACGGTCAATGTAAGCGTACATTACGCTGTTTATATCTGTGGCAAACTCTATCCAAGAACCTTTAAAAGGAATTACTCTGGCAGAGTATAATTTTGTTCCGTTGGCGTGGAACGATTGTCCAAAGAATACACCAGGAGAACGGTGCAATTGTGAAACCACTACGCGTTCTGCTCCATTGATACAAAAAGTACCGCTTGGCGTCATATAAGGTATTGTACCCAAGTATACGTCCTGTACAATAGTTTCAAAATCTTCATGTTCCGGATCTGTACAATATAATTTTAACCTAGCTTTTAATGGAACACTATAGGTCAAACCTCTCTCTATACATTCTTGAATGGAATAGCGAGGAGGATCTACGAAATAATCTAAAAACTCGAGTACGAATTGATTACGCGTATCGGTAATCGGGAAATTCTCTTGAAAAGTATTGTACAAGCCTTCATTTCCCCTTTCTTCTGATTTTGTTTCTAATTGGAAGAAATCTTGAAACGATTTTATCTGTATATCCAAAAAGTCTGGATAATCAGGCTTATTCTTTACAGAAGAGAAATTCAATCTTTCAGTTTGCGTTTCTAACATCTATTGGACGGAATTTGAGGTTTTCAAAAAATAATTTTTGAAAGCATAATTAACTAAAAAAATGTGTGTATTAACACGCTGCGCTTTTATACGCAAAACGGTTTAGACCTCCAGGAGTAAATCCTGAGGTCTAAACCTAAATAAAATTGCTCGGTAAGCTTATTATTTAAGCTCAACCTCAGCTCCTGCTTCTTCTAATTGTGATTTAAGTGCTTCGGCTTCATCTTTAGCAACACCCTCTTTTACTGGAGCTGGTGCACCATCTACTAAACCTTTTGCATCTTTAAGACCAAGACCTGTTAATTCTTTTACCAGTTTTACAACTGCCAATTTAGAACCACCCGGAGCTTTTAAGATTACGTCAAACTCAGTTTGCTCTTCTTCTTCGGCTCCTTCACCAGCAGCACCGCCACCGGCAACAGCTACTGCAGCAGCTGCAGGCTCTATACCATATTCTTCTTTTAATATATCAGCTAACTCATTAACTTCTTTTACTGTAAGGTTAACCAATTGTTCTGCGAATTCTTTTAAATCTGCCATTTTCTATCGTTTTAAAATGTGTAATTTAATTTATAATTGTTAAAAAGTGCGTACGTGTTATTCTTTTTCAGAAAGTGTTTTAAGAATACCAGAAAGTTTACTACCACCAGACTTAAGCGCTGAAATAACGTTTTTGGTTGGCGATTGTAACAACCCGATAATATCTCCAATAACCTCTTCTTTAGATTTGATGCTAGATAGTGTTTCTAAATACTCATCTCCAACATAAATTGCTTCATCAATAAAAGCACCTTTAAGAAGGGGTTTATCGTTTTTCTTTCTAAATTCTTTAATTACTTTGGCCGGGGCATTTCCGGTATCTGATACCATTATTGAGGTATTACCTTTCAAAACCGTTGGAAGTTCGCCGTAATCTACGCCAGATTCTTCCATTGCTTTGGCCAATAGAGTATTTTTAACTACCGATAGCTTTACATCAGCTTTAAAGCAAGCTCTTCTTAAATTAGAAGTAGTGTTTGCATCCAATCCTGATATATCTGCTAAATAAAGCGTGGAAGTATCAGCTAACTGGGCAGTTAAATCTTTTATTACTTGTGATTTTTCTTCTCTTGTCATAATAATTTAATTATTGCTCAGTAAACCTTTTTGTATCAATCTCCACACTCGGGCTCATCGTGCTAGACATGTATATACTTTTAATATACACTCCTTTAGCGGCCTGAGGTTTTAATTTTACCAGCGTAGTTAATAATTCCCTTGCGTTTCCTGCAATTTTATCGGCATCAAAAGATGTTTTCCCAATTGCCGCATGAACTATACCGGTTTTATCTACTTTAAAGTCGATTTTACCAGCTTTCACATCAGCAACAGCTTTAGCAACATCCATAGTTACCGTACCTGTTTTTGGGTTAGGCATTAAACCTCTTGGTCCTAAAATTCTACCTAAAGGCCCTAATTTTCCCATAACACTAGGCATGGTCACAATAACGTCTACGTCTGTCCAACCGCCTTTGATTTTTTCTAAATATTCGTCCAAACCTACGTAGTCTGCACCGGCTTCTTTTGCTTCATCTTCCTTATCAGGTGTTACTAAAGCTAAAACCTTAATGTCCTTACCCGTACCGTGTGGTAAAGTAACAACACCTCTCACCATTTGATTCGCTTTACGCGGATCTACATTTAATCGAACTGCAAGTTCTACAGAAGGATCAAAGTTTACGTTAGAAATATCTTTTATTACAGAGGAGGCTTCTGCAACTGTATACAACTTAGCGTTGTCTAATTTTGCTTGCACCTCTTTTTGCTTTTTTGTCAATTTTGCCATTTTACTTTCTTTTTGGATTAAAACGGTGCATCACCTTTTACAGTTATTCCCATAGACCGTGCGGTGCCGGCTACCATTTTCATAGCAGACTCGACAGTAAAAGCGTTTAAATCTTGCATTTTATCTTCTGCAATAGCTTTTACTTGATCCCAAGTAACACTAGCGACTTTTTTACGGTTTGGTTCTCCAGAACCTTTCTTATTTTTAGATGCTTCTAGGAGTTGAACGGCAGCCGGTGGAGTTTTAATAACAAAATCAAATGATTTGTCTTTATATACTGTTATGTCTACCGGCAAAACCTTGCCTGCCTTATCTTGGGTTCTACCATTGAATTGCTTACAGAATTCCATGATATTTACCCCGGCAGCACCTAAAGCAGGTCCAACTGGTGGTGAAGGGTTAGCAGCACCTCCGCGGACTTGTAGTTTTACAACTTTACTTACTTCTTTTGCCATTTTTTAATTTTTAATTTGAATTAATCTAAAAGTGGAAGCATTAAGAATAATTCTAATTATATAAGCGTAACAACTTAAACTTTTTCTACTTGCATATAACTGAGTTCTAATGGTGTTTTTCTTCCAAAGATTTTTACCATTACTTCCAGTTTTCTTTTTTCTTCGTTAACGCGCTCTATAGTACCATTAAAACCATTAAAAGGACCATCGATAACCTTAATTGTCTCTCCAATATTATAAGGAATCGCAACGCTGTCTTCTTGTACCGCCAACTCATCTACATCTCCTAGCATACGGTCAACTTCAGACTTTCTTAACGGCACAGGATCTCCTCCTTTAGTTTCTCCTAAGAAACCAATAACGCCGTTTATTCCTTTAATAATATGCGGAATTTCCCCACTTAGGTTAGCTTTAACCATCACGTAACCGGGAAAATATACGCGTTCTTTATTAACTTTTTTACCTTTTCTGATTTGAACAACTTTTTCTGTAGGTACCAAAACCTCTTCCAAATACTCTTCTAAACCTTCATGGGCTATTTCTTTTTCTATATAATCTTTAATCTTATTTTCTTGACCGCTTACCGATCTAACCACATACCATTTTTTCAACTTATCTTCAGCCATAAAGCGATTTTTAAGATTTAACCCACTTAAAGTATTCTTCTATAATTTCACCAAACACCGAATCTACACCCCATATTGCTAAAGAGAAAATTACCGAAAATACTAAAACGATTACGGTTAACCGCTGCGCTTCCGCATAGGTTGGCCAGGTTACATGGTTTTTAAGCTCATCGTAAGACTGCGATATATAATTTACAAATCCTGCCATTTTTAAATTTTATTTGAGGTCAAAGAAACTTCCCTGTTTTTACTACTGAAAGTCTCAAGCCGGTATTTTTTATATTTAAGTTCTATTATCTTTAAATACCTTACATAACTTTCTAACTTTATACTTTGAAAAAAAATTTATGTAAAAAGAACTATTTATTTTTTCTCTTCTATTGCGCTTTTCCGCGAAAGCTTTAAATTTATGATTTAACGCTCAACAAAATGAGCCAGAAATCACAATCTAAAATTCCATTCTCGCAAGGGTTGAGAGGCTCCTTTCGACTCCGTTATCACTTCGCTCAAGATAAACTTCTCGCCTCACCAAATCCAACATTTCAATATTCGCACGGGTTGAGAGGCTCGAACTCCCGACACCTGGTTTTGGAGACCAGTGCTCTACCAACTGAGCTAAACCCGTAAATAGTATAGAATCTTATTACAAAAAGGAAACTAAACCATAAATACAAGTCAAGGTATTCCGTTTTCACGAAACACCTTAACCTTATACTTAGCTTACGCTTATTCTAAAATTTCAGTTACCTGACCAGCACCTACGGTTCTGCCACCTTCACGGATAGCAAAACGTAAACCTGTGTTCATAGCAATTGGCTGAATCAACTCAACAGTAATAGTTACGTTATCTCCAGGCATTACCATTTCTACACCATCAGGCAAGTTAATAGTACCAGTTACGTCTGTTGTTCTTACGTAGAACTGTGGACGATAGTTATTATGGAATGGTGTGTGACGACCACCTTCTTCTTTTTTCAAGATATAAACCTCTGCTTTAAACTTAGCGTGAGGAGTTACAGATCCGGGCTTAGTAATCACCATACCACGAGTAATCTGAGTTTTCTCTATACCTCTTAATAAAATACCAACGTTATCACCAGCTTCACCTCTATCTAATATTTTACGGAACATCTCAACTCCAGTAATAGTAGAAGTAAGTTTACCAGCCCCCATACCGATAATCTCTACAGGATCTCCAGTATTAGCAACACCAGTTTCTATACGACCAGTTGCAACAGTACCACGACCAGTAATAGAGAATACATCTTCTATAGGCATTAAGAAATCTTTATCAACATCTCTTTGTGGTAACTCTATCCACTCATCAACAGCTTCCATCAAATCCATAACAGTCTTTGACCACTTTTCGTCACCGTTCAAGGCACCTAAAGCAGAACCAGAAATGATAGGAGCATTATCTCCGTCATACTCATAGAAAGAAAGCAAATCTCTTACTTCCATCTCTACTAATTCTAATAATTCTTCATCGTCAACTAAATCAACTTTATTCAAGAAAGTAACGATTCTTGGAATACCTACCTGACGCCCTAATAAGATATGCTCACGTGTTTGTGGCATTGGACCGTCTGTAGCAGCAACTACCAAAATAGCACCGTCCATCTGAGCAGCACCTGTAACCATGTTCTTCACATAATCGGCGTGACCAGGACAGTCAACGTGCGCATAGTGGCGCTTTTCTGTTTGATATTCTACATGCGAAGAGTTAATTGTAATACCTCTTTCTTTTTCTTCAGGAGCATTGTCAATTTGATCAAAAGCACTAGCTTCTGAATATCCAGCATCAGCCATTACCTTAGTAATAGCAGCAGTTAAAGTAGTTTTTCCGTGATCTACGTGTCCAATTGTACCTATATTTAAGTGCGGTTTGGAACGATCATAAGTTTCCTTTGCCATAATTAATACTTATTTATCTTAGTTTATATTAGTGTTCTATTTTATACAATACAAAAAACCTACTGTCATATCAGCTAGGCTAACTTAAACTTAACGCCGGAGTAAACACCCCAAAACTAGAGCCAACGACGAGATTTGAACTCGTGGCCTCTTCCTTACCAAGGAAGCGCTCTACCCCTGAGCTACGTCGGCGTAAAACATATAACAACCAAAATTGGCTGTTTTCTAGAGCTAAAAGGAAATATATTTTTCACTATCACCTCACCTCCGAGACCAGCTTCTACAAGCTACTTTCTTTACTACTCTACGAACCAAACCAAGCCCTGCCAGTAAAGGTTAGAGCGGGAGACCGGGTTCGAACCGGCGACATTCAGCTTGGAAGGCTGACGCTCTACCAACTGAGCTACTCCCGCATTCTACAACCCAAAAGGTTGCTTTTGTATTTTTACAAACCTAAACGATTTGCGTCTTGCAATGAAAATTTTGATTTCCTTAAAACCAAAATCCATATAATCTTACAAGCTTGTGGGGAGAGCAGGATTCGAACCTGCGAAGTCGAAAGACAACAGATTTACAGTCTGTCCTCGTTGGCCGCTTGAGTATCTCCCCAAAGTATTTCACCTTTCAAAATTTCATAGAACAGAGCCGATGGAGGGACTCGAACCCACGACCTGCTGATTACAAATCAGCTGCTCTAGCCAGCTGAGCTACATCGGCAAATTGTTCAGCTTTTTAGTTTTAAAAAGCCCGTTGTTTCTAACGGACTGCAAATATAGAGCTGTTTATGTTTTATGCAAAACTTTTTTTTATTTTTTTTCAAATATTTTTAATTCGCCTTAAAAAAGCTCGTTTTAACCCTACTATTTTTTCCATAAATACCTATAAATCAATCATGTTAAACGTTTGACAACTTTCTTTTAAAAAATGTATTTTCCTTAAATGTTTCTTGGATGTGCATTTTTATAGATTTCACTAAGCTCTTTTATATTATTATGGGTGTACACTTGCGTGGAAGCTAAACTAGAATGCCCTAATAAATCTTTTACTGCATTTAAATTTGCGCCTTCATTTAAAAGATGAGTAGCAAAACTATGTCTTATTATGTGCGGACTTTTTTTTACTTTACTAGAAACCCTCGAAAAATAATTATTTACAATTCTATACACCAAAGTCCCGTAAAGTTTTTCACCTTTTTTGGTTAGCAGAAAATACTCAGCCTTTGTTAGGTTTTCTATTTCCTTTCTCTTATCTAAATACACTTTTAAAATCTCTATAGAAGAAGAAAGGAGAGGTACAATGCGTTCTTTATTGCGTTTACCATAAATTTTTATTTGGCGTGCAGCTATATCTACATCTGTTAATTTAATGTTTATCAATTCTGCACGTCGCATTCCCGTAGAGTAAAGCAACTCTACCACTAACCTATCTCGCCAATCTTCGAAACTTTCTAAAGGTATTTCTTGTATTGCATTTTGAATTTCTTCTACCGAAAATGGAGTCTGAATACGCTGCGCCACCTTAAGAGCTTTATGTTTATTTAACGGAGAGACGCTAACTTGTTTGGTTTTAAGTAAAAACTTGTAATAGGTCTTTAAGGAAGATATTTTTCGGTTAATGCTCCTATTGGAAGTTTTCGCATCGGAGAGATGAACAATATAACTTCTAATTAAAGAGTAGCTAACTTCTGTTAGGTTGGTTTCTTCAAAATTATCTTTTATAAAAGTTGCAAATTGTTGCAAATCTTTAATATAAGCCGTTACCGTGTGCACAGAATATTTTTTTTCGTACTGTAGATAATCTTTAAATTGAGAAAAGTCCATAAAAAAACGCTTACTTTACAAAGTTAGAAAACTTTACAAAGTAAGCGTATAATTATTTGCACAACCAATTAAAAGTTATCTTGATCTCTTAAACTTTGCACATAGGTGGCTTTCTGTCGCTGCGCTCTTTTTACAACCGAAGGTTTAGAAAAAGTTTTACGCTCGCGCAATTCTTGTAGGGTTTTTGTACTGGAAAATTTTCGTTTTAAACGTTTTAACGCTCTTTCAATATTTTCTCCCTCTTTAACATGTATTTTTAACATAGTTGTTTCACCTCCCTTCGCTTAGAATTTTCAGGCGGCAAAATTATATTTATTTTTCAAATTAACAAAGACCTCTGTCAAAATATTTTTTCTGAATGAGAGACAAAATCAAAACAGAAAAAAAGTCTTATTTCGCTGCAGGTTTGTACTCTTTCTTGTCGATGATCATTTTGGCGATAATTTCTAAAGGCATTTTCGCCAAAACAATCAAAAAAAACTAGCGCGCTGCCGGCTTGTACTCTTTCTTATCGATGATCATTTTGGCGATAATTTCACGCAAAATTTCACTAGTGCCACCTCCTATTGGACCTAAACGGCTGTCGCGTAACATTCTGGCTAGTGGATATTCTTCCATATAACCATAACCGCCTAAAAATTGTAAGCAAGAATTTATGCCTTCATCCGCGATCTTGGTAGATAAAAGTTTAGACATACTGGCTTCTTTTACCACATAATGCCCCTCATCTAATTGTTTTGCTACGGCATAATTAAACTGCTTGGCCATTTCTACTTCGCTGGCAATATCTGCAATCTTATGGCGTAGAGCTTGAAACTTATCTATTGTTTTACCAAAAGCCGTTCGCTCAGACATATATTCTAAGGTATATTCTAAGGCATACTCGGTTCTGGCGTGGGCGTTAATACCCATTATTAAACGCTCTAAAGCAAAATGTTGCATTATGTACGGAAAACCTTGACCTTCTTCTCCCATCAAGTTTTCTGCCGGAATTTCAACATCGTTAAAAGCAATCTCTCCGGTGTCTGAAGCACGCCAGCCCAGTTTATCTAATTTGGTTGCAGAAATACCTGGTGTATCTCTGTCTACCACAAAAATGCTCATTCCTTTGTTGCCCTTTTCAGGGGAAGTTTTTGCGGCTACTACCAAATAATCTGAATAAACGCCATTGGTAATAAAGGTTTTGGAGCCGTTTAAAATATACTTATCTCCTTTTTTTACGGCAGTAGATTTCATACCGGCAACATCAGATCCGCCGAAAGGCTCTGTAATACAAAGACAGCCAATTTTTTCTCCGGTAATACTTGGCGCTAAATATTCCTTTTTAATGCGATCATCGCCTTCTTTGTTTAGGTGCGTCATAGCCAAATAGGCGTGCGCCCACATTGCGGCCGCAAAACCACCGGAATTTATGCGTTGCAACTCTTCTAAGAAAATTACCGTGTAAAAAAGATCTAAATCTAAACCCCCGTATTCTTCTGGGTAGTTAAGGCCAAAATAGCCCATCTCACCAAACTTTTCCCAAATAAAACGTTCTATGGTTCCCGTTTTTTCCCACTTATCAACATACGGCACGACTTCTTTGTGTAAAAAATCTCTAAAGCTTTTTCTAAAATGCTCGTGCTCTTCTGTAAAATACGTACTGTTCATTTATTATTTGATTTTAATAGCAATTTCTTGTTATATACTGAATGCATCAAAAATAACAAGTATTCGTAGAATATCGCTAATTTTTTGATATTTTCTATTTTATTTGCACATAAAGTTTTATGCGTTCTATTTTATAGGCCGGAAAATCTTCTATTTTGGCAAGTTCTTCAAAAGTTTTAATGCCTTCGTGCAGTTCTCTGTAGTTTATAATTTCGCGCGCCAGTTCGTAATTAAAATATGGAATTTCTGATAATTGTATAAGCGTTGCTTTGTTAAGGTCTAAAACTTCTACCGACGGCGGAGTTTTCACGGTAAAGCGGGCTAGAAGTTTTTCTTCGGTTTCGTACTTTAGACCGTAAATATCTTTTATTTGTATGTCTGCTACAAAGCCATCTAATTTATTACGGTAACGCAAAATCCGTAAAGCTATTTTTTCGCCAATCCCATTTATTTCTTGCAATTGGGCCGACGTAGCTTGGTTTAAATCTGTTTTCTTTGCGTACGGCAACGCTTTAACTTGCTGTTTCTGCTGTTTCTTGGTTTTGTTTTGTGCCACCACCCAATCCGGGAATTTAAAATACGGTGCTATTTTATTCAGTAAAGAATCAGAAATTTCAGTAACGTTTTGAAAATCTTTTTTAGAATTTATCCATTGGTCTTTTTCACGAAAAGCGTGCAACCTGTCTATTTCTTCGGTAGACATTCCTAAAGTGTATCCTTTATAATCTGTAATAAAATTAGGATTGAAAGGATATATCTTATACGTCTTTTTTTGCTTCTTTAGTTGCAGCTTTTTTAAAGAATCTAATTCTTTTTGAACCGCCAAAAACTCTTTTTCTTGGTCTTTGGTTAATGTATTTTCGGGAGCTTGCTTATTTACCCAAAACATTCCGCCAAGCAAGACAAGAATAATTAAAGACATAAAAAAAATCCCATTTCGTTGACTTTTCGTAAAAATGAGATGGGATTTATTAAATGACATATTTTAAAGGTTTAGAACTCCATTAAGCTTGTTGTTTTCCGGATTTGGTAAACAATTCGTTAGCTTTTAATTTTCTAAAGTATTCACGCAGGTCTTCCCGCACTTCGCCAGACATTATATATAAACCAATAATATTAGGAAAAGACATGGCCAATATCATCATATCTGAAAAATCTAGTACTGCGCCAAGACTAATAGAGGCACCTACGACAACAAATACACAGAATATTATTTTATAGATAAATTCTGTTTTTTTACTTTTTCCGAAAAGATACGTCCAAGCGCGCATGCCGTAATACGACCAAGAAATCATAGTAGAAAAAGCGAATAAAAATACTGCCGCGGCTAATACATAAGGAAACCAAGAAATAACACTGGCAAATGCTTGCGAGGTTAATTCTACTCCGCCAATACCTTCAACTTCGTGCATTCCGGTAAAAATAAGTACCAAAGCAGTAAGTGTACAAACTACTACTGTATCTATAAACGGCTCTAATAAAGCCACAAAACCTTCTGATGGTGGATGATGGGTTTTGGCTGCACTATGCGCAATAGCGGCAGAACCAACCCCAGCCTCGTTAGAAAATGCTGCCCGTTGAAAACCAACTACGAGCACTCCAATAACACCACCTTTTAATGCACTTGGAGAAAATGCTCCGTTAATAATTGCAGAAAAAGCAGCGCCTATATTTTCAAAATTAAAGCCAATAACAATCAAACATCCTATCACATAAATAATAGCCATAAACGGTACAACTTTACCGGTTACTTTAGCAATACTATTAATACCACCAATTATAACAACACCTACCAAAATTGCGATTACCAGACCAAATAAAAAACCATTACCTTCTAAGGCAGGAAATTGTCCGGATAATATGCTAAAAGACTGGTTGGCTTGAAACATATTTCCGCCACCAAAAGATGCTCCTACACCCAATACGGCAAAAAGACCGGCTAAAAATTTACCTAAACCACGCATATTTCTTTTCTCCAAACCGTAACGCAAGTAATTCATAGGTCCGCCAAAAATTCTGTTTTCAGAATCTATAAAGCGGTATTTTACACCTAATGTACATTCTACAAATTTAGAAGACATACCTAAAAGACCGGCTACAACCATCCAAAAAGTAGCACCGGCACCTCCCAAAGAAACCGCTACGGCAACCCCAGCAATATTACCCAAACCAACTGTTGCAGAAACGGCAGTAGCAAGCGCTTGAAAGTGAGTTATTTTTCCGGGCGCATTAGGATCGTCATACTTTCCTTTTGCTAAATCTAAACTGTGTCTAAAACCTCTAATGTTGATAAAGCCCATTCTTATTGTAAAGAAAGTGGCTCCTAAAATAAGCCAAACCACAATAAAAGGTATAGCGTTTTGTTTAACATCGCCATTAGGATGCGTTAAGGCAATTGGCTTGTCATATTTTATTTCTGCTAGGTGATGCGCACCTTGCTCTATTTTGTGTTGTGTATTATCTGGATTAAAAATAACATTTCCTTCCTGTACCAAATAAGTTAAAGTACCATTGGCAGGCGACGTTACTCGTAACTCTTCTCTACCGTCTTTTTGAACAACAGCAATTTCTTCTCCTCTATTTACTTTAGAACCTTCTGGTTTTAACCATTTTTGTAAAACCGATTTTTTATCGGTCTCCGCTGACCAACGCGGAATAGGAATTTTTTTGCTTTCGGCATATACAACCGGATCGTAGATGCCTATGGCAGCAAAAGGGTCCCAAAATAAAATTGCTCCCATACTTTCTACAATAGGAGCAAAAAAACCGTTAAAATGTTCGGTAACAGATTCTACTTTTATACGGTAAGATTTTGTAATCGTATTTTGATCTGCATCTGTAATTATAACTTGATATGGAATACCTTCCGTTAAATTTGATGCTGTGCTGGATCTTAAAGAAGTTTCTGGATTGCTCCATTTATAAGTATATGGCGGCTTACCACCACTTACTTCTAAACTTATAAAACCGTCGTTTATTAGATTGGACGGATTTTCAATTTTTGCATCAACTTTTAGCTCTCCACTATTTGCTTCTACTAAACCTTGTGCATTTCCAGTTAAAATACCCACACAAACAAGTAGGAACGAAAGCATAATATTTTTCATAAATCGTTATTGAAATTTAAAGTTTACGGCTAATTAAGAAATTTTTAACGGCACAATATCCTAAAAAAAAGACTTTTTAAAAAGATAAAACACTAAAAATTAAAGCAGCTACTTAATTTTAACGCAAATAATTTACTTACAAATCAAAAACAGATGTTCTTTTGGTATACACCAAGTCCTTTAACCTCAACCAAAAAGCCAAGGTAAGGTAAAATGCAAAACCAATTCCCAGGGTGGCAAAAGAGAGGTATATAAAAAACAAACGAACACTTTTTACGCGCATCCCAATTCTATCTGCCAATCTAGAACTTACATAAAAACCATTACGCTCAAAATAATAACGTATTCTGTACATTAAATTTGCCATAATACAAAAATAAGCATTTCTATTTTCTTTTCAGCAAATTTAAACCCACTGCACATTGCAAACAGCGATTTTTATTGCAGTAATTATTTTTTAGATGTAAAATTGCTTGCGAAGCCATTGCATTGGTTGCTGTTTTTGATCTTATGGCATTAAATTTTTTTACGACCGCATTTTGTTCCGCCGGCAAATTTCGCATCCAACCAAAAAGGTGTTCGGGAGCGCTTTTTCCTAAGCTTTGGTAATAAGAAAATAAAATTGGCACTATAGTATTTATTATTAGTAAATCTTTAAATTTTTGGCTTAAAGCTTTTTTACTTTTCTTACCGGGCGTTGCAAAAGAATAATGCGTTTGCCAGTATTCTCCGGCTGTACAATTTAAAAGCCGGTATAAATCATTTTTGTTAGAGGTTTCTTTTATTTTACTGAATAAATTAGGCGTACTAACATACAAATGTGCCAATTGCGATAAACGAATAGTAGGGAAATTATGCGGTCGTAACCTAAAATATTGCACCCCAGAACCAAGTGGCGCTTTTAATTGGTATTTATGCCGAAGATAGAAATAGTCTTTTTGTAATTTTTGAAAATAAGCATCTTCTATTTCTTGGTCTAACATTCCTGCTTGCCCCATTAATAAAGCTTCTAAACTTTCTGCCAATTTTATTTTTTGTACCACTTGTATAGGGATACTTTCTGCTACTCGTAAAAAGCTATTTCCGTTTTTATTTAAACCGAAATTTTTGGCAAGGCTTAAAAATAAAACCGCTTCCCAATTATTGCGCGTTTTCTCCAATAACTTAGCAATAAATTCGTGTTTTATTTCTAATCGTTCAACGTATAAACGCTCTATCCAATTATTCAGTAAAAAATCATCTACCTTAGAAAAATCGTTTTCGCAATTAAGGTATTGTGCTTGTCCTACAAGTAATTTTTGGTAATTCTTCACAGCATTTTTGTCTACCAAAGCATTTAGCTCTAAACAAGGAATTGGCGTTTCGTCTTTTCTAAAAACCTCTACGTCTTCTTCCCAAACCACGTGTAAAATCACATTATCATATTTTGCATCTGTTTCGTGGTAATGCGCATACCAGTCGCTTGCTTTAAGATGTATTTCTACATTACCTGCCCAAAGTTGCGAACCAACTTCAATCTTGGCATTAAAAAAATCCGGACCACCGGCTTGTTGGTTGTGCAATCCAAAATTTATAATACGAATAGCTTCTCCTGCAGTAGTTTTAGCATTTAAAAAATCGAATTTTTTAAACTTCCAGACGTAATGTAAAAAATCTTCTTTCATAATTTTTTGCACATTTCTATTACCACCGGTTGTATTTTCTTAACCCATTGCGCATACATTTTTGGGCTTGGGTGCAAGCCGTCTTCTGCAAGTAGGCTTTTATCTTTTTTTGCTTTTTGTGAAATTGGCGTAATGTTTACAAAAGCAATTTTATACTTTTTACTCATTTTACGCGCAATACGGTTATACTGTTTTATTTCTTTACGAATTTTATTGTGCTTGACGGTAACAAAAGGCGTAACACTGTAATCTGGAATACTCACTACAAAAACCCCTTTTGCTCCTTCTTTACTTTTGACGATAGCTTTTGTAAGTAAGCCTTCAAATTCAGATTTAAATTGCGAAATTTCTTTGCCCTGATATTGATTGTTTACGCCAATTAATAACGAAACCAAGTCAAATTTCCCCTTTACAGAAGTGGTATCGATAGCGTTTAATAAATTGTCTGTGCGCCATCCGGTTTGGGCTATTATATGTGTTTCTTCCACTTCTGTTTCTTCCTTATTCAAGGCTTTTGCCAGTTGCACCGGCCAACGACTTTGCGGTGCTACTTTTTCGCCAATTGTATACGAATCTCCTAAAGCCAAATAACGCAAACTTTGCTTTTCTTGCGCTTGCAAATTACCAAGACAAAAATAAATACTTAAAATAACCAAGAAAGAAAACTGCTGCATACCATTAATTTATCTTTAAAGATAAACGATTTTTTTAAAAGTCTTAATTTTAGCTTTACGGAAAAAAATCCATTTAAAATTAGTATTTTTAGCGCCTCAAAGCGGCACCGAAAATGCAGGAAGAGAAAGAAGAAAATCCAAATAAAACAGCTCCCAATAAACCAAAACCAAAAAAGAATTGGCGCCAAAGTGACAATGCGTTTTTACGTTTTTTTGGTAATGTGGGTTATTACCTATGGGTAGCAGCTTTAGCCATTGGCGGTTTTATTGCCTGGTTAATTTCTTTTTTACTGATATGAGAAATTACACGGTTTTTTTTATTGGTTGTGCAGTATTGGTTGGCGCGTACCAACTTGGTTTGCAAAACGGTATAAATTACCCGCAATGGATGCGTGCTTATTTTATGGACTTGCTTTGTATGCCCATAGTTTTCGGGATAATTCTCTTTTTGCTTCGGTTGGTTAAACCTGCTTTTTGGCTTAGTCTAAGTATGATACTTAGTTTGAGTTTACTTTACGCCATTTATTTCGAAGTTATATTACCGCCCATAAAAGCTCGTTATACCGCAGACTGGGGCGATGTATTTTGTTATTTCGCCGGCGCTTTGGTGGCTTATTTAGTACAATTAAGTGATAAACGCCGACAGAACTTATTCCGTGACAACGAGAGTATACTACAACACCCGAGTTCATAATCTATTTTTGCAGCACTTAATAATTCCGTAAAGTGAAAATAAAAAAGCTGCTTTAAAAAGTAGATTTACTATTACTACTTTTTAAAACAGCCCAAATTATAGTTCTTCAAAAAAATTAAGCTTTTATAAATTTGGGATTAACCTTTAGCTCTCCATTTTTAAGTTTTTGCCAGTACTCTTTCATATCGCTTCTTACTTCTGAAGACATTATATATAAACCAATAATATTTGGGAAAGACATGGCTAGAATCATCATATCTGCAAAGCTAAGCACAGCGCCAAGACTTACCGATGCGCCAAGGACTACAAAAAGCAGGAACATTACTTTAAAAATCATTTCAGATTTTTTACTACGTCCAAATAAGTATGTCCACGAACGCATACCGTAATACGACCAAGAAACCATAGTAGAAAATGCAAACAAGAATACAGCAAAAGCTAAAACTGCCGGAAACCAAGAAATTACGCTTCCGAAAGCATCTGAAGTTAGCTCTACTCCGCCAAGGCCGCTAACTTCGTGCATTCCCGAGAAAATAAGCACTAAAGCCGTCATTGTACACACTACCATCGTATCTATAAACGGCTCTACCAAAGAGGTAAAACCGTCTGCAATAGGATTGTTGGTTTTAGAAGCACTATGCGCAATTGCGGCAGAACCAACTCCCGCTTCACTAGAGAAAGCGGCACGTTGCAAGCCAATAATCAAGACGCCAATAAAACCACCTTTTAAAGCATCTGCAGAAAGTGCACCGTTAAAAATAGCGGCAAACGCGCTACCTATATTTTCTATATGTACGCCAATTACTATTAGGCAGCCAAGAATATAAACAGCCGCCATAAATGGCACTACTCGACCAGTAACGCGAGCAATACTGTTAATACCACCAATAATCACTACGCCTACAAGAATAGCAAACATAATCCCGAACCAAAAGCCGTGACCTTGCAAAAACGGTAATTGCTCAGATACAATCTTAAAAGCTTGGTTGGATTGTAACATATTTCCGCCACCAAAAGATGCGCCAACACCTAAAACGGCAAAAAGTCCAGCCAAGAATTTACCCAAACCTTTTAAATTGCGTTTTTCTAATCCGTAGCGTAAATAGTTCATCGGGCCACCAAATATTCTGCCTTCTTTGTTGATAAACCTGTATTTTACACCAAGCGTACATTCTACAAATTTTAAAGACATTGCAAAGAAACCTGCCATAAACATCCAGAAAGTAGCGCCGGCACCACCCAAGGAAATTGCCACGGCCACTCCGGCAATATTCCCTAAACCAACGGTTGCAGAAACGGCGGTTGCCATTGCCTGAAAGTGCGTAATGGTTCCGGGAGCGTCAGGATCGTCATACTTTCCTTTGGCTAATTCTATAGAGTGCTTAAAACCGCGAATATTTACAAAGCCTAAACGAAAAGTAAAGAAAATACTTCCTAATATAAGCCAGATTACAATAAACGGAATAGTATTCTTTTTTATATCGCCGTTAGGATGTAAAAGCGGTTGTGGGTCACCGTATTCTATTTCTGCCAAAACGTGTGCATCTTGTTTGATAACGTCTTGCGCATCTTGAGGATCGTAAATTACGTGGCCTTCTTTAACCAAATAGAAAAGTTTTCCCTTTACGGAAGAAAATACATTGCTTTCTTTTCCGGTATCACTGGTAATTATAGCAATTTTATCGCCTTCTTCTACATTTGAATTCTCGGGTAGTAACCATTTTTTTAAGGAATAGGTTTCTTTACTGGTAGCATCCCAATTTGGAATAGGAATTTGACGTTTGGTTGTATAAACCACCGGATCGTAAATTCCTAAGGTAGAAAAGGGATCCCAAAACAAAATACTTCCCAAAACATCTACAGCCGGTTGCACGTTACTGTTAAATATTTCTGTTATAGATTTTGCCGGAATTTCGAAAGTTTTAGAAACCGAATTTCCATTTGCGTCTGTAACTCGTATGTGATGTTCCATACCTTCTATTAAGCCGGTAGATTTTTGCGCATCTAATGCAGTACTCTGGTTACTCCATTTATATTGATAAGGCGGCTTGCCTCCGGTTGCCTCTACTCTAGCCACTGCATCGTTTATCTCACGCGACGGGTTATTAAGATCTATATTTACACGCAGAGCAGTATCTTCCTTAATTTGATCTTGTGCAGTGGTAATGGCTGTTAGCATTAACAAAATTGTGGTAATTAGCCATATATTTCTCATAAACTTATAATTATTTCTATGCGTTAAAAAAAAGACAAAAAAAATCCTGCAACATAGGCAGGACTTTTATTTTTTATTCTATAAAACCTTGTTCTTTCATCCACTCGTCGTTAAATATTTTCCCAACATAACGACTACCATGATCGTGAAATAAAATAACCACCACATCATCTTTAGAGAAATGATCTTTTAACTGTAGAAGACCTTTAATGGCTGCGCCAGCAGAATTACCTAAAAACATACCTTCTTCTTCGGCTAGTTTTCTAGTATAAACGGCTGCATCTTTATCGGTTACTTTAGTGAAACCATCTATTACATCAAAATCTACATTTTTTGGTAAAATATCTTCACCTATTCCTTCTGTGGTATATGGGTAGATTTCTTTTTCGTCAAACTCACCGGTTTCGTGGTATTTTTTAAAAACGCTCCCATAAGTATCTACTCCCCAAACTTTTACATTTGGATTTTGTTCCTTTAAATATTTTCCTACACCGGAGATTGTTCCGCCGGTACCAACGCCAACCACGAAATGGGTTACCTTCCCATCTGTTTGGTTCCAGATTTCTGGACCGGTACTTTCGTAATGTGCTTTGGTATTAGAAAGGTTATCGTACTGATTTACATACCAAGAATTTGGCGTTTCTTCTGACAATCTTTTGGAGGTAGAATAATAAGAACGCGGATCGTCCGGTTCTACATCTGTAGGGCAAACCACAACCTCACTACCTACAGCGCGTAAAATATCTATTTTTTCTTTACTTTGTTTATCGGCAATAACGCAAACCATTTTATAGCCTTTTACAATAGCTGCAAGCGCCAGGCCCATTCCGGTGTTACCGGAAGTACCTTCTATAATAGTCCCGCCGGGTTTTAGTTTTCCTTCCTTTTCTGCATCTTCTATCATTTTTACCGCCATACGGTCTTTTACCGAGTTACCCGGATTAAAGGTTTCGTATTTAGCCAGAACTAATGCAGGAATATCTTTAGTCAATTTGTTAATCTTTACCAAAGGTGTATTGCCAATGGTTTCTAATATATTTTCTTTGTAGTCCATCTCTTTTTTTTAAGGCTGCAAAGGTAAGAAACAATTTAGATGTAGCGAAATGCAGTGCTTAAATCAACATACACAAGCCTTTAGATGTTTTTTAGCTTCCGCGGAAGCTTAAACAGCAATTTTAAATCACAAATTATCCTTACTCAAATTTAATCGCCTTTGTAGGCGTGATTCTGGTAATTATAATTGAAGGAATAAGCAACATTAACATACAAAGCAGAAGCGTACCCAGATTGATAAGAAGAACATAATCCCAATTTATATAAACCGGGGCTTCGGTTACGTAGTAAGTTTCTGGGTTTAGCGGAATTAACTTTAAGTATTTCTGCGCAAAAAGCAAGCCCAAGCCTATTATATTTCCGTAAAGTAAACCTTTTACAATAAGGTAAGCGGCGTTGTATAAAAATATTTTCCGTACCCTCCAATCGGTGCTTCCAAGTGCTTTTAGCATCCCAATCATTTGGGTGCGTTCTAAGATTAAAACCAATAGCGCGGTAATCATATTTATACCCGAAACTATAATCATTATCCCAATTATTAAAGCGATATTAAAATCGAAAAGCGACAACCACTCAAAGATAGAAGGATACATTTGCCGAATGGTTTTTGCATCTAAAAAAGAGTCGATTGCGCGGTAAACTTCACCACCCTTTTCGTCTATTTTAGTAAAATCGTCTATGAAAATTTCAAAATTGCCAACTTCGTCTTTCTTCCATTTATTTAAACGCTGCAACTGATTAATGTCTGCAATAACGTAGGTTTGGTCAAACTCTTCGAAACCGGAATTAAATAGCCCCACCACTTCAAAAGCCGTTAAACGCGGCCGTTCTTGTTTGTCGTTGTTCATAAAATAAATAACCACCTGGTCTTCTAAAGAAAAACCCAAACGCTTTGCTAAATATTCTGAAATAAGAATTTCTTTGCTGTAACCGTCATTTTTATATTCCGGCAAACGGCCTTCTACCAAATATTCCTGAAAGAAATTCCATTTATAATCTGTACCAACGCCTTTTACCACAATGCCTTCAAAGTCTGTTTCGGTACGAATAATGCCATATTTTGTAGCCACGGCTTGTATATGTTCAATACCGTCTACCGCATCAAAATCCGGATAAAATTCTTGAGTAGTAGAAATTGGCACCATCGAGACTTGGGAGTTATTGTTGTCTAAATTTCCAATGGTAATATGCCCGTTAAAAGCGGCAATCTTATCTCGAATTTTTTGCTGCAAACCAACGCCGGTAGCCACAGAAACCAACATCATAATAACGCCAATGGCAATTGCACTTACCGCAATTTTTATTATTGGTGCGGAAATACTACTTTTATAATCTTTTGTGCTGATTAAGCGCTTTGCTATAAAAAATTCAAAATTCAAATGCTGTCTCTATTTAAACGATTGTTCAAAAATACATTTTTTATTCTTCTGCTCGTGGTATTTTCTTGTCAAGCACAAACAAAATCGCCTAATGTGGGTGACAAAAATGAAGCGGCAAAAAATTTAAGTAAAAAACCGGTTCTTGGTGCCAACCAAATGCAGGCTTATTTGCCATTGTTAAAAAATAAGAATGTTGGTATTGTGGGCAACCAAACCTCGGTTATTTTTAAAGAAGATGACAGTTTTACGCATTTGGTAGATTCTTTATTGGCGCGAAACATTACTATAAAACGCGTTTTTTCTCCCGAGCACGGCTTTCGCGGAAAAGCAGATGCCGGCGAAAAAGTTATAGACGGTATCGACCAAAAAACCGGTTTGCCCATTATTTCCCTTTACGGAAATAATAAAAAACCAACCCCAAAACAATTGGAAGGTTTAGATATTATTGTATTCGATATTCAAGATGTAGGCGTAAGGTTTTACACCTATATTTCTACTTTACATTATATTTTAGAAGCTTCCGCGGAAGCGAATATTCCTGTTTTAGTATTAGATCGGCCTAACCCAAACGGCAACTATATTGACGGACCAATTTTAGAAAAAGAAAATAAAAGTTTTGTAGGAATGCATCCCGTACCAATTGTACACGGCATGACAATTGCCGAATATGCTCAAATGATAAATGGCGGAAACTGGCTCCCAAATAACTTAAAAGCCGATTTGATGGTAATTCCTATGCAAAATTACACAAAAGAAACCGTTTATGATTTACCGATAAAACCATCGCCCAATTTGCCCAATGCCAAAGCTATAAACCTTTACCCGAGTTTATGTTTTTTTGAAGGCACCAATGTAAATGCGGGTCGTGGCACCAATAAACAATTTCAAGTTTTTGGTTCGCCATTTTTAAATAAAGATTTCTATTCTTTTTCCTACACGCCAACTGCTAACGAAGGTGCTAAAAACCCCAAACACAAAAACAAACTTTGTTTTGGCAAAGACCTTAGCAACACGCAAAAACTCTCTGCCATAAACTTGAGTTGGTTAATAGAAGCCTACGAACACACCAACAAAAAAGAGGAATTTTTTAATAATTTTTTCAGCAAATTGGCCGGCACCAAAAAACTGCAACAACAAATTGAAAATGGCATAAGCAAAGAAGAAATTAAAGCAAGTTGGCAAGCAGGTTTAGAAGATTACGATGCTATGCGAAAAGCATATTTATTGTATTAATTAAAGTTTAAATAAGAAGCAAAAAATCAAAACGTATAAATTTTTCATTCAGTAAAAAAACGCAACCAAAATGGTTTTTTACATCTATAAGTTGAAAACCAACTTTTATGAAAAGAATGAAATTAGCGTTTCTATTCTATATTTTTACAGCTTTTTGTTTTTACAGTTGTCAAGATATAGAGATAGAAAACAATAAACGCATAACCGTATCCGGAAAATTAGTAGATCAAGACGGCAACCCGCTTCAAAACATCAATGTACAATCTGTAGTAGAAGAATACACTATGGGAACTGGCAGCAGCAATGTTTCCGGAGATTTTTCTTATGTCTCTTTACAAAGTTATAGTAACGATTTTGTTACACTTATTAACCGAAAAAAAGGCTTTAATTTTAACCAAAGTCCCGCCGTAAACGAAAATTATGCTAGCGCAAGAATCATAAATTATGATGAAGATGATTTTTTACGCGTAAATAAATATGAATTGGGTAGCTTCGAAATTCCTAAAGCAGCAACACTAGAATTCTCTATCGAAAAAATTTCTTCAGAAGATAAAAATTTAAATTGGTCGTTGCGATTGTATAACACCAATTGCGATTATGCATATAGAGATACGATAGAACCCATTGAAAATTTTTGTTATGAGGTTTATTATATTGCTCGCAATCAAGATAGCATAAAACCTAACTACCAAGGACGCTTTTACAGTCTCGCGTCCAAACCCGCAGTGTTTACCTACACTATTAACAATAACGCAACCCAAAGTATTACAATACCATTAACCAACGCAACCAACAATTATGTTTTTGAATATTAAAACACTAATCGGCTTATTTTTATTTTTTTCCCTATGTTTAAATCAGACAAAAGCCCAAGAAAAGGAAATCACCCAAGCAAATTCTACGCAGGTTTTTGAAAAAGACGATCATTACGGAATTATTACTTTAGGCTTTTCTAAAGCAATACCTATTGGAGATAATTTTGTAAAAAATTCTTTTAAAGATTCGGTAGGTTTTGATTTTAATTTCCTCTTTAATTTATTCGATACTCCTTGGCTTTTAGGAATTCAGTATGGCGTCATCTATAATTCTATTGAAAATCAAGCCTTGGTTGGCAATTATGAGCATACAAACATTATTCGCGTTGGCGGCTTGGTAGGTTATCAATTTTTTCCAAGAAACGATTTTAGATTTTTACTCAAAGTCGGCGTTGGTTCGGTTTCTTATAAAAACCTGGCAGAAGGCGGACTCACATTTTCAGATTATGGAACCACTGTAGCGATAAATCCGGAGTTAAGTTATCATTTTTCAAAAAATTTCGGACTCTTTTTTTCTACCGAATTCCGTACAGATTTCTTGTCTATTGAAGCTCCTAAAGAAATTGAGTCACAATTTAAAAACCCTTATTATATAACACCTACTTTAGGGATTAGATTAGTAATTTAAATAAGTAAAAAGTGAATAGTTTTATAACTCATAATTCTTGGATTAAAATAACCTAATTACATTTAAAGCTTTAATCCCGCAAAGTTCCAAAAATCTTGTAGATATGTATGAAACCCACCTTCCAGCAAATTATTTGTTTTTTCTTTTTCGAATTATCTCTGCAAGACCAGAAAAAACTTTACAGGAGTAATTCTTTTTAACCCAGCCGAAAAGTAATTGAAACGTATTAACTACCTTTTTTTCCGCTTAAAGCGAATTCATCGTTGTTAGCTTATAACTTGTTGGCTAAACGTTTCTTCATCTCTTCCACAATATTATAGGCCGCAGGACAAATTTCCACGTTTTTCATTGTTAAGTTAGAGATTTGCTGAAACTTTCTTCGGTCAGTGTGCGGAAATTCTGCGCAAGCTTTTGGTCGTACTTCATAAATTAAACATTTATTGTCTGGACCTAAAAAAGCACACGGTACTTGCTGCAAAACATAATCTTTTTCTTCGTCTATGCGCAAATATTTATCTATAAAAGTCTGAGGTTTTAATTTTAAAAACTTCGCAATACGCTCAATATCTTTGTTGGTAAAAAGCGGACCGGTGGTTTTGCAACAATTGGCACAAGTAAGACAATCTGTACGTTCAAACTCTTCTTCGTGCAATTCCTGCATTAACAAATCTAATTGCTTTGGCGGTTTCTTTTTTAGCTTCCCAAAGAATTTTTTATTAGACTTCTTCTTATCTTTGGCCAACTTTGGCAGTTGTTTTAAAAAATCTTCCATAGCGCAAATATACTAATACCAAATTGAATTTGAATTCCACAGACATTTTTGGCCAGGCCGTTTTAGACTTTTTCCTTAAAGGAAATGCAACAGATATTCGTGTAAAAAGTCAAGATTTTGACGAAGATGTGATTCCGGTAAATTACTTGTTTAGAGCCTATAAAGAAATGCCGAAAATTGAGCAGCGGGCTTTAGATTTGTCCGAAGGAAAAATCTTAGATGTAGGTTGTTGCGCTGGTAGTCACGCGCTACATTTGCAAAACCAAAACAAAGACGTTCTTGCCATAGATGTATCTGAAGGTGCTATAAAAACCACCAAACTCAGGGGTGTAAAAAAGGCAGAAGTACAAGATTTTTACCAACTTAAAAACCAAAAATTCGATACGGTTTTAATGTTGATGAACGGCAGCGGCATTGTTGGTAAACTAAAAAATCTTACTCAATTTTTTCAACATCTCAGAACTATTTTAAAACCCGAAGGCAAAGTTTTGTTAGATTCTTCAGATTTGCGCTATCTTTTTGATGCCGAAGAAGATGGCGGTATTTGGGTAAACCCGAACCAATATTATGGCGAATTAACTTACCAGATTGGTTATAAAAATAATTGGTCGCCACCGTTTGATTGGCTTTACATAGATTTTAACAGCCTGGCTTTGGCTGCAAAAAGTAATGGTTTTAGCTGCGATTTACTGGAAGAAGGCGAGCATTATGATTATTTGGCTATGCTAAAACCTTCTTAAAAAATTATTTATTAGCTTAAAAATGATTTTCTTTCGTAATGTAGAAAAACTTCGGTATGCTAAAAAATAGTTGTTATTTAATTTTTGTCGGTCTTTTGTTAATGGCCTGCAACTCTTCTAATGAAGACGAAGATGTCTCGGTTTTTGGTAACGATTTACCGGTTGGCGCTTCCGCGGAAGAATTTCTGCTGCAACAAGAAGAATTTCCTACCATAGAAATTGAAGTCGCTTACACAGAAAATTTTCAGCCCTTGCCGGAAAGTCTTCAAAACTTACGCGATTTTGTAGAACAACATACCGAAAAAGAGGTGATTATAAGTCCGAATAAAATCATGTTAGAGCCGCAGGAAATTTATACTCAGAATGCTATTGAAGCCATTGAGGAACAATTCCGCATAAGCGAAAACGAGCCGGAAAAAATTAGCACTTTTATACTTTTCTTGCCGGGAAGTTATGCTCAAAACACAGCAGATAGCATACAATTGGGTTTGGCGTATAGAAACACGTCTATCGCGCTTTTTGAAAAAGATATTTTAAGTGTTGCTAATTCTAAAACCAACCAAGAAAAGGCAGAAAGCAGGTTGGCTGCACATCATTTTATGCATCTTTTGGGTTTGGTAAACCATGGCGTTCCCACTGTAAATAACCACGAAGATCTTGAATTCTCACATCATTGTCTTACCCAAAATTGCTTGTTGCAAGCAGCTACCAATTTTGCGGGTGACAGCGATTTTTTACTGAGCAATGATTTGCAACTAAAATCGTATTGTTTAGCGGATTTAGCTGCTTTTAAAAACGCTAATTAGCAAAAACTTTTTCGCCATTTATAAACGTAGCTTCTACTTTGGTAGTTAAAATATTCTCGATTGGGGTTTTCATAATATCGTGATCTAACACAATAAAATCTGCCATTTTTCCTACTTCAAGACTACCTTTTTCTTTTTCTTCAAAATTGCCGTAAGCCGCCCAAATCGTCATTCCGCGTAAAGCTTCTTCTCTTGTCAAAGCATTTTCTGGCTGGAAACCGTTTTCCGGCCAGGCTTTAGCATCTTTTCTGGCAACGGCCGCGTAAAAAGTTAAAAACGGACTCACTTTTTCTATAGGAAAATCTGTTCCTAAGGCTATAAGTCCGGCTTTCTCCAACAATTTTTTATAAGCATAAGCATTTTTTAAACGCTTTTTACCAATTCTTTTTTCTGCCCAATACATATCGCTGGTAGCGTGCGTGGGTTGTACAGATGGAATAATATTTTTACCGAAATAATCAAAATCGGGTTTATCTATAATTTGCGCGTGTTCTACCCGCCATCTTCTGTCTTCGTTTTTTGACAACAAACTATCGTAGGTTTTTAAAACCAAAACATTGGCAGAGTCGCCAATGGCGTGTGTATTTAACTGATATTCTGATTTATAAACCCGAGTAGCCAATTTTTTAAAGTCTTGCGGACTCATAAGTAAAGCGCCAAAATGTTTATGCTTGTCGGAATACGGTTTTTTTAAAGCTGCGCCGCGAGAACCCAACGCGCCATCTGCATAAGCTTTTACCGAACCAACGTGCAAACGCTCGGTTTTATAAATACCTTGGTTTAGAAAATAATCTAAATCTTCTGGATTGCTACTTACCATTGTATACAAACGGGTTTTTAACTTACCTGCTTGTTGTAAACTGTCTATTAATTGAATGGTATTTTTATTTAAACCGGCATCTACAATTGTTGTCAAGCCGTACGATAACGTGATTTCTTCCGCAGCTTTTAAAGCTTCTATTTTGTCTTTTTTATTCGGTTCTGGAATTATATTTTGTATTCCGCTCATCGCGTTATCTATTAAAACCCCGGTTAATTGGCCGTTTTTCTTGTAAAATTCGCCGCCTTCTATTGTTGAATTTTTAGTGATATTTGCCATATCCAAAGCTTTTTGATTGGCAAGTAAAGCGTGGCCATCTATTCTGGTAATTGCTATTGGCGTGTTGGGAAAAAGTTTGTCTAAAGTGTCTTTGGTAGGAAAATTTTGTTTTTCCCAATCGTTTTGATCCCAGCCTCTGCCGGTAATAAAATCTACTTGATTTTCTTTTTGAAATTTGGTAATGCGTTTTACAACTTCCGTAAAGCTATTAGTGCCGGTAAGATTTACTTTCTTCTGTTGCAAGCCCAAACCATAAAAATGGGCGTGAGCGTCTATAAACCCCGGCAAGATAAATTTACCTTTGGCCTCATAAATTCGTTTGCTTTTATACCGAATTTTTAATTCTTCTATATCGCCGGCCAAAGCGATAATTTTTCCGTTGTTAATGGCCATTGCTTTAGCTACTTCAAAATCATCGTTTACCGTATAGATTTTGGCCCCGCTAACCAGCAAATCTATTTCTTCTTTCTTTTGACATGAAAAAAGAAGAAAGACAGCTATAATTAAAAATAAAGCTTGTTTCATGATAAATAGTGTTTATGTAAAAATAAAAAAAGCGTTGAAGTAGGTCTCAACGCTTTTCAAAAATAAAGTTTCATATTGATAATTTCAACCTACCAATCAAACTGGTAACTTGCGCCACCCATAAATTGTACGTCTTGCACAGAATATCCCATCCAACGTTGGTAATTGCCTTCTGCTAAATTATTTCCCATTACAAAAAACGATAATTGACTGTTTAGGTTATAACCCAGTTTTAAATTAGCGTCTAAATATGCACCTAACTCTCTTGTAAAACGAGTATTTGTTCCGTCTACCGGCGCGAGGTTGTAATGGTAAATGTCTTTACGTTCTCCTACATAAAAAATACTTGCATTGGCAAACCATTTATCGCTAATTTGATAATCTGCGGTGAAGCTGGCTTTTAATTCCGGCAAGTTCCAGGCTTCGGCTTGCTTATCTGTATCGTAGGTGTTTGCTTCGGCGCTAAGCCTTAAATTTAATTTTTCGTTAGCTTGGTATTGCAACTCGCCATAAATACCCAAAGTAGAAACGTCGTCGTACAACACCTTAAAAGAATTAAAGTGTTGATAATTTTCTTTGGGATCAAAAGGTAGATAGGTGTTGTGTGCAAATAAAGCTTTGTTCTTTTCGGAAGTATAACTGGCTTTGGCATTATAGCTTAAAGCGCTGGTAAATTTACCTTTTACGCCGGCATAAATATCGTATTGTTTGTCTGTAGGCGCTATACCTAAAGTTGGCGAAACAAACGGATTTTCTTGCGCGAAAGCATAATAGGTGTTTTGTTTTAAGCCTCCTTCTGCCCCAGCGTAAAGACTAAGATAATCTCCTGCTATTGGGTAACTGGCTTTTACTTTTGGATAGATAAAAAAATCGTTTTCATCGTTTTCAGAATCTATAGAGTAAACGAGTTGCGCTCCTAAATCTACGTTTAAATCGCCTTGCGTTAATTGAATGCTTGGTAAAATGCCAATGTTTAAATAACCGTATTTTAGTTCTTCTTCCGTAAAGTAATTCCGGTCAAATTTTCCGCCAAGGTAATCTACAGAAACATCTGTATTAATGATTTCGTTGCCGGCATAAAACTCAAATTCCGGAGTTATAACTACGTGATTTTCGCCGCTGCTATAATTATCTCCAAACCTTCTGTATTGCAAATCTGCTTTGTTAAAAATACCTTGGTCCATATTTATTGTTGCTCCGGCGGTAACCGCATAAAAAGTGTGCTGCGGATCTATATCTTCGTATTCTGCCGGGCTGAGTGGCAAAAAATCTGGTGCTCCATACCAATTATACACTTGGTGTTGCACACCAAAATTAGCGCCCCAGCTAAAGCTTCTGGCTTGCGCTTGGTAATCTACATCTAATTGGGTATCGTAATATTTATCGTCTAAAACTGCATTTTCAATTCCGCCTTGTGAAGAATTATGCTGTAAGGCAAGATTTACTTTTTCGTCCCGGTTTAATTCTACCGTACTGTAAAATTCTGCCATAGCATTAGAGTAATTACCAAAACCAAGGGCCGCATAATTGTCATATAAACGCGCACGTGGTTGCACACGAACGCCAGTGGCTTTGCCCTTTGCCGGTGTAAAAGTAGAAGCTACCGGAAAAGAAAATATTTTATAATTTACTTCTTTGGGTTGCTGTTGTAACGAGTCTGTTAATTTTGGCATTTGCTTTACCTTAAAAGCATCGCTTACTGTTGGCGAATAAGGTTTTACAATGATAAGACGTTCTGTATCTATTGTATTTTCTTCATCGTCTTCTTGGGCAGAAAGGGTGTTAAGGCTAAATACTGCCAATAAAAAAACTGCGAGTTTACTAAATGATAGTGCGTTCATATATAGCAAGAAATTTTTCAGGGTAATTTAGTTTTGCTCTGCTTCTACAGAGGCGTTTGTTTTTGCTTCTTCTGTTTTTATACGTTGCAATTCGGCTTTAGCCTCTTCTACAACATCCGGATAATTTGTTGCGCTATTTATCAAGTTTTCTAAAATAACGGTTGCTTGGTAGGCGTCTTTTAAATCGTAATAGTTTTTGGCCATTAGCAACAAACCTTTAATAGAGTATTTTTTATAACCGGAGTATTCTTTTGCTAAAACTTGCACCGCAGCATTAGAAGCTTCAAATTTGCCCTCTTTTCGTTTAAAATAGGCGTCATAATATTGTGCTTCTGCAGCCAAAGAGCCGTTTGCGATCTTTTTAACTTCCGCGTAAGCTTGTTTAGCACGATCTTCGTTTCCGGTTTTAATAGCCGAACGAGCAATAAACACCTGCGCATCGCTTTTTACGTCGTTATCTACTTTTTGGTTGGCTAAAACCTTATCTGCATATTCTTGCGTTTTCTGGTAGTTCTCTTTTTGGTAGAAAGCTTTCATCAAATTAGATTGGGCAAAAGTTATGTTTTGCGGAAAATCTGCTTCGGTTTCTAAACGCTGTAAAACCGGAATAGCTTCTGTGTATGCGTTTTCTTCTAAATAAATCTGTGATAAACGCGCCAGGGCTTGCTCGGTGTATTCGTTTCTACCCTTGTCAACAACAAATTTATAGTGCGGTTTGGCAGCTGCCAATTCGTTATCTTTAAATTGCATTTGCGCCAAATAAAAGTGCGATGATAAAGCATAAGAACCATTAGGGAAATCTTTTAAATACTTTTCGAAGCCTCTTTTGGCAGCCTTTGTATTATTTTCTATAAACTGTTGTTCGGCTGCTTCGTAAGTGGCATTTTCTATATCAGAATCAGACACTTCTACAAAATCTAAGGTTTTTACCCAAGTTGCATATTCGTCTGTACGTTCTAAATCTACATAGACTACGCGCGCGTTTTTTACAGCCTGCGAAGCTTCGTCTGTGTTAGGGTATTTTGCAACTACTTGCTTAAACTTCTCTAAAGCTTGGTTACCACGATCGCTGTTATAATAAATTAGACCTTGTTTTAAAAGCGATTTTGCCACAAAAGAACTACGCGGTTGGTGTTTTACCAAATTACCGTAAGCTTCTAAGGCTTTTTCGGTTTTGTTCTCTGCCACGTAGGTATTTCCTAATTCGTATAAAGCATCGTCGCGGTAAATAGATTTTGGGTATCTATTTAAAAAGTCTTGTAAGTCTTCTATTTTACGCTTGTTTCTATCTACAAAACCATAACTAATTGCTTTTTGAAAATAGGCATAATCACTGTCTACTCCTTTCATGGCAATGGCTTTATTGTAAGCTTCCATGGCGGGCCAGTAATCACTAGTAACAAAATGACTGTCTCCAAGTCGTAAAAGTGCATCGTTTACCTGCTCTATAGGTTGTTGGTGTGTATTGGCGTAATTTTTAAAATGCTGAATAGCGTTGGCGTATTCTTTCTTTTTAAAATAGGCATAACCAATATTGTAATCTATATCTTTTAATTCTTGCGTACTTTTTGCAGCCTGCATTCCTTTAAATTCTTTATAGCCAATTAATGCTTCGTGAAAATTGCCAAGATTATAATCTGTTTCGGCTTTCCAAAAAGTGGCTTTTGCCGTTATTTTTTGGTTGTTACGCTCGCTTAAGGATTTATCAAAGTTCTCGCGCGCTTTTTTATAATTGGTTGCTCGGTATAATTCTAAACCACGTAAAAAGGCTACTTTCTGGTAAACTTTTTTATCCGCGTAAGCGTTAGAACCTTCTAACAACTCCATTGCCTTTTTATAGTTTTTGGAAGTAATATAAGAATCTACCAAAAGCTCTTGAATCTCTTCGCGCTCCTCTGAATTTGGATATTTCTCTAAAAAGTTGGTGAGCACTTCCGGAATACTTTTATAATTATTCCCGATATCGTAACTCAATTTGGCGTAGTTAAGCGCTGCGTTTTCTTGAATTTTTTTATCAAAATTCATTTCCGAAGCATTTTTAAATGCGTTTAAGGCCTGTTGCTTTTTATCTAACTTAACATAAGATTCTGCCAAATGGTAATAAGCGTTTTGTGCAACGGCGTTTTTACCGTCTATAATTTTATTGAATTCTGAAACTGCTTTTTGGTATTTGCCTTGCTTGTAGTAGGCATAACCCAATTGGTAATAGTCTGTATTGTTCCACCTGCCGCGTTTGCCACGATATTCTTTTAGGTACGGAATGGCTTGGGCATATTGTTCTAAATTGAAGTAACTTTCACCAATAATTTTGTTTAGCTCGGACCGTTCCATGCGATTAGAACGCTCTAATTGCTCTTTGGCAAGCTGAATGGCTTTTTGGAATTTTCCTAATTTAAAATTCATATCTGCCTGAAAATAAGACAGGTTTCGGTCTTCTGTAGACTCCCCTTTTACTTCTTCAAACAACTCGTCTGCCTCTTCATAATCGTCACCTTCATAAGCTATAAAACCAATATAATATTTGGCCTGCGAGCCGTATTCTTGCGAGTCGCGCACACGGTTCAAATATTTTTTGGCTTGCGCCGTACGACCTACTTTAAAAAGTGCATACCCGTTTTTAAAATAAAACTCTTCTAATTCTCCGCGGGATAACTGACTTTGGTTTACACGCTGAAACCAGTTTAAAGAACGGCTATACTCGCCGCTTTCAAAATAATAGTTGGCTACGTTAGCGTAAGCCGAATTTCTTTTAGGACTACTGGGATAATCTTGCACAAAATCTTGCATTAATTCTTCTGCATTGCGTTGCCCCAATCGTACTGCCGCATTGGCAATATAATAAGCAGCATTAGCCTCAATTTCTTGAGATTCTGCAGAATTTTTCACCGTTTTAAACAGCGTTATAGAGGCTTGGTATTGTTGTTTGTTATACAATTCTAAAGCCCGATTATACTCTACTAAATTATTGGTATAAATGGCAGATTGCTGTCCAAAAACCTGCAAGTTGAAAGCAAGCAGCAAAAACGCGATTAAACTTATTCTAAAAGGCATGCGCATAGTGAATTTTAAAAATTTGGTTTCAAAGATAATTTAATATCTATTTTAATAACGAATGGAAGCTGTAATAATTATGTTAATCTTGTTTTTATGTAAGGCTTATACACAATAATCGTCACAAACCATTGGCAGTAATGGCAATAGAAAGAATAGCACTCGTCTCAAATAAGCGTTAGCGGTTTTCATTTTTAAAAAATGTGCAGTTAGCAAAAACAGTTTTAAATTTGAAATGAAAAATTTGAATTTTGAAATTTCCATAAAACCTAATCCCTAACACCTAATTCCTAATCTCCCACATCCCATTTTTTCTTTTAAAATAAAAACATACCTTTAGAGCTCAAAAAACAAGCTATGGCAGAAAGCATTTTAGAACTACACAACGCCGCTATTTATCAGCGAGAAAACCTTATTTTATCAGAAGTTGATGTAGAGATAAAAAAAGGCGAATTTGTTTACCTTATCGGGAAAACCGGTACCGGAAAAAGTAGTTTTATGAAAACTCTCTATGGCGATATTCCTTTAAAAGAAGGCGAAGGCAGTATTGTAGGTTTCGATTTACGAAAGTTAAAAGAAAAGCAAATTCCGTTTTTACGTAGGAAATTAGGCGTGGTTTTTCAGGATTTTAAATTGCTAAACGACCGTACGGTAAAAGCAAACCTCGAATTTGTTTTGCGTGCAACCGGTTGGAAAGACAAAAAATCTATGGAAAATAAAATAGACGAAGTCTTAAATAAAGTGGGTATGAAAACCAAAAGTTTTAAATATCCGTACCAGCTTTCTGGCGGCGAGCAGCAGCGTATTGCCATTGCGCGCGCTTTGTTAAACGACCCGGAATTGATTTTGGCAGACGAGCCTACTGGAAATTTAGATCCGCAAACTTCTGTAGAAGTGATGGAAGTTCTACGCGAGATTAACAACAACGGTCGCACCATTTTAATGGCAACCCACGATTATGCACTCTTGCTTAAATATCCTTCTAAAACTTTAAAGTGCGACGGACAAAAAGTTTTTGAGGTAGTTCAAAAAAGCGCTTAATTTTTATACCAGATGCTTTCTATTTTAATTCCCGTTTACAATGATAATGTCAGGCATTTGGTTACCGAAATACATGTGCAAGTAAAAAAAGCAAGCATAATTTTTGAAATTATAGCAGCAGACGATTGTTCTACCCAAACCGAAATTTCTTCCGAAAACAAAAAAATAATTTCGCAACTCTCTAATTGTCTTTACCTCCAAAACGAAACAAATTTAGGAAGAACGGCTACCCGCAATATTCTGGCAAAAAATGCACGCCATAATTACCTCTTATTTTTAGACGCCGATGTGATGCCGGCGAAGACTAACTTTATTGAAAAGCTAATTGCTTCCGTAAAGAAATATAAATACGAAATAATCTATGGCGGGATAGCAAAAAACACAAAAATTCCTACAAAAGATAAACGCTTACGCTGGAAATTTGCCAACCAAAGAGAAAGCAAAGCTTTAGCTTTACGGAAAAAAGAGCCTTACCTTTCTTTAATTTCACAATGTATTTGTATTCAAAAAGACGTTTTTTTAGTAGCCAACACTTTTTTAGAAAACCGTTACGGCTTAGATATTCTATTTTCGTATCGGCTTAAAAAAATGAAAGTTGCTGTTTTGCATATCGAAAACCCGATAGTTAATCACGGTTTGGAAGACAACAAAAGTTTTATAAACAAATCAAAACGCGCTATAGATTCTCTACTTTATTTTGAAGAGAAAGGCTGGTTACCAAAAGATTATTCTTCGTTACAAAAGGCTTATTTACATTTAGAAAAGAAGCACGCTACCGCATTATTTAGGTTTATTATTGGTAAATTTAATCCTTTAATCAAAAAGAACTTATGCTCAAAAAATCCTTCGCTTTTTTTATTTGATTTGTATCGTTTAAACTATTTTATCTGTCAAAAAAAGAACTCTACCAATGCCTAAGTTTTCTGTAATTATTCCTTTGTACAACAAAGAAAACTACATCGGAGCTACCGTAGCGTCTGTCTTGGCGCAAAATTTTACCAATTTTGAACTTTTGGTGGTAAACGATTGTTCTACTGATAATAGCGTTAAAATACTCGAACAATTTGACGATAACCGAATTAAATTGCTGCATCATCAAAAAAATCAGGGTCTTTCTGCTTCGCGAAATACGGGAATAAAACAAGCTGTTGGCGAAATAGTCACATTTTTAGATGCAGACGATCTTTGGAAAACCAATTTCCTTTCAGCCATTGACAGCCTGTCTAGAAAATTTCCAAATTGTGCTATTTTAGGAACAGATTATGAAGAACAACTTGGCGACAAAACCACGTTTCCGCAGAAAAATTTAGAAGGCATTTATCAAGAAAATAAAATGCTGGAAATTCCCGATTTCTTTAAAGCCAGCCTTTTTAATCCGATTTATTGTTATAGCTGCGTGGCTTTTAATAAAGAAGTTTTTCAAAAAATTGGTTTATTTGATACAGCAATAGATTTTGGCGAGGACGTAGATTTTAATATCAAGGCAAACACGCAGTTTTCTTTGGCGTACTATTGCAAATCTTGCGCGATATACAATATTGGCGTACCGCAGCAAATGACCAACAGCGGCATAAAAAACAAGCGTTTAATAGATTTTAAAAAATTTGATGCCTTGGCGGAAAACAATCTTTCTTTAAAAAAATACATCAATTCTAAGCGCTATTATTACGCGTCCCAATATAAAAATCAGCGCGATAAAGCTTTATTTGAAAAGTTTATGCGCGAAATAGATTTTTCGCAGCTTTCGTTACAGCAAACAATGCTTTTAAAAAGTCCGTTTTGGCTATACCGATTTTTTAAACGCACGAAAATGATTTTATTGAAAAAAGGAATTAAAGTTACGCCGTATTGAGTGAAATTAGTGGTGAGTGGTGAGTTGGTGAGTTGGTGAGTTGGTGAGTTGGTGAGTTGGTGAGTTGGTGAGTTGGTGAGTTGGTGAGTTGGTGAGTTAAAATAATAATTCTAAAGCTTTCTCCAAACCCTCCTGCGAGGTTTTTTTTCGACCTTGTAGGTCTTATTCGAAAAGACAAACGGAGATGAGATTTACCGAAGCGCAGGCTGAAACATACCTAAAAGGTTTGAATTCGCACACCGGAGATAAAACTTGCAGGAGAATTCGGCTTTGAAACTTTCTCCAAACTCATCTGCAAGGTCTTTTTCGACCTTGTAGGTATTATTCAAATAAAACAAACGGAGATAAATCTTGCTAAAGTGCACGCGGAGACATACCTACAAGGTTTAAATTTGCACACCGGAGATAAACCTTGCAGGAGAATTCGGCTTTGAAACTTTCTCCAAACTCATCTGCAAGGTCTTTTTCGACCTTGTAGGTATTATTCAAATAAAACAAACGGAGATAAATCTTGCTAAAGTGCACGCGGAGACACACCTACAAGGTTTGAATTTGCACACCGGAGATAAACCTTGCAGGAGAACTCGGCTTTGAAACTTTCTCCAAACCCTCCTGCAAGGTCTTTTTCTGACCTTGTAGGTGTTTTTCGGAAAAGACAAACGAAAATAATTTTATGGTGTAGGTCGGAAAATATACCTACAAGGTTTTGGAAACCTTGCAGGATAAATCTGAGATCTTTGCAATAAACAAAAAAACTTTCCGATATTATCCTACAAGGTTTGAATTTGCACACCGGAGATAAACCTTGCAGGAGAATTCGGCTTTGAAACTTTCTCCAAACCCTCCTGCGAGGTCTATTTTCGACCTTGTAGGTATTATTCGAAAAGACAAACGGAGATAAGACTTACCGAAGTGCAGGCTGAAACATACCTACAAGGTTTTTGGAAACCTTGCAGGATAAATCTGAGATCTTTGCAACAAACAAAAAACTTTTGATGCTAGCCTACAAGATTTGAATTCGCGCACCGGAGATAAACCTTGCAGGAGAGAACGGAGTTTTTTTAGCCCTCGCTAGTATTTTCTAAAAACGCTTTCCAATCTTTTGTAATTTTTTCCATGCTAAACTTATCCACGCTTTTCTGCGCATTAGCAACACAGGTGGCGTATAGATTTTCATCGCGGAGCATTTTTTCCATACCACGTTTTAACTCCGCAAAATTTTGATCTTTAATTAGCAAACCGTTTTTTTTGTGTTGTACAATTTCACTTGGCCCCGAAGGACAATCAAAAGAAACCACCGGTGTGCCACAGGCTAAAGCCTCTATTAATACCATTGGCAAACCTTCGTTTTTACTGGAAAGCACCAAGAATTCGGCATTTTTGTAATAAGGAAAAGGATTTTCTGCGAAAGGTAATAATTTAACCAAATCTGAGGCATTGGTTTTTTCAATGTGGTTTTTTAAAGCATCATTTCCCAGGTCATCGCCTAAAATGAGAAGTTTTACACTATTTTTTAAAAGAGTGGAGTCTAAATAAATATCAATCAATTTTTTAAATTGTTTAATTGGATGGTGACGCCCTACGGCTATAATATATCTGCCATAGTTTTTAGGAAGATTTTCTTTTGCTTTTTCAGTAATAAAATTAACGCGAATTGGATTTGGAATAGTGGTTACATTGGTAAATTCAAATTTATCTTCTATATTTTCCTTAATGGCATTTGCCACACAATTGATTCCATAATAGTTTTTATATAATTTTTTTGAGATATAAAAAGGTGTTGGAAAGTAATAAGTTAAGAAATAACTTCTAACCATATTAACGATTTTGGTTTTAAACACCAACCAATTCAGCAAAACCTCTCGCAAAGCAAAATTCTTCATTCTAAAATCTAAAATCAAATCAAACTGATGATTTTTCAGTTGTTTTTTGAGTTGAAAATATCTCCTGTATTTGCTAAAAAAACTGTGGGACCCCTTTTTGTATTTCCCCAAATTGATGAGTTCACCTTCATACTCATAACCAATATCATCTAACAAGGTGATGATAAATAGCTGATGCCCCAAGCCCGATAATATTTTAGATAAGATACCCGCGGAACGTTCTGCGCCACCACCGTTAAGTTGTTCAATTAAAATACAGATTTTTTTCGCCATAAGTAGTTTTATCAACTAGATGTTTTAAAAACCCTAAAGTCTTTATAATCACGGATATAATCTTCTTCATCATACTCCGCTGAGACTAATGCCAAACACACGGAACCGGAGGAAAAATTTTCAATTTCCCGCCATATACCGTTTGGAATAATTAAACCTTTGTTAGGTTTGTTCAACTGAATTCTTTTTGTGTTTTTACCATCGTCTAAAATCACCTCAAAACTTCCGCTTAATGCAATTAAACACTGGTTTAGCTCAATATGGGCATGTCCTCCGCGAGTAGAATCGCTGGGCACATCATATAAATAATACACTCGTTTAATAGGATAAGGTAAAATATCTTTTTCTATGACAGATAGATTTCCTTTTCCGTCTGGATCGGATATTTTTGGTAAATTGATTAAAAAACTATCCTTAATCGTATTTTTCATTGGTAAATAAGAATTATTTTATTACTGAGAAGTTTTAATTAGGCTATCTATTATTCTATTTTTGAATTAACAGTCTTACTATTTTTTTACTTGGTAAAATAATTGCGCAAAGAACAAAGATATAACTTTATGAAGATATTATTAATAGGCGAATTCAGCAGATTGCATAATTCTTTAAAGAAAGGCCTACAAGAGTTGGGGCACGAAGTTTTGTTGATTGGAGATGGTGATAGCTTTAAAAATTACCCAATAGATATTTCTTTGGCCGCCAATTTTATAAACCGTTACTTCATTTTTAAAAAATTTAAAAATGCTTTATTCCGGTTTACCTCTATCAATCTAGAACTTTACGAGACTTATTTTCGGTTTTTAAAAATTAAAAAACAGTTAAAAGGCTATGACGTTGTTCAATTTATTCATGCGGATGCTTTAAAAATGCCTTTGAAACTTCAATTAAAACAAATTGAATTTCTTCAGCAACATAACAATAAATTATTTTTGCTTGTTTGTGGTAACGACTATCGCACAGTGAAATTTCTTCAACAAAAAACTTTAAAATATAGCGTGCTCAGTCCGTACTTCTTAAATAATGCAACCAAAAAAGACTATCGTTATCTCTTACCCTATGCCGAACAAAAATACGAAAATTACTATCTAAAAGCCGAAGCTTATATGCAAGGTCTGATTGCCTCTGATATAGATTATCTACTAGTATTGCAAAACCACAAGAAAAACTTAGGAATGTTACCCAATCCGGTCATAACCGCTGATGTTTTACCCATTAAACCTTCAAAAAAAACACAAATCTTTTTGGGTATTAACCGAAGCACAAAAGTTAGAAAAGGCATAAGTTTTTTTGAAAAAGCCTTAGAGGTTATTGAGAAGAAATATCCAAATGAGGTAGAAATAACAGTTGTAGAAAATATTCCGTACCAAGAATATATAAAACGCTATCAAAATTGCCATATATTTTTAGATATGGTTTATGCTTACGATCAAGGTTATAATGCTTTGGAAGCAATGGCGCAGGAAAAAGTGGTTTTTACCGGGGCAGAACAGGAATTTTTAGAGCATTACGCTTTGCAGGAAGATGAAGTTTGCATCAATGCTTTGCCGGATGTGGCTTATTTAGTAAGAAAGCTATCTTGGCTTATTGAAAATCCGGGGAAAATTATAGAGATTGGTGAAAATGCTCGTAAATTTGTCAAAAGCAAACACGATTACGTAAAAATTGCTAAAAAATATATAGACACGTGGAGGCAGCCTTAAAACTCTCGTTAAAAGACGTCAATTTATTTGTTCCAGGAGCAGCAAAATCTGGAACAAGTACTTTGCATAATTTATTGAATTTACACCCGAAGATCAATATGTCTTCCAACAAAGAACCGCATATTTGGTCGATGGCAAATCGCGAAGAAATGGACGCTGATTGGAGCGTTTCTCGAGATTATTTTCAAAAAGAGAAAGGTATTGAATATTACGGCGAATCGAGTACAGGTTATTTCTATTTTAAAAATTTCAAAATCAATCTAAAGAAATATGGTAATCCAAATGCCAAGTTCATCTTCATTTTACGAAACCCCATCGATCGCACATATTCACATTACACGTATTTAAAAAGTTTAGGTAGTGAGGATGAATCGTTACGAAAGGCAATTCTAGAAAATCACAAACACGAACCTTCTACCGATGATGTACTACCTGAATTGATTATAAAGAACTATTACCAATACAGTTTATATGGTAAATGGATGGAACGATTTTATGAAGTTTTTGATTCTAAGAATGTAAAAATAATCTTATTTGAAAACCTAAAAACAAAGCCTTTAGATACTTTAAATGAATGCTTCAATTTTCTCGGATTAACACCCTTAGCCAAGATTCCAGAAATCAAGTCAAATAAAACAGTCCAATTGCGTTTTCCGAAGACTTATAAAAAAATTCGGATCATGGTTTTTAATAAAAATAAAACATCCGATGTACTTAAGCATTTTCTTCCAAAAGATTTCCGTAGAAAATACAAGAAAAAAGCAACAGAAATTTTCTTAAACCTCAATAAAACAAACAAAACACTCCCTAAACTCAGTCAAAAAGACCGCACGTGGCTTTATGATTTATTCAGCGAAGATGTGGCGTTACTAAAAAAAGTAACAAAAATGGAGTTTAAGCTTTGGAAAGATTTTAACAAAGAATGAATTTTTTCAAAACCTCTATATTATCAAGTATAAATACTGTTGTTAATATGGTGCTGCGATTGGCAACCAATAAACTGATTGCAGTTTATATAGGTTCAGAAGGCTTTGCCCTTATTGGGCAGTTCAAAGATTTTCTCAAATTGGGCTTGTCCATCGGACAACTCGGTTTAGACAAGGGAATCATCAAATATGTTGCAGAAAATCAAGAGAAACCGGAACAACTCAGGCGGGTTTTAAGTACCGCATTTATCGCACAATTGGTAATGTCTGTGGTTCTGGCTTTATTGGTTTTCTTTTTTAGAAATCAAATTTTAATGCTTCTACTTGGTTCATCAACCTACAGCGAGATTTTTATGTTGGTGAGCTTTAGTATCATTCCTATGGTGCTTTTTACTTCTCTGTTGGGAATTTTAAACGGTTTGCATGAAGTTACACGCTATGTTCTCATTTCGATTATAGCCAACATCTGTGGATCCTTATTGACTATTGCTTTCATTTATTTTTTTGGCATAACCGGTGTTTTATATAGTTTGGGAATCAATCAGTTTATCAATTTTAGCGTGGCGCTCTTTTTTCTAAGAAAATCATCGTTTCAAATAGATTGGATCAAGCAAAAATTTGAAAAATCTGAGTTCCGCAAACTTTTAAAATTCTCAGCTATGTTTATTAGCGGTACGGTTTCTTTATCGATTACTTTGATTGCCGTTCGAAAATACCTCACCGTACATTTCGGATTGGATTATGCCGGATATTGGGAGGCAATGTGGCGTATTTCAGCAATTTACCTGACTTTTTTAACTTCTGCTTTCGGTTTGTATTTACTCCCCACTTTTTCAAAATTAAACGTCAAATATCTACGTAAAGAAATTTTTAAAATTTGGAAAATAACAATTCCTCTGTCCATTATCGCAGCCCTAGGGCTCTATTTTTTACGTGACTTTGTTATTCAGTTAATCTATTCTGAAAAATTTTTAATTATTAGCGGTTTATTTCTGTTTCAACTAATGGGCGATTTTTTGAAAATAAACGGTTGGATTTTAGGGAATTTATTAATTGCCAAGGCTCACGCAAAAGCTTTTATTTTTTTCCAGGTTGGTTGGGCATTGCTTTTCTACGCGTCTATTAATTTCTGGGTAGCTAGAAGCGGGTTTACTGGAGTGGCAATTGCTTATTTTACCACCTATTTCATTCATTTTGTTATGATGAATATCTATTTTAGAAAATTGCTGTGGCGCAAATCAATACAAATTTAAGACTCGTATTACTTCTAAAACCACTTCTTCTTCTATCACCGGACTCATAGGAATACTGAGCACTTCTTGACTAATTTTTTCCGTAAAGGGGAAACTACAATTAGAAAACTCTTGTAAAGCTTTTTGCCTGTGCGGCGGAATTGGGTAATGAATTAAATACCCAATTTCATTTTTTTCTAAATAGTCACAAAACTCCTTCCGGTTTTTTACTCGAATTACAAATAAATGAAAAACGTGATTTTTATTTCTATCCCAAAAAGGAAGTTTTATTTTTTCATTTTTAATTTCCGATAAATAGCGTTTTGCAATGTTTCTCCGATGGGAATTGTCTTTATCGAGAGCAGGTAGTTTTTTTAATAAAAACCCGGCTTGCACTTCGTCTAAACGCGAGTTTACACCCACATAATCATTTACATACTTTGACGAAGTTCCATAATTTCTAAGCTTAGAAATTACGTTTGCCAATTCTTTATTATTGGTGGTAACCGCGCCTCCATCTCCCAAAGCTCCAAGGTTTTTGGTAGGATAAAAACTAAAACCTGCAGCATCTGCCAGACTTCCGGCTTTTTTGCCGTTTGCATCTTCTGCGCCGTGGGCTTGAGCGGCATCAGAAATTAAGATTAAGTTATTTTCTTTGGTTATTTTCCGTAAAGTTTGCATAGCTGCCAATTGTCCGTAAAGGTGGGTTACCAAAATAGCTTTTACAGATTTATCCAGCTCTTTTTCTACCGCCGCGGGATCTAAATTAAAAGTTTTCTCGTCCGGTTCTACCAAAACAGGTTGCAAACCGGCTTGTTTTACGGCCAAAATGGTGGCAATATAGGTATTGGCAGCAACCATAACCTTATCGTCTTTTTGCAGTTTCCCCAATTCTATATAGGCTTTTAAAATAAGCGTAAGTGCATCTAAGCCATTACCTACGCCAATGCAATGTTGAACACCGCAATAGGTCGCAAATTGGGTTTCAAATTCTTTTACCGCCTTGCCCAAAACATAATGTCCGGAGGCTAAAAACTCCTGAAAGCTTTTTTGAAAAGCTTTTTCGTAAGGCTGGTTGAGTTTTTTAAGGTCGAGGAAAGGAATCATACTTTAGAGTTTTAAATAAACACCTCATCTAACTTGTGATAAGCATTGGTACTTACTTCATAAAAATTTTGTGCCACTGCCCGCGCGCCAAAACATTCTTTCCAATACTGTAAACCTTTGTTTAGGTTTTTACCTTGATTTTCGTTGGAAGTTCCAAAATCGAAATATTTTTTATGGGCGTATTTCTCTTCGATTAGGTACTGAAATAAAAAGTCTAAGCTTCCTAATTTTTGCTTATCTGCATTTGCAGAAATGTATTGTACGTGCGCCACATTTTCCGTTTCAAAAAGCGTTGCCCCGGCTACTATTCTTTCGGCTTGGTAAACATTGTATTGATGAATGCTTTTCGGAAATAATTGTGCTAATTTATTTATCTCTTCGACCGAATGTACTGGTTTTGCATTATGGTTTTTCTTTAGGTTGGGAACCAAAATTTCTTCCCAAAACAACTCAAAATTGGTTTCTTTTTTGATTGTTAATGCTTGTTTTTGAGCTTTTTTACTGCCTTGCGTCCTGTTGGCTTGTATTTTTAACTTATTTTCTAAAGCAAGACTGGAAGAAAGATCGCAACGAACCAATTTGGCTTCCAGTAAAAATAAAAGATAGTCCATCTCATCAGAGGGATAAGTCTGATAAATTTTTGGTATTGCTTTTATTTGTAAGTTTTTTATATTTTCTGAATGTAAAAATGCCAGCACTTGTTGGAAAGCGCTTAAAACCTTATCGAATTTTATTTTTTGGGAGAGCACCAAGCCTCCATAGGTTAAACCCCGGTGCGAAAAAAGTTTGTCTCCCACCCTGTTGGCGGGTAGAACGGCAAGCAGTTTTTTCTTTTCGTAAACCATTAGGGAAAAATCTGTAAAGCGATCTTGGTGGTATTCCATAAAATCGCGGTAGAATAAAAAAGTCCCGTTTTTGGACTGGCGAATAAAATTATCCCAATCGGTTTTTCTTTCTGAATTATACGGTATTACTTCCAACAAAAAATACTTTTTAGACGAAAATAAGCTATTTTTCTTGTGTGAGCGATAGTAGTGGCATCCTTTTTTTGCTTTTTAAAAAAGATATAACGGATAGCGCGACCCGAAGGGGCACACCCAAAAAACAAAAAACCCTTTATCTACAAAGGCAAAGGGTTTTTATTTTGAATTGACACTAAACCTTACACTATTTTATAACGTTTACGGTCTACTTCTTTTAAATATATTTTACGCAAACGCAGGTGGTTTGGCGTTACTTCTACATACTCGTCTTTTTGAATGTATTCTAAAGCTTCTTCTAGGCTAAACTTGATGGCAGGCACGATTTTGGCCTTATCATCTGCGCCGGAAGAACGTACGTTAGACAGTTTTTTGGTTTTGGTAATGTTTACCGTCATATCGTCTTGGCGAGAGTTTTCGCCAATTACTTGTCCTTCGTAAATATCTTCTCCAGGATCTACGAAAAACTTACCGCGATCTTGCAATTTATCGATAGAATATGGGATAGCGGTTCCTTTTTCCATAGAAACTAACGAGCCGTTCAATCGCTGCGGAATGTCGCCTTTTAACGGCTGGTATTCTTTAAAACGGTGCGCCATAATTGCTTCGCCGGCAGTTGCAGTTAGTAATTGATTACGTAAACCAATAATACCGCGCGACGGAATTAAAAATTCGCATACCATACGGTTGCCACGGGCTTCCATACTTAGCATTTCGCCTTTACGCATGCTTACCATTTCTACGGCTTTACCGGAAACTTCTTCTGGCAAATCTATGGTTAACTCTTCTACTGGCTCGCATTTCACACCATCAATTTCTCTTATAATTACTTGCGGCTGACCAATTTGCAGTTCGTAACCTTCGCGGCGCATCGTTTCTACCAAAACTGCCAAGTGCATTACGCCACGACCGTAAACATTAAATTTGTCTGCGCTGTCTGTTTCGTGCACACGTAAGGCCAAATTCTTTTCTAGTTCTTTATATAAGCGTTCTTTAATGTGGCGGGAAGTAACAAATTTACCATCTTTACCAAAAAATGGCGAATCGTTTATGGTAAACAACATACTCATTGTAGGCTCGTCTATGCTAATGGTTTTTAGACCTTCGGGGTTTTCTATATCGGCAATAGTATCGCCAATTTCAAAACCTTCTAAGCCAACCACGGCGCAAATATCGCCTGCTTGTACTTCTGCTACTTTTAGTCTTCCCAGACCTTCAAAAACGTGTAATTCTTTAATTTTTGTTTTTTTAATACTTTTATCACGTTTTACCAAAGAAACTTGCATGCCTTCTTTTAAAGTACCGCGTTGCAAACGGCCAATGGCAATACGTCCAGTAAACGAAGAAAAGTCTAAAGAGGTAATTAGCATCTGTGGCGTACCTTCTTTATCTACCTTTGGTGCTGGTATATGTTCTAAAACCATATCTAATAATGGTTCTATACTATCGGTTTCTTTTTTCCAATCTTCTGACATCCAATTATTTTTTGCCGAACCATAAACGGTAGGAAAATCTAATTGCCATTCTTCTGCGCCCAGTTCAAACATTAAATCGAACACTTTTTCGTGCACTTCGTCCGGGGTACAGTTTTCTTTATCTACTTTATTTACCACCACACAAGGTTTTAAACCTAAATCTATTGCTTTTTGAAGTACAAAACGCGTTTGTGGCATTGGACCTTCAAAAGCATCTACCAGTAAAAGTACGCCATCTGCCATATTGAGTACCCGTTCTACTTCTCCGCCAAAATCGGCGTGACCGGGAGTATCAATAATATTAATTTTTGTGTCTTTATAGGTAACTGCTACGTTTTTGGAAGTAATGGTTATCCCGCGTTCCCGTTCTTGATCGTTATTGTCTAAAATAAGATCTCCGGTGTTTTCGTTGTCTCTAAACAAACGACAGTGGTACATAATTTTATCTACCAAAGTTGTTTTACCGTGGTCTACGTGGGCAATAATTGCAATATTTCTAATTGCTGTCATATAAGCTATTTTTTTAAGGCTGCAAATGTAGAATTATTTTTTTTTAATAAATACACATTTTTTACTTTTCTGCATTTAGCTTAAGCTACATATTTTATTGATTGTATGCAACTTAAGATTAGATAATTAGGTTGTAGGTGATAGGATTTAGGTTTTAGCAATTTCAAAATGCAATTTTTTTATTTCAAATTTTAAATTTAGCTCGCATTATAAACTATAAATTTATAATATATTCGCTTATAGCTTATAGCCTAAACCATTTAAGTTGTAGGAATTTCAAAATTCAAATTTCTCATTGCAAATTTTAAATTTAGCTCGTCTTATACTATATACAATCTACAAAATACATTTGCTTACAGCTTACGGCTTAAAGCGTACAGCGTTTAATTTCTCCTAATTAACCAATCGGCAAATTCACCAATCAACAAAGCTATTTCTCATCATCTATTAAAAAAAGCTGGTATTTCTGTATATTTGCGGTTAAAAGGAAGAAACTATGAAACTTGATTTAATTCCGCAGATAAAACATACCGATAAAAACAACTTTTTCTTACTGGCCGGACCTTGCGCTATTGAAGACGAAGATATGGCCTTGCGCATTGCAGAAAAAGTTTGTTCTATTACCGATAAATTAGGGATTCCGTATATTTTTAAGGGTAGTTTTAAAAAAGCTAACCGCAGCCGGATAGATAGTTTTACAGGAATTGGCGATGAAAAAGCACTAAAAATTTTACGAAAAGTTTCTGAAACCTTCCAAGTTCCTACCGTTACAGATATTCATGAAGTAAGCGATGCGAATCTGGCAGCACAATATGTAGATGTTTTACAAATACCAGCTTTTTTGGTGCGGCAAACAGATTTGGTGGTGGCAGCAGCACAGACAGGTAAAGTTGTAAATCTTAAAAAAGGTCAGTTTATGAGTCCGGAAAGCATGCAACACGCGGTAAAAAAGGTAACCGACTCGAATAACCAGCAAGTAATGTTAACCGATCGCGGAACGATGTTTGGCTATCAAGATATGATTGTAGATTTTAGAGGTATTCCTACTATGCGTCAATATGCACCAACGGTTTTAGACGTAACCCATTCTTTACAACAGCCTAATCAATCTAGCGGCGTTACCGGCGGAAGACCGGAAATGATTGAGACCATTGCTCGCGCGGGCGTAGTAAATAAAGTAGACGGCTTGTTTATAGAAACCCATTTTGACCCAGCCAATGCCAAAAGCGATGGTGCCAATATGTTAGATTTACAATATCTAGAAAATTTACTCACCCGCTTGGTAAAGATAAGAAAGTTGGTGGCTAGTCTTGAGTAGTTTAAAAATTAGTACTTAATATTGAGTCATTAGTATTGTATTTTGAGTTCTCCAGTGCGAAAATTTTAAAATGCAAATTTATACGACATTAGACATTTACAACGGGGACATAGAACTTAAAGCTTATAGCTAATCTCCCTATCACTTATTACCTAATACCAATTTAATTTTGCAATGACCTATAAAAAATGAAGTTGCTTTTTCGTTTTATGATGCTGTGGTTGGTTGGCATAACCATAACTATGGAAGTTATGAGTAAGGAAATAGAATGGAAAATGAACGAATTTAATTACAACCTCACATTGTTAGTTTGAAAAAACACCTATTCTCTAATATAACCCTCCTTAATTAATGTTGATCGTTTTGGAATAATAGCTGCTTTAATTGTTTTTTTATATCTTGTAGACAAAAGACTAAGCTTTTAGCTCTTTTTTTAAAAATTCTTCAAACTATGGCCAAAAAAGTTACTCGCAGAGATAATCATAAATCTATTTTGGGATTGGAAATTAATCCGCCTGTATTTTTTAGTTCAACCTTAATCATAGTTCTTAGTGTAGTTTTTACTATTATTTTCCACAAAAAAGCAGAAGTTGTGTTTACACAGGTTCAGGAAAGCGTTGCCAATAAAACCGACTGGCTTTTTATACTCTGCATCAATATATTTTTGGTCTTTTTGATATTTCTGGCCATTAGTAAATACGGCCGGTTGCGTATTGGCGGCCAGAAAGCAAAACCCGAGTTTAAAAAAATTTCGTGGTTTGCTATGTTATTTAGCGCCGGTATGGGTATAGGATTATTGTTCTTTGGCGTCGCAGAACCTATTCAGCATTTAATAGATCCGCCCACGGCCGCTCCAAATACAATTGCAGCAGCACACGAAGCTATGAACTTTACCTTTTTACACTATGGTTTTCACGCTTGGGCCGTTTATGCATTAGTAGGTCTGGCATTAGCATATTTTACATACTCCAAAGGTTTACCTTTAACCATACGATCTATTTTTCATCCATTTTTAGGGAGTCGCATACACGGTCCTATTGGTAATATGATAGACACATTAGCCGTTTTGGCTACCATGTTTGGTTTGGCAACTACCTTAGGCTTTGGTGTGCAACAAATGGCTAGCGGGTTAAATTTTGTCTTCGATATATCCAATTCTGTTTATGTGCAGATTTTACTCATTGTAATTATTACTGCCATTGCAACCGCTTCAGTAATTTTGGGAGTAGACAAAGGTGTAAAAATATTAAGCGAATGGAATATGCGTATCGCTCTGCTATTATTATTATTGGTGGTAATTTTAGGCCCCACTATCTTTATCTTTCGAGCCTTTGTAGAAAACACCGGAAATTATCTATACAGTTTTTTAAAAATTTCTATGTGGAGCGAAACCTTTGAAGGAACCTCCTGGCAAAATGATTGGACTGTTTTTTATTGGAGCTGGTGGATTGGTTGGTCTCCTTTTGTAGGCATGTTTATTGCCCGTATTTCGAAAGGGAGAACAGTTCGGGAGTTTATACTGGGAGTGCTTTTGGTGCCATCTGTAGTTACCTTTTTCTGGATGTCTACTTTTGGAAGTGTTTCTCTACAACAAGCTTTGGCGGGCGACACCCAAATTATTACGGCAGTACAAAACGATATTTCTACCGCACTTTTTGTATTTTTTCAAGACTACCCCTTAGCCACAGTAATCAACATAATTGCCATTATTTTAATTGCCGGTTTTTTTATTACCTCTTCAGATTCCGGTTCTTTAGTGATTGATAATTTAACTTCAGGAGGAAAAATAGATTCTCCGGTAAAACAGCGGGTATTTTGGGCTATCATAGAAGGCGCTGTTGCCGCAGCCCTACTTTTAGGTGGTGGCTTAGCCGCTTTACGAGCCGCAACTATTGTAACCGGATTGCCGTTTGCTATTGTTTTAACCGTTATGTGTTTTTCGCTTTATAAAGGTTTGAAAGATGATTTTAAAAAGCTAGAAAGTAAGAAATCCGAAAAACAGTTGGACGATTACCAAAAAATCATGAAAGAGATTGTAGACCGTAGAAAGAAAAAAGAATAAGACTTATGCAAACCTTAAACCACATTCTTGTCGCTTTAGATCTTACGTCTTTAGATGAGCATTTAATCAAATATAGTTCTTCCCTTGCCGAAAAATTGGAAGCCAAGAAAGTTTTTTTTGTTCACAACATTAAAAAATATGAAATTTTAGATTTGTTTGATGAAGAACTGAAGCAAATCAACCTCGACCAAATAATAGGAGAAGAGCTTAAAGAAAAAATCGAAAAGTTGTTTACTTCCAAAATTTCATGGGAAGTACTCATTTCAGAAGACAGCAATACAGAATCACTTCTTGATTATATTGTAAATAAATACCGAATAGACTTAACCCTCGTGGGAAACAAAGAGGAAGCAGATGGCTCGGGAACCTTAACCGCTAAATTATTGCGGCTGCTCAAATCACATATTGCTTTAATACCGAAAACCTCTGGTTATGAGTTGAAAAATATATGGATAGGAACAGACTTTTCTACACATTCACAGCGCTCGTTTCGTTTTTTAGAACCACTTCAAAAAACATACCCTGTACAGCTACGTGCTATTCATGTTTATCAAGTACCACATCAATTTAGTCCGTATTTAACCCAAGACACTGCAGTTCCAAAAATCGAAAACCATTTGCAGCAAAAAGCAACGCGTTTTTTTAAGAAGCTAAGTTCTTTTCCCGCAGAAAATTTGCTGCTCTTTCACGCTAAAGAAAAGAACATCAGTCAAAAATTTTTGTTGGAAGCTAATAGAAAAAAACCGGATTTGCTGGTGCTCTCAGACCGGGGGACCAATAATATTTCTTCTCTTCTTATAGGCAGTCTGGTAGAAGAGCTTTTTAATCAAGAGTTAAGCGTTCCTTTATTAATTGTAAAATAACCTTACAATTTTAAAAATTTTACACATATTTCTACACAGGCAACAAAACCATACAAATTATTTCAAAAATTTAGATAATTTATTGTAAATTTCGTGCTTATTTATAAAAACCAACTCATGCAAAAATCCACATTTTTACTTTTGGCAGGCAGCTTATTTTTTGTCTTCGCTTGCCAAGACGACCAAAAAGAACGCCAATCTGAAAGCAAGCAAATTGGAAATTTACACTTAAAAGAAGCCAAACCACAACCGGGGAAAAACTTGGCGTTACGTTATAATAATGATGCTTCTACTGTAGAAGCGGCTTATTATTACATGAAAGATGGTAAAACCTATGCAGAAGATCTTTCTTTAAAAGACTCTGCCAATACGTGGGTTGCCAACTTTAAAGTACCAGATTCTGCCAAAGCTATAGCGTTTAGGTTTAAGGTAGCAGACAGTGTAGACAACAATGCAGCCAAAGGCTATACAACAGCATTATATAACGAAAAAGGTGAAATTTTGCCGGGTAGTAATGCAAATTTAGGTATGTACTACCAAGGTCTGGGCGCTAACCAAAAGCTTGAAATCTCTAAAGATTCTTCTATGGCTTTAATAGAAAAAGATTTAAAAGAGAACCCCGACTTACAAAAAGATTGGGATGCACGTTATTTACAATTTCTTCAGCAAAACAAACCAGAAAAAGCAGAGGCTTACGCGCAATCTAGAATGGCAAGTTACGAAAACGACAAAGATCTAAACGAAGAAGAAACGCAGAACTTAATGCGCATGTATGCTATTACCGGACAGCAAAAGAAAGCAGACTCTTTACAAACGGCATTAATCAGTAATTTCCCTAAAGGGGAAATGGCACAACGAACTTTAATTCAGCAGGCATTTTCGGCACCAGATGTAGAAGCAAAAGTAAAGGTTCTAGAAGACTACGATAAAAAGGTAGACAATCCCGAAATTGAGCGTGACTTTATTTTACGCGCCATTGCTTCTTCCTACCAAGAGCAAGGCAATTATGAAAAAATGCAAGAATATGCCCAACAAATTCAACATAAAGGCATAAAAAGTCAGGTGTATAATTCTGCTGCTTGGCAGATGGCAGAAAAAGGAGAAAACTTGGAAATGGCAGCTAAACTCTCTAAAGAATCACTTGAGATTATAAAAAAGGAACAAGAGGAACAAAATGACAGAAGAGAAATACTTACCGCTAAAGAATATAAAGAAAATTTAGACAACAGCTGGGGAATGTATGCAGACACCTACGCGTTTATTTTACACAAGCAAGGTAAGCTTGACAAAGCTATTTCTTACCAAGAGAAGGCAACAAAAAAAATGGAGGATGCCGAAATGAATGAGCGCCTTATACAATTTCTGGTAGAAGCTGAAAAATATGAAAAAGCTGCTAATGCGGCTGCAGATTTTGTAAAAACCAATCAAGCTACCAAAAAAGTTAAAGACTGGTATTTAGAAGCCAAGCAAAACCTGAATAATTCTAAAGAAGAAGCAGAAAAAGAATTGGCTGCTTTAGAAGAAGAAGCCAACGAAACTTTAAAAAGCGAATTAAAAAAAGAAATGCTATCTAAAACTGCAGCAGATTTTAATTTGCAGGATTTAGAGGGAAAACAAGTTTCTCTACAAGATTTAAAAGGTAAAACCGTGATCTTAGATTTCTGGGCAACTTGGTGCGGACCTTGCCTGGCGTCTTTCCCCGGTATGAAAAACGCCGTAGAAGAATATAAAGACAACGACAACGTAGAATTTATATTTGTAAATACTTTGGAAAACGGAACAATGGAGCAGCGTAAAGAACGCGTTAGCAGCTTTCTTAAAGAGAAAGATTATCCGTTTTGGGTAGTGATGGATAAGCCGGTAAAAGAAAAATCACGCAGCTTTAAAACGGCTCAAGATTATGGTATAGAAGGTATTCCTACCAAAATAATTTTAGGACCGGACAACAAAATTAAGTTTAAAAAAGTAGGCTATAGCGGAAATAACGATAAATTGCTAAAAGAGATAGAAATGATGGTAGAGCTTATTGAAGAAGAAAGTAAATCTTAAGACTTTACGGAATTTAAAAAAGCTAAAAAACAGCTATTTCCAAAAAAAATAAGGTAGTGAACCTGATTTGGAGATAGCTGTTTTTGCTTACAATCTTTTATTCTTTTCCGTCTACAAAATCTTGCAAATATTCGTAACGCGGTGTTAGTTTGCCGTTAAAAGTCATTAATGCCCGGTTTAAAATACCATCTTTATCGTCGTTATAAAAAGCCGGAATTACGTGTTCTAAAAACATTTCGCCAAAGCCCTCGCTGGCATCTTTTGGTAACTCGCATGGTAAATTATCTACTGCCATAACCGTAATAGCGCCGGGAGCATCAAATTCAACTTCTTTTTCTGTCTGCGGGTCGTAGCCGTAAAAAGGCTCGGCTATGGTAGATGGTTTTATGGTGCTGGCCACCGGACCGTTTATATCGCAACTAATGTCTGCTATCAAATTAATTTTAAATTCCGGTGTCTTAGCATCTTCCCGAGAGAAGAATTTTGGAGCGCCATCGCCATAAAAATGTCCGGCTATAAACATATCAGACACTTTGGCAAAGCGCATAAAATTAGATTCGTAATCTTCGGGATTGTTGTAAAAATCGTATTTATCGGGTAGTTTATTTTTGTTTTTTGGCTTGTTATAATCTAAGACTTCAATTTGGCAGAAAACCGGCTCGTCAAAAGTATTTATCAAGTAATCTTGTAGGTTCACCTCTTTTAAATTTAGGTGTTCTAAAATTTCTTTGGCACCATTGGCCACCTTTCCGCCACCGGTAAGTATAATTTTATAATTTTTAGGCAACTTTACTTTTTGCAACTCTGTTACTACCGCTTTATAATCGCTTAGGTTTTCTACTTTGGTGAGGTTAAATGTACCTTCTCGCAGGCCTAATGCACGAAAACCGTTATATGCACCAACAATTCCTGCATAACGCCCAAAACCAATTAAACGATGTCCGGTATAATCTGTAATTACTTCGTGGTCATAAAGTTGTATGTTTTTTTCTAAAACAGCCCGCAGCAAATCACGGTTATAGGGTTGTTTTTTGATAGTATGCGAGAAGAAAAAGTATTTTTTTTCAGGAATAAGCGCTTTTATTGGTACTTCTTTTACGCCTAATAAAACATCACAATCAGAAAGGTCTTCTACTACCGGGATTTCGCGCTCTCTGTATTGTTTATCCGGGAAAATTCGGATGTTGGAGGTTTCTACACGTACTTCTGTTTTGGGATATTTTTGTTGTAATTCGGTTAATTTTTCTGGAGAAAAAACCACTCTTCTGTCGGGTGGTGTTTTGCGTTCTTTAATAATTCCTAATTTCATAAAAAGTCTTAAATTTTTTTGCGTTTTATATAAATCTTGGCATACGCTTTGCTTTATAATTGGCGGCTGGTAAAGATAAGATTTTATTGTATCTTTGCCACGCTTCCGCGGAAGGAAGTAAAAAGTTCTTTTAGTGTATTGGGTTTTGTTTTTGCGTTAGGGATAGCAGTGGAAATCCCGCAGCTTCAACTCTTTTTTAGAGTTGATGGGAGGAATTGCAACGGATAGCCCGCCCTACCCAATTAAAATTGGGGAGGGAACGCCCAAAAGATTAAACTTGTTCTTTGATAAAAACTTACTAAGATTGGATGTTAGGTTTGCGTTTATAGTTATTATTTTATGAGCGTAAACCCGAAAACTTTTGACTTAAATAAATAACTTGCTCTTTGCCGGTAATGCGTTTGCAATGGCAATGAAAAAGATTACTGCTTTCGCAGGAATATATGGGGTCGACTTGGTTTTGACAGCGAGTCTAATTGAGTAGTAAGCACGTCGAGCGCTGGGATACAGCTCGTAAATCTCATATTTCACACTTTTTTAAACGGCGATAATAATTACGCCTTGGCTGCGTAATCCGAATTATAGTAGGATTACCTTAGTCCCGAGAAGCTCGGGAACCAAGATGTCTCGCGAAGGCCTTAATTTACGGCATTCGCACCAGAGGCACCGATAAAGTAAATTTAGGTATTCTGACACCTTTAAGGAATACCGAAATTCTAAAGGTTACGGAAAAATTAGGAGGTTTTTTGCCAGATTTTTCCCGACAATTTAAGTAAAAACTAAACGTGTAGAAAGCTATTGAATTGCTTGTTTGGACGGGAGTTCGAGTCTCCCCGACTCCACCTTCGCTCGCCATAGCTCTGTTTTTTAGAGCGACGGCGAGCTTTTTTATTTTAAGCTTATTTCTGACATTGGCGAGCTTCGGCGGACAATGTCCACTCTTCGAACACCATAGCTCTTTTTTTTTGAGCGACAGCGAGCTCCACTCGACATAACTTTAATTAAATATAAATAAATTGTTTTATATTTATGTATGGAAGAATGGACTGTTTATTTACTCAAATGTGAGAATAAGACGATTTATGTGGGCTGCACTTCTAATTTGGAACGCAGGTTGAAAGAGCATAATTCTTCCAAAGTAAAATCTACTCGCTATAGACTTCCTGTTTTTTGCATTACGAAAATTATATTTAGAGATAAATATAAAGCCTTTGCTTTTGAAAAATATCTTAAATCAGGATCGGGAAGAGCATTTTTAAATAAAAGACTAATTTAAATTATCGGTTTATATAATTTATTAGTGATAATTATCTTCGCTCGCCATAGCTCTTTTTTTAGAGCGACGGCGAGCTTTTTTATTTTAAGCTTATTTCTGGCATTGGCGAGCTTCGGCGGACAACGTTCACTCTTCTAACGCCTTATCTCTTTTTTTGAGCGTCGACGAGTTCTTTATTTTAAACCAATCCTTTCCCAAATAATCTTTCAATTCATTAAATATAATCGCTTTATTTGAAACTCTTTCTTTTTTGCATTACCCAATCCCGAAGGGTAGGGAGAAATAATCCCCAAACCTATTTGGGGACAAAATTCTTAACGGAAAAGCGTAGCTATACTGAAGAAAAATAACCCTATATCAAAATATAGTAATTAATTTTTAATACTGCATTCCGTAAAAAACAACGCTAAAAGCTCTTACGTTTTATACGTATAATTTTGATGGACTATCTATGAGGTATCTATGGAGTATCTATGGAGCATCCCTAACGTATTATTTTGTAAAAATAACGCTGAAAGGATTTTATGAAAATTAAAAGCGAGCTTAATGGTTTTCTAGCTCGTATTTTTTATATATTCTTATAAAAAATCTTCTAAAAGCGGAAAGTAAGCGAGAACTTGCTTTTTCTATCCTATTTATTCGGGTTTGTTTTTGTTGGTATCTTCTTCGTCTTCGACATTTAGTAAATTGTCTATATAGGCGGAGATATCTTCTTCTTCGATTGAATTTTGGTGCTCAGCTTCTTCGGCTGTTTCTTTAATATTATTTAGTTCTTCTTGTATGTCCTTTTCTTCAAAACCGGCGAAAGTCATTTCGTAAAGGCAATGCGCGATGATCTCGAGTTCTGAAAACTCTTCTATACTTTCCGGACAAATATCCATACCCAACCATTGGCTCCAAGGCGTAAATTCTATAGCCATAGAAAATTTCTCTTCCTCGGTTTTAGGATTTTTATATTTCCCGGAAATATCTACATAAGGCTCTCCGTCAAAATCGTCGGTTACATTTTTTAATTCAATATACATATCGCATTCTTCCGGATTAAGAAATTTTAATTTCTCATAGACTAGTGCATAACCGTCTAAATTTTCTTTTTCCGCAGGATAAAGTTCTACTAGAATTTCGGCTACACTTGCCCAAGCGTTGGTTTGTATAAGTTGGTTGAGTGTCATCGCAATTGAATTTTTATGGTTAGTTGCTGGCCGTTCAGAATTAATAAATATAAAAATTTATCCTCTAAAAAAATCCTATTATGTCAATATTTGTATGCTTCTGGTTTACAAACTGTGGTTTAGGTTCTACATTAAAATTTATTCAGTAAAGATAGTTAGCCAAAATACACGGATTTAATTTTTATTTTGAAAAATCGAATTGCCTTAATGAAAACTTAGCAGCGTCTATGATATTTATCATTGGTTAAAGGAGTTAATCTTAATAACTTAGAATAGATATTTTTGTTTAACCCGATTAAAACCATATTATGACACCAATTAAAAAGATTTTAGTAGCCACCGATTTTTCAGAAAATGCTTCTGCTATTTATAGCTTTACGGAAGAAATTGCGGAAAATTTTGAGGCAAGTGTAGATTTAATTTATGTAATTCCTAAACCGCTTTACCTTCCGGTGGATATACACGCGGTAACTTTACCTTTAGACGAATCGAAAGAAAAAGAGTTTAGCGATAAGATGAAAGCCCAACTAGATTCTGAAATGCAAGCTTCTATTCCGAAAGAAAATAGAGGAAAAACTATTTTAAAAAGCGGAAATCCTGCCGATGAAGTGAATGCTTGCGCCAGAGAAGGGCGTTACGATCTTATTATGATTGCTTCGCGCGGCGAGGGTAATTCTATTTTTAACAAAGGTAGTGTTACAGAAAAACTGATGCGAATTTCGCACGTACCGGTATGGAGCGTTTTAAAAGGGAACGACACCGGTATAAAATCTATTGTTGTACCAACAGATGGGTCTGCCATTTCTTTGGAAGCCTTGCCTTTGGCGTGTAAGCTTGCAGCAAAAAGAAATGCCAAAATTGATTTGCTTAGTGTGTCTAAAGCCAATTTTACGCATATTATGCCGGGAGATTATATACCTTACACGCATAAAGATGATGCTATTAAAACTTATATTTTAAGAAGCTTGCAAGAGTATTTAAGCGAACAAACTTCTACACTGCAATTTGAAGAAGAGTCGGTTTCTGCCGATAAAAATTTTCGCTTGCTAGACGAAGCAGGCAATAGTGTAGAAGTTTCTATTGTTGTTAAAAAGGGAGATTCGGCACATTTGGCTATTGTAGAATATGCTGAAAATAATGCACAGATGGTAGTTATGGCCACGCACGGCCACAGCAAATTGGCCAGTATGTTTGTAGGCTCCACTACCGAGAATGTTTTTAGAAATATTAAAATCCCGGTTATGACCGTGAAGCCGGAGTTTGTTAGGTAAGTTACACTTTTCTAGTATTTTCTTGTAAAGCAGGTAGTGTGATTTTTACAATTAGCAGACGAGAATAAAAACCAAATCCATAAATGATGCAGCAGCATATAGGATTTGGTTTAGTAAAATCATCTTTTTTTATTTGCTTTTCAAGTTCTTCAATAGCTAAGTGCATAGTTTTATCGTCTCGTCTTCGCACCTTATTTAGATATGCCAGACTCTTCATGCGTTCGATTCATATTTTAAAAACTTCATACCATAAGAAAGTCAAAACAACTTTTTCCTCACCTAAAAACTGTTTATATTACAATCTATCTGGTTACGTTGTAAAATCATAAAGCCATCTATCTCATAATTATTCTTCCACTTTACGTACAGCCAACCAAATAATTATGAAAGTTGTATACAAAAAAAACTTTCACCGCTCACTAAAAATGTGATGCTGGGTAGCCGTAAAATAATCGCAGAAAATCTGGTGTTTTGTTCGTATTGCCGTTTGCTTGTTTTAGAGTTTCTATGAAAAGCGACTAATCATAGCACTGCTAAACTCCAAAACTTTTGTATTTTGCAGTTAGAATAAATTTCTGAGAATTATTTAATGACCAAAGAACAACTCAAGCAGCTAGAAGATAGACTCTGGAAGGCTGCCGACGACTTACGAGCAAATAGTAAATTAACCGCTACAGAATATAGTTTTCCTGTATTAGGTTTAATCTTTTTACGTCACGCCTACAACCGTTTCATAACGGCCAAAGAAGAGATTGAAAAAACATTACCCTCACATCCACAAAGAGGTAAAAGACCCGTCAATAAAACAGATTTTTTATCTGCTAAAGCGATATTCTTACCCGAAAATGCGCAATGGAAAACTATAAACGAGCTTCCTGAAAGTACCGATATCGGAGAATATCTCAACGAAGCAATGAAAAGTATTGAGGCCGAGTACGAGGTGTTGGAAGATGTACTGCCAAAAGATTATATGCTGTTTGAAAGTGATTTGCTCTTCCGCTTGATACGTATTTTTAACGACCCGATGTTGGACAATGTTACAGGCGATGTGTTTGGGCGCATTTACGAATATTTCTTAAACAAGTTTGCGATGAGCGGCGCACAAGAAGGTGGTGAGTTCTTTACACCGCCTAGTTTGGTAAATGCCATTGTAAATATCATAGAGCCAAATCACGGTACAGTTTTCGACCCTGCTTGTGGTAGTGCTGGTATGTTTGTACAAACCGCTCATTTTATTGAAGAGGAACTCAAAACAGATGCGTCTCAAAAAGTGACTTTTTACGGACAAGAAAAAGCCGATACCAACACTAAACTCGCCAAAATGAATATGACAGTTCACGGCTTGGACGCCAATATTATGCAAGGCAACACTTTTTATCAAGATCATCACGATTTAGTAGGGAAATGCGATTTTTTGATGGCAAATCCGCCCTTTAATGTAGATGGGGTAGATAAGAAAAAAGAAAGCGTTAAAAACGACCCACGTTTAACATTTGGTTTACCCAAAAACGATAACGCCAATTACCTGTGGATTCAGTATTTCTATAACTACCTAAACGAAAATGGTAGAGCAGGTTTTGTGATGGCAAGTTCTGCCAGTGATGCAGGACACTCCGAAAAGAAAATACGTCAAGAATTGGTAGAAACGGGAGCTGTTGATGTGATGGTTTCTATAGGTACCAAGTTCTTTTACACGCGTTCCTTACCTTGTTCACTTTGGTTTTTTGATCGCGCCAAAGAACAAGATCCAGAGCGTGCCAATCAAACTTTAATGCTTGACCTGAGAGATGTTTACAGAAAAGTCTCTTCTAATCTTCACGATTTTACCGATGAACAATTACAAAACATTCACGCCATAGTAAGTTTGTACCGTGGTGATAGCAGCTTGTTTGAAAAAACCATTAATACTTATCAAGAAAAGGCTGCAAAAGCTTTTGCCAAAGCCAAAGAAGGTGTTGAACATTTAAACAATTTATTAGAAGAAAAGACAAAGACGACTTTAAATATTGCAGCAGATTCTCAAGCAGAATACAATACAGGCGACAAGAAAACCCAAGCCAAAGAATGGAAAACACAACTAACCAAAGCGGTAAAAAAACAATTAGAGGCCAATAAGAAAGAAGCAAAAGCAGAAGCCAGCAAGCGTAAACAATTAAAGAAGGAAAGCGAGCTTTTAGAAAAAGTATTAAAAACCTTTACGGAAGCAGTTGAACAACATTTGTATTTTGAAAAAGAAATAGAATGGCTGCAAAAACGCTTTCCAGATGGCGTTTACACCGATGTGCCTGGTTTATGTAAAGTAGTAAACCGTGATGAGATTAAAGCCAACGATTACAGCCTGACCGCAGGCCGTTATGTAGGTGTTGCACCTGTAGAGGAGGAAGAAGGTTTTGATTTTGACGAACGTATGGCAGCAATTAAACAAGAGTTACAACTGCTTGATGAGGAGGCTGTTGACCTTGCGAGCAAAATACAAATGGATTTAACCGAGTTGGGGATATGAGTTGGAAAGAAGGAATAATAGGGGACAATTGTGAAGTTTTATCTTCTAAACGAATTTTTGCCAAGGATTATGTTGAAAATGGAATTCCATTTTATAGGTCAAAAGAAATCATACATAAAGCTTTTAATCAATTTACAAAAGATGAAGTATTTATAAGGAAAGAAAAATTTGATTCCATAAAAGAAAAATTTGGTGCACCGCAAAAGGGGGATGCTTTAATATCATCTGTTGGTAACAGATCAGGTGTATGTTATTGGATAAAAGAAGATTATGACTTTTATTTTAAAGATGGTAATCTTATTTGGTTTAGAAATTTTAATGACAAACTTCTTTCAAAATATCTTGTGTATTTTCTTAATTCAGATTTAGGACAATCTAAAATTAATAATGTTTTCATTGGTGCGGCTCAAAAAGCATTAACGATTCAAGGGGTGAAAAAAATAAAATTAGACCTTCCACCCCTTCCAACCCAAAAAAAGATCGCTTCTATTTTAAGCGCCTATGATGATTTGATAGAAAATAACCTCAAACGCATCAAACTTTTAGAAGAAGCCGCCCAACACATTTATAAAGAATGGTTTGTCGATTTTAAATTCCCTAATCACGAAAATACACCGATCAATCCTGAAACAGGTTTGCCTGAAGGGTGGGAAATGCAAACAATTCAAGATGTTGCAAAAACAATTGGAGGAGGAACACCTTCAACTAAAAAAACAGAATATTGGGAGTCTGGAAATATTCATTGGTTTTCACCTACAGATTTATCAAAAAGTAGTTCTCTTGTGTTATTGGATAGTTCAAAGAAAATTAATGATCTTGGTTTAAAAAAAAGTTCAGCAAAGCTATTACCGCCAAAAACAATTCTAATGTCAAGTAGAGCTACAATTGGATTGTTTGGTTTAATTGATAACGAATGCTCCACGAATCAAGGGTTCATAAATATTATTCCTAACAACGATAACTATCGATATTATATTTTATTTAATTTGATGAATAGAAAGAGTGAGTTAGAAGCTAATGCATCTGGAGCAACCTTTAAAGAGCTTTCAAAAACTAATTTTAGGAGAATGCCAATAATTAATCCATCTGAAAAAATTGTTTTTGAATTTAATTCATTTACACAAGGAATCTTTGAATCACTTAAAAATTTAGCACAACAAAACCAATCCCTTAAAGAAGCCAGAGACTTATTGTTACCGCGTTTAATGAACAGAACCCTAGAAGTATGAGCAACAACTACTCCGAAGATAAGCTAATCGAGAAAACCACGATGAATCTTTTACAAGGTTTAGGCTGGCAAACTGCCAATGTGTTTCATAATGAAAGTTTTGGTGCATTAGGCACGATTGGGAGAGACAACCAAGAGCAGGTTGTCTTAAAGCATCATTTTTTAAAAGCGGTTAAAAAGCTCAACCCTAATTTACCTGATATTGCTTATACACTAGCTTACGAAGAAATTACTAAAGCAGAAGCTAGTAAAACTTTGGCTGATATTAACAAAGAAAAGTATGCCTTGCTCAAAAACGGCATTCCTGTCACCTTTAAAAATCAAAAAGGCGAACTCATCAAAGAGAAAAAGCTACAAGTTTTCAATTTTGAAGCACCTGAAAGCAATCACTTTTTGGCCGTACAACAATTATGGGTCAAGGGTGTTTCGGGTAGAACAAGAAGGACAGATGTGGTTGGTTTTGTCAATGGCATTCCGCTGGTTTTTATCGAGCTCAAAGCGCATCATATTCCTATTCGTCAGGCTTACGAAACCAATTTAAGCGATTATAAAGATACCATACCCAAAATTTGGCACACCAACGCCTTTATCATTTTAAGCAATGGCATAGAAAGCAAAGTAGGCTCGCTTACATCTAAATTTGAGCATTACCACGAGTGGAAACGTATTAAAGAGGAAGAAGAAGGCGTGATCAGTTTAGAGACCGTCATTAAGGGAACTTGCGACAAGTACAATTTGCTGGATATTTTTGAAAACTTTGTGCTTTATGATGATTCCTTAGATAAAACCGCAAAATTAGTCGCTCGAAACCATCAGTTTTTGGGTGTCAACAAAGCTTTAAATCATTTAAAAAGCCTAAAAGAAAAATTTGCAAAAGGCGAAATTGATAAAGAAGAAGCTCAGCGTTTAGGTGTGTTTTGGCATACGCAAGGTTCGGGTAAATCTTATTCAATGGTATTTCTTACCCAAAAGATCGCGAGGCAAATCAGTAGTAATTACACCTTTGTTTTATTGACCGATAGAACTGAGCTCGACGATCAGATTTATGGAACTTATGAAGGCGTGGGTGCAGCCAAAAACAAAGAAGCAAAAGCCACTTCGGCAAAACATTTAAAAGAACTTTTAAAAACCGATAACAAATATATTTTCTCCCTCATTCATAAATTCAATTTTGAAGAAGAATTGAGTTTACGCGATGATATTATCGTGATTTCAGATGAAGCCCATCGTACACAAGGCGGTAACTTGGCGATGAATATGCGTAAAGCTTTACCTAATGCTTCCTTTATCGGTTTTACGGGAACACCTTTGTTTAAAGATGATGAACTCACCAAACGTATTTTTGGTGACTATGTTTCTAAATACGACTTCAAACGCTCCATTGAAGATGGTGCAACGGTTCCTTTATACTACGAAAATAGAGGTGAAAAATTAAAGCTGGATAATCCTGAGATTGATACGCAGATTAAAAGTAAAATCTCGGAATTTGATTTAGATGATAATGAAGAAGAGAAATTAAAGAAACTATTTTCAAGAGAATATCCTATTCTGACGGCAAACAAACGTTTAAAAGCCATTGCTAAAGATGTGGTGGAGCATTTTAATACCAGAGGTTATAAAGGAAAAGCTTTGTTTATTGCTTTAGACAAGGTGACCGCCGTAAAAATGTATGATTTCATAACGCTCGAATGGAAAAAATATGTTGAGAAATTAGAAAGAGAGATTTCTCATATCAAAGATGAGCAAGAACAAATTATTGCTTATCGCGATTTAAAGTGGGTTAAAGAAACCGAAATTTCAGTCATTGTCAGTTCAGAGCAAAACGAGATCAAGAAGTTTAGAGATTGGGGTTTAGATATAGAACCGCATCGTGAAAAAATGAACACGCGCGATTTAGAAAAAGAGTTTAAAGACGAAAACAACCCCTTCCGTTTAGCCATTGTTTGCGCGATGTGGATTACAGGTTTTGATGTCAAAAGTCTATCGACACTTTATATCGACAAACCTTTAAAATCGCATACCCTAATGCAAGCCATTGCCAGAGCTAACCGCGTACACGCTGGTAAAAACAACGGTTTAATCGTCGATTATATTGAAACCTACAAAGCCTTATTAAATGCTTTAGCTATTTACGGCGGTGGCACAGCAAATAAACCCGATCCTGACACACCACCAATAGACGAACCTCCAGTAAAACCATTAGAAGAATTGGTGGAAGAGTTGGAGGAAACCATTGCAGCCACGGTTTCATTTTTAAAACACGATTGCGATTTTGATTTAAACTTAATAGCAAAAGCAGAAGATAGCCTTTATCGTATTAAATATTTACAAGGAGGCTACAATGCGGTTTGTCAAAATCAAGATACACGAAATAAGTTTAACGTGTTGGCGAGAGAGGTTTTTAAGAAGTACAAAGCCTTAATGCCCAACAAAGCTATTTATGATTACAAAGATCAACGCGATGCGATTAATGCTTTATATAATTTAATTCAAGATAAAGTAGAAGATGCAGATGTTACTTATCTGGTCAAACAAGTGCAAGATGTGGTTAACGAATCTATTGAAACCTATAATACAGAATTAGACAAAGTAGAAGATTACGGCAAGCAAGTCGATATAAGTCAGTTAGATTTTGACAAGATTAAAGAGGAGTTTGCCCAATTAAAATCCAATAAAAACATTGCTGTAAAATCTTTACAAGAGCGCGTCAAGAAAAAGCTAGATGCACTCACAAAAAACAATCCTTTGCGTATTGACTTCTACGAACGCTATGAAGAAATTATCGAAGATTATAATTTAGGGAAAGAATACAAATCCATAAAAGAAGTATTCGATGAACTGCTGAACTTATTTGGTGATTTATCTGAAGAAGAAAAACGCTCGGGCAAAGAAAACCTAAGCGAGTCAGAGCTAGCCGTTTTTGATATGTTGAATAAAGGCAAAAAAATAACCGATAAGGAAAAAGCAAAGGTTAAAGAAGCAGCTAAAAATCTATTAAAAAAGCTACAAGAAAACGAGTTTAAAGTAGATAACTGGACAGAAAAGAGTCAGACCAAAGCCGCTGTTAGAAAAGCCATCAACGATTTTCTTTACAGTAAACTCCCTTACCCAACTTATGAAGACGGCGACATTGCCGTAAAAACAGAAGTATTGTATAATTTTTTTGAGATGCAGTACCGGAATTACGGAAGTGTTTAAGTTTTTGATAACTAATTTACCTATTTAAGGTAATTTTTTCGGCCTTCCTTTTGCCGTGAGTTTATAGGCAAATGCTTTATCATCTTCTAACATAATTTTGATCATTGCTTCCCAATGTTTGGCGAGAATAAATAAAATTTCCCATACACTTAAACCGGCATTTTTGGAAGTACCGTAAATAAAAAACATTCCTATTCCAGCTTCACGATAAGCGTTGCGTTCGTCTTTCTTCTTGTTTATATTTATGTCGCGAGTAACAACAAAATTTCGATCTAAACCAACTTGTGGAATCCAATCTATATCTTTAGTGCCTTGCCCAAATTCATCTTTTAAAACTTTAACAGAAAAAGGAACCCGTCCATTCTTTAGGTTTTCTTTTTCTTGAATAAGATGAAATCCTTTTGCTAAATGCGGTGGTATGTTTTCATCAAAATAGACTGTCACGCTGCATTTTTAGTACAAAATTCAATAGCATCTTTCACATAGCTCTCCTCGATATCATAAATACTAGCCAAATAAGGAATCGGGTCGCCGGCTTTGTAATGTTCAAGAAGTATTTGAGGTTGTATGTTTTTGTCTGCAAAAACAGGTTGACCAAACTTACGTTCCGGATCTATAAGAATAGATTTATCTTTACCTAAAGGATAATATCGAGAAGCCAAGTCATCACTATTAAAGTCAAGTTTAACAAAGAAAAGTTTAATAAGTTCAAGATTTAACTGCTTAGACCCATCTAAAGTCATTGTAGCTCCTTCAATCTCAAAATAAATATGTTTTTTATCTGTTTTTATACTTTCTAAGACAGGTTTTAATGCAAAGGGAAAAGGTGTTTTAAATTTTTCTGAAAGCTCTTTATGCGCTTTTAAAACCTCTTTAGGTTTTACACCAGCTTCAGAAAACCGCATCATTACATAAAACTCAACGAACGTGTGGAAACTAACGGCTCTTTTACCTTCAGTCACCCAAGAATATTTATCTCCGTACGTATCGCCCAATTGCTTATCCCAATAAATATTCATCCAATTAAAAACCTTGCTATAAGACACACCTAAAATGTGTGCTATTTCAGCAGCAGTATAGCTCCCAATACCTATTTTAGGTTTATTCTCGAAGTTCATAGTTTTATAGGATATGCACAAATATAGACCTTTGGAGATTTATATACATTCATTTTTACAAAATTTTATTTTTAAATATTAGTGAACTAGTTGCTCCGCTCACTAAAAATATAATGTTGCGTAGCGGTAAAATAATCGCAGAAAATCTGGTGTAATTGCTGGTCTTGTTTTATGGCTTTAATGCCCAAATGCGGATGTAAAGCAATAATATTCCGCGAAAGCTCTTGCACTAATTTTACGGCTGCTTGGTGTACATTGGTTATAAAATTTTTGGTTATGGATTGATTTTCGGAAAGCTTTTCTTCTATCGTTTTGGCATAAGCTTGTACACTTTCTTCGGAATTTTTATTTGTAGTGGCTAAATTTTTAAAGGCCTTTAATGTTTCAGAGTCTTCGGCTTCTTCCAAAAAATGTTGTGCCATTCCAATGTAATTTACCCAAAGGGTTAGATCTGCAAACAAGGAAAATGGAATCTTAAAAATAGCTTGCGGATGGTAAAATTGGTTATACAAAAAACTAAAGTCTTGGTGTATTTTGACGTTTTCTACCTGAAAGGAGTCTGTAGCAGAGGCTTTTAAACCAATGGTATTCCAATTCTTGATAATACTCACTTTCTCTTTGGGTAAAATAAAAGAACGTATTTGTGGCGAACCGTCTTGGTTGGTTAGGGGTTCGCCGTTTTCGTAGATTTTGGCATTTAGGGTAAAATGTGTTAAATACGGCGCTCCCGTGGCATAATGCCACGTGCCGTCAATTTCGTAATAATCTCCCATCTTTTTTGCAGTACCAAAAGCGCCTCCGCTTCCGCCTAAGATGGTGTTTTGTTTGTTTTTAAAGACTTCGGCTGCAGCCTCGTGTTTTAAATTTCCTACAAAATAGTTGGCTCCGCTGCACAAAGTGACCGTCCATCCCAAACTGCCATCTATTCTTGCGAGTTCTTGTAATTTGGCTAAACCGGCGGTTAAGCCTAGTTCGAGTCCGCCATATTTTTTGGGCACCCAGATATTCCACAGATTTTCTTCTGCAATATGTTGCAATACATTTTTGGGAAAAACTTGTTTTTTAAAACAGGCTTCTCTAAGCATTTGTTGGTTGTAAATTGTCTTCATTTTTAATGATTTTTTTCCATTTTAGATAACCGGAAACGCCCACGCCAAATAAAAACAGCGTTAAAGCGGCGTAGATATAAAGCTCTTTATAGATTAGTAACGGAATGGCAACGGCATTGCTAATGTTAAGAAATATCCAGTTTTCCATTTTACGTTTGGCCATTAACCACATTCCCGCCCAAGCAAAAGCACTCACGATTGCATCCCAAATGGGCACATCTGAATTGGTGTAAAAACTAAGCCAATAACTCATCAATACAAAACAACCAAGCACAATACCGGCTGCTTTTAAAAAATCTGTTTTTGTAGAATAGGTAATAGGACTGGGTTTATTTTTTTTACCGAATTGCCAATAGAGCCATCCGTAAATACTCATTACCAGATAGTACATACTCAGTAAAATATCTGCGTACAATTGCGTTTGGTAATGCACCCAAATACTGAGTAAAATTGATACAATACCAAATAAATAGTTGTGAATATTGTTTTTTCTTGCCAGCAAAACCTGCACCACGCCAAAGCTGGTGCCTACAATTTGAAGAACGGTAAGATTGGTTAAAAATTCCCAGATCATTGTTTTTTATTTTACTGAAATGGGAAAAAGGAGAGACAACCGGTATTTACCTACCGATTTTCTTAGAAATCCCTACGCCGGTATTATCCGGATCAGGTTTCGGGCAAAGCCCTGGGTATTCTCTCAGCCTGTTAAAACAAGCACCCCATTTCTTGCTGCGAAGATACATCATTTTTTAGATATTAGGTGGTGGGTTGTAGGTTCTGGATAATTTCAAAATTCAAATTTTTTAATTCAAATTTCAAATTTGCTGTCGTGTTAGTTGACAGGGTTCTGGGTTCAGTATTGAGTGTTCGATATTCAGTGTTCGGTGCTCGGTGTTCGGTGCTCGGTGTTCGGTGTTCGGTGTTCAGTGTTCAGTGTTTGGTGTTCAGTTTTTAAAAATTGTATAATGTAGATTGTATACTGTATAGTGTGCTTGTTTGAATAGACTCGATAATTAATTTAGCTTACAGCGTAAAGCATATCGCTTATAGCTTATAGCTTACGAAGTATACTGTAAATTGTATAATGTATATTGTGACTGTTTGAAGTTTATTAATTATTACCTTTAAAGCTTCGTTTTGGTGATGCTTCAGTATAGCTCAAGTATGGTTAGTGTATTGGAAGTGTATTAAAACACGCTTCTAAAAAAAAAGTTTTAATCGTAACTCATTTTCAATTGCTATGTCAATTTTGAAATGAAAATTTTGAAATCTGAAATTTGAAATATTTTGCGCATAAGGCGTAAAGCCTATTGCTTACAGCTTATATTATATTGTAGCTGCTTTAGTTTAATAATTTTTAAAGCATCGCTTAGGTAATGCTCAAGTATAGCTTAAGTATAGCTCAAGTATGGTTAGTGTATTGAGAGTGTATTAAAACTTGATCATAAAAAAACTATTTGCAACTCCTTTTCAACTTCAATTTTGAAATAAAATTCTGAGATTTGATTTTTTTTGAGCTTATAACGTAGAGCTTAAAGCATATCCCTTATAGCCAGATTAACCAATTTTCTATTTACTATAATTACCTTGGTGGAAAAATTACCGGTAATCGGTATTCTCTTTTATTCTCAGGTTTCCCGGAAGGGTTTGCTCGTTTAAAAATCAAATAGCCGCGTTCATCGTTGGGCGCGTCAAATTTTAAGGTGCCGGTAAATGGAACGAACTCCTCTGTCATCCAACCATTCTTTGTTGTTATGTTACCTTCGGCGAGCGTTTTTCCGTCTTTATTTTCCAAGCGCAATCCGGCATTGGCTTCAAAAAACCAAATTCCGCGTGCTTTTCCTTCCACTTTAAGTGGGGAAGTAACTTCTATATTGGGCAATGGTTTTTCAACCTTTATCAAATCTGCAATAGGTGTTTTCACTTCTCTTTCAGAAATGAACTGCAAGTCTTTTAAAATGCTGTTTATTTTGTTTTTGGAAAAAGAATCTACCTCACCATAAAGCGCTAGCCTGTCTGTGCCGCCCATTACCTCACATTGCGCCATCGGTTTTTCGGTGTTGTCTCGGGTAAAACATTTACTTTCAAAATTGTTTACATCAAAATGAACAAAAATTTTTCCGTACGCGTCCCAATTCTTTGGGAGAGAAGCAGGCGTTAAAAGGTAGGCCCAAGCCTGACCATTTTCCAGAAGAAAAATGGTAGATTTTTCCTTATCAAGCGCAAATCCTGTTTTAAAACTCCCGTTCCATTCTGCTAATTTCTCTCTTTTTCCATTTGGCGTTTCGGTACCAAAACCTTTTGGCATGACCACAATATAACTTAGACCGGGCTTTTCGTGATACGCAAATGGTGGCTTCTCGCCAGAATTCTTCGCATAAAAATTAATCACCGGAACATCTCCGGGTAGCTTGCTTTCTAAAATAGCATATTCTGGCGGAATGCTGGCTTGCAATTGAAACTCTTTACTTTGATATTGTTTGGTTTCAACAGTTTCGTTTTTGAGGTCGCGTGCGCCTTCTGTAGTAGTCGTTTTCTTTTTCTTCGTATCAACGCACCCAAAAACTATAAAAAATGTAAATATATAAAAGCCAAAATTCTTCATGATTTTTTCCTTAAACTAATAAAATCAGAATGAAATAATTTAAAAAATTAATTAAAATTTTGATAGGTCTTAGGTGGTGAGTTTCTGGTTTCGTAAAATCCCAAAATTTCAAACACTAGAAAATATACAGTTTAATAGAAGCTTTAAGCGGAAATAAAACCCAATAAACTAATTTACCATTTAACTAATCACCTAACTTCTTATTAGGATTTTTTCCTTATTTTTGTAATAAATCCTACTTAATGAATTTTGACCGTATTAAAGAAAAACTAAACATCTTGGCAGACGCCGCCAAATACGATGTTTCCTGTTCTAGCAGTGGCAGTAATCGCAAAAATAAAAAGAAAGGTTTGGGAAATTCTGACGGCATGGGAATTTGCCACAGCTACACACCCGACGGTCGTTGTGTTTCTTTACTGAAAATTTTGCTTACCAACCATTGTATTTTCGATTGCGCTTATTGCGTTACCAGAAAAAGCAACGATATAAAACGCGCTGCTTTTAAAGTGCAAGAAGTGGTAGATCTTACCATAAATTTTTATCGCCGCAATTATATAGAAGGTCTTTTTTTGAGTTCAGGGATTTTTAAAAGTCCAGATTATACGATGGAGCGGCTTATTCGCGTAGCCAAAAAACTACGCTTAGAAGAAAATTTTAACGGTTATATTCATTTAAAATCCATTCCCGGCGCAAGCGACGAATTAATGCATGAAGCTGGTTTGTATGCAGACCGGCTTTCCATAAACATAGAAATTCCTACCAAAGAAGGTTTAAAACTCTTGGCACCAGATAAAGACAGAAAAGACTTTTTACAACCTATGAAAAAAGTCCGTAACGATATTGTAAAATACCAATCTGAAAAAAAACACCTTAAAAACAGTCCGGTTTTTGCCCCGGCAGGTCAAAGTACGCAAATGATTGTGGGTGCCACCAACGAAACCGATGCCGAAGTAATGTACACCGCGACTTATCTATACAAAAAATACAATATGAAGCGCGTTTATTATTCAGGATATATTCCAATTTCATACGACCATCGTTTGCCGCCAATAGGTACCGAAGTTCCAATGTTGCGCGAAAACAGACTGTATCAAGCAGATTGGTTATTGCGGTTTTATGGCTTTAAAGTAGAAGAATTACTGCATAAAAATCACCCGAATTTAGACAGTGATATCGATCCAAAATTAAGTTGGGCTTTACGGAATTTACATGTGTTTCCCGTAGATATAAACCGTGCAGACAAACAACTGTTGGCGCGCGTGCCCGGTTTGGGAATGAAATCTGTTTATAAAATACTGCATGCAAGAAAGTATAGAAAATTAGGCTGGGAGCATTTACAAAAAATGGGAATGGCACTCAATCGCGCCAAATATTTTATGACTTGCGCCTCGCGCACTTTCGAGTCTAAAGATTATACGCCCCAACAAATAAAACAACGCATTTTGTCAGAAAGCAGCAGCAAGTACCAAACTACTCTATCTAACCAATTAAACTTGTTTGGCTAATGCAAATGCAAACAATCTTTGTTTACGACGGAAGTTTTATTGGTTTTCTAAGTGCCGTTTTTGATGTATATGACTATCGCGCCACCAGTCCAAAAATAGTTGCAGACCAAAACTACGCAGCTTCTTTTTTTACTAAAAAAAACGAGGTAATTTCTAGTAATGCAAAAGCAAAACGTGTTTGGAAAGGCATTTTAAAATTCGGCGAAAGCCAAGATGCAAGTCTTATTTATCGTGGTTTTTTAAGCGAGTTGCCCGATATGGAAAAAGTATTGTTAGCTTATATTCAATTACTTTTTAAAGCTAAAAAAAGCATTGCCAAGAATTTTGCCGAGCCGGAAATTTTGCGCTTATCACAAATCAATAAAAAAGTAGGTCGCGAAAAACACCGGATGGAAGCTTTTGTACGGTTTAGAAAAACCAAAGATGAGATTTATTTTTCTACAATTTCGCCAGACTTTAATGTTTTACCACTTATAGAAAAGCATTTTAGCAAACGTTATGCAGATCAACTTTGGTGTATTTATGATGTAAGCAGAAATTACGGTATTTATTACGATTTGCAAAAAGCAGTAATTGTACATTTAGATTTACCTGCACAAATTTTAAATTCGCCGGAAAGCATTTTTACGGAAGAAGAATTAAACTACCAAAAATTATGGAAAAACTATTTTGAAAGCACCAATATAGCAGCGCGCGCCAATAAAAAATTACACGAACAACACATCCCTAAACGCTACTGGAAATATCTAAGCGAGAAAGCTTTATTGGCGTGGTAGGGTTTTAAAAGACCAACTTATTAGTATAATTTATTCATTCTATTTCACTTTCCTAAACCTTAACGTTCTTTGTCTTTCGCTTTGTGCTCCTTGCATGAAAATGATTTCTAAATTCTTGTTTCTTTACTTCCATTGTTCAATTACGATTAGCACAAAAACAAACTTGGATTTTTTCCTTTAATTTGTATTTATTCCTTCTTTCTTGTTTAGATTGTGTATTTTTGCAACGATGAAAGACGTTAAATTTGCCATTACCGATATTGAAACCACCGGCGGCGGAATAAAAGGAAATAAAATTACCGAAATCTGCGTGCTTGTCGTGCAAAATGGAGAAGTAATAGAAGAATTCGACAGCTTGGTAAACCCAAATAGCAGCATTCCGTTATACATAGAAACCCTTACCGGAATTAACGATGCGATGGTAGCCAATGCCCCCGAATTTTCTGAAATTGCCGAAGAAGTTGACAGAATTACCAAAGATTGCATTTTTGTGGCGCACAATGTAAACTTTGATTACAGTATTATCCGTTCAGAATTTAAGGCTTTGGGGTTAGCTTTTGACAGGAAACGTCTTTGCACTATTCGCTTGGCAAAAAAACTTATTCCGGGTTTGTTTTCGTACAGTCTTGGCAATATTTGCAGCTCTATAAACATTCCGCATTTAGACAAACACCGCGCGCGTGGCGATTGTGAGGCAACTGTAATTCTTTTTCAGCGTTGCTATAGTTTGGATACCGATTTTAAAGTGTTTTCGCATTTTTTAAATCAGCGTACCGCCGCTTCTTACCTTCCGCCTAATTTTAAGAATACAGATTTTGATGAATTACCTAAAACTACCGGCGTCTATTTTTTTAAAGACAAAGAAGGCAAACCGCTTTATATTGGAAAAGCAAAAAATATAAAAAGCAGGATTAAAAGCCATTTTCAAGAAAAAAGCAATCGTAAGTTTCAATTGATGCAAGCTACACATAGCATTGATTATGAACTTACCGGCAGCGAGTTGTTGGCGTTGCTTCGGGAAGCAGAACTGATTTTAAAATACTTCCCAAAATTTAACAAAGCCCAAAAAAAAGTAAGCCGACCTTACACGCTTACTTCCTACCATAATCAAAAAGGAATTGAACAATTTGTTATTCATAAAAACAAAGTTTCTCCTGTAAGTTGGATGAAATTTTACACGCGCGAAGAAGCAATTAAATTTATGGAAGAGCTTTGCGTCCAGTTTGATTTGTGTCCAAAATATGCCGGTTTACAACGCGGCGTATCGCAATGTTCACATTACAAAATAAAAACTTGTAGCGGTCTTTGCCAAAACGAAATAAGCGTAAGCGACTATAACCAGCGTGTTGCTGCGGCTTTAGACTTTATTGGAGAATACGAAAACTCTACACTTTTGGTAGAAAAAGGAAGAACCCGCGACGAAAAGTCTTTTATTTATTTACATAAAGGAAAATATGCAGGTTATGGTTTTATTGGTCAAACAGATGATTTTGCCCAAGCCGAACAATTTAGAGATTATTTGATTCCGCAAAAAAGTTCGAGTTATGCAGAACGCATTATAAACCGATATCTAACTACCAAAAAGAACCTTACCAAAATAGCGGTAGAAACTCCGCAAGAAGAACCCGAAGAATACGCTACAGAAAATTGGTTTGGATGATTTAAAGCATAAAAAAGGGCGAGTTTTACAATTCGCCCTTCGGTATTAATTCAATTTTTCAGGAGAGTTTTAAGGTTGGTCGCTCCTGTAATTAGAATCGTCAAATTCTTTTCCTTTGTAAAAGGCATTTTTATCGGAAGCATCGTATTCTCTAGATCTATCGGGATTTGGAGTACTGCGATAATCGGGATTGCGCAATTTTCTTTCTTCTTCCAGTTTTCTGCGTTCTTCTTCCAGCTCTTTTCTTTGTTTTTCTAACTTTCTACGTTCTTCTGCAAGACGCTCTCTTTCTTTGTTCAGTTCTTTTTTTTCTTCTGTTAAATGCCCTTGACTGTCAGAAAAAACATCATTATTATCTAACATTTCATCACCGTGCCTACGTTCTTTTTCTGTATGACTTCCCGTGTCAGCATCTCTATCGCGTTTATAGGATCGCATCACCGCTTCTTCGTATTCCCGATCTATGGTAGCTCCGGTTTTTATACGTTTGGTTTCCGCAAAGGTTTGATGATCTATAGAATTGGTATAAACAAATTTTTGCGACTCGTTTATATCTATTAATCCAATTGGAATAATAATATGGTTTTCGCCTTCTTTATTTACAAATTCGTGTACATCTGCATTTGCAGGCTTTCCGTAAGGGTCGTGGTCTGCTTCTATAATTGTTTCATCTACTTCTACATCAAGATAAACCACGCGCTCCATATCTTTATTTACCAAAAGATTTTCTACTTTCCCAATAACACGATTATCTGAATCTTTTACGCTCCAGCCTCTAACATCAGAATAATTACCGGCTACCTTATAGTCAGATAATTCTTCTAAATAATATAAATGTTTTTTCTTATTTTTCATTCTTCTAGCTTTTTTGGTTTAATTCATATTCTTCAATACAGCCGCCATCTTTTCAAAAAAAGTTTTTATTTTCTCTTGCTGATTGTTCATTTTTGCATTGGCATTAATCTCCCCTACACTTGTTTCCGCTTCTTTGATTTTATTTTCTAATTGCGGATATTCCTTTTGCTGAATAGTTTTTGTTGCTTCTACCGTTTTCTTGGCAATATTTTTCAATTTTTGGGAAGAAAAACTGGTTGAATCTTCAGTGATTCCCATAACATTTTCCCTCATTTGACTAAAATCGGTTTCCAATTCCACTTGGTTTTCCATAGCTTTAGATTTTACCGCGTCCACCAACTTCAGTAAAGTATTTTTTGTATAAAGTGTATCCCTTCCTAATTTTGAAGTTTCCTCCATCGCAGAAAAATAACTAGCAGACAAGGTGGTAAAATCTCCGCTCAGCGAGTCATTATTCACTTCGTCTGTCCAAGTATTTCTAGCGCTATCTTGCTCGATAGAATCTATTGGTTGCACTTGTTCCATATCGTCTGTATCTATGGTATCGTCGTCATAATCGTTGTTTGCGAAAACAAAAAAGTATAACAAAGCAAGTATTATTAATACAACAAGCAGAATCCAAGGCCAAATTGGTTTCTTCTTTTCAATTTTAATTTCTGCCATAATATTGATTTTTAGCGAATTACTATTTAACAAAAGTACATTAGTTAATCTTACCTTTTCATTAAGAACAACCTAAACTATTGTTAATTATATAGTAATTTTTTAGTAATATGTCAATAAATTAACTTTTATGCTGAAATTAAACTAACAAAACGCGCACTCTTAGAAAATTTTAAAACTCATTTTCTGTTTTATGCATAAGCATTTTAAAAATTACAGCGATTAATTTTAAGGAATTGCTAAGACTTGTTGTTCTTTAAATTATATAGTTTTGGCGCGTGAAAAATTCTACTTCCACAAAAATTTTTGGCACAGATAGCCGCATCATTGTTTTAGGTATTGCCCGAATGGCAGATGCCGTGGGCAACTCTTTTCTTATTGTGGTCTTGCCACTATATATTGCCAGTGGCCAAGTAGATGGTGATTTTTTCGGTCTAACCGAATCGCTTATAACCGGTTTGGTATTAGGTTTATTTGGTTTGGTAAGTAGCATTTGCCAACCTTTTACCGGCAGACTTAGCGATAAAGCGGGAAAAAGAAAACTCTTTGTCTTGATTGGCTTGGTGCTTTTTATGTTTGCCAATTTTCTGTATTCTTTAGCACATTCTTACATTTTACTTCTTATAATACGCGCGGCACAAGGCATTGCAGCGGCTTTAACCATTACTGCAACATTAGCATTGGTAAGCGAATTGAGTACGCCCAAAAATCGTGGCGGAAATATGGGCGTGTACAACGCATTTAGATTAATTGGGTTTGGAATAGGACCTTTAGGAAGCGGCGCTTTGGTAGAAAACGGTCCGTACCATTTACCGCTAATAGGAGAGTTAAGCGGTTTTATGGCTGCTTTTTCTTTAGCAGCTTTTGCAGCTTTAATAAGTATAATTTTAGTGGCTTTCTTCGTAAAAGATCCGGAAGAAACCGAACCTAATTCTGAAGGGATTATTATAAACTTTAAAGCTAAAACCCCGGGCAAGCTTTTAGACCCTATCTTTAGCTTAGGCATTGCTACGTTGTTTATGAGTATGGGATTTGCACTTTTAGCTCCCATAGAGTTAGAAGTAAACGAGCGTTTATCGCAAGGGCCATTTTTATTTTCATTAGAGTTTAGCGCGCTTATTGGGTTTATGGCTATTACTCAACCGCTTATTGGCAAAGCCAGCGATAAATATGGTAGGAAAATTTTTATTGTTATTGGCTTTTTAGGTTTGATACCTATTATTTTAATGGAAGGTTTTGCAACCCAACCCTGGCATATGATTAGCGCTCGTGCTTTACACGGCATTTGCGCCGCAATGGTATTTGCGCCGGCCTTGGCCTTGGCAGGCGACTTAGCAAAAAAAGGTCAGGTGGGCGCACAATTATCTATTTTGAGCGTAGCTTTTGGTTTAGGAATTTCCTTTGGTGCTTTTTTAACCGGCTACGCGATTCGGTTTGGTTTTGCTATTCCTTTTATTGTTGGTGCTGTTTTAGCTGCTTTAGGCGCAATTGTAGTAAAAACGCAGGTTCCTAGTAAATAGAGAGTGGAGAATAGAGATTAGGGAATAGGGATTAGGGATTAGTGTACGTCCCTGATATAGGTTGACCATTTAAAACGTGGAAAACTATGAAAGCAAATGTACGAAGTATCCGTAAGCAGCGTCGATACTCGAAAGAATTCAAACTACAACTTGTATCAGATTTTGAGAAAGGTAAATACAGCGTTCCTCAATTACAACGAATGCACGGAGTTGCAAATTCACTAATTTACAGTTGGATTTATAAATTCTCTACCTTTAACGAGAAAGGATTCAGAGTTATAGAAATGAAAGACAGCAGTAGTAAAAAAATGAAAGAGCTGGAAGCTCGTGTAAAAGAGCTTGAAAGCGCTGTGGGCCGTAAGCAGATAATGATTGATTATCTAGAGAAAATGATGGAGATTGCTAAAGATGAACTTGACATCGACATTAAAAAAAACTTCGGCACCCCACAATCAACTGGTTCAGGAAAAACAAAGAAAAAATGAGTTTTTCCCTTAACAGTCTGTATAAAGAAGTCGGTTTGAGCAAACAGGCCGTTGCCCAATACAATATGCGGCAAAAGATCTTTGATAACAAAACAACACAGTTGGTTCTTGAGGCAGACGAGTTACGAGAAGAACATCCTGGTTGTGGGGTGGAGAAAATGTATTATACACTTAAACCGGGTTTTATCGGAAGAGACCGGTTTATAGAATTAATGATGGAGTTGGGCTACAGACTGAAGCGTAAAAAGAATTATAAAAGAACGACAATCGCCTCAAAGATTTACTATACCAACCTTATAAAAGGAATGAAAATAAACCGTCCTTCGATGGTTTGGCAATCTGATATTACCTATATACCCATTGGCAATAAACATTATTATGCCGTCTTTATAATAGATGTTTACACCAAAAAAATCGTAGGGTATAAGGTATCAGATAATATGCGTGCCCAGGCAAATGTAAATGCTTTAAAAATGGCCTTACGCGAAAATAAAGCACCTCAAATACATCATAGCGATAGAGGTAGTCAATATACTTACAAAGGGTATGTTGAACTTTTAAAACGCAATGGTAGCAAGGTAAGTATGGCGCTCTCTGCACAAGATAATGCCTATGCAGAACGAATTAATAAAACTATAAAAGAAGAGTATTTGGATTATTGGAAACCCAAAAACTTCGGTCAATTAAAACGAATGACAGCAAAAGCGGTTAAGAATTATAATCATAAAAGAATACATAATAACAATGAAAGAATGAGCCCTGAAAAGTTTATAAACCAATATTCTTTTTTAAAGCCAAAAGAAAGAAAAACAATTACTATTTTTGATAATGAAAATTAATTAAAAACGGTCAACTCTAATTAGGGAACATCGTAGGGATTTGAAATTTCAAATTAATGAGTAGCGCTTAGCAGCTTGGTGTAAATTTATTTCGAAATTAAAAATTCCGGTAATAGCTTAATGAGTAGAGTTTAATGCATCAAGAAATTACAATATACATCTACACTATACAGTTTTGAAAGGTTGGATAATAAAGAATAGGGATTGGGGCAAACAAAAAATCATTCAGATTGCTCCAAATGATTTTTTGTTATGATCTTTAAAAAAATGCTTACTCTTCTACGGTTGCGCCCTCCCAAGCTTCAATTCCGCCTTCAAGGTTGTAGCAATTTTTAATACCTACTTGCTCCATTATTTGACAAGCTTGGCTGCTACGACCTCCAGATTTACAGTAAACGTAATAATTTTTGCCTTTGTCCAATTGGTTTATCTCTTCCATGAATTTTGGAGCTTGATAAATATCTATTTGCAAGGCATTAGGTATATGTTTTTCTTCGTACTCCTCGTCCGTGCGCACATCTATAATTTTTGCTTGCTCGTCTTCAGAAAGGCGTTGCGCCCATTCAGCTTGTTTTAAACTCTCCATATATTCTTTTATTTTTTTTCAAAGTTACTGTTATTTAATTCTGCAACCAATTGCTTTGGTAAGTTTACGTTCTACTTCCTCTCCTGCTAATAACTGTTTTACTGCATTTTCTACATATTTTTCTTTTACCGCAGCAGAATTTTTATAATTATCGTCTATAGCTCCAATATAACGTACTATATTTTCTCCGTTTTCCTTTTCTAAAACATAGACGTGCGGCGTTTTGGTTGCACCGTATTTTTTATATACTTCTTGTTTTTCATCTATTAAATAAGGAAAATTGTAGCCTCTTCGATTCGCCCTAATTTGCATTTCCTCAAAACTATCTTCCGGATAAATCTTAGGATTGTTAGGATTAATGGCAATAACCGGATAGCCTTTAGCTAAAAATTTATCGTGCAAATCTTTTATACGATCTTCGTATGCATTAGAATACGGACAATGATTGGTAGTAAAAACAACAATAAAACCTTTTGCCTTTTCATAATTGGCTAAGCTATAAATTTTGCCATCAGTTGCTTTTAAGGAAAAATCTTCTGCAGCATCGCCAATTGCATAGCCTTCTGGAGAAGAATTACTCAAATCAGAAAATTGGTTCATACCTTTATAGGTAAGTACCGAAACAACAATTATTACCGCAGAAACGCTTAAAATCACTAAAGTTCGCATCATCAATCTTTCAATTTTTGTACAGCATTCAACAAATCTTCGTAGGTTTTAAATGGTTTTTCATAAAATACGCGTTCATTATCTTTATAGATTAAAGTGGCAGGAATTGCTCCCGACCAGGATTTATCTACTTGCGGAATCCACGCATTGGTATTAGGGTCATCCAAAAGTAGTACCGGAGCCAATATTTGTCGCTTATCTAAAAACGGCACCAGATGTGTTTCTTTTAACTTTGGTAAATCTAAACTTACCAACGTAACCTGTGCACGCTCTTCTTCGTGCAGTTTTTCAAAATATGGTAATTCTTCTACGCAAGGTCTACACCAAGTGGCCCAAAAGTTTACTACGTATATTTGCCCATCTTCTTTTGACAATAAAGGTTGTAAATTTTTAAAATCTACAGTACGCAAATTTTTATAAGAAGATTCTACAGATGCCGCATTAGCGCCCGCACCATTTTTACAAGCTATGAAGAGAAAAGGACAAAAAAAGTAAACTAAAAGTTTTTTAAATCGTATCATATTTTAAAACCTACGTAATCGGCTCAAAATTAAAGAATAAGCTTTAGTCATAGTAAGTCTTTAACAAGAGTTTATTAGTTTAGGGCACTCAGTGTAAGCTTGTTTTATTTCCTTAAAGAATATTCATTAAAATTTTAACATTATTTTAAAAATCATCCCGGGTTGCATTTACCCTTTCGGGGGAAAGTTTTGCAGATAATAGTAATTAAAAACCAGTAATTTTTAATTAATAAACTTAAGGCTGCCCCGTATTTGTAGATATTTTTTACCTTGCTTCTGTATTAACCGCAGTTGCAAAAATTAATAATTTACATTTGGAAACTAAAAATACCAATGCTAATCACAAAATTTTAGTAATAGATAACTACGATAGTTTTGTTTATAATTTAGTGCATTATTTAGAAGATTTAAATTGTTTGGTAACCGTAAAACGCAATCGAGAATTTACTTTAGAAGAAGTAAAGAACTACGATAAAATCTTACTCTCTCCCGGTCCGGGACTTCCGTCAGAGGCCGGTAAATTAAACCAATTAATACAGACCTATGCCGGCAAAAAAAGTATTTTGGGCGTTTGTTTGGGTCAACAAGCAATTGGCGAAGTCTTTGGTGCCAAATTGCAAAACCTTGCAGAAGTTTACCATGGCGTTGCCAGTACTATTAGCCTTCAAAATCCTAACGACGATTTATTTAAAAATTTACCATCAAAGTTAGAAGTGGGTCGCTATCATTCTTGGGTTATTACCAATTTACCTGCTCATTTAATAGCTTTAGCTTATGATGAAAAGCAACAAATTATGGCCATTAAACATCGTGATTTTTCGCTTTACGGGGTACAATTTCACCCCGAATCTGTTTTAACTCCACAAGGAAAAAGCATTCTGCAAAATTGGTTAGCTACTTAAAATTAACGCTTTTATGTAGTTAAATTTATAACTTCCGTAAAGAAAACATCAAATTATTTACCTTTTCATGTAAGTAGATAAGCTTATTTTACACTCATAAAGTTAAGAAATTCAGATATTTACCTCAAGATTAAGACCGTTAGACGCCAAAAAAGCTATTTAAACACTTTGGTTAAATAATTATATAATTATATTTTTTTAATAAGTATTTTTGCCTCTTAATTATATAACCTTGTTTTTGAGAGATACAAAATACTATAAGGATTGTTTAAAAAATCAATCTTTAGATTTTGGAGAGTTTTACTTTTTCGAAAAATTTGTGGTGGGAGAAATTCGCGAAGAAACTATATTAGACTTTACCAAAGCAGAATACCTACTGAATACAATTGAAGAGTACTACAATAAAAATGTGCCTAACTATTATATTTCTAATAAAATATTTAGCTACTCGGTAGACCCTAGTCTTTGGGCAAAACTCGCTCCCCGTTTATCTAATTTGCATTACCTAATTATAGAAAAAACGGCCTCTGCCAAAATAAACACGATGTTTGAGAAAATGTTTTTTGAAGGCCAGCTGCAAAAATTCAAATCCTTAGATCAAGCTATACAATGGGTGATGCAGCAAGTAGGAAGCAGTATTTCTTCCGGTCCCACAAATGACAAATTTCACAATTCTTAACAGTTTTTTACCAAAGCTTTGAGAAGCTTTGTTCTTATAAAATTGCACCTTTAGTGTAATTAAAAAAGAAAAATTATGGGACGAATTGAAGATAAACACCGAAAAAGAAAAGATGAAAAAAAACCTTTAGGTGAGTTTGGTAAAACCAAGCGCGAAACCAATGAGGTAGATATTGATGAAGAAACCATCAAAAAACAAGAGAATAAAGAGTAAGTTGTAAAGTAAATTTACAACAAAAAGGCGGTAAATTTACCGTCTTTTTTTGTGTGTGAATTTATTTTGTTTAACTTTATAAGAAGTAATTTAAACAAATATGTATTTATCTTCTTCCCAAATTCAGCAATTAGAAAAAAGGTACCGTGCCAATCTAATTAATAGTCTTAGTGGCTATAAATCGGCTAATCTAATTGCAACAAAATCGCAAGATGCAATTGAGAATGTGGCTATTTTTAGCTCTGTGATACATTTGGGTAGTAAGCCGCCATTATTAGGTTTTATTTTACGCCCAACCAGCGCTACCAGAAATACTTGGGATAATATAAATACTTCCTCATTTTTTAGCGTTAATCACGTAAACCAAAAAATTTATAAGCAAGCGCATCATACTTCTGCTCGCTACGATGGTACTACCTCAGAATTTAAAAAAACACAGCTTACCCCAGAGTACAAAAACAATTTTTTTGCCCCATTTGTAAAAGAATCGCCCATACAAATTGGCTGCAAAATGCTTAACAATTATTACATAGAAGAAAATGAATGCCGACTTATAGTTGCCGAAATTAAGCAATTATATTTATCGGAAAAACCCGCAAAAGACGGCTGGTTAGACCTAAGCAAACACGATACATTAAGCATAAATGGGCTGGATGCTTATACACTTCCAACACTTTTAGACAGACTAGCCTATGCTAAACCAAACGAAGAAACTCGTTCTCTTTTAGATGAATAAAAATAATTTACCCACTAAGACTTGTCCGGTTTGTAAACGGCGGTTTACCTGGCGTAAAAAATGGGAAAAAGATTGGGAAAACGTAAAATACTGTAGCAAAAAATGCACAAACAATCGAAAAAAACAGGATTAGTCTGGTTTAGAAACGACCTCCGCCTTTACGACCAGCAGAGTCTATTCCGCGCAAGCGAAAACCATGATAGGGTAATTGCTCTGTATTGTTTTGATCCAAGACATTATGCACAAACAAGCTATGGGTTTAAAAAAACCGAACGTTTCCGGGCGCAATTTCTTATAGAAAGCGTACAAATTTTACAAAAAAACTTAAAAGCGCGTTTAAATATTAGTTTATTGATTTTTCATGAAAAGCCGGAACTTCAAATTCCAAAATTGGTTCAAGATTATGATGTAAAAGCTATTTACTCACAAAAAGAATGGACGGCAGAAGAATTTGCGGTTTATAAAAAGCTAAAATCTGCTTTGCCAACCGTAAATTTTCAGTCTTATTTTGATCAATTTTTATATCACCCAAATGACATACCTTATACTTTTAAAGAAATTCCGGCAGTTTACACGCAATTCAGAAAAAAATTAGAGAAAACCAGTGTGGTAAGAAAATGTTTCACGCTTCCGCGGAAAAAAGAAAACGCCAATCTATTATCTACAACTTCCAAAATACCAAGCTTACAGGATTTAGGTTTAGAAGATTTTAAAAAAGACCCGCGTAGTGCTTTTCCGTTTCAAGGCGGCGAAGATGCAGCTCGGCAACGTATAGACCACTATTTCTGTGAAAGCAAAAAACTTAGTCAGTACAAAAAGACCCGCAACGGTTTGTTAGGCACAGATTATAGCTCAAAACTTTCGGCTTGGTTGGCAAACGGCAGCATTTCTGCGCGGCAAATTTATTGGGAAGTAAAAAAGTACGAAGAAAAAATAGAGAAAAATCAAAGTACCTATTGGCTAATTTTCGAGTTGATTTGGCGCGACTACTTCAAATATATTTCCTTAAAACATGGCAATGCCATTTTTAAATTACAAGGCATAAAAAACCACAACTTAAAGTGGAAAAACAACAAGGAAGTCTTTGAAATTTGGAAAAACGGACAAACCAATCAAGATTTTGTAAATGCCAATATGAAAGAAATTGCAGCAACCGGTTTTATGAGCAATCGTGGTAGGCAAAATGTAAACAGCTTTTGGGCTAAAGAATTGCTGCAAGATTGGCGAGTTGGCGCTGCCTATTTAGAAAGTATGCTTATAGATTATGATGTACACAGCAATTGGGGAAATTGGATGTACAACAGCGGTGTTGGCAACGACCCTCGAGACAGAAAGTTTAACAACAAAAGTCAGGCAGAACGTTACGACGCTTCTGGCAAATACCGACAAACTTGGCTACAAGATTCTTTATTTTCATGAAAAAATTACGATTACTATTAGGCGATCAACTCAATTATAAACATTCTTGGTTTAAAAAAACCGATAATGACACCTTGTATTTTATGGCAGAAATGCGCCAAGAAACAGACTATACAACACACCATATTCAGAAGATTGTTGGTTTTTTTGCCGCTATGCGCGAATTTTATTCGCATCTAAAAGATAAAGGACATCAAGTAGTTTATTATGAAATTGACGCTAAAGAAAACAAACAAGATTTAGTAGAGAATATTCAGCAGCTTATAAATAAATATGAAATAGAATGTTTTGAATACCAATTACCAGATGAATACCGCTTAGACCAGCAGTTAAAAAACTTTTGTAAACAAACTAAAATAAAAACAAAAGCGGTAGATACCAAACATTTTTATACGTCTCGAAAAGATTTGCAAAAATTTTACGAAGGCAAAAAAGAAATGGTAATGGAATATTTTTATCGGGATATGCGCAAAAAACACGGTATTTTAATGCAAAATGCTAAAAACCCAGAAGGCGGCAAATGGAATTTTGACAAAAGCAACCGCAAGAAGTGGACGGGCCAACCAGAAATTCCACACGAAAAAGGTTTCCGTAAAGATGTATCCAGCATTTTAAAACAAATAGAAAAACAAAACATACGAAGCATAGGTAAAATAGAGGCTAAAAACTATAATTGGCCCACAACCCGTAACGATGCCTTAAAAGTTTTGCGGCATTTTTGCGAGAATCTATTAGTGCATTTTGGCGATTATCAAGACGCTTTACATACCCAAGAGAAATACCTTTTTCACTCCCGCCTGTCTTTTGCTTTAAACACCAAAATGCTATCGCCGCAAGAAGTAATTGAGAAAGCGGTAGATGCTTATTACGCTAATGCGGAAACGATAGATATTTCTCAAATAGAAGGCTTTGTTAGACAAATTTTAGGCTGGCGAGAATATATGCGCGGTATTTACTGGAAAGAAATGCCCGGTTACCGCAGATGTAATAAATTGGACAACCAAAATAAATTACCTGATTTTTATTGGACGGGTACAACGAAAATGAATTGTTTGCATCACACCATATCGCAAAGTCTGGAAAATGCTTACGCACATCATATACAACGATTAATGATTACGGGCAATTTTGCTTTATTAAACCAAACGCATCCAGATGCGGTAGAAGCTTGGTATTTGGGTATTTATATAGACGCGATAGAGTGGGTAGAAATGCCCAATACAAGAGGAATGAGCCAGTTTGCAGATGGTGGCATTGTAGCTATCAAACCTTATGTTTCCAGTGGTAACTATATAAATAAAATGAGTAATTATTGCCAGGATTGCAAATACGATGTAAATTCAAAAACCGGAGAAAATGCTTGTCCGTTTAATTCCTTATACTGGAATTTCTTAGCAGAAAAACAAGCGTTTTTCAAAGACAATCAACGTATGAGTATGATGCTAAGCCTGCTCAATAAAATGCAGCCGGAGACCTTAAAAAAACATCAAGACCGCGCACAAAATATCCTTAAAAACCCAAATAATTATTAAATGGCGTTAAACAGGCGTTAAATTTTTATGTGTGTGTTTATTAAAAGCATACATTTATCACACACTAATCCAAAAAAAACCTATTATGAGAGATCTTATTTGGCTAATTGTTGTCCTTTTAATAATTGGATGGCTAGTGGGTTACTTCGCATTTCCGGATTTAGGAAGTATTATCCACATTTTATTAGTTATTGTTGTTATCTTAGTAATTTACAAATTGATAACCGGAAGAAACGTATAATTTTAAAATTAAATAACCATGAAGAAACTATTTTTATCCCTATTTACTGTAGGATTATTAGCAACCAGTTTTGTAAGTTGTCGTGATCAAACCGCAGCAGAAGAAGCTGGAGATAATATTGAAGAAGCAGCCGAAGATACCGGCGACGCTATAGATGACGCAGCAGACGATGTGGAAGATGCTGTAGATTAAAATTTTTCCACCTTGGCTGTTTGGAAGTTTCGGCTTCCAAACAGCTTTTTTATTTTTAGTACCATGAGAAAAACTTTCTCCTTTCTACTTGTTTGTTTTGCGTTCCTTTCTTTTTTCGCTTGCAAGCAAGAACAAAAAGATTCTTCCAACAAAGAAAACAATACTATTTTACAAAAAATTGCCAACGCTTATGGTTTAAACCAATGGCAAAATGTAGATAAATTACGCTATACTTTTAATGTAGATAGAGACAGCTCGCATTTTGAGCGCTCTTGGGAATGGTCTCCTAAAACAGGAGAAATTGTATACACTACCGCCGATACAACTATAAAATATAACCGAAAAAAAGTTGCAGAACTTCCTAAAATAGATGCAAATTTTATTAACGATAAATATTGGTTGTTGTTTCCGTTTCAATTGGTTTGGGACACCGGTTTTGAATACGAAGTAATAGAAAACCAAGTTGCGCCAATCTCCGGTAAAAAATTAACACAAATCTGGATTAAATACAGAGACGAGACCGGATACACACCGGGAGATCACTATAAAATTTATATAGATAAAGATTTTAAAATTCAAGAATGGGAATATTTCCCAAAAGGCAGCAAAGAGCCAAGATTACAAACTACGTGGCAAGATTATACGCAACAAAACGGTATTTTAATTGCCAAAAATCACTTCAATCAAAATAAAAACTTTCAATTGTATTTTACCGATGTAAAAATTGAGTAAGCGTTAAAACAAGTCATTTATTATTCCTAAATTTGGGGAAATCTGATATATTTTTGAATAATACAATGCAAAACTCTTCCAAGATAGCCACTTTAGAATATGCTAAAGACCAAGATAAAAAAGACCCATTACAAAGATTCAGGGCAGAATTTAACCTTCCTACAGATGCTAACGGCAAACCTAAAATTTACCTTTGCGGAAATTCTCTGGGCTTACAACCTAAGTTAGCCCAAACTTACGTACAACAAGAGTTAGACGACTGGGCAAAACTTGGTGTAGACGGTCATACAGATGCCCAAAACCCTTGGAAACCCTATCACGAATTCTTATCAGAAAGCATGGCCAAAATAGTTGGCGCAAAAGCTTCTGAAGTAGTTATGATGAATACCCTTACGGTAAATTTACATCTAATGATGGTTTCTTTTTACCAGCCTACTTCCACCAGGTATAAAATTATTATTGAAAGTGACGCCTTCCCATCTGATAAATATGCGGTAAAATCGCAATTAGAATTTCACGGTTTTAATGCCGAAGAAGCATTGTTAGAATGGACACCGCGCGAGGGCGAAGAATTGTGTCGTTATGAAGATTTAGAAAAACTTCTAAAAGACAACAAGGGAGAAGTTGCTTTGTTAATGCTGGGCAACACAAATTATTACACAGGTCAAAAATACCCGATAAAAGAAATTACAGAGCTTGGTCACGCACACAACGCCATAGTTGGTTTTGATTTGGCACACGGCGCCGGAAACATCCAGCCCAATCTGCACGAAAATCAGGTAGATTTTGCGGTTTGGTGTTCGTACAAATATTTAAATAGCGGTCCCGGAAGCGTTGGTGGTTGTTTTGTACATGAAAAACACGCCAACAATAAAAATTTAAAACGTTTTGCAGGTTGGTGGGGCCATAATAAAGACACGCGTTTTAATATGCGAAAAGAATTTGACCCCATTCCCGGAGCAGAAGGTTGGCAACTCAGCAATCCGCCAATATTATCAATGGCAGCTATACGCGCTTCTCTGGAAATTTTCGAAAAAGCCGGTTTTGAAAATATCCGTAAAAAATCAGAAAAGCTTACCGGTTATTTAGAAAGTCTGATAGAGAACTTGGGCAATAATAAGATAGAAATTATCACTCCCAAAAACCCCGCAGATCGCGGTTGCCAACTTTCGCTAAAAGTAAAAGGAGCCGATAAAAAATTATTTAACCAACTTAGCGAAGCCGGCGTAATAGCAGATTGGCGCGAACCCAATGTAATAAGAGTAGCTCCTGCCCCACTCTATAACTCGTTTGAAGATGTTTATGAAATGGTAGAACGCTTAAAAAAATTATTGGCATAATGGCACAAAAAGAACATATACTTATAGTTGGTGCCGGTTTATGCGGTTCACTTTTAGCTTTGCGCTTGGCGCAACGAGGCTACAAAATTAGTTTGGTAGAAAAACGTCCGGATTTACGTAAAACAGATATTTCTGCGGGGCGCTCCATCAATTTAGCTTTATCAGACCGCGGTATTAGAGGACTACGATTAGCTGGTTTGGAAGAAAAAATTCAAAAGCTTTGCATTCCTATGCACGGGCGAATGATTCACGATAAAAATGAAAATACGTTTTTATCGCCTTACAGCGGTTTGGAAGAAGAATATATCAACTCGATTTCCCGTGGAGATTTAAATGCACTTTTATTAGATGAAGCCGAGGCCTTGTCTAATGTAAACATTCGGTTTAACCAAGAATGCATCGCTTTAGATTTAGATAAACCAGAAGCATTTTTTAGGGATTTTACTACCAAAGAAGAACAAAAACTTACCGCAGATGTAATTATTGGAACAGATGGCGCTGGCTCTGTCGTGCGTCAAAGTATGATGCAGGACAAAGACTTTTTATTTAGTTTTTCGCAAGATTATTTGCAACACGGTTATAAAGAATTGAGTTTTAAGCCGGCAAAAAATGGTGGCTATCAGGTGGAAAAAAATGCTTTACATATCTGGCCTCGTGGCGAAAATATGCTTATTGCCTTACCTAATCTGGACGGCAGTTTTACGGTGACCTTATTTTTATCGTACGAAAAAGGTTTACATAATTTTAAAAACCTTTCCTCTAAAGAGGAAATAGAAGCTTATTTTAAAGAACAATTTCCGGATGCTTATAAATTGATGCCACATCTTGCCGAAGAATTTGCAGAAAACCCGGTTGGACCATTAGGCACGGTAAAGTGTTCGCCTTGGACAAAAAACGGTAAAACCCTTTTAATGGGCGATGCCGCGCACGCCATTGTGCCTTTTTACGGACAAGGGATGAACGCTTCTTTTGAAGATGTAGCGGTTTTAGACCAAATTTTAGATAAAAACTACAGTACTTGGGAACAAATTTTTAAAGCCTACGAAAAAGCAAGAAAAAAAGATACCGATGCTATTGCAGATTTAGCTATTGATAACTTTGATGAAATGAAAGCCCATACTGCGGCGCCAATTTTTCAAGAAAAACGCAAATTAGAAACAGCTTTTGAGCAAAACTATCCGGAGCAATACGCTTCAAAATACCGTCTGGTAACCTTTAGGGAAGACATTGGATATGCCGAAGCTTTAAAAATAGGTCGCACCCAAGACAAAGCCATTTTAAAGTTATTATCTGCAAAAAATTTAGACAACAAACTTAGTTTACAAGAAAAACTTAACTTAGTAAAAACCAAAACCAAAAACTTATTGCAAGATACCGGAGTTGTAAAGCAACTCTAGGTAGAATTTCTCTTAAAAAAAGAACCAATGACCAAGCAAGAAATAGCACAACTTCTAGACCAAGCAGCCAAAGATGCCAAGCCCATTAGGCAGATGGCAGCAGAACATAAAATCTCATTAGATGCTGCCTACGAAATTCAGCAACTTTCTATCAACAGACGTTTAGATAGAGGCGAGAAAATAACAGGCTTTAAATTAGGTTTTACCAGTCGCGCCAAAATGGAACAAATGAATGTTCACGATTTAATCTGGGGCGTTTTAACCGACGCCATGGTTCTGCAAGCTAATGAAGAAGTAGATCTAAAACGGTGGATTCATCCGCGAGCAGAACCTGAAATTGCGTTTAGAATTTCAAAAGATATCACCGAATCTATCGGGTTAAAAGAAATTACAAATTATGTAGATAAAATGGCGCCGGCTGTAGAGATAATCGATTCTCGCTACGAAAACTTTAAATTCTCTTTAGAAGACGTGGTAGCAGATAATTGTTCTTCTACCGGCTATGTTGTTGGTAATTGGCAAGATGTAAATGAAAATATAGCTGATTTAGATATAGCTTTAAAAATAAACGACGAGGTAGTAGAAGAAGGTAAAACAGCTGCTATTTTATCTAACCCTTTACAATCTGTGGTAGAACTTACACGCTTGGCCTCTAAAGCCGGCACAAAAATAGAAGCCGGACAAATAGTAATGGCCGGCGCGGCAACCGCTGCTGTTTATTTAGATTATGAGCAAAGAGTTGAAGCAGACGTAGAAAAACTAGGAAAAGTAGGTTTTAAAACAAAAGCACAATAAAAATCGGCTATGGAAGGAAAAGTAATTAAAGGCAAAGCAAAACCCCGTGGTAAATATCCACATATTAAACGAGTAGGAGATTTTATATTCGTTTCCGGAACCAGTTCGCGTAAAGCAGATAATAGCTTTGCAGGGGTTGAGGTAGACGAATTTGGCACTACCAGTTTAGATATAAAAAAACAAACTGCTGCAGTTTTAGAAAATATAGATAGCATATTGCAAGAAGAAGGTGCGAGTTTGAAAGATGTGGTAGATGTTACCAGTTTTTTGGTAAACATGAACGATTTTAAAGGTTATAATGAAACCTATGGCGAATATTTCAATCCAGAAACCGGCCCGACCCGAACCACGGTTGCCGTACACCAATTACCACACCCGCATCTTTTGGTAGAGATAAAAGTTATGGCGTATAAAAAACAAGCTTACGCCGGACATTAAACACAAAATTACCCCATTATGACTACGATTCAAAATTACATCAACGGCAAATTTGTAAACCCTAAAGCAGATAAATGGTTAGATAATTACAACCCGTCTGTAGGAGAAGTTTACGGAAAAATACCTAGCAGCAATGTTACAGATGTAGAAGATGCTGTTTTGGCCGCGAAAGCCGCTTTTCCAAAATGGTCTACCACTACTTTTGAACAGCGTAGCGAGATGCTTTTAAAAATTGCCAATGGCATTACCAATCAATTGGTAGAATTTGCCCAAGCAGAATCTAAAGACAATGGCAAACTTTTATCCTTGGCGCTTAGCGTAGATATACCAAGAGCAATAAGCAATTTTAAATTTTATGCCAATGCTATCACGCAATATTCGAGTAAAGCGCACGAAAGCGTTGGCAAGCAAACGTTAAATTTTACACTTCGCAAACCGCTTGGCGTGGTAGGTTGTATTTCGCCATGGAATTTACCCTTGTATTTATTTACCTGGAAAATTGCACCGGCTTTGGCAGCGGGTAATTGCGTTGTAGCAAAACCTAGCGAAATCACACCAATGACGGCTTATTTACTTTCTAAAGTTTGTAAGGAAGCTGGTTTGCCAGATGGTGTTTTAAATATTATTCACGGTTTGGGAAAAGACGTAGGTCAAGCAATTACCGAACATACACAAGTGAAAGCAATCTCCTTTACCGGCGGCACCAAAACCGGACAGCAAATTGCTCAAACTGCCGCTCCGTTATTTAAAAAACTTTCGTTGGAAATGGGCGGTAAAAATCCAAATCTCATTTTTGCAGATTGCGATTACGGAAAAATGCTGCAAACTACCGTAAAATCTTCATTTGCTAACCAAGGACAAATTTGTCTTTGCGGAAGTAGAATTTTTGTAGAAAAAAGTATCTACGCAAAGTTTAAAAAAGATTTTGTAGAAAAAGTAAAAAACCTAAAAGTAGGCGATCCTAAAGATGCCAATATGGATCTTGGTGCCATAGTATCTAAAGAACATCTTGAAAAAATTGAGGGTTTTGTAAAAGATGCCCCAAAACAAAACGCTAAAATACTTTGCGGCGGAAACCGAGCAAAAGTTGCCGGTCACGAAAACGGTTATTATTTTGAACCTACCATTATTGAAGTAAACTCAAATCAATGCACACTTAACCAAGAAGAAATTTTTGGACCGGTGGTAACAATTATGCCGTTTAGCAATGAAACCAACGTTTTAGAAATGGCAAACGATGTACGCTATGGTTTATCTGCCACCGTTTGGACCTCTAACATAGATCGCGCAATGCGTTTAAGCAACAACTTAGAGACCGGAATTGTTTGGGTTAACACCTGGTTAAACCGTGATTTACGTACACCTTTTGGTGGCGTAAAAGATAGCGGGGTTGGTCGTGAAGGTGGTTTTGATGCCTTAGATTTCTTTACGGAAGCAAAAAATGTTTGTATAGAATATGAAGTGTAAAATGCTTTTTTTTCTAAAATAAGTTTAAGTTTTCCCTAGTACGCAAAATCATCTAGGCTTTTAATTGTATCCGCCAGAATAAATTCCGTACAGAAAATAACGTAGCCGTTTTTTCCTAACAACTTTAATTCTTAAATAAAGCCACAAATTAGCTTACATTCCTTATTTTTGGAAGCGAAAAAATTAGCTTTCAATGCCCACAACACAATCGGTTTACACCAAGCGTTTGCAAGATTTTGAACAAGATTTAAAACAACTTAAAAAAAAGTTGTTTGCCTCAAGTATGCTGCGGCTGCTTATCTTTTTACTCACTGTTTTTGGAGTTTACATAGCTTTTGGCAATACGCCTTATGTAATGGGCGTACTGGTTCTTGGCATAGGTTTGTTTTTAAGTTTGATCTCCAGACACGCCAATTTACAATACAAAAAAGAAAAATTACAGCAATTAATCGCCATTAACCAAACCGAATTACAGGTTTTAAACCGTAATTTCTCTTCTCTTCCCGATGGCGAAGAATTTAAAAATCCGCAACACGCTTTTAGTCAAGACATAGATTTATTTGGTAAACGCTCTTTTTTTCAATACCTCAACCGCACAGCTTTATCTTCTGGAAAACAACAATTAGCAGATTACTTAACCGGCAATGCCATAAAAAATATTCCGCACAAGCAAGACGCGGTTAAAAACCTGGCAAAATTGATAGATTTTAGGCAAAATTTTACCGCTGTCGCTGGAATGGTAAAAACTAAAATTCGCAACAGCGTTATAATAGATTGGCTGCGTAACTATCAGGCTTTTGTACCAAAGATATTTAAATGGTTACCCACAGTTTTTACCATTGCCTCGGCGCTTTTAATTGTCGCTTTTAGCTTTAATTTTATTTCCGGTTGGTTTCTTGGTGGTTGGCTTCTTTTGGGTTGGCTTATCGTGAGTCGCTACCTTAAAAAAGTGGGCCAACTTTCTAGCTATGTAAGCGAAGTGCAAAACACCTTTCAGCAATATTATTTATTGTTGGAATTGCTTGAAAATACAAGTTTTGAAGCAGAAATATTACAAGAAAAAAAAGCAAGCATCCAGACCGAAACCAAAAAAGCTTCGGTTTTACTGAAAGAATTTTCTAAAAGAATTGACGCTTTAGAACGTAGAAACGTTTTAATTTTTGGACAGTTAATGACGGGCTTAATGTTGTGGGATTTAAAGCAGGCTTACCATTTAGAGCAATGGTTAATACAACACCAACAGCGCGTAGAAAATTGGTTTGAAACAATAGATTTCTTCGATGCTTACAACAGTTTGGGAAATTTTGCTTACAACCATCCCAACTATGTTTTTCCGGAAATTGAACAATCTAACACAGTTTTAAAAGCTACCGAAGCTGCGCATCCGTTATTAAATTCGCAAGAAGCGGTTACCAACGATTTTAAAATAGATCAACATGAATTTTTCATCGTAACCGGCGCCAATATGGCCGGGAAAAGTACCTTTTTACGTACAGTTTCTTTGCAAATTGTTATGGCAAATGTAGGCTTGCCGGTTTACGCAAAAACCTGCTCCTACTCGCCTATTCAATTAATTACCAGTATGCGAACGGTAGATAGTTTGGCAGATGAAGCTTCTTATTTTTATGCCGAATTGAGCAGGCTAAAATTTATTGTAGAGCGTTTAAAAAACGAAACTTATTTTATTATTTTAGACGAAATTTTAAAAGGAACCAACAGCACAGACAAAGCCATTGGTTCCAGGAAATTTATAGAAAAACTCGTCGGCTCCCAATCTACGGGAATAATTGCTACCCACGATTTAAGTTTATGCGAAGTTGCGGAAGAATTGCCACAGGTAAAAAACTATTATTTTGATGCCGAAATAATTCAAGACGAATTGCATTTTGATTATACTTTAAAAAAGGGCATTTGCAAAAATATGAATGCTTCTTTTTTACTGAAAAAGATGGAAATTGTAGATTAAATTTAGCCGTGAATACTTAAAAACGGCCTTAAAAATTCCGTAAAGGAAATTAAAAAAATGGATTCATTAACCCAAATTGTTTTAGGCGCTGCAGTTGGCGAAGCGGTTTTAGGAAGAAAAATTGGCAACAAAGCAATGCTTTACGGCGCTATTGCCGGCACTATTCCAGATTTAGATATATTGGCTTCTAACTTTACGGACACGGTTAACGCCTTGGAAATTCATCGCGGATTTACGCATTCCATTTTTTTCGCGGTAATTTTCGCTCCTTTATTTGGCTGGTTGGTTTCACGCTGGGAACGTGCGGCTTCTTGGAAATCTTGGTCGTGGTTATTTTTTTGGGGCTTGTTTACGCATCCGCTTTTAGATGGGTTTACCACTTGGGGTACGCAATTATTTTGGCCATTAGATATTAGGTTAGCGTTTAAAAGCATTTTTGTAATTGACCCACTGTACACGCTTCCGTTTCTAACTTTTCTTATTTTGACAATGCGACAAAAGCGTACTAGTCTTAAAAGAAAACGCTACAACCAATTGGGTTTGCTCATTAGTTCGCTTTATTTGGTTTTGGGATTGGTTTTAAAAGGACTCGCTTTTCAACAATTTGAAAAAAACTTAGAAACTCAAAAAATCAATTATTTTGCAATCGAGACTAAGCCAACTCCTTTTAATACCATTTTATGGACGGCCAATGTAGATACGCCCACAGAATATTTAATTGGGCATTATTCTTTTTTTGATTCACAACCAATTCAATTTACAGCCTATTCTAAAAATCATGAAAAGTTGGGCACTTTAAAAACCACCGATAAAATTAAACAACTAATAAAAATCTCTAAAGGCTGGTACACGATTACCGAAGAAAACGGCGAACTTTATTTTAACGATTTGCGTTTTGGTTTGATGCGTTTAGATCCGAAAGCAGAGAACTTTGTGTTCAGTTATAAAATTGAAGCCTTAGAAAACGGTACTATTAAAGTTACCGAAAAAGAGAAAAATCCGCGTGACGGAAAAGCTCTTTTAAAAGATTTATGGCAACGTATAGGCGGTAATTAAAGAATAAAAAGGCCAAGCCAATTAAAAAGCTTATTTTTGCGGTTTTTAAATCAGCAATTTATGAGCTTACTTCAAGAAATAATGCAACGCGCCAATTCGCAGTGCGAACTTTGTGGCAGTAAAGATAATTTACAAGAATACGAGGTTACCCCAAATAACGGTCAAGCCGCAGAAAATACTGTTTTAACCTGCGCCACTTGCTACAACCAATTAACCGAAGAAACCGAAATACAACCCAACCACTGGCGTTGTCTTAACGACAGCATGTGGAGCAGCGTTCCTGCGGTGCAAGTAGTTGCTTACAGAATGTTGCATAAATTAAAAGCAGAAGGCTGGCCACAAGACTTGTTGGATATGCTTTATATGGAAGAAGACACCAAAGAGTGGGCAAAAGCAGGTTTAGAAACCACAGAAGAAAACGCCAATGCCTTAGAGCATCGCGATAGTAATGGCGTAAAATTAGAAGCCGGAGACAATGTAGTTTTAATAAAAGATTTGCCGGTAAAAGGTTCTAGCATGGTGGCCAAACGCGGTACGGCGGTTAGAAGAATTTCGTTGGTACACGATAACGAAGAACAAATTGAAGGTAAAGTAAACGGACAACAAATCGTGATTTTGACCAAATTTGTAAAGAAAACTTAATACACGTTTAGCACGCAAACTTTTTACGCTTCCGCGGAAGCGAACATCTATTTATTGCAACGCACTTACCAAATAATTTTTTGTAATTTCGTTTCAGCAAATAAAAAACACAACCCAATGAAAAAAATTACTCCTCTATTCTTATTGTTTTTAACACCTCTTTTGGCGCTGGCGCAATATACCACGCCCAATACCGGTGTAAATTATGACCTGAACGATTTGGTAACAGAAAGTCCGTCGACTATTTCTTTTGATGGCAGTGAATATACTTTGGTAGCAGATTTAACCATTTCTGCCAACGATAGTTTTAGTATTACAACCGCCGAAACTTTAAAAATTGCTGCAGACGTACGTATTACAGTAGATGGCATTTTTACGGCCGATGCCGGAAGCGACGAAATTATTATAACCGCCATAGATCAAAACGCTCCGTATGATGGTTTTCGATTTGAAGACACCTCTACTGTTACTATTCAGAATGCCAATATTTCTTACGGTGGCGGCTTAAAAACCGTTACCCCCAATTTTAGCATTACCAACAGTACGCTAATCAATAACGTATCTGGTGTTTCTACCGGGGCGGTAATCTCTCTCTCGGCAGGTTCACCGCTTATAGAAAACAACGAGTTTTTATTTAACGATTTACCGGCAGTTGGCTCGGGTGCAAATCAGCAAGTTTCTGCTCAAATTATCAATAACTATTTAGAATTTAACGGACAGAGTAACCAAAACCGGCCGCAATTAAATATGGGACCAACCGGCGCAGACACTTTGCGTATTGTGCAAAACACCATTATTGGCGATCCGGCTATGGATAAAGTTGGCGGAATTGGCGTTTCTAATTTTATTGGCGGTCAAATTGTAGCTATTATAGACGACAATACCGTTGTAGATAACCGTTACGGAATGACCGTTGCCGGTGGAAATGCTTTTGCGTACATCCGAAATAATATTATTGAAGACAACAACACCCAAGGAAATCCCAATTTAGGCGGTAGCGGAATTTCATTAAATTCTAGCAGCAATACGCAGAATATTATTGCCACCGGTAACGAAATAAGAGGAAATTTATGGGGAATTACCGTAATTGGCGAAGCTTCTATAAACTTAGGAGACGACGCCGATAATCCAGGCGAAAATGTATTTGCCAATAACGAAAACGGTGGCGAAACTTTTGCGCTTTACAACAACACGCCTCACACTATTATGGCAAAAAACAATTGCTGGATAGAAGGAATAGAAAACACCTCTGCAGATGCCGAGTCGGTTATTTTTCATCAAGCAGACGATGCTACTTTAGGCGAAGTTATTTACGATCCGGTAGGTTGTCAAGATTTAGGAATAGACCAAGCAACCCAAGTAGCGCTGCGTATTTATCCTAATCCAACCAGCAAAAGCCTTCATTTTGAAAGTACCGCCAATTTTGAACGCGTAGAAATTTATTCCTTACAAGGAAAATTGGTTCAAGAAAAGCTTTTAAATAATAATGAAAACAGTTTTCCAATTCAATTGGGGGCTGGCGTTTATTTGGTGAAATTCGGTAATCAAAACCAGCAAATAACCAAAAAACTAATTGTAGAATAATTTTATTGTTATTTTCAAAAAGTTAAAAGCGGAATGTAAAAATTCCGCTTTTTTTATTACAGTAAATTAATGTTCCGCTTTAAGCTTCTATCAATTCAAAATCTTTTTTAACAATTTTCCCCAAATGTCTCTATACTAATTTTTCCTTTTTTATACAGCAATTTTTTTCTTTGAAAACCTAAAAATTAAGCTTATTTTTAAGCTAAACTACAGCCTTATGAAACCTATTTTATTTCTTACCGATTTTTCTGAAAATGCTTTTAACGCCATGCAATATGCCGTTGCAATGCTAAGCGACACCAAGTGTAAATTTCATATTTTAACGGTAGAAGAGCCTTCTAATTACCTTACCGGCAGGTTGCTTTCTGCCACCCCCGGATCCAGTATTTATGATACCGTTTTCAAGGAAAATAAAGAAAAACAATTGGAGCTGATAGATAATTTACAAAAATCTTTTCCTAAAAACCAACATTCCTTTGAAACCCACGTTAAGTTTAGTGATTTTGAAAATTCAATCAAAGAAATTATCGAACAAGAAAAAATAGAGCTACTGTTTATGGGGGCTACCGGCACCAGCAATTTAGAAGAGAGTTTATTTGGCAGCAGTACGTTACGGGTAATTAATAATGTACCAATTAGCACTTTGGTAGTGCCAAAAAATTACACCTACCAGCCCATAAAAGCCGTTTTGTTTAGCGAACATAAAGAAGACGATTTGCCTTCCAAGCCATTGGACAGCTTACGTTTTATTCTTAAAAAATTTGAACCTGCATTACACGTTTTGCAAATTAATGAAGCCGACGAAGATAAAAATGCAGAAACAGAAAACATTTTAGAAAATACTAGTCTACAGTTTTTATCCTATAAAATGCATTACCTTAACGGAATTCCTACCCCACAAGCCATTCAAGCTTTTACCCAGCTTTTTGATGTACAATTGCACGCTCTTTTCCTCAAAAAAGAATCGTTTATAGAACGTTTTATTTACGGAAGTAAAAACGCAGGACATCGCTACAAAACCAATTTACCATTATTAATCTTAAAATAGCTTTTTTAGCCAGAGACTTTAAAATCATTGTTTAAGCCGTATCTTTGCAGAATGGAAGAATACGATGTTTTACTAGTTGGCGGTGGCGCGGCCGGTTTTTTTGCCGCCATAAACCTGGCAGAAAAAAGACCCGATCTTAAAATAGCTATTTTAGAGCGAGGAAAAAATTTACTCAATAAAGTAAAGGTTTCCGGTGGCGGAAGATGCAATGTTACCCACGCCGAATATATTCCGCAGGAATTAGTGCGTAATTATCCGCGCGGAGAACGCGAATTACTAGGGCCGTTTCATAAATTTATGACCGGAGATACCGTTGCTTGGTTTGAAGAAAGAGGCGTAAAACTCAAAACCGAAGAAGACGGCAGAATGTTCCCAACAACCGATTCTTCCGAAACCATTATTGATTGCTTTATAGAACGCGCCCAAGAATTGAATATAGTTATTTTACGCCAAGAGGCCGTTGATGGCTTTATGCAAGAAGGAGAACTTTGGCAAGTTACTACCAAAAATAGTGCTTTTACCACAAATGCATTAGTATTGGCAACCGGCAGCAATTCTAAAATATGGAATTTACTAAATAAGCTTGGCCATAAAATAATAAACCCGGTGGCTTCTTTATTTACGTTTAATATTACCGACGAAAATCTAAAGGCTTTAGCAGGAATTACCACCAACGCGCAAGTTAGTATAGAAAACACCAATTTGCAAAACGATGGCGCCTTGCTTCTTACGCATTGGGGATTAAGCGGTCCCGCGGTTTTAAAACTTTCGGCTTGGGGAGCGCGAATTTTGCAAGAGAAAAATTACGAATTCTATGTACGCATCAATTGGTTGGAATACCAAAATGAAGAAGAAGTTTTAGAAGTATTGCAAAACCTAAAACAAACATTTGCCAAACAAACCCTGTATTCTAATGCGCAATTTGGCTTGGCCAAACGTCTATGGCATTATATAGTAGCTGCCAGCGGAATTGAAAAATCTAAAAACTGGGCAGATGTTAACAAAAAAGAAATGCTTGCACTTAATAAAAGTCTTACCCAAACCAGATTAGAAGTAAACGGGAAAAGTACCTTTAAGGAAGAATTTGTAAGCGCCGGCGGCGTAGATTTAAAAGAAGTAGATTTTAAAAAGTTTGAAAGTAAGTTGTTTCCCAATTTATTTTTTGCCGGCGAAGTATTAAATGTAGATGCCATAACCGGCGGATTTAATTTTCAAAATGCGTGGACAGGCGCTTATATAGTTGCCGAAACCCTTGCCGAAAAAGAAATCTAAAAATGCGTAATCCGTTTATTTTAGCTCTATTTCTAAGTATTATCCTGGCTTTTTTCTTTCCGGGCTTGTCCCAAATAATACCATTAGATAGCATTATTACAATTGGTATTGCACTTATATTTTTCTTTTACGGCCTAAAACTATCGCCTTCAGATTTGGCCAATGGAATGAAAAACTATAGACTGCATATTTTGGTGCAATCTTGCACGTTTATATTTTTTCCGTTGTTAATTTTAAGCGTCTATCCCATTTTTATTAACACAACGGGTTTTGATTATTGGTTGGCATTTTTCTTTTTAGCGGCTTTACCTTCTACCGTTTCCTCGTCTGTGGTAATGGTTTCTATTGCGCGCGGCAATGTGCCGGCAGCTATTTTTAATGCCAGTATTTCGGGATTAATTGGTGTAATTGTTACGCCTTTATGGCTAAGTATGTTTTTAGACGCCTCTCAGGGTTTAAATTTTCTTGATGTAGTCTTAAGTTTGGTATACACCATTTTAATTCCGCTGGGATTGGGTTTTTTGTTGCATCGTTTTTTCAGGAAGTTTATAAACCTTTACGGAAGTTATTTAGGCTATTTTGATAAAAGTGTAATCGCTCTAATTGTTTATCAAAGTTTTAGCAAGTCGTTTGAGGCTAATATTTTTTCCGGTTTAAAATGGTGGCATTTTGCACTCTTACTTTTGGTGGTGGCCACTTTATTTTTTACGGTTTATTTTGTTTCTAAATACTTGGCGCGCTTGCTTAATTTTAATCGGGAAGATACAATTACAGCTAAGATTAGCGGTTCTAAAAAATCTTTAGTACACGGTTCTGTAATGGCAAAAATTATTTTTGGAAACGGCGCAGCATTAGGAATATATCTTTTACCAATAATGCTATACCACATTTTTCAGTTGGTGGTAGTAGCTTACTTTGCGGAAAAACTAGGGAAACAATCCACTTAATTTTCCGATTAAAATGTTTTTCTAAAGTAGTTTATTTGGAAAAACTGTTTTCTTTTAAATGGATTAAAGAATTCCGCTGAAAAGCGTACAACAAAATAGCTAAAAAAGGCAAGGTAAACATTCCTAAATACCAGAACCATTTTTGGTAAATACGTTGTTGTAAAAGGTCTGCCAGCACCAAAAGCCATGCAAATAAAAAAACAAAAAATACGGTATAATTAAGTATACCGGGTAACGAAATTTGCTGCCATTGCGTATAATAAAACAACCCGAGTAAAAGAAATTGTAAAACAGCAACGACTTTCAATAAGCCGGTATTAACCTTTAAATTATTGCTATTTGCAGTAGTTTTCATAAAACACAGATTTTGTTTTGCGTTATAAAATTAAATAGAATTTTATAATTTTTCCAGTTTTTCTTTTAGACTTTTAAAGCTTACGGCTTTTTCTGAAAACTTTTTCCACGGATCGTCTTTCTGCGCCAAGCGCCTAAAAATATTACCCAGCGTATAAGCTTGCGCAGATTCTAGTTTTGCGAGTTCATCCCATTCTAATGGGGTTGCAATTGGAGCATTTTTAATCGCGCGTAAAGAATAAGGACAAACAGCGGTTTGCCCCAAAGCATTGCGGGCAACATCTAAAAAAAGTTTGTTTTCACGCTTATTTTTTCGCACAGCCGTGGTTAAATCTTCCGGATATTGTTTGGCGATATAAGTGGCAAGATTTTGACTAAATTCTCTTACCGTATCAAAACCTTCCTCCGGTTTTATGGGCAACATAACATGCAATCCGCGCGAACCCGTTGTCATTACAAAAGCGGTAGCGTTTAATTTTTCTTCAATTATTTTCCGAATACGTTCTGCAGCGGTTTTTATCGTTTCAAAATTGGTAGTACTCGGGTCTAAGTCAATTATAATTTTGTCGGGCTTATTCAAATTGTTTTTTGTGCTTAAACCGGTATGAAAAATAATGCCGGCTTGATTTACCAAATAAATCAAACTGGCTTTATCGTTACACATTACATACTCTATTTTTCCGCCTTCCTGTTTTTTGGTTTTAATACTTTTTATCCAGTCTGGAAAATAATCCGGTTTGTCTTTTTGATAAAAATTTTTATCGTCAATCCCGTTAGGAAAACGTTGTAAGGTAAGCGGTCGGTTTTTTAAATAAGGCAAGATAGTATCGGCTATTTTTTCGTAATATTCGATAATATCTCCTTTTGTCAGACCTGCACTTGGGTAAAAAGTTTTGTCTAAATTTCCAATTTCAAAACTGTGCTTATTATAGCTTACTTCTTTTTCCATAACATTTAAGCTTCTTTTACTACTTCTTTCGCTTTTTTATCGTCTCGTAAACCTATATATCTGGGATGACGCAATTTATTGTTGTTAGTCCATTCCGTAAAGCCAACTTCTGCCACTAATTTTGGTTTTAGCCAGAAAACATCTTTCTGCGGTAAGGCGTCTTCTTGCACAAAAGGCGGATTTTCTACTTCCAAATTTTTCATTTTATCGTGCAAAAACTCTAAGGTTTCGTCGTCGTATCCCGTACCTACTTTGCTGGCATAATACAAATCTTCGCCTTTATAAAAACCAATGAGCAAGGCGCCAAAACCAATGCGTTCTCCTTGGGGTTTGGTGTAACCGCCAATTACAAATTCTTGCTCGTGCACACATTTAAACTTTAGCCAATTAGACGACCGCGAGTGTACGTAGGTGCTATCACGCTTTTTAGCGATTAAGCCTTCCCAGTTTTTTTTGCAAGCTTCTTGAATAAATTTTTTACCGTTTTCGTTTTTATGTGGCGTAAACCGAATTGGATTTTGAAAGTTAAAAGCCTTCCTTAAAAGATTTTTACGGAAGTTAAAGCTCAAGTTACATAAGTTATAGCCTTCCAAAAAAAGCAAATCAAACACATAACAGTAAACTTTTACACTGCTCTTTTTGGCTTCTTCTTCACTGCTTACGTGCATGCGCTTTTGCAATCTGGCAAAACTGGTAACATTTCCTTTAAAAGCCACAATCTCGCCATCTGCAATAAAGCTGTTTCTTTGCTTTTTAAAAGCCGCTACCAACTGGGGATATTTAAAATTGAGTTTTTTCTCGTTTCGGGAAAACAGGTTTACTTCTTTTTTATTTTTTACAATTAGCACGCGCTCACCGTCTAATTTACGTTCAAAAACCCAGTCTTTATCTGAGAAGCGTTTGTGAGTTAATTTTGCTTTCATTGGCGTGATAAATTCCGGTTGCTTTTCTTTTTGCAACTTTTTTTGTTGTGCTTCCGGTAAATTTTTCAGCAACTCATGCATTCTCGCTGTCCTTTTTAATTTGATTCATTGTGCGTTGGGTTAAAACCGATTTGTTTTCGGTAGAAGTCGGTTTTCGGCGTGCATCTGCTTTATCATCTTCTACCTTTTTAAGCAGCCATTGGTTTTTCTCTTTATTTATCTGAATTAAAGTAAACCCGCCTTCCAGCTTTTTTCCGTTTAATATAAAAGTAGCTTGCCCGTTTTTAAGTTGTTTTTCTATAGGAATAATTTTTCCGTCATCATCTTTTTTATCGGATTTGTAAGTGCCGGCATCCCAAACCATAACCGTTCCGCCGCCGTATTGATCTTTGGGAATTATGCCTTCAAAATCGGCATAATTAAACGGATGGTCTTCTGTAGCAATTGCCAAACGCTTTTCGTGCGGATCTACCGATGGACCTTTGGGAACGGCCCAACTTTTTAAAACCCCGTTTACAGAAAGTCGAAAATCGTAATGCAAGTTGGAAGCATCGTGCTTCTGAATAACAAAGATTTGTTTATCGTTTTTCTTTTTGTCTTTCTCTTCCCCAAACGGTTCCGCCGAAAGGTCAAAGTCTCGCTTTTTTCTATATTCTTGTAAAAAATCTTTTGCCATTACATAAAACTTTAATTATTAAGATTTTGTATATGCATTTACATTTGCAAATTTTAGTTTTGTTTTTCCATAATTCTAAAGAGCAGAATAAGGAATTAAATACGTCTCGACTGCGCTCGACGTGACCTCTAAAACTTTATCGAATTAGATTAAACGCGTTAAAAATTTTGTAAATGTAAGATACCCAATTAAATGCTGAAATAATTTTGTTTTAGCGTAATTTTAAAAGCAAATTCCGAAAATTTTAACAATGCTATATTAATTGTCCATTACATCTTTAGTAACAAAATCTTCGACTTCTTTAGAAAGATCATCGCTGTGTAGAACCGATACATCGCCGGTGGTTTCAAAGATTACCGCCTTTACTTGACTAAGTCTAATCACGTTGGCTTCGCGTAATTTTCCGCGTAGGTCATTTTCAGTAACGCGGGCTTTTTTCAAGTTTTCATGCAGTATTTCTGTTCCCTTCATTAAATATAAAGGCTCGTTATCTACTCCTTTTGAGAAGGCTGGAAATCTTCTTAATCTTGCCACTATAAATTGTAAAGTATATAAAGAAAGTAAAGCAATTAACCCCTGCAAAATCCCAACGCTTTTGGAAGTAATGGTAGTAGCAATTAAAGAACCAATAGCGATAGTGGCGGCAAAATCGAAACCGGACATTTTAGAAAAACTGCGTTTCCCCATCAATCTGGTAAAAAGAATTACACCAACATACACTAAAACAGCGTGGATTATGGTAGCAAAAATAGTTGTGGTATAAGTTTCAAACCAATTGGACAACATAATAATAGGAGTTTGGTTAATTTTTGTAAGTTAATAAAGTATTTTACAGAATGGTAAGAATTTTATTTTCTATAACATTTTTTTGACTTGCTTTTCAGCTATTAAAAAAGAAGAACTTCTTCAGATAGTTTATATTTGCAAAAATTTTAAAGCGCTATGACCGAAACAGAATTTATTCCCACAACTACTTTATCATACCCAGAGAAAGGAGCGTTTACTTGGGAGGCTCCCAGCAATATTGCCTTGGTAAAATATTGGGGGAAGTATGGCGAGCAATTACCCAAAAACCCATCGGTTAGTTTTACCTTAAGTAATTGCAAAACCACTACCACTTTAAAATTTCAGAAAAAGGAGGAAAGCAAGGAAAAGTTTGATTTTCAAGTATTTTTAGACCAAAAGCGCGCAAAAGATTTTGACCCTAAAATTGCTCTGTTCTTTGAGCGCGTTCTTCCCTATCTGCCATTTTTAAAAGAATATCAATTTACTATAGAAACGCATAATTCTTTTCCGCATAGTAGCGGAATTGCCTCTTCGGCAAGCGGAATGAGTGCTTTGGCTTTGTGTCTGTTGAGTATAGAAAAAGCTGCCAATCCTAAACTTACCGAAGATTATTTTACCAAAAAAGCAGCTTTTTTAGCGCGTTTAGGTTCTGGTAGTGCAACCAGAAGTTTGCAAGGCGAAGTCGTAATTTGGGGCGAGCACAAAACAATAGAAAATAGTTCTAATCTTTACGGAATTAAAGTAGAAAGTCCTATACACGAAAATTTTAAAAACTATAAAGACACGGTTTTATTGGTAGATAAAGGTCAAAAAACCGTAAGCAGTACGTTGGGACATAATTTAATGATAGAGCATCCGTATGCGGAGCAGCGTTTTGAACAAGCGTTTTCTAATACCAAAAAATTACTGGAAATTTTAAAAAGTGGCGATTTAGACAAATTCATTCATTTGGTAGAATCTGAAGCTTTGGCTCTACACGCTATGATGATGACCAGCAGTCCGTATTTTATTTTAATGCAGCCAAATACCTTGGCTATTATTCATAAAATTTGGCAATTCCGTAAAGAAAACAATAGTAAAATTTGCTTTACTTTAGACGCCGGCGCCAACGTGCATTTACTGTATCCGGCTGTAGAAGAAGCAAAAGTTTTAGATTTCATTAAGAACCAGTTAGTTGCACATTGTCAAAAGGAACAGTATATTTGTGACCAAGTAGGAAAAGGTGCCAAGCAATTGCATTTTGCATAACATCAACGTTTTCCGTTAGAAACCAAAACTATGAAAGGACCATTATTTTACTCTAAGATTTTATTATTTGGCGAGTACGGCATTATTAAAGACTCCAAAGGTCTTTCTATTCCGTACAACTTTTATAATGGTGCGTTAAAAGTAGATCAAAATCTATCGGAAGCCAATCAAAAGTCCAACAACAACTTAAAACGTTTTGCAGATTATTTGCAGAATTTGCAAAAAAGCAATCCAGGTCTGGTACAATTTGATATAGAAAGCTTGCAAGCAGATATAGAGAAAGGTATGTATTTTGACAGCAGCATTCCGCAAGGATATGGTGTTGGTAGCAGTGGCGCTTTGGTAGCGGCTATTTACGATAAATATGCTCTGCAAAAAATAACGGTTTTAGAGAATTTAAGCAGAGAAAAACTTTTGCAATTAAAAGTGATTTTTAGTGAAATGGAGTCTTTCTTTCACGGAAAATCAAGTGGTTTAGATCCGCTAAATTCTTATTTGAGTTTACCAATTCTTATTAACTCTAAAGATAATATTGAAGCAGCCGGCATCCCGTCGCAAACCAATAGCGGCAAAGGTGCGGTATTTTTACTAGACAGCGGTAGCGTTGGCGAAACCGCGCCAATGGTAAACCTTTTTATGGAAAACATGAAGCAAGATGGGTTTAGAAATATGCTTAAAGACAAGTTTGTAAAACATACAGATGCTTGTGTAGACGACTTTTTAAAGGGTGATGTAAAATCGCTTTTCGGAAATATAAAAAAGTTGAGCAATGTGGTTTTGGCCAATTTTAAACCTATGATTCCAAAACAGTTTCACCAACTTTGGAAAGAAGGTATAGACTCCGGCAACTTCTATTTAAAACTTTGTGGCTCTGGTGGCGGCGGTTATATTTTAGGCTTTACGGAAGATTTAGACCAAGCTAAAAAAGCATTAAAAGACTATAAGCTGGAAGTAGTTTACAATTTCTAAACTTTTTTTATGCTTTCACGCAAAAACAAGCTTATACTGCTCAAGTTTGCCAGCTTGTTTTCTGTAATACGCGGTTATAATATTTTGGTTATTTGCCTCGCGCAATATCTGGCATCTATCTATATTTTAGCTCCTCAAAAACCGGTTGGCGAAGTTTTATTTGATCCTAATCTATTTTTAATTGTTATAGCTTCTGCCTTGGCGATTGCTTCAGGATATTTAATAAATAATTTTTACGATGTAGAAAAAGACCTGATAAATAGACCGCATAAAACTTTATTAGACAATTATGTGAGCCAAAAAACCAAACTGGCTCTATATTTTACGCTCAATCTTTTATCGGTTATTTTGGCGAGTTATGTTTCGTTTAAGGCGGTAATTTTCTTTTCGGTTTTTATTTTTTTTCTTTGGCTGTATTCGCATAAGCTAAAAAAATATGCTTTTATAGGCACTATTTCTGCCTCTATTCTGGCAATTACGCCGTTTTTTGTGGTTTTTGTTTATTATCAAAATTTTGACTTTGTAATTTTTATTCACGCAACCTTTCTATTTTTAATTATTGCTATTAGAGAAGTGGTAAAAGATCTTGAAAATTTAAAAGGAGATTTTACCCATAACTACGAAACCATTCCCGTAGTTTACGGAATTGGCTTTACCAAAAAATTAATTAGCAGTTTGGTTATTTTGGCCTTAATCCCGACTCTTGTTTTGGTAAGCGATAATTTTCCTATTGGGTATATGCATTATTATTTTTTACTCAGTTTTGCGTTGCTTATTACCTTTCTTATTTTTTTATGGAAATCTACTTCCAAATTACAATACACACTGTTACACAATTTATTGAAGTTAATTATCGTGATTGGCGTTTTTAGTATCTTGTTAATAGACCCGGCCGTGGTGCTGAATCGGATTTTTTAAAGAAATAAACTAAATAATTGCATTGTCTAATTTCTTCCGTTACAACGGAAAAACCAAAAAAATGCATTAAAAAAGCAATAGGTACTTATCGTTAAATATATTGTACCTTTGCAAAAATTTTAATTATGGGCAAAACAAACAAACCAGGAAAAAAGAAGATGTCGCGAAAGCCTAACCAAAAGCAGAATATGCCTTCCAAAAAAATACAAGTAGACAAGCAAGTTAAGAATCCCGAAGCCGGGATGCGTCTCAATAAATATATAGCCAACTCCGGTATTTGCAGCAGACGTGATGCAGATATTTACATAAAAGCCGGTAGCGTGCGCGTTAATGGCGAGGTTGTTACAGAAATGGGTTATAAAGTAAAACTCACCGATGAAGTAAAATTTGATGGTCGCAGAATTAATCCGGAGAAAAAGGAATATGTGTTATTAAACAAACCAAGCGGCTTTTACGTAACCGGCAGTTTAGAAAAAAACAACCGTACCGTAATGGATTTGATAGCCAATGCCAGCAAATCTAAATTAGACCCGATTGGTAGATTAGACACCAGCACAACTGGTTTGCTGTTGTTTACCAACGATGGGACAATGTCAAAAAATTTGGGAAGTCCTAAAAAGCTTATTCGCCAGATTTATCACGTAGAATTAAACCGTAACTTAGACCAAGAAGATCTGGAAAGCATTAGAGATAACCAAGTTATTTTAGAAGGTCAAAAAGTAATTGTAGACGATATTAGCTACGTAGAAAAGCAACCAAAACGGCAGGTTGGTATAGAATTAAAAAGTACCAAACCGCATATTGTACAAAAAATGTTTAAAAAATTAGGCTATGAAGTAGTCAAGTTAGACCGTGTAGTTTTTGGCGGCTTAACAAAAAAAGATTTACCACGCGGACGTTTTAGACACCTTAGCAAACAAGAGGTAATTAACTTGGGAATGCTGTAAACTGTTTTAAGACTTTTAAAGACTAGTTTATGAAAGATTGGATGATTTATTCTATTGGGTTTACCGCTCAATTGTTTTTTGCCAGCCGAATAATAATCCAATGGTTTAAGTCTGAAAAGGCAGAAAAACTCAAAACCCCGGTAATTTTTTGGAAATTAAGTCTTATTGGGGCTATTGTATTTTTTGTTTATGGCTATCTGCGTCGCGATTTTTCTATAATGCTTGGGCAAGCCATTATTTATGTAATTTACATTAGGAATTTACAACTGCAAAAAAAATGGCGAGCAAGTTCTATTTTTCTTAAAGCTTTGGTAATTGGTTTTCCTATTCTCTTTACTGCCTATGCCCTAATTTGGTCTCCGGTAAATTTTGTTTTATTATTTACCCAGTCTGAAGATGCGGGAATTGCCACTTGGTTAATGAGTGTTGGCGTTATTGGTCAAATTGTTTATACCGGCAGGTTTATCTACCAATGGGTTATTGCAGAAAATAAGCAGCAATCTGATCTTCCTATAAATTTTTGGGTTATAAGTCTGGTTGGTTCGGCTATTTTAATTTTTTATGCTATTATTCGTAAAGATCCGGTTTTATTTGCTTCACATGCTGGAGGCTCTGTAATTTATTTACGTAATATTTATATTGGCCGTCAAGCGGAAAAGTGATTTTTTTGGAAAACTTAATCTAAAAAGTTGGATTTTAAAATTTCAAGAATTTCTTCTCAAGCGGTTTTTTATAAATTTCGAAAAGTAAAACACCAATAACCAGTAAATATTCTAAAGAAACCAAGCCTAAATTTTCGGAAGTTTCTAGACTGGTGTAAGCGGTATAACTTAGAATAATGGTAAAACTCCATACCAACATAAACCTGTAGCGGGTAAAAATACTTAACAATAACGGTAAACTCAAATACCACGGATGCACGGTGGTAGAGAAAAATAGGTAAGCACAAAAAGCAAATAACATTGCGGTAAGCAAGTTTTTTTCGGGATAATTTTTCCGTAAAAAACTTAAACATAAAATGCTTATAACAGATAGAACTGGTAAAATTTTTCCTAAAATTTCAATTGTATTATAACCGGTAAAATAGTAACCAATTTCGCGTAAAACGTAATAGAAACTTGCGTTAAACTCAAAGCTGTTAAACCATAATCCTATACTTTCCGTAAAGTTAAAAAAGAATTCCTTGCTATAAAAAGGCAAGAATCCCAATGCAGTAAATAGTATAACAAGGGTATAAAAACCTAGTAATTTATAGAAACTTAAACCTTTCTTTTTGATAAAATAATAAAAAAATAGTGGTAGTAACAGAAGACTAAAAAGCTTTGTTAACACAGACAAGGCAAAGAAAAAAGCTGCAAGTTTCCATTTATTTTTAAATAACAAATACAGGCTAAACAATAAGAAAGACACCAGTAAACTTTCAAAATGCAGATTGCCGGTTAGTTCAATAATTATAAAAGGGTTAAGCAAAAACCAAAAAATGCGTTCTTGTGGCAGATTAAGTTGCAAAAGAATTTTTCTTCCTACATAAAAAATACCTATTTCCGCTAAAAGCGTCAATACGCGCATTGCCACTAAGGTTTTTACAATACTATTGTCTCCCAACCAAACTGTAATAGCATAAATAGCTTGGCTAAACGGCGGATAATTAGTAGGATTACCGGCACTCAAACTTCCCATTCCTGTAATTAATGTCTTATAATTTGGAATTATTTCTTTTAAAACATCTAGCCGCGTTAACCAATCTTGCGGAGATGTTTCGTATGGGTTATAAGCATTTAAAGTTAGTGTGCCATCCCAAATAAACCTGTAGAAATCTTGTGATAAACTGGGAGTTGCAAACAAAAAGATTACACGAAACAGAATAGCCAATCCCAGTAATAAATTGAGGTTATGTCTATTAGTTTCGATAAGTTTATACGCCATTATAAACAAAGCCGCATAAAGCGCGAATAACTTACCAAAATCTGCTCGCTGTAAATGATAGGCAAAAATATAATACATAACTACAGAAACCAGACTATATAAGATAGTAGTTTGCTGCGTCTTTATTTTTGCAAAAAAATTCATCCTCTAGCTTTTAAAGATTGCAGACTTACAAAACCAAAGCCTAAAAACAACATTAGGTGAAAAAACAACAAACTAAAATCCGTTAATGCAAAGGCAACATAAATAGCATAAGCAAAATAAAAAGTGAGCAAGATTTCCAAAAAAAGACTAAACGTAAACTTTAAACGAGTATCCGTAAGGGTTTTTGATTTTTTTGAAGTTTTTTGAATATTAAATTTTGGTGTACGAACAAAGGCAGAACGTTTACCGCGATAACCCTCTAAAACCGCAATACTATTGTGCAGGGAAAGCCCTACAGCAACCGTAAAAAAAGAAAAAAACAAACCCAAAAATTTAAAAAAGCTTTTAAAACTCTTAGCATAAATAGTAGAAAATGCTACCCAGTACGTACTAAAAAAAATCAATGTACTAACTCCCAAACCGGCCATAAAGAGATATAGATATTGCCATTCCGGATGTTGGTTTTTTATAAATAAAACCGGCAAACTAAGTACAGCTATGGTCAAAACTGCCAAAAACATCGAGCTGTTCAAAAGATGAAAAAAACTTTGCGTTTTAGTTTGCCACGAGATACCGGGATTGCGAATAATTTTTAAAAAATTCTTTTTGAAATTTTCTGCAGCACCTTTATTCCATCTAAATTGTTGCGACTTTGCGGCGGCTATTGTTACCGGTAATTCTGCCGGACTAACCACATCTTTTAGGTATATAAATTTCCAGTTTTTTAACTGGGCGCGGTAGCTGAGATCTAAATCTTCGGTTAGGGTATCTCCTTGCCAATTGCCGGCATCTAGAATGCAGGTTTTACGCCAAATACCCGCCGTACCGTTAAAGTTGATAAAATGCTTACCAAAACTACGTCCTACTTGTTCCAGGATAAAATGATAATCTAAAGCAAAAGCCTGAATTTTTGTAAGCAGCGAATAATTCTTATTCAAATGTCCCCATCTGGTTTGCACCACGCCAATTTCGGGTTTTTCAAAATACGGTAAGGTTTGCAGCAACCAATCTTTTTTTGGTAAAAAATCTGCATCAAAAATAGCTATAAACTCGCCTTTGGCTGTTTTTAACGCCTCTCGCAAAGCTCCGGCTTTATAATCTTTACGGTCTTTACGGTGAATATGCTTAATGTTTAATCCTGTTTTTTGCAGGTTTTCGACTAATTGTTTTGTGGTTTGCAGAGAAGAATCTGTAGAATCGTCTAAAACTTGAATTTCTAATTTTTCTTGTGGATATTCTAACTGCGCAATTTTTTTTAGAAGTCGCTCTACCACCAATCTTTCGTTGTAGATAGGCAATTGCACGGTGACTAAAGGCAAATTATCTTTATCACTTTCCGTAAAGTTTTTCTTTTTTTTGTAATACGAATTTTTACCGGCTTTTAAAAAATAAAAAAGCAATTGCAACTGCGACAAGCTGTAAAGAAAAACAAAAAGCAAGGCTAGCAGGTATAGGATTAGAACAAAAAGCTGCATTATTTAAAGCTGTATTTAAAAATCCATCCTAAAATTTTAACGCCGGCCATAAATGCGCCTTTTACGGTACCAGAAACTTTAGAAACCCCAATCCGATTTCTATAGGGCACGGGCACTTCTATATAGCTCATATTTTGTTTTAACACTTTTAATTGCATTTCTACCGTCCATCCGTAGGTTTTATCTTGCATCTCCAATTGTAAAAGTTTAGGGTATTTTATTGCTCTAAACGGACCTAAATCTGTAAAATTAGCATTAAAAATAATACGCATTAAAAAAGTAGCCAATGCATTTCCAAAAATTTGCGGTTGGGTCATTGCTCCTTTTTCGCGTAAGCTTTTAGCCCTTGCACCAACCACAAAATCTATATTTTTATCTACTATTGGTTGTACTATTTGTGTTAGGTTATCGGGATAATCGCTATAATCGCCATCTAAAAAAACCACTATATCCGGTTTTTTTTCTTGTTGGGCAATATAAGCTAAGCCTTTTAGACAAGCGTAACCGTAACCTTTTTGTGCTTCTGTCAAAACCGTAGCACCGGCTTTTTTGGCATTTTGTATGGTAGCATCTGTAGAGTTGTTACTCACCACAATAATTTCTTCCGCAATAGCGGGAATATCTTTTATGACGTGCGCAATAGCATCTTCTTCGTTGTAAGCAGGAATAATTACTTTTATGTGCGCCGGCATATTTTAAAACTTTACGGAAAGCAAAAATAGGTTATTCCTGCTGGGGAATAAAAAATTCTTAGAAAAAGCTAATTCCGCGAAAGCGTAAATAGTTTAAATAGCCGAATAACTCTTACGACTAGCATCTAACCGAATAAAAATAAAGAGCAAAAGCGTAAAACCCCACAAACTAGAACCGCCATAACTCAAAAACGGCAACGGAATACCAACGGTGGGCAAAACCCCAATTACCATCCCGATATTGACGGCAAAGTGAATAAATAGAATTCCCAAAACACTATAACCATAAACCCGGCTAAACTGCGATTTTTGGCGTTCTGCCAAAAAGGCCAAGCGCAAAAGCAAACAAACAAATAGTACTACGAGTCCGCCGGCACCTAGAAAACCCCATTCTTCTCCTACTGTGCTAAAAATATAATCTGTATGTTGCTCCGGTACAAAATTACCTTTGGTTTGCGTGCCTTGCATAAAGCCTTTTCCAGTCCACCCGCCACTACCAATGGCAATTTCGCTTTGGTTGGTATTAAAACCTATACCTTTGGTGTCTACTTCTTTTCCCAAGACCAAATTAAACCTATCGCGGTGGTGTTGTTGAAATACACTATGAAAAATATAATTTACCGAAAAGGAAAATAAAACCGCCAAGACACTCATTATAAAATAGCGCGAAAAGTGCTTTTTTTTCTTTTTTCTGTTGAAGAATAAAATTAAAAGCGCCAAAATAACTACTCCAACACTTACCCAAAGCGTTCCAAAAGCCAAGGTTAAGACAAATAAAGCTACAAGACTAAAACCAACCAAAAGATAGCCGCCCGACAAACCTTCGCGGTATAACGGAAAGAAAAAGGCTGCATAAACCACAGCACTACCAGGATCGGGTTGTGGCAATATTAAAAGCGTAGGTAAAAGAATAACGGCAAAAGCACCTAACTGGTGTTTAAAAGAAGTAATGTTGGTTTGAATATCACTCAAGTATTTTGCTAATGCCAAAGCGGTTGCAGCTTTAGCAAACTCTCCCGGTTGTATACTAAACGGTCCAAAAACATACCAAGCCGTAGCACCCGATATGGTTTTACCGAAAATAAACAAGCCGGCAAGCGACAAAAGGGAAAGCAGATAAATTACGCTAGAAAAACGTTGGTAAAATTTAGCTTCTACCGAAAGTATAAAAATCACTAAAACCAGGCTTAAAACAATCCATAAAGCCTGTCTGCCAAATGTATGCGACAAATCAAAAATACCGGTAGCAGCTTCTGTATAGGAAGTGGAGTAGATATTTAACCACCCAAAAACCACCAAGATTAAAAAAAGCAAAATTGTAATCCAATCAAATTTAACGTTGCTCTTCATCTTTTACTGGTTGATTTTAAAAGGTTCGCCAGAATATGGTTTTTTATATTCTTCTATCAAATCGTGTTCTAAAACCCATTTTTCTAAATCTGTACGAGTAATTTCCCCTTTAAGGTATTTTTCTATCATTAAACTTGCAATTCTGCCACCATATCTAGAACCCCAATAACCATTTTCTACAAATACGGCAATGGCAATTTTTGGGTCGTCTTTTGGTGCAAAAGCTACAAATATAGAATGGTCTGTAAGTTGCACCCGCTCCCCATCTATTTTGGTAAAGTTTTCTGCCGTACCGGTTTTTCCGCAAACCTCAACCCCGGGCACTTGAAGAAAACGTGCCGTACCGTATTCGTAAACGCCAAACATTCCTTCTATAATAGGATCGAAATTTTCTGCATCTATAGTTGTATAGTTTTTTTGCGTGTATTTTTTTTCTTTTATCGGGTTGCCGTCTATTTCTTTTAAAATATGCGGCGTATAAAACCAACCACGATTGGCAATAGCAGCAGTCATATTAGCCAATTGTATAGGAGTTGTAGCTACTTCTCCTTGACCAATTCCGTTAGAAATAATATAGGTTGCGCGCCAGCGATTTGCAGGATACCATCTGTTATAATATTCTGCATCGGGTATGCGTCCCGGTTGCCCCGAAGGTAAATCATAACCCAAATAATCTCCTAAACCAAAACTGGCTAAATGATCGTGCCACACGTTAACCCCTTTTTGAGCAGAGTCGTATTTTTCTATAATTTTACGATAGGTTTTCCCAAAATAGGCATTACACGAATGGGCTATGGCGGGCGTTAAGCTTAATGGTGCTTTATGCGGATGGCAAGCCATTCTGCCGCCGCGACCGTAAGAAAAACCTAAATGACAATCTATTCTCTCTTTGGTATCTATTACATTTTCTTGAAGGGCAATTAAGCCCGTTAACGCTTTAAAAGGCGAGCCGGGCGGATACATAGCTTGTAAACTGCGGTCGTATAAAGGTTTGGCAATGGTATCGTACCAAAGTTTATTGAAATTACGTGAGCGTTTTCGGCCAACCAAAAGACCCGGGTCGTAACCGGGAGCAGTAATTAAACTGAGTATTTCGCCGGTTTGAGGTTCTAAGGCTACAATGCCGCCCCATTTTCCTTTCATTAATTTTTCGCCATAGGCTTGTAATTCTGCGTCTATGGTGAGGTTTATATCTTTTCCTTTTACCGGTAAAGTATCGTATTGGCCTTCTTTATATGGTCCTAATTCTAAGTTATGAATGTCTTTTTGAATGTACTTTACGCCTTTTCTGCCGCGCAATATTTTTTCGTATTCTTTTTCTACGCCTTGTCTTCCAATTAAATCTCCGGCAATGTAATAGGGTTTTTCGGCAATTTCTGCTGTGTTTGCTTCAGATATATATCCTAAAACATTGGCGCCAAAATCTACTTGATAATCCCGTAAAGAGCGTTTTTGAATATAAAAACCTTTGTACTTACGCATTTTCTCTTGTAAATAGGCGTATTCTTCTTTGCTAAGCTGCGGCACAATAACCGATGGTAAACGTGGAGAGTAAATTTTTGCTTTGTCTAATTGCTTTGCCAAATCTTCTTGCGAAACACTTAATAGTATAGAAAGTTCTAAGGTATCAAAAGGCTCTACCTCGCGTGGTATTGCCATTACATCATAAGAAGGTTGGTTGGAAACCAATAATTTATCGTTGCGATCAAAAATATAACCGCGCTGTGGATAATCGTATTCAATTTTGATGGCATTATTCTGCGAAAGCACCATAAACGAGTCGTCTATAACCTGCAAATAAAGCAACCGACCTAAAAGCAGAAGACCGGTAAGGACCACCAGTAAGAAAGGTAAGATTTTTCGCATTTATTTTTTTTTCTGAAAGAAAGCAGTTACCAATAAAATTAATAAAACAGTAAAGATACCCGAATACAAAGTCTTTTGCAGTACCAACATAAAGTAAGAAAAATTAAAGACCTCTAAACTAAATAGCACTAAATGATGACAAAAAACCAAAATAAAGATATATCCTATTCTTTGAGAAATTGGGGTTCTATAGAATTTGATGGTTTCGTGTTCATAACTTACTCCAAACGAAAATTTTAAAATTAAAGGACGTATGTACGCAATTACCAAACAGGCTGCTGCATGAATACCCCCCGTATCTTGAAAAGCATCAATAGTTATACCAATAAGAAAACTAAGAAACAAAACCGCCATTTGGTTTAAATTAAACGGCAATAAAAGCACAAATAACATATAAAGATACGGATTGATGTAGCCCAAGAAATTAATATTGCTCAACAAAATAACTTGCACCAATACCAAAATTATAAAACGCGCTATGTTAGAGAGCAATAGTTTATTCATTATTATCTAATAGTTCTTGCAGTTCTTTTTTATTATTGTTTTCTATTATATATACATAGCCAATATTGGTCATATCGTTAAACAATTGAATATCTATTGTATAATAGCTCTCGTTTTGGTCTAGCTCAAAATCTTGAATTACTCCTACAGGAATTCCTTTAGGGAAAATTAACGACCTCCCGTTAGTAATTATTGTATCCCCTTTTTTTACGGGTGCCAAACGCGGCACATCAATAAGCTGTACAAGGTTTGGGTTTTTTCCGTTCCATATTAAAGTACCAAAGTGATTACTTTTCTTTAATTGAACATTTATGGCAGCGTTGGTATTAAGAATAGAGATTATTCTGGAAAAATTAGCACTTGTTTCTTCTACAATGCCTACGATACCTTTAGATGTGATTACGCCATAATCTTCGGCAATAGAATCGTTTTTACCTTTATTGATTAGCAAATAATTATCTAATTTAGAATATTGGTTGCGCAAAACCTTAGCCGCTCTAAAGGTATAAGGATCTGCAAAACTGGAAGTATCTTTAAAAATAGTATCTATTTCGTGTGCAGACATCTCCGCAAGCTGTTCTCGCAAGACTTTATTCTCCTCTACTAAGCGGGAGTTATATTCTTTTAAATTAAAGTACTCGTCTACATTATTGGTCCAAGTGTAAATACCACCCATTAAAAAATTGGTAGAACCTATAATTTTACTTTTATGGTAAGAATGCGATTGTACGGTAAAAAAGAACGATAAACTAAATAGCAAAAAAAACAGAATCGTATTCTTATAACGAATAAGAAAGTCAAGAATTTGCTGCATAAATCAATCTATCTTCTATTTAATAAGTACCGCTTTAAACTTGTTTATTGTTTTTAGGGTTATTCCTGTACCGCGCACCACCGCTCTTAACGGATCTTCGGCAATGTAAACCGGTAAATCTGTTTTTTGCGACAAACGTTTATCTAAACCCCGCAGCATAGAACCGCCACCGGCTAAGTACACACCGGTATTATAAATATCTGCTGCCAATTCTGGCGGGGTTTGCGATAATGTTTCCATCACGGCATCTTCAATACGTAAAATAGATTTATCTAATGCCTTTGCAATCTCACGATAAGTAATATTTACCTGTTTTGGTTTTCCGGTAAGCAAATCTCTACCTTGTACATTCATTTCTTCTGGCGGCACTTCTATATCTTCTGTAGCGGCACCAATCTGAATTTTAATTTTTTCTGCTGTGCGTTCTCCCACATACAAGTTGTGTTGGGTACGCATATAATAAACAATATCGTTGGTAAAAACGTCTCCCGCAATTTTAACCGATTTATCGCAAACAATTCCGCCAAGGGCAATAACCGCGATTTCTGTGGTACCACCACCAATATCTACAATCATATTACCTTTTGGCTGCATAATATCTACGCCAATACCAATTGCTGCGGCCATTGGTTCGTGAATAAGATAAACTTCTTTCCCGTTAACCCTTTCTGCGCTTTCTTTTACCGCACGCATTTCTACTTCGGTTATACCGGAAGGTATACAAATTACCATTCGTAAAGCCGGAGTAAAAAGACGCTTTTTTAACGCCGGTATTTCTTTAATAAAACGCGTAAGCATCTGCTCACTCGCATCAAAATCTGCAATTACGCCATCTTTTAAAGGTCTTACAGTCTTTATATTTTCATGGGTTTTACCTTGCATCATCGCTGCTTGTTTTCCTGCAGCAATTATTTTGCCGGTAGTGCGATCTCTAGCAACAATAGACGGACTGTCTACCACCACTTTATCATTATGTATAACCAAGGTATTTGCAGTACCTAAATCTATCGCGATATCTTCGGTTAGAAAATCAAAAAATCCCATAAAATACTAATAAGTTGTTTCCCGGTTTACGGAGTTTTGTAAATGTATAAAATTAATGTTTAAAATGACGCACTCCTGTCATAACCATAGAAATATTATTTTTATTGCAATAATCTATACTTAATTTATCTTTTATTGACCCACCCGGTTGTATTACTGCTTTTATACCGGCCTTGTCTGCTATTTCCACGCAGTCTGGAAACGGAAAAAAGGCATCGCTTGCCATTACTGCTCCTTCCAAATCAAATTTAAACGATTTTGCTTTATTAATAGCTTGTCTTAGTGCGTCTACGCGTGAAGTTTGTCCGGTTCCACTAGCGCAAAGTTGTTTGTTTTTTGCCAACACAATCGTGTTAGATTTGGTATGCTTACAAATTTTGGAAGCAAATAGTAAATCTTCGTTTTGCACGGAAGTTGGTTTGGTTTCCGTAACCTCTTTTAAATCTGCTTTTGCGTCTGTTTTGGCATCTTTATCTTGCACCAACACGCCGTTTAAACAAGTTCTTACTTGTTGGCCGGAAAAAGAAAATTCTTTTTGCACTAAAACAATACGGTTTTTCTTGCCCTGTAATATTTCTAAAGCTTCGTCTTCAAAGCTTGGCGCGATAACCACTTCGCAAAAGAGTTTATGTATTTCTTCTGCGGTGGCTTTGTCTATTTTGGTGTTGCAAATTAAAATACCCCCAAATGCTGAAACCGGATCGCCGGCAAGCGCATCTTGGTAAGCTTCTAAAACCGTTTCGCGTTGCGCCAAACCGCAAGCATTGTTATGTTTTAAGATAGCAAAAGTTGGTGCTTCATCTTTAAACTCTGCCATTAAATTTACCGCCGCATCTACATCTAACAAATTATTGTACGATAATTCTTTGCCGTGTAATTTGTCAAAAACCTGGTCAAAATCGCCATAGAAAAAGCCTTTTTGATGCGGATTTTCGCCATAGCGTAATTCTTTGCCGGTTTCAAAACTTTGTTTGAAACTATTTTCTTCTTCGTTAAAATAATTAAAAATAGCCGTGTCGTAATTCGAAGAAATTTGAAAAGCCTTTGCGGCGAAACGTTTTCTATCTTCTAAAGAAATTGCGCCTTCGTTTTTATTCAGTAACGTTAAAACTTCGTCATAATCGTTTACCGAAGATACACAAAGTACATCTTTAAAATTTTTGGCAGCTGCCCTAATTAACGAAATGCCGCCTATGTCTATTTTTTCTACAATATCTTGTTCGCTAGCACCCGAAGCTACTGTTTTCTCAAACGGATATAAATCTACCACCACCAAATCTATTTGTGGTATTTCGTAGTCTTGCATTTCTTTTACATCGCCTTCGTGCTCTTGTCTGTTTAAAATACCACCAAAAACTTTTGGATGCAAGGTTTTTACCCTTCCGCCAAGAATAGAAGGATAAGAAGTTACGTCTTCTACTGCGGTAACTGGTATTCCTAATTTTTTTATAAAACTTTCTGTACCACCGGTAGAGTAAATTTGTACACCAAGTTGATCTAATTTTTTTACAATTGGCTCTAAACCATCTTTATGAAAGACAGATATTAACGCCGATTTTATATTTTTTGCTGTGTTCATGAGGTTGTGTTGTTTGCGCTTGCAAAATTACTATTTTAAGTATTATTTATACGTTAAGTTCTTTAAATTATTTGAAAGATTTGAAGGATATAAAAACATAGAAAAGAAACTTTAAAATTAAAGTCTCTTTTCTTTCTAAGCTAAGAAAAAAACTATTTTTGTAACAAGTTTTGCTGACGAACGTCTTATCTTTAACCACTTAAATTCTGCAACCTATTCGTTTTTTATGCTGATTTATTTTCGCATCCTAAAAGAAAGTTTATTCTTCGCAATCAATGCGTTGAGAAATAACAAATTAAGAACTTTTTTATCTTTACTTGGCGTTACCATAGGTATTTTCTCGATAATTGGTGTTTTGGCAGCAGTAGATTCGCTTGAAAAAGAAGTTACCGGAAACTTAAGCAGCTTAGACAACAGCACGATAATTGTTACGCGCTTTTCTTTTGGTCCCACCGAAATTCCGCAATGGAAACGCAAACAATTTCCCGATGTAAATTACGAAGAATTTCAGCATTTAAAGAAAAACCTTCCCAATACAGAGGCGGTAAGTTACGCTTTAAACGTAGCTGCAGAGCCCATAAATTATGCTGGCAAACAAGTTGCAGATGTTTCTATAAACGCCGTAACCAGCGACTATTACTCTATTGAAGCGTTACAATTGGAAGAAGGTAGGTTTTTTAACGAAGCAGAATCTTACAGTGGTTCGCCTGTAATTGTTTTGGGACACGAAGTGGCAGAAAACCTTTTTGAAAACCTTAATCCAATTGGCAAAAAAATACGTTTATACGGAAGAAGATTTAGCGTGATTGGTGTTTTAGAAAAACAAGGCACCAGCATTTTTGGCCCATCTAAAGATGGTTCGGTTTATGTTCCGGTAAATTTGGTAAGACGTATTTTTGGCGATAACAATCAAAACACCTTTCCGCAAATAGTTATTAAACCCGAAAAAGATATAGATAATGCCGCCTATATCGCTTCTATAGAACAGAGTTTGCGCCTATATCGTGGTTTAAAACCAAATACGGTAAATAATTTTTTTATCAATCAATTAAAAGGTTTTACTGATTTTATCGATAATATCACCGGGCAACTCAATATTATGGGGCTCATAATTAGCGGTTTTTCACTTTTGGTAGGTGGTTTTGGGATTGCTAATATTATGTTTGTTTCAGTAAAAGAACGAACAAATTTAATAGGTATACAAAAATCTTTGGGTGCCAAAAACAAGTTTATCCTTTTTCAATTTTTATTTGAAGCTATAATTTTGGCTTTTTTTGGCGGGGTAATCGGCTTGTTTATGGTTTGGCTTATAAGTTTACTGGCTTCCAGTTTTACCGGGGACTTTGAGTTTGTACTTTCGTTTACCAATATTGTTTTAGGAATGAGTGTTTCTATTGCTATCGGACTTATTTCCGGCATAATTCCGGCAATTTCTGCTTCGCGTTTAGATCCGGTAGAAGCAATTAGAACGGGAATTTAGTTTTTCCTTTACGGAAAATACCCACGATAATTTTTATTGGCTTTTAACAAAATCTATATGAAATTTATTTTATTCCGTAAATTTCAAAACATAATACACCATATTTTAAAAATTATTTTTCGTTATATTTATATTTATAAAAAACCAATTTTTTTATAATGAAAAATCTACTCTTTTTAACCAGTCTGCTGGCTTTTTCTTTAAGCCAAGCCCAAGTAACTCAAATTCCGGATGCCAATTTTGAACAAAAGTTAATCGATTTGAATATAGATAGCGATGGTATAATTAACGGACAAGTACTTACCAGCGATATTGCCCAAGTAAGCATTTTAGAAATACCGGATGCCAACATTTCTGACCTTACGGGTATTGAGGATTTTACCGCTTTAGAAAATTTAAATATTTCAGGCAATCCATTGGTTGGCGATCAAGATTATCCTTCTTTTTTAGACTTAAGCATCGTACCAAGTTTAAAAAATTTAAGAATGAACGGTAAGGAAGATAATATAACCGTTGACATCAATAAACTTATATTAAATAATAACCCGAATTTAGAAGAAATAACTATTAACTATAATTGGGCTATACAATTTATTGATTTGCAGGGAAGTGATATTTCTTTAAACAATCTTATGATGGTCATAGATAGCGGTTATCCAGATTTTCCGGAAGTTTGCGTACAAGTTAGCAATCCTACTCAAGCCGCAAACGGTCAAGGTATTTATGCCACTTGGAGTGTCTCGGAAAATTGTTCTTTCTCTGCCAATTGTAATTTAAGCACCCAAAATTATAGCCTAGAAAAAATAAGCCTCTATCCTAACCCAAGCAACAATTATTTTTCTATAGGCAATTTGCAGAATTCTGTAAAAACGGTAAAGCTTTATAACTTGCAAGGCAAATTACAGAAAGAGTATAAAAACCAAGAAACTTATAGCATTGCCGGGCTGGCAAAAGGCTTGTACATGGTAAAGATAGAAACGGAAAACGCTAGCGCTTTTAAAAAATTGATGGTAGAATAGGTAGTTTATACGTGAATTTTCCTTGTAATGTTTTAACGCTATAGTGTTATTAACATAAGTTCGATCTAAGCTTTTTCAATGAAAAATTTACAAATCGATAGGAATCTCGCACTTTAATAACCTTTGTTCATTTTCTTTGCTCCTCCAAAGAAAACGAACCAATCCCCAAATCTATTTGGGGACAAAAATTTTCACGGAAAGACTTTGCTATACTGAAGAAAAAGTACTTAAAAACTTTTATATCGCATTCACGTTATTAAAGGCCGCTACTTTCCACGCAAAGTGTACGCGTATAAAACCTAAAGAGTATTTTACAGCTTTTAAAAATTAGCATAAAAAAAGAGCTGTTTTAAAAGTTAATTTAAAACAGCTCTGGTATAATGTTAAGCATTTATTTAATTCTCTTCCGGTAGGTTGCTGTATTCTTTAGCATACTCCAACATTTGCGTTTTAAAGCTTTCCGGTTGGGTTACTTTTATACCGGTAATTTCTCCGCTATCATCTTTTTCGGCAACCAAAACAGGATTTACAAATCCGCTGTAAGGAGCCGATTTAAAAGCTTCGTTTCGTTTTAAAATCTGCTTATGCAAATCTTGGTCAACTTTTACCCCATAATTTTCTACCAAGTTTTTGGCAGCTTCATAATCGCCTTCCGATTTTATACGTTGGGTTTCGCGTAGTAATTCGCCAAAAAGTTCGCGTAAGCGTTTGTAATCTTTAATGTCGTAATAAATTTTACCGTCTTTTTCTTCTTTTACAATTACGTTCTCTTCTTTACCTTTTTCAAAAACCCAAGCACTCACCCATTGCCGGTTACGCATATGTGCTTCTTCAATATCTTGACCGGGTTCTATACGTATTAATTGCGTAATTAAACCGTTTCTTATATAATCGTTATAGGCGGCTTTTCCTAAATTTTCAGCGTTATCTGTCAAGCCAAGTTCTTCTAATTTAGGATCCATCAAATAATATAAACCAACCAAATCTGCTCTACCTTCTTCTAAAGTAGAAGCATAGCTTTTTAAGGTTTCTTTGGTTTGCCCAACGCCTTTATTTACTTTTCCGGAGGCGTGCCCAACAACTTCGTGCAAGGCGGTATGCAATTTATCTGCTTTTTCGCCATATTTTTCAGAAAGTCTTATTTCTTCTTCGTCGTGTGCAAACTCGTGTAACTTTTCAGAACCTCCGGCCTGGCTATAAGCGTTGATAATATTTCCTAAAGAAACAGATTTACTACCGTGTGCTTGTCTAATCCAATCGGCATTGGGTAAATTTACCCCAATTGGCGTACTAGGCGATGCATCTCCGGCTTCTCCGGCAACATTTACGGTTTTATAGGTAACGCCAACCACGTTTTTCTTTTTATGCGAATCCATAATTGGCGAGTTGTCTTCAAACCATTGTACATTGTCTTCAAAAACCTTCATTTTTTGAGACATATCAAAATCTTTTAATTGTACGATGTTTTCGTACGAACCGCGATAACCTTTTGGGTCGTTATACACTTCAATAAAACCATTTATATAATCTACATCTCCTTTTGTAGCTTCTACCCAAGCAACGTTATAATCGTCCCAGGTTTGCAAATCGCCGGTTTGATAATATTTTATTAGTAAGCCCAAAGCTTTTGCCTGCTGCTCGTTTTCTGCAACGCCTTTTGCTTTTTCCAGCCATTTAATAATCTCATCTATTGCGCTGCCGTACATGCCGCCGCTTTTCCAAACTTTTTCTTTTAACTCGCCATTTTCTTTTACCAATTTAGAATTTAAACCAAAGGATAAAGGTTTGTTAGGATTAGGCGATTCTTTTTTCGCGTAAAAGGCATCTACATCTTCTGCAGTAACATTTTCTCCATAAAAATTGGTAGCAGAACCTTTTACCAAGCCTTTAGAAGCGTCTAAGTTTACTTTTTTTGCATCTTTATCGTTAAAAATAACTTCTAAAACCTCGCCTTCTAAAGTAGTATTGGTAGCTTTTAGCAATTCTTCTAAATAAGCTTTATCAAAATCTGGTTTTATCTTGGCATTAGAATAGTGATGGTGAATGCCATTAGAAAACCAAATTCGCTTTAAGTAAGTTTCAAAGTTTTTCCAATCTTCGGCGTTTTTATCGCCTTCGTAATTGGTATAAATATTCTCTAAAGCTTTTCTAATCTTTAGATTGTGTTTATAATTTTGATCCCAAATAATATCACGACCTTCTAAACCGGCTTGTACCAAATAATAAGCTAATTTTTGTTTTTTCAGCGAAAGCTGGTCCCAACCCGGGATTTGGTAGCGCAAAATTTTAATATCGGCAAACTGGTCTACGTTATAATGGAAACTGGAATCTGCTTCTTTTGTAACTTCGGTTTGCTCTGCTTTTGGCTCTTTTGTGATACTAGCTTGGTCTTTACACGAATAAAGACTCAACACGCCAATTAAAGCGAGCGATAAATAGTTTAATTTCATTTTTTCAAGAATTATTAAAGGATTTTTACAAATGTAACAATTAACATTTTGTAATTTACGTATCTTAGCTAAATAAAGTAAAGCAGCAGTCTATGAAAATTTTTAAGTACGTTTTCTTTTTATTGTTAATTCTTATTATTGGTGGCTCTATATATATTGCTACTCTAGAAGGTAATTATCGCATAGAAAAACAAAAAACCATTGCTGCCCCACCAGAGATGGTTTTTAATCAAATAAACCAATTACAAAATTGGGAAGATTGGGCGGTTTGGTTAGAAAACAAATCTGAAGTTGGTATTACGTACGAAGAAATTACCAAAGGCCAAGATGCAAAAATGAGTTGGACTGGCACTAGCCATTTAGATGGTAGCTTACAAAATACTGCTGTTTACCCAACAGATTCGTTAACGCAAAAACTGGCAGTAAACAATTCTTCGGCTCCTAACAATAATATTATAAATTGGAAAGTAGAAGCATCTGCTACCGGTACAAATTTACAGTATACTATTAGTGGCGAGCGTGGCTTTACGGAAAAAGCTATGCAATTACTACAAGATAGTACTTTTAGCCAAAAACTAGAAGTAGCCTTCACGCAAAGTTTAGATAAATTAGAGAAACAAGTACAAGAAAAAATGGCAGTTTACAGTATAAATGTAGACGGCGTTACCCAGCATAGCGGCGGTTTTTATATGTATTTAACCACGGCAGCGCGAAACAAACCAGAAGTTTTGCGTAAAAAAATGCTAGAAATGTATCCGCAAGTTTCTAGCTTTATGGAAGAAAATAATATTCAGAAAAACGGCTCTCCTTTTTTATTGTATAATGAAATAAACAAAAATAGCGGCACGGTAATTATTTCGGCTTGTATCCCTACTTCTAATAAAGTTGTAACTCCGGTAGACAGCGATGTTTTAAATGGCTTTATGGAAAGTAAAAAAGTTTTAAAAACCACGCTAAAAGGAAATTATAAAAATATGGAAGAAGCTTGGCAAACCGCCGAGAATTATATAAAAAACAACAGCTTACAGAAACTTAACAACGCCCAATCTTTTGTAGTATTTGTAAGCGATAGCCGTACAGAAGTAAACCCGGCAAATTGGGTTACCGAAATTTATATACCCGTTAAAGAAATAGCGACAGAAACAGCCTCTAGCACAGAACTTCTTAGTTTATGAAAATTCTTTTCTTGATTTTCGTAGGAGGAGGTTTTGGAAGCGTTGCGCGCTTTTTAGTAAGTAAATCGATACAATCTTTAGGAGCTTCAATTCCTTACGGTACTTTAAGCGTAAACGTTCTGGGAAGTTTTATAATTGGTTTGGTTTTAACCTTTCTTGCCAACAAAACCGGCAATTATTATGACAATATCGGCTTTTTATTGGCAATTGGTTTTTGTGGCGGTTTTACCACTTTTTCGAGTTTTGCTTTTGAGAATTTAGAACTTTTAAAAGCTGGGGCAATTCTAGAATTTGCAATTTATACAATTAGCAGCGTTGTTTTAAGTATTGCTGCCGTACTTTTTGCGGTTTGGTTAATGCAAATTACTGCTCGTTAGAAGGTTTTGATTTAAATTTTTTTACGCCGGCTTTTATCGGGATTTCCAAATGGTTTTCTGCTGGTGGAATAGGACAAGAATATCTCCCGTTATAAGCGCAATAAGGATTATAGGCTTTATTAAAATCTAAAATAACATTGTCACTTTTAGGAATTTTAAAATCTAAATACCTGCCGCCGCCATAAGTGATTTCGCCATTGCTGATATCTGTAAACGGTATAAATAAATAATTGGCATATTCTGGCTCGTTTACCAAACGCTCGTTTTGGTACACATTTAATTTCAAATCTTTACCTTGTAAGGAAAAATGCACTTCGCCATATTTTACATACATGGCTTCTCTTTGTGTAGTGGTTGGCATTGCAAACGGATTTTCTGCCGGAGTGCGCACAAATTTTGCTTTTACTTGATAAGCAGGATCGGGTTTAAAGAAGCTTAATTCCGTAAAGTCTCTTCTGTCTTTCTTGGTAAGCGGCGATGTCTCGGAATCTTGAAAAGATTGGTTTACACTATCGCGATAGGTCTTTGTACTTTCAAAAAAATTCTGATTACCCTGCCCGGTTACTAAAACAGGAAACAACAATACTAGAAATATAACAGATTTTAGTGCTAAACTATTCATTTTAAGAGGATTTAGCTGCAAAGATACTATGCTTAAGCATTATTTTTTGAAGTTATCTCTATTATTTTTTCTAACTTTTACTGCTTGAGGTTTTTCTTCAGAAGAGAAGAAAAGTTTGTATAAATAAGAAACTATCAAAAGGTCTACAGCAATTACAAATAGTACCCTAACTATGCCAATACCGTCAAACTGCATACCGGGATAAAAGCCTATTAGGCCGGTTAATAAAATAGTTGCTATACAAATTAAAATATTTCTTTCCATTACTTTTTTTTACAAATAACAGCGAAATACTTTTTAAAGCTTGCCAATATTTTATCAATTGCAATTACTTTAACGTATGATCAAGCAATAATTTAATCTTCTCTTAAAAAATTTCTGTTTTTAATACTCTCTTATAAAAAACAAGCCATATTCCAAGTATGGAAATCTTAAGCTTTTTTTATATTTTTAGATACTTCTATTTCACACAAAATTTCAGAAATAAGCTCTAAGCATGGTTCTTGAATTTCTAATAAACGTTTATAGAACATTATCTGGTTTTCTACCCTATTTTCAAACTCTAACATTCCCAGCAAATCATTATTATTTACTTGAAAACCAAATTTTGGAAAATCTAAGCCTTTTTTATTCTCTACAGGAATTAGCTCATCTGTATCTAACCAACTTCCGTGTTTCATAATAAAACGGTTAAGCTCTAAATCCATTCCCGTTATAAGTTCTTCTCTATCTTTTAGAGTTTCAACGGTAGACACCCAAGTTGCCAAATGTTTTTTTAATACATCATTTTGAATTAACTCTAAATTTCCTGCATTCAGTAATTCGAGCAAGGCACTAGTATGCGGAAAATAAGTTGGGGCGGTTACGGTAGAAGAAAGCAAGCTGTCTAAAAGAAAATTACCAGAATATTTCGTGCCGGTATGCTGCAGTATCACAAAACAATCTGCTATGTTTTGCTCATTAATTAGAATATTATTAGATAAATGTAAGTGGTTAAATTTAAAATCTTTTTGCAGACTTAAAAGAATCTTTTGCTCTGTCTCTTTTTCTATATTTTTTTTATTCCAGTTGTTTACAGAGACCGCAATTAAAATTCCGATAACTACAAGAATTATTTCGCCAATGGCATATTTAAGGTATCTTGACGTTTTGCCTTCTCGTAAAAGGCTTTCACGTATGTTTCTAAAAATTTTGATAGCCTCATAATACTGTAAGCTAGAAAGTTACGTAAAATTTGTTTGCCTATTTAAAAAAAACAGTTATAGTTTAAATTTTAAAATTGCTCATTTTCGGATAAAAAGTAACTTAAACGTTGTTGTAGCTTTTTTTCTTATTCTAAAAATCAAAATAAATTATTCTACTATTGTAATTTTTCGATAAATCTGATTTAAGTTTTTCACTACATGGTAAGCATAGGAACCATTACTTAAATTCCTAGATTTTTTATAAAACACTATTTCATTATTACGTAAGTTAATTAAAAGTATTTGTAATTGTATTTTCTTGATAGCAATTTCATATACAGTTTCAGCACTTTCGGTAGTAATCATTGCTATTAGTCCGTACCTGTTTTCTAGAGAATCTCTTTTAGAAAAATGTATAGGAAAAGGTATGTTTCTTAGCTGTTTTTTATTATTTCGTTTTAGTTGGTTAAGAATACTCTTTACTGCAGATTTTTCTTCAACACTTAAATTTGCATCTAGTTTTCCTTTAATAGCGTATTTTTTAGGATCTTTTTTAAAAACCGAATCTATAGCAATAGTCGCAATTTCTTCAAAACGCTCGTAAACTATGGCAGGTTTGGTTTTTTTTGTATGGTTAAACAAAGGCTCTAAATAAATGATTGGTTTAGACACTTCAATCTTAGACTGCACTTGCGCTTTCGCGGAAAACCAAATAGTGATTAGCAAGAGTGGTATAAGTTGTTTCATACAAATTTAAGTTAGTCAAATCTAATCATTTTGCGGTTTATTTAGGTTTACTTATAACCAACTACAAATTGAGATGGCTCATTATAAGTTTTCACTTTCTTTTATAAAGGCAATGACTTTTTCAGGCCCATATTCTGCAAAATAAGAAATGTATTTACCTTGCGGATTGATGACCACAAAATTTCCAAATTCAAACTCATATGGAAAAAACAAGCGTTCTACTACCCTACTACTATCTTCAACCCAGTTTATTCTATCTTTATGGAAATATTCTAAATTTTGATTTTTAGGGTTATTAATCCAAATGTGTTCTACATTATCAAGTCTGGTAATTTTTTCTATGTTTTCTTTTCTTAAGATAGTCCAATGCGACTTCTTACCAAAATAGGGCGTTTTTGGAGTAGAAGATAGATAGTTAATCAAAATAGTTTTTTGTTCTTCAAATTTTCTTTTTGTGAGTTTGGAAAGGTATTGCTTTAATTGTTCAAACTCTTCTCTTTCTAAAATCCCATAATTTTTTCTTTTCACCAACATTCCAACTCTCATAGAATCATTTTGATAGAAAACCGGTACATTAACAGCGTAATCTTTTGATTTACGAAATTTTCTTTTAGAGATTTCTTCTTTATTTATATTAAAATATTTTTCTTCTAAATCTTGTGAAAAACCAAGATAGTTTACTGCGATAAAAAAAATCAGGAATACCCTCATAAGCTTTATTTTAAATGTGTATTTAATTTTAATATACTCTTTTGTTATTGAATATCTAGTTGCTTCTTTTTAAAAACACTTAAATCAAAACATCATAAAAAACCCCGAAAGTATTGCCTCGGGATTTTTAATTTTTCTACGTTCAAAAACCCGGCATCCTCCAGAAAAAACAAACAGCTGTCAAAAAGATCCCGAAAGCGTTCCTCTTCGGGATAAGCGATTCGCACGCTTTAAGCAAGCCAAATGGCTTGCTTAAAGCGGCTCTCTGCTTACATATTTCTTCTATACTGGCCGCCTACTTCAAACAAGGCTTCGGTTATTTGACCTAACGAGCATACTTTTGTCGCTTCCATCAACTCTTCAAACATATTTTGGTTATGTATAGCAGCATCTTTTACTTTTTCTAAAGCTTCGTCTGCGCTATCTTCATAGGTTTTATGCAGTTTCTCCAAGGTTTTAATCTGGAATTGCTTTTCTTCTTCTGTAGCTCTAATAACCTCTCCCGGCGTTACCGTTGGAGAACCCTTACTGCTCAAAAACGTATTTACACCGATAATTGGAAAATTGCCATTGTGTTTTAAGGTTTCGTAATACAAGCTTTCTTCTTGAATTTTTGAACGTTGGTACATTGTTTCCATTGCTCCTAAAACCCCACCACGTTCTGTAATTCTGTCAAATTCTTTCAAAACAGCTTCTTCTACCAACTCGGTTAATTCTTCTATAATAAACGAACCTTGAATAGGATTTTCATTTTTTGCTAAACCTAATTCTTTATTTATAATTAGCTGGATAGCCATTGCACGTCGTACAGAATCTTCGGTTGGCGTGGTAATCGCTTCATCATACGCATTGGTATGCAACGAATTACAGTTATCGTAAATAGCATATAAAGCCTGCAAAGTAGTTCTAATATCGTTAAAGTCTATTTCTTGTGCGTGTAACGAACGTCCCGAAGTTTGAATGTGATATTTTAACATCTGCGCACGCGCATTGGCACCGTATTTATGTTTTAAAGCCTTTGACCAAATTCTTCGTGCCACCCGACCAATTACTGCGTATTCAGGATCTATTCCGTTAGAGAAAAAGAAAGAAAGGTTAGGTCCAAATTTATTGATATCCATTCCGCGACTCAGATAATATTCCACGTAAGTGAAACCATTTGCCAGCGTTAAAGCCAATTGCGTAATAGGGTTGGCACCCGCTTCTGCAATATGATACCCGGAAATTGAAACCGAATAAAAGTTACGCACTTTATTTTCTATAAAATATTCTTGTACATCGCCCATTAAACGGAGGGCAAACTCGGTAGAAAAAATACAGGTATTTTGCGCCTGGTCTTCTTTTAAGATGTCTGCTTGTACGGTACCACGCACAACGGCAATGGTTTCTTCTTTAATCTTTTGGTAAACGTCTTTGGGTAAAACGCGGTCGCCGGTTACACCAAGTAACATCAAGCCTAAACCGTTATTTCCTTCTGGAAGTTCGCCGCGATATTGTGGTCGCTCTAAGCCGCTTTCTTTATAGATTTTGGCTATTTTTTGTTCTACTTCATCTTCCAGTCCGTTTTCTTTGATGTATTTTTCACATTGCTGATCTATGGCTGCATTCATAAAAAAGCCCAACAACATTGGCGCCGGACCGTTTATCGTCATACTTACAGAGGTAAGTTTATGCGCCAAATCAAAGCCGGAATATAGTTTTTTGGCATCGTCTAAACAGCAAATGGAAACGCCGGCATTACCAATTTTTCCGTAGATATCCGGACGGTGATCAGGATCGTTTCCGTAAAGCGTAACCGAATCAAATGCGGTAGATAAACGTTTTGCCGGCAAGCCCAAACTTACATAGTGAAAACGCCTGTTGGTACGCTCCGGTCCGCCTTCTCCGGCAAACATTCTGGTAGGATCTTCTCCTTGACGTTTAAACGGATATAAACCTGCCGTGTACGGAAATTCCCCGGGTACGTTTTCTTGTAAAATCCATTGTAGTAAATCTCCCCAAGCTTTGTATTTTGGAAGCGCAACTTTAGGTATTTGCGTATGCGAAAGCGACTCGGTATGGGTTTCTATTTTTATTTCTTTATCCCGAACTTTAAAGCTATAAATTGGGTCTTGGTATTTTTTTACCGTGTCGTTCCATTTTAGGATTTCTTCCCAATTATAGGCGTCAAAGTCCATTTTAATTTTATTGAACTGCGCAATTAGCATTTCTGTTAATTGCTTGGCGTCTTCTTCTGCCAGTTCTAAAATTTTCTCTTCATCTAAGCCATTTTTGGTAAGATAAGCGCTTTCGTCTTGCGCTCTTTTTCTAGAAGGGGTTTTATCTGCCTGTTTTGGCAATAAAGACAAAATACTTTTATAAACGCCATACAGTTTTTGGGCTACCTCTACTTGATTTTCTGCTTTCTCGTCGTAGCCGCGATTATTTTCTGAAATTTCCGATAAATACCGAACACGCTTAGGCGGAATTACATAAATCTTTTCGGACATCTCGTCCGATATGTGGTAATCACTTTTTAATCCTGTATCTGTTTTATCTTCTAACGCATCCATAATTTTTTTATAGAGCGTGTTCATTCCCGGGTCGTTAAACTGCGAGGCAATAGTACCAAAAACCGGCAATTTAGAATCTTCTTCCTCAAATAAAAGGTGGTTGCGTTTGTACTGTTTTTTTACATCGCGCAAAGCATCTAAAGCGCCGCGTTTGTCAAATTTATTGATGGCTACCAAATCTGCAAAATCTAGCATATCTATCTTTTCCAGCTGCGTAGCTGCCCCAAATTCTGGCGTCATTACATATAAAGAAACGTCTGAATGGTCTAGGATTTCTGTATCGCTTTGCCCAATTCCTGAAGTTTCTAAAATAATCAAATCGTATTTGGCGGCTTTTAAAACTTGCACTGCTTCGCGTACGTGTTTAGACAAAGCCAAATTAGATTGGCGCGTTGCCAAAGAACGCATATAAACGCGTGGCGAGTTGATGGCGTTCATACGAATACGGTCTCCCAATAAAGCGCCACCGGTTTTTCGTTTGGAAGGATCTACAGAAATTATCCCGATTGTTTTTTCTTTAAAATCTACCAAAAACCTACGTACCAACTCATCTACCAAAGACGATTTTCCGGAGCCGCCGGTACCGGTAATTCCTAAAACCGGAGTTGTGCTCGATTGGTTTTCTTTATGAATTTTATCTAGTAAGCTTTCTGCCTTTTCAGGGAAATTTTCTGCGGCAGAAATAACCCGCGCAATAGCACCGTAATTTTTTTCTTTTAAATCTTTTTGGGCAACGTTTAGTTTATCGCCAATGGGATAATCTGCCTGTTGTACCAAATCGTTTATCATGCCTTGTAAACCAAGCTTGCGGCCATCGTCTGGCGAATAGATGCGCGTAATGCCGTAATCTTCTAATTCTTTAATTTCTTTTGGTAAGATTACGCCGCCGCCGCCAGCAAAGATTTTAATATGGCCGGCACCGCGCTCTTGCAACAAATCGTACATATATTTAAAGTACTCTGTATGTCCGCCTTGGTAAGACGTCATTGCAATGGCGTTTACATCTTCTTGTATGGCAGTATTTACTACCTCATCTACGCTACGATCGTGGCCTAAATGTATTACTTCTACACCGGTAGATTGTATAATACGGCGCATAACGTTTATTGCGGCGTCGTGGCCGTCAAACAAAGATGCGGCGGTTACAATTCTAACTTTATGCTTTGGTTTATATATTTCTGCTTCTTTCATGAAAGGAATCTTTTTTTGAAGCTGTAAATTTAAGAAATTCTTCTTACTTTGTCTATTATTACCCAGCTTACTTCTGCGAAAGGGATAGAGGCGGCATCCCTTAACTTTGTTTGCGCGATAGCAAAAACAAAGTTGAGGATATAGCCGAAAGCCCGGTTGTTTTTGTAGCGATAGCGAAAAAACAATTTGCCCAAATTATTCAAAATTGCTTTACGGAATTCTGCTACCTTTGTAGTTAACCGACTTTAAATTTTTATTATGAAAAAGATATTACTTGTTTTACTTAGCATTTTTACGTTAAATTCTTGTGCAGAATTGCAAACTATTGCAGATAATTTACCACAAGACGGCTACGGTTTGTCTAACGAAGATATCGCCAATGGCCTTAAACAGGCTTTGCAAAAAGGAATTGACAAAGAGGTAACAAAATTGACCAAAGAAAACGGATTTTATAAAAATGAGGCGGTAAAAATTTTGCTTCCGGCAGAATTAAAAAAAGTAGAAAAAGGTTTACGCGACCTTGGCTTAGATAACTTGGCCGATGAAGGAATAAAAGCTTTAAATCGCGCTGCCGAAGATGCCGTGAGCGAGGCAACACCAATTTTTGTAAATGCGGTGCGCGAGATGACGTTTACCGATGCTAAAAACATTTTATTGGGAGACAATCGTGCGGCCACGGCCTATTTGCAGAATAAAACCAATACGGCTTTGTACGATAAATTTAATCCGGTAATTAAAAATTCTTTTGGAAAAGTAGGTGCAGACGAGATTTGGAATAATTTAATTTCGCGCTATAATCAAATTCCGTTTACGCAAAATGTAAATCCGGATTTAACAGATTATGTAACGCAAGAAGCGTTGGAAGGTGTCTATAAAATGATTGCAAAAGAAGAAATTGAAATTAGAGAAAATATTGGGGCGCGAACTACCAATTTACTTAGACGTGTTTTTGCTCTGCAAGACAATAAATAAGCTTAGCTATTCTTTCTTGTTTTTGAAAATCATAAAGTATATAAGCAAACAACTGTTAATTTATTAACGAAAATTATAACATCAGATCTTCTTTTTATTAAATACTTAACGTAGTTTAAGGATATTGAAATACTAAACACTTTATTTTTGTAGCAGAGATGTTAGTAAAAAATGAAGATGATGCTGGATTGGATAAAAAATAAAGACAGAAAAGAGCGACTCAAAACAAAATATTGTAATTTGATGCGAAGAGCTTATCAAATTGCACCACGTAATAAAGCAAAAAGCGATAGGTTAAACGATAAAGCCAAACAACTTTTAAAAGAATTGCGGAATTTAGATTTACAAAATAACTTTCAATAATCGATTCGTTTTAGATAAATTGTGGTTATATTTTGGTTTCCTAAAACGCATTTAATACTGCAAATTTAATGAAAGACCAAAATTTAACTGAAAGTTTTGCAACTGCAATAACTACATATTACTACAAGTTTTTAGATTTTTTACCCAAAGTTGTCTTAGCAATTTTGGTAATTACCTTAGGTACCCTTTTTGCTCAATTTATTAGCAATATTTATAAGAAACGCATAAGGAGGAAAGCAACAGATCCTTTAATGGCTGCTTTTTTGGCACAAGCCATTAAAATAATTTTGGTGATTATTGCTATAATGATTGCTTTGCAAGTAGCGGGATGGAGTGCAATAGCCGCAGGCGTATTAACTGCAGCCGGCGGAGCTGCAATTGTTCTTGGCTTTGCATTTCAAGATATTGGAAAAAACTTTTTGGCCGGAATTATTCTGGCTTTTAATAGGCCTTTTAATATTAACGACACGATAATGATTGGCGATATTTTTGGCAAAGTGAGAGCGCTGAGCTTTCGGTATACGCATTTAAAGACCTTTAATGGGCGCGATATTTTTATTCCTAATAGTGATGTGCTTACCAAACCGGTAGAAAATTATACCGCAGATGGTTTTTTTAGAAACGAATTTGTGGTAGGCATTGGTTATGAAGATAATATAGAAGCCGCAAAAAAACTTATTGTAGAGATTTTAAATGAACAAAACGATGTTGTACAAAACGATCCCGAACATGAGAATTTTGTAGTAGAAAGTGAATTGGCTGCAAGTACCGTAAATTTAAAGGTTTTCTTTTGGGTAAAAACGATAGATTATCGCGTCTCTTCTCTAATTTTACGAGGCTTGGTCATTAAGAAAGTAAAAGAAGCCTTAGAAAAAGCAGGCTTCAACTTGCCGGCAGATATTACAGAACTTAAATTATATAGTAACGAAGAAGACATTCCGTTACGAGTGCGAAAAGATCCGCGAGATTTGTTGGATGCCGCAGATAAATTAAAATCTTAAACTATTAGCTTATAAGTTTTGGTGCAGTTTTAAAAAGTATGAAAATGCTTTTTTTAAGCGCGAGCCATACCAACTAAAATATTCGCCATCTACAAATTTTATTTTTTCTGTATTTAAATACGGCTCAAATTCTGGTATGTACTTTTCGTTAAACGGAAATGGCTCCGAAGAAAGCAAAACATAATCTACTTCACGCAATTCCTCTAATTTTATAGCAGGATAACGATCTATATCTTGGTATACATTTTCTAATTTGTTTAGTTCTAACAAATAATTGATAAAGGTATTGCCGCCAACTACCATCCAGGGTTTTCGCCAAATAAAATAAGCTACACGCTTTATGGGTTTATGCGCAATATTTTGCAGAAAGTTCTCTTGCTCGGTTCTTATGGCTTTAATTAGAGTTTTTGCTTCTTTTTCTTTACGGAATATTTTGCCGTAATCTTGCATTAGTGCATAAGCTTCTTCCAGATTATTGATGTCTGAAACGTGTACCGGCGTAATTTTTTCCAACTCTTTTACCATTAGCCGGGTATTTTCCTCTTTATTACATAAGATTATATCTGGATTTAAAGCTTTTACTGTTTCTATTTTCACCTCTTTCGTTCCGCCAACTATTTCTTTTTCGTTGGTTAAACCTTTGGGATGCACACAAAATTTTGTAATTCCTACTAATTGTTCTTTCAAGCCTAAATCTACCAACAATTCGGTTTGGCTTGGTACTAAAGAAATAATGCGTTGCGGCGTTTTGTTTAAATCTATTTTTCGTTGAAGTTGATCTTGCAGTTGCATACCGATTTCTTTTACTGAATTGTTATAAACCTACAGGCTTAACCCAAAGATACGAGTTTGTAGGGTTTTGAGAGAATTGATGCAGAAGGAAAATTGAAAATTGGTTTTAAAAACAGACCTACAGGGTTTTAAAAACCCTGCAGGAGAATGTGGATTTTTTTTAGATTTTTTAAAATTCGTGTTTTTCTAAAATGCTTGCCATTTGCTGTTGCAACTCACCGGCTTTTTTGGCGGCGGCATCGGCAAAGTTCGCTTCCGCGGAAGCGTAAATAATAGAGCGAGAAGAATTAATAAGCAACCCAACATTTTCGTTTAATCCATATTTACATACTTCTTGTAAATTTCCGCCTTGAGCGCCAATACCGGGAACTAACAAAAAGTTGTTTGGGGCAATCTCTCTAATTTCCTTAAAATATTCTGCTTTTGTTGCGCCCACAACATACATTAAATTGCGATGGTTTTTCCACGTCTGGGAGGTTTGAATTACTTTTTTATACAAAGCGCTGCCATTTACTATTTGCGTTTGAAAATCGAATGCGCCACGATTGGAGGTTAAGGCCAATAAAATTGTGTGCTTGTTTTCGAATTCTAAAAACGGCACCACCGAATCTTCTCCCATATATGGGGCTACCGTTACGGAATCGAAACTTAAATCACTAAAAAAAGTTTTGGCATAACGTGCAGAAGTATTGCCAATGTCGCCGCGCTTGGCATCTGCAATGGTATAAATTTCCGGATAATTTTTATTGAGATATTCTATAGTTTTTTGTAAAGCCTGCCAGCCTTCTAAGCCGTATGCTTCATAAAAAGCAACATTGGGTTTATAAGCTACAGCCAGATGTTGCGTGGCCTCTATTATGGCTTTGTTAAAAGCAAAAATAGGATCTGGCCCGTCTAGCAAATGACTAGGTATTTTATCTAAATTGGTATCTAAACCAATGCATAAAAACGATTGTTTTTTACGAATTTGTTCAACTAATTCTTTCGTGGTCATAGTCTTTGGTTTAGTAGAGATTAGCTTGCTATATTCTTTTAAGTAAATTTAAAAGTTTTTCATTTTAATCTTTTAAACTTATACGCAACCGGCATGTCCTAAACTAAGGTTGTCCATACACATACTTCGTTTATACGGAAATTGATTAAAATGAATCGGATGCTTCTTTTAATTTTTCTGTATTGGCCACCAATTTTAGCTCATCTATTATTTTTTGAATATCGCCATTCATAATATTAGGCAAATCGTATAGGCTTAAATTAATGCGATGATCTGTTACACGGCCTTGAGCATAATTGTAGGTTCTAATTTTTGCACTTCTATCTCCACTGGTTACCATTGAACCGCGTTTTGCGGCATCTTCTTCTTGTTTTTTGGCCAACTCCATGTCATACAAACGCGAACGTAAAACCTTAAAAGCTTTTTCTTTGTTTTTATGTTGCGATTTTTGATCCTGACATTGCGCCACCAAACCAGTTGGCTCGTGTGTTAAACGCACCGCAGAATAGGTAGTGTTTACCGACTGTCCGCCTGGTCCCGAAGAACAGAAATAATCTACACGAACATCTTTCGGGTTTATTTCTACATCAAATTCTTCTGCTTCTGGAAAAACCATTACCGTAGCGGCGCTGGTGTGTACACGTCCTTGCGTTTCTGTTTGAGGTACGCGTTGTACGCGATGTACGCCGGCTTCGTATTTTAAAGTTCCGTAAACTTCTTCGCCACTTACTTCAAATTGAATTTCTTTAAAACCACCATTAGTACCTTCCGAGAAGTCGACCGTGCTTACTTTCCAACCTTTGCTTTCGCAATATTTGGTAAGCATTTTATAAATATCTCCGGCAAAAATACTGGCTTCGTCTCCGCCGGTTCCTGCTCGTACTTCTACAACGGCATTTTTTGCATCTTCCGGATCTTTTGGAATAAGCATCATTCTAATTTTCTCTTCCAGTTTTGGCAATTCTTCTTTGGCGTCTTCCAACTGCATTTTTGCCATTTCTACCATTTCTTCATCGCTGCCATCTGCAATAATCTCTTCTGCTTCTTTAATGTTTTGGGTAAGCTCCATATAGGTTTCCCGCTCTGCCATTAAATCTTTCAGGTCTTTATATTCTTTGGTAAGTTCTACATAGCGTTTTTGATCTGCAATAATATCCGGTTGGATAATCAAATCGTTTACCTCATCAAAACGCTGCTTTACTATGTTTAATTTATCTATCATACACTTCTAAAATATACCACAAATTTACGATTATTTCTGGATTGTTTTTAATGTGTTTTCATTTATTGGTTTAGTTACCTAGACCGGCTTTGTTTTCTTGGTTGCAAAACTCTTTTCAGCAAACCAGATGTTTTCCGTAAAGAAAAAAAGCCGCCTATATTCTAGACGACTCTTTTGGTTGGTTTGGTTTTAGCTGCTTTAATAAAAAGTTTATCCGCATTTTGAGGAGCCGCAATCGGTACAAGTTAGGCAACCTTCTTGATATACCAAATTGTCTGAGTTGCAGTTCTGGCATCTGCCTTTGGCTTGCGTGCCATCTTCTACATAGCGTTTTAAGGCTCTTACCACCCCATTTTTCCAGGTGTTTATAGATTGACTATCTAATTGTAAACTATTTATTAGATCTACAATTTTATCTATTGGCATACCATAACGCAAGGTACTGGAAATTAATTTGGCGTAATTCCAATATTCCGGATCAAATTTATGTGAAAGTCCTTCTATAGTGGTTTTATAGCCTCTTTTGTTTTCGTACTGAAAATCATAACGCGAGCTGCCATCGCTATTTCTGTTTTTAATAATTAAGCCTTTGCTTACCCAACGTGGTATTAAAATACCATCTTCATCGTCTGCAAGACCGGTAAAAACTTCGTAAGGCTGATTGTTTATGGTACCTAGGAAGGCAATCCATTTTTCTTTGTTGTTTTGAAAACGCACAACGTCTGCAGTTAATACATCCGGTCGTTTGGTAGGAAAAGAAGTAAGGGTTTCTTGCTCTTCCTCTTTCTCTTCATTAGAAATTAAAACACCGGAACGCGAACCATCACGATAAACGGTAACACCCTTACAGCCAGATTGCCATGCTTCTAAATATAAACGGCCAACTAAATCTTCCGATACATCGTTAGGTAAATTGATGGTAACACTAATAGAATGATCTACCCATTTTTGTACGGCGCCTTGCATATGTACTTTACTTAACCAATCTACATCGTTAGAAGTGGCTTTGTAATACGGAGATGTTTTTACTAATTGGTCAAGCTCTTCTTGATTATAATTTTTCTCTGTGTCGTGGCCTTTGGCTTTCATCCATTCTTTAAAACGATGGTGAAAAACCACATATTCTTCCCAAGAATCACCTACCTCGTCTACAAAATCTACACGAGCTTCTTTATCGTTAGGGTTTACTTTTCTTCTACGCTTGTAAACTGGTAAAAAAACGGGTTCTATACCAGAAGTAGTTTGCGTCATTAAACTAGTGGTACCGGTTGGGGCAATGGTAAGCAAAGCAATATTTCTGCGGCCATACTCCATCATCTCATAGTATAATTTTTCGTCTGCCTCTTTTAATCGTTGTATAAACGGGTTGTTTTCCTCGCGCTTAGCGTCGTATATAGCAAAAGCTCCACGTTCTTTGGCAGTGTAAACAGAACCGCGGTAAGCTGCAAGAGCCAAAGTTTTATGTACTTCTACAGAAAAATCATTACCGTCTTTAGAACCGTACTGAATGCCAAGTGCTGCCAGCATATCTCCTTCTCCGGTAATGCCTATGCCGGTTCTTCTACCTTCTTTAGCTTTTTTCTGAATATTTCTCCATAGGTTAATTTCGGTGCCTTTAATTTCTACCGATTCCGGATCGGATTCTATTTTTTCTAAAATGGCATCGATTTTTTCTAATTCCAAATCGATAATATCGTCCATTATGCGTTGTGCGTAAGCAGCATGCTCTTTAAAAAGCTCGAAATTGAAGGTGGCATCTTCCGTAAAGGGATTTTCTACGTAAGAAAATAAATTGATTGCCAATAAACGACATGAATCGTAAGGGCAAAGCGGAATTTCGCCACACGGATTGGTAGAAACGGTTTCGTAGCCTAAATCTGCATAACAATCCGGGATAGATTCTTTAATAATCGTGTCCCAAAATAAAATTCCCGGCTCTGCAGATTTCCAGGCATTGTGTACAATTTTTTTCCACACGCCGTTGGCATTAATCTCTTGCGAAACTTTTGGCGATTCACTAAAAACAGGATATTTCTGTGTATAAGTTGAATCGTTTTTTACCGCTTTCATAAAAGCATCGTCTATACGTACAGAAACATTGGCACCGGTAACTTTGCCTTGCTCCATTTTGGCATCTATAAAATCTTCTGCATCAGGATGGTTTATAGAAACTGAAAGCATTAATGCACCACGACGCCCATCTTGCGCCACTTCTCTTGTTGAGTTGGAATAACGCTCCATAAAAGGAACGATACCGGTAGAGGTTAAAGCCGAATTTTTTACATCGCTGCCTTTTGGACGTATATGCGATAAATCGTGGCCCACACCGCCGCGACGTTTCATTAATTGCACTTGTTCTTGGTCTATTTTCATAATACCGCCATAAGAATCTGACTTACTGCCGTTACCAATTACAAAACAGTTGGAAAGTGAGGCAATTTGGTAAGGGTTTCCAATCCCGGCCATTGGACTTCCCTGCGGCACGATGTATTTAAAATCTTTGATGAGGTCAAAAACTTTTTCTTCTGACATTGAGTTTGGGTATTTTTGTTCTACCCGTGCAATTTCTTTAGCGATACGTTTGTGCATATCGTTAGGCGTTAATTCGTAGATAGTGCCTTCAGAATCTTTTAAGGCATATTTATTTACCCAAACGCGTGCTGCTAAATCATCTCCTTTAAAGTAATCTAAAGAAGCTTGAAAGGCTTCTTCTTGTGTGTAGGTTTTTGCTACAGATTTGGCTTCAACTTTCATAAGTGTTTGTATTTTTGTGGTGAGTTTATTCTCTTTTTAAGAAAGGATAAACATACTAAATTTACAAACACTTTTACATTTAATTTTTAAAAGTTGGCAGATTTAAATTTTAAATTATTGATTATCAATGTATTAAAATTTATCAACAATAAAAAGTTGACAAGTTTATTGAATTTATGATTAATATATTGAAAAAAATTGTGTAGCTTTAAAGTTCTACTATTACGCCAATTCCTAATTGTTGTTTCCATTGTACTTTGGGACCAATGTCTACCAATTCTCCCTCTGCATTTTCTTCTTGCACTTTAATATCATCGTCATATTTTAGGTGCGAACCTAACTTAGCCACAACATAATCGTTTACTTTAAAATTGAATTGCAGCTCCCAGTTTACATCAATATTTCCAAAATGATTGAGATAATCTGTATACAAACTCAATTTATTGGTTAATCGAATATTTTCGAAAAGACGTATGGCATATTCGTTAGTGAGTAAAATACCAACCTCTGTACGTATATTTTCTCCTTCTTTAAGTAAGTTACCATCTTCGTCGTAAACAGCTGGAGCTACTCCAAACGCGCCTTGATTTGCTAAATATTGATCAAGCACAAAGGTAGAGCGAAGCGTTAAAGGAGAAAGATAGGCATTGAAATTTTCTTCTTCTAAATTTACCTCAGACCCAATACCTAAAAATAAATAACCAGGTGCCATTATAGTAGATATTTCTTGTGAAGTATCTGGGTATTTGTAACCGTTAGAAAATTGGGTGCTAAAATTGAGTTTGGCAGAATAGTACCAATTAGAAACAGAATCTGAGCGATACCCAAAAGTTGAGTTAATCTCTATATTATCGTCTGTTTTTCTAAAGTTTTGACCCTCTTGTTTATTTACGCCATAACGAGCCAATAATTCATTGTTCCACCTAATATTTTTTCGTTGATAAAGGCGTTTAATATCTGCGCTCATTAAAGCAGATATAGAATTACTACCGCCGGCATTCCAGTTTACAAAGGCAACTTCGCTAACATCTAAACCTAATATATTTGTTTTTTTCCATAAAGAACGTTTAGGCGGCTCATTAACCACCTGCTCTAAGTAAAGTAAAGAACCTGTAGGAACTAAAATTTTTACGTCTTTGGGAGAAATAACATTAACCGGAACGCTTCTGCGGTCACTATCTTGAGCCATAGCAATTTTTAAAAAAAAGACGGCTGCAAACAAAAAGATAAAGCGCATCTACTCTATATATTTATTTGTGAATTATTCATATTGAAAACTTCCCAAATTACTTTTTATTGTAAGCTTTTTCTTGGGGGCTTTTTCTACCCTACCAATAATTTGTGCGTCTACACCAAAAGATTTTGAGATTTTTATAAGATTAGAAGCCACTTCTTCTGGCACGTACAACTCCATACGATGTCCCATATTAAAGACCTGATACATTTCTTTCCACTCTGTTTTACTCTCTTTTTGAATCATTTTAAACAGCGGCGAAACTTCAAAAAGATTGTCCTTAACTACGTGTAAATTGTCTATAAAATGCAATATTTTGGTTTGAGCACCTCCACTACAATGCACCATACCGTGTATATCATCTGCTGTGTATTCTTGTAATATTTTTTTGATGATGGGTGCATAAGTTCGGGTTGGTGATAAAACTAATTTTCCTGCATCTAAAGCCACTCCGTCTACAGAATCTGTTAATTTTTTCGAACCCGAATACACCAAGTTTTCCGGTATTTGCGCATCAAAACTCTCGGGATATTTATCTTTTAAATACTTGTCAAAAACATCATGCCTGGCAGAAGTAAGACCATTACTTCCCATCCCGCCATTATATTCTTTTTCGTAAACTGCTTCTCCAAAAGACGCCAGACCTACAATAACGTCTCCAGATTGAATGTTGGCGTTATCAATTACATCTTCTCGTTTCATTCTAGCTGTTACAGTAGAATCTACAATTATTGTCTGCACTAAATCGCCAACATCGGCGGTTTCTCCTCCTGTGGAATAAATATTTATTCCGTAACTTTTTAAATCTGCTATTAATTCTTCTGTGCCGTTAATGATTGCAGAAATAACCTCTCCCGGAATACGATTTTTATTTCTTCCTATGGTAGAAGAAAGCATAATATTATCTGTTGCGCCAACGCAAAGTAAATCGTCAAGATTCATAACTAAAGCATCTTGTGCTATACCTTTCCAAACGCTTGCATCTCCGGTTTCTTTCCAATACATATAAGCTAAGGAAGATTTTGTACCCGCGCCATCTGCATGCATTATCAAACAATAATCTTCGTCTTGGGTAAGATAATCCGGTACGATTTTACAAAAGGCTCTGGGATACAAGCCTTTATCAACATTTTTTATAGCGTTATGCACATCTGTCTTTTCGGCAGAAACTCCTCTTTGCGCGTATCGTTTGCTTACTTTACTCATAATTGACACCTATTAAGTTGCAAAAATAGACAATAAAAAACGTCCTGAAAAAACAGGACGCTTTTTTTAAATATATTGATGTGCTAATTATTCCCAATTCGGCATAAAAGCATTGGTAAAGAGCTCATTATCCTCTACATCGCCACTAAATAATAAGGAAAATATTTTGGGTGTAGCACCGTAATTATTATTTACCCTAGTAAATACAACACCTCCTTCTGTAGGAGAAAACCTACTATGGTATTCATTTTGACCTTCAACTACATCTGTTGCTATCTGTGTGGCTGCATTGGTTGCCATATTATATAAAAACATTCTGGATTTAAATTGTCTGTAAATTTGATTTTCTGATTGGGAAATATCTCGTGAGTAGAGTACTCTATTCGCATCTGCTGTAATATCTATAGAACCGGCAGCACCTTGAATATTCTCAAGAATTACCGTTTCTTCTGAGCTAGTTGATAGTCTGTAAGTAAAAATACGCACATCGTAACCCTGATAGTTATTGGTTTTAAGCAGTAATAAATCTGTGTCAAATTCAGGAATTTCTACTTCAGAGATTAGAGAGCCATTTGTTGTTTGGTACATTAAAGTGCGGTTACTACCATCGTTATTTATACGGTATAATTTATCAAAGTAGGGATAGTATAAATATGCACCATCATCAGACCAAGTATAGGTTATTTCTTCTAATCTAAACCCCGCTACCGGTACTGTTGTAGTAACTTGTGTGATATTAGTACCATCTAAGTTCATTGTAAATAGCTGTGCATCTCCACCTACTGTGCGCAAAAAAGCTAGTTTTTCTACAATATTATTTTTTCTGGGTCTAAAACTATTAGCGTTTTCACTAGTTACTTGAAATAGGTTTTCATCTACTGATTCCTCTGTAGAATCTACAGCATCTCCAGAGTAAATTATATTGTTACCGTCTTCTTTCTTTACAAAAAAGAAGGGATTTTCAAGAGCGGTAATTGTTTTAAACTCGCTTATAGCTGATTCTACAACTTCGCTATTATCATCTTTTGCTGAAACTTGCCAAAAATATTTAGTAGATAAGCTTAAATTTTCTACCGTAAAAAAAGTATCGTTTACAATTTCAAATTCTTGCATTTCGCTAGTTGTTCCATTACGCAACTTTAAGGTATAATTAATATCATCATCTTCAGGATCGGATGCTTCCCAGATAAATTGTACATCGAGTGGTATATTTTCTGCACCATCTTCAGGAAACACAAGTTGGGGCTGTGTTGGCGCATTGTTTTCTGTATCCTTTCTTTCTAAATTGATTACTACTTGAGCTACACCGTCTTCTACTACATTTACCGGTTCAAAACCTGTCCTATATCCATCAAGCTCTGCTTGCACCGAATAATTATCTATAAGAACACCGAGTAAGGAAAACTCGCCATTCTCATCTGTAATGGTTGTTGTAGAAGCAGGATTTGTAGAGATTTTAACATTCTCAATAGGCTCACCAGTTTCTTCATCCAACACTTTTCCTGTTACAGAACCTGTAAGTTCTAAATCTAAAGTATCTTCATTACAACCATAGATTACAAAAACCAGAAATATGCAAAAAATATAATAGTATTTAGTTTTCATCTTGTACTTGGAATTGCGTTTGTATTCTTCTAAAAATTAAAATAATAATCTAAGCCTAAGCCAAAATTATAGTAAAAATCGTTTCTTGTTCCGTTTATAGTTCCATCTAATTTATCACTAAACGAGATATTATGTTCGGCAAAAAGCTTTAAGCCTAACCGTCGCGAAAGGTAATATTTTAAACCTGCGCCATATTGCATTTTGAAAAAACTATCTGTCTCCGGTTCTGTAGATTGCTCTACATTAAAAGCCATTCCGCCGCCTGCGTAAATATAAGGAGAGAGATCATCTTCTGGCAATATATTAAAATAAGCATTTAAATTAGCATCACTAAAAATATCCGAAAATTGTTTACCGCTATCTAACTTAAATATAGAACTGGAAAGACCAAACCCTAAGTTTTTAGTTATCTTTTTTTGGTACTCTAGCCTAGCTAAAAAACCAGGTTCTTTTTCTGTATAATCACCATCAAATAAAGTGGTACCGCCAGATATTGTAAAGTTATCTTTTGCAGTTCGCTTCTTTAAAATTCTGTTATATAACTCTATAGATTCTTCCTGCGCTTTTTCTTTATCGTAGGTTTCAACCAACTCGTTATTGGTTTCTGCTCCTTCTTTTGTTGACCAAAATCTCTCTTTTATTCCTTCTATAATCAGATCGTGAACAGCTTTTTCAATAGCATCTTTAACCGCTATTTGCAAAGGTTCATTTCTGGTAATACCTGTTTCTGCTTCTAATAAACGCTGAAACTTAACAAATCTAAAATAACTTGCATCTAGCGATTGAGAAAGTATTGTTTTTGAAACATATACAGTTTTTAAAATCTCTCCGTTACTGGTAGAGACTGCTCGCAAATAAATTGTAATACGATCTTGTCTATATTTTGAAGACCCACCAATACCAAAATATCGTGCGCCAATACCACCGGTAACTATATTGGTATCGTAAGAAATTATTCCTCCTTCTAACAAAAGACCTGCATAAAGCAAAGGAGGCAAAGGAGGCTCATTAGGGTTTAAGTTCTTTATATATTCTTGTTTTGTATTACGTATAATACTGCGCTCGGTAGATAGGTTACTAAGATTTTCTCTTTCGATAGGTAAGAAATAACCCGAATCTTCCAAAGCTTTTATTAAAATTGTAGTGGCACCTTGCGTTACCGCGGTGCTAAACGTGCTTCCGTTTTCAACTGGCTTATATTGCCCTGTTTGATCACTAAAATTATACACTGCTACTTCTACACGATCTGCAGCCTCTGGCAAGTCTAATAAATTTTGTGTAGATTTTGAAAATTCTCCAACCCGAGAAGGGGTTTGTTGTAATGGTTGGTTAAAATAAGCGCCACAAGAATTTAGCAAAATTAGAAGGCTGGTTATTAAAACCAATTGAATTCTTTTTATCATAAGTAGTTAAGTATGGTTAATTAGGAACTATTACCTGCGTCTGCTCTCCGTTTGAAGTATCAAGAATATTAATTATCAAGCCTTCATTAGATTCAAAAACTTCTATTGCTAAACTTCCGAAACTAAAGGTGCCTGGTTGTGTTAAATCTCCTATTCCTTCTATTTGCTGCTGCAACAAACGTCGAGATATTTGACTTAGAATCTGACTATTTAAAGACTCTCCAAATCGCTCTAATTCAGACTGTTCTTGACGGCTCGCTCCAGGAGCAGTAAACCCATTTTGCGCATTGGCAGAACTTAGCATCCATTGGTAGTTAAATGTTTCTCCTCCAAATGCCGGGTTTATTGGCTTATACGTTAGTTGTTGTGCACTTAAAGCGCAACTAAAAAAAATAAAAGTTAAAAAGATTAAATATTTCATAGGATTTATATTCAATATCTTGTAATTTGTTGATTTTGTTGTTGCAAACGTTGCAAATGAGCTATAGCTCTGCTTAAAGCCGTTTGTGCCATTTGCTTTAAAAATTCTTTTCTAGGTTGGGAGAAAAATTGCCATACCAAATCATCGCCAACTTTTACACTAATTCTTGTTGTTCTGCCGCGTCCTGGCGCTTCATCTATCGTAATATTTTTAGCAGATATAATTCCTCTATTATAGTATTCTGAGTAAAAATATCGGTGGAAATCTCTACCAGCTTTTGTTAATGTGTTTTCAATTATCAAGCCGTTAATTACAAAACCGTCCTGCGGCTTAGCTTGATCTGGAGAGTTGGCAGCCGGTTGTTCGCGCTGCGGATCAATTTCTGTTTTACCACCTTCTTCTAAAACCAATCTATCTTTACCAATAGGTTTCCCATCTTTATCATAAAGAAGCAGTGCTAAAATTATTTTTGCATCTTCATTAAAATTTATATTTACCTGAGCCAAGAGTATTTTCTGATTGCCTTTTATAAAAAAATCATTGGCTTGACTACTTTTTGAAACGTTGCCTTTTACATCTTCCTTAAATACCATAAAATCATATTGCAATGGATAATCAGAAGGAGTCAAATTTTCTGCTGAAGCTTTAAAAGTTGTAAACTCGCTATTCTTCTCTACCAGTATCTCGGCTTTAACTTCTTTATTAAAATATTGAGCATGAAGTGTATGCATTGACATTAAAGCAAAGAGTAGACAAGTTAATTTAAAGTAGTTGTTTAGTTTCAAAATAAAAATCTATTATTTATAACTTCGTATAATAATATCCGGCGAATTTTGTGTTTGTTTAAATTTTAAAGATTTCGTTATTTCATTTGTTCCAAAACGCTCAAAATAATTACCTCCTTCTTGTCTTAATTCGAGTGAGGCGTCTACATTACGGTCGTAAACAAAATCTTTTACAATATTATAATCTCCATTCTGAAGTATATTGGTATATATGGTATTAGCTGTATAATCTAAATTAGCGCCGTTTTGATTCCCGTTTTGAATAAGGTTAATCTCACTAGCGTTGGTTTCTGCACTAATAGCCGCTTGATTACCTTCACCTATCTGTCTAACAAATACAGCATTATTGGTTAAAGTAGCGTTCTTAGGATTAACACTATTATCAATACCTATAGCCTGGAACAACTCGGGCGTGGCTGCTTGAGCCTCTCCGGTTTTTTGCCCTTCTGTTTTCTCTTCTTTATAGGTTTGCGAAAAACTGTGCGAACCCACAAAAAGAAAAATAGACAAAACTATGTATGTTAAATTTTTCATAATAGTAAATATATTAATTTTTTATTAAAACAAGCATATATTTTTTAAAATAAGGAGGGCATCAATAATATGAGCCCTCCTCTTTTGTGAAATTATTTAGAATTTTTCAATTCTTTAATCTTATGTATTTAGTTAAGGGCATCTTAACATCCTACACAAGGTTGATCGATAGTGAAATCTCCTGGTGTTTGTGGGTTTTCTGGTACATTCATATCAGGAAGTTCACAGTCTATAGCATCTAAATCAAAGTCTCCACCTGGACCTAACTGAAGGATATCAGCTACGTTACCACCATTAGGCATTCCTACTGGCATACCACCTGGAAGGTTTTGCTCTACATTGTAGCTATGACCACCACGTTGTACTAACAATATTTGGTTACACTCTCCTCTTTGAGCTGTTGTGGCACGGTTACTATCACCATCTTGGTAAGTGTTCACGATATTATCATGACCTCTTTGTGTAGAAAGCGCGATGTTATCATCACCCATTTGTCTTTGGTAAGCTTTATGGTCAAATCCGTTTTGAGCTATACCAGCTTCACTATTTGTACCACTTTGATCTTGACGAGCATAGTTACCTGCGCCCATTGGAGAACCGTAAAGGTTTTGTACTATAAAGCCTGAGTTACCAGAGTTAGATTGATTTTGCTCTGCATAGTTAGCATTGTTAGGATCATCACCAAACTGACGAATATCAGCTTCGTTTTCGTGACCGCTTTGGTTTTGGAAAGCCATACCTCCGTAAGAACCTAAAGTTTGAGACCCATTTGTTACGTTGTCTACTAACTGTAAGTCACTCCAAATTGGATCAAAAGAATATCCAGTAGTTACATTACCTTGTGCAATTATAGCAGAGTTACCAGCACTTCCTGAAGATGCATCAGTAACTTGGTCTTGTTGTGCGTAGTTGTCGTCTCCGGATTGGAAAGTTCTTGCTACATTACCTGCTCCAGCTCCAAGTTCTTGTCTAACAATAGACTCGTTACCGTCACCAACTTGCTCTACTTCGGCCTCATGACCGTCTGTACCGTTTGGCCCAGCTTTTTGACGAATATAAGAAGTGTTTTCGTTACCCATCTGACGCGTCCAAGCATCATTATTATCCCAAGTTTGGAAAGTTAACGCATTGTTATCATCGCCATCTTGATCTATAGCAGCAAAGTTGTTCTCAGCATTCTGGTTATTACCTTGCTGAATTAACGCTTTGTTTCCAGCGCTAGCATCATTATTTTGCCCTTGACGCGTAATTGCATTATTCTCATCTCCCTGTTGCCAAGTAGTAGATTGGTTTTCTGAACCAGACTGGTAAACATCTGCCAGGTTTAAATAACCACTAATTGACGGGTTAGGGTTTACAGCACCAGTTTGCTTTACACGTGCCAAGTTACCTCCCATACCAGAACCATCGTTTTGGTTAGTATATACAGATTGACTAGTACCTGCCTGACGAACCCAAACTCTGTTATCATTTCCGTTTTGAACGGACTCACCCGTGTTAGCTCCTGGTGCAGATCCAGCTTGTGCGGGAACTTGCTGAGCTGTGGGCGCTCCACTTACCTGAGCGAATCCAATCGCTCCAATCATTAGCGCTGCTGCGCTTAACATTACTTTTTTCATGATTTAAAAATTTAGTTATTAATAATTAGTATTTGGTATTGATTGTAAAATCCATTATTTTGGTTAAGCCGTCTTTGGCTAAATCTGTTTTTAGTCTACCTAGGTTACAGACAACCTTACGGCATTATTCACACATCATTTAATTGCTAATTGTTTATTTTTACTTTCAAAGAAGATTATAATCTATAATCACCCTTGGCTATAAACTTTCACATTTCATAGAATATAAAATTGAAATTTTCCGCGGTCATTATCTCAAAATTTTATTCTTTTCTACTGGTACTAAATTACATACATATCAACCCTATAACAATAAAATTCATAATTTATCGATATAAACCTATCTATTTTCGTTATACTGCAATAGATTAATATATTTACTCACTTAGTCGCAAATACGTGTCGATCAACGGATTGGATACGTAATATACGCATTAGATATAGGACGTAGTAAATGGGTTTTAATCTGAAAAAAGGAAATTTCACGCAACAAATCCTAAAATAAATTCCGTTTATCTATTCCGTAAAGAAAAATAATGTCGAGATAGGAGTGTTTTTCTTTATCTAGTAGTGTTTATTTTTTTAGGTATAAAATATTTTACCGCTAATTGAGATTATCTCATAATAAAAAGCCCTACCAAAATTGGCAGGGCTTTTTTATACACCTTATTATATAGGTAATTAATTAGTAAACAACAACTCTCTAAATTTAGTTAGCGGCCATAGTTCATCATCTATAAGTAACTCTAACTTATCGCAGTGGTAGCGTATACCTTCAAAATAAGGTTTTACCTGGTTGCAATAAGCAAAGGCTTTTTCTTCTGAATTTTCTATTTTATTAGCCTTTTTACGTTCTTCAATCATATCTGTAATGCCTTTGTTTATTTTTTCAATATGTCTAGAAATATCTGCTATGATAGTCAATTGTTCACTAGCGTGGGTTTTAAAATCTTCGCCGTAAATTTCTTTAAGACCTTTTACGTTTTTAATAAGGATATTTTGATATCTTATTGCTGTAGGAATTACGTGGTTGCGTGCAATATCGCCGAGTACTCTTCCTTCAATTTGTATGTGCATGGCATAAGCTTCTACTTCTATCTCGTGCCGCGCCTCTATTTCTGTGCGGTTCATTACTCCCATTTCTTCGTAGAGTTTAACTGCTTTTTCGCCAATTTTAATTTTTAATGCCTCGGGAGTATTTCTGTTGTTACTTAAGCCGCGTTTTTCAGCTTCTTTTTCCCAAGCTTCTCCATAACCATCGCCTTCAAATCTAATTTTTTTAGATTTTTTAATGTAATCGCGCAAGACGTTAAAGATGGCGTCATCTTTTTTCATCTTTTTCTTTTTGATAAGCTTATCTACCGCAGCTTTAAAATCCTGTAATTGCTTTGCCATAATTGTGTTTAACACAGTCATTGGGTTAGCGCAATTGGCTGTAGATCCTACTGCACGAAACTCAAATTTATTTCCTGTAAAGGCAAAAGGAGAAGTTCTGTTTCTATCTGTGTTATCGCGTAGGATTTCTGGAATTTTACCAACTACGTTTAATTTTAAATCCGTTTTTTCTTGTGCAGACAACTCCCCGTCTGTTACTTTTTCCAATTCATCTAAAACTTTGGTAAGCTGCGAGCCTATAAATACAGATATAATGGCCGGTGGAGCTTCGTTTGCACCTAATCGATGATCGTTAGAGGCAGTTGCTATAGAAGCGCGCAACAATTCTTCATTATCACAAACGGCTTTTATAGTATTTACAAAAAAGGTTAAAAACTGCAAGTTCTTCATTGGGGTAGAACCGGGACTTAGTAAATTGGTACCGGCATCTGTAGATAAGGACCAGTTATTATGTTTGCCGCTTCCGTTTACACTTGCAAAAGGTTTTTCGTGAAATAAAACCCGTAAATCGTGCCGGTCTGCAACCTTATCCATCAGATCCATCAATAACAAATTATGATCTACCGCCAAGTTAGCTTCCTCAAAAATTGGAGCCAACTCAAATTGGTTAGGTGCTACCTCGTTATGTCTTGTCTTTACCGGAATACCCAAAAGCATACATTCGTTTTCGAGATCGCGCATATAATTTAAAATTCTAGACGGGATTGCACCAAAGTAATGATCGTCTAATTGCTGACCTTTTGCCGGCGGATGCCCCAAAAGCGCTCTTCCTGTAAGTGTAATGTCTGGTCTAGAAGCTGCTAATGCTTTATCTATTAAAAAGTATTCTTGCTCCCAGCCTAAGGTAGCATTCACTTTTTCTACTTTTTTATTAAAATACTTTACTACATCTGTTGCTGCTTTATCCAAAACATGTAAAGAACGCAGTAAAGGCGCTTTAAAATCTAGAGATTCTCCTGTATAGGAAACAAAAACTGTAGGTATACAAAGGGTTGTTCCTAATATAAACGCCGGCGAGGTTGGATCCCAAGCTGTATAACCGCGAGCCTCAAAAGTGTTTCTAATTCCCCCGCTAGGGAAACTGGAAGCATCTGGTTCTTGCTGGACCAAACTACTACCGCCAAACTTTTCTATAGCTTGACCGTCTGAAATGGTTTCAAAAAAAGCATCATGTTTTTCAGCTGAAGTTCCGGTTAAGGGTTGAAACCAGTGTGTATAATGCGTTGCGCCTTTAGAAATTGCCCATTCTTTCATTCCTGTTGAAATATGGTCTGAAATGCGGCGTTTTATTTTTGTACCGTATTGAATTGCATCCATAACGCTACTATACGAATCTTTTGTAAGGTACTGGCGCATAGCTCGCTCGTTAAAAACATTTTTAGCAAAGACTTGCGAGCGTCTTTCGAATTCTTCGACTTCTACCGGTTGACGGTTAAAACATTGTTTGAGGGCATAAAACCTTAAAGTTGACATACAGATTGTTTTTGTATTAAGTTCACAAAAGTAAAATTTTTTGAGAACACCCCTCTATTTTAATGTTAATTTGTTTTTAAATACACTTAAAAAAATTAACACCCCTCCAATTTTACCCATTTATTACAGTTAACGCTATAAAAATAGAATATGCTGCAAATAAGAAAAATCCTTTGATACGGCTAAATATAAATTTCTTAGGCAAAAATACTAGTGGTAATAGTACCAAAGCAAAACCAAGCATCCACCAGACATCTGTGCTTAATACTTCTTGCGATTGCATTTTAATTGGCAGAATAAAGGAAGTAATTCCTAAAACAGAAGCAATATTAAAGATATTAGAACCAATTAAATTCCCTAAAGAAAGCGCTTTTTCTTTTTTTACAGCCGCCATAACAGAGGCCGCTAATTCTGGTACACTTGTACCAACTGCTACCATAGTAACAGATATTACCCGTTCACTAACGCCAAGTTTGGTAGCCAAATCAATAGAACCTGCTACCAACCAATCTGAGCCAAAATATAAAGCTGCCCCGCCAATTAAAAGCCAAATAACAATTTTAAACCAAGAGGTTTTCTGCAAATTTGTATCGACTTCTTCTACTTCTACTTCGTCATTTTTTCTGGCCCTACGCAATAAAACTACTAGATAAACAACAACCATAGCAAGTAAAGAAAGCCCTTCTACCCTACTTAAAACCTCATCATTTTTTAGAAAAAAATAGAGGGCAAGCGAAAATAGAAGCATTACAGGCCAATTGAATTTATAGAAATCACGGTCTATGCTTATCGCGGAAATCATAGCAGTTACCCCCAACACCAATCCTAAATTGGCGATATTAGAACCAATAACATTTCCCAAACTAATATCTGAAGCACCATTAAGAGCAGCTTGCAAACTCACTAATAATTCCGGTAAAGAAGTGGCAAATGAAACTACAGTTAATCCAATAACCATAGTAGAAATATTTAGTTTAAAAGAAAGAGAAACTGAAGACCTAACCAGAAACTCTCCGCCAACAACCAAAAGTACAAAACCTGCAATTATAAGAATTATAGACATCTATTTTTTGCGGCTAAGATAAAATAATTATTTGGCATACCTTTTAGGAAGTATAGATTGCTGTTATTTTAAGTTAGCTATAAATTGTGTAAGAACATTAAATAATTTTATTACCGGTAAATTGCTATAATTTTCTTAAAAACTAGTCCTTTATTTAGACACTAGCCTCTATTATTGTATTTTAGTTAAAAACAAGACTATGGGACTTAAAACAGGTTTTTTTAGAACTTTAGCAAAAGTTAATAGAATAGTATTACCTAATTACACCAAACGCGGATTAGATTTGTGGGAAGCAACTAAGCTGCAAAAAATTATTATTGGTTGGAAAGCTTGGGTAACCAAACACGCGGGTGGTAATCAAAAACTTTTACAAAACTAATAGGAAAGCAAAACCTGTGTTGGATATTGCTTTATCTGCTCGATACCGTTTAAAGCTTTAATCTCCAACAAAAAATTGCATTGCACAATCTCTCCTTCCAGTCTTTTTACCAAATTACAAGCTGCTCTTGCCGTGCCGCCGGTAGCTAAAACATCGTCGTGAACAAGCACGTTTTCGTTTGGTAAAATAGCATCTTGGTGAATTTCTAACCAATCGTTACCATATTCCAAATCATAAGCTTCTTGCAACACTTTATAAGGTAATTTGCCTTTTTTTCTTACCGGAACAAAACCTGCTTTTAGCTTTTGCGCCAAAAGCATAGCAAAAAAGAAACCGCGGGACTCTACACCAACTACTTTGTCTATTTGCATTGTTGGTAAGTTTTTCACAAATTCATCTACGCAGAATTCTACCGCTTCCGGATGCATTAAAAGTGGCGAAATATCTTTATAGGAAATTCCTTTTTTAGGAAAATCCGGCACTACGCGAATATATTTTTCTAAATCTAGCATTGGATTTTTATTTTAAAAACAAATATAAATAATCTGAGCGTATATTTAATTACCCCAAATCATACGCGGTATATTTAACACAAAACAACAATACATGTATATAGGTATGCATTTGCAATTTCCAATTTATTCTTTTGAAAGGCTTTTTCTTCTTTCAGCTAAAAAATTTTCCTTTACGGAAAAATAGAAAGCAAGTAGCCAGCTCTGTAAGAAATTAAAAAATAATAGGCTCAATAATAATTATAAAAAAATTTGTGAAAATGTAAAATAAGCATAACTTTGCACCCGCAAAAAGGCCTCGTAGTTCAACTGAATAGAATACCTGATTACGGCTCAGGCGGTTGCAGGTTTGAATCCTGCCGAGGTCACATCAAGCAAGAAACCACGTTTATATTTAAACGTGGTTTTGTTTTTTTAAAGAGCGCAGAAAAGCAATAGCTTTTTAAAAGCGAAGTAAAAACATAAAACCAGGATCGCCCATAAGGCGAGATGTAGTTTCTTATTTGCAAAAGCGAGCGCAAAAGGAAAATCGGAGATAATCCTGCCGAGGTCACATCAAGCAAGAAACCACGTTTATTTTTAAACGTGGTTTTGTTTTTTTAAAAAGCGTTGAAAAGCAATAGCTTTTTAAAAGCGAAGTAAAAACATAAAACCAGGATCGCCCATAAGGCGAGACGTAGTTTCTTATTTGCAAAAGCGAGCGCAAAAGGAAAATCGGAGATAATCCTGCCGAGGTCACATCAAGCAAGAAACCACGTTTATTTTTAAACGTGGTTTTGTTTTTTTAAAGAGCGTTGAAAAGCAATAGCTTTTTAAAAGCGAAGTAAAAATACAAAACCAGGATCGCCAATAAGGCGAGACGTAGTTCTTATTTGCAAAAGCGAGCGCAAAAGGAAAATCAAAGATAATCCTGCCGAGGTCACATCAAGCAAGAACCACGTTTATTTTTAAACGTGGTTTTGTTTTTTTTAAAGAGTGTTGAAAAGCAATAGCTTTTTAAAAGCGAATGAAAAATTGACTGCAAAATAAAACCACTAAAACCGTCTGAAAATCAGATACTTAATTTTTTTTTAGCTAAATTTGTAAGTAAGCAAACCGGTAAACTCCAACTGGTCTTTAAAATTTTTGTTATGAAAAAAGTACTGATCTTCTTTTTAATCGGGTTTATCTTTTCTAGTTGTAGTTCTGATGACAGTAATTTAGATAATAGCGTCGATTACTCTGATTATGTAACAGAAAACGGTATTGAAACGGACATAAATTTTATGCCGGCAGAAAAATATAGTGATTTAGATAGTCCGCAACCGCCTTCGTTACAACTAAGATTAGCCACCACAGAAATATATCCGTGTGTTAATTACGGTTTAGTTACCTCTGAATTTATAATAGGAAATGAGTTAATTATCCGGTTTGACGAAGTTACTGAACCCGAAATTTGCCTAACAGCATTGGGACCCGCAATTTCTTATATTAACCTGCCGAAAAACATCAGTAAACTTACTTTTATAAACGCTAATGTTATTGATAAATATGCACTAGAAATTAACGAAGAAAAAGTTTCTGTTTCGCTTCTTGAAAGTAATTTTACAAGCTCTTTACATGATAAAACCTTTAGAATTCCAGAAAATTCCTTTGCCTATGTATGCGGAACAAACACCAACAACACCTATATTTATGAGGATTTTCTAACAATTTTGGAAGAAGACGAAAGCTTTACGGAATTTACTTTTGAAGGAGAAGGAAGAATACCTTATCCCGAAAGTACCCAAGGTCATTGGGTAAACCATCCGTCAAGATTCTTTTTATATTCCAACGAAAGTGAATTCGAAAATTTAGAAAACACGCTACACGAGTATTCCAATCAAAATATTGAAGAAAACTCCGGTGTCACCATTGCAATCTACGGGTGGAATAATAAAAAATATTATAGTTGGCTAAATGATTAAGATATTAGTCTTGTGACAAATCGCAGCATTTTAATCAATACAAAAAACTCAGCATAACTTGGTCTTACTTTCTAAAAGAATAGCTTCCATATTTCTAAACTAAAAACCATTACCAAAAGCAATAAAAATTGGTTTCCTTCGAAGCTTCGGTAGTTTTTGCGTACCTTGTCTGTTAATCAATTTTTAAAAAGTTATGAAAAAAATTACTTTATTACTTGCCTTATTTAGCTTTGGTTTGCACGCGCAAACTTTCCCAAATCCTTATTGCGACATTGATGCAGATGGCACTACTGTGGAAGAAATCACAACAGTGAGCTTTGCGGAAAACGACATTACCAACACCAATACTTCTGCTATTTTAGTAGATGAAACTGCGGTTACCGCAACCCTTAGCATTGGCGAAACTTACACGCTAACCGTTGGCGGAAATACCGCAGGAGATTTTGACAACAATATTGTGGCTTTTATAGATTGGAACCAAAATGCTGTTTTAGACGATGCCAACGAAATTTACGAAGTAGGAACAATCACCAATTCTACCGGTAACGACGGCAATACCGTAAGTATGGATATTACGGTTCCGGCAGATGCTTTGCCCGGCAACACGCGAATTCGCATTACAAAAACTTATACCGATAATGAATCTGTAGCAGAAATTGATCCCTGCGCTATTGCAATGAATATTTCTGGCTACGGGGTTTTTCCGGGTTACGGACAAGGACTGGATTTTACTTTAAATATAGAAGATAACACCCCTTTCCCAAGTCCTTATTGCGACATTGATGCAGATGGCACTACTGTGGAAGAAATCACAACAGTGAGCTTTGCGGAAAGCGACATTGCCAACACCAATACTTCTGCTATTTTAGTAGATGAAACTTCGGTTACCGCAACCCTTAGCATTGGCGAAACTTACACGCTAACCGTTGGCGGAAATACCGCAGGAGATTTCAACAACAATATTGTGGCTTTTATAGATTGGAACCAAAATGCTATTTTAGACGATGCCAACGAAATTTACGAAGTAGGAACAATCACCAATTCTACCGGTAACGACAGCAATACCGTAAGTATGGATATTACTGTTCCGGCAGATGCCTTGCCCGGCAACACGCGCATTCGCATAACAAAAACCTATACCGATAATGAATCTATAGCAGAAATTGATCCTTGCGCTATTGCAATGAATATTTCCGGCTACGGGGTTTTTCCGGGTTACGGACAAGGACTGGATTTTACTTTAAATGTTGGTGAACTAAGTACAAACGTCTTTGAAACTTCCGCGTTAAGCGTATACCCGGTGCCTACACAAGATATTTTAAATATAAACTACAAGACAGATTTGCAAACTGTAAAAGTATATAATCTTTTGGGGCAAGAAGTTTATACTAAAAGTAAACTTACGTCACAAACCGCAATAAACTTATCTGGTTTAAGTAATGGCGTTTATGTTGTAAAAGTATTTACGGAAAAAGGACAACACAGTTTTAAAATCGTAAAACAATAATAATTAGCGACTGTTTTACATAGTTTATTCACCAATTTTTATGCAAAAAGGTTAGGTCTCCCTAACCTTTTTGCTATTCATTGCCTTTTTAAAATAAGCGCAACATAAGATTATTTTATCTCACCCACGCATTACAAATCTTTCCGGAATAATCTTCTCTATTTCGCAACCGGTATATAAAAATAGCGGTTTTAATTTTCAGTATAGATTTATAAAAAACGCTTCTTGGCACACCAAAAACCGTGGCGCATTTAATTTTTAATAGTTTATTGAAACAATCCTCAAAATAGCTCTCAATACACTTAAATATTCTTAAAAAAAATCTTAAAACTATCTTAAAACTTAATTTTTTGTTATAGCAAATAATTTTCTACCGATTAACTGTGTTTTTTATTCGATAAAACGAATATACGTCTTTACATATAAGCAACTTTTAACGCAAACATAATTTTATTTAAGACAGGTTGAAAGAACTTACTCCTACTTTTATCTTTCAACATTTAACTATTTAATCATGAAACATTTATTACTCAATTTTTTACGGAAATTTATGTTCCTTATTGCGCTTTTGGCTTTGGGGACAACCACACAAGCACAGATTTTTAGCCAGTATGTAGAAACCGATTCTGGTACTACACCTAAGGGAGTGGAAATTGTAAACAATACGACTAACACCTTAGATTTTTCTACCAATAATTTAATTATCCAAAAGGGTAGTAATGGAAACTCTTTAAATAATGATGCAACTGTATCGTCAGGTACTTTAGCACCGGGAGAGGTTATGGTTGTTGGTAGTTCTGACATAGGAAGTTATTTAACAAATCAAGGACTAAATAATGTATTATACGTAGAAAAACCATTTACTTTTAATGGAAATGATGCTCTTGCAATTGTATATAATGGTACTACAACAGATGTTTTTGGTAATCCGGGAAATGATCCGGGATCTGCGTGGGAAGGAAACGGCGTTTCTACACATGATCAAAATATAGCTTTAATAGAAAACCAATTTAACACTGGTAATACAACCGGATTTACAGATCCCAGCACACGTTTTACAACTATAAGTACCACTCCTACCGGAACTAACGGTTTAGACGGTTTTGGCATTGCCCCTACTCTGACTTCCGCTACTGGACCAACCATAAGCAACATACAACAAACTCCGGCAGCCGGAGATGTAAATCCGGGAGAAACGGTTACCGTTACTGCCGAAATCACCTCTCCAAATGCGCCAATTTCAGCACAATTAAGTTACACAGTTGATACAGGTTCTATTATAGATGTAAACATGAATCAATCTGGTGGTAATCCTAACATTTACACAGCAGATATTCCAGCTCAAGCTGAACTGGCAGAAGTAAATTATTCTATTTATGCGGTAGATAATAATTTAGACGATGTTACCAGTAGCAACTACACCTATACTGTTCTTTCTAATGAAGCCGCAAATCTTTTAATAGCTGTACAAGATTTTGATGGCACCACGCCTAATTGGAATTTCAGCACAAGTATTGCTCAATTTATATCTAATGATGGTACCGATTATTTTAGTGTAGTTCAAGCAGATACCATTCCTGCTATGTCTTCTACTAACTTTAGCGGAAACATTTTTGGTGAACGTGATTTATTTAGTCCAGATGGGACAGAGCCGGATAACGTATTTGTAGATATTGAATTCGCAACTTTAAATATTTCTGAATATACTGATGTAGAATTAAGTTTTGATTACCAAATTGTTGGTTATAATGCAAGTACTGACGACGCAAAATATGTGCTGACTTTGGATGGTGTAGACCAACCGGAAGTATTTATAGTAGATGGTGGTAACGATCCTCAGGATGCAGAAGGCACTATTACCATTCCAATTTCTACCGAGGTACAACAGGTTAAATTTACTATAAGTGTAAGAAACAATGGAGGTGACGGCTATTCGGGGTTTGACAACATTCAATTAACCGGTAAAACTGCGTTTCCCACTTATGTTTACGATAACGGAAGTTGGACTCCTACCAATCCGTCAGGTAATTCTAACAATACCGATGCTATTTTAGTAAAAAATGGTACTGCAACTTTATCTGGTTTTGTAAATATTAAAGATGTTCAAATTAACAGTGGTGCCACTTTAGATTTGAATTCGTATCAATTAAATATGACTGGAGATTTAAATAACAACGGAACTTTTATTGCAGACAAGGCTACTTTAAATATGGCCGGAACTGGTCAACAATTTATAAATGGTAATGGTTTTGAAGTGAAAGACCTAACTGTAAATAGTCAACCGGGCACCGCATTAAACACTGCTGTTTCTATAAACAAAACCTTAAGATTAGATAATGGCGATTTACAAACCAACGGAAATTTAACGTTGTTAAGTTATGAATACACGTTATCAGGTCAAACAACTTATAAATCTGCTCAAGTAGCTGAAATTGGAACCGGAACCATTACTGGCGAAGTAACCGCAGAAAGATTTATTCCGGCCAATCGTGCTTTTAGATTTATCTCTAGTTCGGTTACGACTACTACCAGCATCAATGAAAACTGGCAAGAAGGCGTACATAATACCGGTACTAATTTTCCTGCAGACAACCAAAATCCAAATCCGGGTTATGGTACGCATATTACAGGTTCTACAACTGGTAACAACGGTTTAGACGCTACACCAAGCGGTAACCCGTCTTTATTTAAATTGAATAATACTACGCAAAGTTGGTATGCGGTTGATAATACTTTAACCAATACTATAGACGCGGGAGAGCCATTTAGATTATTTGTACGTGGAAGCCGCGGCGTGAATGTAACAGATAATCAAACCACGCCTATCCCAACAAGGTTACGTGTAACCGGTTTGTTGGCACAAGGTCCGCAAAGTTTTAGCTACCCTAATTTAGCAAACGAAGATTTTATATTTTTTGGTAATCCGTACCACGCTACTGTAAATATGGCCCAGGTAATAGCAGCATCTACCAATATAGACGAGAACTACTATTATGTTTGGGACCCTAATATGGGAACGCAAGGTGCTTATATTGCCGTAGATTTATCAAATGGCAATCCTTATGATATTAACGGATCTAGTAATTCTGAAGCTAACGAGTATTTACAAACACAACAAGCTGCTATTGTTAGAACCAACGCAGCGGGCACAGCCACTTTAAATTTTGAAGAGTCGCATAAAGAAGCGAATGTTTTTACAGAAGTTTTTAGAAATGCAGAATCTTCTGCAGTTGCAGCAAATAATACAGACGTAGCTTTACGAGCACATTTGTATACCACAGCAGATTATAACAATAATAAATTGTATTCAGATGCTTTCGCTCTGTTGTTTGATGATACCTTCAACCCTAATGTTGATAGAAAAGATGCTAAAAAGCTGTTTAACATCAACGAGAATATGGGTATAGAGAAACAAGGAGAGTATTTTATGGTAGAAAAAAGAAACCTGCCACAAGACGAAGAAGAAATTGCTTTGTTTACCAATAACTATCGCGACCAAAATTATACGCTATTATTTAGCGCAGAAAATTTTGGCGACTTGACACCTTATCTAAAAGATAACTTTACGGAAGAGTTAACTGCTCTGGAAGCTGGTCTTACTACTTATGAGTTTAGCATAGACCAAGACCAATCTGCAAGTTTTAGTCCAGATAGGTTTAGTCTTGTTTTCCAAGAAGATGGTTTGGGCGTAGAAGAAGAAACACTATCAGATTTTAGCGTTTATCCAAACCCGGTTGTTACCAACACTTTCTTTATTGAATTGCCTAAATCTAACACCAATAAGATAGATTTAAGTATTCATAATCTATTAGGGCAGGAAATCACAACTAGCTCTAAAAGAACAGACAACCAAGGCTTAGAAGTTACTTTAAACGGAGAATTACAAAGCGGAGTGTATATCTTAAGTATTAACACTGGTGATAAAGTAATAACCAAGCGAATTATTAAAAAATAAAATCTAGCAATTATGAAAAAGAAACATATATATATACTGAGTGTAACGCTAATTGTTTGCCTTTTTATGGTCAATACAAGTTATGCGCAAGGTTTGGGAGATTTACCGGGTTTTGACACGGGAGTTGATGATGAAACACCCGCAGCCCCCATAAACGGTTTAATTTGGTTAGGAATCGCTGTTGGCTCTTATTTCGGAGTAAAGAAACTTAGAGAATAGAGATTTATTAACTAGTTAATTGTTGAGAAGGAGCCATTTTTTGGCTCCTTTTTTTATGGAAATCAATAGCTTTGTAAACTCACTATCTTTCGGTAAGTATGCAAACAACCCACAAGCATTTTAAATTATTTAAACCTTATGGTTATTTAAGCCAGTTTATTACCAACCAAGCTAAAGCCAAAAAGAAAAAAATGCTGGGAGATTTATATGCTTTCCCAGAAAATACAATGGCCGCCGGCCGCTTGGACGAAGCTTCAGAAGGTTTGCTAATTCTAACCACAGACGGTAAGACAAGCGCTGCAATAACCGGCAGAAAAACCGAAAAAGAATATTATGCCCAAGTAGACGGCATTCTTACACAAGAAGCTGTAAAAGCTTTACAAAATGGTGTAAATATCAGTTTGCAGGACGGTAATTACACTACCTTGCCTTGTAAAGCAAGAATTTTACATAAAACCCCAGATTTACCAGCACGAGCAAAAAAAATTCGCGATGAACGCCACGGACCAACCAGTTGGGTTTCTATTACCTTAACGGAAGGAAAATACAGACAAGTTAGAAAAATGACCGCCGCTGTTGGTTTTCCAACTTTGCGTTTAGTACGAATACGAATAGGAGAAATTAGCGCAGAAAACATGCAAGCCGGCGAAGTAAAAGAAATCACCAAAAAATTAAACAAGTCTCTACTTTAACGCCAAAAAAACTGCTTTAAATTGGTCTTTTTTAGAAAAATCTCAACTTAAAGCAGTTAGGTAATAAACAAAATACCTGTTTACTTAACTATCAATTTTTTGGTAGTACTGTTATTTTTACTGAATAATTTTACCAGATAAACCCCACTAGATAAATTAAGGTTTATTTGCTGCGTTTCGCTAACTTCCTGCTGGTATATTTTCTCTCCTAATAAGGTAAATAGTTGCATTTTACTCTTTTCTTTCACGCCGCTTATTGTAAATGCACCACGAGTAGGGTTTGGATAGAGTTTTATGTTCGCTATTTCATTTTCAGCTACAGCTAAATCCTGATCCCATTCTTCTCCAACTTGATTTCCCCAAATATATTCTACCAAATCCGGCTGATCTATAAACGGGTTTCGGTTATACTGCCAAGTATAAACTATATTATTGCGGTTCATTTCATAATCGTCTGGCGGATCGTTTCTATGCCAGTCCAATAAAGTTTCTAAATCTCCTAATTCTCCGGTAATACTTGCACTAGGATAACCGTCTACCACAGATAAATCGTTATAGCGTACGGCCATATATAAAACACTTCTGGCCACATCTCCTTTAAAACTTCCTAAAGTTCCTACCGGACCATCATAACCGGCCGGACCATAATTTTGATTGCCACGAGAGCTGTTTTCAGGACCGTCTACTGCTCGTAAAGCGTGCGCATCCGAATTTCCGTGACGAAGCGAATCTGCATTGGTTGTCCAAAAAACATCAGGACCGTCTGCAAAATCGTCATCTTCTATACTATAAAAACCACCACGCGATCTAGGATAAGTATGTTCGCGATTCCAAGTTCCCGTATTGTCTGAAGTAGTTTGTATATCTAACTTTGGTCTGCCTTGTTCGGTATAAACCAACCAAACTTCGTTACTGTTTTCCGGATTTTGGTCAGCTTCTTTTAAAATATCGTACACGTCTGCATAGGTTTGTGTTCGAACTACATCTGGATCTGCTATAATATCTTGTAAAGCTTGGCGCAAAGCAGTTGTTGCCAAACCGTCTAAAGTGTTGTAATAACCATCTGGTTGGGTACTGGCAACCACATCATAAGTTGGGTTGGTTGGCGTACCCCACGGCGCTACCGTAAAATCGTTATCTACTACTCTAATTAGTAGATTATCATTTAATTTAAAAAAACCTTCCGGTAGTTCTGCCACACTTATAACCATTTCTTCGTCTCCTTCATCTAAATTATCGTCTACCAATGTGATTGTAGTAGAAATAGTATTATCTCCTTCGGGAATTATAGGGGTGGTATTTCCGGTAAAATCATCCTGATTAAAACCATTATTATCTAAACTAAAATTGATGATCAAATCTTGGTCAACCGGTTCTTCTGTAGTAAAAGTAATTACAAAAGTATCTCCTTCATTATATTGGTCTTGGGTGGTGTTAAAACTCAAACCGTTTAGAACTACTCCACTCCCATCATTCAATTGTCGCGGGGTTGGCGTTGCAACAAAATAACTGCCGTCGTTGGCAAGTTGTATAGACTCAAAACTTTTATTGTTATTGGCATCTTCGTCTATTTGCTCGGTTACGCCCAATAAGTTCATCAAGCTTGTAGCGTCCGGATCGCTGGCACCGTAAACTAAAGCGTCTACCAAATTGTTTGTAGTTGCCAAAGTTCCCTCGGGAAAATCGTTGTAATCTGCATCATAAATGGCAACGGCATCTGCGCCATTTTGAATAACATTTGCACTTATTAAATATTGCGGAGTTGGCGTAACCGTATTGCTGCCAATTAGCAACAAACCATTAACATCTGTAGTATAACCACTAAGGTCTATAGTATAGTAACTAGTGTCTCCGCCAGAGGTAGAGCCATTAAACAATACCACCACATAACCGTCTAACGGGAAATTGGCAACATCAGATTTTATCTCGATAAATTCTTTATCGTCTATACTTTCTGTATCAGAATCTAACTCGTTTATTACCAATTGCGCATTTGCAAAAGAGAAAATAAAGAGTATTGATAAAAGGGGTAAAATTTTCTTCATAATAATTATTTTTCACAAAGTTACAGATAAAAGAATGTTTTAACCCTTTTTCTACTTTTTAATTAATTGTGCACGAAGTTTTACGGTTAAACCGAAACGTTTTTTCCGTAAAGAAATACGAATATTTACAAGTTTAAATAGCAAAAATTATTTCACACAAGCGCTAAAAAGGACTTATTGTACAAAGCTTAATTATAGTTAAGACAGACGCAAATGTATTTATCCTTAGTATATTTGTATTTTTAAAAAGTAAAATTGATTTATGAATACCATACAGTCTTTAGAATGGCGTTATGCAACCAAAAAATTTGATGCAACTAAAAAGTTGCCTCCTCAAAAAATAGAGGTAATTAAAAAAGCTTTTAACCTAACTCCTACCTCGTATGGTTTACAACCATCAAAATTAGTAATTGTTAGCAATAAAGACCTACAAGAAAAGTTAATGCAGCATACCGGCAACAAACAACCTATTGTTACCGCCTCTCACCTCTTGGTGTTTTGCATACAAACTACCATAGACCACAAGTTAATTGAAGAAAATTTTGCTCTTCAAAAAGAAATTCGCAATACGCCAAACGAGATTTTACAACCTTATAAAGAGTTTTTATTAAATCATTTTGCCCAAAAAACGCAAGAGCAAAAAGAAGAATGGGCAAGCCAACAGGTTTTTTTGGCTATGGGAAACATTTTAAATACGTGCGCGCAAGAAAAAATTGACGCCTGCCCAATGGAGGGTTTTGACAGTAAAATGTATGATGAAACATTAAACTTAAAAGAAATAGGTTTAAAATCTGTTTTGATTTTACCTATTGGCTACCGCGCCAAAGACGACATATTTGCCGGTTTTAAAAAAGTTAGACGTCCGCAAGAGGATGTAATTGTTGAATTTTTAGATTAAAGAAAATATGCCTGGATTTGAATTATTTGGAGAAGAAGAAAAGAAAGAAGTAGCAGACGTACTAGAAAGCGGCGTTTTAATGCGCTATGGTTTTGACGGTATGCGCAACGGCCATTTTAAAGCTAAAGAATTTGAAGAAAAATTTGCCAAACTTATGGGCAGCAATTATGCGCAAATGACTTCTAGCGGAACTTCTGCTTTAACCGTAGCAATGGCAAGCGCAGGCATTGGCGCGGGAGACGAAGTAATTTTACCCACCTTTACATTTGTAGCCAGTTTTGAGTCGGTTATTGCTTTGGGCGCGGTTCCTGTTTTATGCGATATAGACGATACATTATGTTTAGACGCCAAAGCGGTAGAAAAATGCATTAATCCAAAAACCAAAGCAATTATGCCCGTACACATGTGCGGCTCTGTTACAGAAATGGCTCCTTTACAAGAACTTTGTAAAAACCATAATTTAATTTTATTAGAAGACGCGTGCCAGGCTATTGGCGGTTCTTATCACGGCAAAAAATTGGGTAGCATTGGCGATTTAGGCTGTTTTTCGTTTGATTTTGTAAAAACCATAACCTGCGGAGAAGGTGGCGCGTTAATAACCAACAATAAGAAATTTGTCGAAAATGCCGATAAATACCAAGACCATGGTCACGACCACGTTGGGAACGACCGCGGCGCAGAAACGCATCCGTTTTTGGGTTATAATTACAGAATTTCTGAATTGCACGCGGCTGTTGGTTTAGGACAGCTAAAGAAATTTGATATTATTTTAAACAAGCAAAAAGAAAATTTTAATATCCTTTACAGGGAATTATCTAAGCTTGCAGAAATAGAATTTAGACGCGTTCCCGAAAACGCCGAAGAAAGTTATGCTTTTTTAAATTTCTTTTTACCTACGGAAGAAACCGCTCAAAAAACCATAAAAAACTTAAAAGAAGCGAAGGTAGACGGCTGTTTTTATTGGTACGCCAACAACTGGCATTATTATAAAAAATGGGATCATTTAAAAAATCAAATCAGTTTAGGAAAACTGCCTGAAGAGGTGAAAAATGGTTTACAAGATTTTGAAAAAGTAGATTTTTCGCAAAGCGATTCTTTTTTGAGCCGTAATATTTCCTGCTTGATTAAAGTAGGTTGGAGCGAAGAAGAAATGCGCGAAAGAAGCAAAAAAATTGCCAAAGCGGTAAAAAGTGCTTTAGCAGAATAAAACAGTAAATAATTCTACAAAAAAGCGGTCTTCATTTTAAATAATGTAGACCGCTTTTTTAATTTCCGTAAAGGAAAAATTTTAATACTTCATATACTCGGTAATTTCTAAACCGTAACCAATTATCCCAACTCTTTTTTGCTGTTCTGAATTGGACATTAATTTTATTTTATGAATACCCAAATCGTGTAAGATTTGCGCGCCAATACCAAAGTCTTTATTGTCCATCGTTAAGCGCGGCGCTTTCATTTTGCCTTCGCTTTGCAATTGTTTTATATCTTCTAAACGGTTTAACAGGTTTAAAGTAGAATTTTCTTGGTTAATAAAAACAATAGCACCTTTTTCTTCCTTGTTTAAAACCTTAAACATATCGTCCAGCTTCTTATCTGCATTATTGGTTAAGGTTCCTAAAATATCGTTGTTTACCAGAGTAGAATTTACGCGTACCAAAACCGGTTCATTTTCTGTCCAAGAGCCTTTGGTTAGTGCCAAATGTACTTGGTTATTGGTAGTTTGTTGGTAAGCGCGCAATCTAAATTTTCCAAAGCGCGTATCTATATCAAAATCTTCTTTTTTCTGAATCAACGAATCGTGACGCATTCTATAGGCTACCAAATCTTCTATAGAAATCAGTTTTAAATCAAATTTTTTGGCTACTTCTACCAACTCCGGCAATCTGGCCATTGTACCATCTTCGTTTAAAATTTCTACTAAGATGCCGGCAGATTCTAGACCTGCCAGTCTAGCCAAATCTACAGAAGCTTCTGTATGTCCGGTTCTTCTTAAAACTCCACCATTCTTCGCTCGAAGCGGAAAAATATGCCCCGGTCTTCCTAAATCTTGAGGTTTGGTCTCGTCTTCTACCAAAGCTTTTATTGTTTTGGCGCGGTCGTGTACAGAAATTCCGGTTGTACAACCGTGGCCAATCAAATCTACAGATACCGTAAATTGTGTGTGGTGCAAAACCGTATTATCGTTAACCATGAGATTTAAATCTAATTCTTCGCAACGGTCTTCTGTTAACGGGGCACAAATTAAACCACGGCCGTGTCGTGCCATAAAGTTTATCATTTCTGGCGTAACCTTTTCGGCAGCAGCTATAAAATCTCCTTCGTTTTCGCGATCTTCATCGTCTACTACAATTACCACTTTTCCTTCGCGTATGTCTTCAATAGCTTCGGGAATAGTGTTTAATTTGATGGCGCGTTGCATCGGGTTTTTCTCCTCCATATTATTTTACAATTCTGCTTGCAAAGATACTAATTCTCTTTCTCTTTTTTGGTAAGAGCTACTTTTCTAAAGAATTTTTTTACCGGCTCGGTAAATGCATCGGTATTAATAAAACCTTGGTCTGTAGTTGCTCTATACGTTAAATAAATACTTAACGGCAACATTATAAAAGTAGAAAGCCACGTGGCTATAAACGGACTAATAGTGCCGTCTTCTGCACTGTTTTTAGCAAAAATACCAATAAAGTGATATGTAAGAAACAGCATTATTGCCACTACCATTGGCAAGCCTAAACCTCCTTTTCTAATAATGGCACCAAGCGGCGCGCCCACAAAAAATAGTATAAAGCATGCTACTGCCAAAGCATATTTTTCGTGCAATTGTATTTCGGTTTTATTGAGACGTTTGGTTTTATCTCTAAAAATTCCTTTTTTACCTTCTATATTAGAAAGCGTCCCGCGCACAGTACCCAAAGCAATATTATAAATTTGTTGCTCTTGATCTAAATCGTAAGAAGCATAAAAATCTTTTATAGTTTCTATAGAATACGTTGTGGTATCTGTTTTTGCAATAATTCCATCGCTTGCATTTTGTAAACCACGCGGATTGTTTTCCTTAACGGAAGAAGACAATCTTTCTGCTCCACTTCTTTTTAAAATATTATTGGCAAAGCTTTTTTTGTCCTGTTGGTAATCTTCCGAAAGGGAATCTAAAGCTACTTTAAGCTCTGAAATATCGAGCATTTTATAAGAATAGTTAAAATCTTCTTCTTCAAAATCTACGTTATTAAAGCCCGAAAGATCAATGTTTATAGTATAGGTATCAAAATAGCTTTTTACGTGTGGTTTGCGCTTTCTTTTTTCTACTTCTTTTGGCAAAACCTCATCATAATAATTTCCTTCAAACAAAACCAAAGATAAAATATCAGATTGCTGGCTGCTTACCAATTCTCCTTTCTTGGCTTTTATAACCGTATAATTACCGCTTCTTTTCGGTTTATTTTTATGAATGGTAACCGTGTGTAAATGTTGATCGTTATCGCCGGTTTTTTTGTCAACTTTTATGTTAACATCGCCAATTTGGTTAAAAGCGCCTTCTACAATAGCCATAGCCGGCTTTAGCTTAGAGATATTTCTACGTAAATTTATAGATTTAAATTCTGCCCAAGGAATAACATTGTTAGAGAAAAAGAAAGCTACAATACTCAAAAATCCCACAAAAAAAACAAGGCTACGCATAGCCCTTTGTAGAGAAATACCGGAAGATTTCATGGCGGCAAACTCATAATTTTCTGCAAAACTACCAAAAACCATAATGGAAGCTACCAAAATGGTTAAAGGCAATACCAAGGGGATTAAGCTTGGCATAATGTAAAATAAAAATTTCCCGATAATGAGGTAATCTAAGTCTTTTCCTGCCAATTCTGATATGTGCAACCAAATACCTTGAAGCACAAAAATGAACATCAAGATGACAAATACAGAAAGAAAAGTCTTGAGAAAACTGGTAAATATGTACCTATCGAGAATTTTCAATTTAATCTAAGCGGTTAATGTAGTATCCTTGATACTTGTCTTCATCAAAAGTAAACATTTTTGAAGATAAAGGTTGGTTGGTCTTAAAGCTGTTTACACGAATGGTAACTTGAGTCCCGTTATCTTGCTTCTGAATTAAATCGTATATATGTTTGGTTTGCTTATCTATACCTAATAAAATTTCTTTGATGTCTGCGTCAGAATCTATAGGCGTTAATTGTATGTACTGTATTTTTCTTCCGTTTACATCATTTACTTTTCCCCACTTATAATTATAACCTTCGTTATAAAATGTAAGCATTTTAGATGGTGTTATATCGTTATTTTCCTTTGCATCGTAATCTGAAATATTAACTTCTTCATCTTCGGGAATTATGCTGTAAAGTTTCTCGCCATCAAAAAGACGGGTGGTACCCATTAAATTAAGTCGGTATTTTTCATCCTGTAAGGTTACATCTCCCCGGGTTTCCTGTTTGATATTTTCGGTGGGATTTTCTAATATATAACTAAACTCAATTAGCATATTATCATACGATTGTACCTTTTGTGAAACCTCGTTTAAAAGTTGTTTAGCTTTTTTATCTTGTTGGGCGTGCAACACCGCAAAACTTAGAAAAGCAATAAGTAAAAAACTTAATTTTTTCATTCTATTTGTTTTTATTCGTTGTTTAAATGTTCGTCTAAAGCAGCCAAATCTGGTACGAGTACTTGTCTGGCTTTGCTTCCTTCAAAAGGTCCAACAATTTCGGCGGCTTCTAATTGGTCTACAATACGTCCTGCCCTATTATAACCAACTTTTAATTTCCGCTGTAAAAGCGAAGCAGAACCTTGTTGGGCAGTAACAATAACCTCTGCAGCTTCCCGAAACAGTTTATCTCTTTCGCTCACATCTATATCAAGTCCTGTGCCACTTTCTTCACCAATATATTCGGGTAAAATATGCGCTTCCGGATAGGCTTTTTGCGACCCGATAAAATCGGTTATTTTTTCTACCTCGGGCGTATCTACAAAAGCACATTGCAAACGCACCGGCTCGTTACCTTCTGTATACAACATATCTCCGCGCCCAATTAGTTGCTCTGCGCCGCCGGTATCTAATATAGTTCTAGAATCTATTTTAGAGGTTACCCTAAAGGCAATTCTCGCCGGGAAGTTGGCTTTTATCATCCCGGTAATTACATTTACAGACGGGCGTTGCGTAGCAATAATTAAATGAATACCAATAGCTCTTGCCAACTGTGCCAAACGTGCAATTGGCGTTTCTACTTCTTTACCGGCCGTCATAATTAAATCTGCAAACTCATCTACCACCAAAACTATGTAGGGCAAAAATTTATGGCCGTCTTCCGGATTTAGTTTTCGAGCTTTAAACTTGGTGTTATATTCTTTAATATTGCGCACCATGGCGTCTTTTAGCAAGTCGTAACGCGCATCCATCTCTATACAAAGCGAGTTTAGCGTATTGATAACTTTGGTATTATCGGTAATAATTGCTTCTTCGCTGTCTGGTAATTTTGCCAGGTAATGTCGTTCTATTTTATTGAATAAAGTGAGTTCTACCTTTTTAGGGTCTACCAAAACAAATTTTACCTCTGCAGGATGTTTTTGGTAAAGCAAAGAAGTCAAAATAGCATTTAATCCTACAGATTTACCTTGTCCGGTTGCTCCGGCCATTAGCAAGTGTGGCATTTTTGCTAAATCTACTACAAAAGTTTCGTTAGAAATAGTTTTCCCTAAAGCTACCGGCAATTGCATTTCTGCTTTTTGAAATTTGGAAGAAGCCACTACAGAGCGCATAGATACAATACTTGCTTTTTTATTAGGCACTTCTATACCAATAGTTCCCCTTCCGGGGATTGGAGCAATAATTCTAATTCCCAAGGCAGAAAGCGAAAGCGCTATATCATCTTCTAAGTTTTTAATTTTGGAAATTCTAATTCCTGCCGCCGGCACGATTTCGTATAAAGTTACTGTTGGGCCAACCGTAGCTTTTATCTGCGAAATTTCTATTTTATAGTTTTGCAGCGTGTTTACAATATTGTCTTTGTTTTCTTCTAATTCCTGCTGGTCTATAGTAATACCGGCGCCGGCCGTATAATCTTTTAGTAATTCTATAGACGGAAACTGGTATTTTTTAAGTTCTAAAGTCGGGTCAAATTCCCCGAAATCTTTTACCAATTTGGCACTTAGGTTTTCTTCTACTTCTTCCTCTTCGTTGGCGGTTTCTACCTCCATTGCCAAATCAGATTCGTCTTCTTCGTTTTTAATAACGATTTTTTCTTCTGCTTTCTTTTCTTTCGGTTTTTCTTCCGGCTTGTTTTCTTGTTTGGTTTGCGAAGTATTTAAATCTATTTCTTGCGTGGTGTGTTCTTCTGCTACCGGTTGTTCCGAAATTTCGGTAGGTTCTGTAGGCTTAGGATTTGTTGCGGGAGAAGCTTCCGCGGAAGCTTGCTTGGTTTTAGCTTTTTCAAAATCGTCTACTACTTCTTGTTTTGTCTTTTTGAAATAAGCTTGAATTAATTCGGGGGTAACCCCAAACCGAACTACCAAATAGCTAATAAAAACAAATAATAACAGCAAAACTGTACCGGCAAAACCTAGATAATCTTGCAAATAATCGTTGGTTTCGTAACCAATAACGCCACCCAATAACGGATTTGCATCTGCAAAAAAACCAAAAAATGCTGCCAGCCATATCATAACCAACAAACCCCAAAACCAAAAGCGCAAAAGCGGCTTGGTTTTTAACCCGAAAAACAAATAAGCGCCGGTAACGCCAATAAGTATAGCAATGCTAAATGCTGCCACGCCAAAACCGTCGTAAATAAAAAAGTGACTTATTTCTGCGCCAAATTTACTCAGCCAGTTTTTGGTTTCTAAACTTCTTTCAGACAACTGCCCTAAAGTGCTTTGATCTGCTTGCCAATTGAACAGAAAAGATACAAATGCCAATATAAGTGCTAGTCCTAAAAGCAATAAAAAGCCACCGGCAACCACTTTTTGTTTGCGGTTGGGTTTAAAAGAAAGACCTTTAAATTTTTTGGTCTTCTTGGCAGGTTTCTTTTTGGGTTTAGCTTTTTTCTTGGCCATTAATTTCGTTTATACATAAAGCGCAAAAGTACAAATTCCCTTTAATTGGAAACCTATATTAGCATTCTCTTTTTTAAAACAAATAGACTTTTGTTTAGGCATTTTTAGATTTTAAAAACTGTGTTGAATATAAGGAAGGTAGATAATAATTCCAATAATTACTGCCAATATCGCGGCCAAAAAAACTGCGCCGGCCGCCAAATCTTTTATTCGGCCTATTTTAAAATGAAAATCGGGGTGAATAAAATCTGCTATTGCTTCAATAGCCGTATTAGCACCTTCTAAACCAAGAACCATTGCTATGGCTAGGGTTTGCGCCATCCATTCTTCTCGGGTAATTTCAAAATAAAATCCCGCTAGGGTAACCAATACGCCGATACTAGCTTGAACTTGTATACTGGGTTCTTTCTTAAGCAACAAATATGCTCCGTAAGTGGCATATTTAACGCTTTTTATGCGTTTACCCAGAAACGAATTTTTCATAATACTTTTTTTTTGTAATTGGCGCGCAATAAAGGTAAACAAATATCTTTATAAACCGTAGAAGCTTTTTTATACAAAATTCATAAAAATAAGCAAGCTTTAAAAACTAGTTGAAAATTATGCGCGGATAATAAGCTAAAAAAACCTGCTAAAAATAGCAGGTTTTTTTAAAGTACTTGGCTAATTAAAAATTTAGCCGAACTAACGGTCTATAGAACCCATAACTTTTTGGGCAAACGCGTTTGCTGCGTCTTTTTCTTCCATTCCGTTTTCTATCATTTCGTGCACTTCTATGGCGCCGCAAACGTTGGTAAGCAACTCGCCAACAACATCCATCTCTTTATCTTTGCAAGCACGATGTTCTGTAAACGACTCTAAAACCCCAACAGATTTCTGTAGACTTTCTTTATCGTTGTTTTTTTGCAAATGTCTAATTACTGGTAACTTCATTTACTAACTCTTTTAAAGATTCAAATTTATTGGTTTGCACTTGGTTCACAAATTTGCCGTTTTTAAAAGCAGCAAATGTTGGCAGATTATCTACGGTAGCCAATTTTCTCGATTCGGGAAATTTTTCGGCATTTACCAATAAAAACTCTGCATTCTCGTTCTCTTTTGCCAATTTTTTAAATTTTGGCTTCATCACGCGGCAATTACCACACCAAGTAGCCATATATTGTACAACTACAGTGTCGTTTTCATTAATTACTTCTGCCAAATTATCTTTTTCTAATTCTTTCATCATAGCAATTTTTTTAGTTAAATTCTTTTCCGGATAAATTATCCGGAAAAGTAATATACTCTATTTTATTAGTGAGAAGACAAATAAGAAGCAACACCTTTACTGTCTGCTTTCATAGCATCTTTTCCTTCTTCCCAGTTTGCAGGACAAACTTCACCGTGTTTTTGTACGTGCGTATAAGCATCAATCATTCTTAAGAATTCACTTACGTTTCTTCCTAATGGCATGTGGTTTACACCTTCGTGAAAAACGGTTCCTTCTTCATCTATAAGATAAGTTGCACGGAAAGTTACATTATCTCCATCTACTGTAATCGCGCCGGTTTCATCATCGTAACGTTCGTTTTCGATATCTAAAATACCTAATCTAGAACTTAAGTTACGGTTAGAATCTGCCAAGATAGGATAGGTTACACCTTCTATCCCGCCATCATCTTTTGGTGTGTTTAACCACGCAAAATGCACTTCTGGCGTATCACAAGAAGCACCAATTACCATAGTATTTCTTTTTTCAAACTCTGCTAATTTTTCTTGAAATGCGTGCAACTCTGTTGGGCATACGTAAGTAAAGTCTTTTGGGTACCAGAATAAAACAATTTTCTTATTGTTTTTTTTAGCTTCTTCCAAAAGATTAATGGTGAAAGTATCACCCATCTCGTTCATCGCATTTACCGTTAAATCCGGAAATTTTTTTCCTACAATTGACATAGTTTTTTTATTTTTAGATTATTAATTATTCGTTTTATTCACCAACAAAAATATAATTATTTTAGAGTAAAAAGCAAGAATATTGCTCACAAATATTTATCTAGCAATAAAGAAAAACTATTGATATTAAAATGAATCATAGCATAAGATTATAATTATAGGTTTTATGGGGAATCCCAAGGATTTCTTATAGCCTATGGCAATATTTTTTATATCTTTAAACTTATGAAAACACTATTTAAAAATATAAAAGGACTACTACAAGTACGGCAAGAATCGGAAACCTTAATAAAAGGAAAAGCCATGCAAGATTTGCCGATTATAAATAATGCTTGGTTATTGGTAGAAGACGACATTATTGCAGATTTTGGCGAAATGCAATCTATACCACAAAAACTAGAGCGCGATTTAACTATTGATGCTTCGGGAAAAATGATGTTACCTTCTTGGGTAGACTCTCATACACATTTGGTTTATGCGGGCAACAGAGAACAAGAATTTGTAGACCGCATTAAAGGCATAACCTACGAAGAGATTGCAAAAAAAGGTGGCGGCATAGTAAATAGTGCCAAAAAATTACAAGAAACTTCAGAAGAGCAATTATATAAAGAATCTTTAGTACGTTTGGAAGAAGTAATACGATTAGGAACCGGCGCTATAGAAATAAAATCTGGTTACGGACTTACCACCGAGGCCGAATTAAAAATGCTGCGGGTTATTAAACGTTTAAAACAAGCCTACCCTATTTCTATAAAAGCTACCTTTTTGGGCGCGCACGCTTTGCCACCAAAATTCAAAAACGACCGAGAAGGTTATATTTCTCATATTATAGAAGATATGTTGCCTAAAATAGCCGAAGAAAAACTGGCAGATTATATAGATATTTTTTGTGAAGACGGCTATTTTACCATAAAAGATACCGAGCGTATTTTAGATGCTGGTAACAATTACGGCTTGCAAGGAAAAATACACGTAAACCAATTTAACGCTATTGGCGGCATTAAAACCGGGGTAGATTACAATTGCTTAAGCGTAGACCATTTAGAGGTTCTGACAGATGAAGATTTAAAAGCTTTAAAAACAGGAACTACCATTCCAGTATCCTTGCCATCTTGTTCGTTATTTTTGAGTATTCCGTACACGCCGGCTAGAAAAATTATAGATGCCGATTTACCATTGGCTTTAGCAACAGATTATAATCCCGGAAGCACGCCAAGCGGAAATATGAATTTAGTACTTTCTTTGGCTTGTATAAAAATGAATATGACACCGGAAGAAGCTATAAACGCAGCTACCGTAAATGCCGCCCACGCAATGGGTCTCGAAAAAACACACGGCAGCATAACCCGTGGTAAGAAAGCAAATCTTATCTTGACAAAAAAAGTACCTTCGTACGGATTTTTACCTTATGCCTTCGGTTCTAACCACATCGATAAAATTTTACTCGGTGGAAAAACTATTTTATAATTATGGAAAAATTTAATTTTTTTACCCACGAAGAACTGAGTATTTATTGCAAACCCCGCAAAGGCGAAACTAAATTTGGGGAAGCGCTTACGCAGGTAAATTCTTTTGAAGCCTTAGAACAAAACAAAGCCAAATATGCAATTATAGGTATTCCGGAAGATATTGGCGTTCAGGCTAATTTTGGTAAAAAAGGCACTAAAAATGCCTGGGAAGAATTCCTTAAAGCATTTTTAAATATTCAAATAAATCCGCATAACCAACCGGATAACTGTATAATTCTAGGTCAGATAGATTGCGATGGTTTTTTAAATGATGCCGGCTATATTTTAGAAAAAGAAGAGAATCCTGAAGAAAAACTGGGAGAGATTGTAAGCAAAATAGACGCTGTAGTTGCAGAAGTTGTTTACAAGGCTGTTAGAACAGGAAAAATACCGGTTATTATTGGCGGCGGTCATAACAACGCTTTTGGCAATATTAAAGGAGTTTCCAAAGCTTTAGAGCGCCCTATAAATGTAATGAATATTGATGCGCACACAGATTTGCGCCTTTGCGATTACCGTCATAGCGGAAATGGTTTTAGCTATGCCATAAAAGAAGGTTACCTTAACCGCTACAATATTATTGGTTTGCATAAAAATTACACGCCCTACTATATTTTTGATGATATGGAAGCTTCCAAAAAGATAAAATATTCGCTTTTTGAAGAATATATTCATCTTACCACCATAGATAAATTGATAAAATTTAAAGCTTCGGCAGATTTTGTTCAAAATCAATTTGGGTTAGAAATTGATTGCGATGCTATAGAAAATTTTGAAAGTAGCGCCAAAAGTCCTACTGGTTTTAGTATTAATGAAATGCGCAGCTTTATAAAAATTTGCAGAAAACAGGAGGTTTTATATATGCATTTGTGCGAAGCAATACCTAAAGAGAATAATAATGTAGGAAAAGCATTAAGTTATTTTGTATCTGATTTTATAAGAGATGATGATTAATTTTAGTTTAAAGAAAAATTTAGTTGGATTGGGCTGTGCATTAATGGCTTTATCTGCTTGTAAAGAAGCGCCAAAAGATAACCGAAACCCAATTAGTGCACCGGCCGGACAAGAATCGGAATTATTAGATGCCAGAAAAAATTATGTAAAGGTGCAACCCGTAGAACACGCTTCTTTTGTTTTAGATTTTTTCGAAAAAACAATTTACATAGATCCGGTTGGCAATGCAAATTCTTATACAGATTTTCAGAAGCCGGATATTCTGTTACTCACAGATATTCATCCTGATCATTTACAAGTAGAAGTTTTACAAACTCTAATTACTTCCAATACAAAAATAATTGCGCCTAGTGCAGTTGCCAATAAATTACCGGCTGCTTTAAAAAAGCAAACAAAGGTTTTAAATAATTTTGAAGAAATTACTTTAAGCGGCAGCGTAATAAAAGCCTTACCAATGTATAATTTACCCGAGTCTGCAGAGAGCATGCATCCAAAAGGACGAGGAAACGGCTATTTATTGCAAGAACAAGGAAAACGCATCTATATTGCCGGTGATACAGAAGATATCCCCGAAATGCGCAATTTAAAAGATATAAACATAGCGTTTATTCCTATGAATTTGCCGTATACAATGACGGTAGAAGACGCCGCAGATGCAGTTTTAGATTTCAAACCACACAAAGTCTATCCGTATCACTATAGAGGAAAAGAAGGATTTAGCGATATAGAAAAATTTAAAAATATTGTTAACACCAATAATCCTAAAATAGAGGTAATTTTATTAGATTGGTATCCGGAAAAATAAAAAATGCTTTAGATTTCCAAAACTTAAAAACTAAACAACTCTGCACTGAAAGTGCAGAGGTTTATTAATACTGGGGACTGAAAGTCCCCCTTTACTATTCCAATATAAAATTGGAATTATCACTCGAATTTCGACGGTGATGTTCCAAATATTCATTGACCATTTTATC
>NZ_VIAR01000007.1 GCF_006546625.1 Haloflavibacter putidus
TTCAACGGCCGTTTTTCCGTTATCAAATTCTTTGAGGATCTTAGCGATCTGTTGTGGGGAAAATTTACTCTTTTTCATACTGTTTAAATTTAAGATAAATATTCTACTTTTAAACAGTTCGGTTTTAAGGGAAGCTTACAGTGCCTCCATCGAAATGACAGCGGGAATGTTTTTTTCCAGTGTCATCTCGACAATAGGAGAGATCTCTATCCTGAGTGTCAATAAGTAGTAAGCAAAAAGATTTCTCAGTCGTTCCTCCATCGAAATGACAGCGATAATTTCTATTCACATGAACCAAGCAACCAGTTCATCAGTTTATCAGTTCGCCCTATTCTAATTCCACAGAAAACGGATTACGAAAAATCGAACATATTTCATTAAAAAAACTATCTTTGGCTTTTTATTTTGCCGATGGTCGATACTAGAAAAATACATTTTGAAATTTCTGAACGTAAAATTCTTCTGCGAATTTTTGATGTGGTTTTCGTTTTGGGTAGTCTTTACGCAGTAGGTTTTATCTTCGATTTCGATTATTTTATCATCAATAGTCAGCATTGGGTATGGTCTATTATCCTAAGTTTTTACCTATTGGTATTTGCTACCATCTTCGAGCTCTATAACTTACAGAAAAACCACGAACGTCCGCGGGTTTTTAAAAACATCGTATTAACCACTTCAGCGACCGTGTTTTTTTACCTGCTTACGCCATTTTACACGCCGGCCTTACCTGGTAATAGGTTACAAATAATTTATTTTTATCTAGCGGTTTTGGTAGCGCTTAGCCTATGGCGTTATCTCTATATGAAATTAATTGCAACGCCTAGATTCAGTAAAAAAGTATTGATAGTAGGCGATTCGTTTGATATCTTAAAAATCATAGAAGATCTTAAAGCTGCAGATCCTAATTTTAATGTTGTTGCTTATGTAAATACAAAAGAGACTGAGCAAATAAACTTTTTACCCGAAGCTGCCATGCCTAGCATCTCGCTTGACTGTATGGAAGAGTTTGTTAAGCAATACCATATAGGCGAAATTATAGTGTGCAGCTCTTATAAAACCGGAATAAATGGCAACTTATATGCGGCACTTATTCGTTTGCTCCGTAAAGGTTATACCATAAAAGAATATTCGCAAGTCTACGAAGAGTTTAAAGAGAGAATCCCGATTACCTATTTGGAGCGCGATTTTTATAAATATTTTCCCTTTAGCCGAAGTAATCAAAATAAATTATATCTGTTTTTACAGCGCGTGTTAGATGTGCTTTGCTCCGTTGTCGGAATAATTTTGGGCTCTTTATTTTTACCCTTAGTTATAATAGGAAATGCTATTGGCAATAGAGGTCCGCTTTTTTATACTCAAGAACGCGTAGGACAAAACGGCTGCAACTTTAAAATCTTAAAGCTGCGCACAATGGTGATAAATGCCGAAAGAAATGGAGCGCAATGGTCGCAAAATAACGATACCCGTATTACAAAATTCGGAAAGTTTTTACGGAAATCCCGTTTAGATGAAATTCCGCAATTTTATAATGTTCTGGTGGGCGATATGAGTTTTATAGGTCCACGTCCCGAACGCCCCGTTTTTGTAACAGAATTGGCAAAAGTTATTCCCTTTTACGATATTCGTCACGTAATTAAACCCGGACTAACGGGTTGGGCGCAAGTAAGTACTTCTTATGGAAGCAGCGAAGAAGATAGTCTTAGAAAATTACAATACGACCTTTACTACATCAAACACCGCGGACCCTTTTTAGACCTAAGAATCTTCATAAAAACCCTAAGCACGGTAATTTTCTTTAGAGGGCAGTAATTTTAGGTTTGAGGTGGTAGATCTTGGGTTGTAGGTAGTGAAAAAGATTTCTCAGTCGTTCCTCCATAAAAGTGACAGTAGTTATTTTTGTTTTACAATTGTCATTTCGACGATAGGAGAAATCTCTTTTTCGAGTGGGAATAAGCAATATGCAAAAAAGATTTCTCAGTCGTTCCTCCATCGAAATGACAGTGAGAATGTGTTTTTATTTTCCGGGTGTCATCTCGACGATAGGAGAGATCTCTATTCCGAGTGGGAATAAGCAATATGCAGAAAAAGATTTCTCAGTCGTTCCTCCAGCGAAATGACAGTAGTTATTTTTGTTTTACAATTGTCATTTCGACGATAGGAGAAATCTCTATTCCGAGTGGGAATAAGCAATATGCAAAAAAGATTCCTCAGTCGTCCCTCCATCGAAATGACAGCGGAGTTTTTCCTATTCCAATCAACACATCCGCTCATCAACACATCAACCAAGCTTCCGTTTCTTTGCAATACCGAAAAGCAATACAAAAACGCCTAAAAATATAGCAATGCGCGCTATGTAATCGCCGTATTTTACGTAAAATGTTTTTTGGGTGTTGAGGTTTACTTTTCCGCGTAAAGCGCCTTGTTTTTCGTAACCCAATTGTTGCGTGATTTCGCCACGCTGATTTATAAAAGCCGAAATACCGGTGTTGGCGCTGCGTACTACGTCTTTCCGATTTTCGATAGCGCGTAATCTTGCGTAACTTAAGTGTTGTTTGTGACCTTGGGTGTTGCCCCACCAGGCATCGTTGGTGATAATGCTTAAAAAGCCGGCTTCGTTTTGGGAATAGCCGGTAACATATTCGCCGTAAACCGACTCGTAACAGATTATTGGCGCGGCTTTTCCTTTTCCGTTAAGGCTAAAAACCTCTCTTTTATCTTGCGTGGTTTTCATAGCGACGGTACCGCCCAAATCTATCATTACATCACCTAAAATGGGTTTTAAAAATTCTTGGTACGGAAAATTTTCTACACCAACCACCAGTTTTGATTTATGGTATAACTGCGGTTCTGCGTTTTTACGCATCAAAAAAGCCGAATTATAATCGTCGTACCATAAACCGGGTTTTACAAAATTGGTCTGACCGCGCACCTTGCTTTCTTGCGTAATCCACTGCATCATCGAGATGCCTGCCAAGATATTTAAATTGGGGTATTGGGTTAAGAGTTCTTCTGCAAAATAATGGGCTTGCGAGTATTTAAATTGGTTTAGCTGCGTGCCATCTGCATAAACGGTTTCGGGGGCAACGAGAATAGCAGTCGAATCGGTTAATTTTTCTTTTGCCAGGCTGTTTATTAATTGTCCCACGCGTTTATCTGTAGTGTTATATTTTTCGGTGTACGGATTGATGTTAGGTTGGACAATTACAGCTTCCAACTGGGGTGGACTCGCGTCTTTTTCCGCGTAAGCGTTCCATAAAAGTAAACTTACCACTATAGGAAGTAAAATAAACAGCGTATTTTTTATTATTCCGCGATAGATAATAGCTTTTTCGCGGTATTGCCTATATAAAAGAAGGCTTTTAAAAATGCTGAAATTGAGCAGCCAAACCCATAAAGTACCGCCAAAAGTACCGGTATATTCGTACCATTGTATCCAGGTGATGTATTCTGAAAAGCCGTTGCCAAGATTTAACCACGGCCAGGAAAATTCCCAAATTAAATGCAGTTTTTCAAAACCAATCCATAAACAAATTAGAAAAGTTGCGCCGGCGCTAAAATTGAGACGTTTGGCAAGGTGGTGATAAATTAAAAACACCAAACTCATTAATAAAGAATTTACCAAAACGGCAAAAACCATCCCGAAAACCGTAGAATGATAGAGCCAGTAGGTGGTGATGATATTCCACAGGAAAAAAGTGAGATAAGAAAGCCCAAAAACTTTAGCAGCAGTGGTTTTATTTAGCTGTTGCCGAAGTTTAAATTCGGCCCATAATAAGGGTACGAAGGCAAAAAATAAAAATAAGGGAAAACCGTAAGTTGGCCATCCCAAGGCCAAACATAATCCGGAAAGTAAAGCAAGATAAATTGGTTTCATTCTAAAAACGGTCTTTGGCGTAGATTTTTAAGTTGCCGCAAAAATACGCTATTATCGAAAGATACTCCAATCTATTTTTAAGGAAAAGACATTGGAATAAAGCGCCGTGCTTTGGTCGCCAATATCTGTAAAAGCATAATCTACCGCTATGCCGCGATATTTAAAACCTACGCCAAAATTTGGCTGAAACCCCAGTTCTTTGCTGCCGTCAAATTGTTCTGTGTTTTGAAAATTGCCCATCCCGCCGCGCAGGTAAACCATTTTTATATAACCAACTTCAAAACCGAAAGCCGGATTTACGCTTACGGCAGAAGTAGAAATTAAATCGTTGGTTTCTGCAAAACGCATATTTAGGTCAACCTCTGTTTTAAGGTCAAAGTCATGCCGAATAGTAAAATTTTTGGCGATGCCCAGTTGTAGTTTGGGCAAAGTAATTTCAGTGGTTTCGGGCAGTTCTTGGTTTTGTCCTTCTACCGCATCTTGTATCTTGGCATATTCGTCTTCGTCTATTGCCCAAGTGTTGTAGGTAGTGGTAATATCTCTGGCCATAACACCAAACGACCAGTTGTTTTTGGTTTGAAACTGAATGCCGGCATCAAAACCAAAACCCCAGGAGGTGGCAAACTCACCAATTATACGGCGAATAACTTTAGCATTTATTCCGTAACTAAAACCATCTAAGGGCAAATACCGGGCGTAAGAAAATGTAAAAGCATAATCTGCCGCAGAAAACAAACTTATGTTGTCATAATTAATGCTGCCGTCTTCTTCTATAAGTTGGGTGGTATTCATAATATCGTCTACCCCAAACCGAATAATATTAAAAGCAACTGCGCTTTTTTTATCTAAAGGCATCGCGCCGGCTATATAATCGTAATTGGCAATATTGGCAAAATAGCTGGCGTGCATTAGAGAGAGTTGCTTGTCTTCTAAATTTACCAACCCGGCAGGATTCCAATAAGCCGCGTTTACATCTGCGGTAGTTGCCGTCACTGCATTTGCCATTCCAAATGCCGCTGCATCTACTCCTATATTTAAAAATTCGTTAGAATATTTACGGAGTTGTTGCGCCGTACCGGCAATAGAAATTAAAAAAAACAGAAAGGGAAGTGCTTTCTTCAAAGGTTAAATTTTTTGCAAATATCTGATTTATTTATCATATATAAACCCTAAATACGCATACTTATTGCCCAAACTGCGTAACAAATAATGTGAATTCGATATTTAAGTTCAAAGTTTTCAGTTCTTTTTTTTTCAGTATAATTAAAATTCTCAAAACGGCCTACTTTTCATGGGCGATGCAAATCGAAGAGTAAAAAGAGTAAAAGAGTAAAATTTGTTAATTCGTTACTAGAGATGAGGACAAACACACATATATATTAAAGAAAAATTTTAGTATAAAGAAATACTCGAATAGTTTCAGAAATAACGAGCGACAAGCGGAAGTGCTTTTCGCGATAGCGAAAAAAAGCATGTAGCGCAGAGAGCGAGCGGTTCTTTTGTTTCGATAATATCGGCATAAAAGAAATTTCCTTTACTATTCTTGATTTTTTGGCTTAGTTTATCCTGAGTCCAACCGTAGGATTTTTTATCAAGAAAAAATGAGCAGAAGATAAATAATTTTTATTGATTGAAAATTCAAACTCATTTGTTTATTTGTAAAAACTCAAACATTCCATCATCTGTCATCCTGAAAAAATCTGACCAACGGAAAGATTTTATTCAGGATCTCTTTGTGGCATAATTAGTTGCTTTGTGAATTGAATAATTAGTTAATGGGTGATATATTAAAAATCAAAATCATACATTCTACAGTATGCAAACAAAAATAAGCCAAATGATTATCGATTTACTTTTTACGGATTTCGAGTGATCCCGCAGGTGCGGGATTGTATCGAGAAAAAAACAGCAAATTGTCTTTAGTCAATTGTCCTTCTTGACTCTTTGCCTCTAAAAAATGTCAAATCAAAAAAGAAAACCAATAAATAGTTAAGGAAGAAATATTGCTAATACGCGAAGTTTTGTATTTTTAACCGTTAGAACCCATTTACAATGAAAAGACATATACCTAACCTAATTACTTTACTGAATTTATTAAGCGGGGCAATTGCCACTGTTTTAGCCGTACAAAATAACCTGATTACTGCGGCGGCATTTGTGGGCTTGGGTATTTTCTTCGATTTTTTTGATGGACTTGCAGCGCGGGCTTTAGATGTAAAAAGTGAAATTGGCTTGCAATTAGATTCTTTGGCAGATATGGTAACCAGTGGTTTAGTGCCGGGAATTGTAATGTTTCAACTGCTTTCTAAGTCGGTTGATTATTCTTTTGAAAGCGATGCCTTGGCTTGGTCTACGCAAGACTATTTATATCTCGACTTTTCGTGGATTGCCATTGTGGGCTTTCTGGTAACTTTGGGGTCTGCCTATCGGTTGGCAAAATTTAATATAGACGAGCGGCAAACCAGTAGTTTTATAGGTTTACCAACGCCGGCAAATGCTATTTTGATATTGAGTTTTCCGTTAATTCTTACTTTTCAGCCCGGCGAGTTGGCCAATACTTTGCTTTTTAATACTTGGTTTTTAGTGGGTTTAAGCATTGTAAGTTGTATTTTGCTTAACGCGGAAATAGCCTTATTTGCGCTAAAATTTAAAACCTATGCTTTAAAACCCAATTGGTTTCGCTACTTGTTTTTATTACTTTGTGCCGGCTTGATTATCTTCTTAGAGTTTTGGAGCCTCCCGATTATCATTTTATTGTACATAGTTTTATCGTTGATAGTAAAGGAGAGCGAGTAGTTGATTGGATGATTTGTTAATTAGTGAATAGGTTGAATGGTTCATTATTTTATTAAGTTAGATGACAATAGGGGTTAATTCTGAGTGTCATTTCGATGGAGGCACGACTGAGAAATCTTTTTCTACATTCAAAAATCGTAATGAGATCTCTCCTTTCGTCGAGATGCCAATTGGGAAATATAAAGATGCGGTAAATTGGCAGATTGGTTAATTTGGTGATTTGGGGGAATTGGTTGGATGGTTACTTCATTAAGTTAGATGACAATAGGGGGAAATTCTAAGTGTCATTTCGATGGAGGAACGACTAAGAAATCTTTTTACTGCTTATTGTTTATTCAGCCTGGGAAAAAAGATATCTCCTATCGTCGATATGACAGTTGGAAAATGAAAAGATGCGATTGATTTGATGATTTGATGATTTGGTGATTTGATGATTTGTTAATTAGTGAATAGGTTGAGTGGTTCATTATTTTATTAAGTTAGATGACAATAGGGGGAAATTCTGAGTGTCATTTCGATGGAGGAACGACTGAGAAATCTTTTTCCGCTTGAAGCTTAATGCTTATAGCATATCGCAGTCAAAAAAGATATCTCCTATCGTCGATAGGACATTTGGAAAACGAAATCAATTTCCGCTATCCTTTCCACGGAGGACTGCTAACTGCCCACTGAACATTAATCAAACAACTTTTTTTTGCGCAATTCAAAATTCTGACCCAGGTAAACTTTTCTTACCATTTCATCCTCGGCTAATTCTTCCGGGACACCGTGTTTTAAAATACTACCTTCAAACATTAAATAAGTGTGGTCTGTAATGGCTAAGGTTTCTTGTACGTTATGGTCGGTTATGAGAATTCCTATGTTTTTCTTTTTTAGTTGGGCAACAATACGCTGAATATCTTCTACGGCTACCGGATCTACGCCGGCAAAAGGCTCATCTAATAAAATAAATTTTGGATCGGTTGCCAGGGCGCGGGCAATTTCGGTACGTCTGCGTTCTCCACCCGAAAGTAAATCTCCCCTGCTTTTACGAATATGTCCCAAACCAAATTCGTCAATAAGCGCTTCCATTTTGTCTTCGCGTTCTTTTTTAGAGAGTTTGGTAAGTTGCAGTACGCTCATAATATTGTCTTCTATGCTTAGTTTTCTAAACACAGAAGCTTCTTGCGCCAGATAACCAATGCCGTGTTGTGCGCGTTTATACATCGGGTATTTGGTAATATTGGTCTTGTCTAAAAAAATATTGCCGCTATTTGGTTTTATCAAACCAACAATCATATAAAAACTGGTGGTTTTTCCTGCTCCGTTAGGACCTAGAAGTCCTACTATTTCTCCCTGCTCTACTGCTACAGAAATACCTTTTACTACTTTCCTGCCTTTATATGCTTTTACCAAATTGTCTGCCCGTAGTATCATCTCTATTTTTAAATTTTTATCCTTGACCGCCCATTGCTAACTGAACACTGCCAACTGAATTCTTTTTTCTACACTCTAATCTCTAATTTCCATTTTCCAAGCTTTACCCTGTAAGCGATAAGCTCGGAAATTAATTTTTTCAATCATCTTAATTCAAAATTCAAACTTCAAATTTTAATAATTATTAATCGTCAATTACTACTGCTAACTGAACACTGTTTACTGATCACTACCAACCGTAACGCTTTTTTCTTCCAAAGCTTCCCAATATTCGTATGCTCTTCTAAGGTGCGGAATTACGATACTTCCTCCAATTAAAGTGCCAATACTTAAAGTTTCCATAATTTGATCTTTGGTAACCCCTTGCGAATAACTGGATTCTAAGTGATAGCGTACACAATCGTCGCATCGCAAGACCACAGATGCTACCAAGCCCAGAAGTTCTTTGGTTTTTTTATCCAGAGCTCCTTCCGTAAAGGCATTAGTATCTAAATTAAATATGCGTTTTATAACCTTATTATTTTCGGTTAAAATTTTCTCGTTCATTTTAGAACGGTACGCATTAAATTGATCTACTTGATTTGTCATTTAGTCTTTGTTAAAGATTTTTCTTTTGCTTCTTTTTTTCGTTGTTTTCGGATAACCACACGCGAGATAAAAATACTTATTTCATATAATACCAAAACGGGAATGGCTACTATTACCTGACTGGCAATGTCTGGCGGTGTTATAATTGCTGAAACAATTAAAATGCCAACCAAGGCAAATTTTCTGTATTTTTTTAAATCTTCTGGAGTTACTACGCCCAATTTTGTAAGCAAATAAATAATGATGGGAAGCTCAAACACAATACCACTGGCTAAAACAGAGGTACGCACCAAGCCCATATAACTGGCCAAGTCAATATCGTTAAAAACTTCTTTACTTACTTGGTAGCTACCCAGAAAATTGATAGATAAAGGCGAAACCACATAGTAACCAAACAATACGCCAATAAAGAATAATAAAGACGCGATAATTATAAAACCGCTGGAAGCTTTGCGTTCTTTGGGGTGCAAGCCGGGAGAGATAAATTTCCAGAATTCATATAAAATATAAGGAAACGCCATAATGAATCCGGCAATAATTGCCGTCCACATATGGGCGCTAAACTGTCCTGCCATTTTTCTACTTTGTATACGAAACGGAATCTCGTCAAAGCAAAAACTTTCGTCTAAATTTAAAAATTGTGCAGCTTTACATAAGATATCGTAAGTAACAAAATCTGCTCTTTTGGGGCCAAATAAAACCACGTCAAAAATAAAACCTTTGGCCAAAAAAGCCACAACTCCTGCCAGTAAAACGGCCATTGTTGCTCTGATTAAGTGCCAACGTAATTCTTCAAGATGGTCTAAAAAAGACATTTCGTTTGGGTTGCGGTGTGTTTTTGCCATCTTATATAATTCCCTCTTTTATTAAGTTGTGTAAGTGTACAATGCCCGCATAAGTACCGTTTTCTTCAGCAATAAGTTGGGAAATTCCGTTTTCTTCCAAAACATCCATCGCATCTACGGCCATTGCGTTGTTATTTATTATTTTAGGGTTGGTACCCATAATATCTTTCGCGGTTAAGTTGCTTATGTTTTTATTTTGCGTAAGCATACGCCTTAAATCTCCGTCTGTAATAATACCAACAATCTTATCTTTATCTACTACTGCCGTAACGCCTAGCATTTTTTCTGAAATTTCTACAATTACTTGCGTTATTGGGGTAGTAGGAGCCACCATTGGTTTTTGGTTTTCTGCGGTAATATCGCTAACACGCAAATAAAGCTTTTTGCCCAAAGCACCGCCGGGGTGGTATTTTGCAAAATCTTTGCTAGAAAAACCACGCATTTCCAACAAACAAATAGCCAAGGCATCACCCATCACCAATTGTGCAGTGGTGCTGGTGGTGGGGGCTAAATTGTTAGGGCAAGCTTCTTTTTCTACATAAGAATTTAAAACAAAATCTGCTTGCTGTCCTAAAAAAGAATCTTCATTGCCGGTAATAGCAATCAATTTGTTTTTAAAATTTTTTATAAATGGTACCAAAACTTTAATCTCTGGCGTGTTGCCGCTTTTAGAAATGCAGATTACCACATCGTCTTCCAAAATGGTTCCTAAGTCGCCGTGAATAGCATCTGCGGCGTGCATAAAAATCGCCGGGGTTCCGGTAGAGTTTAAAGTGGCAACAATTTTGGTGGCAATAATAGCGCTTTTGCCAATGCCGGTAATAATTACCCTGCCGGTAGCGTTATAAATTACCTTTACGGAATTTAAAAAGTCGTCGTTAATGTAGTTTTGTAAATTTTTTACCGCTTCGGCTTCATTAGCAATCGTTTGGCGCGCTACCGTTAAAATATTATTATTTGACATTAATTTTTAATATTTTGAATTTGCAGGTATATTAGAATTATGTATCTTTAAATATGACAAAGGTATGTAAAATTGTAACATTAAATTATCAGTTTGGCAGAAATCGATTTACATCAGGAATTAAAAAATTACTTTGGCTTTAGTCAATTTAAAGGCTTACAAAAAGAAGTAATTAGCAGTATAACAGCAAATCAGCACACATTCGTAATTATGCCCACCGGGGGCGGAAAATCTTTATGTTACCAATTACCGGCGCTTATAAAAGAAGGAACTGCAATTGTGGTTTCGCCTTTAATTGCTTTAATGAAGAACCAAGTAGATGCTATTCGCGGTATTTCAGAAGAAAACGGCGTGGCACACGTGCTTAATTCTTCGCTAAACAAAACCGAAGTACGCCAAGTAAAAAGCGATATAGAAAACGGCATTACCAAACTCTTATATGTAGCCCCGGAATCATTAACCAAAGAAGAATATGTAGATTTCCTTAAAGAACAGAAAATTTCTTTTTTGGCTATAGACGAAGCGCATTGTATATCAGAATGGGGACACGATTTTAGGCCTGAGTACCGTAATTTACGTAAAATTATACAACGCATAGGAGAAGATATTCCTATTATTGCTTTAACGGCAACCGCAACCCCAAAAGTACAAGAAGATATTCTTAAAAACTTAGGTATTCCCGATGCCAATACCTTTAAAGCTTCTTTTAACCGACCAAATCTTTATTACGAAATAAGGCCTAAAACAGCCAATGTCAATGCAGATATTATTCGATTTGTAAAAGAACGCTCCGGCAAAAGCGGTATTATTTATTGTTTGAGTAGGAAAAAGGTAGAAGAATTAGCACAAACTTTACAAGTAAACGGTATCAAGGCAGTACCTTACCATGCCGGTTTAGACGGGAAAACCCGTGCCAAGCATCAAGATATGTTTTTGATGGAAGATATAGATGTTGTAGTAGCAACCATTGCTTTTGGGATGGGAATAGATAAACCCGATGTGCGTTTTGTAATTCACCACGATATTCCCAAAAGTATAGAAAGTTATTACCAAGAAACCGGTCGCGCCGGAAGAGATGGTGGCGAAGGACATTGTTTGGCGTATTATGCTTATAAAGATATAGAAAAGTTAGAAAAGTTTATGAGTGGCAAGCCCGTGGCAGAGCAAGAAATTGGTCATGCTTTGTTGCAAGATGTTGTGGCTTACGCCGAAACTTCTATGTCGCGACGTAAATTTATTCTACATTATTTTGGGGAAGAGTTCGATTCTGAAACGGGCGAAGGCGCAGAAATGGATGACAATGTGCGCAACCCAAAGAAAAAACACGAGGCAAAAGAAGAAGTTTTGCTTCTGCTAAAAACGGTAAAAGAAACCCGCCAACTGTATAAAGGTAAAGAGGTAGTTAGTACGCTTGTAGGCAAATCTAATGCCTTAATAAAAGCCCATAAAGCAGATGAGATAGCTGTTTTTGGTAAAGGAAAAGATAAATCTTCCAGTTATTGGATGGCGCTTTTACGACAAGTATTGGTTGCTGGCTATTTAAAGAAAGACATAGAAACCTATGGCGTAATAAAATTAACCCCAAAAGGAAAAGCTTATTTAGAAAATCCGGTGTCTTTTGAAATGACAGAAGATCACGTTTTTAGTGTAGAAAGTCCGGAGAATATCACAAGCGCAGCAACTGGTGGCGCTACAGACGACAAACTGATGAAGATGTTAAAAGATCTTCGGAAAAAAGTAGCGAAAAAGAAAGATGTTCCTCCTTTTGTAGTATTTCAAGATCCTTCTTTAGAAGATATGGCTACCAAATATCCGGTAAGTATGGAAGAGTTAGCCAATATGCACGGAGTAGGAGAGGGCAAAGCCCGTAAGTTTGGTAAAGACTTTATACAATTAATCCAACAATACGTAGAAGATAACGATATTGTAAGACCAGACGATTTGGTAGTAAAATCTACCGGTGCCAATAGTGCGCAAAAGCTGTATATAATTCAAAGTGTAGATAGAAAATTACCGTTGCCGGATATTGCCAATGCTAAAGGTTTGGAGATGAAAGATTTCATTAAAAAAATGGAAGCAATTGTTTATAGCGGTACCAAACTAAACATCAATTATTGGTTAGATGATATTTTAGACGAAGACCAACAGGAAGAATTGCACGAGTACTTTTTGGAAGCCGAAACCGATAAAATAGACGAAGCCATGGATGAGTTTGATGGCGACTACGAAGATGAAGAAATTCGTTTATACCGTATTAAATTTATTAGTGAAGTAGCAAATTAGAGTAGTTGATTGGTTAATTTACTGACTGGTTAATTTGATAATCGGTTAAATGGTTCAGTACTTTATTAGGTTAGATGACAATAGAAAAAATATTCTCACTGTCATTTCGATGGAGGAACGACTGAGAAATCTTCTTTTCTACTGCTTATTGACACTTGGGATAAAGATCTCTCCATTCGTCGAGATGACTTCGGAAAATAAAATCGATTTTCGCTATCCTTTCGATAAAGAAACGACTGAGAAATCTTTTTCACAGCCTAAATTTTAAAATTGCCCACTGCCCACTGCAACTGAATACTGCCCACTATTAAACGCATTTTCAAACTAGAAACCTACACCTTATCTTTGCACTTTTAAAAATATACAAATGGAAAACGGATTATACGCAAAATTCAATACTTCAAAAGGAGAGATTTTAGTAAAACTACATTACGATAAAACTCCGGGAACGGTAGGTAACTTCGTAGCTTTAGCCGAAGGGAAACAACCAAATAAAGAAAAAGATTTAGGTGAGCCTTTTTACGACGGACTCGCATTTCACCGAGTAATTCCTGAGTTTATGATTCAGGGGGGCGACCCAAAAGGTACCGGTGCCGGGAATCCGGGTTACCAGTTTGAAGACGAATTTCACCCGGATTTAAAACACGATAAACCGGGAATTTTATCTATGGCTAACGCCGGTCCCAGTTCTAACGGAAGCCAATTTTTTATTACGCACGTTCCTACGCCGTGGTTAGATAACAAACATAGCATTTTTGGAGAAGTGGTAAAAGGACAAGAAGTAGTAGATAAAATAGAACAAGGAGATAAGATAGAAAGCTTAGAAATAGAAAGAATAGGAGAAGAAGCCAAAAATTTTGACGCTACCAAAGCTTTTGAACGTTTTAATAATCAAAAAATAGAACGCGAAGCAGCCGAAAAACGTCGGCAAGAAGAAGCTTTAGAGAAAATCACCCAAGGTTACGAAAAAACAGCAAGTGGTTTGTTTTATAAGAAAACCAAAACAACTAACGGCAAAAAACCGGAAAAAGGAAGCACCGTACAAGTTCATTATAGTGGAAAACTTTTAAATGGTAACGAATTTGACTCGTCGTATAAACGTAACAAACCATTGGAATTTCCTGTGGGCGTTGGTCACGTAATTGCCGGTTGGGACGAAGGTATTTTACTTTTAAACGAAGGCGAAAAAGCTACTTTTGTAATCCCATCACATCTTGCTTACGGCAAACAAGGCGCAGGCGGCGTAATTCCGCCAAATGCCAGTTTGGTTTTTGATGTAGAATTGGTAAAAGCTTAAGGCTTTTCTAATTATTTTGTTATAAATAAATAGCTGCTTCAACTTAAGTCAGAACTTATTGGAGCAGCTTTTTTTGTTTTTATTTTGGTGTGATTTTAGGCTTTTTTCCACTTTATGCTGCATCCAACGCCGGGTTTTTGCTTTGTATTAAGCCGTCTGTTGTAATATAGATTATCTAAAGTTTCTCGTACGTTTCTACCATTTACCGCAAGGCCGTTTCCCGGTCTGGCATCGTCTAATTGTCCGTGATATACCAACTCATTTTCCGCGTTAAAAATAAAAAAATCAGGTGTGCATTCGGCAGCGTAAGCCTTGGCGATTTCTTGCGATTCATCGTATAAATAAGGAAAGGTAAAATCATACTCTCTGGCAAAAAAGTGCATATTCCCAAAACTATCTGCCGGATATTGTTCTGCATCGTTACTGGAAATGGCGGCAAAGCCAAAACCTAAAATACGGTAATCGTTGGCTAGTCGGCTTAATTCCTCGGCTACCAATTGCACGTAAGGGCAATGGTTGGCCAAAAACATAATAATTGTTCCGCGTTTACCTCGTACTTGTTCATAGCGATAAAAATCTTTGGTTTTCGCATCCAAAAGTTTAAAATCGGGTGCCTTTTTGCCCAATTGTAAGGCGGCAGTTTGCTGTGTCATATCCGGTTTTAATTTTAAAAATACGCAAAATAATTATATCTTGGGCGCTCCGCTAATTCAAAATTGGGGGCTTTTACGCTTCAGTAAGCCAGAAAAAAAAGTTTGCTTGCAGGGTAATCGCTACCATCATTAACATAAAAAACAATTATAATTATTTTAGAAGAAATCAAATCCGTAAAGAAATGCAAACAGATAAAAATTTAAGTTGGAAAGAATTTAGCCGGATAGATATGCGTGTGGGTACTATTATAGAGGTAAGTGATTTTCCTAAAGCTAGAAAACCAGCATACCAATTAAAAATTGATTTTGGAAAAGATATAGGGGTTTTAAAAACCTCGGCACAAATAACTAAACGCTATAAAAAAGAAGACTTAATAGGAAAACAGACCATTGCCGTTGTTAATTTCCCTAAAAAGCAAATTGCGAATTTTATGAGTGAATGTTTGCTATTGGGAGCAGTGCAAGAAGATGAGGTTACCATAATTCAACCCGAAGCTAAAGTGCCAAATGGTTTGCGGATTAGTTAATTACATGAATTCTATATAAGTTTTTAGAATTTTTTCTTTTTCCTCGGTAAACTAAAAGGCAGAATTCCGGCAAGGAAGGACTTAGAAAAACATAGCTTCATCAAACTACAGCCTTAATAAAAAAACCTCCTTTTAAAAAGACTTAAAAGGAGGTTTTTTGAAATATATCTGATTTTTATATATCTTCAAAACTTACGTCTGTAAATTTTTCGGCAACCCCGTTGCTATTGCTATTTTCTTCTTCATAGTTCTTTTTGAAATCTTTCTGGTGGCGTTCGCTAATTACTTCTTCTCCTTTTTCGTTAATGATAAAGTTGGTCATTTCACGCAAAATTTCTTCAAAACCAGCAAAATCTTCTTTGTACAAATAAATCTTGTGTTTTTTGTAGAAAAATGAACCATCGTCGTTGGTAAATTTTTTGCTTTCGGTAATAGTAAGGTAGTAATCTTCTGCTTTTGTAGCTCTAACGTCAAAGAAATAGGTTCTTCTTCCTGCTCGTAACACTTTAGAAAAAATTTCTTCTTTCTGCATCGTTCCTTTATCACTCATAACGGAATTAATTTGGATTAGTTTATAAATACTGGCTTCAAAAATCTTAAAAATATTAACATCTACCAAAAAAATATCAATTTTCTTTTTCGGCAGATTGCTTTAGATAAAGCTCTTTATAATAGCCGTTGTGCGCAATTAAAGTTTGATGATTACCACGCTCTTTAATTTTGCCATCTTCTAAAACAATAATCTTGTCTGCGTTTTTGGCAGAAGATATTCTGTGGCTTACAATTAAGGTGGTTTTATTAGAAGAAATTTGGTGCAAATTGCTTAAAATTTCTTCTTCTGTTTCTGTGTCTACGGCAGAAAGACAATCATCAAAAAGTAAAATTTGTGGGTCTTGTATAATAGCGCGCGCAATAGAAATACGTTGTTTTTGTCCGCCCGAAAGGGTAAGTCCGCGTTCTCCCAGAACAGTATCGTAACCTTTGCTAAAGCCAACAATATTTTTATGCACTGCGGCATTTTTGGCGGCTTGCATAACTTCTTTATCGCTGGCTTTACTCTTGCCAAACCGAATATTGTTCTTTATACTATCGCTAAACAAAAAAGCATCTTGTGGCACATAGCCAATGGCAGCACGTAAGTTTTTTAAATTTAATTGATCAATTGGTGTTTTATCTATAAGCAAGGCACCATTTTCTATATCGTATAACCTACCAATAAGCTCTAAAATAGTAGATTTACCGGAGCCTGTTTTGCCAATTATGGCTAAAGTTTCTCCAGGATTTACGGTAAATGAAATATCTTTTAGTGCGGTAATATTGGTGTCTTCGTAGGTAAAACTTACATTTTTAAATTCTATATTACCTTCTATTTTTTTAGTTTTTTCTTGCTTGTTACTAATTTGAGCTTTTTCTTTTAAAAACTGATTAATACGTTGTTGCGAAGCTTCGGCACGCTGAATCATATCTGCAACCCAACCCACACTGGCAACGGGCCAAGATAGCATATTTACATAAAGCAAAAATTCTACAATTACGCCAATATCTTCTATTTCACCATTTATAAACTGGCGTCCTCCTATATAGATTACTAAAATATTACTGCCACCAATCAATAAAGCCATTAAAGGAAAAAAGAAAGCTTGCACTTTTACCAAATCAATATTTTTTTCTCGGCTGGTATTAGAAAGATCTACAAAATCTGTGTTGATTTGTTTTTCCATTCCGTAACTTTTAATAACCGATATACCGCTAAAACTTTCTTGCGTAAAAGTGCTTAGCTTAGATAAATACTGCTGCACAATAGCACTGCGTTTATTTATCATGCGGCTCAGTTTGTATATTGCGAAAGACAATATAGGAAACGGCGCCACCACATATAAAGTAAGTAGCGGTGCTTTACTAACCATAAAAGCTATAACTACAATAAACATAGTAATGGTAGAAACGCTGTTCATTAACGCAGGTCCCAAATAAAGACGTACACGACTAACATCTTCACTAATGCGATTCATCAAATCGCCGGTGCGGTTTTTTTTGTAAAAGTTAAGCGATAGGTTTTGGTATTGGCGGTATATTTCATTTTTAAGATCGTATTCAATATGTCTGGAAACTACAATAAAAGTTTGCCGCATTAAGAAGGTAAGTAAAGCAGAAAGCAAAGTGGCTCCAACAATAATTAATATATTGGTTACCAATTTTGATTTTACCACTTCCATTTGCGTAATTTCGCCATTGATGTATTGCTCAATAACATCTGTAGAGTCTCCTATAAATTGCGGTACATACACAGCAAAAATTCGGGCAGCAACTGTAATTACCAATCCCAACAATAACCTACCGCGGTATTTGTAAAGATATTTATTTAAATGCTGTAATGCTTTCATATAATTACTTTTCTGCCGGACGTAACTTTTAGTGTTTTTATTATTTTTTCCTTCGCGGAAATCAGGCTTTATAAATTATTTTATATTTTTTGATAAAGAAAGTATACTAAATAAACTATATAAAGTTAAAAGAGCATTATTTTCTTCAAATCAATTCATTTTTATTTTTCTTCAACTTTTATCAAATTTACAAATTAGTAAGCAATCGAGGCTTTAACTTTAAAATATTCGTTATTTTTGTAGGGAAGTTTTGCAAATAAAATAATTTAATATAAAATCATAGCTTATGGACGCCGAAATTTTAAAGGCTAATGAATTAAAAAAAGTCGCTCCGGTTTTTGGGCAACTTTCCTTTGATAATCATGAACAAGTTGTTTTTTGTAACGACAAAGATACAGGTTTAAAAGCAATAATTGGTATTCACAATACGGTTTTAGGACCAGCTTTGGGTGGTACCAGAATGTGGAATTATACCAGCGAGTGGGAAGCATTAAACGATGTTTTGCGTCTGTCGCGCGGAATGACTTTTAAAAGCTCTATTTCCGGATTGGATTTAGGCGGCGGAAAAGCCGTTATCATAGGAGATGCCAAAACTCAAAAAACGCCGGAATTGATGCGTAGATTTGGAAAGTTTGTAGATTCCCTTAGCGGAAAATATATTACCGCAGAAGATGTAGGAATGCAAACCGAAGATATGGATACCGTGCACGAAGTTACCAAACACGTTACCGGTATTTCTGAGAGTTTGGGAGGTTCTGGCAATCCTTCTCCAGTTACAGGATATGGCGTTTATATGGGTATGAAGGCAGCAGCTAAGTATAAATTTGGCAGCGATAGTTTAGAAGGCAAACGCATTTTAGTACAAGGTATTGGCAATGTTGGCGAAACCGTGGTAAAACATATACGCGAAGAAGGCGGAGAGGTTTATATTACAGATATAAGTAGAGAACGTCTAGAAGAGGTGAGTAAAAAACACGGCGCTAAAATATACGAACAAGACGATATTTATACCGCAGATGTAGATATTTATTCGCCTTGCGCACTTGGGGCAACTGTAAATTCTGAAACCATTAAAAAATTAAAAGCGCAAGTTATTGCAGGTGCAGCAAATAATCAATTAGAAGAGGAGGTAACCCACGGCAGAATGTTGCAAGAAAAAGGTATTGTATACGCACCAGATTTTTTAATTAATGCAGGTGGGGTAATTAATGTTTATGGTGAGCTAAAAGGTTATGACCGCAAGCAAACCCTAGATGAAACCGAAAATATCTATAATACTACCTTAGAAATTTTAACGATGGCAGAAAAGCAACAACTTACTACCAATCAAGCCGCTATGCAAATAGCACAAGAAAGAATAGACGCAAAGAAAGCTAGAAAATAAGCAACAAGAATTTGTTTCTATAAATAAAAACCTATTTTTGCAGGGCGGTAAAAAAACCGCCCTGTTTTATTTTATAAATGTTCTTTAAAAAAAACTATGTTAACAAGAAGACATATTCGCGTTAAAGTAATGCAATCTATTTATGCGTTTGGACAATCTGCCAACGAAAACCTAAACGCCGAAGAGAAATTTCTGCAAAAAAGCATGCAAGAGATGTACGATCTCTTTTTGCTAAACTTAGATTTGCTAGTAAAAATCAAAGACAAGGCAGAAGATTTTTTGACAAAATCGCAAAAGAAATACCTCGCTACGGAAGAAGACAAAAACCCCAACCTAAAATTTGTAAACAATAGAGTAATTCAACAAATAGAGAAGACAGAAAAGCTCTCGCAATTGTTGGAAGATAGAAAATTAACCAATTGGAGCCGCGACGAGGAGTATGTAGCCATTTTGTGGGAAGCTGTAAAAACCAGTCAACATTATAATGATTATCTTGCTACTAGAGAATCTAACTATAAGGAAGACAAGAACTTTATAATTACTATTTTTAAAGAAGTAATTGCTCCCAACGAAAAACTCTACGACTATTTAGAGGATAGAAAATTAACCTGGTTAGACGATTTACCTATTGTAAACACCGGTTTATTAAAACTTTTACAACGCGCCAAAGCATCATATGAGCAGTTTGAGATTCCGCGTCTTTTCAAAAGTCAGGAAGATAAAGATTTTGCATCAGAACTTTTTAAGAAGACCTTGTTAAACGAGCAAGCCTTTATGGAAGATGTTAGCGAAAAAACCCCAAAATGGGATAAAGAACGTATTGCAGAAATAGATGCTATTTTACTTAAAATGGCTATCTGCGAATTTCTTAAATTCCCCTCTATTCCCGTTAAGGTAAGTATTAATGAATATTTAGAAATAGCCAAAGAATACAGCACGCCAAAGAGTAGTATTTTTATAAACGGTATTTTAGATAAACTCTCTAAAGAGTACAAAGAAAATGGCAAATTAAATAAAATGGGAAGAGGCTTGATGTAATACGTATAATTTTCTTATTTTTAGCGATTGAAAAAATTAATTACAAATAATGACTAAAACAGTAAAAATGAAAAAAGGATTTTTAATGTTAGCAGCTGCGGCCGCTATGGTTTTTACTTCATGTAAAGAAAACAGCGCTTCCGATAAAATGAAGGAAGAAAATCAAAAAGAAGTTGCAGAAAACAGCAACGATAACGCAGAGAAATATGCAGAACTTTCTTTTGAGAAGGAAATGCACGATTTTGGTACAATTAACGAAGGCGACGTGGTAGAACACAGTTTTAAATTTACCAATACAGGAAACGAGCCTTTGGTAATTACCAACGCAAAAGGAAGCTGTGGTTGTACAGTGCCTAATCCGCCAAAAGACCCAATTGCACCGGGAGAAGAAGGAGAAATGATGGTGAAGTTTGATTCTAGAGGTAAACCTAACAACCAAATGAAAACAGTTAGAATTACCGCCAATACCAAAACCGGGCAAGAAATGATTAAGATAAAAGCATTTGTAACGCCAAAAGCTAAGGCAGCAAGCGGAAACCCAGTAAAATAAGTCTATGAACGATTTGATGAGTTTTCTACCTTTTTTGGCAATCTTTGCCGTGTTCTATCTTTTTATGATACGACCACAGATGAAGCGTCAAAAACAAGAAAAAAGTTTTGCCAGCGAGTTAAAAAAAGGCGATAAGGTAGTTACTAAAAGCGGTATGCACGGTAAAATAATCGATTTTAGCGAAAAGCTAAATGCGGTTATCTTAGAAACCGGCGCCGGTAAAATAACATTTGATAAATCGTCTATTTCTATGGAACTTTCCAAAAACGTGAACGAACCTAAGAAAGACGATAAAAAATAAAATCTTTACGGATTTTAAAAAGAAAAAAGGTCAGTTTTTACTGACCTTTTTTTATTATTGAAGGCATGCAAGGGACTAAAGTCCCTTGTAATACTCTCTTTGCATTTGTTTAATACTGCAGAAATAATAACAAGTTGAAAACAAACTTGCATTGTAAACAATATCTTGTAGGGGACCTTTGAAGAATAATTTCATACCAATTTTCCTGTAATAGTGATAGTTATCTAAAAACTTGTAAGTCTTTTTTACAGGCGGTTTAGAATTTTTTTATTTCTTCTTATACTTATCGTGTAAGCCTTTACCGGCCATAATTAAAGGAATGCTTTTTTCTAAACGCCGCGCTTTGGTTTTTTCTTGCTTAGCCGAATTTATGTGCTCTATATATTCTCGCTGACGACCAGGTGTTAACGCTTTAAAATGAGTTTCTAATTCGGGGTTTTCTTTAAATTGCTGTTTAACTATTTCTGGCAAAGAATGGCTTTTTTTACTGGTTTTAACCGGTTTTTTAATGCCTTTTTCTTGCAACGCTATTGCTTCTTCTATATATTTTTTCAGTTCATTTAGAGGTAAAGAGTCTTTTGCTGTAAATCTAATTTGTCGCAAAGCCTTTGTTTTCCCTTCCTGTGCGTTATGCAATAAAGCGGTGTTGTGCGATAAGGATGCACCGATAAAAAACCAAAGTGCATAGTGTTCTTTAAACGCTCCTAAGCCTACTACATTTTTATTATTAAGCGTATAAACAGGCGCTCCCCATTTTATGCATTCGGTTAGGATGGTTTGCTTTAATAATTCTCTTAGTTTTTCTAATTGGGTTTGCCATTTTGAATGTTTCTCTAAGTATTCTTCTACTTTTTTTACTGCCATTGGTTGTAATTTTAAAGTTTTGCGGCAAGGATTGTAGCGGTAGCTTGGTACGCTAAAAAACCTATTAAAAAACCCGCTGCCGCAAAGCGACTTTAGAAGCTCTTGCGGTAGCAGGTTTTTTGGTTTTTTGAGTGCCAACTACAAGCGGAAAGCCTGGCTGCCGCCCAAATTATTTATATTTTTTTGCAGTTAGCTCGGCTATTTTTACAATTACCTGCGTTGCTTTTACCATACTTTCTGCTGCCACAAACTCGTATCTACCGTGAAAATTATGGCCGCCGGCAAAAATATTGGGGCAGGGCAAGCCCATAAATGAAAGTTGGGAGCCGTCTGTACCGCCGCGAATGGGCTTAATTATAGGTTTTATGTTCAGCTCTTTCATGGCTTCTTCGGCAATGTCTACAATGTGCATTACCGGTTCTACCTTTTCGCGCATATTAAAATACTGGTCTTTTATTTCTATTTCAATTGCTTCTTCGCCGCGTTGTTTATTGATTTCTTTGGCTAAATCTCGCATCATCTCTTTTCTGGCTTCAAAATGCTCTTTATCGTGGTCGCGAATAATGTACTGAAGTTTGGTTTCTTCTACCTTTCCGTTTATTTGGGTAAGATGGAAAAATCCTTGTCGGCCGTCAGTATGCTCGGGCGTTTCCAGTTTTGGTAAAGAGTTTATAAATTCTTGCGCAATATACTGGCTGTTTACCATTTTGCCTTTGGCAGAACCGGGGTGCACAATTTTACCTTTTACTTTTACCGTGGCGCCGGCGGCGTTAAAGTTTTCGTACTCCAATTCGCCTACGCGGCTGCCATCCATCGTGTACGCCCATTCTGCGCCAAATTTTTCTACGTCAAATTTGTGTGCGCCGCGACCAATTTCTTCGTCGGGGGTAAATCCTATTTTTATGGGGCCGTGTTTTATTTCGGGATGTGCTAAAAGGTATTTAACCGCACTCATAATTTCGGTAATCCCAGCTTTATCATCAGCACCTAAAAGTGTTGTGCCGTCCGTGGTAATTAAAGTTTGGCCTTTATACAGTAAAAGATCTTCAAAATAATCTGGCGATAAAATAATGTTTTGCTCTTGGTTTAAAACAATGTCTTTACCGTCATAATTTTCGGTAATTTGTGGTTTTATATCTTTTCCGGTGAAGTCTGGTGAGGTATCAAAATGCGAAATAAAACCTATGGCCGGCACTTTGTGTTCTACGTTAGACGGCAAAGTTGCCATCACGTAAGCGTGTTTGTCTATGCTTACCTCTTCTAAGCCCATTTCGCGGAGTTCTTGTTCTAATTTTTTGGCCATATCCCATTGTTTTTCGGTGCTGGGCGTGGCGTTAGAATTTGGGTCGCTTTCAGAATCTATGGTTACATAACTTACAAAGCGGTCTATAATTTCTTGTTTATTGATCATTTTAAACTAATTTTTCTCAAAAATAAGCAAAGCAATAACAGTTGACAACAGTTTGTGAAAAAGCTTATTTCTTTAACATAATTTCAAAAAACGAACTAAAAAACGCCAAACTTTTATATTGGAGTCACACTTTTACATATCTTATAAATGTTTATTTTTGTGTAAACACAACCCAATCATGTATACTTCCTTTTTGCGCCCGTTACTTTTTAAATTTGATCCTGAAAAAGTGCACCATTTTAGTTTTTCTGCTTTAAGAAAAGCTTTTAAATTTCCCTTTACGGAAAGATTAGTCCGAAAAAAATATGCGCTAAATAATAAAGCTTTAGAACGGGAAGTTTTTGGTTTGCAATTTAAAAATCCGGTTGGTTTGGCTGCCGGTTTTGATAAAGATGCCAAACTATATAAAGAGTTGGAGGCGTTGGGCTTTGGGTTTATAGAAATTGGCACTTTAACACCAAAAGGCCAAGAAGGAAATCCCAAAAAACGTTTATTCCGATTAAAAGAAGATAAGGCAATTATAAACCGAATGGGTTTTAATAACGATGGCGTAGCAGCAGCGGTAAAACGCTTAAAAGCGAATAACGGGAAAGTGCTTATTGGCGGCAATATTGGCAAAAACAAAGTTACGCCCAACGAAGAAGCGGTAAACGATTATATTTTTTGTTTTAATGCTTTGTTTGCCTATGTAGATTATTTTGTGGTAAATGTAAGTTCTCCCAACACGCCAAATTTACGGGCGTTGCAAGATAAAGAACCTTTAAAGAAAATACTTTTTGCTTTGCAGGAAATCAATGACCAGCAGGAAAAAAGCAAGCCTATTTTGCTAAAAATAGCCCCAGATTTAACCAATCAGCAATTATTAGATATTATAGAAATTGTTACCGAAACCAAAATTGCCGGTGTAATTGCTACAAACACCACGATTTCTCGTGAAGGTTTGCAGTCTGCTAATAAGAAAGAAACCGGCGGTTTAAGCGGTAAACCTTTAACCAATCGCTCTACGGAAGTAATTAGATTTTTGGTAGAAAAAAGCAACAACAGCTTTCCTATTATTGGTGTTGGCGGAATACATTCTGCCCAAGATGCTTTAGAAAAATTAGATGCCGGCGCCAGTTTGGTACAATTATATACCGGCTTTGTGTACGAAGGTCCCACTTTGATAAAAACAATTAACCAAGCAATTTTAGCGCGAAATTAATGACAGAAATCTTAATTTCTTTTATGATTGCTACGGCGGCATTGGCTATTTCGCCGGGACCAGATAATATTTTTGTGTTAGCGCAAAGTATTGTCTATGGCAAGAAAAAAGGTTTGGCCATTGTTGCCGGTTTGATGACGGGTTGTTTGGTACACACCAGTTTGGTAGCGTTTGGTGTTTCGGTTATTCTAAAAGAAAATCAACAGGTTTTTTGGGCAATAAAAATTTTGGGTGCCGTTTATTTGCTGTATTTAGCCTATCGCGTTTACCAAAGCGATGCTGAAATTCAGTTTTCCGTAAAGAATGAAAAAGGTAGTAAATCTTATGGAAAGTTATTTAGAATAGGATTTTTAATGAATGTTTTAAACCCAAAAGTTACGTTATTCTTTTTGGCTTTGCTACCACAATTTTTGTTTTCTCCTACTATTGCCGTTTTATGGCAATTTTACATCTTAGGTTTTTTGTTTATTGTGGTTTCTTTTATTGTTTTTGGTGCAATAGCTGTGTTTGCAGGTCAACTTGCCAAGAAAATAAGAAATTATCCCCGAGCGGGTTGGTATCTAAAATGGTTACAAATAATTGTATTTGTGGGTATTGCTCTGTTTATACTAGTCTAGAAAATATTTACATAAACTTAGTGGAGAAATTAAATTATTTCAGGTATCTTCTATGGTATAACAAGTGTTTCAGTAAAAATTTTTTGTTTCTGAATAGATTTGAAGGTTAATTCGCTTTCTACTGTATATGGGAGTGTAACGTGAAAAATAAAGAGTAAAGAAAGTGTGCAATGTTCTTTGAAACTCAAAATTTTTATTTCTTAGTTTTTTTAAATTTCAACGCAAACTAAAAATTCTCAAGGCTTTACGCAATGGGCTTTTTGTACATATACAGTTTTTTTAATAGTTACTTTTAAGCGTCTTTTTTTGCGTAATATTTGTGCTCTTGTGATGATTTTGGGCTGCGGTAGGACGGAGTTGTTTTGTTTTTTTGTTACCGCTGCAGAAAATATGCTTGTAGTATTTTGCGTATAAGGCAATGAGGTTTCATCTTTTTTTACTTGTGTAAAATAAAACCTATTTGATTCTTTCCAGTTTTCTATCTTAAAACTCTGCAAATAAGAAACTCCTATAATGCAAATTAGAAAAGCAAAAAAAAGAACACCTATCACACTAGTGAAAGGTGTTTTTAGAAGTAGTTTTACTTTATTTGAACGTATAAATAACAAAAATCAGCGATATTTTTATTTGGCTTAGTTTGGTTTTCCCTAAGGAAAAACCCTTTGGTTTCTTCTAAGTGATGCAATCTATTAAAGCTTAAGCGTTTATAAAATACCCTGAAAAAGGTATATTAGCAGCGTTTTATTTTTAAATGGTGATGGTTTTTGCCAAAGCAATTTCGGCTAACGGATACAGTTAGTAATAACTTTTTCTTTAGAGAATTACACTTAGTTTTTTAAATACTTATTAAACCTTCCGCCAAGCAAATACTAACCAAATGCGTGGAGTTTTGGCAATCTACTTTACGTAACATATTTTTTTTATGCGTATGTACAGTGTGTTTAGAAATATGTAAAGATTCTGCAATTTGCTTTACATTTTTTCCAATTGCTAATTCTTTTACAATATCTAACTCTCTTTTAGTAAATAAATTACTTAGATTTTTAGTCTGTTTTAAATGCTTGCCATCTAAATCTCTAACACTGCTCTTTACATTATAGTAAGACGGTCCGCCATTTATGTTTATAAAGGAGACATCGTTAGAGTTTTTTAGGTATAGATGCGAAATGTCACTATGAATGCTAAATACGTGTACAAAACGGCCTTCTTCGCCCATCGAAAGAACACTTGCTTGATGAAGCATAAGCCTTTTTGTTCCCTCATAAGTTTTACATTTGTAGGTATAACAAATTTTATAATCAAGTTGTTCTTCTGGCTTTAAAAAGTTTAAAAAAAAGCTCTGTATTATTTGTTCTTTTTTCTGAACGGCATCTATTTCTTCTGGTAACACCAAGGCCAATAATTTTTCTAAATTGACTTGTGAAGGTTCCTCTCCGGTAAAATCTTTTACGCTATCGGATATGAATTCTAATTCTAACGTATGAAAATTGGCAATGTAATAATAAGAGTTTCCGGGAGCCATCAAACCGGCCATACGTTTAAAGTATTCTGGGGTTTTATACTTTCTGGATTTCGAAATCTTTTCGCTATACGTAGATTTCCAATATTCTTTTACTTTATAGAAAGAATCTGCCATTGTTAATTTTAATGAATAATAATCTATTTGGCTAAAATAGTAAATTAACCGTATCAATTAGTGTATTTTTTTATAAAATTAGTTGCTTGTAGTTATTGTTATTACTAAAAATTTAAATACTGGTGCAATAGCGCTTAGGTATATTAGCCATTCTTTACTTTTTAATAATTATATTTTTTATTTTTATTAGGTCTCTGCATTGCTTTTTCTAATTTTTGAAGTTTAAAAATAGTCTAAACCATTTTTATTTTTACCAATCGAAACTGTATCTTTGGCCCTATGGATAAAATCAAGTTTATAGAATGTCCAAGAGATGCTATGCAAGGCATCAAAGACTTTATTCCAACTCAAAAAAAGATTGAATATATACAAGCGCTTTTGCGTTGTGGTTTTGATACGATAGATTTTGGGAGTTTTGTTTCGCCAAAGGCAATTCCACAAATGAAAGACACTAAAGAAGTCTTGGCAGGTTTAGATTTATCTGCTACCAAAAGTGAGCTTTTAGCAATTGTAGCAAATTTACGTGGGGCACAAGATGCGGTAAAACATCCTGAGATAGATTACTTGGGTTACCCTTTTTCGATTTCCGAAAATTTCCAGATGCGCAATACGCATAAAACTATTGCAGAGTCGGTAGAGATTTTACAGCAAATTATAGATTTAGCGCATAAACACAATAAAAAAGTAGTAGCTTATTTGTCTATGGGTTTTGGCAATCCGTACGGCGATCCTTGGAATGTAGACATAGTGGGAGAGTGGACAGAGAAACTGGCGAAAATGGGTGTAGAAATTTTATCGCTCTCCGATACGGTTGGCGGTTCTGATGCTGAAACTATTTCTTATTTGTTTTCCAATTTGATTCCGCAATATCCAGAGGTAGAATTTGGCGCACATCTACACACTACCCCAAGCGCTTGGCACGAAAAAATAGATGCAGCCTATAAAGCAGGTTGTAAAAGGTTTGATGGTGCTATACAGGGTTTTGGCGGTTGCCCAATGGCAAAGGATGAACTTACCGGCAATATGCCAACAGAGAAAATGCTAAGTTATTTTAATCAGACCAAGGCCGAAACCACAATAAAAATGACCAGTTTTGAAGCCGCATATAACGAAGCTTCTAAGATTTTTAATGCTTACCATTAATTGTTGTATATGGTTATTGAGGCTAAGTTTTGGGTTAAATTTGCTGTAATTAGCTTTTTTCTTTTTCAAAACCTTCAAATTTGGTGTCAAGCAAAAGACTCTAGTTTTTACTATGTAGCCAAGTCCACCAAGCTTTATAAAGAGAGTCCGCAAAAAGCCTTGGTTTACCTTCAGAAGGCAGAAGAACTCTTAAAGCAATATCCCAATGATAGTTTGGAAGCAATGACCTTAAAAAATTACGCTGCCATTTATTATGTAAAGGGTCAATATGCCAAATCGTTTAAATTTTCTGAAAAAGCTTTAGAAAAGTTTCGGGTTATTGACGATTTATATAATATTAGTCTTGCATATAATGGTTTGGGTTTGGTACAGCAAGCTCTAGGTAGGCACGGGCAGGCTATAGATTATTTTATTCAGGCCCAAAATGTGCAACCGGAAGAAAAGGCTGTTTTTTCTTTAAATCTTGGTATCTCTTATTTTTATTTAAACGATTTTGAAAATGCAAAAACGCATTATTTAAAAGCCCAAGAAAATATTACAGACAAAGCCAATCATATCTACATTAATACGTTAAGCAGATTGGCGCAACTAGAATATAAAGCGGGTAATTTTTGGAAAGCCGAAAAGGAATATTTGGCTGTTTTAAAAGATACAAACACAACCAATTGGGAAAAAGCTTTTGTTTCTTTTGGTTTAGCCGAAGTTTATTTGGCGCAAGAAAAATTAGATTCAGCAATAGAATACGCCAGTAAAGCAAAAGAGTTGTCAGCTTCTATGCAAGCTACATGGGATTTAAAGCGCAGTACAGAAATATTGGCAAGAGCGCAGAGAAAAAAAGGTAATTTTGTAGAAGCTTTTGAGAATTTGGACCAGTATATCCAGCTCAAAGATTCTTTGTTCAATAAAGAGCAAGCAGAAATTGTAGGTTTGCTGCAGTTAAATTTGAAAGAAAGCGAAAATAAGCTGTTGCAGCAAAAAAATGAATTGGCACAAGAACAATTGCACTTTAAAAACATAGTAATATTTTTTGGAGTCATCTTGTTTGGTACCGTGTTGGTTTTTTTATATAAATACAGAAAAATCAGTAAAGAAAGAGAAGGATTAATTGCAGAACTAAGCTCGAAAAACGATAAATTAAGCGCAATAGACAGCAACCGAAATAAATTATTCTCAATTGTTTCTCACGATGTACGCTCTCCCATAGCTTCTATGACGCAATTAATGGATGAAGCCATACTGACTAACTTATCGGCAGAGGAAAGGGAAGAAACCTTTAAATTAATGCGATTGCAATTGAACGAAACCTCCAGAATGTTAAACAATCTTTTGGTTTGGGCCAACAATCAGATTAAAGGCAAAATAGAGCCACAAATGAAAAAGATAGATGTAGTGCAAGAGATGCAAGCTATTCTAAAGGTTTATCAAATACCCATAAATTATAAAAACATTCATCTTAAGCATAACATTCCGGTTACGCCCGTTACTATAAAAGCAGATGTGGCGCAACTGCACGTTGTGTTTCATAATTTACTTAGTAATGCTTTAAAATACACCTCAAAAAACAAAGCTACCATAGTTGATTATGCGGTAGAAAACAACAAAGTAATTATAGCAATAAGTAACGAGGGTAGCGTGATTACCCAAGAAACAAAAAAGATTATTTTAGCGAAAGAACAAGATTTTGCGGTAGAATTAGCTGTTAATGACGAATCCGGATTCGGACTCGGTTTTCAATTGGTTAGAAAATACCTGGCAATAAATAATGCCGAGATTAAAATTGAAGGCATTGCCAATTATGGCACTGTCGTAAAATTAATTTTTGATCAAGCAGAATAGCAGTTAAAATGCAGACCAAACTTCCTGCTGCGTAAAAACAACGTTAAATTCCGTAAAGCGTGCTTATTAAACTACCGGTTAAGTAAGTTAATTCTAAAAGAATAGAAATTTCAACTGAGTCATTTCCGTAAAAAAGTTAATCTTATTTAAAATAAATAAAAATAAAGTTTGGTTGTGGGAAACATATCTTTTAAATTTGCCGCCAGAAATCAAACTATTTTTACTAAATCTAAATAAGACAAAAATGAAAAAATTTCTATTCCCTATTATATGTTTTGCCAGCGTACTGGTTTCATGTTCTAGCGACGACGATAATGTAATAGAGCCGGAAGGGGGCAATCCGGTAGACGTACCGGAAAACTATAGCTTTGAAAGAGACGGAGCTTCTACAGTAAGTTATGATGGACAAATTACCAGAATTGCAATGGCAAAAGAATTAAAATCTGCTTTTAGTAATTTTGATGCGCTTACAGAAAATCGCTTACCCAATATGTTTTCTAATGAAAATAATCCTTTTGATGCAGCAGAATTAAATAATTCTTCAAAAAGCATAAAAAGCAAGGTGGCAGCTTCTAAAGATTATTTTAATACTAATACTTCAGAATCTGCGGCTATAAAAGCAGAGTTTGAATCTTGGATGCAAGGACAATATAACGATGTTTTTGCCAATAGAAATACACAAGCTACTGCTGGAGTTGCAGGGCAAATTGCAGATGGTAGTAAAACCAGATATATTAGCGGTAAAGGTCTAGAATACAATCAAATGTATGCAAAGAGCTTAATGGGAGCATTATTGGCAGACCAAATGCTTAATAATTACTTATCTCCAGCAGTTTTAGATGAAGGAGACAATAGAGTAAATAACGATACAGATGTAACCGAAGAAGGAAAAAACTACACGACAATGGAGCATAAGTGGGATGAGGCTTACGGTTATTTATACGGAGACAGCAGCGTACCTACCGAAAATCCAATGAGTGTTTTAGAAAATAACGACGATAGTTTTCTATTCCATTATTTGGCTAAAGTAGCTGCAGACGATGATTTCTCTAGCATTGCGCAAGAAACTTTTGATGCCTTTAAAAAAGGAAGAGCAGCTATTGCTCAAAATAATTATGAAGTACGTGATGCACAAGCCAATATTATAAAAGAGAATATTTCTCTTATCTTTGCGGTTAGAGCTATACATTATTTTCAGGGAGGAAAAGAAGCTATAGCAAATACCCAAATGGGGTCTGCTTTTCACCAACTTTCTGAAGGTATAGGCTTTATGTACAGCATACGTTTTTCTAAAAATCCTGCTACCGGACAACCCTATATGAGCGCAGCAGAATTAGATACTTATAAAAACGAGTTGTTAGAAGGTAATGGTTTTTGGTCTGTATCTGGAGAAAAATTAGATGAGATCTCACAAGCCATTGCAGACGCTTACGGAATTACCGTAAATCAAGTAGATTAACAATTTTTTTTATCGCTTTAAGTAAATAAAAATTAAACTGTCTCAATAATTTGGTAAATAAGCCTTTCGCCGGAAATTACTCAAGGAAATATTATTGAGACAGTTACCTAAATTCAGAACCTATGAAGAAGTTTATTTTGTTATTTTTCACCTTAAGTTTTTTGCTGGTTTCCTGTAAAGATGATGATTCTAGTACAGATACCAATCAAGATTCATTTGATAGGGGAGCAATGCTTACCCATTGGGCAGATAATATAATTATTCCTTCGTATGCTAATTTTGCAAATTCTGCTGCTGTTTTTCGTACATCTGCAGAGGTGTTTTTAGAAAACCCTAGCGTAAGCAATTTAGAGAATCTACGAGAAGATTATAAAGCGGCTTATATAGATTTTCAAAGCGTTTCCATGTTTGAAATTGGCCCGGCAGAAACCATTGGTTTTCGCGGATTTATGAATACATATCCAACCAATGCAACTGCAATTGAAAATATAATACAGAGTTTTGAAACGCCAAACCTAGAATTGCCTTCCAGCAGAGATGCGCAAGGATTTCCGGCAACAGATTATCTTTTGTACGGCATTGCAGATAGCGATGCTGCTATAGTAGATAAATACCTAAATGGCGACCAAGCTACGTCTTACAAAACCTATTTAGACAAGGTTAGTAAACGCATAAAAGATTTAAGCGCTTTAGTGTTGAACGATTGGAATGATGCTTATAGAGACGATTTTGTAAGTAACACAAGTTCATCTTCAACCGGTTCTGTAGATAGGCTGGCAAACGATTTTATTATTCATTTTGAAAAATATATACGCAGTGCTAAAGTAGGAATACCGGCAGGTGTTTTTTCCGGAAACAAAGAACCACAAACGGTAGAATCTTATTACAATCCTACTTTATCTAAAAGCCTGCTTAAAGAAGCACTACTTGCCAGTAAAGATTTCTTTATAGGAAAATCTTTTGGACAGAATACCAATGGTCCTAGTTTTAAAGATTATTTAGATTATATGGATGCGATAAAGGAAACCGAGTCTCTTTCAGATTTAATCTTAAATAAATACCAAGAGAATGAAAATAGGGTAGAAGAATTGCAAGATAATTTATTGTCAGAAGTGCAAAATAATAATACTAAGATGTTAGACACTTACGACAGCTTGCAAGAAAATGTAATATTGCTAAAAATAGATATGCTGCAAGCTTTATCTATTAGTGTAGATTATGTAGATACAGATGGCGATTAACTTTTAAAAGAACGAAGATGTTCGCTGCTGTTCATAATTATTCCAAAAAAAATACGAGTGCTGCCCCCTTGGCAGTATTTCGTATTTTTTTTGGAATAATGATGAGTGTAAGCATTGTAAGGTTTTGGTTAAACGGTTGGATAGACAAACTATACATTCAACCAAAATTTTTCTTTTCTTATTATAATTTCGAATGGGTAAAACCTTTGGGCGTTTATACCTATTTACTTTTTATAATTTGTGGCCTTTCTGCTTTGGCTGTAGCTATCGGCTATCGGTATAGATGGGCTATCTTGATTTTCTTTCTGAGTTTTACTTATATAGAGTTAATGGACAAAACAACCTATTTAAACCATTACTATTTTATAAGTATCCTCAGTTTTTTAATGTTGTTTTTACCTGCTTCCGCACACTTTTCGGTAGATGCGTATAAAAATCCGCGTAAAGCATACCAGAAAATACCATTGTGGTGCATACATAGTATTCAGTTATTAATGGCTATTGTATATTTTTACGCAGGTTTGGCAAAAATAAATTCCGATTGGCTTTTGGAAGCAATGCCGTTAAAAATTTGGTTGCCGTCCAAATACGATATTCCGTTCTTGGGAGATTTACTGCAACAAACCTGGATGCATTATACCTTTAGTTGGGCGGGAATGTTGTATGATTTGTCCATTCCGTTTTTGCTTTTATACCGTCCCACAAGAAAATTTGCCTTTGCTATAGTTGTAATCTTTCATGTGCTAACCAGAATTTTATTTCCCATTGGTATGTTTCCGTTTATAATGATAGTTAGCGCAACCATTTTCTTTGACAGTAAAGTGCATAAAAACATATTGATAAAAATTAGCGCTATACTAAAAGTGCCTTATTCTGCAATGCAAAATGCTAAGGTTTTTAGCTATTCAGCAACTAAGAAAAAAATCATATTACCTGTAATTGGATTATTTTTTATTATTCAATTGCTTTTTCCTTGGCGGTATTTGACCTATCCAAATGAGTTGTTTTGGACAGAAGAAGGCTTTAGATTTTCTTGGCGTGTAATGCTTATGGAAAAAGCCGGTTATGCCCAATTTAAAATTGTAAACGGAGAAACCGGAAAAACTTTTTATGTAGATAACACCGATTTTTTAAGCAGTTTTCAGGAAAAACAAATGTCTTTTCAACCAGACTTTATATTAGAATATGCACATTTTTTAGGCAAGCATTTTGCAAGCCAAGGGCACGAAAACTTAGAGGTTTATGTAGAAAGCTATGTTGCCTTAAACGGTCGTAAAAGCCAGCCTTATATAAATCCTGATATTAATTTACTAGAGGTAAAAGATTCTTTTTTACCTAAAACTTTTATACTTCCTTTTTATGATGAAATTAAAGGACTTTAAGTTAAGTCTAATCTTAACTATTGTTAGTGTGTTTAGTCTTAGCGCGCAATACACATTTTCCGGTAAGGTAACTTCTGCCAATACGGGTAAAGCCATTGCAAATGCCGAAGTTTTTAATACTTCTTCTGGCGTTGTAAAGAAAACCAATGCTAAAGGTGAATTCTCTTTTTCTAATTTAGAAAAGGCACAATATACTTTTGTGGTATTTGCAGGAGAATTTCAGTTTCACGAGACGCATGTTGTTTTAGAGCGCGATACCTTTAAGAATATAGAATTAGAGCCACTCTCCGAAGAACTTTCGGAAGTTGTGCTCATACATAGAAAAGAACGTGTTTTTGCTTTACGGAAATTACGCCCGGTAGAAGGCACTTCTATTTATGCCGGTAAAAAAACAGAAGTTATATTACTAGATAAAGTCAGCGGTAATCTGGCCGCAAACAACGCGCGCCAAATATACAGTCAAGTGGTTGGTTTAAATATTTATGATAATGGCGATGCCGGTTTGCAACTCAATATTGGCGGCAGGGGTTTAGACCCAAATAGAACCCAAAACTTTAATACCCGCCAAAACGGTTATGACATCTCTGCAGATGTTTTGGGTTATCCAGAAAGTTATTATACGCCGCCACCGGAAGCTTTAGAAGAAATTCAGGTAATTCGCGGAGCCGCATCTTTACAATACGGAACGCAATTTGGCGGCTTAATCAATTTTAAGTTTAAAAAGCCAAATCCGTATAAAAAAATAGAGTTGGTTTCTAGACAGAGCACCGGTTCTAATCAATTATTTACCAGTTTTAATAGTTTGAGTGGTACTGTAGGAAAGTTTAGTTATTATACTTATTACCATTACAAAACCGGAAATGGTTTTAGACCAAATTCCGAATTTGACGCGCATAACTTTTTTACCCATTTAGGTTATCAATTTACAGATAATACTAAAGTTACAGTAGAATATACTTTCTTAGATTATTTAGCCCAGCAACCAGGCGGCTTAACAGATGCACAATTTTATGAAAATCCAGATGTTAGCAACAGAGAACGTAATTGGTTTGAAGTAAATTGGAATTTATTTTCGGCCAAATTAGAACACGCCTTTAGCGAGAAAACAGATTTTAGTCTTAACCTTTTCGGACTTTACGCTTCTAGAAAAGCATTAGGCTATAGAGACAATCGGGTTTCTAGCGTAGACGATGAAACCCAGCCAAGGGAATTGTTGGTAGACGATTTTCAAAACTGGGGAGCAGAAGCTAAATTCCTCACAAAATATAATTTGGGTCAGCAAGAATCTGTTTTTTTAATTGGCAGCAAATATTACCAAGCACACAATTCGCAACAACAAGGCCCGGGTTCTGCGGGAAAAGATGCCAACTTTGATTTTCAAGTAGAGCAATTTCCCAATTATGGGCGGCAAGCACAGTTTACCTTTCCCAATAAAAACCTAGCTTTTTTTAGTGAAAATATTTTTCAAATAAGCGATGATTTTTCCTTAACTCCGGGAGTACGTGTAGAGTTTATCGATACAGAAAGTAGAGGTAGTTATAAAAATATTGTTACAGATATTGCCGGTAATGTTTTGGTTAACGAAAGCTTAGAAGACAACAGAGATTTAGAACGCTCTTTTGTTTTGTTAGGCTTGGGCGCCAGCTATCACTTAACTTCCGAAATAGAAGTTTTAGCTAACTTTTCGCAAAACTACAGATCGGTTACTTTTAATGACATTCGGGTGGTAAATCCGGTTTTTGTAATAGACCCAAGCATTAAAGACGAAGAAGGCTTTACCGCAGATGTAGGAATTAGAGGCAAATTGAATAATCAACTTAATTACGAATTTGGTGTATTCGGTTTGCAATACAAAGACAGAATTGGCGAAATCTTGCAAAATCAAGGAAGAATTGTACGCTATAAATCAAATATTGGCGACGCGTTTATTTACGGAATAGAAACTTTTCTAGAATACGATTTGGAAAAAGCCTTCTTAAAAAACGAAAAAACCAAATGGACGGTTTTTAGCAATTTTACCTATACCAACTCAGAGTACACAGCCTCCCAACAAACCAATGTAGAAGGGAACGAAGTAGAATTTATACCAAAATACAACCTAAAAGCCGGTATGCGCTTTGGTTATAAAAATTTTATGGGCGGTTTGCAATACTCTTATTTGTCTAAACAATTTACAGATGCCACCAACGCGCCGCAAGTAAAAACCGATTCGCAAAGAGGCATAGAAGGGGAGATTCCTGCTTATGGCGTGTTAGATCTTTCGCTCTCTTATACTTATAGACGCTTTAAATTAGAAACCGGTATCAACAATTTGTTAGATAACAGCTATTTTACGCGAAGAGCAACGGGATATCCCGGTCCCGGTATTATTCCCGCTCAACCCTTAAATTGGTATGCTACTTTACAGTTTAAAATTTAATAGCAGTAAAAAATGTTCAAACACGAAAAATAGTGCGGGTTTTTAAATGACTGAAATTATTGTTACGGATTTATTCAGAAAAAAATCCGCAAATTATTCATAGCTAAGCATAAACCCGTATCTTTGCATGCAATTAAACCTTAATTGCCATGACTGCACACAACAACAAAATAGTAGGAGAAGGTCTTACCTATGACGATGTTTTATTAGTTCCTGCCTTTTCCGAAGTTCTACCCAGAGACGTAGATACCTCCACACAATTTTCTAAAAATATTCGAATAAACGTTCCAATTGTTTCCGCCGCGATGGATACGGTAACCGAATCTCGTATGGCAATAGCTATGGCGCGAGAAGGTGGTATTGGCGTGCTACATAAAAATATGAGCATAGACCAACAAGCGCAAAAAGTGCGAAAGGTAAAACGTGCCGAAAGCGGCATGATTATAGATCCGGTAACTTTGCTTATTTCGGCAACGGTAAAAGATGCCAAAGCACAAATGCGCGAGCATAGCATTGGCGGGATTCCAATTATAAACGACGAGCAAGAACTTATAGGTATTGTTACCAATAGAGATTTGCGTTTCGAAAAAAATAACCACCGACCAATAAAAGAGGTCATGACTTCGCAAAATTTAATTACCGTAGCAGAAGGCACATCTTTGGCAGATGCCGAAGAAGTTTTGCAAGAACATAAAATTGAAAAATTACCGGTAGTAAACAAGCAAAACAAATTGGTTGGTCTTATTACCTTTCGCGATATTACTAAACTCACCCAAAAACCCTTGGCCAATAAAGATAAATATGGCAGGTTACGCGTAGCTGCTGCAATTGGTGTTACGCCAGATGCTGTAGAACGTGCAGAAGCTTTGGTAAAAGCCGGTGTAGATGCCGTAATTATAGATACAGCACACGGGCATACCAAAGGTGTGGTAGAAGTATTAAAAAAGGTAAAACCTGCCTTTCCTAACCTAGATGTTATTGTAGGAAACATAGCAACTGCAGAAGCTGCCAAATACTTGGTTACCGCCGGCGCAGACGGGATAAAAGTGGGTATTGGCCCGGGTTCAATTTGCACAACTCGTGTGGTTGCTGGCGTTGGCGTGCCACAATTCTCTGCCGTTTTAGAGGTGGCAGAAGCAATTAAAGACAGCGGCGTTCCTGTTATTGCAGATGGTGGCATTCGGTATACGGGAGATATTCCTAAAGCAATTGCTGCCGGAGCAGATTGCGTGATGCTTGGCTCTTTGTTGGCCGGCACCAAAGAATCTCCCGGAGAAACAATTATCTACGAAGGTAGGAAATACAAATCTTACCGTGGTATGGGCTCCGTAGAAGCTATGCAAAAAGGTTCTAAAGATCGTTATTTTCAAGATGTAGAAGACGATATTAAAAAATTGGTACCAGAAGGCATCGTGGGTCGTTTGCCGTATAAAGGCGAATTGGTAGAAAGCATGAACCAGTTTATTGGCGGTTTACGTGCCGGAATGGGATATTGTGGCGCTAAAAATATAGAAAAGCTAAAATCTGAAGCTAAATTTGTAAAAATTACTTCCGCCGGCGTTTTCGAAAGTCATCCCCACGATGTAACCATCACCAAAGAAGCACCTAATTATTCTAGATAAGAATAGATTATAAACCATAAAAAAGGAAATACTACAACTAATTATATTTTGGGTATTTCCTTTTTATGTTTTCAGGAAACATAAAAAGGTCGGGCTATCACTACTCGCTTTGCTTTTTTTACCAAAAAAGCAAGAGCTCAAACAGACCGTTCTATCCCTAATACGGGGATTTTAGGAAATTAAATATCTGAAATATAAACTTTTGGGATTTTTTTCGGTGAGAAAAATCGATAAGTTGAAAAATATAGTTAAACTTCTTTTTCCAAAACACTTTTCCCTTCTTCGGCGAAAGCCTTAAAATCGTTCATATATTTTAAAGATTGCTTTTTAAATACTTTTGGCATAAAAAAAGCCAGTACGCGCAAACCGAAACTGGAGAATTTAAATTCCGTTTCGCTTCTCCAAGTAGTTGTATTGTCTTGGTTGTCTATAAAATAATTTTTTTGAATATTGTGTACGCCTTGCGTATCGTAAGTGGCATGAAATTCTTCCGGCATTTTTCGGGTAATTACGGTTTCTACCATTTCCATTTCTCGCTTGTTTATCTCGTAAGAAAGTTTGGTTTTAGAACCTTCTTGCCCCGAAGCGCCACTAATGGGAACAATCTTCTTTAATCCTTTTTGCCAATGTTTTAAATTGTCAAGATTATCCATTTTTTCAATAAAAACCTCGCGGGGTACATTTATGGTAATTTGTAGCGTATAGTTCATTTTTTTTAAGCTATTGTTTTCGCTAAGATACTCATTTGCTATTAACCCGAAAAAAACCAAATTTCTGAATTTTCAGATAACAGTAGAATGTAGTTAGGATTGGGTAGATAGACTCGTTTTAAGGATAACCTTTTAAAATTTATTGCCTAAAGCATACAGCTTACATTGTACAGTTTCTATTATCTTATTTCTTTCCAACTCCTTTCTCCGACCTGTTTTACTTCCGTAAAGAACCCCTAATTTATTTACGCCAAAACTTCAGAAATTTTAGGCATAAATAATAACTTGTATAAACCTGCGTTTTTCTTATTTTTGAGCGCATTAATCTGTATTTATTATGAATAAAAAAATTGTATGGCCTTTTGTTTTTTTTATTGCTTTTCTAAGCTACGCGCAAAACGATAAAAAAGTTTTACTTACCATAGATGGCCAGCCGGTTTACCAAGAAGAATTTAAGCGGGTTTTTAGTAAAAATCTAGATTTGGTAGAAGACTCGACACAAAACGATTTAAACAATTATTTAAAGCTTTTTATAGATTATAAGTTAAAGGTTTTAGAAGCAGAGGCTCAGGGTTTAGATACGGTTTCTTCTTTTGTGGGAGAGTACAATATCTACAAAAGACAGTTGGCAGATAAATATATGCGCAATAGCAAAATAACCGAAAAACTTTTAAAAGAGGCTTATGTGCGTTTGCAAAAAGAGGTAAACGCGAGTCATATTTTAATAAATGTAAGTCCGGGTGCAAAACCTGCAGATACCTTAAAAGCTTATAATAAATTGCAAAAAGCGCGCAAAGAGATTGAGAGCGGCAAGCCTTTTGAAAGCGTGGCAAAAAGATATTCTGAAGATCCTTCTGTAGAGAAAAATAACGGAAAATTAGGTTGGTTTAGTGTGTTTCAAATGGTTTATCCTTTTGAGAACGCTGCATACGAAACTCCTGCAGGCCAATTGTCTAAACCTGTACGCAGTAAATTTGGATACCACTTAGTAAAGGTAAATGCTAAGCGCGATAATTTGGGCAGTGTAGAAGTGGCACATATTATGCTTGAAGATAGTTCTGAAAAAGGTGGAGTAAAGAAGAGCCAAATAGAAGAGATTTATAATAAACTGCAAGAGGGGGCAGATTTTCATAACTTAGCTAAACAATTTAGCGACGATAAAAATACGGCTATCAATGGTGGTCGAATTCGGCCATTTACGCGAGGCGCTTTAAATTCTGAAGTTTTTGAAGGAAAAGCTTTTACCTTATCAAAAAAAGGTGATTTTTCTAAGCCTTTTAAAACCCAGTATGGTTGGCATATTGTTAAATTGCTTAATAAAACCGAGATTGGTTCTTTGGAAGATGAAGAGAAAAAGCTAAGTTTTAAAATTAAAAACGATAGCAGGTCGCAACTAATTAATGAAAAGTTGGTAGAGAAAATTAGGCAAACCTATAGCGTGCAAGAAAATGCTAAAGCATTGCAATACTTCCAAAATAATGTAGGAGAAGAATTGATGCGTGGTAACTATAAAGCCAATTTAAAACAACTACCAAAAAAACAGATTATTGCAATAAAAAGCACGGAGAGAGATTATACAGATTTTGCCAAATATATAGAAGCAAGGCAAAAGCGGCTTAACCCGCAAGCAACAAAAAATGTAGTTTTAGAAAATTGGTTAACCGATTTTAAAAATGCGTTTCTTATAGAGTACCATAAAAAAAACTTAGCTAAAACCAATCCGGAATATGCTAATATTATAGAAGAATATCGCAATGGTTTGTTGTTGTTTGATTTGATGGAAAAAAATGTTTGGAAAGCGGCTAAAAAAGATAGTATAGCACTTAAAAAATATTACAAGAAACATAAAAATAATTATGTAGTTCCAAAGCAAATAGATGCTATTGTGGCAACCGCTAATTCTGAAAAAACGGCTAAAGCTTTACGGAGAGCATTAAAAAAAGAAGAAGATATAGAGGAACTAACGGAGACTTATCCGTCGGTGATTTTTAAAAGTGGAGAATTTCAAGAAAATTCTAGCGTTTTACCCCAGAACTTTAAAGCTAAAAAGGGCGTATCTAAAATTTATACGAAAAACGGAAATTATGTAGTGGTGAAGGTTAAAGCAATTATCCCCGAGAAGCAAGAGAATTTTGAAGAGGCAAAAGGCCAAGTAATAACTGCTTATCAAAATAAATTAGAAAAAGAATTTTTAGAAAGTTTGCGTAAAAAGCATTCCGTAAAGGTAAATCAAGAAGTGTTTAAAAATTTAAAAGAAAACTTTGCGCGATAAGGTCTTCTATATATTATTGGTGTTTGTGCTTTCTGGCTGTGAGTGGTTTCAAAAAAAAGAAATAGGCGAACCCATTGCGCGAGTAAACGAGACTTTTTTATATAAGGAAGATCTTGAGGGTTTAATACCTGAAAACCTATCTAAAGAAGATAGCTTGTTACGCGTTAATAATTATATTAGACGTTGGGCAACAGAACAGGTTTTTATGAGCCAAGCCAAAATAAATTTGCCCAAGCAGCAACAAGAAGAGTTTGAAGATTTGGTACAAGCTTACCGAAAAGAATTATTTATAGAGGCCTATAAAGATATTGTTATAAATCAGCAAATAGATACTGCGGTAAATCCGTTAGATATAGAAAAATACTACCAAAGCAATAGAGCCAATTTTAAACTAAATCAAAAATTGGTAAAATTGCGATATTTATATGTTGATCAAGATTTTCCTGATTTAAAAGAATTAAAAGAGCGTTTAGACCGTTTTGATACAGATGATAAACAATACTTAGAAAACCAGACTTTATCTTATAAAGCTGCAGCTTTAAACGATTCGGTTTGGGTAACGGCTAGAAGTATTTACGAAGAAATTAAGCCTTTAAAAGATACCGTAAACGAACTTTTATTGAAAAAAGGAAAATTTTTGCAACTAAACGATTCTACAAATGTCTACTTAGTTAAAGTGAAAGATGTACTTTTGCGAAATGAAGAAGCGCCTCTAGAATATGTAAAACCAACCATAAAACAAATATTGCTAAACCGCAGAAAATTAGAATTGTCTAAAAAATTAGAAAAAGAAATAACAGAAGATGCACTTAAACACGAGAGATTTGAAATTTATAACTAAACTCCTATGCAGCCTGCCTTTATTGGTATTTGCTTTAAACCTTAACGCACAAGATTTAAAAGACAGTACTTTGGTGGTTACTGAAAAGGTTCCGGAAACGGCAATTGCCAAAATAGATAGTACCAAAGCATTTAAGCGTTTTAAAGCAGATGGCGTAGCCGCTGTGGTGGGAGATTATCTTATTTTAGAAAGCGATATTACCAAAATGCGTGAAGACATGAAAAATCAAGGAATGTCCTCGCAAGATATTACAGATTGCCAATTGGCCGGTAGGTTATTAGAAAATAAACTGTACGCTCACAAAGCAGAACAGGATACTACTATTATTGTTCCTGCGCCGCGCTTAAACAGTATGGTAGATCAACAGCTTTCTAGAATGGAGCAGCAAATTGGCAGCAAACAAAAGTTGCTTGATTTTTACCGAAAAGAAAGCATGGCAGATTTACGTAAAGAATTATATACCATAAATAAAGAGCGTGAACTGGCTACTAATATGCAGGACAGAATTATAGAAGACGTAGAAGTTACCCCCGAAGAAGTGCGTACTTTTTTTGAGGAAATTCCCGAAGATAAGCGTCCAAAGTTTGGCGATGAAGTAGAGATAGCTCAATTGGTAATCAAACCGAAAATACCAAAAGAAGAAAAACAAAAGGTTATCGATCAGCTTAACGAAATTAGAGACGATATCTTAGAAAACGGAGCAAGTTTTGCCACCAAAGCGGTTTTATATTCGCAAGACGGTACAAGTACTCGCGGCGGACAAATGACAATTACAAGAGAAGACCCGCTAGATAAAACCTTTAAGCAAATTGCGTTTAGCTTGCGCGAAGGAGAAATAAGCAAACCTTTTAAGTCTGATTTTGGTTACCATATTGTGAAATTAGATAAAATGCGCGGACAGCAATTAGATATTCGTCATATCATATTAATGCCCGAGGTGACAGATGAGACTGTAAAAGCTGCCAAAAAGAGAATTGATAGCATTCGCATAGAAATTACTAACAATAACATTAGTTTTGATGAAGCTGCACGTAAATTTTCTGAAGAAGAAGAAACCCGCGGAGATGGTGGTAAACTTATAAACCCGAGTACGGGAGATACACGTTTTGAACTTACCAAAGTAGATCCAATAATCTACGACCAAGTAGTAAATCTGGAAGAAGGGCAAGTAAGTTTGGTATTGTCTGACCAAACCAGAACTGGAAGAAAATTCTTTAAAATAATAACGGTTACCAATCGCTATCCGGAGCATATTGCCAATTATTCGCAAGATTATTCTAAGATTAAAGAATTAGCTTTGCGCGAAAAGCAATACGAAGCTATACAAAAATGGCAAACAGAAACCATTGCAGAAACTTACATTAAGATAAACGGAAAGTATAGAGAATGCGATTTTAATAGTAATTGGCAAAAAATGTAAACTATGTCCGAGGTAGAGGCAATTAAAGATTTTGTACAAAAATATGAAGGCTTAAAACAAGAAATAGCCAAGGTAATTGTTGGGCAAGAAACGGTGGTAGACGAGATTCTATTATCTGTATTTTCTGGTGGGCACGCACTCTTAATTGGTGTTCCGGGTCTAGCGAAAACCTTGATGGTAAACACAATTTCGCAAGCTTTAGGCTTAGATTTTAAGCGTATTCAATTTACCCCGGATTTGATGCCGAGCGATATTTTAGGTTCTGAAATTTTAGACGAAAGCAGGCATTTTAAATTTTTAAAAGGCCCGATTTTTTCCAACATTATCCTAGCCGACGAGATAAATCGTACGCCACCAAAAACCCAGGCAGCTTTACTAGAAGCTATGCAGGAAAAAGCAGTAACCGTTGCCGGAAAAAATTATAAATTGGCAGAACCTTATTTTGTACTTGCCACCCAAAACCCTATAGAGCAAGAAGGAACCTACCCGCTGCCCGAAGCGCAGTTAGACCGTTTTATGTTTTCCATTCATTTGCAGTACCCGAGTTTTGAAGAGGAAGTAAATGTGGTAAAAAATACCACCTCTACTGCAAAACCAACGATTAATTCTTTATTTACAGCCCAAGAAATTATAGATTTTCAGCAGCTTATCCGTAAAATTCCGGTCGCAGATAATGTGGTAGAATACGCAGTAAAATTGGTTTCTAAAACAAGACCAAATGGGCAGTTTGCAGCAGATTTGGTAAAAGAATATATAGATTGGGGCGCCGGCCCAAGAGCTTCGCAAAATTTAATTTTAGCAGCAAAAACCCACGCGGCCAGCAGAGGCAAATTTTCTCCTGACATAGAAGATGTTCAAGCTGTAGCTTTTGGTATTTTGCGCCATAGGGTAATAAAAAATTATAAAGCAGAAGCAGAGGGCTATACCGAAAAATATATTATCCAAAAATTACTATAATAAACACGGTTTTACCAAAAACCTAGGTCCTTTTTTATTAAAATCCCATTATTTCCTACTCAAATTATTAAATTAATAATTTTTAAGAAGCAATCGCTTATTTATATTTATTATAATTAACGAATTGTCTATTTCTATGCTTTTTTCTAAATGAAAAGCTAAAAAGACTACACATTTTTAAAATTCATTTAAATTGTTTAATTTCGCGACAGTTCAAAAAATAAAAAAATTATGGCATACGATATTGATATGATTAAGAAAGTGTATAGCCAGATTGCCGAGCGCGTGGATAATGCACGTGAAATTGTAGGCAAACCGCTAACACTTTCAGAAAAAATACTTTACTCCCATCTTTGGGATGGCAAGCCTTCTCAAGCTTATGAAAGAGGAAAAGATTATGTAAACTTTGCACCAGACAGAATTGCTTGTCAAGATGCAACGGCACAAATGGCCTTACTGCAATTTATGCAAGCCGGTAAAGATAAGGTAGAAGTGCCAACCACCGTACATTGCGATCACCTTATACAAGCGAAGCAAGGTGCAGAAAAAGATTTAAAACGCGCAAACGAAACCAGTAACGAGGTTTTTGAATTCTTAGGTTCTGTTTCTAACAAATACGGAATAGGTTTTTGGAAACCCGGCGCAGGAATTATTCACCAGGTTGTATTAGAAAATTATGCCTTTCCCGGCGGAATGATGATAGGAACCGATTCGCACACTGTAAACGCTGGCGGATTGGGAATGGTGGCTGTTGGAGTTGGTGGCGCAGATGCCGTAGATGTAATGGCCGGAATGCCTTGGGAACTTAAATTTCCTAGACAAATTGGTGTAAAATTAACGGGAAGCTTAAACGGTTGGACGGCTTCTAAAGATGTAATTCTAAAAGTGGCCGGCATTTTAACCGTAAAAGGAGGAACCGGCGCAATTGTAGAATATTTTGGTCCCGGAGCTAAGGCCTTGTCCTGTACAGGAAAAGGAACCATTTGTAATATGGGTGCAGAAATTGGCGCAACTACTTCTACCTTTGGATACGACGATTCTATGGAGCGTTTCTTACGTGCCACAGATCGTAATGATGTTGCAGATGCTGCCAACGAAGTACGTGAATACCTAACCGGAGATGACGAAGTTTACGAAAACCCCGAAAAATATTTTGATGAGGTTATCGAAATTGATCTATCAGAATTAAAACCACATTTAAACGGACCGTTTACCCCAGATTTAGCTACTCCAATATCAGAAATGAGTGTAAAAGCTAAAGAAAGCGATTGGCCAATAAATGTAGATTGGGGCTTGATTGGTTCTTGTACCAACTCTTCTTACGAAGATTTGACGCGAGCAGCTTCTATTGCGAAACAAGCTTTAGATAAAAAATTAAAACCAAAATCAGATTTTGGTATCAATCCCGGGTCAGAGCAAATTAGGTTTACAGCAGACAGAGACGGACTTCTAAAAATCTTTGAAGATTTAGATGCTACCGTGTTCACCAATGCTTGCGGACCTTGTATTGGCCAGTGGGATAGAAGCGACCGTAAAGGCGACGAAAAAAACACCATTGTTCACTCGTTTAACCGTAACTTTTCTAAACGTGCAGATGGTAACCCAAATACGCATGCTTTTGTAGGTTCGCCAGAGATGGTGGCTGCAATTGCAATTTCGGGAAGATTAGATTTTGATCCTACGCGCGATAAGCTTATCAACGAAGACGGCGAAGAAGTAATGTTAGACGAGCCACGCGGTATAGAGTTGCCACCAGAAGGTTTTGAGGTAAAAGAAAACGGTTATGTGCCACCAAAAGAAGATGGCAGTAGCGTAAAAGTAGATGTAGCAGAAGATTCTGAGCGTTTACAATTATTAACCCCGTTTGAGCCTTGGGATGGTAAAAATATTACCGATGCTAAGTTGTTAATAAAAGCACACGGCAAATGTACCACAGACCATATTTCTATGGCCGGACCTTGGTTACGTTACCGTGGTCACTTAGACAATATTTCTAACAACTGTCTAATTGGTGCGGTAAATGCTTTCAATATGAAAACCAATTTTGTTAAAAACCAATTAACCGGAGAATATGGTGGTGTGCCAGATGTACAACGGGATTATAAAGAGAAAAATATTCCAACAGTAGTAGTGGGAGACCACAACTATGGCGAAGGTTCTTCTAGAGAACACGCAGCAATGGAGCCAAGACACTTGGGCGTAAAAGTGGTATTGGTAAAATCTTTTGCACGTATTCATGAAACCAACCTTAAAAAGCAAGGTATGTTAGGTCTTACTTTTGAAAACGAAAGTGACTACGACAAAATACAAGAAAATGATACGTTTAATTTTATCGATCTGGAAGACTTTGCGGAAGGAAAACCAATTACGGTAGAGGTTGTGCACGAAGATGGTACAAAAGATATCATTAAAACAAACCATACCTACAACAAGAATCAGATAGAATGGTATAAAGAAGGTTCTGCCTTAAATATGATTAAAAAGATGAATGCCGCATAATTGCTAAGTATTTGTTTTAAGAACTAGGTCGCCTGTAATTTTTAAAGTTATATGGCGGCCTTTTTTTAATTTGTCTTATTATGAAATTTTTAAAAAAACACTGGAAAAACATTTTGTTTGTCCTGTTTATGCTCATTTTATTATTGCCGGTAACTAGAAAACCCATTCAAGTTGCTATTCATAAACTTATTGCTTTTTCGCCTTCCGTCGTAGCGGAAGAAAATCAGGAACAACTAAGTACTTACAATTGGCAATTACAAGATACGCAAGGAGAATTGCACACGTTTAAAAAATCTAAAAATAGGGTAGTGCTCATTAATTTTTGGGCTACTTGGTGTCCGCCGTGTATTGCAGAGATGCCAGATTTACAAGCATTGTATGATGATTATGGCAAGAAAGTAGACTTTTATTTTATAACCAACGATGAGCCAGAAAGGATAGATGCATTTTTTGCCAAACACGCTTACAACTTACCGGTATATTATAGCGCGTCTTCTTTGCCTAAACCTTTAAACGGTTATTCTTTGCCCACGACTTATGTTATAGATAAAAAAGGAAAAATTGTAATAGAAAAGACCGGGACTGCCAATTGGAACGGAGAAAAAATGCGAAATTTATTAGATAATATTTTAAAGTAAATCCTAAAGCGTTCTAAAGAATGCCTGAATAAACTCAAAAGAAAATAAACTTTTCATAATTTTAAAATCTTCGGTTAGGCTGGTTTCTTCGTCTAAGTATTTAAAAATATCCTGAATTTCGTTTTTCTCGTAGAAGTTTTCATAAATCCATTTTCCTTTATGGTTATGATTGGCCAAAACACTCAGATAAATTTTGTCGTAAAAAGGATATTTCTTTTGTTGTAATTGTGTAGAAGGATTACGGTTGTTCTTCAGATTGTAAATTATTTGTTCTACCTTTTTTTCGGTAAACTTAAAACTATAACCGGTTGCTGGTTTTACCCAGCCTCCCGCTGTGCCAATTTTGGTTATTTTTTGCGAGTGGTATTTATAAAAAGGAAAACTCGTCATTGGTATATTTCCTTTCTCGGTTTCGGTAATTGTGTATTGCTGTAAATTTAATCGTGTTTTTATATATTCTTCCAGTAGCGCATCGTAGGTTTTATCGTCTACCATAAAAGGCGTGAAGAAGGTGTATTCTACAAGCGCGCGTTTTTCCGTTAAGGGTAAAATATAGCCAAAACTGGTACTCTCTTTATGCCGCAGGCTAAAATCCATCATTACAAATTGTTCTGGGTCAAATTGCAAATCTTTGGTTTCTATTAACCAACCTTTAAAATGTTGTTGAATACTGATTCCGGATTTTTCTTTTACTGAGAATGCTTTGGGCAGCCTGCTGTCAAATACGTGTTTAGCTTTGTAGTTTTGTTGGGTGGTAAGTACTTCTACTTCTTCGTTTTCTTGTACATCTGTTACTTCTTCTTCAATAAAACTTACGTTCGGATAGGCGTTTAATTTTGCTTTACAATAACTGTAAAAATCGCTCGAGCGAATCATTTTATAATTATAAGGCGCAAGGTCTAATTCAATTTTTTTTTCCTCCGAAAGGAAAAGTCCGTGTTCCCAGGTTTTATGTACAATTTCTTGCCATTTTCCGTCTCCTTTTTCCCAAAAGCACCAAGTTTTATCGTTTACGGTCTTCGCCGATTTGTCTATAAGCGCAATTTTTTTAAAGGCAAAATAAGAATCACTCGCCAACCGCAAACCTAGTTGTAACCCGGCCAAGCCGTTGCCTACAATTATATAATCGAAGCTTTGCGATGCCATAAAAAAAGGAATTAGAAGCTATTTGCGTTTAAAATATTTGAAGGGGACAATGAGCATGCCAAAATTTTCGCTGTCTTCTTTGCCTAAGTGTTTATGGTGCATTTTGTGTGCGCGTCTTATGCCACGTGCGTACCAATTGTTGGCGTTTCTAAAAAGTTTAAAACGTTGGTGAATAAAAATGTCATGTACGGTAAAATAAGCAATTCCGTAAGCCAAAATACCAAGTCCGATTGGCAAGGTAAACCAGATATTTTCGTATTTCCAGAGCAGAAAACAGCCAATGCTTACCAAGGCGTAGAACACAAAAAATAAATCGTTGCGCTCCCACCAACTGCTATGGTCTTTATAATGGTGGTCTTTGTGCAAACTCCATAAAAAACCGTGCATTATGTATTTATGGGTAAACCACGCCATAAATTCCATAAAGAAAAAGGTACCTAAGAAAATTAATATCCAATGTAAAATTTGCATCTTTAAATCAATTTAAATCTGTATGATAAATAGCATTTGCACAATAGTCCTGCTTTTTGATAATCTGGCACTCTTATGCGTTTATTTCTAATTTGTCTTGAAGGTGTTTTCTTTAATTTATACAACAATTTAGAATAATAAATATAAGCAGTATATACACCTAATTTAGCTTCTACCGGTAATTTTAAAATACCTTTTAAAGCCTGCTTAAAATCTCCTTCAATTTCATTAATAATTCGTTCTTTACCTTGCTCGTCTAACTGTTCTATATTTATGTTTGGAAAGTAAGAACGACTCAAATCTTCATAATCTGCTTTTAAATCCCGTAAAAAATTCACTTTTTGAAAAGCAGAACCTAAGCGCATTGCGTCGTTTTTTAAGGCGTCGTATTTTTTTTGATTTCCTTTTACAAAAACCTTAAGACACATTAAACCCACTACATCTGCGCTACCGTAAATATACGCTTTATATTCTTCTTCAGAAAAATAAACAGATTTATGTAAATCTAGACGCATACTATCTAAAAAAGCCCGGTACAAATCTTCTTCTATATTATAGGTATGTACCGTTTCTTGAAAAGAATTTAATATGGGATTAAGGCTTATTTTGTCTTCTATAGCCGCATATAAATCTTCTTCAAATTTATTGAATAAAGCTGTTTTGTTATATTGATGAAAGCTATCTACAATCTCATCTGCAAAGCGCACAAAACCGTAAATATTATAAATATCTTGGCGTATAGAAGGCGCTAAAAGTTTTGTGGCTACAGAGAAGGATGTACTGTAGGTCTGGGTAACGCTTTTACTACAAAGATGCGAAACTTGGTCAAAAATAGATTTCATAGTTCTAGTGGTGGTTTTCAATTAAATCTGCTACTAATTTTCCCGAAATTAATGCCGGGGGCACGCCGGGACCGGGTACTGTAAGCTGTCCGGTAAAAAATAAGCCTTTTACTTTTTTGCTTTTTAATTTTGGTCGCAAAAATGCGGTTTGCAACAATGTGTTGGCCAAACCATAAGCATTGCCTTTGTACGAATTATAGTCTTCTATAAAATCTTTCACACAAAAACTCTTTTTAAATATAATATTTTCTTGCACTTTGTTTCCGGTTAGCTTTTCAAAACGCTGTATTATTTTATTAAAATAACTTTCTCTTAACGTTTGTTCATCTTTTATACCTGGTGCTATAGGAATTAAAAAGATGCCCGCTTCATTACCTTGGGGAGCACAATCATTATCTGTTTTTGAAGGAAAACTTGCGTAAAACAAAGGTTCTTCCGGCCAATTAGGCTTATCGTAAATGGCCGTTGCGTGTTTTTCAAAATCTACATCAAAAAATAAGGTATGATGGTCTACATTTTTTAGTTTTTTATCAAAACCTACATAAAATAGTAAACACGAAGGAGCAAATGTACGACGCTCCCAATATTTTTCTGAATATTGCCGTTGCGTAGATTCTAATAAGCTTTCTGTATGGTGATAATCTGCACCACTCAATACGATATCTGCAGCATAATCTTTACCATTTATGCATACAGATTTTACGGCTTTGTTTTCTACTTCAATTTTTTCTACCGAAGCATTGGTGGTTATTTCTACGCCTAAAGATTCTGCTAATTTCTTCATCGCTAAAATTACCTGAAACATGCCGCCTTTAGGGTGCCAAGTACCTAAACCAAAATCGGCAAAATTCATAAAGCTGTAAAATGCGGGCGTATCCGATGGTTTGGCTCCTAAAAATAACACTGGAAATTCTAAAACTTGCACCAATTTAGGATTTTTAAAGCTTTTACGAACTTCTTTGGCGATGGTGCTAAAAAATTGATCTAACTTCTTAACCGTTTCCGGGGTAATTAATTCTAATGGCGAAACGCCAGGTCTGTACACCAAATCTTTAATGGCAATTTCATAATTGTTTTCTGCTTTGGCTATAAATTTTCTTAATTGAACAGAACTGCCGGACTCAATTTCTTCAAAAGCTTCACAAATTTTTTCTAAAGTATCGCCAATAGTTATACTGTCGTTTTTACCGAAAAAAACCTTGTAGGCCGGACTCAATTTCTGCAAAGCATAATAATCTTGTGATTGCTTATCAAAATCTGCGAAAAAACGTTCAAATACATCCGGCATCCAATACCAAGTTGGACCAATGTCAAACGTAAACCCTTGTTCTTTATATTGTCTGGCGCGACCGCCAACACTTTCGTTTTTCTCAAACATTTGCACATGATAACCTTTCTTAGCCAAATAGCAAGCTGCGGCTAAAGAAGAAAATCCGGCTCCTATAATAATTATACTTTTAGTCATGTAGGTTTTTTATAAAATCGTTGGTGGTTTTAAAATGTTTGATGTTTTCCGGCAAGTCTTCCGAACGTATACTTTCGCATTTCCTACCTAAAAGCCAATATTGACAAGATATTTTGCTGCTAACTTCTGTTTGAAAATCTTCTAAAAAATCATGTAAGTTATCCGGTTTTACTGTTAAGTAACTTACAAAGTGAATATTTTCTTTTGTTTCTGCCAAATATTTTAAATCGGTAAACGGTAAGCTATGCCCCAAGAATATTACTTTATAACCCAATGCCAACAGCTCATAATTTAGATACAATATTCCTAAATCGTGAATTTCTCCTTCGGGAAGAAACAATACAAACAATTTATCTTTTCGGGTTGCTTCTATACGGTCTAAGCGCTCTATATTCCAATAAATTTTTTGTCTTATTAAATTGGTAATAAAATGTTCTTGCGCCGGATGTATGGTATTGGTTTGCCATAAGGTACCAATTTCTTCCAATAAAGGCAGAAAATGCTCTTTAAAAATCTCCCTAAAATTTCTGGTCTTGAAAACGCTATTATAGGTTTGATTAAACAGATGTACGTCAAAATTTATCATAGCCAGCTTAAATGCTTTCATCGCTCTGCTTTCGTCACTGTTTATAGAAGAAACACTTTTTATCAAACTCTTAACCTCGTCCGGGTTCATTTTGGCTATACGTGAAATTTTATAACCATTTTCGTTTAAAAGTGCAATGTTTAAAATGCGTTGTAAAGCTTTTAGGTCATAATACCTAATGTTGGTATCTGTACGTTTGGGCTGCAAAATTCCGTAGCGTTTTTCCCAAATACGTATAGTATGGGCTTTAATTCCGCTAAGCTGCTCCAAATCTTTAATAGAAAATTGTTGTTTAATATGCCCCATCACGTTTAATCTTTGGTCAAAGGTACATATTAATTTTAGTTTTTGTTTAAAGGTTAAGTTAAAAACTTAAACAAATTTATTTTAGAAACATTTTTTTAAATATCTATATAGCAGAATAAAGCTTCAAACTCATTGAAAATAGGGCTATATCTTTTTTTACCGAAATAAAAGTGGCGTTAAAATAAGATACTGTTTTTAGCTTTATGGAATAATAAAATCAATAAAACAAGCAAAAAATGGAACTTGCGGTTTTAAACGCTGATACTATTTTTTCTATATTTACTACATTAGCAACAACTTATTTTAATCCTCTAGAATGAAACAAAACTTAAAACTTATAGCTGTTAGTCTAATTGCGGGTTTGGTTTTAATGCTTGTTTTGCGTTTGGTATTATGGTTTACAGGTAATCCGGCTTATATTCTGTTGTTCAATTTTGATTATATCCCGGTTATCAATACCTTAAAACCGGTTTGGTTATTTGGGTATATATTTCATTTTGTAACATGTTTGGTAAGCATTTTTGCGTTATATTATCTTCTTAGAATTAGAAGTTTAGAAAAACGAATATTAATCTATGTTTTGGTTTATTCTATTGGAGGTGGCGCTTTATTTTTCTTGACCGCTCTATCTCCAAAACCGCCGGCAGCAGATAACTTAAGCGCTTGGATTTATTGGACTTTTGCACACGCTATATTTGGTTATGTAGTTGGTTTACTTATTAAAAAATGGCTTTAAGTAAGAGATTTCGTTTTATAAAAGTATAGTTAAAATTAAAAACGCTTTAACTTTACTGCTTTTTTAAATACATTATTTTTATTCCGTAAAGTTTTTACGCATTTTCTAAAAACCTAACCCATCAAATGAAAATAAGTAAATTTATAGAAAGCAGTTTTAAACGTTTTATTCCCTCTCCCTTTAGCTTAGCGGTTATTCTTAGTCTTTTTATTTTGCTTATCGCCACTTTTTTTACCGGAAGCAGTAATTTGCACCAAGGTTGGGAAGTTATTAAAATCTGGCAAAACGGCATGTGGAATCCCGCTATGCTTGTTTTTATGGTGCAAATGATGCTTATTCTGGTTTTAGGTCATATTTTGGTTCTAAGCAAACCGATTTCCAAATTAACAACTTTACTTACCAATCGTATAAATAACAACACACAAGCAGTTGTGGTGGTTGCAATTTCTACTATGTTGGTCGCATTTTTTAATTGGGGCTTGGGCTTGATTTTTGGCGCAATAATGGCTAGAAAAACCGCCGAAGCCGCACAAAAACGTAATTTTAAAATCAATTATCCGCTAATTGGTGCCGCCGGATATGTTGGCTTAATGGTTTGGCACGGCGGGATGAGTGGTAGCGCTCCTTTAAAGGTAGCAGAAAACGGACATTTAGCCAGTTTGTTTCCCGGAAATGCCGCTATTTCAAATGCGTTGCCACAGAATATAGAAACTACTACAACCATTTTTTCGGTACCCAATTTATTGGTTTTTGCTTGTTTGTTAACTGTAGTACCGTTGGTTTTATATTTTACTGCAAAAAATACCAAAGCTACTATTCCCGCTTTCGCGGAAGAAAAAGTAGAATTTTCTAGTGAAACTACTTTAAAGGGAGCAGAGAGGTTAGACCACTCACCGGTTTTCAAAATTATTTTTGGAATCTTATTAGTGATGGCTTTTCTAGCTTCGTATCACGATTTTTTACTCGCCGGACGTCTTACACCCAATATGCTCAATTTTTTGATGTTGGGTTTGTGTATTTTGTTGCACCAATCTTTTGCTTCTTTTACCAAAGCTTTACAACAAGCTATTGTTGGTGCGGGCGCAATATTAATTCAGTTTCCACTTTATTTTGGTATTATGGCCGTTATGAAAGAAACCGGCTTGGTAAGCCAAATTTCTTCGTTTATGGTAAGCAACACCAATGCTACTTTTTTACCCATCGTAAGCTTTTTTAGCGCCGGTTTGGTAAACATTTTTGTGCCAAGCGGCGGCGGGCAATGGGCTGTGCAAGGACCAATTATTTTAGAAAGTGCTTTAAAATTAAATGTCCCACTAAATAAAATGGTAATGGCCTTAGCTTACGGCGATCAAATTACCAATATGTTACAGCCTTTCTGGGCTTTGCCATTATTGGCAATTACAAAATTGAAAGCGCGGGATATTTTGCCTTACACCTTACTATTATTGCTTTTAGGAAGCGCTATTTATATTATTGGCTTGCTGCTTTGGTAAAACTATGCAGTTTTGCCTTGCATAATCTTGGCAAGTATTTCTAAAGATTGTATGCGTTTTTCTTGTTCGTAAACATTGCAAGAAACCATAAGCTCGTTTATATCATAGGTAGTCACAAAATCTTCAATTTGTGTTTTAATAGTTGCTGCATCTCCCACAAAGGCAAATTTATTCATTTGGGCTACTGCAGGATGGTGTTTTATTTTTTGTAATTCATCGTTCATAGGAATTGGCGGTTGCATATAAGTCATTTTTTGGGTTAAGATGCCAACCGTCATTTGTAACATGCTGGTAGATAAAGTTTCTGCTTCTTCTTGCGTTGGTGCAGCAACTACATTAATTCCGGCAATTACATAAGGTTTTTCTAAAAATTTGGAAGCCTGAAAGTTTTCGCGATAAATCCGTAAAGCTTCTTTTAAATGCGTGGGTGCAAAATGACTGGCAAATACATAAGGCAAACCTTTTTTTGCCGCTACATAAGCACTATCTGTACTGGAACCTAAAACATAAAAAGGCAAGTTGACACCTTCTGCAATTGGAGCGCGTACTTTTGCATAATTACGATCTATAAAAGCTTGTATTTTATCTATCTCGTCCGGAAAACGATAAACAGCTTGCATCCTGTCGCTGCGTATTTCTTGGGCTGTGGTTTGGTCTGTTCCGGGAGCGCGACCCAAGCCTAGATCTATACGATTAGGATACAATTGTGCTAAAGTACCAAATTGTTCAGCTATTATTAATGGGGCGTGGTTGGGTAACATTACGCCACCAGAACCTACTCGTATATTTTTTGTTCCGCCGGCAATATAACCAATTAGAATACTGGTGGCCGAACTGGCAATTGCTTTCATATTATGATGTTCTGCCAACCAAAATCGGTTAAAACCTAATTCTTCTGCTTTTTGTGCCGTTTCTAAACTGTTTTCTAAAACCTGGGGAATGGGAATATCTTGTCCCACAACCGCCAATTCTAACATAGAATATTTAACCGCTTGTAAATTATTTGTAGCCATAGATTTCTTTTTTAGAAATTCTAATGTAATAAATAAAGCTTGTAAGTAATAACTTTACTGATTAGTATAACTTATATAACAATAGTTATTTGCTTTCTATTAATTAGAAATTTACTAGTTAATAAGATAAATTATAAAGAAAATATTGCTTAGCTTAATAAGTTAGAGCTATGAAATGAAAATTACCTAAGTTGAAGAATTTTTTTTGTTAAGTAAAGCTTACGCGGAATTAAATAGAGCTTATATAAAACTTTATTGCTGCTAATTTATTATTAAGTAGTGATTTGTGTCTTATTTCTCTTCGTAAAATACATAACAAGACCACACAATAATAATAAAGTTATTTTACCGGCTAAGTAGCCAAAGCCATATTCAGTAAGCCGATTAAAATCTGTTATTACAATTTTTAGTACATTAAGAAAGAGTAGTATCCCTATGATAAGCGAAATGTAAAATAGAATTTTTTTCATAAAAACAATCAATATAAAATGAAGAAAACCTACCTCAATACATTTAGGTTAAAGACCTGAAAGGTTTATAAACTAATATTAAGGCAGATTTTCTTAGAATTATTATTTGGTTACAGTTGTAACCGTTGGGGTATAAATACCAAAGGTAATTCCTGCAATTAAACCATTTACAAAAGAATGTCGCGTGTGTACGGTATAATTTTCTGCACCGCCAGCCATTTCTTTAGAGTCAGAAACCCCTACCGGAGCTAAACCATATACCACATAATGATTCCATTGTGTAGTTTCGTTACTTCCTTGTGCACCCTCTCCTACTACGGTAGTGTAAGAATAGCAAGATGTTAATAGCATAGATGAGGCAAATACGATTGCCAAAGTTTTCATGGACTTTTTAATCATTGTTTTAAATTTTAATGATACAATTAGTTAATAATAAACTACTTAATAGATGCTTGTTGCAATAATCTTTATTACACCTAATCACCTAAAGTAGAAGGGTTAAATTTATCAAAAAAACATATACCACATCTATATATATGCAATTTTTTTAGAATTTATTTGAAACTAAATTCTTGGTTTTCTAAACAATTGTCAATCAAAATCTTATCGTTATAAAAAGTTGACTAAATCACACGACTTTAATTACTAACAAAATTTCTGGCTAATTTCTATCTCCAAAAGGATTTTCAATGCTATGCGCCGGTTCGGTAAACCATTTTGGTCCGTTGCTTGTCATATAAACGTGGTCTTCTAGTCGGATGCCAAATTCATTTGGAACAACTATCATTGGTTCTATACTAAAAACCATTCCTTCTTGTATAGTAATATCGTTTCCTTTTAAAATAAACGGATGTTCGTGAATTTCTACACCAATTCCATGGCCGGTTCTATGCGGCAATCCTGGTAAATCATAATCGGGTCCTAAGCCGTCTTTTTCCAATTGCGTACGCACTTGATCGTCTATATAACCGCAAGACTTGCTGATTTGGGCAGCTTCAAAAGCGGCAAATTGTGCGTCTTCTTCGTTTTTCCAGATTTCTTTTTCTTTTTCCGAAACATCGCCATAAGCATAAGTTCGGGTAATATCAGAAATATAGCCTTTATATTGGCAACCGGTATCTACCAAAACAAGCTCGTTTTTTTCTAAAGTTTTAGGCGATTTAACGCCGTGCGGAAACGCGGTATCTTTGCCAAATAAAACAATGCAAAAATAGTTGCCACTAGCAATACCTAGTTTTTTATGGGCTTTATCAATAAAACGCTCAACTTCTGCCGTGCTAATACCTGGTTTCAAAATTTTTGCTGTAGCTTGGTGTACTTGCATGGTTAAATTCATAGCATATTGAAGATGGGCAATTTCGGCTTCGCTTTTTAGCATTCGTATATCTCTGATGAGCTTTTCTGCACTGCTAATTTTAAATTTTTTATGCGCTTGAAATTTAGAAACCAAAGTAAATGGGGTAGAATCGTCTATTGCTAGATGTGTAATTTCTCCTACTTTTTTTGCTATTTTATCTATGGGCGATTCGTGTTCTAACCAAGGGATCATCTTTCCTTCTATTCCAATAAAATCAGAAAAAGTGCCAATTTCAAACTCTGGTACAACATAATAAAGACTACCATCGGCAAAAAGTAAAGCACCAACCAAACGCTCTGACGGGCTCCATTGCGTATTGGTAAAATAATATAAATTGGTACCGGCATTAAGATAAAGGGCATCTAAACCTTCTGCCTTGAAGGCCGCACAAGCTTTGTCTATCCGGTTTTGAAATTCCTTATCTTGAATAGGACTTGGTTTTTTGCTTGGTTCTTGCAGTTTAGATAATTCTACTTCGGGCGTACTTCCTCCAATTCCGTAGTTTCTGTTGCTATTCATTACTGTATTTATTTTTAGGGTGAATCGTATTTGTTTTATAGTGTCTTTAGGGAAAAGTTTTCTTCCGTAAAGTTTATACAGTTACGCTTTAAAAGTAAAGAAATTTTAAAGGTTTATCCCTATAATAAAGGTAAAAGCCTTCTATTTTGTGGTATAAAAACGGGTCAGAGATTATTTGAGTAATTGCAATAACTATCTATTTGGTAAAATTATTTTTTATTTTCTGAAAAGCTAAAATAATTCCTAAACAAATAAAACCTACAACAATGCCTACCAAAAATTCTTTAATAAAAGAAGGAAGGGCGGGAACTAGGTGATGAAAAAAATCCAGGTTATGTACAAAAATTCCACCCGAAACCAAGAAAAGAGCAATTGTACCAATAACCGATAAACTTTTGATAATTTTTGGTAAAGCACTTACCAGAAATTTCCCAAATTTATGTTTAAAACTAGTGGCACTATCGCTGTTTTCAATAAGTTTATATCCCGCGTCGTCCATTCTAACAATTAAAGCGACAATGCCGTAAACCCCAACAGTGGCGATAAGCGCAATAATGCTTACTACAATTATACGTAGCGTGAGCGCTTCTTGCGCCACAGTGCCCAAGGCGATTATTACAATTTCTACAGACAGGATAAAATCGGTTAGGATAGCAGCTTTTATACGTTCTTTTTCTACCGCCAAAATTTCTTCTTTTGTTTTAGCTTCTTTTAATTCTTCTTTTTTGGAATTTTGGTGCGGTATAAAAAAATGATAGGCTTTTTCGGCGCCTTCGTATCCTAAATACAAGCCGCCTAACAATAAAATTATGGTAATTGCAATGGGGAAAAACGCACTTAATAAGAAAGCGATGGGAAGAATAATCAGTTTGTTAAGCAGCGAACCTTTGGTAATAGACCAGAGAACGGGAATCTCTCTAGAAGAAACAAAACCAGAGGCTTTTTCAGCATTTACCGCTAAATCGTCACCTAGAAGCCCGGCGGTTTTTTTGGCGGCCACTTTGCTCATAACCGAAACATCGTCCATCAAAGCAGCTATATCGTCTAAAATTGCAAATATTCCCGAAGCCATACGCGTTTATATATTAATAGAAGATCGAAAATAGTTTTTTAATGCTAATTATTTAGATGTTTTATAATTTTTTTACCGATAAGCTCGGCTTAACGGAAGAAAAAAATTTGCAACAGCATTGACTTTATGATAATCTTAAAATTTTACAATTACAAAGTAGACTTACTTTCGGTTTTCATCCATCTGTCCCAAAAAGTGAAATATAAACCGTAGTTGGTTTTAAATTCTGCGTGGTGATAATGATGATGAGTAGCGCCAATAAACCATTTCCCGAAAGGGCTATTTATAAATGCTTTTGGGTACACTTCAATATCTAAATGATTAATCACGCTGCTTAACGTCATAAAAATTAAATAGCCCAGCAATACAAAAATATGTACCGGTAATAGCAATAAAATTGCAGGAACTATTAAAGCTTCTAGTAAAGACTCCCAAGGGTGAAAAGAAAATGCCGTCCACGGACTAGGAACCAAGCTGTCGTGGTGAACTTTATGCACTTTTCTAAAAATTTTTGGATGATGCATCGCACGATGAATCCAGTAATAATAGGTTTCGTGAATTAGCGCTAAAATTATAAAACTTACTGGTAAATACCATAAACCGTATTGATTAACATCTGTATAAATTGCGGTCCAGTCTTTTTGCCAAAAGAAAAATAGCAAGGCACCAAAAAATCCAAAAATAAGCGACGACCACATACTCCAATAGATTTCTTTTTTTAACTGATCTTTTCTAAAAGCGCGCGAACTCAATCTCTTGCTTTTGTATTTTTCATTTTTTAGACGAAAATAATACCAATAAAAAATACCGGCGGCTACTAGATACCGAAAGAAAACAGCTGCAAAGAAAATAAGCACGCAGCCCAAGAATAATTCGATACTATTAATTTCTAAGATATACATAAAACGATGTTAACCGGTATAGTTTGGTTTTGTTTGGAAACAGTTTTAAAATTATTCTTAAACTTTTAATAAGGTATAACTATTCCGTAAAGACAAAATAAATTATGTAATTTTTATGCCGGTTTGGGACAGGTTATTGCTGGTCGTCTAAGGTTACCGCATCTGCATCTGCGCCCAAATCTTTTAATGCTTTTCCTATTTCTTCGGTCATTTTAGGCGGACCGCAAACGTAGAATTTTTGGTGCAAATCTGTTAAGTTATCTTTTAGGAAATCTTTGTCTATATACGCTTTTGTATATTCGGTATCTTCTTGATCTGTGATTATATATTTTACGTTTGTGCCCAAAAGTTCGTCCAATTCGTCTTTTAAGATAATATCTTTATCTGTTTTGTTAGAGTAAATTAGCTGCATCCCGTCTAATTTATCTTGTTGTTTTAAATCGCGTAACATAGCAATATAAGGCGTGATTCCTGCGCCGCCGGCAATTATACAGCCATTACCTTTATACTCGATAGCGCCCCAAGTATCACGAATTATAAATTGGTCGCCTTTTTCTAATTTTCCTATTTGCTCGGTAACGCCATCGTGATCTGGATAGATTTTAATGGTAAATTCTAAATAATCATCTTGGTTTAGCGAGGTAAAAGTAAACGGTCTTTTTTTGTCTTTCCAGCCTTCTTTGTTTATAGAAACTTCGGTAGCGTGACCGGGCGTAAATTTGAAACCTTCGGGTTTTTCTAATTGAAATCTTTTAACATCGTGGGTAACCGAATCTATTGCTTTTATTTTAACAGTATTCTCCATAAGTAATTAATTTTATTCGTAATTCTTTACGGAAAAGATACTGGTAATTTGCTAGAGATAAAACCATTTTAACGTTCTGTAAAGATTAGCTTTTTAGAAGAGGTTTTTTCTCTATTAAAAACGGACAAAAAAATGGCTGTCATAAAAAATACTGTTTTAGCGCTAAGCTAATTTTGCTTCTTTTTTATGACAGCCTTGCTATTTTTGCTTATAAACCTATAATTAAATAGCTTTTGCTCCTGCTTCCGCTACAGCGTGATCCTTATCTACCGTGCTGCCGCTAACGCCAACTGCGCCAATAATTTCGTCTTGTGCGTTTTTGATTAAAACACCTCCGGGAAACGTAATTAAACCGCCGTTAGAATGTTCTATATTATAAAGCGAACCGCCGGGTTGCGACAGCTTTCCAATTTCGCCACTATTCATATCAAAATAACGTGCGGTTTCTGCTTTTTTAATCGCGATGTCTGCAGAACCCAACCAAGCGCCGTCCATTCTAACAAAAGCTTTTAGATTTGCGCCGGCATCTACCACGGCTATATTCATTTTTACGTCTATTGCGGTGGCTTTTTCTTTTGCAGCTTTTACCACTTTTTCTGCTTGTTCTAAAGTAATATCCATTTTAATTCTTTTTTCGTTTACACGGAATGTAACGAAAGAACTAAGACAATTCCTACCATTTTGAAAAAGTTTAACGCTTTGATTTTTAAGTGTATTTTTCTGTTGTTGAAAAAAAAACTTATGTAAGCCTTTATCCTATTTTAAGCGGATAGAAATTAAAAATTACGGTATAAAATATATTTTAATCTGCCGAAGGAACCGGAAGGTTTATTAAACGCTTAAAATTATTGTTTTTTAGAACGTAAAACACCAAACATTTGGCCAATACCAATACCAAAGTAAACCCGATCTTTGTTGATTTGCACCATTGGCGAAAGGCTTACGCCATAATACCGGGTAAACGGAAATTCTATTTTTGGGTTGAACACAAAATTAAACGTGTTGTATTCTTTAAAATCATACGTATAGTTGTTACCTAAAAAATCCGGATCTTCTACAGGTTGCCAATTGGTAGGTTCTTTTAAGTGTACTACACCTATTCCGGCAGATAAATTTAATCTAATACTGCCTTTTTTGTTCAATTTATAAATTCTTCCTACGCTCAAATTAAAACTATGTAACTCATCATAGGGTTTAAAAAATTCAAAAAATAACAAATCTGTCAACCCACCGGTATAATCTGCCGGCGTATTATCTGCTTCCCGAATGTTGGGTGTATAGCCTAATTTTACCGAATATTTTTCTTTATATACATAGTTGAGGTTTAAATCTGCTCCTAGGTAATTTCCAAAATTAGCTGCGGTAGTGGCGTAAATTGTGTGGTTTTTAGAAAATTGGGCGTTTAAATTTTGCAACGCTACCACAAGGATAACCAACAATAAAATCTTTTTATACATAGAAGATAAGCTTGAAATTTTGAAATTCTAAAGTAGCATTTTTTTGTTAAAACATGTTAAAGTAATTAAATTGTTTTTGTTTTAAAGTGCAATCAATTGATTATCAAGCTTGTGTTTTCATAGGATTATCTCCTTCATTTTTTACTTCCGTAAAGAAAAACTATTTCTAAGTACGTCATCTTTTGGCGAAGCTGGCTTTTATACTTGTGGTTTACACAAAACAATTGTATTAAAAAGCTAATATCTTGAAAACACAGGAAGTAATTAGTAAACATCCGAAAACAATGTTGGGGAAGCAGTCAAAAAATAAAAGAGTAGAGCAGATCACACAAATTATTGTAAGTGTTTTGTTGCTGCTTGCTTTATTTCAAAAGTCTTTAGCGCATAGCTTTAGCCTGCATTTGCTTATTATGTTGGGCTTTCTTGTCTTGGCTTATTTTGCCCTGCTAAAACACAACAAAGCACAATTGCTTTTATTTATCTGTCTAAGCGTACTTTTTTTGCCGTTTAAACAACTAAATCTAAGTCTGCTAAACTGGAAAATTGTGTATGTTTTTACGGTGGGTTATTTGGTGGTTTTACAGGTTTTTCAAAGCAGAATTACCAAAAAGTAGAATTAAAAACAATTAAACCTCTAACAATTTCCTAAATACATGAGCAGTTTTCGGGAAGTAAAAAAAAGTGCCCAGGATGGGAGTCGAACCCATACGCTCTAAAGAACACATGGCCCTCAACCATGCCTGTCTACCAGTTCCAGCACCTGGGCGGTAAGAAATATTAAATTTCTTTCTATCGCGCTGCAAATATAAACACTTTAAAAAAATAAGCTTAGCCGCTTAGAATTTATTTTTAAGTTTTATCTCCCCGTTATTGTTCAAGGTCTTCAGTTTCTAAGTACAACAACAATCGCATTATACAGAAACGCAAATCCTCTTTTCCTTACGGAAATTTTATTGCTTTTGTACAACTGTTTAAAAGCAATAAAACCAGCTTGTTAAAAACCTTAAGACTTCCGTATAATCTTATGTTAATCCTTTGCGCGCTCCCTAAATAAACTTTAATTTAAACCTAAAAATGCAAGCAACCCCATCTATTTTTATAGTTGTGTGGTTTCGGATTGTGGTAAAAATCAGGTTATGGCAAAAGAAAATAAAACTTCCAAGCATGAAAAAGAAAACAAAGAATGGCTAGAGTCTTTTCGGTGGATTCTAGAAAACGAATCGAAAGAACGTGCCGAAACTATTCTAGAACTGCTCCGCGAAGAAGCAGCAAAAAACGCCGCTTTACCCTCAAAAGATTTTACCACTCCTTATTATAATACTATCCCTTCCGGGGAAGAAAAAGCTTATCCCGGAAATATAGAACTAGAAGAAAAATTAACCGCTTACATTCGGTGGAATGCTATGGCAATGGTAGCAAAAGCCAACCGGAAAAACGAAGGAATTGGCGGCCACATTTCTACTTATGCTTCTATTGCCAACCTTTGGGAAGTTGGTTTTAATCATTTTTTTAAAGTTTATGAAGACGGCAGTTCAGACAACATTTATTTTCAAGGCCACGCCTCGCCCGGAGTGTATTCGCGTGCTTTTCTGGAAGACAGGTTAACCAAAGAAAATCTGGAAAACTTCCGTAGAGACATTTTTTCTCCGCACGCAATTACTTCGTATCCACACCCTAAATTAATGCCCGAATTCTGGAATCATCCCACGGTTTCTATGGGGTTGGGTGCTATTATGGCCATTTACCAAGCGCGTTTTAATAAATATATGCAAGACCGCGGACTTATTAAGGAGAACAAGCAAAAAGTCTGGGCTTTTCTTGGCGATGGCGAAATGGACGAACCGGAAGCTCGTGGCGCAATTAGTATTGCCGCAAGAGATAAATTGGAAAACCTGATTTTTGTAATAGATTGCAATCTGCAGCGGTTGGATGGTCCGGTACGCGGCAATCATAAAATTATTCAAGAACTGGAAAGTCTTTTTAAAGGTGCTGGCTGGAATGTGATTAAAGTTTTATGGGGTAGCGAATGGGACGCGCTTTTTGAAAAAGATAAAAGCAATAAACTGCTTAAACGCTTAACGGAATTACCGGACGGACAATTACAAAAATATGCTTTTGAAGATGGCGAGCTGATGAAAGAAGAATTGTTTGGCGACGATGAAGATTTAAAAGAATTAGTCAAAAATATTTCTCCCGAAGAATTAAAACGCTTTAAAAGGGGAGGCCACGATTTGACTAAAATCTACAATGCTTACCAAGCCGCTGTAGAGCATAAAGGGCAACCAACTATTATTTTGGCACAAACTATTAAAGGTTACGGACAAGGAGATGCTGGCGAAGCGAGTAATGTGGCGCACCAAACCAAGAAAATGGACGAAGAAGCCTTAAAACACTTTCGCGATTATTTCAAGCTGCCAATTTCAGACGAAGATTTAGAAGAAATACCTTTTTTAAAACCGGAAAAAGACAGCGAAGAACTAAACTACCTATTCGAAAGAAGAAAAAAATTAGGTGGTTTTCTTCCGACAAGGACAGACAAAACCGAAGCTTTAAAAGAACCCGACGCTTCAATTTTTGAAAGCTTTTTTGAAGGTTCAGAAGATAAAGAAGCGGCCACAACCGGCGTTATTGTTCAAATTGTAAGTAAACTTTTAAAAGACGATAATTTAAAAAACCTGGTTACGCCGATAATTCCGGACGAGTCCCGAACCTTTGGTCTGGAGTCGCTTTTTAGTCAAGCCGGAATTTACGCACCCGAAGGTCAAAATTATGAACCGGTAGATAAGGATACGCTTTTGTTTTATAAAGAAGAGAAGAAAGGCGCAATCCTGGAAGAAGGCATTACAGAATCCGGTTGTATGAGCGAGTTTATCGCAGCCGGAACGGCCTATTCTAATCAAGGTGTAAATACTATCCCGTTTTACTTTTTCTACTCTATGTTCGGGTTTCAGCGCGTAGGCGATTTAATTTGGGCCGCTGCAGATGCTGGCGCAAAAGGATTTTTAATCGGTGGTATTTCGGGGCGTACCAGTATTCCCGGAGAAGGTTTGCAGCACCAAGACGGGCAAAGTCATTTAAACGCTTTAGCTTTTCCAAGTCTAAAAGCTTACGATCCTGCATTTGCGTATGAGCTTGCCGTTATCGTGCAAAACGGCATAAAAGAAATGTACGCAGAAAAGAAAAACTGCCTTTATTATATTACGGTGGTAAATGATACCTACCCAATGCCGGCAATGCCCGAAAATGTAAAAGGCGGCATTTTAAAAGGAATGTATAAATTCAAAACTTCTTCAAACTCTAACGATAGAAAAGCGCATCTTTTTGGTAGCGGCGCCATTATGAAAGAAGTTTTGGAAGCAGCAGAAATTTTGGAAGAAGAATATGCGGTATCGGTTGATATTTGGAGCATTACCAGCTATAAAGCCTTATACGACGATGCTATAGATACCGAACATAAAAACAAACAAAAAGCACAGCTCAACCCAGAGAAAAACTATATAGAACAAATTTTACAAGACGAGAACGGCGTTTTTGTGGCAGCTTTAGATTATGTTAAAGCGCTGCCACAAGCCGTTGCCAAATGGTTTCCGGCAAAATTAACGGCTTTGGGAACAGACGGTTTTGGCCGAAGCGATACCCGCGCGCAACTTCGTCATTTTTTTGAAGTAGATGCCAAAAATATCGTGTATGCTGTCTTGTACGATTTAGCAAGTCAAGACGATTTCCCTACAGAAAAACTTAAAAATGCAATTAAAAAACTAGAAATCAATCCGGATAAAAAGAATCCGCGCACATTCGATTTTTAAAACTTACAATTATGGCAATAGAAGTAAAAATACCACAAGTAGCAGAAGGCGTAGAAAGCGCAACAGTAGCTGAAGTTTTGGTTTCGGAAGGCGATAAAATTGAAAAAGATCAGTCGCTTATTAGTGTAGAATCCGATAAAACTTCCGTGGAAATTCCTTCTTCGGCAAGCGGAACCGTTGAAGAAATAAAAGTAAGTGAAGGCGATGAGGTAAAAGTCGGCGATGTGATTTTAACCTTAACGGAAGAAGATGCCGATGAGGAAGCTGAAAACGAAGATGAATCCAATTCTGAAGATAAATCAGACGAAAAAGAAGAAAAAGATAAAGAAAAGAAAAAAGCAGAAAAAGAAGACGACACTGAAGAAGTTGAAGATGAAACTGAAAAGAAAGAGCAAGAAGAGTCGGAAATTTCAGAAGAAAAAGAATCAGAAGAGACAGGCGAAGATAAAGTAGAAAAGGGGAAAGAAGAAGGGGCGGAAGAAGAATCAGAAAAACAAGAAAAATCCGACAAAAAAGAAAGGGAGAAAAATGAAAAAACACCACCGGCAGCTTCGCCTGGCGTAAGAAGATTGGCGCGAGAATTGGGCGTAGATATAAACAAAATAGAGACAAAAGAAGACCGGATTAGCAAAGAAGACGTAAAAGCTTATGCTAAAGAAGACAAAACCTCAAGTAGCGAAACTTCCACAACTTTACCCGATTTCAGTCAGTGGGGAGAAACAGAAGTGAAGGACTTTTCGAGTATTCGCAGTGCTACAGCCAAAAATGTTTCCAAGGCTTGGAAAGAAATTCCGCATGTTTTCCAGTTCGAAGAAGCAGAAATTAGCGGCATTCAAAAATATATTGAAGAACACCAGGAAAAAGCAGAAGATGCCGGTGGTAAATTGACGATTACGGCTATCTTAGTTAAAATTTGCGCCACAGCTTTACGCCAGTTTCCAAAGTTTAACGCCAGCGTAGATTTCGAAAACCAACAAATGATTTTGAAAAAGTATATCAACATCGGCATTGCGGTAGATACCGAAAAAGGCTTGTTGGTGCCTGTTTTAAAAGACGCCGATAAAAAATCTATTCTAGAAATAAGCACAGAAATTACAAAGCTAGCTCAAAAAGCAAGAGACGGAGAGTTAAAACCGGAAGAAATGAAAGGCGGTAATTTTAGCATTTCTAACCTTGGCGGCATTGGTGGCACCAATTTTACGCCCATTGTTTTACCGCCACAAGTAGCAATTTTAGGTGTTTCGCGTGCTCAAAAACGTCCAATTTATAAAAATGATGAGTTAGAAGCCGGCACAATTTTGCCCTTAAGCCTTTCTTATGATCATCGTCAAATAGATGGTGCAGAAGGCATTCGTTTTCTAAAATGGATAGCGCAAGCCTTAGAAGATCCGTATGCTGCGTTGTTAGAAGCTTAAATTTTTTAAAATCAACATTTATGTCGAATACAGAAAAGCGAGAACTTATTGTCATTGGTGCCGGACCCGGCGGTTATGCCGCGGCTTTTAGAGCAGCAGATCTCGGAATAAAAGTCACGTTGATCGATACAGAGCCTAAGCCTGGCGGCGTTTGTCTTTACAGAGGTTGCATTCCGTCTAAAGCTTTGCTGCACGTCACAAAAATCAAACAGGAGGCAGAAGAAGCCAAAGCCTGGGGCTTGGAATACGACAACCCAAAAATCGATTTAAAAAAGCTACGTTCTTTTAAAGACAAAACCATAAAAAAGTTGACCGATGGCTTAGCGCAACTTTCAAAAAGTAAAAATATAGAATATGTTCAAGCTAAAGCGGAATTTGCTTCGGCAGAAGAACTAAAAATTTATCCGGAAGAAGGCGAGGAGTATAACCTGAAATTTGAAAATTTAATTTTAGCAACCGGTTCTTCCATTATAGATTTGCCGGGGATAGAACTGGATCAGAAAGTGGTTATCAACTCTACCGATGCCCTCGAATTACCAAAAATCCCCAAAAAAATGTTGGTGATTGGTGGCGGCTATATTGGTATGGAAATGGGCAGTGTTTATGCCAATCTCGGCGCCAAAGTTAGCGTTGCCGAAATGACAAAAAATTTATTGCCCAACACCGATCGGGATTTGGTTAAGGTTTTTGAAAAAGAGCATGCTTTCGCGGAAGTTTTATTGGAGCATAAAATCGAAAAAGTTTCCGTAGAAAACGAAAAAGCAAAAGTTCTTTTTAAAAACAAAGACAAAGAGGAAACCGAAAAAGAATTCGATTTGGTTTTGGTTGCCATAGGGCGCAAGCCAAACACAGATTCTCTAAAATTGGACAAGGCTGATATTTCGGTTAACAAGGAAGATTTTATAGAAGTAAATGATAAACTACAAACCAATATAAAAAACATATATGCTATTGGCGATATCACGCCTGGCCCAATGTTGGCGCATAAAGCTTCGCACCAAGCCAGAATAGCTGCCGAAGTAATTGCAGGAAAACAAAGTGCTGCTTACGATGCGCGCGCTATCCCGGCAATTGTATTTACCAATCCGGAAATTGCTTGGTGCGGCCTCACCGAAAACGAAGCAAAAGGAACGAACAAAGAGCATAAAGTTTTAAAATTCCCGTGGTCTGCTTCAGGACGGGCAAGAGCTATAGGAACAGCAAACGGTCTGACCAAATTATTGATAGAACCGGATACCGGCAGGATTTTGGGCGGCGGCGTGGCAGGCAAAAATGCAGGCTCGCTTATCGCGGAAATTTCCTTTGCCATAGAAATGGGAGCAACGGCAGAAGATTTGGCCTTAAGTATTCATCCGCATCCAACTTTGTCAGAAACCATTATGGAGGCCGCCGAAATCTTTATGGGTGGCGCTACGCATATTGGTGAAAAGTAATTATAAATCGAAGTTTAGCTTGGACTTTTTGCGGGTATTCCCAAAAAGTTGTGGACTGTGATAGCTTCTCGAGGGACTTAAGTTTCACCCGCCCAAACTTTTTCAGAAAAAATTAGAATCCACTTAAGGTTAAAGAAACAGGTCTACTTTTTAAGTATAAAATTGCTACTGAAAAGATTTTTTAAAATACAGAGTCTTTTGGCGTTATTTTTTAAAAAACCTTATAAAGAGATGCCTCATAGATACTTCATAGATACTCCATAGATAGTCCATTAAAACCTCATAGAAACCAAAAAGGACTTTTAGCGTTATTTTTTTGATTTTTAAAAAATCTATAAATGGAGGCTCGTTATAAAAACCTAAGCCGCTTTACTTGGTTTTTTCTATACAGATTAGCTACAATTTTTGCTTAAATACAACAATTATTCTTGACCCCTTAAGTCTCTTGTCAATTCTAAAAAACTAAAAACCCTGCTAATAAAAATTAGCAGGGTTTTAAATATTTTGTGATCTGGCTGGGGCTCGAACCCAGGACCCTCTCCTTAAAAGGGAGATGCTCTACCAACTGAGCTACCAGATCTAGTGGGAATTTGCTTTAAAAAGCAGACTATTTCTATAATTATTAAAAGAACTTACTTAGTGATCTGGCTGGGGCTCGAACCCAGGACCCTCTCCTTAAAAGGGAGATGCTCTACCAACTGAGCTACCAGATCCATTCGTTTTGCGAATGCGGGTGCAAATATAACATCAATTATTAATTTATCAAGGCAATTTTCCTATAATTTTAATTCGCTTTAAATTTGTAGAAAATCATAGAAAATGAAAATAGTACTTTGCGGTTATATGGGTAGCGGAAAGACAGCTGCTGCAGGCTTGTTATCCAGTAAATTAGAAATTCCGTTTGTAGATTTAGATCAAGAAATAGAAAAAGAAATTGGCGAAAATATTTCCGAAATTTTTTCAAAAAAGGGTGAAATTTTTTTCAGAAAAGCCGAAAATAAGGTTTTAAAAAGACTTTTAGAAACCAAAAAAAAGCAAATTATAGCTTTGGGCGGTGGCACCCCATGCTATGCAAATAATCTGTCTTTAATTCGGCAGCAGCCAAATACAAAATTGGTGTATTTAAAAGTAAGTATAGAAGAGTTGACCAATCGTTTGTTTACGGAAATAGAAAAACGACCTTTATTGCACAATCTTGAAACTAAAGAGCAATTAAAAGATTTTATACGAAAGCATTTATTTGAACGCACGCATTATTATCAACAAAGCGATGTTGTTGTAGATGCAGATTCAACTGTAGAAAAAGTTGTAGAGAAAATATTGGGTAAACTGGAAAGACACTCAGACTAATACGACTTTTGTTTCTTTTTCAAAACTAACTTTTACCGTTTCGTTTAAAGAAGTAGAAAGAGAAATGCCTTTAAAATCTGCTTTTACCGGGTATTTTTTATGACTTCGGTCTACCAAAACCGCCGTTTGTAATTTTTTTAAAGGAACTTCTAAAAAGTGCTTGGCACTATAGATTAAAGTAGAACCGGAGTTTAAAACATCGTCTACCAAAATAACCGAGGTATTGGTGTAGGCTTCTTTTTTCAAAGAGGTTTTAATAGGTAGCAGCGGGTTTTCTTTATCGATTTCAATTTTACACAAAATTATTTTTAAAGGTGAAATTTCTTGTAAGTGCTCACGCAATTTTTCAGCCAATTGATAGCCTTTTGACGCAATACCAGCTAAAGTTATTTTTTCTTCGGTACTGTTGTTTTCATAAATTTGGTATGCAATACGCTTAATTTTATGAAGTATTTGTCTTTCATTTAAAATTAAATTGGGTGTAGCCATTGTTCTGCAATTAAAAGATGCCTTCAAAGATAATTAAATTTCTTCATCCTTGCTTTCTTCCTTAAAGTCTTCTAAATCTCTACGATCTTTTTTTGTAGGTCGGCCAGTGCCTTTTTTTCTATAGTAGTCTTTAGAGTATTTTAATAAATCTAATTTTTCTAAATTTTCTTTTGGAGTTTTATCTACTAGATAAAGGCTTACCAGTTTGGCGCCAACACGTGAAGGCGGAATGTCCAGCACCTCTATTTGGTAATTTACTTGATTTTTACGGACCTCCATTTTATCTGCCGGAAAAATTTCTCGGGATGGCTTTACAGAGTTCCCATCAATTTTTACATGCCCTTTTTTACAGGCTTTTGTAGCCAAACTTCTTGTTTTGAAATAGCGCACACACCATAAATATTTATCGACTCTCATTTTTCTAACTATTAAATTAGCTTTGCACGATAACAAAACTATTAAGAAAATTGTATCTTGCAGCCCAAAAAAGAAGCAATAATGAAACTAACAAAAATTTTATTCTTATTTTCCTTAGTCGCGTTAATTTCTTGCGAGGATGATGATGCCCCTCAAGGTCCTGCCTATCGTGACGTAGCGGAGGTAGCGCAAGAAAACCATGAGCAAATAGTAGAGTATATGGAAACTCACTTTTTTGAATTAGTAAACAACCCGTTAAACCCAAATTACCAACGTGTTGAATTTGGTAAGATCGAAGGTCTTAATGTAGATAAGACGCCAATAATGGAGTCTAGTATGTTAGAATCTAAAATCGTAACTAGAGGTGAGGTAGATTATACTTTATATTATCTTAAAATTCGTGCCGGTGCTCCGGAAGAATACCAGCCCACATTTGCAGATGAGGTAGTTATTACCTATCGTGGCGAATTATTTGACGGTACCACTTTTGACGAGACCGTAAACCCTGCTCGTTTTGATCTTCCGGGAACGGGTAATAATGGCTTTATTACTGGTTTTACAGAAGCTATAAACGAATTTAAAGGAGCTTCTTCTTTTGAAGAAAACGGAGATGGAACCGTTAGCTACTCAGATGATTTTGGAATTGGAGCCGTTTTTATTCCTTCTGGCTTGGCATATTTTGCAGAACCACCAATAGGAACGCCAATTGGGCAATATGAATCTTTAATATTCGGTTTTCAATTGTATAAAGGTATACAAGCAGATCACGATAACGATGGCATTCCATCTTTCATGGAAGATTTAGATGAGGATGGAATTTTAATAGACTTTGATGATGATACCGATGGCGATAGAACTCCTAATTACTTAGACGCAGACGATGATGGCGATGGCACACCAACTATAGAAGAAATAGAAGTAGAAGATACTAATGACGACGGAATTATAACCGAAGACGAGATAAACTTTATTGATTCTGATAACGATGGTACGCCAGATTATTTAGATCCTAACGTTTTTTAAAAAATTATAACCTACTCTTAAAAAAGTCTTGTTTCTGGCAGGACTTTTTTATTTTACTCAAAAGCTTAGAAAATAAAATAAGACCTTAACCGTTTTATACCCTCAAGCGGCTTTTTGCATTTATGGTAAAAAAATGGAGCTTTTTATGTGTTATTTTGTGCAGTTATACACTAACAGCGCAAATTGGTGGTCAATCTACTTACCAATTTTTAAACTTGGTAGCTTCTCCCAGACAAGCCGCTCTTGGCGGAAAAAATATTACCACCTATGATTTTGATCCAACTTCCGGATTGTATAATCCAGCCAATATAAATTATGAGATGGATAATCAGCTGTCTGTAAATTATGTAAATTATTTTGCGGACGTTAATTATGGTACTGCCTCTTATGCCTATTTGTTAGACCGTCGTACGCAAGTTTTACATGCCGGGATAACCTATGTAAATTACGGTATTTTTGATGGTTATGATGAGTTTGGTGAAGCTACGGGAGATTTTACCGGAGGAGAAGCAGCTTTATCTTTTGGTTATGCTTACAATTTTCCTTATTCCGATTTTTATGTTGGTGTAAATGCTAAACTTATTTCTTCCAAATTAGAACAATATTCTTCTTTTGGAGGCGCTTTAGACTTCGGTTTAACCTATTATTACCAAGATTGGGATTTAATTGTTGCCGGGGTAGTGCGCAACGTTGGGACGCAGTTTACACCTTATGATGAAATTTATGAAAAACTTCCGTTGGAAGTAGATGTGGCTATCTCACAAGAGTTGCAGGAAGTTCCTATTAGGTGGCACCTTACCTTAGAAAATTTACAAGAATGGAATATTGCTTTTAGAAACACCAATAGAGACGAAACAGATTTAGACGGCAATACGGTAAAAGACGATCCAGGTTTTTTAAATAATGCATTGCGACATACCATATTGGGGTTAGAGCTTTTTCCGCAAGGAGGTTTTAATTTGCGTTTAGGCTATAGTTTTAGACGCGGAGAAGAATTGCGTATTGTAGATCAGCGATCTTTTGCCGGCTTGAGCGCTGGCTTATCCGTAAAGTTTAATAAAATAAGGCTTAGTTATTCCTATGCGAGATATAGCAGTGCGGCCAGCTCTAGTTTCTTTGGGCTAAATATAGATTTGCGTTAAAAAGTAATTAGGCATCCCGTAAATAAATTGTAATTTTATCACCACAAACTTTTACTAGCTTTTGCGAAAAATAATTATTGCCATAGACGGATATTCTTCTACCGGAAAAAGTACGGTAGCCAAACAATTAGCCAAAAACTTAGGCTATGTGTATGTAGATACCGGCGCTATGTACCGCGCGGTTACACTTTTTGCGATGCGCCAAAATTTAATTGGGAACGATATATTTAAAAAAGAAGAATTAATCAAGCAACTAAACGAGATTAATCTTAGTTTTAAATTTAATCACCAAAAAGGCTTTGCGGAAGTTTATTTGAATGGCGAAAATGTAGAAGGCGAAATTAGAAGTATGGCAGTCTCGGCTTATGTTAGTCAGATTGCAGCCATTCCCGAAGTGCGCAGAAAACAAGTAGAAGTGCAAACCCATTTAGGAAAAAACAAAGGCATTGTAATGGATGGCCGCGATATTGGTACAGTAGTCTTTCCCGAAGCCGAATTAAAAATCTTTATGACCGCTTCCAGTCAAAAAAGAGCGCAAAGAAGATTAGACGAGTTGTTAGAAAAAGGTTTTCAAGTAAATTTTGAAGAAGTACTCGCCAATCTCGAAAAACGTGATCAAATAGACACCACCCGCAAAGACTCTCCTTTAAAACAAGCAGAAGATGCAGTTTTAATAGACAATACCAATATAACAATGCAAGAGCAATTTGAAAAGCTTTTGGCCTTAGCGAAGGAGAGAATAGAGAATTAGAGATTAGAAAAAATAAAGTAGCTATGACTTCCGCTTTAAGCGGAATTAAAAATTCCTGGTGTGATGCTACGTTGAGGTTTTTCAATTTACGAATTAACTGGTTTGCCATTTAACTGTTTATCCAATTAACCAATTCACCGCTCAACCAATAATCAACTCCAAACTTTTGATTATCAAAAAATAAATCGTATTTTTGCACCCCTTTTTACAGCAATTCAGAAAGAAAAAGGGAGATAAAAATTTATATTTATAAACACTTCTATGTTTAGCTGTTTAATTTTCTGAAGAAATATAGGATACAAATAATAGATCAGCAATGGCTGAAGATAAAAAAGAAAAAGATTTAGAAGTTCAGGATGTAGCAGGATTGTCTGCCAATTCTCAACCAGAGCCGGAAACGCAACAACAAAACCCTGAAAAATTCTTAGAAGAATTCAACTGGCACAATTATGAAGAAGGTATAGACCCGATTGATGATCAGAAGTTGGACGAATTTGAGAAATTGGTAGAAGAAAACTTTGTAGACACTTTAGATGATGAAGTTGTAGAAGGAACAGTAATTAATATTACAGATCGTGATGCAATTATAGACATCAATGCAAAAAGTGAAGGCGTTGTTTCGTTAAACGAATTTCGTTACAACCCAGACCTTAAAGAAGGCGATAAAGTAGAAGTGCTTATAGATGTGCGTGAAGACGCTACCGGTCAATTAGTACTTTCTCACCGTAAAGCACGTGTGATTAATGCTTGGGATCGTGTAAACAAAGCGCACGACGAAGGTACCATCGTAAACGGTTATGTAAAATGCCGTACCAAAGGTGGTATGATTGTAGACGTATTTGGTATAGAAGCTTTCTTACCTGGCTCGCAAATAGATGTGAAGCCAATTAGAGACTACGATGCCTACGTTGGTAAAACAATGGAGTTTAAAGTTGTGAAAATTAATCACGAATTTAAAAACGTTGTTGTTTCGCATAAAGCACTTATCGAAGCAGATATTGAAGAGCAGAAAAAAGAAATTATTGGTCAGTTAGAAAAAGGTCAAGTATTAGAAGGTACTGTTAAGAATATTACTTCTTACGGTGTGTTTGTAGACCTTGGTGGCGTTGACGGATTGGTACACATTACAGACCTTTCTTGGTCTAGAATTAACCATCCTAACGAGATTGTAGAATTAGACCAAAAATTAAATGTGGTAATTTTAGACTTCGACGAAGCTAAAACAAGAATCCAGTTAGGTTTAAAACAATTAAGCAAACATCCTTGGGAAGCTTTAGACGAAGACTTAAAAGTTGGCGATAAAGTAAAAGGTAAAGTAGTTGTAATTGCAGATTACGGTGCATTTATTGAAGTTGCAGAAGGAGTAGAAGGTTTAATCCACGTTTCTGAAATGTCTTGGTCTACGCACTTGCGTTCTGCACAAGACTTTGTAAATGTAGGAGATGAGGTAGAAGCGCAAATCTTAACTTTAGACAGAGAAGAGCGTAAAATGTCTCTTGGTATTAAGCAATTAACACCAGACCCTTGGACAGATATTACTACTAAATATCCTGTAGGTTCTAAGCATACCGGTATTGTAAGAAACTTTACCAACTTTGGTGTGTTTGTAGAATTGGAAGAAGGTATAGACGGACTTATTTATATTTCTGACTTATCTTGGACCAAGAAAATCAAGCATCCATCAGAGTTTTGTAATGTAGGAGATAAGCTAGAAGTTGTTGTTCTAGAATTAGACGTAGAAGGACGTAAACTTAGCTTAGGCCACAAACAAACAGAAGCTAACCCTTGGGATAAATACCAAAAAGAGTTTGCAGTTGGAACAAAACATACCGCAGAAATTTCTGAAATTGTAGACAAAGGTGCTACTATAGAATTTAATGAAGATATTACTGCATTTGTACCTACACGTCACTTAGAAAAAGAAGACGGTAGCAAACTTCAAAAAGGAGAAGAAGCAGAATTTGTAATCATTGAATTCAATAAAGAATTTAAGCGCGTAGTAGCTTCGCATATGTCAATTCATAAAGAAGAAGAAGCTAAAATTGTAAAACAAGCGGCTAAGAAATCTAAACAAGAAGACAAGCCAACACTTGGAGATGCAAACGCAGACTTACAAGCTTTAAAAGATAGAATGGAAGGTAAATAAACCACCACTTTAATCTATACTTATAAAAGCCTTTTCTGGAAACTGAAAAGGCTTTTTTTTATAAAATTAAATAGTATTTTTCTCTTTTTTATTTTCGTTTACACGGAAAAGATTTTTGCTTTCTAAAATTAGTTTTTTTACCAAACATTAATATTTCTCCTAAAAAATTTTCACGAATTATTGACATAACATTTAACAGTCAGACTACATTAAATTTGTTGGTAATTTTATAATTTTGGAATAATTCCGTTTTAAAGGAAATAATCCAATTTATGAAAGCAAAATCTATATTACATTTAGATTTAGATACCTTTTTTGTTTCGGTAGAGCGTTTACTGAATACAGAACTGCAAAATAAACCCTTACTGGTAGGCGGTTTGGGAGATAGAGGCGTGGTAGCCGCTTGCAGTTACGAAACCAGGAAATTTGGTGTGCACAGTGGCATGTCTATGAAAGTTGCCCGTAATTTATGTCCGCAAGCCACCGTAATAAAAGGCAATGCTTCTACCTATACCAAGCACTCACATGTGGTTACCCAAATTATAAAAAACGAAGTACCAACTTTCGAGAAAGCCAGCGTAGATGAATTTTATGCAGATTTAACCGGAATGGATCGTTTTTTCGGGATACAAAAATTTGCCGGAGAGTTGCGACAAAAAATTATAAAAGAAAGTGGTTTGCCTATTTCATTTGGTTTATCGCAAAATAAAATTGTTTCAAAAATAGCTACAGGAGAAGCCAAACCCAACAACCACCGCATTATAGAAACCGGCACCGAAAAAGACTTTTTAGCGCCACTTTCCGTAAGGAAAATTCCGCAGGTGGGAAGTGCGACTTATCAAAAATTAATAAATCTGGGCATTCAGCATATTCATACGGTACAAAAAATGCCGGTAGAAATGCTGGAAAGCGTTTTAGGAAAAAACGGAAAAACCATTTGGCTACGCGCACAAGGCATAGACAATACGCCAATTATTCCATTTCACGAGCGCAAATCTATTTCTATGGAGCGTACTTTTAATAAAGATACCATAGATGTAATGCGGTTAACGGCTACCATAAAAGCAATGACAGAAAGTTTGTCTTACCAACTGCGCAGTGCCAATAAATTGACCGCCAACATTAGCATAAAAATCAAATATTCTGATTATAAGACCTATACCAAGCAACAGAAAATTCCGTACACCAGTGCAGATCACATTTTACAGCCTTTGGCTTTAGAGTTGTTTCATAAATTGTACAACCGCAGAATGTTAATTAGGTTAATAGGCGTGAAACTCTCTAATATTGTTGGTGGCAATTACCAAATAAACCTTTTTGACGATTCGCAAAAAATGCTGCATTTGTACCAATCTTTAGATAAAATTAAAAATAAATATGGCGAACACAGCGTGTTACGGGCTTCAACCTTAGGAACACGCACTATTGGCGGAGGGCAAAATCCGTTTAACGGCGAACCTCCGGTTGTGTTAGCGCATAGAAATCAGTAATAAAAAATGTACCTTAATTGTCATTCTAGATATTCGTTGCGTTATGGTGTTCTTTTGGAAGAAGAGCTTTGTGCTTTGGCCAAAAAGAACCACTTTAAACAACTTGCTTTAACAGATGTCAATTCTACTTCTGGATGTTTGCAATTTATTAAACACGCGCAAAAGCAAAATATTCAGCCGGTAGTGGGTATTGATTTTAGAAATAATGCTCAACAAAAATTTGTAGGTTTAGCAAAAAACAATACAGGTTTTAGAAATTTAAACCAATTTTTGTCGGAGTATTTACACGATAAAAAAGACTTTGATCTTCGCGCGCCCAAATTAGACGATTGTTTTATTATTTATCCGTTTGCTTCTTTTACAGCCGAGAAAAATCAGTACCCAAAAATAAATCCGAAAAGTTTAACTGCTAACGAGTTTATTGGGGTTTCTTTAAAAGAGCTTAACGCTTATCAATTTTCTGCTTTAAAAGCATATAAGCATAAAATAGTTTTGTTGCAGCCTGTAAGTTTTTTAAGCAAAAAACATTTTAACACGCACCGGTTGTTGCGCGCCATAGATAATAATTGTTTGTTAAGCAAGTTGCCAGAAAATCAGCAAGGCGCGATAGAAGACACTTTTCATACAAAAACCGAATTGTTTACGCGTTTAAAAGACTGTAAATATATTATAGAAAACACACAACAACTTTTAGAAAAATGCAAGATAGATTTTTCTTTTGATACCCGGCAAAATGTTAATTTACAAAGATTTGGTGCTTCCGAAAAAGAAGATATTGCTTCTTTAAAACAACTTTGTTACAAAAATTTAAACAAGCGTTATCCCAATGCTTCTTCAAAAGTGCACCAGCGGCTTGAAAAAGAATTGCAGGCTATTATAAAAATGCGTTTTGTTTCTTATTTTTTAATTAATCTGGATATTGTAGAATATGCCAAACGTATGGATTTTCCTTTTATTGGTAGAGGTAGCGGCGCAAATTCTATCGTAGCTTATATCTTAGGAATTACCAATGTAGATCCTATAGAATTAGACTTGTATTTTGAGCGTTTTATAAACTCCAATCGCAGCTCTCCACCAGATTTTGATATAGATTTTTCTTGGAAAGACAGAGAGCAAGTAACCCGGTATATTTTTGAAAAATACGAAAACACGGCTTTAATGGGAACTTACGTAACCTTTAAACGCAAAGCCGTGATGCGTGAAATAGGTAAAGTTTTTGGTTTACCGAAAGAAAATATAGATAAATTAAGTGCCGGCTATTACACTTATCAGAATTTAGATAAGCTGGAAAAATTAGTAGTTAAATACGGAAAATACATAGAAGGTTTGCCCAATTATGTGAGTGTACACTCTGGCGGAATTTTAATTTTAAATGCTTCGGTTTATAATTTTGCCGCTACTTTTTTGCCTCCTAAAGGTTTTGCCACTATACAAATTGATATGAATATTAGCGAGGAAGTTGGTATTCATAAATTTGATATTTTAGCACAACGCGGACTCTCAAAAATTAAAGATACCGTGGCTTTGGTAAAAGAAAATCAGCCAGAAGCGGTTGTGAAAAACTTAGAAGAAGTGAAGGTTTTTAAAGAAGATCCGGCTATAAATCAACTTTTAAAAACCGGCGATTGTATGGGGGTTTTTTATATAGAATCTCCCGCAATGCGCGGCTTGCTTATCAAGTTGCAAACAGATAATTATTTAAATCTGGTAGCGGCAAGTTCTATAATTAGACCAGGCGTTTCTAGCGCAGGTATGAAAGAAGAGTTTATCAAGCGGCATCGATTTCCGCGAAAGCGAAAAGAAGCGCATCCGGTATTGTATAAAATTATGCCAGATACGTATGGGGTAATGGTTTACCAAGAAGACGTAATGAAAGTGGCGCATCATTTTGCAGGTTTAGATTTGGAAGATGCAGACGTGTTGCGACGCGGGATGAGTGGTAAAAAAACCTCTAAAGAAAAAATGCAAAGCATAGAAACCAAGTTTAAAGAAAACTGCAAACAAAGAAAACACGATTCGGCTTTGGTAGAAGAAATCTGGACGCAAATTTCTTCTTTTGCCGGGTATGCTTTTCCTAAAGGACACTCTGCTTCTTATGCGGTAGAAAGTTACCAGAGTTTGTATTTAAAATGCTATTTTCCTTTAGAGTTTATGGTGGCGGCCATTAATAACGGCGGGGGTTTTTATAGAGTAGAAACCTATTTGCGCGAAATAGAAAACCAAGGCGGCGAGTTGCATTTGCCTTGTGTAAACAAAAGCGATCATCCTACGGCTATTTATGGTAAAAAAGTGTATTTAGGTTTTGGATATTTAAAAGAATTAGAACAAAAAACCATTCGGGATATATTAGAAAACCGGCAGTTTTATGGCGATTTTCTTTCGTTGGAAAATTTTCTGGAACGGGTTTCCATTTCGATAGAGCAGCTTAGTATTTTAATAAAGATAGAAGCCTTTCGTTTTACGGAAAAAAACAAATACGAGTTGTTATGGCAAGCACATTTTATTCAGAATAAAAATAAAATTAAAACGAACCAAGAAAAACTGTTTCGTAGTAAAATGCAAGCCTATACGTTGCCTTCTTTTAAAGCTTCTTTTTTGGCGCAGTCTTATGACCAAATAAATTTGTTGGGTTTTAGTTTAGGGCATCCCTTTAAATTATTGCAACATAAAATAGACAGCAAGTTAACCGCGGCTAATTTGTTGAGATACAAAGATAAACCGGTAGTTATGTATGGTTATTTAATCACGATAAAAACCACCAAAACAAGCAAAGGAGAATATATGTATTTTGGTACCTTCTACGATTATAAATTTCAGGTTTTTGATACGGTGCATTTTCCAAAAATTGCGCAGCAATATCCGGTACGAGCCAAGGGTATTTACCGCTGCGTAGGTTTGGTAAAAGAAGAAATGGGTTATGTAAATTTGCAAATAACAAAAATAACACATATGCCCATTATGCCGGACGAGCGTTATACAGGTATTGCAAATTATAAACGTATAGCGTAGAAACCTTTGCTAATTACTCACCACTTTAAGCCCAACAATAGAAGCAATTAAGGTGAACATAAAAAACAAACGCCAAAACTCTGCCGGTTCTTTAAAAAACACAATTCCCATTGCTACGCTACCCACGGCACCAATTCCGGTCCATACGGCATAGGCAGTACCAATGGGTAAATTTTGCGAAGCTTTTACCAAAAAAGTCATGCTAATTGCCAAAGAAAGTACAAAACCGCCATACCATAATAAAGCGGTATTGCCTGTGGCGCCTTTTGCTTTTCCTAAACAAAACGCAAAGCCAACTTCAAAAAGTCCTCCAATAATCAATAAAATCCAATTCATTCTTACAGATTAACTACTTTCAAATGTATTAATTTTTAGATTCCGTAGTGGTCAAAAATAAATTTTAGGAGGATTTCTCTTTACGGAATGTCTTTTTAGAGAAATACCTTCTCAAGGTTATAAAGTTCTTATAAAATCTCTTTAAAATAACGAAAAAATATAAGTGAAATTAAATCTATTTGCAGGAGAAACAGACTGATAAAAGTCATAAATAATTATTGGCTTTAATTAGTTAATACCTAGAATAATACTTACTTTTGATAAAGTGAGAAAATGCCATCTTTACTATATTAGTAGAAAGGGGGTCTTTCTTATGTTTATTTTTAAAAGCTGAAAGTAAAAACCATAAAATTATAAAGTGATTTGAAGCCATTAGATAAGCTAATGGTATAATAAAAAATTATTGGAAAAATTAGTTGGAAAATATGAGTAAAACAGAAACTATGAAGGCTAAAACCATGTACGATAACGTAATGGACCAGTTTAATCAGGTTGCAGACCGTATGGATCTGAATAAAAACATTCGAAAAATTTTAGGGATAACCAATAATGAGATTATTGTGCATTTTCCTGTCAAAATGGATAACGGAGAGGTAGAAATTTTTACCGGCTATCGTGTACAACACAATAACGCTTTAGGACCTTATAAAGGAGGTTTACGTTACCACCCAAGTATAGATGTGAATGATGCTAAAGCTTTAGCTATGTGGATGACCTGGAAAACTTCTCTTGTAGGTTTACCATTTGGTGGCGCTAAAGGAGGAGTGCAATTGGATCCTAGAGATTATTCATTAGCAGAATTGGAGCGTATTACACGACGATTCACTTATTCGTTAGGTGAAAATATTGGACCAGAACAAGACATTCCTGCTCCAGACGTTAATACCAATGCACAAACCATGGCTTGGATTTTAGATACGTATATGTCTACCAAACCATCTTCTGCCAGATCGCAAAATCAACACGTAGTTACCGGAAAACCAGTAGGTGCAGCAGGTTTGGAAGGTAGAGATAGAGCTACCGGCTTTGGAGTTTATTTAAATATAAAATTGTATGTAGAGGGTCAAGGCGAAACTTTAGCAGGAAAAACTTTTGCCGTACAAGGTTTTGGTAATGTTGGCCAATGGGCCTCTCATTTCCTAACACGTGATGGCGCAAAACTTGTAGCTGTACAAGATGCACACGATACAATTTACGATGATAAAGGTATAGATGTAGCCGCTTTGCAAGAACATTGCAAACCACGTAAAGGTTCTATTCAAGGTTATGAACAAGCCGAAAGTATAGACCCGTCTAAATTTTTTGGTTTAGAAGTAGATATTTTGATTCCTGCTGCTTTGGGTAACCAAATTACAGATCAAAATGCTAATGATGTAAAAGCTAAAGTGATTGCAGAAGGTGCAAACGGCCCAACTACCAACGATGCCGAAAAAATATTACTGAAAAACGGCGTGGTAATCATTCCAGATATTTTGTGCAACTCTGGTGGAGTTATAGGAAGTTATTTTGAGTGGTTACAAAACCGCAGTGGTGAGTTATGGCAGTTAGACGAAGTAATGCAACGTATTGAGAAAAAACTTACCGAGTCTTTCAAAAAAGTAGAAAAAGCAGTAAAAGAAGAACAAACCGATTGGAGAACAGCGGCTTATATTATTGCTATTTCTAGAATTGAACAAGCTTACGTGCAAAGAGGGATTTTCCCATAAATCGTAAAGATTTTATTGATTTAGCATATTATTTGCTATAAAATTTAAATAAGCCATAATTGCTTTTTGGTTATTTTGAAAGCAATTATGGCAATTTTAATATCATGCAATTATGAAATACAAAACTTTAATATTAGAAAAGCGTGAACATGAAAGATTAAAGCGCATTATGGCTATGGGCCATTATCTAAACGACAAAACTTATAGAGCATCCATTTCTAAGCTACACGAAGAATTGGAGCACGCAAAGGTTGTAAAGGGAGACAAAATGCCTGACGATGTGATTCGGTTTGACTCTATGGTAACCATAGAAACACCTTTTGGCCCGGCCAAAACATACCAATTGGTTACACCGGAAAAAAGCGATATAAAACAAAATAAAATTTCTATCTTAGCGCCAATGGGGTCTGCTCTAATTGGTTATGCCAAAGGTGATGAAGTAGATTGGCATTTTCCTTCGGGTCCCAATGTGATTAAAATTGTAGACGTTGTACAACCCAAAAAAGAACTAAGTGATGAGCGATGAAATTAGAAACCATTATGACCAAGATGATATTCAGAAATTAAATCTGGATAAAGACATTAAATCTTGGCAGAATGAAATAACCTTTATCAACACCGAATTAGATTTTTTTAAAAAGAACATTCAATTTCTATTAGTAGATGCGCAAGAGGTTCAAAACGAGCTTTTAGAAAAAATAAAAAACCTACGTGAACGTAATAATTATTACAGTTTGCAGCTGGTAGATTATTACAAAGATTCTGAAGGTATCATAGAATGCGAAGATGTGCATTGCGAGACTTTTTACCTTAACGAGCATCAAAGTTTCAAAAATGAACTTACCCAACACGTTCAAAGGGTAAGAAAACTTAAACGTGAAGTGTTTGAGCAGTTATTAAAAAAAATGTAAAAATGCCTTATTTTATTTAAAAAGTCGTTTGGAAACAATCCCCAAACGACTTTTTTTATTGTACAATTATTTTATGGTAATATTGGTTATGTTTGCTTTGCAAGCGGGCAAAATAAACTCCCGGTTTTAACTGCTCTAATTGTAGACTTATTCTTTCCTGACCTGGCAATATATTTTTAGTAATTAACTTTTTGGCGTTTACGGTAAAAATTTCTAAAGTAGCCGGTTCATTGAACTCAGGTAAATAAAATTGGGTTTTATTTTGTACGGGATTGGGACTGTTGTAAAAACTTTTAGAAGTTTGCGTTACTTCAGATACATCTAAATTAGCATCTGCCAAGAGTAAACCCACCGGTCTGTGGTCTGAAACTACTTGGTTGTATTCTGTCCACCCGTTTTCTAAATAATCTTCTAGTTTTAAAGTTTCCGTAAAGGAATCTTCATTCTCATAAGCAGCAAATAATGGCTGTGTAATTAATATATGATCCAGATGTGACGGCCACGACGGGTAAGACCAATTATTTGGCATAGAAGTAGCCAATTCATAATCTGTAAATAAATAGGAATACGGCTCATTTAAAAAACCTACAAATACATTGTTGGGGTCGGCGTCTGTCAATTCGTCATTAAAATCTCCCACAACAATTACGTTTTCTCCCTGAAAAAAATACTCCATATACGTTTTTAGGTAGGTTATAGCACTAAAACGTCTAGTTTCTTGGTCGTAAGCATCGTCCAAATCTAAAATGCCGTCTCCGCAGCATTTTAAATGGTTGTTAATTAGAACGTAATTTTTATCTTTATAAGAAAATTCCATCACAAATGGCGCCCGCGGAAATGGCTGCCAATAGTTTGCTTCTTCATAAATTTCATAAGAAGTGTTAAGGCTAATACTTTCGGGTTTGTAAAGATACTGTAAACTGCTGCCGGAAATGGCCGCTGCGTATTGCGGTAAATTATCAGCTAACTGTAAAAAAAAATTTAGGTTATCAATTTCTTGGAAAGCAATAATATCTGCATCCAGATAATTTATAAACTGGGTAACATAAGAAAGTGTTTGCCCACCGTTTGCCGGAAACCATTCTAGATTCCACGTAACAATTTCAAGGCTAGTATCGGTGCCAAAATCAAAACTATCTACATTTTGGGCAGCACTTTTAGAAGAATAAAATAAAACCGAGAAGCTTACTAAAATTAATAATAACGCTTTACGCGGAAGTGGGAGAGGAGCTTTAATCATTAGTTAGATAACTGAAGTTTATGTATGTTATTTTTCGAAAAATAGTATGAAAAAATGAAATAGAAGAACCGGTTAAGTTTACCGATTATTATTTTTTAGAATCTACAATATATTTGTTTACCAAATCTATATACTTTTGTTTGGCTTCTGCCTGGGTTAAGTTTTGCACTTGAAAAAGCGCATTCATTTTAAAAGCGCTAATAAGTTTTTCTTGATTTAAATTATCCACTTTGTGCTCTCTGTTTTGTCCGGAAGCCCTTTTGTAATAAGCATAAAAATAAAGCATAAGATCTGGAGGAAAGCGTAGATTGGTATTATTTGCAATTTCTACTGCTTCTTCAAAAGCTTGATCTAAATCTTTTTTTTTCATAGCATTAAACTTTGGCCAATATGCTAAGGCCTCCCTTAACCTTTTGATTAAGTTTTACATCTACTTTGGTTCCTATAGGAAGTAAAACATCTACACGAGAACCAAATTTAATAAAGCCGCTATCGCTACCTTGTACTACTTCTTGTCCTTCTTCGGCATAGTTTACGATACGTTTTGCCATTGCACCGGCAATTTGACGGTATAAAATTTTACCGGCAATTTTATTATCTACCACCACAGTGGTGCGTTCGTTTTCTTCTGAAGATTTTGGATGCCAAGCTACCAAATATTTACCGGGATGGTATTTACTGTATGCAACTTTTCCGCTCACTGGATGCCGGGTAACGTGCACGTTTATAGGCGACATAAAAATAGAAACCTGCAGGCGTTTATCTTTAAAATATTCTTTTTCAAAAACTTCTTCGATAACCACTACTTTGCCGTCTACCGGTGCCACAACTTGATTGTCGTTTGTAACAACAGCTCGTTTAGGATTACGAAAAAATTGCAAAACGAGAATAGCTAAAATAATACTCACAGCAAGAATTGCTTGCTGTATCCAAAGCGTATCTATAAAATAATAAGATAGCAGGTTAATAACCACAAATAACAAGATGGTTATACCAATAATTTTATGGCCTTCTTTATGAAACATATTGTATAATTAATAAATACCCGTATACAAAAGTACTTGTAAATAAAATACTATCCAACCGGTCTAGCAAACCGCCGTGTCCCGGCATTAGTGTCCCGCTGTCTTTTACTTGTGCTTGCCGTTTTAATTTAGATTGTATCAAATCTCCGTAAGTGCCAAAAACACTAACTAGCAAGCCTATTCCTAACCAAATAAGATAGGTGAAATCTTTGGTGATATAATGTGCTAATAAACTTAGAAGCAAACTAAAAATTAAACCACCCATAAAGCCTTCTATGGTTTTTTTTGGTGAGATACGTTCAAAAAGCTTTCGTTTACCAAAATTTTTACCTATAAGATATGCAAAGGTATCATTAGTCCACATTAAAGCAAAGATACTCAATAAAACTTCGGGATGGTAATCTTGGTTATAATATGGTATTAAGGTAATAAATATAACCGATGCGATGAGATAAAATATAATTAAAATATATTTTTTGCCTTCAAAAAGCGGAATTTTATTAAAGGTCATCAAATCTTTAATGAGTAAGATTTTTACTAAGAAAGTAACTATCCATAACAACCATTGCGCATAAACATTCCATTTAAAAACGCTAAAGGCCAAAAAGAAAACCACTAACAGAACGTAAGATAAATAGCTCTCAAGCTTTAAAAGCCGCTGTAACTCGTGTATGCAGATTAAACCGAATATAAATATTAATCCTAAAAAAACATATTCGTTTAAAAAGATAGATAGTATCAATAAAAAGGCATAGAGCGCTCCGGATAATCCACGGGTTACAACTTCTTTCATATTATAAATCTTCCAAGAGCAGCAAATATAAGTTTTTTGATGTACTTCCGTAACTCATAAAGTCACCTTCTTGTTTATCTTTAAAAGTTTTTATGGTGGTAATATTAGAAGGAATTTTATTTTTATGGTGGTATTTTATACCACGCAGACCTTCGCCAATGGTGTCAATAAGCTGACTGGTAGAGGCAAAGACTACAAAGTTAGAAGGCAATTCGTGCAATTTGGTTTCTTTAATTTGATTAGAAGAAACCAATAATGCGCCGGTTTTGGCAATTAAATATTCGCAAGTGGTTAAAAAAATATCGGCTTTTGGACTTTTGGAATAGTTTACTTTAAAGTTTTTAAAAGTGGTTTGCAAATCTGGGTTAAAACAACATATCTCTTTTTCATTCCAATTATTTTCATCTAATATTTGCTGAAAAGTAGTTAAGACTTCTTCTAGGTTTTCGCAGTATAGAAATTTACCCCCATTTTCCTTAAAGTTTACCATAAAATTCTCATCGGTAGGAATTTCAGGTTCTGGCATAAATTTACCCCGCTCTTCTTCATTAGGTTTTTTTTCTTTACCTAATTTATCTTTGTACTGAAAGAATTTCTTAAATAAGTTCATAGAAACTTGGGGTAATTGTGTCTATTTACAATTCTATCAAATATAAAAAAACTTGATTTAACAACGTGCTAAATCAAGCTTTTTTAAGGGTTTGTTTGTATTAATTGTCAGATGTACTCTCCGGATTCTTGTTTTCGTCTGAACTTTCTACATTTTGCGAATAAGTTTCTTGTCGTTTTTCTTCCTTAAGCTTTACTTGATCTGCTTCTGGTTTTGCAAATGGTCTATCGCCAAAAATACGTTGCAAATCGTCTTTAAAAATCACTTCTTTTTCTAATAAGATTTCGGCTAATTGCGTTAATTTATCCTTATGTTTAGAAAGCAGGGCAATTGCTCGCTGGTATTGCGATTCTATAATGTTAGAAATCTCTTTATCTATTAACTCAGAGGTCTTTTCGCTATAAGGTTTTGTAAAATTGTAATCGCCTTGTCCCGAAGAATCATAGTAGGTTAAGTTACCCAATTTTTCATTAAGACCATAAATAGTAACCATAGCTTTGGCTTGTTTGGTCACTTTTTCCAAATCGCTTAAAGCGCCGGTAGAAATCTTATCAAAAATAACTTTCTCTGCAGCTCTTCCGCCCATAGCGGCACACATTTCGTCAAGCATTTGCTCTGTACGAACAATTAGTCGTTCTTCTGGCAAATACCAAGCAGCACCTAAAGATTGTCCTCTTGGTACAATGGTAACTTTTACCAAAGGAGCGGCGTGTTCTAGCATCCAGCTTACGGTAGCGTGACCTGCTTCGTGAAACGCTATGGTTTTCTTTTCTTCTTTGGTTATTATTTTGTTTTTCTTCTCTAAACCGCCAACAATTCTGTCTACAGCATCTAAGAAATCTTGTTTGCCAACGTGGGTATTGCCTTTTCTGGCTGCAATTAAAGCGGCTTCGTTACAAACATTAGCAATATCTGCACCCGAGAATCCCGGGGTTTGTTTTGCTAAAAAGTCTGTATCTAAACTTCCTTCTTCTACTTTAAGCGGACGTAAATGCACTTCAAAAATTTCTTTTCTTTCGCGCACATCCGGCAAGTCTACATAAATTTGTCGGTCAAAACGTCCGGCACGCATTAGCGCTTTATCTAAAACATCTGCTCGGTTGGTTGCTGCCAATACAATAACATTGGTATTAGTGCCAAAACCGTCCATTTCTGTAAGCAATTGGTTTAAGGTGTTTTCGCGCTCATCGTTAGAGCCGCCAAAATTACCTTTTCCACGAGATCTACCAATAGCATCAATTTCATCTATAAAAATAATAGCGGGAGATTTTTCTTTAGCTTGTTTAAACAAATCTCTAACACGAGAAGCACCAACCCCTACAAACATTTCTACAAAATCTGAACCCGAAAGCGAGAAAAATGGCACTTTAGCTTCTCCTGCCATTGCTTTGGCTAATAGGGTTTTACCGGTTCCCGGAGGGCCAACCAATAAAGCGCCTTTAGGAATTTTACCACCAAGGCTTGTATATTTGTCCGGTTGCTTTAAAAAATCTACAATTTCTTGTACTTCTTCTTTGGCGCCTTCTAAACCAGCAACGTCTTTAAAAGAAGTTTTTACATCTGTATTTTGGTCAAAAAGTTTAGCTTTAGATTTACCAATGTTAAAAATCTGTCCACCTGCGCCGCCTCCTGAGCCACCGCTCATTCTACGCATAATAAATATCCAAATACCTATTATAAGCACAAACGGAATAAGGGTGATTAAAATATCTCCCCAAACGTTGCTATGGGTTTCGTAGGTACGAATCGTGTTTAAATTATTTTCGGCTTTTATTTGGTCAAAACTGTTTTCAAAATTCTGTAAATCACCTAATTCAAAAGAATAATCGGGAGAATTGGAGCCGGGCAAAAAATCTTCGCCCTCTGCTTGTTTATGAATATCTTTTTGTTGGGCTTCTTCGGTAAGGTAAACATTGGCGGTTTGTTTATTAATAACAACCACTTTTTTTACATCGCCATTTCTTAGAAATTGCTGAAATTCTGCTAAGTTGGTTTTGGCAGGTTCGTTAAAACCGCTTCCCCCAAAAAACTGAAGTCCTAAAAATATTAATATAATACCCGCATAAATCCAATACGAATTGAATTTAGGTCGTTTGTTTTCCGGTTTTTTATTTTTTTGCTCTTTGGCCATTTCTTGCTTGTACTAAATAATTTAATAATTGGTTTCTATAGTGGTAACCTGTGCATCTCCCCACAAGCCCTCTATATCATAAAACTCTCTAATGTGTTTTTGGAAAACGTGTACTACCACATTTACGTAATCTATCAAGACCCATTCGGCGTTTTCTTCTCCTTCTACATGCCAAGGTTTGTCTTTTAAAGTTTTGCTAACGTTTTTTTGAACCGTACTAACAATGGCGTTTACTTGTGTATTGGAGGTACCACTGCAGATTACAAAATAATCACAAACCGTGTTTTCTATATCCCGTAAATCTAAAATTTTAATCTCCTGCCCCTTTACGTCTTCAATCGCTTTTATGATTTGCGTTATAAGTTGGTCTGCGTTATTAATCTTGTTTGTCATTAAAATAAAAAATTTTGTGCAAAGTTATTATTTTTTAGTGTTTTTTGCAGTTATAAAGATAACATTCTTTAAAGTCGTTTTTAAACTATATTAGCATGCGTAGTATCAAAGTCCTTGCCACCAATTCTACCAACGTTTTTTTGCGAGAGAAATTACAAGAAAATCCCTTTACGGAAAATTGTTGTGTTCAGGCTATAACACAAACCCGGGGCAAAGGACAACGCGGTGCTGGCTGGGAAGCAGAGCCAGGTAAAAACCTTACTTTTAGTGTTTTGCTTACGCAATTAGACATTCCAGTAGAAGAGCAGTTTAAAATTAGTGCTATTACAGCAATGGCGGTTTTGAAAGTTTTAAAGAAATTAAATATTGCTAATTTGCAATTAAAATGGCCAAACGACATATTGGCAGATAAAAAAAAGATAGCCGGAATTTTAATTGAAAACAGGTTAGAAGGTAAAAATATCAAAAATGCTATTATAGGAATTGGTTTAAATGTAAACCAAGAAAATTTTATTTGGGCGCCCAGAGCAACTTCCGTAAAGCTATTAAAAAAGTCAAATTACAACTGTGATGTGCTGTTACAAAAATTGGTTGAGCAACTGGAAAAAGATATATACAAATTAAAAAACCAGCCTATAGAAGAAATTCTTGCCGCCTACAAAAAGCATTTATTTAAATTTGACACGCCTTGCACTTTTGAAACCAATCGGGGAGAACAAAAAACCGGGATCATAAAAAACGTCTCCAAACAAGGAAAATTAAGTATCTTGTTTGAAGACGGTATTTTGCAAGAATTTGCGCTAAAAGAAGTTAAAATGCTTTATTAGAGCTTGCCTAGATTATCGCTAAGTGCGTTTATAAATTTTTGTAGGGGAGATTTAACCATCATAGCCATCATGCTGTTAAACTCACCTTCAAAAATAAGTTGTACCTCGCTTTTTTGCTCTTCTAAAGCTTCTATTTCTGCTTTTAAAGTAAAATCTAATTTACTGCTCAAAGCTCCTAAAACTACTTTATGGTCAGGAAATTTTTCTTGAATTTTTAGTTTTATTTCTGGCATGCCTTTTAACTGAAACGCAAATTTATCTTCTTCTAAGATTTCAAATTTCACGATGCTTTCCGGCATTATTTTTTCGTAATTTTCTACATGGGTCAAAAATTCAAATACTTCTTTCTGACTTTTATTAACGGTGTTTTTGTTGCTTTCTAAATGCATTATATTTTATTTTTAAGACCAGTTTTCTGGGTTTAAACGCCACGCACGTAGCGCATTACTCTCTTCTTTATTTAAATAATTTGTACGGTAAGCTTGATCTATCAGATGCTCATAATCGCTTAAAACGTGTACTTCTAAATGTTCTTTTTCAAAATTTTGCTTGGCAGTTTCAAAGCCATAAGAAAAAATAGCCATCATTCCTTTTACATTTGCGCCGGCTTCTTTTAAAGCTTTTACAGCATTCATACTGCTTTTGCCGGTACTTATTAAATCTTCTATAACCACTACATTTTGTCCGGTTTCTAACTTGCCTTCTATCTGGTTTTTTCTGCCGTGTTTTTTGGGTTCTGGTCGCACATAAATAAAAGGAGCTCCAAGATATTCTGCCACCAACATACCAATACCAATTGCCCCGGTGGCTACCCCGGCAACAACATCTGGTTTTACATAAGTTTGTTCTATTTGCTTGGCAATATTCTCGCGAATATAATTACGTATGGCCGGGTAAGATAAAATTACACGATTATCGCAATAAATTGGAGACTTCCAACCGCTTGCCCAAGTAAAAGGTTCTTGCGCATTTAATTTAATTGCTTTAATTTGCAACAGTAATTCTGCTGTTTTAGATGCAGTTTCTTTATTTAAAATCATAGCCACAAATGTATAAAGTTTTTGTTAATGACGTACCAATTATTCTTTCTACGGAAAAAAATATGGGAGACGAATATAAATCTTTTCCTATAAAAGAAGTAAAGATAAAACGTCTAATTAAAAAAGTGGCCAAAGGAGAGCTTTTAAAAGTTAATCTGTACCATAAAAAAGAGGAAAAGCTTCTTAAGCACCTTAAAAAGAAACTAAAAACCATAGTTGCAGGTGGCGGATTGGTGAAAAACCAAAATGATGAAATCTTATTTATTTACCGTAATAAACGTTGGGATTTACCAAAAGGCAAGGCAGAAAAAAACGAAAGTATAGAAGAAACCGCTTTGCGCGAAGTAGAAGAAGAGACCGGCGTACAAGGTTTAGAAATAACTAATTTTCTACAAAAAACTTATCATATTTTAAAACGCAACGGAAAATACAAGCTAAAGGAGACCTTTTGGTTTTCAATGAAAACCGACTTTACCGGAGAATTATTGCCGCAAGAGGACGAAGGCATTACCAAAGTAAAGTGGAAAAACTCGGAAAAAACGCAGAAAGCACTGCAAAAATCCTATGCAAATATAAGAATGCTATTTCCTGTAGTTAGTGAGTAGAGGAGTTTGTGAGTTTTTGAGTTTGTGAGGAAAAAAATAGAATTTTACCATCGTTAGCACTCGTTGCAAACGAACTATGGTAATTTTTTTATCTCTTTTGCTTTTTTCCTTTTTTACCTGGTTAACTCTTTCACTTTTTTATCTCTTTTTCACCTCTCCAACAACCTATAAACAGGATAGCGTAAATGTGCTTTCTCGTAGTGTTTAGATTGTTTGTGCAGCCAAGCCAATTGCGCGTACCAATTATTTTCAAAATCGGAGTTTTCTTTTTTCTTTTTCTCAAATTGCTTTTTTAAAGCTTTATTTTCTTTTAATAGCTGTTTGGCAGTATCTTCAAAAACATAGGGCGAAAAATGCTCTTTTTGCTGCAAAACACTATCAAAAAAATTCCAATTAAAAAAAGAATCGGGGGTTTGTGGTTCTAAAACAGTCAAAATATATTGCATTCCCGGTTGGGCTGTACTTATTTTGAAATCGCCTTCAGTAAACATCATTTGCTTTTTACGTTTTTCTACTTGGGTATCGTAATGCAAATAATGGCCTTCATAAGCGTTTTTCCTGGTTTTAAAATCGCTAATGCGGTATTGTTCTACTTGTATTACAGTATCTTTTTCTAAAGCAGTCATTTTTATGCCATTGGCTTTTAATCTATTAACAACTTCCCACCAAGCTTGCGGTAGTATATAATAATCGGGTATTTTTACAGAATCTTGCGCTTTATAAGTATTATAATAGTTTATATACTTTTCGGAAGTTTCTCCTCTGTTGTATCGTAAGCGATTTGCTTCGGTAACTGTACTTTTGATGGTATCTGCTTGATAAGCTTTAAATGCTATTTCCTCATGTTGGGTGCTGTCTACTTTATAATTGTATTTATAATATCCACTTTTTAAAAGAGCTTGTCGGTCTTTGTTCTTTGCTTTACGGAAATGCTTCTGACTTTGATGCACTATCGGAATTAATTCTTCCATAAAGGCATAAGTAGCTTCTACCCGTTGCGCATAGGGTTTTAGCATATGTGTTTCTAACATCATTCCCGGGGTTTGAAACAAAGCCGTATAACCAGTAGAATAACGCGGAAAATCCATAAATTGCGCAAAACCAACTTCTGGTGGCTTGTTAAAAACGTTTACATACGGTATTATTTCCCAATTTTGTTGTTGTAAACTGTCTTCTAATTGCGGCCGAACTTTATTTTCTAAAACAGCACCCAGATTTTCCCCCAATTTATTGTGTTGGGTAAAAAGATGGGTTAGGGTGTACGGATAGTCGGCGCCATTGCTTACGTGGTTATCCAAAAAATAGTCTGGTTGTAGCTTATGAAATATCTCATAAAAAGCAAAGGTGTTTTTGGTGTCTGCTTTTATAAAGTCGCGGTTAAGGTCAAAGTTACGTGCATTTCCCCTAAATCCATATTCTTTTGGTCCGTTCTGGTTGGTGCGAGAAAAACTGTTACGGTTTAAAGCGCCGCCAATATTATAAACCGGAATGCTTGCCAGAATTACATTTTCAGGTAGTTGTATAGAATCTTGCGCTAAATCTCTAAAAAGTAACATACTGGCATCTATGCCATCACTTTCACCGGGATGAATACCGTTATTTATAAGAATCAGCGTTTTGTTGGCATCTCTTTTTTCTACGTCAAAATCTTCTTTCTTATTATATATTACCAAATGCAAAGGTTTACCACTATCTGTTTTTCCGTATTCTTGCAAGTGTATGCTGCCAAAAGCATCTTCTAAATCATTATAAAATTGTATTACTTCTGCATAAGTAGCCGTTTCTTTTCCTTTGGTTTTTTCATAACGGGTTTCAAAATCATAATCTTTTACTAGACGATATTTAGAAAAATCGCAAGCGCTTAACACCAGAAATGCCAATAGTACAGATAGTTTTCTCATAGTTTGCTAAATTAATGTACCTAACGATAAAAATAAAAAGATTTCTGTTTTAAAATAGGAATAATTTTAGTATGTTTGAAATTATCAATTAAACAAATTAAACTTTAACCTTATGAAAAAAATTACTTTATTGGCATTTGCATTTTTGGCAAGTGTGGCTTTACAAGCACAAGATGTGTTAACACATTCAACAGATAATTCGTATATGGATTATGGTTCTGTAGCATGTGCTGCTGATCCTGATGATACTAGCGGAACTGGTGATGAGAGTTCAAGTGATAATGTTTATTACAGAGCTTATACACCATCCAACTTTGGATATTCAGGAGATTTTCGTGTTTTAGGATCGCAATTTTTTATTTCCTTTGTAGATGGTGGTGGCACCAATCCAACGCATACGGTAACGGTTAATTTTAGTTTATCAACAGGTAGCTTTCCTGCGGGAAGTTTAGTTCCATTAGCTTCCAAAACTGTAGATCTTACTGTAGCTGATCATAATACATTGGTAGAAGTATTGTTAGATAATCCTTTAGATTTAAACGCTACAGACGAAATTGTAGTTTCTCTTGATATTCCGGATGCACCAGACGCTCCAAATAATTATGATATTAGAATTGGTATAAATGAGGCAGGAGAAGATGCACCTAGTTATTTATCTTCAGAAGCTTGTGGTATTACAACTCCATCTACAACTGCTAGCATTGGCTTTCCAGACAACGCTATCTTATTAGACCTAATTGGTACAGATAACTTAGCAGTAGATAGCGAAGAGTTAGAAAATAACATCTCTTTATATCCTAACCCGGTAAACGAAAGACTTAATGTAGAAGTTTCTAATTCTATACAAGTTACTTCTGCTACTATGTTTGACGTTTTAGGAAAATCTAATCCTGTACAATTAAACAATGGTGTAATTAATACTTCTAGCTTAGCTGCAGGGGTTTATATCTTACAATTAGAAACAAACCAAGGTACATTGACTAAAAAGATTGTTAAGAAGTAATTTCAAAAACTTCTTTAAAAATTATAAAAGCTGCCTCTTAATTAGAGGCAGCTTTTTTTATTGTTAGACTTTTGTTAAGCTTTAATAAAGAGTTTATTCCCTTTACGGAAAATGTCTTATTTTAAACTAAATTTTAATAGTATGAAAACTTTTCTACAACTTACCTTTTTTAGTATAGCTTCTTTACTCTTCTTTTCCTGTAAAGAAAAAGTCAATAAAAATCAATCGCAAGCCGCGGTTACAGAGCAAAAAGCAACAAAAGAAACCAAGCAAGATTCCGGATTTACTACAGTAGAAACAGCCATTGGTGAGTTGCGTTTGCCCCCGCCTTACCATACCCAACCCAGTACAAAAATAAGTCAGATTGTAAATTGGGAAGAAAACGAAAAACCAAAAGCTCCGACTGGTTTTACCGTAATGCGTTTTGCAGATAATTTAAAACATCCCAGAAGAACTTATGTATCCGAAAACGGCGATTATTTTGTAGCCGAAAGCGATGATGCAAAAAACAGTGCCAACCAAATCAGGTTGTTGCGCGATACCAATGCAGATGGGATGCCGGATGAAAATCACGTCTTTTTAGAAAATTTAAATCAGCCCTACGGCATGCTAATTTTAGACGATTATTTTTATGTTGCCAATGTAGATGCCGTAGTAAGGTTTCCTTATAAAGAAGGACAAACTAAAATTACCGCCAAACCCGAAAAGATTTTAGACTTGCCTTCCGGCGGATATAACCATCACTGGACGAGGAATTTAATTGCAAACCAAGACCAAACAAAAATTTATGTAAGCGTTGGGTCTTCCAGCAACGTTGGCGAACACGGAATGGACAAAGAAAAACGCCGCGCCAATATCTTAGAAATTAATCCCGATGGTAGTGGCGAAAAAATATACGCTGCCGGACTTCGCAATCCGGTGGGAATGGATTGGAATCCGGTTACCGGAGAATTATGGACCGCCGTAAACGAGCGAGATGCTTTAGGCGATAAATTAGTGCCAGATTATGCCACTAGCGTCAAAGAAGGTGCTTGGTATGGTTGGCCATATTCTTATTTTGGGCAAATTAAAGATCCGCGTTGGAAAGACAAACCGCATTTAGATAAGGTAGAAAAAGCCATAATTCCGGATGTTTCCTTAGGATCACATACCGCGTCTTTGGGTTTTCAATTTTATACTGCAGAGCAATTTGCGCAAAAGTATAAAAACGGTGCCTTTGTTGGTCAACATGGTTCTTGGAACCGTTCTAATTTTGCTGGTTATAAAGTAGTTTTTATTCCGTTTACAAACGGAAAACCACAAAAACCAGAAGATTTTCTTACCGGCTTTATTAAAGATAAAGAAGAATCTTTGGTGCACGGTCGGCCGGTTGGCGTAGCCCAAGCCACAGATGGCTCTCTTTTGGTAAACGACGACGATGCCGGTATTATTTGGCGAGTTACAAAAAAATAATTGGCAAATATGCTAAATAAGTTTTTGGCTGCACTTTCTTTATGTGTTTTGATTACCGCAAAATTTCATGCACAAGAAAGAGATAAAGTGGCAGACAGTACGGTTTTAGAAACTATACTTTTAAAAAGTTCTGCGCTAGAAAATACGGCTTTGCAAACTCCGGCGGCAGTAAACGTAATAGAAGAAACAAGTTTAAAAAGCGGCAATACCCAACTTCTAACCGAAAAATTTAATACTTATCCCGGTATTTTTGTGCAAACTGGCGCTTTAAACACTAGTAAAATTAGTATTCGTGGTATAGGTTCTCGCGCGCAATACGGCACTAATCGTATAAAAGTTTATTTTAACGAAATTCCAATTACAACGGCAGATGGCCAAAGTGTTTTAAACGATTTTGACTTGAATGCTATACAAAAAGTAGAAATTGTAAAAGGCCCCAACGCCAGTTTATATGGCGCAGGTCTTGGCGGGTTGGTGCAATTGCAATCTAAAATTCCTACAGCTAACTTTACGGAAGTAAAAACAGCAATTGGTAGTTTTGGAATGCGTAAAAACATTGTGCAAGCTGGCTTTACGGAAGAGAATAAAAACGGAATTATAGCTTATACTAACTTGGATAACGACGGCTTTAGAGAAAATTCAGAATACAACCGAAGCAGTTTTTTTGCTAATTTAAATGTGCTGACTAAAAACAAAAATAAACTTTCTTTTGTAGGAAACTTTACGCATTTAAAAGCATTTATACCAAGCTCTCTTTCCAGAGCTGCTTTAGAAGAAAACCCAAAACAAGCTGCTTATACCTGGAAAAAAGCAAAAGGATATGAAGCTTACGACAGATTTTTAATGGGCGTTTCCTATACGCATCATTTTTCAGAAAAAATTAAAAATACAAGCAGCATTTTTACCAATTGGCGCGATGCTTACGAGCCGAGACCTTTTGATATTTTAAAGGAAAAACGCTGGGGTCTTGGCGCAAGAACCCGGTTTAATTATAAAGATAGTTTTGCCAGGCTTCCTACCAAAATAAGTTTGGGCGCAGAAGCTTTATATGAGGATTACGACCAGGAAAACTTTGAGAATTTGTACGAAGATTTCCCCGACGTGGGAAGCGTTCGTGGTGGCTTGATTAACAATCTTAATCAAGAAAGAGCGTATTGGAATCTTTTTGGCCAAGCAGAAATCCGCTTAAGCGAAAAGTGGAAACTTAGTGCCGGTTTAAATTTTAACAGCACCCAATACCAACTCTCCGATTTTTATAACCAAGACGAAAACAACCAAAATGGTTCGTATGCTTTTAAAAATATCTGGTCGCCCAGAGTAGCGGCAGCCTATTTTATAACACCTCAAAAAACTTTGTATACTAATATAAGCAAAGGTTTTTCTGTTCCTACATTTTCAGAATCTTTAACGCCGGAAGGCAAAATTAATACCAGTTTAAAACCCGAAATAGGATGGAATTACGAAATAGGATTTAAAGGCACGTGGTTTTCCAAACTCTACACAGAAATTAATTTATACAGTATACAAGTAAGTAATTTATTGGTAGCACAACGCGTGGCAGAAGACAGATATGTAGGCGTTAACGCCGGAAAGACAGAGCACACCGGTTTAGAATGGATTTTTAGTTACACATGGAATTTTGGTGAAAATCTAAAACTAAAACCAATATTTACGGGTAACTTTAACCATTACCGCTTTGCGGAATTTGTAAATAAAGACCAAAATTACGACGGTAATAAACTGACCGGCGTACCAAAACTAAAATGGAATTTAGGCGCCAGTTTAAGTTGGAAAAAATTAAGGTTGCACGCCAATTATCTAGCGGTTTCTAAAATTCCGGTTAACGATGCCAACAGCGTTTACACCAACGCTTATGAGGTGTTAGATCTAAAAGCAAATTATCTTTTGCCAATTTTTCAAAATTTTGAAATGCAACTTAGCGCCGGAATAGATAATTTATTAGACACTAATTATTCTTCTAGTTTTGTGTCTAACGCAGTAGGTTTTGGCAACAGCGAACCGCGGTATTTTTACCCAGGAATGCCAAGAAATTTTTATGCTGGTATAAATTTAAAATATCTTTGGTAACTTTATTCTTCTACCCGAACGGCATCTGGCACCAAACCGGTATAATCACCGTCGTTGCGGATAACATCGCGCACAATAGAAGAAGAAATATAGCTTTTGCCGCTGGAAGTAAGCAAAAATATGGTTTCTATACTGGATAATTTACGATTGGTATGAGCAATGGCTTTTTCAAACTCAAAATCTCCCGGATTGCGTAATCCGCGTAAAATAAATTTAGCTTTTTTCTGTTTACAAAAATCTACCGTTAAGCCTTTATAAGTTTCTATTTTTACTTTTGGCTCGTTGGCAAAGGTTTTCTCTAAAAAAGCTTTACGTTGTTCTAAAGAGAACATATATTTTTTATCTGCATTTACGCCAATTGCCAAGATAACTTCGTCAAACAAAGTTAAGCCGCGTTTAATAATATCGTAATGTCCTAAAGTTATGGGATCAAAAGATCCGGGAAAAACAGCCCTTTTCATAGTTAATTGTTTTTGGGGAAAGCTACGTTTTTTTGTACTAATTATCAACCGCTTCTATCAAATTACTAAAAAGTTCTTTTAAACTTATTCCTGCTGCTTTGGCTTGTTGCGGTAAAATACTGGCTTCACTTAATCCCGGGGTAGTGTTAATTTCTATAAAGTGCGGCTCGTTATTATGAAAAATAAATTCGGCTCGCGTTAGGCCTTTTAATTTTAAAATTTTAAAAATACGTTTTGCTTGTTCTTGCACTTTTTTTCTGTCGGTTTCGCTAATGTTTGCCGGGGTTATTTCTTGCGATTTTCCCAAGTATTTTGCTTCGTAATCAAAAAACTCGTTTTCCGGAATTATTTCCGTAACCGGTAAAGCCTTTATTTCTCCTTGATAATTTATAACTCCCACAGAAACTTCTACGCCATCTAAAAAAGATTCTATAATAACTTCTTCATCTTCTTTAAAAGAAAACTCGATAGCGGTTTTTAAATCTTCTTCTTTTTTTACTTTGGAAATACCAAAGCTACTGCCAGCCTTATTGGCTTTTACAAAACAAGGTAAACCAACACGTTCTACAATTTCTTTTGTATTTATAGCATCTCCCTTATTTAAAAAATAGTTGGTAGCTGTTTTTATACCAAAAGCTTTTAAAATACTTATGCAATCGCGTTTATTAAAAGTTAAGGCAGCTTGGTAATAATTAGATGCCGTTTGCGGAATGCCCAAAATTTCTAAATAAGCCTGAAACAAACCATCTTCTCCCGGCGTCCCGTGAATTATATTAAAAACTGCATCAAACTGAATGTTTAACTTATTAATTTCAGTAGAAAAATTGGCTTTATTAATTGGGTGTTTTACTTCTTGCTCGTCTAAAACATACCAAGCATCTTCCGTAATAAAAGCACGATACACCTCATATTTCTCTTTGTCTATATGCTGGTAAACTAAGTTTCCGCTATTTACAGAAATTTCATATTCACTGGAATAGCCGCCCATGGCGATGGCAATTTTCTTTTTCATAAGCTAATATTTTCTATAAACTTTCGTTTTACTGTAGAGAGCAAAATATTTTCCGCAAAAATACGTGTGTTTTTATATCTTTGCGCAATAATCGAAAAGAATAAATGGGTTTTTTTAAATTTTTGTTCAGTAAAGCTTTTTTAATGCAGCTGCTAATAGCTGTAATTTTACTTATAAGCTTGGCTTTTGCTACTTTGTATTGGTTGGATTATACCACCAATCACGACCAACGCCTTAAAGTACCAGATTTATCTAAACTGTCTTTAGATGTTGTAGATAAGAAATTGGACGAAATGAATTTACGCAGAGAGATTTTAGACAGCGCGAATTACAATCCTAATTATCCTAAATATTCGGTTATTGAGCAAACGCCAAAGGCCGGTAAATACGTTAAGGAAAACAGGAAGATTTATTTAAACCTGAACCCTTCCGGTTACCGGAAAATAGAAATCCCGAACCTTTTACGGAATACAAAGCGCCAAGCAATACCTACTTTAAAATCTTTAGGTTTTGAAATTGGCGATATTACTTACCGTCCGGATATTGCAAAAGATGCTGTTTTAGAACTTCGGTATAAAGGCAAAAAAATAGAACCCGGTGATAAATTGATGAAAACTGCCGTAATAGATTTGGTTTTAGGCAATGGCCAGCGTAACTACAATAGTGTAGAATAAAATATATGCAAGAAAAAGAAGAGCAATCTCAGGATAACAATAACGACGACCTTTACGAACATTATAGTTTTGTTGCCGCAAAAGGGCAGGAGCCGCTGCGTGTAGATAAATTTTTAATGAATTTTATTGAAAATGCTACCCGTAATAAAGTGCAACAAGCAGCAAAAAACGGAAACGTTTATGTAAACGATAAGACCGTAAAACCTAATTATAAGGTAAAAGCAGGAGATGAGGTAAAGGTTTTGTTAGAGCATCCGCCACACGAATATTTATTAACGCCAGAAGATATTCCGTTAGATATTGTGTATGAAGATGAGGTTTTGTTGTTGGTAAATAAACCGGCAGGAATGGTGGTGCATCCCGGCCACGGAAATTATTCCGGCACTTTGATAAATGCCTTAATTTATCATTTTGAAAATTTGCCGCAAAACAGCAGCGAAAGACCGGGTTTGGTACATCGTATAGATAAAGATACCAGCGGGTTGCTGGTAGTAGCAAAAACCGAGCAGGCTATGACGCATTTGGCGAGTCAGTTTTTTCATAAAACCAGCGAACGCAAATATATTGCTTTAGTTTGGGGAAATGTAGAAGATGACAAAGGCCGTATTGAAGGTAATATTGGCAGACATCCTAAAAACCGTTTGCAAAATATGGTTTTTGAAGGAGAAGATGCAGAACGCGGCAAACCAGCCGTTACCAACTATAGAGTTTTAGAACGTTTTGGTTATGTAACCTTGGTAGAATGTAGTTTAGAAACCGGAAGAACGCACCAGATACGCGTGCATATGAAGCACATTGGGCACACGCTTTTTAATGACGAACGCTATGGTGGCGATAGGATTTTAAAAGGTACTTCTTTCACTAAATACAAACAATTTGTAGAGAATTGTTTTAAACTTCTACCCAGACAAGCCTTGCATGCTCAAACCTTGGGCTTTGAGCATCCGGTTACTAAAAAGCGCTTGTCTTTTTCTTCTGAAACCCCACAAGATATGCAAGACTGTTTGGAGAAATGGCGTAATTATGCTAAAAACCAAAAAGATTTTTTATAAATTATTTTGGTAAATAACTTTACGGAAAATAAAACCGCTAATTTTTTACATAGATATGTAAAAAACACTTAACATACTATATGTAAGTTTCTTACTTTAAAATTCTACCTTATACAATTTGGTAGTTATATTTTTCATCGTTATTCTATTGGTTACTTAAAAAGCTATTGTCAGAGATTCGCAATTAATCAGTTACAGCTTTTAATCCTCAAAAACTATATACTTTTTTTGACAAGAAAGTAGAGAAAATTACTTTTGTGGGCGTAAACCAATTTATTTTTAATGAAAATAAAACTTATCCCCACGACTTTAATTTCCGTAAAGAAATTATTAACTTTTATGTTATTGATTTCTTTAGTTTTAGGTAATCTCACTACCCTAAACGCTCAAGAAACACAAACAGAAAAAGATACCGTAGGCTTACAAGAAGTGGTTTTGCAAATGGGCAGGTTGCAGCCAATGCAAGACGAGGGTAAGATTGTTACCCAAATTACCGCTGCAGAAATACAGCAAATACCGGTAAATTCTATAAGCGAAATTTTAGATTTTGAACCTGGCTTAGATATACGGCAACGTGGCGCAGCAGATATACAAGCAGATATAAGTATTCGTGGTGGCACATTTGACCAAAATATGATTTTGCTTAACGGAATAAATGTGAGCAATCCGCAAACGGGACACAATACCTTGAATTTGCCAATAGATTTGTCTGCCGTAGATAAAATAGAAATCATAAAAGGAGCCGGCGCAAAGTTGTATGGTTTTAATGCATTTTCGGGCGCGGTAAATTTTATAAGCGGAAAACAAAGATATCCTTTAAAAGTACACCTCACAGGTGGCGATTTTGGATATTTAAAAACTTCTGCCCAAAGCCAATTTAAAACCGGAAAGTTATTCCAGCATTCGGTAACTACTTCGTATGCTAAAGGTGACGGCGATTATGACAACACTGATTTTAAAACCGGCAATGTATTTTATCATGGGAAATTCAACCTGCAAAAAGCTAAAATAGAGCTAATGGCCGGCTATGCCGATAAAGCTTTTGGTGCCAATAGTTTTTTCACGCCAAAGTTTCCCAATCAATTTGAAGAAACTTCAACCCAATTGGGCGCGCTTAAGTTTCAGCAGCAATTTAAAAATCTTAACCTACAAGCCAACGCTTATGCTTATCGCTCTAACGATAGGTTTGAGTTGTTTCGTGATAATGCACCAGATTGGTACGCTCAACATAATTATCATCAAACAGATGTGTTAGCGGGACAGGTAAAAGCAAATTATTACCACGCTTATGGTAAAACCAGTCTTTATACTGAGATACGCCAAGAAAGCATAAAAAGCAACGTACTTGGCGAGGCAACGAAAGACACAATTAGCGATCGTAATTGGTTATATACGCCAACCAAAGATGGTTTTTTTACCAAAAAATACAAACGCAATATTGGCGATATAAGCCTGGGGCACCAATTACGTTTTAAAGATTTTGTACTCAATGCTACCCTTAAAACTTTGTTTTTTGAAAATAGTGCAAAATTGTATCCGGGAGCAGATTTGGCGTATAGTTTTAATCGTTCGCAAGAACTGGTGTTTTCGGTAAATTCTTCTATGCGTTTACCTACTTTTACCGATTTATTTTATGAGGGACCAACCCAAAAAAGTAACCCGAATTTAAAGGCAGAAGAAGCCGTAACTTACGATTTGAGCTATCAATTTAAAAATCCTACAATTGGTTTTTATACCAGTGTTTTTTATAGAGATGCAACAAATTTAATAGATTGGGCTTTAGCCGAAGACGAAGAGATTTACCGCTCCAAAAATATTGCATCGCTTTCCAGTTATGGCTTAGAAGTTAGTGCCAGAGTTAATTTAACCAAATGGAGTAGTGGTGTTTTACAAGATTTAAGAATAGGGTATAGCTTTTTGGAAAATAGACAACCCAATAACAATACGGTTTCCAGTTATATAAACGATTATTTAAAGCATAAAGTAAATGCCAATTTGATGTTAGCGCCAATCTCAGGTTTTACAATGAGTTTGGGCGGCGTTTTTCAAAAGAGAAATGGTAAATTTGAACGCTATATAAATACGGTTTCGCAGGGTTTGCAAGCCTACAAAAGTTTTGTAAATTTAAAAGCCAACGCCAGTTACCGTGTAGATAAGTTTACAATTTTTGCAAACCTCTATAATATTTTAGATACAGAAGTGTACGATTATGGTAACATACCTTTACCCGGTAGATGGTTAAAAATTGGTGTAGAATATAGTATCTAGGTTTTTTTATCCATTTTAAAGTAAGCAAGCACAGACGCTATTAAAATTGCTGTTAAAGCAAGCTACAAAGTCGTATGATTTCCAAAAAAGTCTTATTTTCAACTAAAATTTAAAATAATGAAAATAGTAGTTTCTCCGGCAAAATCTTTAGACCAAGAAAGTAAATTACCGGTTAACAGAGGTACGCAACCTAAATTTGTAGAAGAAGCGGCGCAAATAAACAGAAAGTTGGCGCGAATGAGCAAACAAGAAATTGCTGATTTGATGAGCATAAGCGACAAGCTGGCCGACTTAAATTATACGCGTTTTCAAGATTTTGAAGAAAAACACACCAAATCTAACGCAAGACCCGCAGTTTATATGTTTGATGGCGATGTATACACAGGCTTAGATGCATATACTATTGCCGAAGATAAAATTGATTATATGCAGAATAGCTTGCGTATTTTATCTGGTATGTACGGCATTTTAAAACCTTTAGATTTAATACAAGCTTACCGCTTAGAAATGGGAACAAAATTATCGGTAGAAAGTGATAATAATTTGTATGAATTTTGGCAAAAAAAAATTACGCAGAGTTTAAATAAAGAACTAAAAAAAGATGAGTTGTTTGTAAATCTTGCCAGTAAAGAATACTTTAAAGCAATAAACCCCAAAGAACTCAAAACGCCCGTTATATCGCCGGTTTTCAAAGATTTTAAAAATGGAAAGCTTAAAATTATAGCCTTTTATGCTAAAAAAGCCCGTGGCGTAATGGCCCGATTTTTAATAGAAAATAAAGCTGAAACGCAAGATGCTTTAAAGGCTTTCGAAGGAATGGACTATCGCTATAGCGAAGAATATACAACCAAAGAAAACGAACCTGTTTTTGTTAGATAGCTGACTGTAAAATAAAAACTGCTATTTATTGCTTTCAAACAAAACCTACTTTTTTATAATCTCAAAATTTATAAGACCAATATCTATTACTGCTTTTTCCAGAATTCCATTTTTGTAAAAATAGGTATTTACTTTGCCTTTACTATTTGTTTTTTCGTAAGTATGCCGGCGTATTTTTTTTAATTCATGAAATTCGCCGTGTTCTTCTGCATAAACCTTTTCTATATGTAAGGGTTCTTCAAAAAGTAGATTTACAGTGCTATACGCAATGTTTTCTGTAATGCTGCGTTGTTGTTTTCCGTTTTCGTAAAAAATATAGTCTTGCGCATTTTTTTCCGTAAAGGTATTGGTGCGTGTGTTACCGTTAAGCCGTATTTTTGCAGCAGCTTTTATAAGTTGATCTTTGTTGTATACCACTGTATATTGATAGTCTACTTCTATATTAGCAAATAAAATGCGCGTACTAATTGCTGTGTGGTTATAATAATGTACGTTGTCTCCTATCGGTTTTTTCTTGGCAGTTAAGGTGCCAATGGTGTTATTTTTATGTATAATATTAAAAAGTAAATCGGTTTCTTGGGCTTGTAATTGGAATGCCAAAAATATAAAAAATATAAAATAAGAAAGCCGCATTGCTGTTAATTAAGAAATTTAAGACTTTACGGAAAGAAATCTTCTTTTTATTCTTTTCCGTGTAAACGAATATAATAAAAAGCGTTTAATAATTAAGTTTAGGTAAAATAAAGTTAACGCAACTCGTTAAAATCAAAAGAAATAGACGAATGTTAAATGCCTGGAAAAGTATGATAATTGTCATAATCTATCTATCTTTACTTGTCGAAATTTGCTTTGTTATTTGCTACAAAAATGAATAAAACTTGTTTTCACTGCGGAAATGATTGCGATAAAACAGCTATCGTCTTTGAAGAAAAAGACTTTTGTTGTCGAGGTTGTAAAACGGTTTTCGAAATATTTTCTAGTAACGACCTTACTTGTTATTACGATATGCAGGCGGCGCCGGGTGCAATTCCCGAAGAGATAAAGGGAAAGTACGATTACCTAGAAAACCAAAGTATAGTAGAAAAGCTGGTAGAGTTTGACGATGGTAACCTGCAAATTGTAAACCTCTACATACCGCATATGCATTGTAGTTCGTGTATTTGGATTTTAGAAAACTTGCACAAATTACAACCGCATATAAAATCTGCACAAGTAAATTTTCCTCAAAAAACGGTACGTATAACTTATAAAACCAACGAGTTTTCTTTAAAAGACACAGTGGTTTTACTCAATAGTATTGGGTATGAGCCCTACATTAGTTTGAACGATGTAGATAAAGGAAAAAAAGAAGTAGATCGCAGTCTTATTTATAAACTAGGCGTGGCCGGATTTGCATTTGGAAACGTGATGTTTTTGTCTTTCCCAGAATATTTTGAAGTTTCAGAATTTTGGCTAGAGCAATATAAATATCTGTTTCGTTGGTTAATGTTTGCTTTTTCTTTGCCGGTAGTTTTTTATAGCGGACAAGAATTTTTTATATCGGCTTACAAAGGTTTGCGTTCTAAAATGCTTAATATAGATGTGCCTATTGCTTTAGGAATATTGGTGTTGTTTTTACGTAGCACCACCGAAATCATTTTAGATATAGGAACCGGCTTTTTCGATAGTTTGACCGGCCTGGTCTTTTTCTTGCTTTTAGGAAGGTTTTTTCAACAAAAAACCTATTCGTTTTTATCGTTTGAAAGAGATTATAAATCTTATTTCCCTATTGCGGTAACGCGTATTTCTAAAAATAGAAACCAAGCAAAAGAAGAGAATATACAAGTTTATGAAATTAAAGAAGGCGACCGGCTTTTAATAAGAAACGCCGAGTTGCTGCCCGTAGATGCTATTTTAATCAACGGAAAAGCACAAATAGATTATAGCTTTGTTACCGGGGAAAGCGAGCCGGTTACCAAAACATCTGGAGAAAAACTTTTTGCCGGCGGCAAACAAATGGCTGGTGGTATAGAGGTAGAAGCTTTAAAATCTGTAGAACAAAGTTACCTTACCCAACTGTGGAGCAACGATGTTTTTAGCAAAGATAAATCTGATTCTTTTGTTAATCTTACCAACAAAATAAGCAGGTATTTTACCATTGTTATTTTGCTTATTGCGGTAGTTGCTACTGCTTTTTGGTTGGTAACAGATGCAAGTATGGCCATAAATGTATTTACGGCAGTTTTGATTATTGCTTGTCCGTGTGCGTTGGCACTTTCTACACCTTTTGCCTTAGGAAATATGTTGCGTATTTTTGGCAGGGCAAAATTCTATTTAAAAAATGCTCACATTATCGAGAAATTAGCCCAAACAGATACGATTATTTTCGATAAAACGGGTACAATTACAACCAATCAAAAATCTACCATTGCTTATGAAGGTATGACGCTTGACGCGGAAGAAGAAGCGTTGCTCAAAAATACTTTGCGTTCTTCTAATCATCCGTTAAGTCGGGCTTTATACGATTTTTTAGCAGAACAAGACATTCACACTTTAGACGATTTTGAAGAAGTTACCGGTAAAGGAATGCGTGCCAAACTGAACAAAAATGCTATGCAAGTGGGGTCTGCTAGCTTTGTTGGCAATCCTGCCGAGCAAAAACAACTAGATACTAGCGTTCACGTAAAATCTAATAATGAGTATAAGGGGAAATATGTTTTTAGAAACCAGTATCGAGATGGCGTAGATCAACTTTTCAAAAACTTGTCTGCTACCCATAAAATAATGATTCTTTCTGGTGATAATGAAGGTGAACGGCAATACTTGCAAGAGTTTTTACCGCAAGGAACAGATTTACTTTTTAACCAAAAACCAGAAGATAAACTCAATTATATAAAGACCCTTCAAAAGGAAGGTAAGAAAATAATTATGGTTGGCGATGGTTTAAATGATGCAGGAGCGTTGGCGCAAAGTGATGTTGGAATTGCTATTGCAGAAAATGTTAACGTTTTTTCCCCGGCTTGCGATGCTATTTTGAAAGCTTCTAAATTACAAGATTTTTTCAAATTTATGAAAGCCTCAAAAAAGACTATTAGCATTATTAAATGGAGTTTTGTATTATCGTTCTTTTATAATGTAATAGGCTTGTACTTTGCGGTTACAGGACAATTAATGCCAGTGGTAGCTGCTATTTTAATGCCGTTAAGTTCAATATCTGTATTAGGATTTGTAACGCTAATGACGAATATTGTTAGTAAACGATTACATTTGCAGAAAACTTGATAAAAGTCATTTTTTAAGATTACGTTCACAATTATTTTTGAATTCTAAATAAAACCTATGAGTGTTATTTATCTTTTATTAGCAATAAGTGTGGTAGTTGCCATAGTCTTTTTTGTTGTCTTTTTATTTTCCGTAAAGAGAGGACAATATGACGATGTTTACACACCATCTGTACGCATGCTTTTTGATGATGAGTTAGTAGATAAAGACGCTAAAAAAACTTCAGTAACCAAAGACAAACACAATTAATATGGAAATGGATAAGTTTTATTACGATAATAAGATCGTAAAAAAATTCTTGTATGCTACAATTTTTTGGGGAATTGTAGGGATGTCCGTAGGACTTCTACTGGCCTTTATGTTTATATTCCCAAATATAACCGATGGTATTTCTTGGTTGAGTTTTGGGCGTTTACGTCCGCTACATACCAACGCCGTTATTTTCGCCTTTGTGGGTAATGCTATTTTTGCTGGGGTTTATTACTCTTTGCAACGTCTTTTAAAAGCAAGAATGGCTAGCGATGCATTGAGTAATATTAACTTTTGGGGATGGCAATTAATTATTGTCGCAGCAGCCATAACCCTGCCTTTAGGGTATACTACAACCAAAGAGTATGCAGAGCTAGAATGGCCAATAGATATTGCAATTGCTGTAGTTTGGGTTGTTTTTGGTTGGAATATGATTGCAACAATTTTAAAAAGAAGACAGCGCCATTTGTACGTTGCTATCTGGTTTTATTTGGCAACTTTTGTAACGGTTGCTGTTTTGCATATTTTTAATAGTTTGGCATTGCCGGTGAATCTTTTAAAAAGTTACTCTGCTTACGCAGGAGTACAAGATGCTTTGGTGCAATGGTGGTATGGTCATAACGCGGTAGCCTTTTTCTTGACTACACCGTTTTTAGGTTTAATGTATTATTTCGTGCCAAAAGCCGCAAACAGACCGGTATACTCTTACCGTCTTTCTATTGTTCACTTTTGGTCGCTAATCTTTATTTATATTTGGGCTGGACCTCACCACTTGTTATATTCTTCGTTGCCGGAATGGGCACAAAACCTTGGGGTTGCATTCTCAGTAATGCTAATTGCTCCCTCTTGGGGAGGTATGATTAACGGGTTATTAACCTTGAGGGGTGCTTGGGATAAAGTTCGTACAGATCCCGTTCTAAAGTTCTTTGTAGTTGCGATAACCGGATACGGGATGGCTACTTTTGAGGGGCCAATGCTTTCTTTAAAAAACATTAATGCCATTGCTCACTTTAGCGACTGGATTATTGCACACGTACACGTTGGTGCTTTGGCCTGGAATGGTTTCCTTGCTTTTGGTATGATTTATTGGCTAGTACCGCGTTTAGTTAAAAAAGACTTATATTCTATAAAATTAGCCAATGTTCATTTTTGGGTAGGAACTTTAGGGGTTATTATGTATGCTTTACCATTATACGTAGCAGGATTTACACAAGCTGCTATGTGGAAACAATTTAATCCGGATGGTTCTTTGGTTTACGGTAACTTTTTAGAAACCGTACAAGAGATTATGCCTATGTACGCTATGCGTGCCGTAGGAGGTAGTTTATATATCTTAGGGATGTTTATATTGTTGTATAACATAGTAAAAACCATAAAAGCCGGGAGTGCGGTAACAGATGAGTTGGCAGAGGCAGCACCGTTACCACGTGTTACTGCCAAGCGTGTAAAAGGAGAAGCTTATCACACCTGGTTAGAGAGAAGACCGGTAAAACTTACTATTTTTGCTACCATCGCCATTTTAATTGGTGGGGTGGTGCAAATTGTACCAACTATTATGGTAGAGTCTAATATTCCTACAATTGCCAGCGTAAAACCATATACGCCCTTAGAGTTAGAAGGTCGTGATCTTTATATTAGAGAAAGTTGTGTTTCTTGTCACTCCCAAATGGTAAGGCCATTCCGTAGTGAAGTAGAACGCTATGGCGAATATTCTAAAGCCGGAGAATTTGTATACGACAGACCATTTTTATGGGGAAGTAAACGTACCGGGCCAGATTTACATCGTATTGGTGGTAAATACTCGGACAGCTGGCACTTTAACCACTTTTATGATCCACAAACCACTTCGGCGGGCTCTATTATGCCAAGTTACAGATGGTTAATAGAAAACGAATTAGACAAATCTGATACCGAAGATAAATTGCGTACAATGGTTGCTTTAGGAGTTCCGTATACGGAAGAAGATATCGAAAATGCACAAGAATGGATGGACTCGCAAGCAGCAGCTATAGAACAAAGCTTATATTCAGATCCTGACTTTGCTAAAAGTTATGAGGCAGATAAGAAATATGCCGAAGAAAACGGACTGGAATTTATAGAGATGAAAGATCGCGAAGTAGTTGCTTTAATTGCCTACCTACAACGTTTAGGTACAGATATTAAAGTAGAAAACCAGAGCGGGGACGAAGTAAGTTCTAACTAAAAGACAACAATTATGCTAAAATTTATTAAAGGACATATGGAAACCATTAACGGGGTAGAAATTTACCCCATGGTTTCTCTCCTAATCTTTTTTATCTTTTTTGTAATTCTTTTTTGGTGGGTTTTTACTAGCAAAAAAGATTACATTAACGAAGTAAGTAGTATTCCATTAGAAAACGATAAAGACGCCAACCAATGAAAAAACTAGCACCTTATTTACGAGTAATTGCTCTTATGCTAATTGCTTTTTTACTAATAGAGTATACCGTAGAGGTAGACAAAGGCTCTGTATTTACAGAATATCCAATAGCTTGGTTAGTTTTGGGAGTGGCCTTTTTAGCGGTTGTTGCTATAGAAGTAAGTGTCGCAGCATTAAATAATGTAATGTATAAATCTTTAGACGAAAAAGCTAAAGAACGCTACCATGCACAGGAAGTAAAAGCCGAAAAAGAAAACTGGTTAAGCAAAACCTACAATAAACTTGTAGACCGTAAACCTTTAGAACGTGAAGACGAAATAGTTTTAGACCACAACTATGACGGTATTAGAGAGCTAGATAACAATTTGCCACCTTGGTGGGTTTACGGATTTTATGCCAGTATTATCTTTGCGGTAATATATATGCTTCGTTATCATGTCTTCCAAGGAGAAACCCAGATAGAAGAATTTCAGGCAGAAGTAGCCGAAGCTAAAATTGCTATTGAAGAATACAAAAAAACTGCCACAGATCTTATAGATGTAAATACCGTAGAGTTTTTAGATAGCGAAGATGATTTAACTGCAGGTAAAAACGTTTTTAACGCCAATTGTGTAGCTTGCCATAAAGCAGACGGCGGCGGCGGTATAGGTCCTAACCTAACAGATGAATATTGGATTTTGGGCGGGGGCATTAAAAATATTTTTAAGACCGTTGCAGAAGGTGGACGTTCCGGAAAAGGAATGGTTGCCTGGAACCAAACTTTAAAGCCATTAGAAATGGCGCAAGTATCCAGTTATGTTTGGTCCTTACAAGATACCAATCCAGATGGGGCTAAAGAGCCACAAGGGGAAATTTGGGAAGGTAGTGACAAACCCCAACAAAACGCTAACCAAGATAACAGAGCAGATAATACAACATCGGCAGATACAATTAATATCTCAGACAATATTTAAAGAAGTTGTCTCAAAAACAAGCTAACTGTCATTTATTGCAGAGCCAAGAAGTCTAATTTTTGCAGTAGACATCTGCCACTAAGTGAAAAATGATTGTATAACCAAAAAGTTTTTGAGACAGCTGCTTTCTTCTTAGATATTCTAATTACTGCTGTAAAAAAATCAACATTGGAAACACCCGATAACGAAACATTTAGAGACTCAATTGGAACTATTAACGAAGAAGGTAAGCGCTCTTGGGTCTACCCGAAAAAACCAGACGGGAAGTACTACGATTATCGCAAAATCGTAAGCTATGTGTTGCTTATTTTTCTAATATCAGCACCTTTTATAAAAATTAATGGAAACCAATTTCTAATGTTTAATGTGCTTGAGCGGCGCTTTAATATATTCGGTTTTCCTTTTTGGCCACAAGATTTTCATCTATTTGTACTCTCTATGATAATAGGGGTGGTTTTTATTCTCTTTTTTACCGTAGCATTTGGCCGTATTTTTTGCGGATGGATTTGTCCGCAAACCATCTTTATGGAGATGGTTTTTAGACGGGTAGAGTACTGGATAGAAGGGGACCGCGGTAAGCAAATGCGGTTAGATAAACAAAAATGGGATGCCCAGAAAATTAGAAAGAAAGTTAGCAAATGGTTTATCTTTTTTTTGATTAGTTTTTTAATTGCAAATGTTTTTCTAGCTTATCTTATTGGTAGCGATCAACTTATGCGCTATGTTATAGAAGGACCAGGTGCCAACTTAAATACCTTTATTTCTTTACTCATTTTTACCGGTGTTTTCTACTTCGTTTTTGCGTGGTTTAGAGAACAAGTATGCGTTATTGCATGTCCTTACGGAAGATTACAAGGCGTACTCTTAGATAAAAAATCTATTGTAGTTGCCTATGATTATAAACGTGGAGAAAAGGAAAAAGGAAGGGCAAAATTTAAAAAGAACGAAGACAGAGAGGCTTCCGGAAAGGGAGATTGTATAGATTGTTTTCAATGCGTGCAAGTTTGCCCTACCGGTATAGACATTAGAAACGGTACGCAATTAGAATGTGTAAACTGTACCGCTTGTATGGATGCTTGTGACCATATGATGGAGAAAGTTGGTCTACCAAAAGGATTGATTAGATATGCAAGCGAAGAAAATATTGCTGAGAAAAAACCGTTTAAGTTTAATGCAAGGTTAAAAGGTTATTCTGCCGTATTATTTATACTAATTGGCGTGCTTGTTGGTATGTTATTTTTACGAAACGATGTAGAAGCAAGAATTTTAAGGTTACCCGGACAATTATATGAGCGTAAAGACAATAATATTATAAGTAATGTATACACCTATAAATTGGTAAATAAAACCACCAGAAATATAGAAGATATACACTTTAAATTATTATCGCACGATGGGACAATAGAATTGGTATCTGTAAAAGATTTAGATGTACCAAAACAAGAATTAAGCGAAGGCACATTATTTATTGAATTGAACGAAGGAGCCTTGAAAAGTGATCACGAAAGACTTAAGATTGGAATTTACAGTGGCGATCAATTAATCGAAACTACAAAAACCTCCTTTTTAGGTCCGCGTAGCTTTTCGGGCAGGTAAAAAATTAAAAAGATGAAATTTAAAGTTAATTGGGGAGTAGGTATTGTTATCGCCTTTGTTGCTTTTATCGGGTTTATCCTGGTTTTAGTTATAAGAATGAGTACAGAAGATAGGTTTTCTCACGACTTGGTAGTAGAAGAGTATTATAAACAAGAATTGGGTTTTCAAGACGAGATAAACGCACAGAAAAATGCAAATGATATGACCCAGCATATTAAGTTACAAGATAACGCCAAAGGTCTTGAGATTATTTTTCCGCCTAAGTTGGAAACTAAAAATATCACTGGCAGCGTTTATATGTATCGCCCCGCTAATAAAGTATTAGATTTTGAGTTACCCTTGCAATTAGAAAAAAATAAAATGCTAATTCCAAAGGACAAATTGCTAAATGGCAAATGGAAATTCTCTATGAAATGGAAGATAGACGGAGAAAATTTTATGTATAAAGAAGATCTTCGCTTTTAAATAAAGCTTGCATCTATGGTACTTTCTGCTTTTTTACTAGGGTTGTTAGGAAGTTTTCATTGCGTAGGTATGTGCGGACCAATAGCTTTTATGTTGCCTTTAGACCGAAAATCTAAAGCCAAAAAACTATTGCAGTTAAGTTTATATCATTTAGGCAGGATTTTCACCTACAGTTTTATCGGTTTATTGTTTGGTCTCTTAGGAAAAGGAATTTACTTATTTGGCATGCAGCAAAAAATATCTATAGCAATGGGCGTGCTAATGATATTGATTATCTTAATTCCGCAAAGACAATTCAATAAATTTAATTTCTCTAAACCCATCTATAAACTTATAGGAAAAGTAAAAAATGCTTTAGGAAAAGAATTAAAAAAGAAAAGTCCAGATACATTTTTTAGCATTGGTTTTTTAAATGGTTTTTTACCCTGCGGACTCCTATATATGGCCATTTTTGGCTCGCTTGCTTTTGAGGGTATTGGCACTTCTGCCTTATATATGGTTTTATTTGGTCTAGGAACCGTACCATTGATGACAGCTGTAGTTTTTGCGGGTAATTTTTTTGGACCTAGTTTCCGTAAAAAAATCCAAAAAGCCATTCCGGTATTTGTTGTTTTAATAGGTTGTTTATTTATTCTACGCGGTATGGGGCTTGGCATTCCGTATGTTTCGCCAAAAGAAGTTCCGGTGCAGACCGCCAACTCTAATTACAATTGTGACGCTCCTTAAAGTCTGCTATTTGTCATAGTTTATCCTTTTCCATACTTTTATCTTTGTTACACTTAAAAAAAGATAAAATTATGCAAAAGTATATTTCAGGTACACAAGCTGTAAAACTTGTAAACTCCGGCGATAGGGTTTTTTTTCAAGGAGCCGCCATGACACCCGTTTCCCTTATAAAAGATTTATGCCAACGGTATAAAGAACTGCAAAATGTAGAAATCTTACAATTGCATACAGAAGGCGAAGCACTTTACACCCAAGAGCCTTACAGCGATGCTTTTAATGTAAATAGCTGTTTTGTAGGTAGTAATGTCCGTAAAGCGGTAAACAAACCCAGCGGCGATTATATTCCTATTTTTTTGAGTGAAGTTCACCAACTTTTTAGAAGAAATATACTTCCTATAGATGTTGCTTTTATACAAGTATCGCCACCAGACAAACACGGGTATTGCTCCTTAGGAACTTCTGTAGATGTAACATTACCGGCAATAGAATGCGCTAAGAAAGTGGTAGCACAAGTAAACCACAAGGTTCCTAGAACGCATGGAGATGGTATTATACACGTAAACCAATTGGATGCAATGGTAGAAGCAAACGAGCCGATTTATGCTACATCTATTAAAGAGCCTTCAGAAATTGAGAAAAAAATAGGTAAACACGTTGCTAACTTAATAGAAGACGGCGCAACTTTGCAAATGGGTATTGGCGGTATTCCTAACGTAGTATTAAATAATTTGACCAACCATAAAAATCTTGGTATACATACTGAAATGTTTTCTGATGGTATTTTACCTTTAATTGAAAAAGGCGTTATAAACGGAAGAGAAAAGGCAGTTAAAAACGGCAAGATTGTTACTTGTTTTGCCATTGGGTCACAAAAGTTATACGATTTTATAGACGATAATCCTATAGTGCATTTTAAAGAAGCTGCTTACACCAACGATACTTCCTTAATTCGAAGAAACCCAAAAGTTACCGCAATAAATAGCGCCATAGAAATAGATGTTACCGGGCAAGTTTGCGCAGATACCATTGGTAAATTTCAATACTCTGGTGTTGGCGGTCAAATGGATTTTATAAGAGGAGCTTCTCTTTCGGAAGGTGGAAAAGCCATTCTTGCTATGCCATCTATAACTTCTAAAGGAATTTCTAAAATTGTACCTTTCTTAAAAGAAGGGGCGGGAGTTACCACAACTCGTGCCCACGTGCATTACATAGCTACAGAAAATGGGGTGGTAGATTTGTTTGGTAAAAGTTTACAACAACGCGCTAAAGCTTTAATCTCTATCGCGCATCCAGATCATCAAGAAGAGCTGGAAAAAGCAAGCTATGAGCGTTTCAAAAGCTAAGCAAATTGCCTATCTTTATAAAAAATAAAGACAGATGCAAAAAGAGATAGAAAATAGAGAAGATGTAGAGAAATTAGTACATTCTTTTTATGTCAAAGTTAGAGCCAATCGTGAGATTGGCTTTTTCTTTAATGAAACTATAGAAGACTGGGATGAACATTTAGATAAACTTACAGACTTTTGGGAGAGCAATTTATTGCAGGTAAATAAATTTAGAGGTCGTCCTGGTCGCGCACATATTATGGTAGATCAAAAATTTAATAACAGTATAGAAGCTAAACATTTTGGTGTATGGCTAAATATGTGGGTAGAAACTGTAGACGAGCTATTTACGGGCACGTTAGCAGAAAGAGCCAAAAGCTACGCGCGTAAATTAGGAAGTAATTTTCATTTAAAAATTTTTATGGCAAGAAGTTAAGCTTTACGGATTATTATAAGGCCGTAAAACAAAAAAAGATGCAAAATATAAGCTTATATTTTGCATCTTTTTTTGTTTTAATCTCAAAAATCAAAATCTTAAATCGTCATAGAAAACAATTGCGTTTCTGGTTTTTTCCGCTGTAAGCGTAAATCAAATGCCATACATACGTTTCTAACAAAAGCACGACCTTTTTCTGTAATCTCTATGGCGTCGTTATGTTTTACAACCAAACCATCACTTTCCATTTCCTCTAATTGGTTTAAACTATGTGGTAAACCGGAAAAAAATAAAGATTCTGTTTTCCAATTGGTATTTAGTTGGCACATTAAGTTTAAAATATGGCGGCGTATAATTAAATCTTCTTCGTTTAAAATATGACCTTTAAAAACCGGAATTTCGCCTTCTTCAACACGAGCTTTATAAGCTTCTATAGTTTTTTCATTCTGGGCAAAACCATACCAACTGTCGCTAATGGCAGATACGCCCAAACCAATCATTAACTGGGTTTTAGAGGCAGTATAACCCATAAAATTACGATGTAGGTTATTCTCACGCATAGATTTGTGCAAAGAATCTGTTTTTAAAGCAAAATGATCCATACCAATTTCGGTATAGCCTATTTCTTCAAACATTCTTTTACCCATTTCGTACTGCTCGCGTTTTTGTTCGCCAGAAGGCAAATCTTCCTCTTTAAATCCGCGTTGCCCGTTACCTTTTATCCACGGCACGTGCGCATAGCTGTAAAAAGCAATACGGTCTGGCATTAAAGCTTTGGTTTTTAAAATGGTTTCTTCTACTGCTTCTTTGGTTTGAAAAGGCAAACCGAAAATTATATCATGACTTACAGAAGTGTAACCTACTTCGCGAGCTTCTTCTGTAGCGCGTTTTACATTTTCAAAAGGTTGTATACGGTGTATGGCAATTTGCACCTTCATTGTATAATCTTGTACGCCATAACTTACCCGTCTAAAACCCACATCATATAAAGCTTGTAAATGTTCTCTAGTTGTATTGTTGGGGTGGCCTTCAAAACTAAATTCGTGATTTTCTGCTCTGTTGGCAGTTTCAAAAATAGAATTTATTAGGTACTGAAGGTTTTCTGGACTAAAAAACGTGGGCGTGCCACCACCTAAGTGAATTTCTTTGATAAGGGGTTTTTCAGGAAGTTTGTCGCAATACATACGCCATTCTTTTAGAACAGATTCCATATACGGAGTTTCTACCTCGTGGCGTTTAGTAATGCGTTTGTTACAACCGCAAAAAGTGCAAAGGCTCTCGCAAAACGGTAAATGAATATAAAGGCTTATACCTTCGCTAGCGTTACTTTCTATAAATGCTTTTTGAAAAGATTTTTCCCATTTTTTCGGGGTAAAACTTTTATCTTCCCAATAAGGAACGGTTGGATAACTGGTGTAACGCGGTCCGGGAATATTATATTTTTGAACTAATGAACTCATGTTTTCTTTGATTTTATTCGTGAAGAACCAAAAAAGGCAATCTTTCCGGATAACTTATTTTCTCCAATTCCGGATGAAATAATAAATGTTGAAAGAGGTTAATATTTTTTGCAGACATAGCAATAATAGAAATGTTATGACTTTCTAAAAATACCTGTAAGGCTTCTTCTAATGTACTATTCACTGTAAAGTGAAAATTATGCGGTAAATATTTTAAATAAGCGCGTATGGCGCGCTTGTGTTTTTTTTGTTGAAGACTAAGCTCTTCGTTTTTTTTAGAAACGTATAAAACGCTAAGCTCAGCTTTATTCAGTAATAAAATGTGCGATAGGGTTCGTAAGACTTTAGATTGATAAATACTATTAAAATCTGTAGGAAAGACAACAGATTTTGGCGGTTGGTAAGTTGCCTTCTCGGGAATAACAAAAACCGGACATTTTACCCTGGTTATTACATCTGTGGTATGACTACCAACGGTAGATTGTTTTAAAGCCGATGCGCCTTTGGTGCCCATAGCAATAAAATCTATAGAAAGTGTTTCTACTTTTTCACGTATAACGTCAATAAATTTTTTCTGCTCAAAATGCAAACTGATTTTGCTAGGAACTGCCAATTTTTTCTTAATCAACAATTCTTTTAAACGTTCTAATTTATTTGTTGCTGTGTTGTTTTCTACAGTTATGCTGGCGGCGGTAGAAGTGTCTTCTAAAAACGGCGCTTGTTCTAAGTTGTTTTCTACGTGAAGAATATGAAATTGGGCATCTACATTACCAAAAAAAGAAAGGGCGTAACAAACGGCATTTCTTGCATTCTTCGAAAAATCTGTAGTTATTAAAACATTCATTCTTAAAACTTTATTACGTAGCAAATGTAATTTGATGTACCTATGTAAAGAATGATATTAATCAGTTTTGTTTAAAACTATTCTTATCTTTTTGCTTAAGAGGGTCTTGCAGTCCTCAAACCTTAGATTTTATACTTTTTTATAGTTTAATTAATAACAGAAACTTTATTGATAAATAGTCTGTCTTTGTTTCAAAATTTAGAAATTTTTATAGAAATTAGTTAACCAACGCCAAACCTTCTGCGTCCAAAACTTTTATGGTTCGTCCTTCTATCTCTATTAAATCTTCTTTTTTGAAATTAGAAAGGGTTCTAATCAAGCTTTCTGTGGCAATGCCGGCTACACTGGCCAAATCACTCCGGGTTATTTTTATGGGTTCTCCGGGTTTTTGATTCATAACGTCTACAAATTGTAAAATGGTTTGTGCCGTTTTCTTCCGTACAGAACTGTAAGCCATTTGCAATAATTGGTTTTTTATATCGGATAGATTATCGGTTAGAATGTTCATTAATTCTAAGGATAAACTACGGTTTTGCTCTAAAATATCTTTTAATTCCTTTTTAGATACTCCGGCTAGTTCTACCGCCTCTACGGCCGTTGCAGACTCGTGATAAGGTATATTATCTATAAAAGAAGTGAAGCCTAAAAAATCGTCCGGTTTGTATAAAGTGGTTATTAATTCTTTTCCGTTTTCGTCTATACTATGTGTTTTTACCACTCCGCGCAAGATGAGGTAAATCATATTTGAGTGTTCTCCTTTTTTGTAGATGACCTCTCCTTTTTTAAATTTAAAAAGCTTGCCATAATCATCAAAAAAGTTTTTCAATTCGTTAAGGTTGCGTAAGTCATCTTCTTCTTTAGCTGTTGCTTTTTGGGTAACACGACTTTTTTTTAAAATAGTAGATTTTGCCAACCTGCTTTCTATGGCATTCAATAAATCTTCTTCGTCATAAGGTTTGGTCAAATAATCGTCTGCCCCAAGGTTCATGCCTTTACGTACTTCTTTTGGTTCTGTTTTAGCAGATAGAAAAACAAAGGGTATATATTTTGTTTCTTCCTTTTGGCTTAGGTTGTGCAGCACTGCATAACCGTCCATTTCTGGCATCATTATATCGCAGATTATAATATCGGGTATTTCTGTTTTGGCTTTTTCAATACCAATTTTACCATTTGGCGCGGTATTCACTTTATAGTCAGATAACTCTAATAATTCTGCTGTATTTTCACGTAATGCGGTGTCGTCTTCGATCAAAAGAATAGTTTTCATATACTTATTGTTCTTCTTGGGGTTGTTGTTTTGGTATTTCTATGCTAAAAGTACTGCCTTTTCCCAGTTGACTTTCAAACTTTAATTTTGCGTTTAAGTTCTCTAAATGGTTCTTGATAATATTTAGCCCAATGCCGGTCCCTTCTTGTAAAACAGCATTTTCTGCTCTAAAATAGCGTCTAAAAATATGCTTTTTTTCTTGCTCGGGTATTCCAATGCCTTCATCTGTTATATGCAAAATAAAATTGTTTTCACGGTTGTTGGCGGTAATACTTATTTCTTTCCCTTCCGGGGAATATTTTATAGAGTTGTTTAATAGGTTGGTTAATGATAATTGCAAGATCTTTTCGTCAAAATACAATTCTATTTCATCAATATTATCTGGATAGTTTATTTTTTGTCCGTCTTTTAACAACATATTAGCTTCATACACCACGGTGTTTATCACTCTGCTTAACGGAAATTTGGTAAACTTATAATCTACTTTCCCGGTTTCCATCCGCTCTAGCGATAAAAAATCACTCAAGATGCTATTAAGGTATTTCACCTTTGCTTTTATGGTTTTTAGGTGGTTTTCGCGTTTGGGTTGTTGCTCTTCTTTGGGGTATTTGCCCGCCAAAGTAGCCGAAGTTAAAATGCCGCTTAAAGGCGTTTTAAATTCGTGCGAGACCATAGATAAAAATTTTGTTTTTAAATTATTGAGTTCCCGTTCTTTTTCTAAAGAAGCTTTAATTTTACTTTCTGCTTTATGTCTGCGGTTTATTTCTTCTTTAAGGTCTAAAACTGTACTGCGCAACTCGTTGGTGCGTTGCTCTATTTTTCTTTCTAACGCATTGTTGAGGTCTAAGATTTGTTTTTGGTGTTCTTTACGTACACTTATATCTATAACCATGGCCATAACATACTTATCACCATCAATTTCAAACGGATTTAAACCAATTTCTACCGGAAATTTAGTATTATCTTTCCGTAAACCATATAAATCTCTGCCGTGTCCCATTTGTCTGCTATCGCCATATTTTACAAAATGACCAGCATAATTTTCGTGTGGCGTGTTAGACGTTTTAGGAACCAGAACATTAAGGTGCTGGCCTTTTAATTCGCCAGGTTTGTACCTAAACAATTTATTTGCAGAAGCGTTGCTGGCAACAATTATTTGCTTTTTGTTTACCACAATAATGCCTTCTGCCACAGACTCGAACAGGACGCCAAAAATATCTTTATTTTTCTCTTCAAAGGTTTTCATCGTTGCAAAAATACATAAATTTAGTTATTGTGTAGTTTCTGAGAATTATCATAACTTAGAGGGCTGTATTATTTTAAATTTGAACGTCCAAAAAACAACTAATGAAAAATAATTTTAAAACCATAATAGCCGGAGATGTTCCGGTTTTAGTAGATTTTTATGCAGACTGGTGCGGACCTTGCAAGATGCTATCGCCTATTTTAAAGGAAGTAAAAAGCGCAATGGCAGACAATCTTAAAATTATAAAAATAGATGTAGACAAAAATCAAGCTTTGGCCTCCAAATTTCAGGTTAGGGGAGTGCCTACTATGATTTTATTTAAAAACGGCAATCCGGTTTGGCGCCAATCTGGCGTATTGCAAAAAGACGAGATAGTAACGATAATAAATCAACACAGATAATGGAGTTAAAAGAATATATAGATCACACGCAACTAAAACCAACTGCTACCCCACAAATGATAGAAGATTTGTGTAAAGAGGCAGCAACCAACAATTTTTATGCAGTTTGCGTAAATGGTTGCCATGTAACAGCGGCAAAAAAACATTTAAAAAATACCTCTGTAAAAATAGCAGCCGTTGTTGGTTTTCCTTTAGGAGCAATGAGCACAGAAGCGAAAATAGCCGAAGCTAAAATTTGCATAGAAAATGGTGCAGACGAGGTAGATATGGTTATAAATATTGGCTGGCTAAAAGCCAAAGAATATGATGCCGTAGAAAACGATATACAACAAATAAAAGAAGCTATTGGCAACAAGGTTTTAAAGGTAATTATAGAAACCTGCTATTTAACCGATGACGAAAAGCGCATTGCCTGCCAATTAGCATTAAATGCAAAAGCAGATTTTGTAAAAACTTCTACCGGCTTTGGTAGTGGCGGCGCAACTTTACACGATGTAGGCTTAATGAAAGAAGTTGTAGAAGATAAAGCAAAAATAAAAGCCTCTGGAGGCATAAGAGATTACGCCACCGCCATACAATATATAGAAAAAGGAGTTTCCCGTATTGGTACATCGTCGGGAATAGCAATTGTTAATTCTAAAAAATAAATAGCAGAATGAGTGTACATTTAGAAGCCAAAGAAAACGAAATAGCAGAAACAGTTTTACTTCCGGGAGATCCGTTACGAGCAAAATGGATAGCAGAAACATTTTTAGAAGATGCAGTATGTTATAACGAAGTTCGCGGTATGTTAGGGTTTACAGGAACTTATAAAGGTAAAAGAATATCTGTGCAAGGCACGGGAATGGGAATACCATCTGCGTTGATATACTGCCACGAATTAATTACAGATTACGGCGTAAAAAATTTAATTAGAGTTGGCTCTGCCGGTTCTTATCAAGAAAATGTAGAATTACGCGATATTGTAATTGCTATGTCTGCCTCTACAACCTCTGCAATGAACAATGCACGTTTTAATATGGCGACTTATGCGCCTACCGCTAGTAGCGAATTGTTTCTAAAAGCGGTACAAATAGCTAAAGAAAATAAAATTGCAGTAAAAGCCGGTAACGTGCTATCTGCAGATGTTTTTTATGATGATAACCCTGAATATTATAAAAAATGGGCAGATTTTGGCGTTTTATGCGTAGAGATGGAAACCGCAGGATTGTATACTATAGCCGCGCAACATAAAGTAAATGCCTTATCTGTTTTGACTATTTCAGATTCTTTGGTTACCAAGCAAGAGAGTAGTCACCAAGAAAGACAAAGCAGCTTTAATCAAATGATAGAAATTGCTTTGGATCTAGCATAAGCAATAATCTTCCCGAGAACTAAAGTAGATTTATCCCATCTTTGTTTTCGGGAAGATGATTTATTTTTTTACTGAATAATTCCGTAAAGGAAAAATTTACTTACAATACAAAACACACAACTACAACCACCAACTTTAACCAACACTAGCTTTCTTATGAGAAAACTGCAAAAATTACTTTTAATTTTATTGCTCTTCGGCGGATTTCAGCTCTCTGCGCAAATAATAAATCAAGAAGAGCCCACTAACCGGACTTACGATTTTTGGAGTCACGTACGCTACGGCGGAAATTTTGGATTAAGTTGGTCTGATAGCGGCTTTAGCGGTACGATAATACCAAGTGCTATTTACGAATTTAATCGTCACGTGGCCACGGGCGTAGGTCTTAATTTTACTTATATGAACGGCGATAATTATAATGCATTTGTATACGGAGGTAGTTTACTGGCAATGGTTAATCCTGTTTTAGACCTACAAATTTCGGCAGAATTGGAGCAACTGCGGGTAAATCGAGAATTTAATTATGTTGGAGAAAATTTTGAAGATAACTTCTGGAATACCGGCTTATACTTAGGTTTAGGATATATAATAGATAATTTTAGTATTGGCGTGCGTTATAATGTGTTGTATGATGATGATAAAAGTATTTATGCCTCACCTCTTTCTCCGTTTGTTCGCGCTTATTTTTAAAACTAGCTAGCTGTTATAATTAATTGAGAATAGTAAATATTTTAAGAAATTTGATTAATTTTAGGAGCACAATAAACAAGTCTCGTACTTTTAAAACCTGACCGTACTTAAATTATTCTCTTTTCTGCAAAATTATACAGATGACTAAAACAAAAGAATTTATAGACCATATAAACAAGGGTTACCAAGCAAAAGGTGAGACAATTTATATGGGAGCAGCTATGTTAGATGGTGTGCCAGAAGCCGAAACCAAAGTGCAAATACCATTAAAAACCATGAATAGGCACGGACTTATTGCCGGGGCCACAGGAACAGGTAAAACCAAAACCTTGCAAATTTTGGCAGAAAATTTAAGTGCTAAAGGAGTTCCGGTTTTATTAATGGATATAAAAGGAGATTTAAGCGGCTTAGCAAAAGCTTCGCCAATTGCAGATAAATTGGCAGACAGACACAAACAAATTGGTTATGCGTTTCAAGCAAAAGCTTCTCCCGTAGAGATTCTTAGCCTTTCTAAACAAAATGGTGTTAAATTGCGCGCTACCGTAACAGAATTTGGACCTGTATTGCTATCTAGAATTCTAAACCTAAGCGATACCCAAACCGGAATTTTAGGCATTATTTTTAAATATTGCGATGATAATAAAATGCCTTTATTAGATTTAGAAGATCTTAAAGGATTGCTGCGATACATTACAGAAGAGGGAGAAGAGAAGTTTGAACGAGAATATGGCGGAGTTTCTAAAGCATCTACCGGAGCTATTTTAAGAAAAATAGTGAATTTAGAACAACAAGGTGGCGATTTATTTTTTGGAGAACCCAGCTTTGAAGTACAAGATTTATTACGAAAAAAAGATACCGGAGAAGCCTATGTAAATGTTATTAGATTAACTGATATACAAGATAAACCAAAACTTTTTTCTACGTTTATGCTAAGCTTATTGGCAGAAATTTATTCTACTTTTCCCGAGCAAGGCGATAGTGATAAGCCAAAGTTGGTATTGTTTATAGATGAAGCGCATTTGGTATTTAAAGAAGCATCTGACGCCTTGATGGATCAAATTGAAAGTATTGTAAAATTAATACGCAGTAAAGGTGTTGGTTTGTATTTTGTAACACAAAACCCAACAGATGTTCCAAAAGAAATTTTAAGTCAGTTAGGTTTAAAAGTACAACATGCTTTACGCGCATTTACTGCAAACGATAGAAAAGCCATAAAATTAGCAGCGCAAAATTATCCTCTATCCAAATTTTACGACACAAAAGAAGAATTAACGGCTTTAGGAACCGGTGAGGCTTTTATTTCTGCTTTAGACGAAAAAGGAAGACCTACGCCGCTTGCTGCGACAATGCTGCGCGCTCCAATGAGTCAGATGGAGGTTTTAACGCCTACGGAATTAGAAGTTGTTATTGCAAATTCTGCTTTGGTACCTAAATATAATCTATCTATAAATAGAGAAAGTGCTTACGAAATGCTTGCCGAAAAAATAGAAATTGCAGAAAAAGAAGCTAATCAAGTAAAAGCAAAAGCAGAACGGCAAAAAATAGAAAAAGCATCTTCTAGAAAGTCAGGTTCTAGTGATGCTAAAAAATCTATTGTAAAGGTTTTAACCAGTGCTGCCTTTATAAGAGGAGTAATGAGTATTTTAAATAAAGCGTTTAAATAAAAAAGTTTTATTACTTGAATAATTCAAAACCGAAATAATTCCGATACATCGAAAAACAACGTATTAATATATAAAAATAAATTGGGAGGCTTTAAACCTCCCAATAATTTATGGCTAAGTGCTTCTTACAAATTTTTTGAAAACCTCTTTGTGCCGCTCTAAATTTACATTTGGCGCCACAGAAACGCGAACAATATAATCTTTATCTCCCTCTTTTGTAGTGCCTTGGGTTGAGGTTGCGGGAACAGTCCAATAAACGCCTTTTAACTGTCCGTAACTTACACAAAACTTACTCTCTTTAGGAATCTCGGTAATCATCAAATTGATTAATTTTAGGTTTAGAGCTCTTTTATAGGCTTCTTTTTCCTCACTACTATTTCCTTTGGTAGGCAAGTCTAACGAAAATACCGAGGGCGTAAAATCATGTTCTGCCAAGTCTTCTGTAACAAAATTGATTTTTGCACCTGGTAAAACTTCTTGAATAAAGTTTACAAATTTTCGGGTGTTTTTATAAGCATCTTGTATTCTTTGCGTCATAGAAGGCATTTGTTTTGCCAATATTTCATATTGCAAAGCTGTAGCTTCATTATCGCAGAGGTGTAAATGCTTTTCTATTTTATCTATAAGAGCTTGTGTTTTATTGTTCCCAACGCAATAGCCGGCTGTACATTTCCCGCCGCTGGGAAATTTAGATCCGCTTACGTAAGAAAGAGCTTTAACGTTTGCAAGTATGTTATTTTTACTTTCAGCAGAAGCATTTTCGCTTAAAAACTGCACATTAGGACAAAAAGTTTGGTCTAAGATAAAAACAGGAGCAATGGCTGTTTCGCCAGTTTTGGTTTGGCGTTTAGTGCTTAGAACTTTCTTTAATTCTGTTAAGTTTGGCACTTCTACACGTGGGTTAGTAGGAATTTCTGCAATAATATACGGCACGGCATCTTTTTTGGCAATTCGGTCTAAAATCGTATCAATGCTTTTAACCATATCGTTATCGCCATCTACCGGCAAGTCTACCACTTCTACATTTTCTATACTGGCGGCTACACGTCTTGCTTGATCGTTGGTGCCACCGTAACAATTTGGCGGAACAATAAATTTAATTTCTTTGTCTTTATGATTTTCTAAGGCGTCGTGCACCAAGCCCATCATAATTGCATATTGCATAGACAAGCCGGAAGAAGCTACTAAATTCTTATTGCTGGTGCCGGTAACTTCCTTTATAGAAGTAGAAACAAGCGATTTGTCTTTTTGAAAATTTTTCTTGGCAGATGGTAAAGAAGATTTTTCTGCCAAAGCTTGTAAAGCTGTAAAGCAATTTGCCGGCGTCATTGCAACAGTTTCCCTCCTTCTTACGTGTTGAATGGCCGATATATAGTTGTTGTTCTGTTCGCCATTTATCAGTAAAACACTACCCAATTCTGCATTTATGGAAAGATGAAAATCGATTGCTAAGTTTTGCCAATCTGTTGTTTCTGCGATTTGATGCCAATTGTTGTTTTGTGAAATAAAAACAGTGCTAGCGTTTGAATTGTAATCTTCTGTGGTAGAAATTGTTTGCTTACTTTCTACTTTCAGTAAATCAAATTTATAACCATAAACCCGTTTGATAGTTTCGGCATCAAAAAAATCTGGTAAAGTTTCTGTATAAACTATTTGTGTAGGTTTATTGTCTAAAGCGTTTTTTCTTAGAATTGCCAAAATTGGCATGCTTTGCGACTGAAAACTAATTACATTTTCAGACTTAAAATTATTCAACTTAGCAACACTCCATTCTAAAACGCAAGAAAGCGGATGTCCCAACCGAATATAATCGTACGCTGTTGGTAGTTTTTGAAGTTCTGTTTGAAGATTTTCTGCTGAATTATTTATTGCCAATAATTTTTCGAACTCTTCTAGAAATTGGGTTTTGGCTTGTTCTTCTTCGTATATATCTAAACGGTGGGTGGTGAGTTGTAACCAATCTTTAGGGGTGTTTTTTACAACTTTTTTTATCTGCTCCAGCACTTTATTGTCTTGCATAAATTTTCTGTTTTCCTCTGTTCAATTGATTTGCAATTTACAATAATTGACTTGTTTTAGAAAGCCGAAGAAGTTGTTATAACTTATGCTTTTATCGTATTTATTGATGATGAGGGAAAACCACATTTTTTCAAAATATCAATAAAAAATCTACATGTTATTCATAATGCTGTGAGGTTGCTTATATTGGTTGGTATTTGTTTACTTTTAGCTTATTCTTATTGAAATCGACGTACTGATAATGAATTTTATCTTCTTTGTCAAATTCACCATTTTTATTAGTGTCTTCAACACTCCGAAAGTATAAACGATTTTTGATGTCTAACACTTTCCAATCAATTAGTTCTTGAAAATCTGAAGTTAGTTTAGTAAAATTACTGCCATTTATATTACTACTATATAAGGTTTTTATATCATTATCATCAAGTTTATTGTCGCGGTTCGTGTCTTTATCTAAAATGCGGTAAATTAAAATTTGTTTTCCCGTGTTATCAAATAGATTCCTTAGAAATGTTACCGTTTGAATTCGGATGTTTTTATTGGTTAGCTGTGTGAGGTTTTCTGAGTCTAGTCTTTGAAATTTTAAATTATGAAGGTTTCCCGTGATTTCATATCGGTTATAATTTGATATAGAAAAGTTTCCAGACCCCAAATTTGAAGAACCGAAGTAACTTTTATTTCTTGAACCATACAATTTATACTCTCCAATGGGATGAATTAGATATTTTGTACTATCAATATGAATTGGCATATCTGCAATTTCAATTAGGGTAGAATCTTTTTTTAATTCTTTAGATTTATCGTTGGTATTTTTGGGATAAATTACTTTTGGTTTTTCTTCGTTACTACAAGAAACGAGAAGTAATATTGCAATTACTGAAATTATTGTGCATTTCGTTTTCATTAAAATGGTAATATATATAAGGTGAGTTACTTGGTACTTAAATATTATTATGCCGCAAGATGTATTGGTAAATAAATTAATAGTACCAATTTATCAATACAGTTAAGCTTTTTATTCAATTTAATCTTTTATTTTCCTATAAATATAATCTAGATTTTTTATTAAAGTATGCGCATAACCGCCATTATATTTTGGCGATAAATTTCTGGATTTTCTGTAAAAAATAGGTTGTTTTTTGATGAAATCTATAATAATAACCTCTAACCTTATTTTACTAATTGCGGTTGTGGTGTTAGATGTGCTGCTTTTAGTTTTTATGAGGAAAAAAATACCATACCGACTAGCAGTTTTTTCACGGATAGATTTTAATTCTGATGTAAAATCAATATCTATTCCTTTTTTATTGCGCATTTCAATAATAGATACCAATTTATTTTTGATAGCAATATTGAATTTCAAGTCATTTTTTTGCTCTATTTTATATTTTGATTTTTCCGTTTTAAAAACAGAGTCAAGCGCTATGGTAGAAATTTCTTCAAATCTTTGGTATACAATACTCGGGTGGTTAGGTTTGTGGTGGACAAATATTGGTTCATAATAGGTAAAGTCTTCTATAAGACTGTCTTTCTTCAAGTTATTGGATTGAGCATTAGCTGTGTATGATGCAATTAAAATAACTATTATAATTAAAACTTTTATTTTCATCTAAATTGTACTTAACGTGTTTTTGTGTTGTTATTATTGTGTTGCATTAAGTTATTGAGTGGAGGATTAGTTTTTTCATATGTAGTACAACGTATGTGTATATTGCGCGTAACTTGAAAACAGGCGTGAACTATTCGGTTGAAAACCAAAAATAGGAAATTTTTGCATAATTTGGAATAAAAACTTTTAAGCATTAAGCTATATATGGCGTTGTGCAAAGTATTTTTTTTCGTCCAGATTGGTTTTAAATCAGGTGCTATTTGATTTTTACCGGAACTTTTCATGCTTCCTTATTCATTATTGATTTTTGTTGTGCAAAGTATTTTCATCCGTTTTATTATTCAATTTGAGGTTCCAAATCAAATTAGTTATTCCGAAAGCAACTAAACCTAGCACGCCCAAAAAAGACATATCGGCATGCAGAAGTCGGAAATCAGCTATAGCCAATATTGTCAGCAACAGAATAGGAATTAAGCTCCAAATGCGTTTTTCTATCATCTTTTGACGTTTATTTGCTAAATCAAGGAAGAAACCATTTAAAAATCCCAGGACAATTGCAGGAATTAAAAATATCACAAAAATTAAACCTATAGTGTTAATATCTCCTTTTTCTACAATTACTGCATAGATAATTAAATTAGTTAAAAGAATGGTTGTTCCAACTGTTATTGCTTTTGACGTTTTCATTTTTCATATTCTGCAAAACGTGTGTGTATTGCTTGTTTCGTTTAAATTAGCAATTATTTTCGGTTAAGCGCAAGCCAGATTTTTAATTCAGCCAAATTAGAATTCCAATTATTGAAATTAATCCACAAATAATAAAAATTCCATAAATTAATCGTTCTTTTTTTCTTTCTATTTTAGCACGCTCACGAATCTGTTTTTTTATTTTATTCAGCTCTTTTTTTTATACAGTTTTAAAATTCGGTCGTTTCGATTTCTTGTTAGTTGAATAGATTCCTTCACGATTATTTTCTTTAAATTTTGCTCGGTTCGATGGGCGTTGAGCTCGGTTTTGTTTCATCCGATTAATCATATCCATTACGTGTCCTGCTCCGTAGCCCATTTTAAATTAATTCAGTTTTATTTTATTTAGCGTTTCATTTTTTTAACTTAAGCGTAACGGTTTTGAATATTTCTCGTAGCGTGAAAACACGCGCTAATTATTCGGTTGGAAACCAAAAATAGGAAGTTTTTGCATAATTTGGAATAAAAACTTTGAAGCATTAGGCTATGTACGGAGTTGTATGTAATTATTTATCCATTTATCTGATTTTTTAGCTAATTTCTTTTTTATAATATTTTGCGCAATTTTTTTATTTTTAATTGTCATTTTATCCTGTTCTAATTTTTTCTCTCTTTCCGTTTCATAAATTATACTGAACTGAAAATTTTCTAAATCTATAATTTTGCCGTCATAGTTTATTCTTTTGTGAACGGGTGGGAAAATATTATCTTCAAATATTAATAAATCCATAATAGTATTTCCCGATAAATCCACATTTAAAACATAATTAATAGTCAAACTATTTCTCTGAATAGTTCCCGAATTATTCAATGAATTTAAACCAAACCCGAAAAAATCTCTGAATGTTTTTTTAATTTTATCCATTTGAATTATTTAGTTTTTGTGTGTTAAGTTGTCCGATATAATTAAGCAATTCTCGATTATTTTTATTTTTTTGAGTTGCTCGATGCTTATTCCATTCTTTTGTAAAATTTGAATTGGAAGGATGGCTAAAAACGAAAATTTTATTTGAATCGCAAAGCTCTGAAAGTTTATTCCAAAAAGGATAAAATATCTTTCCTTTTTCGAGTTTACTTTTACCAAATATTAAAATCGGAAGATTTAAATTATTTGAGTAATTTGCGATTTCATAAGCCGAAAAATATAGTATTCTATCAAAGTTTTTTGAACTAATTTTTTCTTTAATATTATTTAAACCATTAGTTTTATCTGTACTTAAAAATGTTTTATTAAATATTAAACACTCTTCTTCAAAATTTTCAGTCAATCCATTATTCTTAAAATGGTTACGTAATTGAGTTCCAGATTGTCCTATGAAAAATTTGTTTTGTTCGTATTCGTTTTTACCTGGATTATCTCCTACGATGATATATTTAAGTTTTTCAAAATCGTTTGATTTTAAATTGAAAGCAAATTTTAAACTCATATCGTGATTGTTTTTTTAAATTACGCACAACGTGTTTTAAGCATGGAATTTAGCAAATAAGAACCGAATAGAAAATCCGCGAGGATTTTCGTAAGTAGGCTATAACTAGCAATGAATTATACACGTCTTAAGTTTGTTATTCATTAATTTTATAGTATAAATCAGAAAGAACAAAGAGAGGATTAAGGTTATGATATACGGTGAAGCGTTAGACTTCGACAACATTGATAATCCCCTCTCTTTAACTACTTTAATCACGTTCAGTTCTGTGAGGCTTTAGACCTCGTTTTCAAGTTGTTGTGATCACGGTAGTATGCTCTTTCATAAAATCAGTTCTTATGGATAAATATAAAGAAACTTTTGGAGTTGATACCAGTAAAGATGTTTTTGATGTTTATAGCAGTGAAGGAGGTCATTCTCAATTTAAGAATGATTCTTCAGGATTTAAATTATTTGTCAGCACATTAGCAGTAGACACTTTGGTAGTGATGGAAGCCACAGGGTATTACCATTATCGACTTGCACAGTTTCTTTACAAAAACGGTATACCGGTATCGGTAGTAAACCCTTTGTCAGTTAAGCGTTTTATTCAGATGAAATTATCAAAAATAAAGACCGATAAGAGCGATGCCAAGGCTATTTGTGATTATGGGTTATCTACTGAAGTGGCGCTTTATAATGCACTTAATGATGTACAGGCAGAATGTCTTCAGCTTTTTCGACTTCTGGATAGTTACCTAAAGAAGCGAACCGCCACAAAGAATAAACTTCACGGCGAGGAAGTTCTAGGTATTCCCTCTAAGTATGTTTACAGATCTTTAAAGCGTAATCTCAAACATTTGGATAAAGAGGTCAAGGGAATTGAAGCTCGCTTACTGGAGCTTGTCAAACAAGAACAGCAACAGCAACTAACCTTGCTAACGAGCATACCTGGAATCGGAATCAAAACCGCCTTGTTTTTAGTGGTAGTTACAGATGGGTTTGCCAAGTTTGAGAAGGCTTCGCAGCTTTGTAGTTACGTAGGAATCACCCCAACTATACGGGAATCAGGCAGTAGTGTTAGAGGTAGAAGTAGGATTAGTAAAGTGGGCAATAAGAAGCTTCGAAATCTATTATTTTTATGTGCTTTCAATGCTTGTAAGCACAATAAGGGTTGTAGGTGTAAGCTTCCCTTAAAACCGAACTGTTTAAAAGTAGAATATTTATCTTAAATTTAAACAGTATGAAAAAGAGTAAATTTTCCCCACAACAGATCGCTAAGATCCTCAAAGAATTTGATAACGGAAAAACGGCGGTTGAAATCAGCCGTGAACATGGCGTCAGTAC
>NZ_VIAR01000008.1 GCF_006546625.1 Haloflavibacter putidus
ATACCGATAGTTTCTTTTGTTTCCATAATTTAGTGGTTTTAAATGGTTGCTTTGACTAACACCTTTACTAGGTAAATTGCTAAAATTCTATTTGGTCCTTGCAACCAGGTTAATAAAGAACGGGGACTAATACGGGACTAAGGCCATTAGCCTAGAGGCTTCGGAAGTTCACCCCGTTCTTTTTTTGTTTATCAACAAATTTAGACTTATCAACAAAGAAAAAAAGAAGCAAAAAAAGAAATTTTCATCATCATTATCATCCTTTTTAAAATAAGTAAATTTATGTATTGCAAACCTAAAGGACGCTTCGGGATTTGTCAATGAAAAAAATGAACAAACAAATTTTATTGAAAATAACTATTGTTGATTTTAAGTGCAAGTTTTTTTAATCGGGCAGTAATCTATTTAAGTATAATTTCTAAATGGTAAAAACGGTATTGTTTTCAATAAAGAAGAATCAATTTTTCTAAACTAAGGATATATTTGCCTCTTTGCTAACTAATGAGCGATCCAATTTAAGGGAATTCAATTAGTATATACTATATTGTAAGAGTCCACATTCAAAAAAACAATATTTTTATCTTAAAATAAATATAATAATTTGCTTTCTTTTTTGTTGTAGGGTAGAAGTATAATGAATACTTTTGCAAAAGTTTTACAGATGGAATTATAGAAATTATATCCTTTGAAAAAAACGCACAACCTAATATTACTACTCCTAATGTCTCTAGCATTCTATGCTTGCAAAGACGATAAAAAGGAGCCGAAACAAATCACCAAAGCGGAGATAGAAAAACCGGCTCCAATCCGCAAAGAATACGGCTTCACGTTAAACCAATACGATATTGTTAAAGATACGGTTAGGCCCGGAGATTTTTTTGGTGGTATTATGGATACCAATGGCGTTTCTCCCGCCCAAGTTTATAAAATTGTACAAAAGGTAAAAGATAGTTTTGATGTTGCCCGCCTTCGTGCCGGGAGACCTTATACTATTTTAAAAGAAAAAGATTCTGCCAAAAGTATAAAAGCTTTTATTTACGAAAACGACCGGGTAAATTATACTGTAATCAATTTAGAAGACTCTATCACTGCATACCGCGCCAAAAAACCCGTAACTATTAAGCGCAAAAAAGCTTCGGGTATTATAACATCTTCGCTTTCTGCGGCTATGGATAATGCCGGGTTAAGTATTTTATTGGCAGATAAACTGGCAGACATTTTTCAGTGGAAAGTAGATTTCTTTAAAATTCAAAAAGGAGACCGTTTTAAATTAATTTATAACGAAAAATATATCAACGATACGGTTTATGCCGGATTGGCCAATATAGAAGCAGCTGTTTTATCGCATTACGGCAACGATTATTATGCTTTTCAATACGGCAACGACAGTATTAGCGGTTTTCCCGAATATTATGATGATGAAGCAGAATCTTTACAAAGTTTCTTTTTAAAAGCTCCGTTAAAATTTAGCCGTATTTCTTCGCGTTATACTAAACGCCGCTTTCACCCCGTACAAAAAAGGTGGAAAGCGCACAAAGGAACAGATTATGCCGCACCCACGGGAACGCCAATTTGGTCTACTGCAGACGGCGTGGTAATAAAATCTAGTTACACGCGCGGAAACGGCAATTATGTAAAAGTAAGACATAGTGAAAAATATACAACGCAATATTTACACATGTCTAAACGCAATGCAAAAGTTGGACAACGCGTTAAACAAGGAGATATAATAGGTTTTGTAGGAAGTACCGGCTTGGCAACCGGTCCGCATGTTTGTTACAGGTTTTGGGTTTACGGAAGACAAGTAGACCCGTATAAACAAAATTTACCTAGTTCTGAGCCTTTAAAAGAATCTTTAAAACCAGATTATTTTATGGCTATAGAACCTTTAAAGAAAGAATTGGATAATATAAAGAGTATAGATAAAAAAGCTTTAGGCGTTTAGTTCCTAAGGCTTTTTTTATAAAAACATTGTTCAGTAAATAAAAAGTAAAGAAATAACTTAAACTTAATTTAATGTTTAGGTAAACAACAAACAGTAAAAAAATATTTTTTTTGCTGTGATAACCAAAAACAAATTTTAACAATTATTGAAATGAAAAAAGCCTTTTTGATGATCTTGTTTTTAACAACAAGTTTCATTTATGCTCAAACTACTATTACCGGAACGGTAAAAGATGCCGATATGGGTACACCTTTACCAGGTGCCAATGTAATGGTAAAAGGAACATCTGCTGGTACAACCACAGATTTTGACGGGAATTTCTCTTTAGAGGTAAACCAATTATCTGGAGAAATTGAGATAACTTATGTTGGCTTTAAAGCCAAAACAGTTGGCTATAGCGTACAGCAAAACCAAACACAAAATTTAGGCAGCATAGACTTAATGCCAGATGCAAGTGCTTTGGGGGAAATTGTTCTAGTAGGTCGTGGGGTAATAGATTTGGAAGATGATCGTAAAACTCCAATTGCCGTTTCTACCATTACTAAAGCTGAAATTCAGCAGCGGGCAGTGGGTAACGTAGAGTTTCCACAAATTATGAAAAATACGCCTTCTGTGTATGTTTCTAATGAGTCAGGAGGTTTTGGAGATTCTCAAATGTACGTTCGTGGTTTTGATCAAACCAATACAGCTTTCTTGTTAAACGGGCAACCAATTAACGGGATGGAAGACGGTAAAATGTACTGGTCTAACTGGGCAGGTTTATCAGATATCGCTAATGCGGTGCAAGTACAAAGAGGTCTAGGTTCTTCTAAATTGGCTATTTCTTCTGTTGGTGGTACCATAAACATTGTTACCAAAGCAACCAACCGTTCAGAAGGTGGTTTTGCAAGATTTTTAGTAGGAAACGATAGCTACTTTAAAGGTACAGTTTCTTACGATACCGGTTTAAGCGAAAGCGGCTGGGGCTTTTCTTTCTTGTTAGATTACTGGCAAGCACACGCCAAATATGCAAAAGGTACCAGAGGCCAAGGGCAAAACTATTTCTTTTCTGTAGGGAAAAAAGCCGGCGATCACAACTTCAACTTCTTGTTGACCGGTGCGCCACAATGGCACGATCAAAACTTCTCTAAAGATCAAGAACTTTATGATAAATACGGTATTAAATACAACAATAACTATGGTTATAACAACGGTGAGTATTTAAGCTTGCGTAGAAACTATTACCACAAACCGGTTATGAACTTAAACTGGGACTGGAATATTTCTGAAAAATCAGACTTATCTACCGTAGTATATGCTTCTTTTGGTAGAGGTGGTGGTACCGGCGATTACGGTAACGGTGTTCGTTACGTAGATTATGCTCCCGCTCCAGAAAATCCGTTACAAGGCGGTGCCTACATTCCGTCTAACGGAGAAATAGATTGGACGTATATTCAAAATGTAGCTAACGCAGCCATAGAGCCAGACGAAAACGGTAACCGTTATAGTAAAGGTTACGACGGTACGCTTTTAAGAGCTTCTGTAAATAACCACGCTTGGTATGGTTCTGTAATTAACTACGAGTACGATACACTTAAAAACCTTACTTTCAACGTAGGTGCAGATGTACGTTTTTACGAAGGTACTCACTTTAGACAATTAACAGATTTATTAGGTCTAGATGGTCGTGTAGAAGAGTTTGGCGGAGATCCAAACCATACAGTAACCAGCACTTTTAATCCAGACCCTTGGGCTGCTTTGTTTAACTACGCAGACGAAGACGAGCGTATAGATTACGATTACTCGGAAAATATTAACTACCAAGGTGGTTTTGGTCAAGTAGAATGGGCAAACGATGAATTTTCTGTATTTTTTCAAGGTGCAATTTCTAACCAATCTTACAAAAGAGAAGATAGGGGGAATTTTGAAGGTACCAAAGAATCTGAAACCGTTAACAAAACAGGCTACAACATAAAAGGTGGAGCTTCTTGGAGATTTGCAGAAGGCCACGCTTTTTATGTAAACTCCGGAAAATATTCTAGACAACCCTTTTTAGATAATGTATTCCCTTCTTATAGCGATAATACAGAATTAGCAGAACCTGCCGTAGATAACGAAGAGATTGTTGGTTTAGAAGCAGGTTATAAATTTGAAATGAATAACCTTCAAGTTAACTTAAACGGTTATTATACCAAGTGGGAAAACAGGTTCCAAAATGTTGGTGGGGAGTACGACCCTAATCCAGATGGCGACGGTGTACCGGAATTTGATAATGTATCTTTCTTATTTACAGATATCGCGCAACTACACAAAGGTTTAGAATTAGATGCGCAATACCGTATTACAGATGACTTGCGATTAAAAGGTTATGTAACTGTAGGCGATTGGGAATACGACGGTACTTCTCCGGTGCGTATAAGAGACAATAACAATTCAGAGTTTATTGATGAGATTAGCGCAGACCTATCAGGAACCAAAGTAGGTGGAGCTCCGCAATTTACAGGAGGTTTAGGTGTTAATTACGATGTGATACCTAAAAAACTTAACTTTGATTTAAACTGGAATTACTACGGAGAGCTTTACGGAATTGTAGACGTAGAAGATGTTGCAGAATCTACTTTAGAAGACGAAACTTACCAATCTGAAAAGTTAAGCCCATATTCTTTATTTGATTTAGGCGCTGCTTATAACTTTAACTTTGGTGATAACCGAATTCAAGTTGTAGGTAACGTATACAACCTTTTAGACTATGAATATGTTGGTCAAAAAGATAACTACGGTTATTACTACGGTAATGGTCTAACTTGGAACTTAGCTGTGAAATACCAGTTCTAAGCACTATAGTTTATTAATTAAGCCAAAAAAAGTCGCTACCATTTAGGTAGCGACTTTTTGTTTTAAAAAAGGTATCTTTGCGCAAAAACTAATATTATGTATACAGCATTTCTTCACTTACATTCTTTTTGGGCCTATTTGGTATTGTTACTTATAATTTTGGCAACCTTTAATGCTATATTTGGTTGGGCCGGTAAACGCTCTTATGCACCAAAAGATTTTAGAATCTCCTTGTTTGCTTTAATCGCAACACATATTCAGCTATTATTGGGTTTAATTTTATTCTTTGTTTCTCCGCAAGTAAGATGGTTTTCGGGAAATGTAGATATGGGAAGCATAATGAGCAATCCTACTTTACGCTTATACAATGTAGAACATCCGTTGTTAATGATTGTTGCAGTTATCTTAATAACAATTGGATACTCGCGTCATAAAAAGAAATTAGCTTCAAATCCTAAGTTTAAAAGCTTAAGTATTTTTTATAGCCTTGCGTTACTAGCTACATTAGCAATGATTCCGTGGGCGGCTTGGTTGTAAAACCATCTGTAAATAAAAACAAAAAAAGGGAGCAATTTTGCTTCCTTTTTTGTTTTTATATCTACTATGAAATCTGTTTTACCATAAGGTTCCCAAAACAAAAGAATTTAATTTTTGAACTGAAAAAAGGTTATTCCTATTGAAGAAATGGTGAATTTTTTTTGTCTTTGAACAGACTTACTTTTTTGGGCGATATAAAATATAACGGCTAATTTAAAGCTTCCGCTGAAGCGTGACAATCACACTGCGAAAAACAGTTTAAATTAGCCGTCTTGGCTGTTAGATTTATAAACCTAAATTTTAATTTACCTCTTTAATCACGTAAATGTAAACCGGAAAGTGGTCGCTATAACCGCCTGTAAAACCGCCGCCACTAAAACTTCTAAAAGGATAACCTTTATACTTACCGCGAGGATTAACCAAATAATTTGGGTTAAAAACACCGGCTTTATAATATTGATAAGTGCTGTAATCTTCTTTTAAGAAAGCTTGAGAAATAATTATTTGGTCAAATAAATCCCAACTGTCGCGATAAGCTATTGTGCCAATACCTTGCTTTTTCTGCATATTTTCCATAGGGTTATACAATTCTTTTACTTTGGTATCTTCTTTTTCGGCTTTTGCGCCCAACACTTCTTTAATGCTTGTGTTATAAGGACCATCATTAAAATCTCCCATTGTAACAATCTTAGAATAAGGATCTATAGCCATTAAAGAATCTATAATTTTTACATTAAGAGCAGCAGCTTTTTCACGTTTAGAACGGCTAGCAGCCTCGCCACCACTTCTAGAAGGCCAGTGGTTTACAATAAAATGCATTTCATCGCCGTCTAAAAGTCCGCTAACCAAGAGTTGATCTCTGGTGTGGTCTCTTTTTTCGGGATTGTTTTTACGGAAAAGTTTTAACGTGTGCGAAGAAACAGATTTTGGTTTAAAAACATCTTTACGGTAAAGCAGCGCAACGTCTATACCACGCTCGTCTGGAGAATCTTCGTGAATAATACCATAATTCTTGTCGCGCAAAACCGGTTCGTTTACTAAGTCTTCCAGCACTTTACGGTTTTCTACCTCGGCCACGCCAATAATTGCGGGAGCGTTCTTGGTAACATCTGCACCAATTTCGGCAATTACCTTGGCCATGTTTTTTAATTTCTTAGGGTAAACCTCTTCGCGCAAAGCCGCAGACATTTCCATCATTGGGCTTGCCTCGTCATATTTGGTAGGATCGTTTTCCGTATCAAAAAGGTTTTCTACATTATAAAAAGCAATGGTGTTTACTTTATAGGTTTTTTTACTTTGAGCAAAACTTAGAGAAGTAATGCAAATAAAAATTAATAATAAGGTGGTGTTTAGTTTATTCATCTTTTTTATGATATGTTAAATAAAGTTTAAAACAAATGCTACGCCAAAAGTAATTATTGTAGAGAAATAATGTAACTTTGCGGGCGGAAATTTAATTTTTCTTAACTCAAATTAAGTAGTAATGAATATTTTAAAAATGAAAAAAAGATTTTTTCTTTTAGCATTTTTACTTTGCTCAGTGGGTAATTTGCTTGCGCAACAAACTCAGGTTAAAGGTAAGGTAATTGATGCTACTACCAATGAAAATCTTCCGGATGTTGAAGTTTCTATAGAAAACTCGGCATTTAGCGTAAAAACCGCCGCAGACGGAAGTTTTAATTTTAATGCTTTTAATCTTCCTTTAGGAGAGCAAGTTATTGCTTTGCAGAAGGCCGGTTTTGTTCAAAAGCGTTTTCCTGTTACTATTAACGAAGGCGAGGTTTTAGATTTAGAAACCTTACCTTTAGAAGTAGACATTAACGAAGAAAATTATCAGATAGGCACAATTAGTCTTTCTGATAACGAGTTAGACAACGAAGAAAGCTCTGCAGATAACCTCTCTGGTTTATTGCAAGCTTCTAAAGACGTTTTCTTAAACGCTGCTGCTTATGATTTTAGCGCAACTTTCTTTAACCCGCGTGGATACGATTCTGAAAACGGAAAAGTATTAATTAACGGTATAGAAATGAACAAAATGTACAACGGTCGCCCACAATGGAGCAACTGGGGTGGTTTAAACGATGCCCAGCGTAACCAGGTTTTTTCTATGGGTTTATCTGCCAACGATTATAACTTTGGAGACTTGGCCGGTACAACCAATATAATAATGCGTGCTACCCAATACCAACAAGGCGGACGTGTTTCTTATGCTTCTTCCAACCGTAGTTACAGAGGTCGTGTTATGGCTTCGTACAATACCGGTATGATGGAAGGCGGCTGGGCATTTAGCTTTTTAGCGTCCAGACGTTTTGGCGAAGAAGGTTACCGCGATGGTTCTTTATACGATGCAAACTCTTTCTTTGCATCTGTAGAAAAGAAACTGGGAGAAAACCACAGTTTAAACCTTACCGCATTCTATACGCCCAACCGAAGAGGGAAAACTTCTGCCAATACGCAAGAGGTTTACGACCTAAAAGATACACAGTATAACTCTTATTGGGGTTATCAAGATGGTGAGATTAGAAATTCGCGCGTACGTACTATAGAAGAGCCGGTTATTATGCTTAACCATTACTGGGATATTAACGATAAAACCCAATTAAACACCAACGTTGGTTACCAATTTGGTGAGATTGGCAACAGTCGTTTAGGCTATGACAATGCGCCAAACCCAGATCCTTCTTACTACCAATCTTTACCAAGTTACCATTTAGCAAATCCGGAAGGACCTAATTATGCAAGTGCTTTCTTGGCAGAACGAGAATTTCGTCAAGACGGCCAAATAGATTGGTACAACCTTTACGAAACCAATGTTTTATATGGTGGTACATCGCGTTATTACTTATATGAAGATCGTAACGATGATAAACAGTTAATGGTTAATACCATTTTAACATCAGATATTAACGATAATATCCGTGTAAACGGAACGCTTAGTTACCGTAACTTAAACTCACACAATTTTGCAAATATGTTAGACTTGTTGGGAGGTAACGGTTATTTAGATGTAGATACATATAACCAAGGAGACGACGCACAAAGTGATTTAAATAATCCTAACCGCGTAGTTGGCGAAGGTGACACTATGAAGTATAACTACGAGTTAGATGCATCAGAATATAATGCGTTTGCACAGGGACAATTCCGTTACAACAAAGTAGATTTTTACGTTGGTGCTAACGTAGGCAAAACTACTTACCAACGAAACGGTTTGTATAAAAACGGAAGCTATCCAGATAACTCTTTAGGCAAAAGTGAAGAATTAAACTTTACTACCTATGGTGCCAAAGTTGGTGCTACCTACAAAATTACCGGAAGACATATGATAGATGTAAATGCGGCATATATGACAGATGCGCCAACTTTACGAAGCTCTTTCTCTAACTCGCGTCAAAATAATATGACGGTAGATGGGTTAACCGAAGAGATTAGTCAAAATATAGATGCAAGTTATATTTACAGATCACCAACTATAAAAGGTAGGTTAACGGGGTATTATACTAAAATGCAAGATGCAACAGAAATTTCTTTCTTTTATGCCGATGGTATTTCTGGGGCAGGAAGAAACCAAACCACTGCTTTTGTGCAAGAAGTTTTAAGCGGAATAGATAAACGTCATGTGGGTGCAGAATTGGGAATAGAAGCTCAAATAACTCCAACTATTAAGTTAAAAGGAGCTGCAGCGTATGGCCAGTATACCTATGATAACAATCCTGACTTATACTTAACATCCGATGATTTTGAACTAGAGGAAGTAGGTCCCGACGGACAAAACGATTTAGGAAAATCGTATTTAAAAGATTATAAAATTGCCGGTGGGCCGCAACAAGCTTACCAGATTGGCTTTGAATATCGTGATCCTGATTACTGGTGGTTTGGCGCAACTAGCAACTTTTTCTCTAATGCGTATGTAGATGTTTCACCAATTACCCGCTCTCAGAACTTTTATTTAGATACAGATGGAATACCATTCGGCGATTATAATGAAGAAACCGCGCGCGAGTTGTTAAAACAAGAAGAATTTGACGACTACATGCTTGTAAATGTGGTGGGTGGTAAATCTTGGAAAGTAGGAGATTACTTTGTAGGTTTCTTTGCAACCATCAATAACATTTTTGATGAAAAATATAAAACCGGTGGTTATGAGCAAGGTAGAAATGCCAACTATCAAAACTTGGTAGAAGACAATAGCCAAGATACCCGGGTTTTTGGACCTAAATACTGGTACGGTTATGGTACCACTTATTACTTAAACGTATACCTTAGATTTTAATAAAATATAAATTAGAATAACACTTAATTATGAAAACAGTAAAGAACCTTAAAATTTTAAGCATCCTTTTTTTAGGATTGTTTGCTACGTCTTGTGTGCAAGACGACGATTTCGATACGCCGCCAATCAATTTTGATGAGCCAGATAAAGACGTGAATTTTACAATTCAGGCAGTAAAAGATTTGGCAGAAGATTCTCCGGTACCGGTAGAAATTGTTGCCGGCGAAGATTCTGACCTAGAATTGTATATAGAAGGTTACGTTATCTCTAACGATGAGCCGGGTAACTTTTATAAAACTTTAATTATTCAAGATGCTCCGGAAAACCCAACAGCAGGAATTGCTATTTCTACAGAAGCGTCAGATTTGTATACACGTTTTGAGCCGGGAAGAAAAATTTACTTCCGCGTAGACGGTTTATATAGTGGCGATTATGCAAACTTGCCAACCATTGGTACACAAGATGGTGACCAAGTTGGTAGAATAAGCGTTACAGAATTTGAAGATAGAATAGCGCGCTCTGGTACAAAAGAAGAATTGGTGCCTACTGTAATTAGTATTGACCAGATTGGTGACGAGTATTTGAACACCTTAGTTAAATTTGAAAATGTACAATTTGTAGAAAGTCTTATTGGTGAATCTTACGGAAACACTAACGATACTTTTAACGTAAACCGTACTGTAGAGAACTGTGATGGCGAAACTGTTATTATGCGAAACAGCGGTTACTCTAATTTTAAAAATATGTTGTTACCAACCAAAAATGGCGAATTAACCGCTGTTATGAGTTTGTTTGGTAGTACTTACCAACTTACTATTAGAGGTCCCGAAGATGTAAACTTTACGGAACCACGTTGTGGCGCTATCTTTAAGCAAAACTTTGAAGGAGACGATGTAAATCCTGGTACAGACATCCAGATAGAAGGGTGGACAAACCTAAACGCAAATGGTGGTAGCAGAGTTTGGCAAACCAGAGAATTTAGTGGTAATAGTTATGCACAAACCAGTGCTTTTGGTTCTGGCGAAGATCCTTACGAAGCTTGGTTAATAACTCCTGCAGTAAGTCTTGCAGATCTTAGTGAAGCTACTTTTAACTTTACTTCTAACGACGGTTATTACAACGGCGATGCGTTGACTGTTTTGGTATCTTCAGATTTTAACGGAGATGTAGATGCTGCTACTTGGACAGACGTAACCGCTCAAGCAACTATTGCCAGCGGCGACGAAAACGGCTACGGAAGCTTTATCCCTTCAGGAGATATAGATATTTCTAGCTTTGTTGGTCAAGACGTTTATATTGCCTTTAAATATTTGGGCAGTGCAAACGGTGTAAGCACTACTTACCAAATAGATAACATTCGTGTGTTAGGCCAATAAGAATTTTGTTTAGAAATAAACAATAATATAAAAACCCGCTTGTAAAAGGCGGGTTTTTGTTTGCCGAAGGTTAGTAAAAGCCTTACAACTTTAGTTTGTTGAAAGAATAGAAAAGCTTTGTTCGTTTTTATTGAAAAAAATTTCTTAGAAAAAATACTTTTATTCAGATAGCTAAGAGACTTGTGTTGCTTGATATAAAATGTTTAAGTCAACTCGAGTTTGCAAATAGTTGTTTGCATAAAAAAATCCTTCCTGAAGTTTCAAGAAGGATTTTTATATTTGGAATAGTTTTTAAGCTTCCGCGGAAGCAATATTAGTAACGGTAATAATCGGGTTTAAACGGCCCTTTTACTTCCACACCAATATATTCTGCTTGGTCTTGATTTAACTCGGTTAATTCTACTCCAATTTTCTTTAAGTGTAATTTTGCAACCTTTTCATCTAAATGTTTAGGTAACATATACACTTCGTTTTTATAATTTTCAGAACGGTTCCATAATTCTATCTGTGCCAAAGTTTGGTTGGTAAACGAGTTACTCATTACAAAACTTGGGTGGCCGGTGGCACATCCTAAATTTACCAATCTACCTTCTGCCAATAAAATAATGTCGTTGCCGTTTACGGTATATTTATCTACCTGTGGCTTTATTTCGTCTTTGGTGTCGCCGTGGTTGTCGTTTAACCAAGCAACAGCAATTTCGTTATCAAAATGCCCTATGTTACAAACAATTGTTTTGTCTTTCATAGCTTCAAAATGCTCGCCGCGTACAATATCTTTATTACCGGTTGTGGTAATTACAATATCTGCTTTTGGCAATACGGTTTCTAATTTCTTTACTTCAAAACCATCCATTGCAGCTTGTAGTGCACAAATAGGATCAATTTCTGTAACGGTAACTATAGAGCCGGCTCCTCTAAAAGAAGCTGCGGTACCTTTACCAACATCTCCGTAACCGCAAACTACAACACGTTTTCCTGCCAACATTACATCTGTGGCTCGCCTTATGGCATCTACAGCGCTTTCTCTACAGCCGTATTTATTATCAAATTTAGATTTGGTAACAGAATCGTTTACGTTAATGGCGGGCATGGGCAAAGTGCCATTTTTCATACGTTCGTATAAACGGTGTACGCCGGTAGTTGTTTCTTCCGAAAGACCTTTAACGTCTTTTGCTAACTCCGGATAGTTATCTAAAACCATATTGGTTAAATCGCCACCATCGTCTAAAATCATATTAAGTGGTTGGCGGTCTTCGCCAAAAAACAAAGTTTGTTCTATACACCAATTAAACTCTTCTTCGGTCATTCCTTTCCAAGCATAAACAGGAATTCCTGCGGCTGCTATTGCTGCAGCTGCGTGATCTTGTGTAGAGAATATATTACAAGAACTCCAGGTTACATCTGCACCTAATTCTACCAAGGTTTCTATCAAAACAGCAGTTTGCACGGTCATATGCAAACACCCGGCAATACGAGCACCTTTTAAAGGTTGTTCGTTTTTGTATTCTTTCCGTAAAGCCATTAAACCCGGCATCTCTGCCTGTGCTAATTCTATTTCTTTTCGTCCCCAATCTGCAAGCGAAATATCTTTCACTTTATAGGCCACATAATTCTCAGTTTTCGTACTCATATGCTTATATTTGTTATATTCTACTTAAGTAAATGCAAAAATAAACATTATCTACCAAAACCTATGGCTCTTTACAAAACAATAACAGTTGATAAAGACACTAAAGTCCTCATTTGGAAAATAGAAGAGACCTACGATTGGTTAGAAAAAGACATGCAACTTACCGAACATTGCCAAAATAGGGTAGGCAGCATGAAGTCAGAAATACATAAACGCGGCTTTATGAGTATCAGACATTTGCTGGCAGAAGCGGGTTATACCGATCATGATTTGTATTATGACGAAACCGGAAAACCGCATTTACGCGATAATAATTATATTTCTATCACGCATTCTTTTGAGTTTAGCGGAATAATTATCAGTAAAAATCCTATAGGTATTGATATTGAAAAACAACGCAATAAAATCTTAAAAATAGCCCATAAATTTACGCCTTTAGAAGAATATTATACGGTGGCCAATGAAGATGCTTTAATACGAAAACTTACCATAGTTTGGGGCGCTAAAGAATCTATTTATAAATTGGTAAACATACCCGGTTTGCTATTTTTGCACCATATTAATGTAAAAGATTTTGATTTTGAAGCTACCACAACCACGGCAAAAGTGCGTTGTCAAGCTACAAAAAAAGAATTCCGTTTGCATTTTTTAGAGTTCGAAGGTTTTACGTGTGTCTACGCGCTTCCTTTAGCTTAAACATTAATTTCTTAATATGGTAAAGCAAAACAACTTTCTAAAAGATCTTAGGTTAAACCGAAATTTATTGGGCATTTTGGTAGATCCCGATAAGTTACCACTAGAAGATGTTGGTTTATTGCTACAAAATTTACCCGAAAACACTACGCATTTATTGGTAGGTGGCAGTACGGTAGAAAACGATAAAACCCAACTTTTGGTAAAGGCCATAAAAGCTGCAAGCATGTTGCCGGTGATAATTTTTCCGGGAGATTATTCTCAAATTGCACCGCAGGCAGATGCCTTGTTGTTTTTATCTTTACTTTCTGGCAGAAACCCCGAATATTTAATTGGTCAACAAATAAAAGCGGTAAAATATTTACAAAAAACCAAGCTGGAAGTAATTCCTACCGGATATATTTTGATAGATGGCGGCAAAACCACAGCGGTAGAAAAAGTAAGCCAAACCAAACCAATGCCACAAGAAAATTGTAAGGCAATTGTAGAAACTGCTTTGACTGCAGAATATCTAGGCAAAACCTTAATTTATTTAGAAGCCGGTAGTGGAGCCAAAAATTGCGTAAACCCAACTATTGTTAAGGCTGTTGCCGAAGCGGTAAAAATTCCTGTAATAGTGGGTGGTGGTATAAAAACCCAAGAACAACTAGCGGCGGTTTATAAAGCCGGTGGAAAAATGGCCGTTATAGGAACGGCTTTCGAAAACGATTTAAAAACTGTAAAAAATAAAAACAATGAAAATATCTGTAGAACTTACACTTACTCCCATCCAAGATGATTATGAGCCGGCTATAAAAACTTTTATAAAAAGGTTGCGGGCTTCTGGTTTAAAGGTAATCGAGAATCCGTTAAGTACACAAGTTTATGGAGACTACGATAGCGTAATGCAATTGCTTACCACAGAGGTAGAATCTGCCTTAGAATCTGTAGAAAGAGGCTTGATACATATAAAGATTGTAAAAACGGACAGAAGTAATTATGAACCAGGTTTTTGATTGGGTTTTTAGTCAGTATTACGAAGTTCCTACTCACTTAATTGTTTTAGAACTCATAGCCGTTTTATTTGGTGTGTTGAGTGTTGTATACGCCAAAAAAGATAATATTTGGGTTTATCCAACAGGCATGATAAGCACAATTATATTTGTTTATATTTTGGCGGTTTACGGCTTGCTGGGAGATATGCTTATAAACGCATATTATTTTGGTATGAGTATTTACGGTTGGTATTTGTGGACGCGAAAAGTAGATGCCAACCATTATACCCCAATAACTAGAACCACAAAAAAAGAGAAAAAACAATCTGTTTATATTTTCTTGGCCACCATAGCTAGTGTAGCACTTATTTATCAGGTTTTTGACAAGTGGGAAAGCTGGATTTCGTATACCGATATCTTGACCACTTCTATATTTTTTGTAGGAATGTGGCTTATGGCGAAGAAAAAATTAGAAAACTGGACGTATTGGATTATTGGCGATATAATCTCTATTCCGCTTTACTTTTTTAAAGGACTTGCTTTTAGCGCGATACTTTATATCTTGCTCACCATTATTGCAATTTATGGTTATATTTCATGGAAAAAACGCTTGAACAAACTCCCGCAAACTGTTTAAAAATAGTGCTTTTTGGTCCGGAGTCTACCGGAAAAACAAGTCTGGCAAAACAACTGGCAGAATATTATAAAACCAATTGGGTGCCGGAGTTTGCCCGAGATTATTTACAGAAAAAATACGACGATTCTGGTATTATCTGTGAGCCACACGATTTGGTTCCTATTGCAAAAGGACAAATAGCTACAGAAAACAAATTGGCCAAAACAGCCAATAAAGTTTTGTTTTGCGATACTAATGTTTTGCAAACTTATGGCTACGGTCAAGTATATTATCTTAATTTTGAAAACGAAATTTTAAAAAAAGCGATAGAAAGACATCATTACGACTTGTATTTGCTAACCAATATAGACATTCCTTGGCAGGAAGACGATTTGCGCGATAAGCCGGACGAAAGAGAAGAAATGTATGCACATTTTAAAAATGTTTTAAAGAAAAGACAACTTCCATTTATTTCCGTAAAGGGAAATAAAGAAGAACGTTTGCAACAAGCCGTAAATGCCATAAACAAATTAATGCCTAATCAATGAAAGAATATAAATTTACCGAAGCAGACTTAGAACAAATTGAAAAACACGGCCTAAAACGTCCGGTAGTAGAAAAACAATTGCAGACCTTTCGGGAAGGTATTCCTTTTGTCGAGTTGGTTGGTGCTGCGGGTATAGATAACGGTATTTTACGATTAGACGAAAAACAAACAGACTTTTACCAACAGATTTTTGATAACACCAAGACTAAAAAACTAAAATTTGTGCCGGCAAGTGGGGCGGCCTCCAGAATGTTTAAGCTGCTATTTGCCTTTGTAAAAGAATACGACTATACAAAGGAAAACTTACAAGACTTTTTAAAGCAAGAGCAATTTCTTCCGCTGCAAGCGTTTACAAAAAACATAAAAACCTATGCTTTCTATCCGGAAGTAGAAAAAGCGGTAAAAGAAGAACATCCCGATTTTGAAAATTTACCCCAAGACCAGCAATTTTATCTTTTGGTAAATACTTTGCTTTTCCATAAAAAATTAAAATATGCTGCCTTGCCAAAAGGCCTGGTGCCGTTTCACAGATATGAAAATATAGCGGTTTCGGCTTTTGAAGAGCATTTATACGAAGCGGCAAATTATGCACGCCAAGACAAAACGGCCTTTTTACATTTTACCGTTGCAAAAGAACATCTTCCGGCTTTTGAGAAAAGATTTACGCAAATAAAAGACAGGGTAGAAAACGAAACCCAAACCACTTTTGAAATAGATTATTCTTTTCAGGAAAAATCTACAGACACTATTGCCGTAAATTTCGATAACTCTCCATTTAGGCAAACAGACAAAAGTTTGCTATTTAGACCGGGTGGTCACGGCGCATTAATCGAAAATTTAAACAACGTAGATGCCGATTTAATTTTTATAAAAAACATAGACAATGTACCCGTTCGTAAACATCTTAACGAGGTTTGTTACTATAAAAAAGTTTTAGGCGGAATTTTGCTGGAAGTGCAAAACGAAATTTTTGATATTCTAACCAGTTTAGACAAACAAGGATTTAGCAACTTCCTTTTAAAGCGCGCCAATAAATTAGTACAAGAAAAATTAAGTTTGCCGGTAAAGTTAACTACAGAAGAAGAAATTAAAAACTATTTAAACAGGCCCATTCGCGTTTGCGGAATGGTAAAAAATCAAGGCGCTCCGGGCGGCGGTCCTTTCTGGGTAAAAGATGGTAAGGGCGAAATTTCTTTGCAAATAGTAGAAGGAGCGCAAATTGACCCAAACAATGCATCGCAACAAAAAATTGTAAAAGACGCAACGCATTTTAATCCGGTAGATATTGTTTGCGGCGTTAAAGATTACAAAGGTCAAAAGTTTGATCTGCACCAATTTATTAATCCCAACAAAGGTTTTATTACCAAAAAATCTAAAAACGGGCAACAACTAAAAGCTTTAGAACTTCCCGGCTTGTGGAACGGTGCAATGGCTTACTGGAATACCATTTTTGTAGAAACGCCTTTGCTTAGTTTTAATCCGGTAAAAACCGTTTTAGATTTGGGCAAATCCAGCCACCAAACCAACTAGATTATGTTTTCTGCAAAGCAGCTTTTACAAGAAGTTACCCACTCGGCTACTTTAAGCGGCGGTCCCGGCGGGCAACATGCTAATAAGGCCAGCACCAAAGTTGTTTTGCAATGGAATTTGGAGACTTCTGCTGTCTTTACGGAAAAGCAAAAAGAGCGTTTACGACAAAAATTACAAAACCGACTTACCAAAAATAACCAACTGCAATTAGCGGCAGATAGTTCTAGAAGTCAGCATAAAAATAAGAAATTGGTTAATAAGCGATTTTTGAAGCTGATAGAAAATGCGCTAAAAGAACCCAAGAAGCGTAAAAAAACCAAACCCTCTAAAGCGCAAAAACTAAAGCGTTTAAAAGCCAAAAAACAACATTCCGAAAAGAAAAATCGCAGAAAAACCCCAGATTTTTAATAATTGGCATAGCGCAATTTGTGGTAATATTCCACAGCTAATGTGTAGAAATTTAAAATTCTCTACACTTTTGTCATTTTCGTAATTTAATCAGCTATATTCTTTAAGACACTGATATGTATATGATTAAGTGGTTATCTGAAGTGTTTTGTAAGGGCTGGCATAGAATTCTCATTACCTTCCGTAAAGAAAACCACTAAACCATGAAAAAGTTTACGATAACCGCCTTTATAGCATTAGCTTTTTTAAGCTTTACGGAAATGAAAGCACAAGAAAACAAGCTTACTAAATCTGTAGCGGCCAAAAGTAGCAATAGTTTAGCGCAAAAAACGTATAAGCCCATTTCTCAAAACGACTTGCCAAAATTTATTAAAGAAAAAGTAGCAAGTAACTATGAAGAAGCCAAAATAAAAGAGGTTTATCAAGACAACCAAAAAAATTATAAAATTGTATTAAGGCTAGAAGATGTAAACGCCAGCAATACAATCTATCTTAACCAAAAAGGAGAAATGCTCCGCAAATAGTCTATTTTCAACCATTAACACAACCAACACTTATTAACCCCAACCAAAAACCAACAATGATGAAGAAGCAAACAATAACCGCCATTTTAGCATGTGCATTAATCGGTTTTCCGCTGGTTAAAGTACAAGGCGGCCAAGCAGAAGTTGCAAAACCACTTAGCATAATTTTAGTTAACGAGTTTCAACCTATTAAAACCACAAAAGTACCTACTGCCGTTAAAAAAGCCATTGCCGAAGATTTTTCTGGCGCAACACTAACCAAAGCTTTTAGTAACGATAGTGAAGAGTATAAATTGGTTTTAAAGTTGAATGGTCAATCGCAGGCCAAAACAGTATTTGCGAACCAAAACGGTAAGTGGATAAGAAGACCCCAAGTCTAAATTTAGTTTTTAAGCTCTAATAAAAAGCTTAGTATTTGGTTAAGATTGGAAAAGACTGTCAAAATTTTTTGACAGTCTTTTTTCTTGTATTATTGTACCTTAGCGAGAAGAGTAATTCGTAAATTTGTAAAAACAGAGTCGGGTGAATAATATTTTGTTAGTGGAAGATGATGTAGCGTTTTGCAAAATGCTCGAGAACTTTTTAACCAAAAAAGGTTATGCAGTAGATTCTTGTTTCTCTACAGAAGAAGCCTTAAACCTATTAGAAGAAAACACCTATCAACTTATTTTAACAGACGTACGCCTTCCCGAAAAAGAAGGAACAGCCGTTTTAGATCTGGTAAACCGCAAAGGTTTAAAAACGCCGGTAATTTTAATGACTAGTTACGCCGAAGTAGACAAAGCTGTTGAGGTAATGAAAAAAGGCGCATTAGATTATATATCTAAACCCATAAACCCGGAAAAACTTTTAAATCTTGTAGAAAAAGCCACGCAAACTACACCAGCAGAACCAAAAAAAAGTTCTGTCTCTCAAAGAGAGAAAACAGCAACTTCTGTACATTTTGTAGAATGTGTGAGCGATGCTTCCAAAAAACTCAACAATTATATCAGGTTGGTGGCGCCAACGCCTATGTCTGTTTTAATTATTGGTGAGAGCGGTACGGGAAAAGAATATGTTGCTAAAAAAATACATAAGCAAAGCAAGCGCAAAGAAGAGGCTTTTATTGCAGTAGATTGTGGCGCAATTCCTAAAGAAATAGCTTCGAGTGAGTTTTTTGGCCATATAAAAGGAAGTTTTACCGGCGCCATTCAGGATAAAATAGGACATTTTAAAGCAGCAGACAAAGGTACTTTGTTTTTAGACGAAATAGGAAACTTAAACTACGATTTGCAAATGCAATTATTGCGCGCTTTGCAAGAGCGAAAAATAAAACCCGTTGGCAGTAACCAAGAAATAGAAGTAGACATTCGGGTGATTACCGCTACCAACGAAGATTTGAAAAAAGCTGTGGAAGCTGGCAATTTTAGGCAAGATTTGTACCACCGCCTTAACGAATTTTCTATAGAAGTACCGGCACTAAAAAACAGAAAAGAAGATTTGCCGCTGTTTGCTAACTATTTTTTAGAAAAAGCAAATGCAGAATTAGATAAAAATATTATTGGCTTTACGGAAGAAGCTCTGGCTGTTTTTAGTACCTATGCTTGGCCGGGCAACTTACGCGAAATGCAAAATAGCATTAAACGAGCCGTTTTACTTACCGAAGAAAAACTTATTAGTAAAGAAAACTTACCACAGGAATTGTTGCAAAACAACGCGCCAAAAGAAAGCTACGGACTTTTTAAAAACAAAAATGAGGAAACCTTAATTTTGCAAGCCTTAGAACAAGCAGATGGTAATAAAAGTAAAGCTGCACGTCTTTTAGAGATAGACAGAAAAACACTCTACAATAAACTTAAGCAATACGATATAGATTTGTAAGAATAAAAGTTTTTTTAATTAAAATAATGCTATTTTTTCACTATTTTTCATTATTAAAAGTCTTTTATTATGCAAAATCTACTTTTTCTTGTCATTTTCTTATTGGTTTCTCTGCACAATCAAGCACAAACCACCGCTATACCCGATCCGTATTTTGAGCAAGCTTTAATCGATTTACAAATAGATTCTGACGGGCAGTTAAACGGGCAGGTATTAACTGCAGATATTAGCACGCTAAGCGTTTTGGAGATTAGCGGCAAAGGCATACAAGATTTAACCGGAATTGCGGCTTTTTCTGCCTTAGAAATTTTAAATTGTACAGACAATAATTTGTCTGCATTAGACCTAAACGCTAACGCGCAGCTTAAAGAATTGTACGCCGGCAATCCCGGAGAACTGCCCGAAAACACCTTTTCTTCTTTAGATCTTAGCAACAATAATTTACTGGAGATTGTAGAGTTAGAAAACATCCCCGCTTTAGAATTTATCAATTTAAAAAACGGGAACAATACTATTTTATCCCAAGTCAAGACAACTTGTTTTATAGAAGGCGCGGCTTGCAATAACGCTCTTTGTATAGAAGTAGATAATGCCCAGGCCGCCAATAATAACCAAGCGCCATATTCTTCTTGGGCAAGTGGTACTGGTGTCGCTTACGCGGAAGATTGTAATCTAAAAGTAACCGGTCAGGCTATAAAAACCATAAAATTTTTTCCCAATCCCACCACGGGAAAAGTTTTTTTGACTACCAAGAAAAACAATATACAAAAACTACAGATTTTTGGTATGGAAGGAAAGTTGCTACAAGAAATTTCGTTTAAAGATGCCTCTGAGTTTTCTCTAGAACAGCATCCGGCCGGTATTTATTTTATTAAATATTGGCAAAGCAATACTTTTAAAATACAAAAAATTATAAAGCGTTAGTTTCGGTTTTTAAGTCTTCTAATAACTTTTCTATTTCTGTAACGCCGGCTTCTACCAATTTAAGTATTTCTTGGTTTTCCAAATTCAGTTCGTGTTGACGTTCTAAAGGTTCTACGTTTTTAATAACATTTTCTGCTTTTAACTGTCTAAACATCGGTAGCATTTTATGAGCGGTAAAAGCAATTTTTTGGTACTCTTTTTTCTTAGCTGCCGCTTTAAGGTTCTTACAGTTATCGCGTGTGTTGTCTATAAAAGTTTGTAATAATAACTTTAAGGCATCGGCATCGTTATCAGTAAAAATTTTTAAATCTTTTAAGGAGTAATTTTGTGCATTGTTTTTACTGAAAGTTTTTCGGTTTATTTTTTCGGTAGTGGTAGGTAAATCTAAAACTTTGGCAATGGTTCTAAGCAATTCATTAGCGTGAAAAGGTTTTATTAAATTGGTTGCAAAGCCTTTTTTAATGTAAATTTTCGCAGGAACTTCAATCCTTCCCGAAAGGGCAATTATCGGAATGTCTTTAGCGTATTTTTTGTCTTTTAACTTCCTAAGCAATTTAAAACCATTTAATCCCGGCATCTGAATATCGGTCAAAATCAAATCGAATTTTTCTTTTTTAACCAGTTTTATAGCTTCTTTTGGGTTTTGTGTGGCTATAAAACTAAAGCCGGCTTGTTTTAAAATTTCACTGTTTAAAGCAAGTTGGGTTTCTTCATCGTCTATTAGCAATAGCTTTTTATTGCGGGTATTGGGAATTTTAATTTTGTTTTCTTCGTTATCTGTATAGGTACGTTTGGCATTTTCTACCGGAATAAAAATGCTAAAAATACTGCCTTCTCCTTCTTTGCTTTCCAACTCTATACTACCGCCCAAAAGGTTTACCAATCTTTTGGTAATGGCCAAACCAAGACCGGAACCGCCATATTTTTTCTCTATAGAAGTGCCGGCTTGCGAAAACTCGTTAAAAATTATTTTTTGTTTTGCTTTGCTAATGCCAATTCCGGTATCTGCAATGCTAATTTTTAGTTTGTCGCCGCTTACAGCGCTGGTATCTAAATTTGCTGTTATGGTTATGGTACCGTTTTCCGTAAACTTATAAGCGTTGCCAATCAGGTTCATCAAGATTTGTTTAATCCTAAACGGATCGCTAAAATAATTCTTATCTAAGGCATCGCTACTGGTAAAATCTACGTGTACGTTTTTTTCGTTTTCAGAAGGAATAACGCCGTCTATGCTGTCTTTAAGTAAGTTTTTAGGATTAAAGGGTAGTTTTTCTATCTGCACCTTGCCAGATTCCAGTTTAGAAAACTCCAATAAATCGTTTACCAAATGCAAGATATAAACAGAAGATTTTTGCAACTGCTGCAAATAATGTTCTTGCTTTTCGGTCAAGCTGGTATTTTTCAGTAAATCTGCATAGCCGCTAAGCGTGTTTAGCGGGGTGCGTAAATCGTGGGTAACGGTTGCCATAAATTGCTCGCGGCGCTTTAAAAGTAATTCCGCGTAAGCTTTTGCTTTTTCTAACTCTTTTCGGTATTGTTGGCTGCGGTTGGTATCTTTTAAAATGAGCAGTACAAATACAAAAACAGTAATTACACAGGCAATGGCCAGAAGAACAATTATGGTAGAGGTTTCTTCAATTATTTTTTGCGATTTGTTGAATTGGGCGACAGACTGTTGTATCTCATCCCGTTCTATTTCTGCCCTAATTTTACGCAGTTGTAACGATAATTCTTGATCGTTTTTAATGAGGTCGTTTATTTTTACCAAAACCTCTTCGCGGTAACGCTCTTCTTCTACTTCCATCTCGCTCAAAACCGTTTTTAATGTATTTACAAGAGAGTCGGCAGATTGTTGAGTAAGGCGTTCTGCATTATCTTTTTTTGCATATTCTAGCCATTTTACCAATGCACGACGTGCATGCGGATTGTAATTTTTAAGTAATTTGTTGTAATCCTGACTTTCAAAAATATAATTTACCTCTTGCAAGCGGTTTAAAACCCGGTCGTAATAATTGTTGCTGGCATTTTTTTCTCTTACTTCCAACAAATCCAACAAGTTTTGTTTTTTTAAGCTTAAAAGTTTTTGCAAACTGTCTAATTCTACTTTAATTTCTCTTTCGGTATAAAGGTTTTTTAAAGAATCCACCAGACTGCCAATAGTATCTAATTGCCGATTGAATTTTGGCAAATTTTCTTTTTCATTATTTTGTATAATGCTGCGCCCAATAGACTCTGTAGTATACAAACTGGTAACCGCTTTACTAATTAAAAGCAGCTTTTGCTGGCTTGTAGTATTAAGACGGTTTGCCTCGTTAAGCGCTAAAGTCTTATTGTAAATAAACCACACCGAAGCTCCGGCAAAAACCGTTAATAAAATATAGCCAATTACCACTTTTAAGGCAATAGATTGTTTGGTGTTTTTAGACATAGAGCAAAAGTAAGTCGTGTAGGTTTAATTGTCTGATTATATGTTGCAAATTACATATTATTTAATAGATTTGCGGCAAATCTCAAAAGGGGTGCCTCAAATTTAGAGGCTGAGATCATACCCAAAGAACCTGGGCAGGTAATGCTGCCAAGGGACAGAAAGCTAGCTAGCGGCTTTCTAACGTATGCACTCCTGGTAAAAACTTAAAGAAGAGTTTTATCAGGATTTTTTATTTTATGTATAAACCAAAAATGAATAATCGCCCCTTTTATTCGTGAAAATTGTATTACGAATGAAAAATGTATTATTTATTGCCACCTTTTTATTGAGTGGTATTTTTAGTTTTGCGCAAAACACTTTTACCCTTTCGGGGAAGGTCACCAGCGGGCAAGAAACTTTGACGGGAGTTAGTGTTCATATAGAAAATTTGGGCAAGGGAACGCTCACCAATATGCAAGGCGAGTACCAATTAGAACTCACAGAAGGTAAACACAACCTGTTATTTACTTACGGAAACACCAAAAAAGTGCCGGTAGAAATCTCTAAAGATACCGTACTCAACGTAGATATGGCCAAGGTTATAGAAAATCTAGAAGAAGTATTTTTATCTTCCATCCGGGTAGACGCAGATTCTCCCATCACGCACAGCAATTTGACCAAAGAAGAAATAGAAGGCCGCAATTTGGGGCAGGATATCCCAACTTTAATGAATTATTTGCCTTCTGTAGTAACTACTTCAGATGCCGGAGCAGGAATTGGATATAGCGGAATGCGTGTCCGCGGAAGCGATGGTACCAGAATAAATGTTACTATAAACGGCGTTCCCTATAACGATGCCGAAAGTCAAGGTGCTTTTTGGGTAAATCTGGGTGATATTGCTTCTTCTGTAGAAAATTTGCAATTGCAACGCGGTGTAGGAACTTCTACCAACGGAGCGGGCGCTTTTGGTGCAAGTCTAAACATATTAACAGACAAGTATAATAAAGAGGCTTACGCCGAAGTTGCTAATAGCTTTGGTTCGTACAACACGCATAAGCATACGGCAAAATTTAGTACTGGTTTGTTTAACCAGCATTGGGAATTTTCCGGAAGAGCTTCTTTAATAGAAAGTGATGGTTATGTAGATCGCGCTGCAACAGAGCTTAAATCGTATTATTTGCACGGCGCTTATGTAAAAGATAACACCTTGATAAAAGCGGTAATGTTTGGCGGCACAGAGCAAACTTATATGGCTTGGGATGGTATTACAAAAAAGCAATTAAAAGAAGACAGAACGTATAACCCTGCCGGGGAATATACCGATGAAGACGGAAATATAAAATACTACGAAAACCAAACCGATAATTACCAACAAGATCATTACCAATTATTGTGGGACCAGCGTTATAACAACTATTGGTCTTCTAATGTGGCTTTGCATTATACCAGAGGTAAAGGTTATTACGAGCAATACCAGGAAGATGCCGCTTTAAGCGATTACGGAATGCAGCCGTTTATTGCCAATGGCGAAGAAATAACCACTTCAGATTTGGTTAACCGAAAATGGTTGGACAATCATTTTTATGGTACCACGTTTAGCTTAAACTATAAAAAAGATAAAGTAGATGCCATTTTAGGCGGCGGCTGGAATAAGTACGAAGGCGATCACTTTGGCGATGTTATTTATACCAGATTTGCACAAAACAACGATCCGTACGAGCCTTATTACTTTAATAGCGCTACCAAAACAGATTTTAATATCTACACTAAATTAACCTATGCCTTGAGTGATAATTTGGCCGCTTATGGCGATTTGCAATTGCGCAATATCAAGTATGATGCTGCCGGACCATTAGAAGAAGGTATTCCTTTTCCTATAGACGATTCGTTTAGTTTTTTTAATCCAAAATTTGGGTTGACATACGAGTTGAATAAACAAAACCAATTGTACGCTTCTTTGGCGGTGGCACACAGAGAACCTTCGCGCGCAGATTATGAAAATGCGCTATTCAGTAACAACGAAAACTTAAAAGAAGAAAAGTTAACAGATTATGAGTTGGGTTACCGCTTAAATTCCGAAAACATACAACTAAATGCCAATTTGTATTATATGGATTATAAAGACCAATTGGTTTTAACCGGAGAAATTGATGCAGAAGGAGCCCAAGTAAGAGAAAACAGTGGCGATTCTTACAGATTAGGTTTAGAGCTGGATGCCACCATAAAAGTAACCGATAAGCTTTTTGTGAAACCCAATGTGGCTTTAAGCCGAAATAAAAACAAAGATTTTACCGCTCGCTATAATGGCGAACAAAAGAACTTTGGGGATACAGAAATTTCTTACTCGCCATCTGTTGTAGCCGGAAATATTATTAGCTATTTGCCGATAAAAAATTTAGAACTTAGCTTGCTTAGCAAATATGTAGGAGAGCAATATATGAGCAATATAGAAGCCGAAGGCTCTAAACTGGAAAGCTATTTTACTACAGATTTAAATTTGCAATACCGCTGGAAAACAGCGCCTTGGTTTAAAGAAATAGTTTTTACCGGCTTAATAAATAATATTTTTGATGAAGAATATATATCAAATGGTTATTTTTACACCTATGAAATAGAAAACCCAAATTTGCCTTCCGGTTTAGAGACCGTTGGCGGCGCAGGTTACTATCCGCAGGCTACAATAAATTTTTTAGCCGGCGTTACCCTGAAATTTTAAGTGTTTAAATGTAAGATAGCCCCGATTGTTCGGGGCTGTTTTTTTAATTGGTAATTACTAATGTTCCTTGACCGGTTTTTTGTACGCGATAAGCATAAAGCGTGTAGCGTAAATCTTCGCCTTCTTCAAAAGTTCCGGTAAATAAATTATAGGTGTTGCCTTCGCAATCGCAAATAAGTTTTATGCCTTCTCGTTGCATAGCAGGACAATTATTATCGCGCGGATGGTTAGGATCTGCACCATCGTAAGCTACATAAGCATCGCCGCCGGTATTCATAACATAAATACCACCATTGCCGTAATTAGCAATATACACGGGGCTTGATACAAAGTTTAAGCTATTATACTGCGGCAAACTTAAGTCTAACTGTAAGTTTACATTTACATCGAGTAGGTTAGGATTACTAATGCGGTTATCGTCACTGCTGCATCCGTAAAGTAAAAGTAAACAAACTGCAAAAGAAAAAAATACTTTCATAAAAAATTAAAATTTGGTTTGCAAGATAACATGATTGTCAAGCTTGGTAAAATTTATTATCTTTGTTTAAAGCCGAATCCCACTTGTTGGGATTCTTTTTGTATATATAAACGACAATGTTATGAGTAAAGTATCTTATTATACCGCAGAAGGTTTGAAAAAACTAAAAAGCGAGTTGTCTCAATTAAAAGACGTAGAACGGCCAAAAGCTTCACAAGCCATTGCCGACGCTAGAGATAAGGGAGATTTAAGTGAGAATGCCGAGTATGATGCGGCGAAAGAAGCCCAAGGTTTGTTAGAGTTAAAAATATCTAAGTTAGAAGAAGTAGTAGCCAACGCCAGAGTAATAGACGAATCGCAATTAGATACTTCTAAAGTGTTAATTCATAGTACGGTAAAAATAAAAAATCTCGCTAACAAAATGGAAGTTACCTATAAATTGGTAGCGCAAAGCGAAGCTAACTTAAAAGCAGGAAAAATATCTGTAGATTCTCCTATAGGAAAAGGACTTTTAGGAAAAAAAGTGGGCGAACAAGCCGAAATTCAAGTGCCAAACGGCACGATGACGTTTGAAGTTTTAGATATAAGTCGCGATTAAAGTAGAAATTTAATTACTAAAATAAATTAAGTCTCTACTTATGAGGCTTTTTTTTATTAAGAGAGGCTGTTGCAATATTTTGCGACAGCCTCTCTTTTTAAGTAGGTAATTTAAGTTTAGCGCTTTAGGGTTATGTGCGAAGTATAGGTTTCTTTATTGCCTTCGTAAATAAACTCTACCCTAAACCAATAATCGTTAGAAGGTAAGTTTTTACTATTTAAGGTGCCGTCCCAACCTCTGGAATTTGGTTTAAGACCGGTTATTAATTTTCCGTAGCGGTCAAAAATATAGATTTTAGCATTTGGATGCTCTTTTAAATCTGTAATATTCCAGGTGTCGTTAATACCGTCGTGGTTTGGCGTAAAATACTTCGGGTGTTTTATAACCGTTACTTTAGTAGTTGTTACGCCACAAGAACCGGTTATTCCGCGCACTTTTACGGTATGTACACCAGCCGGTACGTTGTAAAAATTATTTTCGTATTGCCAAGGACCGTCGTTCAACTGGTATTTGTAATTACCGTAACCTTTGGTAACATTTACCGTAATTTCGGCAATATCTTCAAAAGGTTGGGTTACTTCTGCATCTACAAGAGCTTGCGAAGATTCAAAAACCCTAATTTCTTCTGACGCATAATTACAATGGTTAGCGTTTTCTGCGCTTAGCATTTCGGTTTCTACCGTGTAAACACCGGGCTGCTCGGTTTGTAATTCCGGTCCGCTATGTACCAACTCACCATCGTAATACCAATTTATAACATAAGCATTTGGGTCTACGCCCGAAACTAAAACCGCTGGTGCAATAACTTCTCCGGTTCTTACATCTCTACAAAGTGTTGTATTGTTTATGTTTAATTGCGGACGCTCATAAATATGTAAGCTAAATTGCTGTTTTACCCTGCAAGCCATTTCGGTATCGTCTTGCGCTACTACAAAAAGTGAATAGTCACCAGCCTGCGAAATGTTTAAATTGGTAAGAGGTTCTTGCTCATTAGCGTCCCAATAATAATAAAGTGGGTAACCTTGCGTGTTTTCTTCGGGTAAAGTATAATTGCCGCAGCTTTCTATGCTTTCAAAACTGCTCAAATCTGGCAAACCGTTAATGTTTACCGTAAAACTACGCTCGTTTTCGCATACAAAACGCGTTCCTACAATAGAGTACACAAAGATTTCTTGGGTGCTTGTTATTACATCACCCGCAAAAAGTTGTATTCCTTGTCCGCCACTTTCCGTAAAGTAATTACCTTTTTCCAATTCTGGTAAAGTATATTCTACGCAAGCATCTATATCTTCAAAATCCGGTAGTAAAACTCCGTCAAAATAAACGGTAAATGAATCTTCTTTTACACACGAGCTGAGGTCTTCGTATTGGGCGTAAATATAAATGGTTTGCGTGCTGGAAATTAAATCTCCGGCATATAACTCTGTGCCTTCTGCGTGCGGCTGGGTAAAATACCTGCCGTATTGCAATTGGGGCAATTCGTAAGGTTCGCACACATGCATATCTATAAAGTTTTCTACGTGTGGCAAGGGTCTTATTTCTACTTCAAAAGAAGATTGATTACTACATGCGTTTGCAAAATTATAAATGTAAATAGTTTGCGATTGTTCTATTATATCTCCTGCTTGCAATTGTGTGCCGTTAGCGTTTTCTTCCGTAAAGTAATTACCATTATTTAAGGGTGGTAAAGTATAGGTTTCTGTTTCGCAGAGTAACACATTTTCCAGCTCGTCTACTTCAGGCAAGGGTGTAATAGTTACCGTAAAAGATTTGTCTAGTGTGCAATTAGGTTGCGTGGTGGTTTCGGCATAAAAATATACGGTTTGCGAAGTGGTTAAAATTTCTTGCGGTTCAAAAAGCTCGCCTTGACCGTTTGGCTGCGTATAAAATCCGCCAATTTCTACAGTCGGTAAAGTAAAGTCGCCACAAGCCGTTACGTCTTGATAATCTGGAATAATTATTATATCAAAAGCATGCTCGTTTACGCAAAGGCTGTCGTCGTTGAAAATATAAACGGTTGTGGAAGAAGTAATTTCGTCTCCGGCAGCTAAAGCTTGGCCGCTGGCAAAAGAATCTGAAAAATACTGTCCGTTTTCCAAAGTTGGTAATGTATAACTCTGGCAGGTAACCACATCTTCCGGTTGATCTACTTCCGGTAATGGCAAAATATTTATAGGAAATTCTTCGTCTTTACAAACTTGGCCGTCTATTTCTGCATAATAATGCAAAATGGTATTTTCATAAAAAGCAGTGCCGGGTAAAATCTCTTCTCCGTTACCATTTGGTCCGCCCGGAGCGGTATAAAATGCGCCAGCCGGTGGACTCGGAACATTAAAACCACCGCAATGGTTTTCTTTAATATTAAAATCTTCTATTAAAATAACCGAAAAACTAGATTGGTTGCTACAACCGGTTTCTTCTGAAATGCTGTAAATATAATAAGTGCCCGATTCGTCTATAATATCGCCGGGGAAATAAGCATCTCCCTCTCCGTTAGATTCTGAAAAGTAAGAGCCGTTATTTATTTCCGGAAGAATATACGCACTACATTCTATAACATCCGGAAGGGTGTCTACCAAAGGCGACGGATTTTTATTTATATCGAAACTTTCTATCGCAAAACAAGCCGCATTGGAAGTATTGTCTACGCGTACCCAAATTGTTTGGCTATTTATATTTTCTGGCGGATTGTAATTTTGAGGTGTTTCTATGGCATTTTCCTGGTTTAATGCATCGTTTTCTGCTTCATAAAAACTGAAATTATAGCTGTTTTCATTACTCAGCAATTGACTTATTACTTGGGTAAGGTTTACCGAAGTAGGTTCTTCCGGAAAGGTACAGAAATCTATATTAGAAGGTGCTGTCACACTTATACCTTCGCTTACCAAAAGTTGAAAGCTGCGTGTAGTGGTACAACTGCTTTCGTTTTGACTGTTATTTATCTGAATAAAAACTTCTTGGTTTCCTGCACTTTCATAATTCTCTAATTGGCTCTGCGGAATTACGGTCCCGGCCTGTAAATCTTCTAAAGACGCATAATAATGTAGCTGATACATTTCTGGGTCCAAACCTAATTGTTCTGCATTATTGGCGGTAAGATTGTAGTAATAAGTCTCTGCGCCACTGTTACAAACGCTAAGGTTTTGGGCTTCGCCAATGTTTAACGGACTAATTATAATTTCGTCTGTAAAAGAGCAATTAGTAGAATTTTGAGAAATTTGTACTGAATATTCTCCCGGATTATCTGCAAAAATTTGATTGTTATTCTCGCCATTTATTTCTTGACCGTTATAAAACCAAGTATGTTCGTAAACTTGGGGATTTAAACCGGTTTCTATCAATATAGAACCGCCATCGCAAATACTGGCATCTGGTCCTAAATCTAAACCGGTATCAAAACTGCCACCGGATAAAAAGATAGCCGAATCAAAATTAGCATCTGTTGCATCTGCAATTACCAGCCGTATTTTATAAGGCTTCCCAGATTCTACTGTGGCTGCAGCCGTCATAACCTTTGTATAACCACGCATATTTAATACCGAATTATCTTCGAAAGGTTGGTAGCTGTCAAACAATTCTGCATTATCAGAACCACAAGTAGAATTATAGGTTTGGTCTTTTATTTCCTTTACGGAAATTGGGGTGTTGGTTCCCGGTAGCACGGCAAGGTTGGTAGTTTCGCCGGTGGTTAAATCTGTTAGAAGAAAGGCAAAAACATCGCTAGAGACACATTGCCACTCGCCGTACTCGTTGGAAGCAAAAATAAAATCGAAATTTAAATTGCCGGAAAGCGGTGTAAACTCAAATTCTAAAAATGCAATATCAAGTAGGTCTGTGGGTTGGTCTGCTTGTGCATTAATACTTTCTAAATAAGGGTCTGTGTTGGTATTTAAATGATCGCTTAAATGGTTTCCGGTATAATTTCCGGCACTGTGTAAAGCGTCTCCTGTTCTAATCAACACACCATTTTCTAACGGAAAAGCGCCGTTGTTGTTGGTAAAATGCGCTACCGAATTTCCGGTAGATATGGCCGAATTAGAAATCTCGGCGCAGGCATTATTCAATAAGCTGTAAACTAATTCTTCTGATTGATTGGCGGTCTGGCTTACGCTTACTTGTTGCGCAAAGCCAGAAACACCAATAAATAAAAAAATGAGAAAACACTTAAAACTCATTTGCTTCGTAAAAAATCTCGACATCAATCTCTGTCCTTTTTAAGTTGTTTTGTTGGGACAAATGTAACACTTTATCGATAAAAAAACACTTTTAAACGTTAAAATGTAAAATTTTGTTAAAAATTATGCTAATGAATTTGCCTTACCGAAATCAAGAGCTCCGCAAAAACGGCATTATAGAAGCGATACGAGAGAAAGAATATTTTTATGATTATACAAAAAAATATTTTTTTTAACTTCGAAAAGTGTTTTTAAACGTTGAAAATGAACCAAATACTGGTTGTAATTCTTAAATTTTCCTTAATAAAAGTTCTATAATGACCAAAGTAATTATTTGAAAGACGAGAGTTTTGTATAAACAAGCATTTTTAGAAGTAAATAATTAAAGTTTAAATATTTAGCTTTAACAGCGCAAAAAAAAATCCGTAAAGCAAATACTACCTATATTTTGGAGGTATTGTTATAGTATAAGCTTTTGCCTAGCTGTAGTAAAAATTGATCAAAATATTAATTGTTCTAATTTTTCTTTGGTAATTGGTTTGGTAAGTATGCCTTTTACGATCTCATAATCTTTGGCTTTTTTTTGGTCTTGGTAATCTATAGAAGAGGTGGCAATATAGACGTGTGCATTGGGTAAGATGTTTTTATCCTGCATTTCTTTTAAAAGTTCCCAACCATTTATTCTAGGCATATTAAGGTCTACCAAAACAATATCGTAGGTAGGTTTATCTTCTGTAAAATGCTGAAGCGCTTCTTGGCCGTCTAACAGGCTTTTTAGTTTAACGTGCCCATTAAGCATTTTAAACATTTTTTTTATAAGTAATTGGTAAATTTTATCGTCGTCTATAATGCAAACTCTCATATCTCTTTACTAAAATAAAGTGTAAATGTGCTGCCTTCGCCTAAGCTACTTTCTACTTTTATTGAGCCGCCCATTGCTTCTATTTGGTTTTTGCTTACAAACAAGCCCAGGCCGCGCGCGTCTTTGTGATCTGTAAATTTTTTATACATGCCAAAAATATCTTTACGGTATCTCTGTAAATCTATACCAATGCCATTGTCTTTAATGTAAATAATTTTATAGCTAGCGTCTTCTTCAAATGTGATGTGTATTACTGGGTAACGTTTTGGATGGCGATATTTTATCGCATTAGAAATTAAATTTAAAAAAATACTTTCTAAATAAGCTGGATTAAAATCTATTTTCAAATCTTCTGGTAAGTTTTCTATAATTTTTGCTTTACTAGAAGTTATCTCTTTATGCAAGATTTTTTTTGCTTTAGAAATATACTCTTTTATAGCTAAGGTTTGAATAAATACATTTTTATTATTTTGAATGTTTATAACCTCGTTGAGGTCGTTTAAGGTTTCGTCTAAAGAATTAGTGACCTCGCGCAATAAACCATACATTTCTATACGTTCTGGTTTTTGTAAGTCTTCTTGCAAAAGCGATAATATACCTTGTATATTACTGGTGTGCGAACGTAAATTGTGAGAAACGATATAGGAGAAGTTAAGCAGGCGTTTGTTTTGTGCTAAAACTGTTTGATAGCTGTTTTGTAACTCGCGTTCTACTTTTTTCTCTTGGGTGATGTCCATAGTTATGCCTCGTAATCTTGTGACCTCGCCAATTTGATTTGTACGGCATTCTACACGGGTTAAAAGGTGCTTTATTTCTTTGGCAGAATTAATAATTCGGAACTCAAAGGTGGAGGTGCCCGAGGATTTTATTATTTTATCTAGTTCTTTCTTGTATAGCGCAAGATCGTTAGGATGTATAAACTCGTTAATGAATTCACGATTTAAAACTGTGGAAGAATCTATCCCGAAAATTTCAAATAATCTGTCTGACCAGATAGAAGAATCGCTAGCCAGGTTATATTCCCAAAAACCTAGTTTAGAAATCCTAATGGCCATTCCCATTAATTTCTGTAAATCTATTAGGCGTTGTTCTGCTTTGCGTTTTTCGGTTATGTCTTCAATTATGGCAATGTGTGTTTTTTTGTGTTGTAAAGTGTTTAATGGTGAGTTGGTTATTTTCGCTGTAATGCGCTTTTTCTCACAATTGGTTTTTAAGTCACAAATAAATTTGTTTTTACTTTTATGAATTAATTTTTTATGCGCTATGTCTATGCATAAATCTTGAAGTACGAGATCTTGTAATTCTGTTTTGTTTTTACCCAGCATTTCTGCCAGGCGCTTATTGGCTAGTTTTATTTGCCCGGTACTTGAATTTACTAAAGCAATTCCTAAACCTGCTTGTTCAAAAATAGATTTAAATTTAATTTCAGAATCTAATAATTTACTAGCTTGATCGCTAATACGTTTTTGCAATTTAGCCGGTTTTTTTAATAATTTCTGAACCAAAAATCCGCAAAGTAAAGCCAATAAAAAACCACTTACAAAATAAGGTATAGTTTCTGCCCAAGCAAAATTATAGTTGTTGTGCCATACATATAAACTCCAATTGGTTCGTTTAATGTCTAATTTTTGGGCGTGGTCATAATTTATTTTGGTAGAGGAATCTAAAAGATAAATTGGCTGTTTAGAAACAAGGTGCGGACTCACGATCTGCAAATGCATTTTTTCGCCATTAAAATGCGGAATCCCGGCAGTTTCAATAAGTTTTTCTAAACGTATAACTACTGCGGTAAAGCCCCAAAACTTTCCTTTTCTAGAAATTGGTAATCGCGCTATAATTCCTTTACCGCCTTGTACCAAATCTATAGGACCTACAAAATAAACATCATTTTTCTCTATGGCATTTTCTGCACTTATGCGATCAAATGTTTCATCAAAAAGATTGTAGTTATACGCAGCTTCGTTTTTATGTAACGGATAGATATGTTTAATTACACCATTTGGCACCAATTGGGTTACACTAAGATTTGGATTAGCCTTTAGGAGTTTTTTAGAAATTTCTTCAAACTCTTTTACTTCGCCATTTTCTTCAATACTAATAGATAAAGTTAGCACGGCAGAGTAGGCGGCATTTAAAGATTGTTCTATGTTTTGCTTAATAACTGTAGCTATTTGCTCCTCTTTAGTAAGTCTAAGCGCTTTGGTGTTTTTAAATTTTAAAAAACTAATAATCAAGGCAATAAGTAACATAAATAAAAAGGCAGATAATCCCGCTTTAGCAGGATTTTTTAAAAACCAAGTATTTACCTTTTTAAAAAAAGTTCTCATTTAGATAGATTAGTTGGGTGGAAGTTACATAATTTTTAGCATAGATATTAAAAAGAATTTAACAAGCAACCATTTTTTAATGGCTACATTAGTTTTAAAAATAAACTAAAAATGGCGAAAAATTATTACAATCCTTCAGATTTAAGAAAATTTAGTAAAATAAAAGACTGGAATGAAGACTTAGGCGATAAATTCTTTACTTATTACGAGAAAGTGTTTGAAGAAGGTGCACTCTCTGCTCGAGAAAAATCGTTAATAGCCTTGGCGGTATCGCACGTGGTTAAATGTCCTTATTGTATAGACGCCTATACGCAAGACGGTTTAAAGCGCGGTATAACCAAAGAAGAAATGATGGAAGCAGTACACGCCGGTGCTGCAATAGAAAGTGGTGCGACTCTGGTACATGGTGTACAAATGATGAATAAATACGATAAACTTTCTATGTAAATTAATAATTAAGAAATCTACTACTTTACTAAATCTTTATAACCCCTATGGCTACAAAATCGCTAAAAGCGCGAAAAAACGATTGGTCCAATCCTACAAAACAACTGGAGTTTTTAAGCAACGGTATATTTGCAGAAGGAGAGCTGCCTACTTTTCAACAAAAATTAAAAAAGACCACTACTTTTCCGCTACAGCCTAAAAAGTTAGAAATACTACAAATTAATTTAGGGTATATGTGCAACCAAGTTTGCTCACATTGTCACGTAGATGCCGGTCCAGACAGAAAAGAAATTATGACTGTGGAAACTATGCAATATTGTCTAGATGCAATTAAAAAAAGCGGCGCACATACGCTAGATTTAACCGGTGGCGCGCCAGAGATGAATCCTAACTTTAGATGGTTTGTAAAAGAAGCAGCAAAGATTGGCGTGCAAGATTTTATAGTACGCTCCAATCTTACTATTATAGTTGCTAATAAAAAATACCACGATTTACCGGAATTTTTTAAAGAATATAACGTTCACGTGGTTTCTTCTTTACCGTTTTATAAACGCGAAAAAACAGATAAACAACGCGGAAAAGGGGTTTTTGATGCTTCTATAAAAGCTTTAAAAATGCTAAGTAAAGTTGGCTACGGAAAACCCGATAGCGGTTTGTTGTTAGATCTAGTGTACAACCCGGCAGGAGCATTTTTACCTAGCGGTCAAAAAGCAATGGAGCAAGATTTTAAAAAAGCCTTATGGGAAGATTTTCAAATAGAATTTAACCAACTTTTTGCCATTACCAATTTGCCAATAAGCAGGTTTTTAGAATTTTTAATCGCTTCAGAAAATTACGAAGATTATATGTACGCTTTGGTAGACGCTTACAATCCTAAGGCGGTACAAGATGTTATGTGTCGCAATACGCTTTCTGTAAGTTGGGACGGTTATCTTTATGACTGTGATTTTAACCAAATGTTAGCCTTAAAAGTGGCCAGTAAAGTACAACACATCAAAGAGTATAACGAAACCACTTTACAAAACCGCAATATAATAACTTCGCAACATTGTTACGGCTGTACGGCCGGCGCCGGCAGTAGTTGTCAAGGTAGTTTGGGGTAATCTTACTTTATAACAAGTTTTTTTAAGTTTATAAAATCTTTCCCTTACGGGGGAAATGAATGATGCTAAGTTTCCGTAAAGTTATTATTTTTATAGTGTGTTAGAACATTGCGTTTTTTCAAAAATCATAGAAAACAACAGGGTAAAAATAATTAGTGTTAAGTTAGAAATGTTTGCGATTTATGAAGAATAAAAGATTACTGCTTATTTTTACCAAAAATCCAATATTAGGTAAATGTAAAACCCGCTTGGCAAAAGCTGTAGGAGAAAAATTGGCTTTAGAGATTTACCATTATCTGTTAAAACATACCGCTAATGTGGCGCAAAAAGTAGAAGCAGATAAGTGTGTATATTATTCTGAGAATGTAGAGAAAAACGATTATTTTTCAGAAAGTGAATTTCAGAAAAAAATTCAGTATGGGGGTAATTTGGGAGAGCGTATGCACAATGCTTTTCAAGAGGGCTTTACGGAAAAATATTCGCAAATTATAATCATTGGTAGCGATATGCTAGCTATTTCTGCGCAAGAAATAAACCGTGCTTTTAAGCATTTAGAAAAGTATAAATACGTAATTGGACCAGCGCAAGATGGCGGATATTATTTATTGGGTATGCGGCAATTGCACCCCACAGTTTTTAGAAACAAAAAATGGAGCAGTTCTTCTGTTTTTAAAGAAACTATGCGCAATTTGCCAACAGCAGAAACCGCAGTATTAGAAGTAAAAAACGATATTGATACCATAGAAGACATAGACGAAAATTCTGTCTTACAAAAATTTATAAACGTATGAAATATATTGAACAAACCGTTAGTTATTTACAAAATAAAGGTTTTGAAAACCCCGAAGTAGGAATCATTTTAGGAACCGGCTTGGGTAAATTATTAGATGAGGTTAAAATACTTGCCAACGTAAGTTATAACCATATTCCTAACTTTCCTACCGCAACGGTAGAGTTTCATAAAGGTCATTTAATCTATGGCGAGTTGCAAGGAAAAAAAGTGGTTATCATGCAAGGTCGCTTTCATTTATATGAAGGTTATAACTTTCGCGACGTTACCTTCCCCGTAAGGATAATGAAACGTTTGGGCATAAAAAAATTACTGGTTTCTAACGCGTCCGGTGCGATAAACACCAATTTTAAAAAGGGCGAATTAATGCTTATAGAAGATCATATTAATCTATTGGGTGGCTCGCCTTTAGCCTTTAAAGGTGTTTCGCAATACGGCCAGCGCTTTGTAGATATGAGTTGCCCGTACGATACCAAGATGCGTGAAAAAATAGGAAAGATAGCCAAAGAAAAATCTATTGTTTTGCATAAAGGGGTGTATGTCTCGGTAATTGGACCACAATTAGAAACCCGCGCAGAATATAAGTTTTTAAAGATAATTGGTGCAGACGCTGTAGGAATGAGCACCGTGCCAGAAGTTATTGTAGCCAATCATTTGCAATTACCCGTGGTGGCAGTTTCGGTTCTAACAGACGAGTGCGATCCTGAAAATTTAGAACCGGTAAAAGTAGAAGATATAATGGCAATGGCGGCCAAAGCCGAACCAAATATGATTGCACTTTTTAAAGATTTAATAGCAGAAATTGAAGTAGAATAACGCTAATTTTTTGCTTTACGGAAAATAGGAATACTTGAAATTTTCTTACCTATTAAACACTATTAAAATTTTGCAATAGAATAGGATGTTTTTAAAAAGAATCTTTATTTCTTTTATGTTTTTTAGAATTGCACCCTATGTAGCACCCTTTTCGATTCTAAACTTTCTGCAACACTTATCAAAATAACCCGTCTTTCAAGTATAACAAGGCATAAAACAAAAAACCCCGATCGTAAGATCGAGGTTTCTGGTGGTGCCTCCAGTACTGTTTAAGTCTTAACTAAAATATACTAAATTTACTTATACCTTACTTAAACCCTTTATTTATAAGGGTTTTTTTAATTTCTGTAATAAGAAATAATTAACTAAGTAATGTATAAATAAATACTTATTTGTACCCTAAATTGTACCCTTTTTTGTATCTTTATAGTAAAGGTAATAATTATGATAGCAGTAGATAGAGCAAAGGGTACCGCTAGATTCGCATTCAAAAGTAAGCGAAAAGCAGAAGAAAACAAAAAGGAAAATTTTATTATTTATTTGTTTTTCACTTATGGTAATAAACGACTAAAATACTCTTCGGGTATTAAAGTAGGTTTTAACGATTGGGATTTCAATAAGCAAAGAGTAAAAAACAAGAACACAGTTAAGTTTAAAGACCATTACAACAGTAAACTTAATAAGCTTGAAAACGCTATTACAGAAGTTTATGAAGAGCTTCAAGAAGAAAGTGATAGTATTTCTCCACAGTTTCTTAAAAACCGCTTAGAGCTTAAATTACGAAATGAAGATGCCCCGGGTAAAACTCAAGAAAAACTAACATTTTCAGAATTAATTCAAAAATTTATTGATTATAAAGATGGCAATATTGCAGAGGTCACTTTGCGCTCCTATAAACAAGCTAAGTCTCATATTCTAAGCTTCGAAAAACAATTAGGTAGGAAATTAGAACTAGATGAAATTGACTCTTCATTTCATAAAAAGTTTACCGAATACCTTCAAAAAGAAAAGCAGTTTAGTAAAAATACCATAGGCAAACATTTCAAAACGATTAAGACCTTTATGAACTATGCAGTAAGTGAAGGTTACACCAATAATCAAAAATTCAAATCCTCAGATTTTAAGGTTACTAAAGAAATTACCACCGAGGTTTATTTAACTGAAGAAGAAATTCAAGCCTTTTACGATAAAGACCTTTCAAAATATCCTAAGCTTTCACACGCTAGAGATATATTTCTTATTGGCTGCTATACAGGTCAGCGAGTAAGTGATTTCAACAGCTTTAAAGAAGAGGATATTCAAATTATTGACGGGCAAGAATACTTCGTAATTGTTCAAAAGAAAAATAAAAAGAGAGGTCGTAAAGTGTACTGTCCCATAACTAAGGAGATTAAAAACATAATGAATAGCCGCCATAACGGTAAACCACCAAAAAGAATACCCGATAAAGATTTAAACGACTACATTAAGCAAATAGGGCAGATGCTAGAACTTGATTCTTTAGAGGTAAAAATTAAATGCGAATACACGAAAGCAGGAAAACAAGAGGTAGATTATATTGAAAAATACAATTTAGTAAAATCACATACTGCAAGACGAAGCTTTGCGACTAATAAATATAAAGCAGGTATGCCAGTTTATGATATAATGCATTTTACAGGACATACCACCGAAAAAGAATTTTATAAGTATATTCGAATCAAAGATGAAGAAAGAGCTACTCATATATTAAAGAGCGGTTTTTTTAATGTTTAAAATAATTCTATGAGAGATCAGGAAGTAATTAATAGATTAAAATTAGGTGTTCTTAATACAATTATCAAATCTAAAAATGCTGAGTATGCATACAGAATTTTAAATTCTAACGATAATAGAAAAGGGTCTATAGTTAAAATACCTAGTCACAGTGGTAAAATTTCTATAGATTCTGTAAATGCTATTAATAGAGAACAAAAGAAAAATCGAATTCTAAAAAATAATAAAACTAGAGTTTCTCGAATTTTAGAAAAAATGTATGATTACGAAGAATTTACGTTAGATTATTTCGATTTACGTTTTGATCTATATGCTAAAGAATTAAATGCTAAAAAAGAAAGATTTTTAAAAAAATATCCAGGCTTTGAAGAGAAAGATTTTTTTAAGTCAGAAATTAATTATTTCCAAAACCCAGAATCTAACAGATATTTTTTAGATAGCCAGCAAAATAAAATCTCTTACCATAAATATCTAGAGAATGATACCCATATTCTTGATTTGCACCAAAATAAAAAAATAGAATTTCTTAAAGAAAAACTTCAAAATAAGCCTGAAAGTGATAATGTAAAAACTTCTCAATCCCAATCACAAAAACAAGATTTAGAAAACAATGAGTATCCTCCAATTTTTAAATCCTATGAATGCTATCAAAAATTTATTTCACTTGCTGAGTTTATGGAGATAAAATTAGATAATATCAACGCACGGAATAACCAAGCAAAACTCAATGGTATATGGCAAAGTAATAATGGTCAAAAGCTATTTTTGAAACATACTGAAAAGCCAGAATATTTAGCTTTTTTAAATAAAAATTATAACTCAGAGTTTGAGACACGTTCTATGTCCTCTGGTAAAAAATACACGAATAGAGTTGATGAGTATTTATCTTCTATTTAGTTATTTCTAGAGCGCATACATACCGCATATTTATCCACACATCTCGCATACCTTCCATATTTTCTGCATATAACTAATTTATTTTCTTGCGATAGAATTTAAAAATCATACAACTATGTCGCAGAAAATTATGACAGAAATCCACGGGATCTCTCCCGAAGAATTAAAAGAAAGCATCTTAACAGATGTAAAAAAAGAACTAGTAAACCTAGTCGAAAAACTCAACCTTTTTAACAAGCCTCAGGAAGAATTCTTGACAAGGAAAGAAGCAGCTAAATTGCTTAAAATTTCCTTAGTTACAATTACCGATTGGAATAAAAAAGGAATTCTCAACCCCTACCGTTTAGGAAATTTAATTCGCTATAAGAAAAGTGAGTTAGAAGAAGCTATGGTTCAAATTAATCAAGAGTAATAGTATGGGGAAGTTAGAAGAATTTTCCATCAACGAATGGAAGCAAATTAAAGCAGACTTAGAAAGTGTATTACAAGAACTTAAAAATGCAATACAAAACGACCCTAAGCTTATCATTATTGATAATGCGGACTTAATGAAAATCTTTAAAATAAGTCCAAGAACCGCACAACGATGGCGAGACCTTAACCTTATTGGCTATTCTAAAATTAGCGGTAACATTTTTTACACAATGCAAGATGTAATGAATCTTTACCAAGAAAACTATGAAGAGCCGCGAAGTAAAATGAACCAAATTATAAAGGATAGGAAAAGCTAAATTCTAATGTTTATAAACAGATATCAGTCTAAATTCACTGATATATACACAATCAAGTTAGCCTAGTCAGGCAAGCTAATTCCATTATTTAATATCAATACCGCAAAGCGATTAAAAATCATCGCTAGGCTACGTATTGTCTAAACTCAAATGAAAAATGAAAGAATATTATATAATTAAACCCAGTACTTTAAATTTAGAACAACGATTAGAAAAATTCCCACCCGACTTTAAATTCTGTAAAGACTATGCCTTATGGTTAATTAGTGAAATCATAAAAAAAATAGCCTATAAATTAGAAAATGAAGAGGTAGAAATATGGGTGCCATTATGTTCTATGATCGCTAAAAAGCATCCTTATAGCTATCGAAAACATTTAAGGTATTTATGTAATAACTTCCCTAATGTAGGTAATGTACTTTTTAGAAAAGAGTACACTAAAGGAAGTTGTTATTCTTATAGATTGTCACCTCATTTTTTCGGTCAAGAAGTAGAGACTAAAAAAATAACCGATAAAAAATTGCTTAACCATTTGAGACGTGATAATTACCTGATGAGCAATAACGCATTCAGGAAAAATTACAAATTTCTAGGCAAGTATTTTAACGCAAAGTTGTCTATTCAAACTACCGAAGCGAACGAAAAAAATAAAGCCTTGTTTGGTAATGAGTTTGATTACAGAAAACACTTATTTAATGCAGTACAAATTTGCGATATCGCTAATAAAGAATTTTGTATAAGCTATACTTACAAGACAGATGGTAGATTGCATCATCAATTAACAAGGCTATCAAAACCATTTCGACAGTTTTTAAGATACGACGGTAAAAAACTAGCCGAATGTGATGTGTCAGCTTCAGTACCAACGATATTAAGTTACTTGTTAAGCAATATGGTAATAGGTAGTAATCATCTAGATAATGTAATTAATTCTAATAAGTATTATTATCGTCATTATATGTTCTGTAAAAGGGCGGTAGAGCCTATAAATAGTGAGATTGCTCTTTTCGCTCAACAAGTATTGTCGGGTAAATTTTATGAGCTGTTTATTGAAGATATGCAGAAACTTAATCATTTCAAAGTAACTATAAAAAAAGGTGAATATTGTTTTGAAAAAATAGATGATGATTCTGAAGTAGAAGAGGATAAACAAAATTTAAGAAAAATTGTAAAAAAACAAATTTTGGCTATGTTTAATGCAAGACCCTCATATCATTTAAAAGCAGAAGCTGTTTTTAATCATCATTTTCCAACCATTCTAAAATGGTTAAAAACCTTTAAAAAAAGTAACCATAAATATTTTTCATATCTAACTCTACAGCTAGAAAGCTATTTTATGCTGAATATCGTAGCAAGAAAATTCAATAAAAAGTTCAGAGGTAAGAAGCCGTTATTCACACTTCACGATTGTTTAATTACTACAGAAGATAATATTGATGAGTTACATCACTTTATGAAAGAAACGCTTTCAGAAGCCTTATATTTTACTCCTATACTTAAAGTTGAAGTATGGGAGTAATAAACAAAAAAGGTTTAGCTAATAGAATGATTTAAAAAATCTTAAATTTGAAACAAATACACCATAACTAAAGAATGACCTCTACAGAAATTCAAGAAAAAGTACAGGAATTGGTAAACAACTTTAATCCTGAAACTTTTATATACGACTTATTACGTGCCTATGGCATTTCTAAAGCTTCGATAACACGCTTGCAAAAGGGAGATTTTAACCTTGCTAAAAATGAAGGTGAAATCTTATATAAAAAGAAACTGTTATTTAAAGAAGCGAGTGAAGATGAGTTAATGGCATTGGTAGAAGATTTAAGCCAAGAAGAAAACCTAAAGCATAATCCTAGGTTTGTCATTACTACCAATTACAAAGAGATAGCAGCAAAAGATACGCGTACAGGTAAAAACCTGCACGTTCCTATTGTAGATTTGCCCAAAAACCATAGCTTTTTCTTGCCCTGGGCAGGCCAAGAAGTGTATCAAGCCACGAATGAGAATGAAGCCGACCGTAAAGCTTCTTATCGTATGGCTAAGCTATACGATATTCTTATTGAAGAAAATCCAAACATTCTGGAAAATGGAGTGCACGATCTCAACCTATTCTTTTCACGTTTGCTGTTTTGTTTCTTTGCAGAGGACACCAGTATCTTTCCCGAAGAAGGAATGTTTACCAATACCCTAATGCAGCATACCCAAAACGACGGCAGCGATGTCCACCTTTTTTTAGACGAGCTTTTTCAGGTGTTGAACCTAAAAGAAACCGAACGTAAAAATGTACCTGCACATTTAGACCAATTTCCTTATGTGAATGGAGGCTTATTTAAAGATAATTTAAGTGTGCCTAAATTTAATAAAGAGGCACGCAATATTTTAGAAGAAAGTGGTGATTTAGATTGGAGCCATATTAACCCCGATATTTTTGGCTCTATGATTCAAGCGGTGGTTAACCCAGACCAGCGTGGAAATTTAGGAATGCATTATACCTCTGTGCCTAACATAATGAAGGTCATTAAACCTTTGTTTTTAGATGAATTTTATGACGAATTAGAAAACGCTAGAGGTAACGCCAAAAAGCTAAGAAAATTAGTAGAACGCATTAGCAAGCTAAAAATTTTTGATCCTGCTTGTGGTAGCGGTAACTTTTTAATTATTGCCTATAAAGAACTCCGTAAATTGGAAATAGAAATTTGGCAAGCCATATTAGAAACCGAGAGCCAACAGAGTTTTATTTATTCTGAAATACAACTCACCCAATTTTACGGCATAGAAATAGACGACTTTGCCCACGAAATCGCAAAACTTTCCTTATGGTTAGCAGAACACCAAATGAATAAATATTTCGAAAACCAACTAGAACTCGGGAAGTCTAACCCCATTTTACCTTTAAAAGCTTCTGGTAATATCACTTGTGCCAACGCCACCCGAATAGACTGGGAAGAAGTTTGCCCAAAACAAAAAGATGATGAAATTTATTTGCTAGGAAATCCGCCTTATTTGGGTTATGCTCGCCAAGATAAAGACCAAAAAGAAGATATGAAAGTGGTTTTTTCTTCATATAAAAGCTATAAAAAATTAGATTACATAAGCTGTTGGTTTTTAAAAGGTGCAAATTTTATTTGTCACACTCAAAATAAATTAGCCTTTGTGACGACTAACTCAATTACACAAGGTGAGCAAGTTGCTATTTTATGGCCATCTATTTTTAAAAAAGAAATAGAGATTGGTTTTGCGCATACCTCATTTAAATGGGAAAATAATGCTAAAGGTAATGCAGGAGTTTCCGTGGTTATAATAGGGTTACAAAATGAAAATAGTCCCACAGATAAATTTATCTATACTGGATCAACAAAACTAGAGGCTAAAAGTATAAATCCATACTTAGTTGAAGCAAAAAATGTTTATGTCGAATCTAGAAATAATTCTATTTCATCCTTACCTAAAATGATTAAAGGTTGTTCTCCAGGCGATAACGGTAGTTTACTTTTAAGTACTGAAGAGAAGAATAAATTACTTGCAGATTTTCCAGAAGCTTCAAAATTTATAAAGAAATATATAGGTGCCAGAGAATTTATGAAAGGCTTGGATAGGTATTGTATATTAGTAAATGATGAAGATTACGAAGAAGCTAGTAAAATTAAGGCTTTAAAAGAGCGTTTTCAAAAAGTAAAAGAGTTTAGGCTTTCAAGTAAAAAAGCAGCAACACAAAAAAAAGCAAAAACTCCATATAAGTTTGATGAAGATAAGTACGAACCTTTTGATTCTATTTTAATCCCGCAAACAGGTTCTGAAAGGAGAGAATATCTACCATTGGGTTATCTTAACAAGGATTATGTTATTTCTAATGCAGCCAGAATAATATATAATCCAGCTGTTTGGATATTTGGTGTATTATCTTCTAAAATGCATATGACCTGGGTCAGAGCGGTAGCAGGAAGACTTAAAATGGATATGCAATATAGTAATACTCTTTGCTACAACACTTTCCCTTTCCCTAAGATTAGCAAAGTCAAAAAAGCACAAATAGAAGAAAATGTTTTTGCGGTGTTGGAAGAGCGTGAAAAGCACCCCGAGAAAACAATGGCACAACTCTACGACCCCGATAAAATGCCGGCAGGCTTACGCCAAGCCCATATAGATTTAGATGCCGCCGTAGAACGCTGCTACCGCCTACAACCTTTCGATAACGACACCCAACGTTTAGAATATTTGTTTAAAGAATATGAGAAAATGGTGAAGGAGAATAAAGGGAAATAACTAAAATTATATAAATGGAAACCACACAAACAAAACTATTAAAAACTTTACAGGAAGAAGAAAGGATAAAAAGAGTTTAAAGCAACATTTTATACTGGCAACAAAAAAAGAAGTCTTAAATGATAAGAATATAATCTACTCAAAATTAGTTAGAAGATGAAAATAAGTAGTATTCCAGGAACAAACGATAAAACAATAATAGTAAGCGATATGGTAGAAACAACACTATATTCCTATAATACAAAGGTAACTGAATATGATGAAATGAATTGTGAGATGAAGGTTTTTGGTTGGTTTTCCGAAGAAACAGCACACCATATTAACCTGTTTTTATAAATGTTTGGTTATGATAGAATGAGTAAAGAAGAATTGATTGAGGAGTTTAATTTAACAGAAAATATTTAAAATTGAGCTATAAAAATTAGAATTAGCTTAATGCGAATAGGTTTAGTACTGATTAATTGTTTTATTGCACAAAACAAAGAAAATTTACAATAGTCAATTTCTTATTGCAAAAAAGTGCTATATTTTGCAATAGTGATTTAATAGATGCAAAATAATGCAGCAAGAAGATAAAAATAGAGAATACAAAAGCATCAAAAAAGTTTTTGGTAAGAGTGCAGATTTAAAATCGTTGGCAGAGACCTGTGTGTGTTTGGCAAATGCACAAGGTGGGCAAATATTTATAGGCGTTGAAGACAAAACACTAAATCCACCAGAAAGCCAAAAGATAGATGTTCAAGACATAAATAAAGCATTAAAAAGATTACGCGATTTGACAGATGGTGTAGGAATAGTTAATCAAGAAACAGTTATTGCAGAAAATGGAGGTGAATATTTAATTTTAAAAATATTGCCTTCGATGAAAACTATTGCTACAACTTCTTCAGGTAAAGTTTTTATAAGAGTTTCTGATAATTGTTTTTCAGTAAGTAGTGATGAGTTAACACATTTAGCAGCAGAAAAAAATGCTTTTCAATGGGAATTGGTAGTTTCTCAAAAAATAAGATTGGATGAAGCAGATCCAGAAAAACTCAATTCAGTTCTTCTAGATATTCAAAAATCAGATAAGGTTTCAGATTTCATTAAAAACAAGGAGCATTTTGAAATTTTAGAATTTTATCAATTAATAGATGCAGAGGGTTTTTTGACAAATCTTGGTGTTTTATGGCTTGGTAAACCTTCTCAACGCGCTCGATTGAGTTATCCTGTAACAGTCCAGTATATTGTATATAATGAGAAGGAAGAAAAAATTCGAAAAAAAAGTTGGCATTTCCATCAGTATAATCCTAAAGAATTAGTTTTAGACATTGAAAAAGAGGCAGTAGAATTAGCGTATAGTTCAGAATTACCAGACGGTCTTTTTAGAAAAAATATAAGGCAGTATCCTAAAGAAGTTATTAGAGAGCTTTTGATTAATGCTATTGCTCATAAAAAATATACAATGTCAGGTGATATTTTTATTGAAGTTTATCCTGAAAAATTAGTTATCACCAACCCTGGGGGTTTGCCATTGGGTGTCACGCCAAATAATATTCTACACGAAAGGCATAGAAGAAATCCACATCTAATACAAATATTGTCAGATTTAAACTTAATGGAAGGTGAGGGTTCAGGATATGATTTAGTTTTTGAAAAATTAGCTAGAGATGCTAAACCTTTACCTAATATAGAGAGTTCTTACTCTAAGTTGTCGGTTACTGTATCTTCAATGACAATTAACCCTGATGCAGTATCGGTATTAGATTATATAGATAAACATTTTGATTTATCACAAAAAGAATATATAGCTTTGGGAGTAATAGCAACAGAAAAGAAAATTTTATCTACACAACTTGCTAGTAAATTACAATTGTCAGAAGAAGATAAAATGCGTTCTTGGGTAAATGGTTTATTAAGTAATAAAATAATCATAACGCAAGGCAAAAGAAAAGGTACTTCATATCTCTTAAATCCAGATTTATTTGCACAAGCTAAATTAGATATTACTCCTTCTCTTAAAACCTTAGAGCCTCATAAGATTGAGGCTTTAATTGTGGAAGATTTAAGATATAATGGTGAGAGTAAAATGTCTGAAATAAGATCAAGAATACCAGAAATAGATTCAAAAGAATTACAGAAAACTGTTTACAAGCTAGTTAAAAATGAAATTTTAGATAAAAAGGGGTCAAAAAAAGACAGAACTTATTTTTGTTCAAAAAAAAATAAATGAAAAATAAAATAGAAAATAAAAAAGGCTAAACCCTTGATTTTATTGATGTTGTTTATTTTCGTTTTATTTTCATACTTATTTTCTAATAAAAAAAACAAATGCCAGATTTAGTAAAGGTCTATTATAAACAGACAGGAAAGAGTAAAAAAACCAATGAGTTGGGTATGCGAGAAATGCAAGAAAGAGCATTTGAGGCAAGAACAGCACAATATTTATTGATAAAAGCTCCTCCTGCATCAGGGAAATCTAGAGCATTAATGTTTATTGGCTTAGATAAATTGCGTAACCAAGATATTAAAAAAGTAATTGTAGCGGTTCCTGAACGTTCTATTGGTAGTTCTTTCGCACCAACAGAATTAAAAAAATACGGTTTTTTTGAAGATTGGCAGCCAAATCCTAAATACAACCTTTGTACGCCTGGCGGTGAAAAGTCTAAAGTAGATGCCTTCATTAACTTTATGAATAGTAAGGAAGAAATTCTTATTTGCACACACGCTACACTGCGTTTTGCATTTGATGCTATTGATGAAAAACATTTTAATGATACCTTGATTGCTATAGATGAATTTCATCACGTATCAGCCGAAGGTACAAATAGGCTTGGGAGTGTATTAAGTTCTATTATGGCAAAATCAACCGCTCATATAGTTGCAATGACAGGTTCTTATTTTAGAGGAGATAGCATTCCTATTCTATTGCCCGAAGTAGAAGCACAGTTTATAAAAGTTAAATACGATTATTACGAACAGCTTAATGGTTACGAATATTTAAAATCTTTAGGAATAGGTTATCATTTTTACCAAAGAAAATATACAACTGCCATTCACGAAGTTTTAGATGAAAATAAAAAAACCATTATTCATATTCCTAGTGTAAATTCTGGAGAATCTACCAAAGAGAAATATGAAGAGGTTGGTAAGATAATAGATACACTGGGCGATATAGAATACCAAGACCCTAAAACTGGGGTGATTTACGTAAAATCGCATAAAACAGGCAATCTTATAAAAGTAGCTGATTTAGTAAATGACGATCAAAAATCGAGAGATAAAATTCAAAACTATTTACGCAATGTAAATGCTCCAGAAGATATCGATATTATCATAGCTTTAGGGATGGCAAAAGAAGGTTTTGATTGGCCATATTGCGAGCAAGCCTTAACGGTAGGTTATAGGGGTTCATTAACAGAGATTATTCAAATCATCGGTAGGGCTACAAGAGATAGCGACAATAAAACACACGCTCAATTCACCAATTTAATCGCTCAACCCGATGCCCAAGATGATGAGGTAAAACTTTCAGTCAATAATATGCTAAAAGCAATTACCGCTTCTTTATTAATGGAGCAGGTGTTAGCGCCTAATTTTAAATTTAAAGCGAAATACCCTGAAGTAGAAGATAATGAATATGAAGTAGATCGTGAAGATGGAACACAGGCAAATGAAGAGGAAAACACTATACACATCAGAGGCTTTAAAGAACCTTCAACAGCAAGAGTAGAGCAAATTATCGAATCAGACTTAAACGATTTAAAAGCAAAAATTTTGCAAGATAATGATATGCTCAAAGCAATGCCGAGTGAGACTTTAGAACCAGAGGTAATTAATCAGGTGTTAATACCTAAAATTATTAAAGAAACCTATCCTGAACTTTCAGATGATGAAGTAGAAGAAGTAAGACAACATATTGTAGTAGATTCAGTTATTAAAAATGGAAGTATTGAAGAGCAAGGAGATAGAAGGTTTATCAAAATGGCAGATACCTTTGTGAATATAGATGAAATACATATCGATTTAATAGATAGTGTAAACCCGTTTCAAAAAGCATTTGAAATATTATCCAAATCAGTAACAGCACCTGTTTTAAGAACTATCCAAGAAACCATAGATGCGTCTAGAATTCAAATGACGGAACAGGAAGCTATTATCTTGTGGCCCAAAATAAAAGCCTGGGTGCAAAAAACAGGTAAAAATCCTGATATTAAATCTTTAGAGCCAAAAGAAAAAAGAATGGCTGAAGCAGTGATTTTCTTAAAAGAACTAAAGCGTAAACAAAAACAAAATGTCTAAAGATAAATTAAGCATAGAGGATATTTTTGAAGATGACGATTTAGGTATTTTAAAAGATACTTCAAAGCAGTCGAACGTAAAATCTACAGATCAACGTTTAATTGAATCTTTTGAAGAAATCAATGTTTTTGTAGATGAAAAAGAAAGAGAACCAGAACAAGGTAATGGTATTTCAGAAATGCGTTTGTATTTACGCTTAAAAGGCTTTAGAGAAAATGATAAAAAGAAATTTGCATTAAAAGATGTTGATAGGCATAATTTATTGTTTGAGCCTAAAAAAGTTGAATCTGTAGCCGATATTTTAGAAGATGATGATTTCGGTTTGTTAGCAGATGATGAAGGAGACGCTAGTATTTTTGACTTTAAACATACTCCTAAAGAAAAAAAAGAAGCCGATTTTGTAGCCCAACGTAAAGCAATGTCAGAATCAGAATTCGAAAAATATGACAAGCAGTTTAAAAGAGTACACCAAGAAATCAAATTAGGTTTACGCAGTTTAAAACCCTTTAAAAATGCAGAAAAAAACTTAAAAGAAGGAAAATACTATATTCTTGATGGTGTTTTATTGTACCTAGAAGTAGGCGATATTTCAGAGGCAGTTAGAGAATTAGGAGACAGAGTTAGAAAAGACGTAAGAACAAGAACTGTTTTTGATAATGGCACGTATAGCAATATGCTTTACAGGTCTTTAGCGAAACAATTATATAATAATGGTAAAGTAGTAACTGATTTAGAAAAAGATAGCGAGAAAGAGCTATTTTCAAATGTAGAACAGTTAGAAGATGATGATAAGGAAACTGGTTGGATTTACGTATTGAAATCTAAATCAACTCACTCAGAAATAAGTAAGCTTAAGAACTTATATAAAATAGGTTTCTCGACAGTTCCCGTTCAAAAAAGAGTTCTTAATGCTAGAAATGAAGCAACTTATCTCAATGCAGAAGTAGAAGTAGTAGCAACTTTTAAATGTATAAATGTAAATACTCAAAAGTTTGAAAATTTAATCCACCGCTTTTTTAGTCAAGCACAATTACAAATAGATATTTACGATAAAAATAAAAACAGAATAACCCCAAGAGAATGGTTTGTGGTACCATATCCAATCATCGAAAGAGCAATAGGATTATTTAATACAGGAGAAATTATCAACTATCACTACGATTTTCAAAAAGAAAGGATTATTAAAAACAGCTAATAATTACAATTGTTCGTGACAAAAAATAATTTCAAAGGAGTGATAATTAACAAAAAGCATTTTTACGGAAATTTTATCAAGCTGATTATCAGCGCTTAAAAACATATAGGTGAATGTAGTTAAAAATTTAGGCGAGTGATAAAAAATATAATAAATAATATAAGTGCAGTGTGACAATTACTATGGCTAACTTAAATAAATATGATTCGTTTATTTTAAAAAAACTTGATAATAAAGAGATAAAAGTAAGTAGTGAATTATGCAAGCTTTTAGAAGATCATTTTAAAATTCAAAACAGTTACGCTCGTAAATTAGTACAGCGCGCAACTCAAAAAGGAATAATAATTTCTTCAACACCTTTAACTTTTGGTAAGGGGCAATACGCTTATTGTAAGCCTTCCACAAATTTTACGAAAGATAGAATAAAATCAGTTTGTAGTAATTATAGACCATCATTATATCGTTTACTTGTGGGCTTAGATATAAATGAGGGCATTTTATCATATTACGAAGCATTAAAAATTACTGCCTCACCACTTACCAAAGGATTTTCCAAAGTTGATTATCTAGATGATTTGATATCAGTGTTATTAGATTTTGATATAGTTTATATTAGAGTAGATAAAAATTTAGTAAAGTACATTATTTTAAAAAATAAGAATGATGATGAAGAAAATTTAATGCAACTGCAATTTGCTAAGATGTCTTTGGATACGGCTTTTGTAAGAGATATAATAGATTGGTTGATAAAATCTAATTTGATAGATAATAAGAACATTATTTATAGGAATAAAAATAACCCATCAAAAGGAGCTAAACATAATAACTTAATTTGGGATGCATTTGGGTATACGAAAACAACAGGTTTAAATCCATCGCTAGCTATAGAATCGAATGTGCCAGCTAAACAAACTTTAGTTGTATTAGATATTTTATTAAGTAGAGATTATGAACAAATTGATTTAGATGGTTTCTTAAAACGTATTCAAATAAACCTAAATTCAGTTTCAGAGGGGAAACGAAAAGTAATACCCATAATTGTCTATAGAAATTGCAAAAGCTCAATTCTAAATAAGATTAAAAGTCTCGGTTTTTTGAGTTATGACATTGGTTCAATTTATGGCTCCAATATTTTCAGTGTTTTAGAAAATTTATCTAAACTTCAAATTAATAAGAAGTTGTTGGAGGAAGATGATTTTGAAAGAATCATTAAAGATACTTTAGAAACTATTGATATTTCTGGCCAAGGTATCCAACTAAAAGCATTAAAAGGCACTTTGTTTGAAATTATGATGTATCAAGTTTTAAAACATCAATATCCTAATGCTGAAATACTTCCTAATTTCTATTATTCGAGAATAAATAAAAATTATGTTAAAGAAGGTTATGAATATGATTTTATAATAAAATCTTCAAACCCAAAAGAAATTATAGTGGTTGAGGTTAAAGGGTATAAATCAACTTATGAAATACAAATCGGTGATTACAAAACAAAATATACAACAAATTGGTTCTTCAAGAGAACTTTACCATTCGTCAAAAAAAGATTTGAAACAGAGTTAAGAAACGATTATAAATTCAGGGCTTGTTATATTGCATCTTGTAATTTTAGCGAAGAAGCAATAGAAGATTTAGAGAAATTAAATAGAGGTAGTTTTAAGCCTAAAAAAATGGATATGTATTACGACAGAAAAAAGCTACTTGGTTTTCTCTTAGATAATGACTTTAAAAATTTAGAGTCTATAATAAATAAATTCTACGCTTAATAAACTTTATTCTCCCCAAGCAAATAAGTATAACTTCCATTGCATTACAGCTATACCTATTTTGCTTTCCGCGCAGTAAAAGCTATAATACTTTCATTACATTACAGTATTACAGCCATTACTTTTTGCCTTTGCGCTTTTTCAAATCCGTTTTCAAAAGTATAATTATAACTCAAATCCATAATACGTGGCAGGTAATAAGGTGTGCCTCCGTCATTCTGTTTTGTTTCATAATACATAGCTGCAAGGTCTTTAAATCATCAATAAAACCCACCTTAAAATAGCTTATACAATACATTTTTAGCATACAACATAATAAACCTTGCATCTACCATTCATACGCTTTTTACGCCTTCCGTCCTCAGGCTTCAAAAGCTATTCATTTGTAGTATTACACACACGCCATTCCTACAGCACCCGCAGCTACTCTTGCACCCAAACCCATAAAGATATGCTACGCAAGTATATAAGTTGGGTGCAACCGCTGCTTATTAATGTGCGAGCCTGCGATCACAACGGGCTAATAGGTTTGTCACAGTAATTGAAACATCCATATTTGCATAAAGCTTATTTGTTTTACTCCCGATGCTCGTAAAAAAACAAGCCTTATTGCAAACCGCGCAAAAGAGCTGATTTTACACTTCATTACAAGCACTTCGCCCTGCACTAACCAATAGGTAAATATATCATTATAGTTATGTTTAATAAGGCAAATAAACAGGATAAAAATTCATTTCAAATCGTGCAAGCTCCGATGCTTTTCATTCCGTTGCAAAACAGCCCTTTCCTTCCCCAACAGATTCAATTACTGCGCCAAACCAGTGTAAACATAGCACTAGCGGTATTACATACCTCTAGCTAGTACACCCGTTGTTCAACTCGCAGTCGGCTCGCGCCTTTAGATTACCTGCCGAATGATAATAAGGTCTTATAAAAATTGATGATTATTAATCCAGTTAAATTATATAACAATCTCAAACATAAAGCAAAGGTACAGGCGTGCGGATGCGAGAGCCACAAGGGTACGCTTTCGCCTGTTGAGCAAAAATCTCCACCCTTACGGGTAGTATTTTCACTCACAGCCCTTGCACCAATCGCACCGTTCCTGTGTAAACGGCAATATGTTTAATATTTTATATACAGCTCACATCTGCAACTGGTGGTTGCACGTGGGCACACGTTCAAAAGGCAATCCTTTTGGCATAAATGTAAATTATAAAGGCTATAAAGAGCTTTCAATACGCATTTTTTGGCTAGAAGTTTGCCTTTCAGAGCTCCCATTTTAGGGGGCTCTTTTTTTTAATCTATTAAAAACCTTGAATTAATCAATTTGCATTATTTCTATCTTAACTTCCTCCTAAACTCTAAATAGCAATTTTTAAGTGAAATGACTTCTGATGAGACATAATGCCAATAGCAACCAAGAATAAACGAAAAAGACTCTTTATGCCGATATTTGCAAATAAGTATTCTAAGCCGAATTTTCTCCGTACCAACTCCTAATTAAATGCGTATTAACCTAAAAATTATAAATAAAATGGGAAAAATTAATCAAGGAATTCTAGGTGGATTATCTGGAAAGGTCGGAAATGTAATTGGTGGTAGCTGGAAGGGCATCGATTACTTAAGAATTAAGCCATCTAGTGTAGCAAACCCGCGAACTAAGGGGCAAGTTAATCAACGTACAAAATTTGCGGTTACACTTCAGTTTTTACAAGCGGTAAAACCTTTCATCAAGGTCGGTTATAAAAAATTAGCCATAAAAAAAACAGAATTCAATGCTGCAATGTCATTTATTTTAAATAATGCGATTACAGGGATTGAGCCAAATTTTGAAATTGATTATCAGAATGCTAAATTAAGTAGGGGTGCTTTATCTGAACCACTAAATGCGGCAACAGACCTGACTGTTCCAGGGCAAATTACATTTAACTGGGATGATAACTCGGCTGAAGGTAATGCGAATGAAAACGATAAAGCGATGCTTTTAGCTTATAACCCTTTGAAACGCGAGTCAATTTCGCTCTTAAATGGTGCTCAGAGGGATGCAGGTGCAGAAATAATCACTATACCATCATCTTACTCAGGAGATGATTTGGAGCTGTTTATGGCTTTTATCTCAGAGGATGAAACAGAATTATCCAACAGTATATATTTAGGGTCTGGTACGGCTGCTTAGGAAAAAAATATATACTGCTTTAACCGCTTCAAATTGGAGCGGTTTTTTTTGCTCTTAATTGTACCCTTAATTGTACCTTCATTAAAAAAAGATAGTATAAAATATTCCCAAAAAACCCTCAAAAGTCAAGTATAGTAGGGCTTAAAACAAAAAACCCCGATCAAAAGATCGAGGTTTTGCGGTGGTGCCTCCAGGAATCGAACCAGGGACACAAGGATTTTCAGTCCTTTGCTCTACCAACTGAGCTAAGGCACCAGTGCTTGTAAGCGGAGGCAAATATATATTCATTTTTACAATTGCACAAACAAAATTTAAAAAAATCCTATTTTGTATGTTTGTAAAATTAAAATTAACCTATGAATTTGATTATAGATATTGGTAATACTTTTACCAAAATAGCTGTTTTTCAGGAGGCTACATTGCTCCAAAAACAACAAGCAATTACTGCGGATACAACACGATTAATTAAAGAGGTTTTACAAAACTTCCCAAAAATAGAACGTTCTATTTTGGCAGCGGTGGCAGATGTTTCACAAAGTACACTAGAAGTGCTCCAAAAAAATACCAAATTACTTTTATTGAATGCGCAAACTAAGGTTCCCTTCGCAAACAATTACCACAGCCAAGGTAGTTTGGGTATAGATAGAATTGCATTGGCAGCGGCGAGCGTTGCACAATTTCCGAAAAGAAACGTTTTGGTGATAGATGCCGGTACTTGTATTACATACGATCTAATTGAAAAAGATGCTATTTATCAAGGCGGTTCGATATCGCCAGGAATAAAAATGAGATACCTAGCTTTGCATAATTTTACGGCCAAGTTGCCGTTGTTAAATAAAGAAACTTTTGAGGTAAATAATTTTCCTGCAAAAACTACGGTAGAAAACATTCATCTTGGAGTAGTGCAAGGGGTTATTTTTGAAATTGATGGTTTTATTAATCAGTATAAAAATCAATTTTCTAATTTAACAGTAATTTTTACAGGAGGAGACGCCGAATTTTTGTCTAAGAAGGTAAAAAATAGCATATTTGTGCCGCAAAATTTTCTATTACAAGGCTTAAACCACATTTTAGAATATAACAACATTTAATGGTCAAAAAATTTTTTATAGCGTTATTGCTCTCTATGCCAATGCTATTTCACGGTCAGGAAATTATTTCTTCTCCTTATTCTTATTTTGGAATAGGACTTAAAAGTTTTAAAGGAACCGCAGAAAATCGTTCTATGGGAGGTTTGAGTATAGCCTCAGATAGTATACATATGAACTTGCAAAACCCTGCGGGATACGGTGCTTTAAAACTTACCACCTACACGCTGGGGGCAAGTTATAGCGAAACAAAAGTAGAAAACGATGAGGCTTCAGATAAGGTTTCTAATACTTCTATAGATTATTTAGGAATTGGAATTCCGGCCGGTAAATTAGGTTTTGGCCTTGGTTTGGTGCCTTATTCTGCAGTTGGTTATGAATTACAAAACGAATCTGAAACCAGTTTAAATAGATTTACTGGTCGTGGCGGACTTAATAAATTGTTTTTAGCTGCCGGATATCAGCTAAACAAGCAATTTAGAATTGGAGTAGAAGGAAGTTATAATTTTGGAAATATTCAGAATAAAAGCCTCTTTTTTCAAGAAAACGTACAATTTGGGACACGCGAAATTAATCGCTCAGATTTAAGTGGTTTTAAAGTAAATTTTGGTGTGCAATACGAAAAGATGCTTAGTGATAAACTACAGTTAACCGGATCTTTAAATTATGCTCCGGCAACTAAGTTAACTTCAGAAAATACACGAGAGCTTGCTGCAATAACCGTTGTTAACGATCAAGAATTAGTTTCGGACACCCAAGAAGTTATTTTGGCAGATACTAATTTTGATTTGCCGTCAGAGTTTGGAATAGGGGCAGGAATAGGAGAACCAAAGCATTGGTTTGCCGGTTTAGAATACCAACGTTTAGGAACAAGTAACTTTACCAACCGTTCTTTCACCCTAGATAATGTGCGTTTTGAAGATGCTGCAAGTTATAAATTAGGAGGCTATTATATTCCAGATTTCAATGATATTACCAGTTACTTTAAACGCGTGGTATACAGGGCAGGAGCGCGTTATCAAGAGACCGGCTTAGTAGTTAACAACGAAGCCATAAATGAGTTTGGCATATCTTTTGGAGCTGGATTACCGGCAGGAAATATGTTAACCAATGTAAACCTTGGTTTTGAAATTGGAAAACGAGGAACTAAAACTGCTAACTTGATAGAAGAAAACTTTTTCAATGTTTTTATAAGTTTATCGCTTAACGACAAATGGTTCCAAAAAAGAAAGTTTAATTAATTTACATTATACCTAACTATGAAAACTAAATTTTTAATACTACTTACCGGAGTGTTTTTAAGTGCTGGAGTCTTAAATGCGCAGCAAGTCGACTGTAATACAGAGCTTTCACTTTTTTCGCAAAGCGCTAAGATAAAAGATTATAAAACAGCAAAACCACATTATGATAAGTTAATACAAAATTGCCCAGATTCGCATATGGCAATTTACCAATATGGTGAGCGTATGTTTAAAGGTCTTTTAAAAAAGGGTGACGAAGCTAAAAAAGAAGCTTACGCAAAAGGTCTTATTGAAAATCATAAAAAACGCTTAGAGTATTTTCCTGCAAAAACAAAAAAAGGAGAAACTTACGCAGATATTGCACAGGTAATGTATGATAATAAAATTGGTACAAAAGAAGAGCAATACCAAGCTTTTGATAAAGCCTGGAAAGCAGATAAAGACTCTTTTAACAGTCCAAAAGCTTTGTATACGTACTTTTCTTTGTTGGTAGATTTGCAAGATGAAGGTGAAAAAGACTTAAAAGAGGTTTTCTTAAAATATGACGAATTAATTCAGAAAATAGAAAATCAAGAAATTGTTCGTGCAGAAGAAGCGCAACCTTTAATTGAAAAGCAGGAAATGAACGAAGAGTTAACTTCTGCTGAAAAACGCGTACTTAAAAACTCAGAGATTTACCTTACCAACTTCAGTAAAATTAAAGGAGGTATAAACCAGAAATTAGGTGAGCGTGCAGATTGCGAAAACTTAATTCCGCTTTATAACAAAGACTTTGACGAAAACAAAAACGATGTAGATTGGTTAAAACGTGCTGCGGCGAGACTTTCTGCAAAAGAATGTACAAAAGACCCGTTGTTCTTTAAATTGGTAGAAGCTTTACACCAAAAAGAACCTTCTGCAAAATCTGCTTTGTATCTTGGTCAATTAGCGTCTAAAGACGGTAATGCTTCTAAAGCTTTAGAGTATTATAACCAGTCTGCAGAGTTAGAAGATAACAATTTAGATAAAGCAAGGGTTTATAAAATGATAGCTGGTAATTATAAGAGCAGAGGTCAATATTCTTCTGCAAGAAAATATTATCGTAGAGCTTTAAAAGCGCAACCATCTTTGGGTAGTGCCTATTTGCAAATAGCTAGTATGTATGCAAAAAGTGCTAACGACTGTGGTGATAATATTTTTGAAAAAAGAGCGGTATATTGGTTAGCGGCAGATTATGCCAGAAGAGCTGGTCGTGTAAATCCTGCTATTAAAAGTTCTGCAGATCAGGCAGCCAATAGTTATATGGGTCGTGCCCCGCAAAAATCAGATATTTTTCAATACGATTATAAACCCGGTTCTAGAATTAACATCGGGTGTTGGATAGGAGAGAGCGTTACCGTTCCTTCTTTATAAGAAAATATGCAAATAACATATTCTAATATTATTAAAAGCATTGTTGTAATGATTTTTACAACAATGCTTTTTTCTTGTCAGAACCGTTTAAATCAAGTTAGAAGCTGGGATAAAGATGAGCTGGCCGCACAAACTTCTGGAGAGGGTATTAATCTTTTTTATACCGATAGCGGAAAAGTTAAAGCCAATTTACGCAGTCCGTTTATGTTAGATTTTAGTAACCAAGAATTTCCTTATCGGGAATTTCCAAAAGGGCTAGAAGTAGATTTTTATGGCGAAGACAACAAAAAAAACACTGTAATTGCAGATTATGGTATTGTGTATCAAGAAACCGGCTTGGTAGATTTGCAAGGAAACGTAGAAATTGTAACTAGTGATAGTACCGTATTACACGCAAAGCAATTATACTGGGACCAAAAACAACAATGGGTTTTTTCTGATATAGATTATAGTATAAAAATGAAAAGTGGCGCGTTAAATGAAGGAGAAGGCTTTGACGCCAACGAAAATTTTAATAAATTCAATTCTAGGTCCAATATTGGAACGCAATATATAGACAACGATAAAAAATGATGAAATTTTATAAGTTTTTTGAATATGCCTATTTGGTAGTAGCCGCATTTTTTACCTACCAAGCCATTGTAAGTTGGGCAGACCAACGCGGCAGGGCAATTATGTTTGCTGCCTTTGTGGTAGTGGCAATATTTATGTATTTCTTTAAAAGACGTTTCCGTAAAAAAATAGAGCAACATAAAGAAAAATAATGCAAGTAGATATACTTATAATAATTCTTTCTTTGTTATTTTCTGCTTTTTTTTCCGGAATGGAAATCGCTTACGTTTCTTCTAACAAAATACATATAGAAATAGAAAAAAAGCAAGAAGGTTTTTTGTCTAAAATTTTAAAAAAGCTTACCAAAAAACCTTCTAAATTTATAACCACCATGTTGGTGGGAAATAATATTGCTTTGGTGGTTTACGGATTTTTCATGGGCGATTTAATCGTAAATTTGCTGGCAGATTTAAGCTTTGATAGCGCCTTAATAAACTATTGGTTAACCAACGGTATTTTGCTTACCAAAACCATTATTTCTACAGTTATTATCTTGTTTACTGCAGAGTTTCTTCCAAAAGTATTTTTTCAAATTTATGCCAATTTCTTTTTAAAATTCTTTGCCTTACCCGCCTATTTATTTTACCTGCTTTTTAGTTTTATTTCAGACTTTGTAATTTGGATAAGTGATGTGGTGCTAAAACTTTTCTTTAAAACCGAAGGGGATGAAGTGCAATTAGCCTTCAGTAAAGTAGAATTGGGTAACTACATTAGCGAGCAGATGGAAACCGTAGAAAGAGATGAAGAGGTAGATTCTGAAATACAAATTTTTAAGAACGCTTTAGAATTTTCCGAAGTTAAATCGCGCGAAGTTATGATACCGCGTAACGAAATTGTAGCAGTAGATGTGTCTGAATCTCCCCAAAATTTAGTAAAGCTCTTAACAGATACCGGTCTTTCAAAATTGTTGGTATATAAAGAAACCAACGACGATATTATTGGGTATGTGCATAGTTTTGATTTGTTCAGAAAACCAAAAAACATTCGGGAAATCATGATGAAAGTGGTTTACGTGCCCGAGACTATGTTGGCAAAAGACGTATTAAACCTGCTTAGCAAAAAACGTAAAAGTATAGCCGTGGTTATAGATGAGTATGGCGGTACCAGCGGTATGATGACGGTAGAAGATATTGTAGAAGAGTTATTTGGCGAGATAGAAGATGAGCACGACCCAATTGTTTTAATTGAAGAAGAATTACCGGAAAATCGTTATAAATTTTCTGCACGCTTAGAAGTAGATTATATAAACGAGCATTACCGCCTAAACCTTCCGGAAGGCGAAAATTATGAAACCTTAGGCGGTTTAATTACCAACCACACAGAAGAAATACCAGAACAAGGCGGTCAAGTTATTATAGATAATTTTAAGTTTAGCATTTTAGAGGTTTCCAATACCAAAATAGAATTGGTGCAAATAGAAAAATTAGAAGAAGATTAGCCAAAACCAATCTAGAATTTTAAAGAAAGCTTAGCCCAAATTATGTTTGCTAAAAACTGCCATTCTCTTTGGTAGCTATACAAGTACTTTGAAAGTCTACGCAAAGAATAAATAAATTCAAAATATAAGTACAACTTTTTAAGAACTTTAATTTTATAATTTAAGTAATTATCTTATTTTCGCCCCCTATATTTAGACAAATACAATAAAAATGGCAGTATTAAATAAAATCCGGGAACGTTCTGTTTTTTTAATCATAATAATAGCCTTGGCGCTATTTTCATTTGTTTTGGCAGATGTGATTCGAAATGGTGGTTTTTCTTCACAAAAATCGCAAAACGTAATCGCAACCGTAAACGATGAACCTATAGATAGAGAAGAATTTGCGCGACAAGTAGAATCTTACCAACGTAACTCTAGAGGTAACATTACAACAACGCAAGCTGTAAACCAAGTGTGGAACAGCATGTTAAACCAAGCTTTATTAAAAGAAGAGTTTGAAAAACTTGGTATAGAAGTAGGACAAGAGCAAATTAACAACGTATTGCGTCAGCAATTTGCAGGCAATCCTAATTTTACCAACGAGGCCGGTATGTTCGACATAAACTTGATGCGCGAGTATATTGCCAATCTAAAAGCAACTTCTCCCGAAGCTTATAGCCAATGGATTGATGTAGAAGAGAATATTGCAGAGCAAGCAAAAGCCAATATTTACTATAATATGGTAAGAGCCGGTATTGGCGCTACCAATTTAGAAGGTAAACAAGCCTATAAATTAGAAAACGATAAAGTAGATTTTAAATTTGTTTACCTACCTTATGATACAGTAGAAGACGAAGAAATTTCTAAAAGCGAAATAAAAGATTATATTAATAAGCACAAAAAGCAATACGAAACCGAGGCTACAAGAAATATTCAATATGTGTTTTTTGAAGAAAGCGCTTCTAAAGAAGATGAGCAAGCTGTAGAAGAAAATGTAACCCGCTTATTGCAACAGCGAGAAGTTTATAACGAGGTTTCTAAAATGAACGATACCTTAAAAGGCTTTAAGGATGTAGAAAATAACGAAGCTTTTTTGGTAGAAAATTCAGATTTACCTTACCAAGAACGCTTTATGTTTAAAACAGATCTTCCGGCAGAAAACGCCAATAATATTTCTAACTTAAATCAAGGCGAAACTTTTGGTCCGTACAAAGAAGGTGGTTTTTATAAAGTTTCTAAAGTAACAGCGGTAAAACAAATACCAGATTCAGTAAAAGCAAAAGATATTTTAATCTCTTACCAAGGTACGCCGGTAGGGCAAGAATTAACCAGAACCAAAGAAGAAGCCAAGCAATTGGCAGATAGTTTGGTAGAGGTGTTAAATAACGATACAAGTAAATTTGGTGAAATTGCAGCCAACTATTCTAGCGATACTTCTACAAAAGATAACGGTGGTGATTTAGGTTGGATAACCTACAGCCAAGTAAGCCAAGACTCTGATGTAATTGACTTTTTGTTTACCCAAGACGAAGGCAAAGTAGGAATTGTAGAAGACGAAGAGATTGGTTATTATATCTTATTGCCAGAAGAACAAACTGAAGCTAAAAAGGCTTTTAAAGTAGCAACCTTAGGAAAGGAAATAGAGCCTTCAGAAACTACCCAAAACAGATTATTTACAGAGGTCACCAAATTCGAAATTGCTTCGGGCGAAGGAGATTTTGTAAAACAAGCCGAAGAAAAAGGCTATGAAACTAAGCCGGTAAAAAGTATAAAAAATATGCAAGAAAACATTCCGGGTATTGGTAACCAAAGACAAATTGTACAATGGACTTTTTCTGAAGAAACGAAAGCTGGTGATATAAAAAGATTTGACACGCCAAACGGTTATGTGGTGGTGCAAGTTACTGCAGTAAACAAAAAGGGTTTGATGAGCGTAGAAGAAGCTTCGCCAAAAGTAACACCTGTATTGCGTAGAGAGAAAAAAGCAGAGAAAATAAAAGCGGAAATTAACAGTAGCTCTTTAGCAGAAATTGCCAGCAGTCAAAATGCCTCTGTGCAAACCGCTAACGCTGTTACTAGAAAAAATCCAACTATTCCTGGGGCGTCTAGAGAGCCTAAAGTAGTAGGTGCTGCTTTTGCTTTAGAAACCGGAGAAACCAGCAAGCCTATTGCAGGCAGAAAAGGAGTTTATGTAGTAGAGGTAACTAACAAAACAGAAGCTCCAGAGCTAGGGTCTTATGCTACTTTTGCTAAGCAGGAAACACAAGCGAGTAATGCAAGAGTAACACAACGCCTGACAGAGAGTTTAAAAAATAGCGCAGAGATAGAAGATAACCGTGCTAATTTTTACTAATTGGTAAAAATGAATAATATAAAAAAAAGCTTGTCTGTTTTAAGGCAAGCTTTTTTTGTTTAAAATCATTTGGTGGTAATCTAAAATGGTAGAATAGTTTTTACTTAAAAAGTAGTTCTTTTGTTTTTGGCTGCCGGTAGCCAAAATAAAATCGCCACCCCAACCGCCTAAACTCTTTATACTGCCGGAATAATCGGGAAATAAGCGTTGTTTAACAGGGCGAATGTTTAAAGCCTTTGCTACAATTTCTTCGTGCAGATCTAGAAGTCTTTCAAAATCTGACAGATTTTTACATGCTAGGATTTTCTGCGTGACCTTATTTATTGCTTTTAAAGATTTTTGATGATTCTCCGGCTTTTGTTTGCGATAATGCGCAATAGCTTCTCTACTATCTTGTTTCTGATTAAGGTGTACAAAAAATAATTTTTCCGTAAAGGAAGGTTTAAAATCTACCGTTTTAATTATCGGTTTCTTATCTTTTAAAGCATATAAAATGGGCGTGTCGTGCATTGCACAGGCAATGTCATAACCGCTGCCGCCAAAACTGTTTTCCAATAGTTTATACGGATTTATATTTGCCCATTTTGCCAAATTAGCAATTAAAGTAGAAGAGCTGCCCAAACCCCAATCTCTATTAAAATCGAGATGGGTTGTAAAAGCTAAACTTTTATCGGTAAATAAATCTGGTTTTTCCTTTTTGAGGAAATTTAGAAGCTGTACAATTCTTTCGGCGGTTTTTTCTTCCGTAAAGTTTAAATTGTTCTTCAACTTTAGCACGCCAGAATCGTTTTCTAGCTGTAGGGAGAACCAGCAATTTTTTTGGGCATCATAACTTTTCCAGCTAATAGTATTTTCTGCTTCCGTAAAGCTTTTAACGCGCAAATCCTGGCCGTAATTGCTTGGTAAAGCCAAGGCTGTGGCGCCATCTAAAACAAAATATTCTGCGGTTAAAAGCAACTTGCCGTTACTGTAAAACTTATGCTCCATTTCTAATATTTTCTAGGACTTTTACTACAGAGCTATGCGAAACCGTATGTGATTTAAAGTATTCTATTACTTTTTCTTTTTCTGAATTAGTGGCTTGAAACTGGTTTAAAATATTCATTAAATGCATTTTCATATGTCCTTCTTGAATGCCGGTGGTAACCAAACTTTTTAAAGCTGCAAAATTTTGGGCCAATCCGGCTACGGCAACAATCTGCATTAATTCTTTTGCAGAAGGTTTTCCTAACATTTCTAAAGCCAGTTTAACCAAGGGATGCAAGCTGGTTAAACCGCCAACGGTTCCTAGAGCTAAGGGCACTTCTATCCAGAATTTAAAAATACCATTTTCTATGCTTGCTTGCGTTAAACTGCTATACTGGCCGTTGCGGGCAGCATAAGCGTGTACGCCGGCTTCTACTGCTCTAAAATCGTTTCCGGTGGCTAAGATTACCGCATCTATTCCGTTCATAATTCCTTTGTTGTGCGTAACGGCACGGTAAGGTTCTATTTGAGCAATTTTAACGGCTTCTACAAACTTTTGCGCAAACAACTTTGCTTCTTCTTTCTCGTCTAATAAGTCTGCCACCGGACAAGATACTTCTGCGTGTGCAATGCAATTGGGAACATAATTAGACAAAATACTCATAATAACTTGCGGTTTTTTGTCGTCTAATTGCTGGATTGCCAAATTTTTAAAACTGCTAGCTATCTGCTCTAAACACGAATTTATAAAGTTGGCACCCATGGCGTCAAGGGTTTCAAAAGTGCAATAGAGTTGGTAATAATTCTCTAGGTCTTTTGTTTTATCGCGAAGCTCTAAATCTAAAATTCCGCCTCCGCGCTTAACCATATTGGCGGTAATATTTTCGGTTTCTTTTAAAAGTTGCGCTTTGTTTTTATGGAAGAAATCTTTTAAAGTAGAAAAATTACCCGCATAAGTAAAGTGAACTTGTCCTACTTTTTGGGTGTCTATAACCTTTGCGGAAAAACCTCCTTTGTCATTCCAGAATTTGGCTGCTTTACTAGCCGCGGCAATCACAGAACTTTCTTCGATAGTCATTGGGATAGCATACACCTTATTGTTGATGGTAAAATTTGGAGCTACGCCAAAGGGAAGGTAAAAGTTAGAAATGGTGTTTTCGCTAAACTCGTCGTGCAATTTTTGCAATTTGAGATCGCTGTTCCAGTACAGTTGCAGTAATTCGCGAGCTTTTTGTGCATTGTCAAAATATTTTGTGGTTAGCCAAGCTATTTTTTCGTCTTTGCTGAATTTAGAAAAACCGGAAATTTTTGTCATTCTTTTTTGTGTTCTTGTCTGGTGCAAAGATACAATTCTTGGCTTTTAAGACTGCTTAATAATGATTTTAGCAAAGATTTTTTAGCAAATTCAGCTTTGGTAAATATTCCGCGGAAGCTTAGTTTAACAAAATGTTAGTATTTAACACTAAAAGTAGCCTGTTTTTGCTGTTTTTTTAGTAAACTTGACCTGCAAAATTTCGACGTATAATTTTTATGAAAACTACAGGTTTATTTTTGGTGACCTTTTTAACGGTTGCCAGTATTTTAACAGCCCAAAAAAAACAAATTGAATTAGAAGAATTGTGGAACGGCACTTTTAGACAAGAACGTCTACAAGCCTTGCAATCTTTAGATAACGGCAAAGAATATGTGGTGCAAAACTACAACCGTGCTACGCAAAGTGTAAGCGTAGACAAATACAGTTATAAAACCGGTGAAAAAACCGGAACTTTAATCGATTCTAAAAATATACCGGAGCTAAATTATTTTCAAAGCTATACATTAAGCGAAAATGAAAATAAAGCTTTGTTGGCTACCCAGTTGCAGCAAATTTATAGACGCTCTGCGAAAGGAATTTATTATGTATACGATTTACAATCGGAAAAACTAACCCAAGTTTCGGATAAAAATATACAAGAGCCTTCTTTTTCTCCGGATGCCTCTAAAGTGGCTTACGTGTACAACAATAATATTTACGTAAAGAATTTAGAAAACGGAGAAACAAAACAAATAACCTTTGACGGGATAGAAAATAAAATCATAAACGGGATAACAGATTGGGTTTATGAAGAGGAATTTGCTTTTGTACAAGCATATGAATGGAACAAAACCGGCGATAAAATTGCCTATCTGCGTTTCGACGAAGAAGAGGTTCCAGAATTTTCTATGGATGTTTATGGCACTTACGGAAAACAACTTTATCCGCAGCAAGATGTTTTTAAATATCCTAAAGCCGGTGAAAAGAATGCAGAAGTGAGTTTGCATATTTACGATTGGAAAACAGAAGAATCTTCGAAAATAGATTTCGATAAAGATTACGAATATTTACCGCGTTTAAAATGGAGCAACGATAATCAAATTTTAAGCGTACAGGCAACCAATCGTCACCAAAACAAATTAGATTTACTCTTTGTAAATACAAAAGATAATAGCACAGAGTTGGTTTTAGAAGAAACAGACGAAGCTTATATAGATGTTACAGACAATCTTACTTTTTTAAACGACAATAGCTTTATTTGGACTAGCGAAAAAGACGGATGGAACCATATTTACCATTACGGAAAAGATGGCGATTTAATCAAACAAATCACTAAAGGTAACTGGGAGGTTACCAATTATTATGGTTTTGATCCGCAAACAGGTAGAATTCATTACCAAAGCACAGAAAACGGCAGCATAAACCGCGATGTATTTTCTATAATGGCAAGCGGTAAAAACAAAGCGCAATTAACCCAAAGACGCGGCACCAACAGTGCAGATTTTAGTGCAGATTTTACTTATTTTATCAATACTTACAGCAGCGTTTCTACACCAAATGTTTATACACTGCACTTGGCACGAAACGGTAAGTTGGTGCGTAAAATAAAAGATAATTCTAAACTGGAAGAAAAATTAGAAGACTATAAGATTTCTAAAAAAGAATTGTCTACCATCAATATTAACGGCAACGATTTAAATATGTCTATGATTAAGCCGTTAAATTTTGATCCTGAAAAGAAATATGCGGTTTTAATGTACCAATATTCCGGTCCTGGTTCACAATCTGTATCCAATAGTTTTTTGGGCACGAATGATTATTGGTACCAAATGTTGGCAAACGCCCACGATATTATTGTGGTAACTGTAGATGGTCGTGGTACCGGCTTTAAAGGCGCCGAATTTAAAAAAGTAACCCAAAAAGAATTGGGAAAATTAGAGTTGGAAGATCAAATTGCAGCGGCAAAAAAGTTAGCTCAACGAGAATATATAGATGCAAATAGAATTGGTATTTGGGGTTGGAGTTTTGGCGGTTTTATGTCGTCTAATGCAATTTTTCAAGCCGGCAATACTTTTGAGTTGGCAATTGCAGTTGCCCCGGTAACCAGTTGGCGTTTTTACGATAGTATTTATACAGAGCGTTATATGACAACACCACAAGAAAACCCTAGTGGTTACGATCAAAATTCGCCAATTACGCACGTAAACGAATTTGACGACAGTAATCATTATTTATTAGTACACGGAAGCGCAGACGATAATGTGCACGTGCAAAACACTATGCAATTAATAGAAGCTTTGGTGCAAGAAAATAAGCAATTTGATTGGCGTATTTATCCCGATAAAAATCATGGTATTTATGGCGGTAATACCCGTTTGCATCTTTACACGCTTATGACAAATTTCTTAAAAGAAAACTTATAAAAATAATTTAAACAGCTATATGGCAGCAACGATAAAACCGGAGAATAAAGAACTATTTGGCCACCCAAGAGGTCTTTATGTGTTATTTTTTACTGAAATGTGGGAGCGTTTTTCTTATTACGGAATGCGCGCAATTTTGGTACTATATTTAGTAAGTGCAACCACAGATGGCAACGCAGGATTGGGATGGACCTCTGCAGAGGCTTTTGCCCTTTACGGCTGGTATACAATGTTGGTATACGTATCTTCCATTCCCGGAGGTATGATTGCCGATAAATTGCTTGGTCAGAAAAAAACGGTACTATGGGGTGGCGTAATCTTAGTTGCAGGTCACGGTATTTTGGCTGTAGAAGAAATGTGGGCCTTTTATACCGGTTTAGTTCTAATTGTAATTGGTGTTGGTATGTTAAAAGCCAATATCTCTACTATGGTAGGTGGTCTTTATAAAAAAGGCGATATTAGGAGAGATAAAGGTTTTACTATTTTTTACATAGGTATCAACTTAGGAGCCTTACTTTCCAGTATAATAGTAGGTTATGTAGGCGAGCAAATTGGCTGGCATTACGGCTTCGGAATTGCTGGAATTGCGATGGCCTTAGGACTATTGGTTTACTGGTGGGGACAACCTTACCTTAGAGAAGTAGGTAATTTACTTTCTAAAGCAGAACGAGGAGAAGGCGCATCTTTAGGCGGATTATTTAAAGATTTATTTAAAACCCGATTACAGCTTATAATTAGCGCAGGCTTGATGCTTTTTTCAATTTACTGGTTAATAGTAGAAGATATAGCTTATGGTCTATTATTTATATTTTTAAGCTTAGTTACCGCGATGATGCTAATGATCTATGAAGATCTTACCACCAAAGTAATGAAAGACCGTTATATTGTAATTGTACTTTCGTTTTTATTGGTAATTGTTTTCTGGGGAGCTTTTGAGCAAGCCGGCGGTTTAATGAATATTTACGCACTAGAAAAGACGAACAGAACTTTACCTTTTAGCCTTCCTTTAATCGGATCTGAAGTGCCGGCATCCTGGTTCCAAGCTTTAAATGCCTTGTTTATAATTATTTTTGGTGTTTTGATTGCCAATTTCTGGGCCAAGCGTAAGATAAAAAATAAAGAGGCTTCCAGTCTTTTTAAAATGGCAACCGGCGTTGTAATTATGGGGCTCGGTTTCTTGTTTATGGCGGGAGCAGCTTGGCAGTACGAAAATGAAGGCGCCGCAGCTATGTACTGGCTGGTCTTAGCATATTTATTACATACTATAGGAGAGCTTTGCTCGTCTCCGGTAGCTTTGTCTTTTATTACCAAATTATCGCCGGTACGTTATGCTTCTTTAATGATGGGGGTGTATTTTGCCGCAACCGGTTTGGGGAATAAAATGGCTGGGGTAATTGGAGAATTTTCGCAAGGTGAACCTACTAAAATAGATCTTATTGCTTCCAAAAGCGAAATAGAACCTTTCTTAAATCCGCAAGACAGTGTTTTGGTTATGGATAAAAACTTCAAATTAGAAGCTAAAATTTATCCAACCGAAGATGGTGTGCGTACCGAAGAAATAAATACAAACGAATCTCTTTTAAACCTGATTAAGTTTCATTCCGAAAAGGGAGAAGACGAAATAGCAGCAGTGTTAAGAGAAGATAATATTACTGCGCAAAATCCTTATCACGCAGAGCTAAGCTTCAAAAAAGCAGAAGACTCCGCGCAAGCAGAAGAAGGTTTGGGTTATACAGGAACTTTAATTATAGAAGAATTACAAACAGAAATGGAGTTCCGTACCTTTATAGGTATAACCATTTTTACCGGTTTGTTTGGGTTTATAGTAATCTTAATGCTAAAACCACTTAAGCGTCTAACCCACGGGGTAGAAGACAACGAGGTAGAAATGTTAGAACAAGAAGGTTACGAAATATCAGATACAGAAAAAGAGAAATAAAATGGCAGCAATAGCTTCAAACGAGCACGAAGAGTTTTTTAAAAGTAAAGTATTAGGTCATCCCGCCGGACTTTTCGTATTATTTTTTACTGAAATGTGGGAGCGTTTTTCCTTTTACGGAATGCGTGTTTTGCTTATCAACTTTTTAACAATGGCAGCGGTTGGCTACAATCCTGGTTGGGAATGGACCACCGAAAATGCCGGAGCACTTTTTGGTACCTATGCAATGTTGCTTTACATTACGCCAATTATTGGTGGGGTTATAGCAGATAAACTTACCGGTTATCGCTGGGCAGTTGTAATTGGAGCAGTAATTATGACGTTGGGGCACGCCGCAATGGCTGTTGAGACAGAATTTTGGCTGTATGTAGGGCTTGCGCTCTTAGTAATTGGTACCGGTTTCTTTAAACCAACTATGACTTCTATTATTTCTGAAATGTATAAAGATCTTCCTAAAAAGAAAGATGGAGCATATACCATATTTTATATGGGAGTAAATGCAGGGGCTTTCTTTGGAATGATGCTTTGCGGTTACTTGGCAGAACGTGTAGGTTGGTCTTGGGGCTTTGGTTTAGCCGGAGTTTTTATGCTTTTAGGAACTTTACAATTTTGGCTTGCCAAACCTTTATTTGGTAAAATAGGAGATGTGCCCAATAAAGAGGAAGAAACAGAAGAAATTACTGAAGGAGAAACCACTACCAGAAAAGAGAAGAAAAATATTAAGTACAATCCGTTTACGGCTTTAGATAAAATACTTATTGTAATTACTTCAATAATAGGGTTGGCTTATGCTATAAACGATCCTTTATCAAAAATTGCTAACTTTAACTTATTCCCGTTTGAGTTTCAAGGTATGGAAGGTCAGTATGTAGTAGTGCTTTTTGGCTTGGTCTTATTCTTATATTTGGTAATAAGCAGGATAAATAGATATGCGCCGGTTGTTAGAAATAGAATGTATGCTGTAATAGTTTTTGCTTTTTTTACGGTTTTATTCTTTTTAGGATTTGAGCAAGGCGCGACTTCTCTTGTCTTGTTTGCACGAGATTATATAGACAGAGAACTCATAGGAAATGCGGCAATAATATTTAATATCGTAAACGCCCTTTTAACTATTGTGCCATTAGCCATTATTACCTACGTTCTTATATTATTGGCAAAACGAACCTTTGGGAAAATTCCCGGTTCAAACATTGTTTTAGCCATCTGTTTTATTGGTATTTGGGGCGTAGTAATTTATATGCTAAACCGCGATTTTAACACTACGGCTTACGAAGTAGAGTTTGATGCACAAAAAGTGGCGGTAATAGATGAAAATACCGGTGAACCGAAAGTAACCAAAAACGGTGATTTTGTATATTTAGAAGTTCCTGTTTCTACAGACCAAAATATAGACGAAGTAGAAAATGAAACTTTCTCTAAAAAAATGGTTATTGGTGAAGCTTTTAGCGATTTTAAAGAAGGTCAAGAGATTAATATTATTACCAAAGACGAGAATTACAATAAATTTGGATATTTAACCCCAGAGCGTTTAGAAGATGCAGAGAAAAATGCAGAAAGTTTGGGTAGAGATAGCGGGGTTGTAAAAGCCACCGTTACCGAAGTAAAAAACCATTGGGTAGAGATTACTGCCTCTTGGTTTAGTATTTTAAACTCTTTCTTTATCATTGCTTTTGCCAGCCTGTTTTCTAAGTGGTGGGAAAGCAAGTACAATCCTTCGGCACCACAAAAATATGGTATAGGTCTTATTTTATTAGCTTTAGGCTTTGGAATGCTAGCCTTTGGTACCTTTGGTGTTGCAGAAGGCGTAAAAGTAAGTATGATTTGGCTTATTCTGGCCTACCTCTTCCATACCTTTGGCGAGCTTTGTATATCGCCGGTTGGTCTTTCTTACGTAAGTAAACTGGTGCCGGCAAGAATGATAGCTTTTATGTTTGGTATGTGGTATTTGGCAATTGCCATAGGAAATAAATTTGCCGCCGTTCTAGGAGGTCAATTAGAAAATATTCGCGAAGAATACTCGTTAACCACCTTCTTTTTAATTTTTACCGTAGTACCAATTTTAGCCGGTTTATTAATTATTGCTATTAATAGACCTATCAAAAAATTGATGCAAGGGGTGAAATAATTTTTTTTTGGAATGAAATTTGAAATAATGTACAGTATGAGATGGATATACACACTTGTAATTTTTTTATCAGTTTTTGGCCTTTCGGCACAAGAAATTAATTGGATGACGATGAACGAGGCTTTAGAAGCTCAAGAAGAAAAACCCAAGAAAATTTTTATGGATGTTTACACAGATTGGTGCGGTCCGTGCAAATTACTAGATAAAAGAACCTTTAAAAATAAAGATGTTGTAAATTATGTAAACAAACATTTTTATCCGGTAAAATTCAATGCAGAAGGTACAGAAAAAATAGACTATCAAGATTTTACCTATACCAACCCAAATTACAAAGCCAGTCGTAAAGGGCGTAACAGTCAGCATTTATTTGCACATGCACTTAAAATAACGGCTTATCCTAGTATGGTCTTTTTCGATGAGAATTCAGATATTATATCGCCGGTTACCGGTTATAAAACAGCAGAAGAATTAGAGGTTTTTTTAAAAATGATAGCTTCAAACGATTATAAAGAAGTAACTACAGGCGAAGCTTGGAAGGATTACCAAAAGAATTTTAAAGGTACTTTCAAAAATAAAAACTAAATTGAGGTTGAAAATTCGCTAAGATGTTCAATACTCAATTACAAAAGCTCCTTTTTTAGTAGTGTTATAAAAAAGGAGCTTTTTCTTATTACAAGTTTTCTTCCAACGCTTTATATAACTACGATAATTACTTCCGTCTGCTATGATAGTTGTAGGTTGCAAATACTGCAAAGCACGCTCTAAATTTATTTTAGGAGAATTGCGCAATAAGAGATATTCTACAGGAAAATTGCGTTTAGGATACACACCTAAACTGTCTATTACCAGCAACTTTTTTTCAGCCAGCTTATAATAATCGGGTATGGGTTTTACTGTATTTTGTCGGCTGGCCTGATGTGTTAAAACGGGGTCTAATAAATATTTCTTTACGGAAGCAGTTAATGCAGAATCACTAAAAACAGTTAAACCGCTATGTTGTTTATCTGCCAAAATCGTACGTTTATATTGCTGAAAAACATAAAATTTCTTTACGGAATTTAACGCGCTTCGTTCCCAAATATAAATACCTTGAAACATGATTATGCCTGCCATAAATGCAAATAGCCAAACTTTTTTACGCTGGTAAATATAAAATAACAACAAAAGCAAAAATCCGTAGAAAGACACCAACAAAAGTTCCGAAAAATAGATGTTTTTCATCACATAGGCTTTTTGCGAAGAAACCATTTCTACCGTTTGTAGAAGTAAGTTTAATCCGGTTTCTAAAGTCAATTTTAAAAATTCGGGTAAGATACCGGCCAAACTTAAAAAAACACTTAAAATACCCAGTGCCAATAAAATTCCTAAAAAAGGAACAATTAAAAGATTGCTTATAAAAAACAATCCCGGTAACTGATGAAAATAGAACAAACTTAGCGGCAAAACCCCAATTTGCGCGGTAAAAGTGACACTAAAAATTCCCCAGAAATAGTTTACAATTTTATTTTTTGGTCGCAGCAAGCCATAAATTTTAGGTTGAAAACAAACAATCATAAATACGGCAGCATAACTCAACTGAAATCCCACCGAAAAGATAAAATAAGGTTCTGCTATTAACAACACCAAGGCAGACAAAGCCAGCATATTTAAAGAAAACACTTTCCGGTTGCTTGCCAAGCCTAAACCCAGGAAGGAAAACATAGTAACTGCGCGCAAAACAGAAGGACTAAACCCCACCAAAGCTGCATATAACCATAGTAAAATAATGGCAATAAGCATACGTATTGTTTTTCCTTTACGGAATCTTCCCAACGGAAATAACAAAGCATAAAGCAAATAAAGTATAATACCTACGTGCAAGCCCGAAACTGCCAAAACATGCACCACGCCGGCTTCGGTAAAGCTGGTATAAACATCTTTAGAAAGTTCTTGTTTTTGTCCCAGAATTAAAGCTTGTATAAGATTAATATGCGCGGTACTAAACCCGTTTTTTGCCAGAGATTGGGTAATAGAAGTTCGTATGTGCGAGGTTTTAGTAAACAAATTTTGTGCAACCGGCAAAACCCGAATATTTTCTTGATCAAAACTAACGGCTTGTCTTAAAACTCGTTGTTTTTCTAAATAATTTCGGTAATCAAATTGGTGCGGATTTCCAGATTTAAAAACTGGTTTTAATTGTGCATTTAGCATAAGACGTTGCCCCGGCGTGTAAACAATAGAAGAAGAATCTTTTCTAACAGAAAATAAAATTTTCCCTTGGGTAGTTTGGTTATTTAGACGGTTTATTTCTGCTATATAATTATGGTAAAAAGCAGAAGATTTTAGTTGTTTACCAATTTTAATCGCAATGCTGGCTTGGGTTGGAGCTTTTTCAGTAAAATGAATATAATGCTGTTTGTTGTTTTGTGGTTGCTTATTAAGTGCCGCCAGATAACCCAAACAAATAAAAGCCAAAACTGCGCCACCGGCAAAAAACCGATCTTGAAAAAGTAAGAAATGTGTACGGATAAAACTTCCCAAAAAAACGAGGAAACTCGCTGCAAAACAGAACCAAAAATAGCCTGATCCAAAGTTAAAATTTAAACAAAGGATAATACCAATTATAAACGAAAAGCAAAGCAATAAAATTGCAGGATTGAGCAGTTTCATGAATTAAAACTACTAAAAAGCTTTAAAATATCCTACAAAATTCTTCTGGCCATTACAAAAGAACGGTTCCAATATTTTTCGTTTAATGAAGAAATTATAACCCCACGCGAGGTAGAAGAGTGAATAAAATTTACCTCTCCCGGAATAATCTGTACAATTAAACCAACGTGGTTAATTCTTCTACCGCTTTTTCCGGTTTTAAAAAACACCAAGTCTCCTACATTGGCTTTGCTTAAATGTATGCGGTTACCGCGCTTGGCGATGTCTCTGGAAATTCTGGGTAAAGCTATTCCTTCTTTTTCAAAAGCCAAATATACAAGTCCCGAACAATCTAAACCGCGTTTGCTCATCCCGCCATACTTATAACGCGTGCCGTGATAATGTAAAGCATTATTGGCTACTCTTTTTGCAATTTCCGGCGGTTCTTGGCGGTAAGAACTGCTTTCTTTTATTGGTGCATTCCCAATGTTTTTAGAGCTGCCACAAGAGGCCAAAACAAAAACTAAAGCGAGAATCGGAAGAATATTTTTCATACAAACTTGGCTTATAGTCCCAAATATAGAAGAAAACTGAAAAGTAGCCTGCCTAGTTTTAAAATTTATTGCCTCAGTTTGTTATAAATAAGTTTTGCGGTGGTTTGGCTTGCTCCTGTTCCGCCAAGTTTTTCTTCCAATGCATTGTAATTCTCCATCATTTCTGTTCTTTTTTCAGAATTTAGAATTTTGTTGAGTTCTTGTTTTAGACGCTTGGCATTAAAATCTTGCTGAATTAATTCGGTAACTATCTCTTTATCCATAATTAGATTTACCAAAGAGATGTAATTTAATTTAATGATGCGTTTGGCTATCTCGTACGAAATTTTGCTGCCTTTATAACAAACTACTTCGGGCACTTTAAAGAGCGCGGTTTCTAAGGTAGCGGTGCCAGAGGTTACCAGAGCAGCCGTAGCAACGCTCAATAAATCGTAAGTTTTGTTTTGTATTAAAAAAACATTGCTCTTTTTAAGATAGGGCGCATAAAAAGATTCTTCTTGGCTGGGCGCGCCGGCAATTACAAATTGATAGTCCGGAAAGTCTTTGGTTATTTGCAACATGGTTGCCAGCATTTTACTTATTTCTTGCTTGCGGCTGCCGGGTAGTAAAGCTATAATGGGTTTATTGGAAAGTTTGTACCTTTCTATAAACTGATTAAAATTTATTTCTTTTCTAGCGTGAATAGCGTCTACCAAAGGATGCCCCACAAAATGCACCGGAAAATTATGTTTGTCTTCGTAAAACTTTTTTTCAAAAGGCAGGATAACATACATTTCGTCTATATCGCGTTTAATTGCGTTAATCCGGTTTTCTTTCCAAGCCCATATTTGTGGCGAAATATAATAATGGGTTTTATAGCCTTCTTTACGTGCCCATTTAGCAATTCTAAAATTAAAACCAGGATAGTCTATAAAGATAATAACATCTGGTTTATAGCGTGCAATATCTTTTTTACAGAGCTTGATGTTTTTGAAGATGGTACTAATATTCAGTAAAACTTCTACAAAGCCCATAAACGCTAAATCGCGATAATGTTTTACTAAAGTTCCGCCTTGCGCTTGCATCAAATCGCCACCCCAAAACCTAAACTCTGCATTTTTATCTTCGGTTTTTAAAGCTTTCATCAGGTTGGCAGCGTGTAAATCTCCAGATGCTTCCCCGGCAATTAAATAATATTTCATAGGCAAAAGTTTAGATTTAGCTATTTTAGGTTAGTAAAACTTAAAATAAATTATTGCTATTGCGGCAAGTATAGTAGCAATTACCACTCCACGAGAGCGGTAAATTTGTCGTTTTTTTAAGAACACAAAAAACGGTAGAAAATTGGCAATGGCTCCTAAAGCAATAATACTGCCCATATAATCGCCTTTTATGGCTTTACCCAACGTTACTTCAAAACTATCTGGCGAAAACGCAGCAATATAGAGGTAAATTCCTGCTAAGTTCGCAAAAACACCCACCAAAAATCCAATAAGAATTTCTTTTTTAATCATTTAACTCCCAGTCGTTTAAAGTTTTTATAGCGTGGTGCGCTGTCAAATCAAATTGTACGGGCACTAGAGAGACATATCCTTCAGAAAGGGCGTGTTCATCTGTATCCAAACCTTCATCTTGATTGATGAATTTTCCGGTAAGCCAGTAATAATCACGCCCCTGCGGATTGGTTCTTTTGTCAAACTCTTCTACCCAATTTGCTTTTGCTTGTCTACAAACCTTTATACCTTTAATTTCCTTTTCGGAAAGTTTTGGGATGTTTACATTTAAAACCACGCCGTCTGGTAAACCATTTTTCAAAACATTTTTGGTAATGGCTTTTACAAATTTAGAAGTATGGCTAAAATCTGCCGTAAGGCTATAATCTAGTAGAGAAAAACCTATAGCCGGAATCCCTTCGGTGCCAGCCTCTACTGCTGCACTCATCGTACCGGAATAAATTACATTTATAGAAGAATTAGAGCCGTGATTAATGCCACTAACACACAAGTCTGGTTTGCGTTTTAGAATTTCTTGCTTGGCAATTTTTACGCAATCTGCCGGCGTACCGGAACAAGAAAATTCTTTGTGTTTTTCGTTGTTGTTAAGTTTTACAGGATCGCAATATAAATTGTTGCTCACAGTAATAGCATGCCCCATTCCGCTTTGTGGACTATCTGGTGCTACCACTACCACTTCGGCAATTTCCTTCATTAATTTAATTAAATGTCTAATTCCGGGAGCTGTAATTCCGTCGTCGTTGGTAACCAAAATCAATGGCTTTTCTTTTTTCATAAACTATATTTTTTCGCGCCACAAAAATAAACAATAAATTTGCAAAAAATCCTTTTGTCGCTTTAAGATAAAGAATTGCTTAGATTATAATTATTTTATGAATTAGGTATAAAAAAAGTCTTACTTTTAGCTTGCCTTTTTTAATCTTGCAGTTTTGCAGGATTTTTTAAAAGTAAAAGATTGGCATAGTTTTTAATGTATTACAGCATAGGATGCGAATGAAATTAACGAAGTATATGAAAAAGAATTCAAAGATATTTTTATTAGGGCTACTGCTTGCGGTAGCTTCTTGTAGTTTTACCACCAAAAAATTTGATACAAATTCAGACAAAGACGCTGTTTTAATCGAGTTAATTACTTATGTTTTACAAAAAGGGCATTACGACCCAAAACAAATTAACGATGCGTTCTCGCAAGAAGTATTTGATAGTTATATCTTGAGTCTAGACCCGAGAAAACGCTATTTTTTACAAGAAGACATCGATAAATTTGAGGACTATAGAAATAAAATAGACGATGAAATTCATAATAAAAAAGTAGATTTTTTTAACCTTACCTATAATACCTTACAACAACGCATAGAAGAATCTAAAGAGCTTTACGGAAGTATTTTAGACAAACCTTTTGATTATACGAAAGAAGAAGATATCAATACCAATTATAAGGAAATACCTTACGCAGAATCTAAAGCTGCGTTAAAAGACCGCTGGAGAAAACAACTAAAGTTTACGGCTTTAAGCAACTTTTACGATTTACAAAAAGACGAAGAAAATAAAAAGAAAGACGATCAAGAGTACACGCCAAAACCAGACCCGGAGTTAGAAAAAGAAGCAAGAAAATCTACTCAAAACTCGTTGGAAGAAGCCTATGATATTTTGGATGATGTAGATCGTAAAGATTGGTTTTCTATGTACATTAACTCTATTGTAGAGGTTTTTGATCCGCATACCAATTATTTTGCTCCTCGCGATAAAGAACGTTTTGATATTCAAATGTCTGGAAGTTTAGAAGGCATTGGTGCTCGACTTCAAAAAAAGATGGATAATATTAAAGTATTAGAAATAATCTCAGGAGGTCCTGCTTGGCGCGGAGAAGAACTAGAAGTTGGCGATATTATTCAGAAAGTAAAACAAGAAGACGAAGAAGAACCTGTAAGTATTATAGGTATGCCATTAGACGATGCGGTAGAACTTATTAAAGGTCCAAAAGGAACCGTTGTTACTTTAACCGTAAAAAAAGTAGACGGCACGGTAGAAGATATTAAAATGGAGCGGGATATTGTAGAAATAGAAGAAACCTATGCAAAGTCTTCTTTGGTAGAAAAAGATGATTATAAATACGGACTTATAAACTTACCACGATTTTATTTTAACATCGAAGATTACGACAAACGCAATGCTGCCAGCGATATTAAAAAAGAAATAAAGCGTCTTAAAAAAGAAGATATGGACGGCTTGGTATTAGATTTAAGAAATAACGGCGGTGGTTCGCTTTCTACAGTAGTAGATATTGCCGGTATGTTTATAGAAAAAGGTCCAATAGTGCAAGTGCGTACTAGTGATAATCAACGAGAGGTTTTACACGACGAAGATAAAAGTATTTTGTGGGACGGTCCATTAGTAATTTTGGTAAACGAACTTTCAGCTTCAGCATCAGAAATTTTGGCAGCCGCTATGCAAGATTACCAACGTGCAATTATTATAGGAAGTAAACAAACCTATGGAAAAGGTACTGTGCAAAATGTAATAGATTTAAACCGTTGGATGCGAAACAGCGATTTAGGCGATATGGGAGCTCTAAAAATGACCACGCAAAAATTTTATCGCGTAAACGGTGGTTCCACCCAATTAAAAGGTGTAGAGAGCGATGTAGTAGTGCCAGACCGTTATAGTTATATAGATATTGGCGAGCGCGATATGGAAAACCCTTTACCTTGGGATCAAATAGAACCGGCAGATTATAATAAATGGACCGGTTACGTAGATTTTGATAAAACTATAGCAAAAAGTAAAGATAGAATGACTAAAAGCGCGCAACTAAAATTAATTGACGAAAGCGCTAAATGGATTGAAGAGCAACGCCAAAAAGACATCTATCCGCTAAACTTTGCTACCTATAAAGAAAAAATACTGTTTAGCGAAGAACAAGCAAAACGTTTTGACTCAATAAGCGATTATAAAACCAGTCTTTCTTTTGTCTCGCTTCCTTACGAGCAAAAAATGTTTAAAACAGATACTACTCTTGCAGAAAAAAGAGATCGTTGGCACGAGAATTTAAGTCAAGACGTATATGTAGAAGAAGCAATTCTGGTCTTGGAAGATATGAAAATCAATTCGTTAAAACGTTCTAAAGTGGCCAACTATAAAAAGTAAATCTTGCATAGTAAGTCTAAATCATTAAGTCAATTAGCGCTCCAAAAGTTTAAAAAAAACCTTTGGGGCGTTTTGAGTTTTTGGTTTATTGTAGCTTGTACTTTTACGGCAATTTTTGCTTATGTCTTAGCACCCGATAATTCTGAAAATGCCAACCAAATGCATTTGGCAATCCATTCTAAACCGCCTGGTTTTAAAGTGCAGATGTTAGAATTACCAAAGCAAAATAAAAAAGAGAAAGCTTGGTTAGACCAGGTTTTTTTCGGTAAAAAATATACTGCTACACAGATACCTATAGAAAGTTATCAGTTTTCGGAGGGAGAGTTAAAAGTATTTCCTTATACAGGTCAAGAAAAAAAAGGTTTGCCAAAAAGCTATTCCTTAATAGAAACCTTTAAAGGCTATAGCAAAAAAGAAATAAAAGAAAATTTAATTTTCTCCAAAACTTTTCTGTTGGGAACAGATAAATATGGGAGAGATTTACTAAGTAGAATGTTAATAGGCATTCGCGTATCCTTATCTATTGGTTTTGTAGCGGTTTTTATCTCTTTGGTAATTGGTATTGGTTTAGGAGCTATTGCAGGCTATTTTGGCGGCAAAGCAGATGCAGCCATTATGTGGCTCATTAACGTAACCTGGTCTATCCCAACTTTACTTTTGGTAATTGCCATCACTTTAGCACTAGGCAAAGGTTTTTGGCAAGTGTTTATAGCAGTTGGTTTAACAATGTGGGTAGAAGTAGCCAGAGTAGTGCGCGGCCAAGTAATGGGCATAAAAAAATTACAATTTGTAACTGCAGCCAAAGCGCTGGGTTATTCTAATTCGCGTATAATTACACGGCATATTTTGCCCAATATTATGGCACCGCTTATTGTAATTTCTGCAGCCAATTTTGCCGCTGCTATTTTAATAGAAAGCGGCTTGAGTTTTTTGGGCATTGGCGCACAACCTCCTATGCCAAGTTGGGGTGCAATGATAAAAGATCATTACAGTTATATAATTTTAGGGAAAGCCTACTTGGCCGTAGTTCCCGGTCTTGCAATAATGAGTATGGTTATGGCTTTTATGCTTATAGGAAACGCACTTCGGGATGCTTTTGATGTTAAAAGTTAAGAAATTTTGTTATTTTTAAAAGAAAAATTATGGCTTCAATATTTACAAAAATAATTAACGGCGAAATACCTGCTTATAAAGTTGCAGAAAACGATGATTTTCTGGCCTTTTTAGATGTTAATCCTAATGCTAAAGGTCATACACTTTGTATTCCTAAGAAAGAAGTAAATAAGATTTTTGACCTAGATGAAAATACTTATATGGCATTGATGCGCTTTTCGCGGAAAGTAGCAATTGCCTTAGAAAAAACCGTTCCCTGTAAACGCATAGGAATGGCTGTGGTTGGTTTGGAAGTGCCACACGTGCACGTTCATCTAATTCCGTTAAATGCAATGAACGATATGAATTTTAAAAACAAAGTAGAACTTTCTGAAAACGAATTTGAACAATTAGCCGAAAAAATTCGACAGAACTTTTAATGCTTTAAAAAAATGGCATACAAGGCAAAAAGTTTCTGTTTTTAAGGCTAAAAATCAGCACTTTAATAGTTTAATTTCAAAGGTGGTGCCTTTATTTGTTTCGCTTTTCAGCACACGAATTTTTCCGTTATGGTAATCTTCAATAATACGTTTGGCTAAAGACAAGCCAAGTCCCCACCCACGTTTTTTGGTAGTATAACCCGGGGTGAAAATTTTCTTGTAATTAGATTTCGGAATGCCTTTGCCGTTATCGCTAAGGCAAATTTTAACCCATTTTTGGTCTTCGGTAATTTCTAAATTAATTTTTCCTTTTCCGCGTAAAGCGTCTATAGCATTTTTAACCAAATTTTCTATGGTCCAACTGTACAATTGCTCGTTGAGTTTTACCATAATTGGGTGAGAAGGCAAACTAATGCTAAATTCTATCAATCTGGAATTGCGAGCTTTAAGATAATCGTAAGATTGTTTAGTGGCTTCTACAATATTGGTTTCTTTAAGGGTTGGTAAAGAGCCTATTTTAGAAAATCTTTCTGTAATGGTTTTTAAACGGTTAATGTCTTTTTCCATTTCTTGTAAATAGCTTTTATCTACATTTTCAGATTTTAAAATTTCTGTCCATCCTACCAAAGAAGAAAGTGGCGTACCAATTTGGTGTGCGGTTTCTTTGGCCATACCGGCCCATAACTTGTTTTGCTCGCTGGTTTTAGAAGTGGTATAAAAATAATAGAGCATTGCCAAAAAGAGTATAACAACTAAAACAATACCTGCCGGAAAATATTTTAGTTTGGTAAGCAATTCAGAATTTCCGTAATAAATAATACTTAGCAAATCGCCTTGGTCGGTAACTTCAATGGGTTTATTTTGGGCTTGATAAGAAGCTACCAATTTTTCTATTTCTTCTTTGGTGTCTACATCATTGGGGGCAATATTACGGGTGTCGTAAGTATCTTCGCGCAACGAATAAATAATCATTGGCGTAGAAGTATTTTTCTCGATTACTTTTAATTCTACCGAAATCTCATCGTCTAAGCTACTTTGTAAAATTTGGGAATAGGCGCTTACCCAAATTTCCATCTTATCGCGTTCCTCCTGCTTAATACGATTGAAAAAAATAAAAACATTCCATAAAAAAAGCGCGACAATAATAATAGAAGAAATAGTAATAAACCATCTTGTATACCGCTCTTGATCTGAAAATACCATTCTTCTTAAGTTGTTTTTAAAGATTTAAAGATATAGTTTTTATCTTAATTATTGCCGGCGGCTAAATTTTCATTAGTATTTAGAATAACTATATTTGTGAAAATTTATAAGAGTTCATGCACACAATAGATCCTAAGCAAACACCAACGCAAAAACTTTATGGTTTAATGGTAAGCTCTATAGGGCCGCGGCCAATTGCTTTTGCCAGTACTTTAAATAGCGATGGCAAGCCCAATTTGGCGCCTTTTAGCTTTTTTAATATGATGAGTCCTAACCCACCAATTTTAGTTTTTTCACCGGTTTTGCGCATAAAAGATGCTTCTAGCAAACACACGTTACAAAATGTGCAAGAAAATAAAGAAGTTGTTATCAACTTGGTAAATTATGAGATGGTGCAACAAATGTCTCTTGCCAGTTCTAATTATGCCGACGGAGTAAATGAGTTTGAAAAAGCCGGCTTTACGATGTTAGATTCTGAAACAGTAAAACCAGCTCGTGTTAAAGAATCTCCGGTTCAATTTGAGTGTAAAGTAAAAGATGTTATTAAATTAGGAGAAGACGGCGGCGCGGGAAATTTGGTGGTTTGCGAAGTTTTAAAAATGCACATTGCCGAAAGTATTTTAGACGATAACCAAAAGATAGATCAGCATAAATTAGATCAAGTAGCGCGTATGGGCGGTAATTGGTATACGCGAGCCAATGCCGGTATGTTTGAAGTGCCTAAGCCAATCTCTACTGTTGGAATGGGCATAGACAATATTCCTGGATTTATTAAAAACAGTTCTGTTTTAACCGGAAATGATTTGGGTAAATTAGGTACGTTAGAAGAACAACCAACTGCCAAAGAAATAAAAGAATTTTTAGAACAAGAAGACCTGCATAAGTTGGTAGAAAAAAGCACTACGGAAAAAATACACGCAGTAGCACAAGAATATCTTAAAAAAGACAAGGTGGAAAACGCCTGGAAATTATTATTAGCAAAAAAGTAAAAAAAGATGGAAGTACAAGGAAAGATTAAAAAAATAGACGAAACAAAAACCTACGGCAGCAATGGTTTTAGAAAGCGAGAAATGGTAGTTACCACGCAAGAACAATATCCGCAGCATTTATTAATTGAATTTATACAAGATAAATGCGATATTTTAAATAATTACCAAGTAGGGCAAGATGTAAAAATTGGAGTAAATCTAAAAGGTCGCGAGTGGGTAAGCCCGCAAGGCGAAACAAAATACTTTAACTCTATACAAGGTTGGCGAATAGAAAATTTGCAAGCAGAAAATTCTGCCGGACAAGCAAATACGCCTCCGCCGCCACAAGATAATTTTGAACCTACTACAGATTTTAACGAAGAAGAAAACGACGATTTGCCGTTTTAAATTTATAAGTTTTTTATAAAATAAAAAGCAAAAATCCGACCCCTTAAGGTCGGATTTTCATATTATAGTCTAATCAACCTTAGTAAACAAATTCAAAAAAAGCAATGATGAACAAAATTTATCTCAATAAGGTTGCTTCAAATATCGTTAAAAATTTGATAAAAAACAATTAAAACCCAGTTTTTTTTTTGTAAGTAATTATTATTCAGATAAATGGAAGAAGAACAGTTTCAATATGGTTTTCCGCCTGTAGAAAATGCAAATTCGCAAGGCTTATTGGCTTATGGAGGAGATTTGTCTCCAGAGCGTTTAACAGCGGCATATAAATCTGGTATATTTCCTTGGTATAGCAAAGACGAACCAATTTTATGGTGGAGTCCCGACCCTAGAATGGTGCTATTTCCGCATGAGCTAAAAATTTCTAAAAGCATGCGAAAGCTTTTTAAAAAACAAGAATTTGAAGTTAGTTATAATAAAGCTTTTGATGCTGTGATAGAAAATTGCGCTACTATTAAAAGAGAAGGCCAAGAAGAAACCTGGATTACGCAAGAAATGTTAACAGCTTATAAAGAATTGCATAAAACCGGCCTCGCACAATCCGCCGAGGTTTGGAATAATAATAATTTGGTAGGAGGTCTTTACGGAATTTACCTAAAAGAAAAGCAAGTATTTTGTGGCGAAAGTATGTTTACCAAAGTGAGCAATGCGTCAAAATATGGCTTTATCAGCTTGGTGCAAAAACTCGAAAAAGAAGGCGTGCAGCTAATAGATTGCCAAATTTATACGCCTCATTTGGCAAGCTTGGGCGCTCGCGAAATACCGAGAAAAGAGTTTATACAATATTTACGCTAAGCTATAATTACAAATTTACACTAAACCCAAGTAAAAAATATAATTGCGAAAATGGATTATTGGTAAAATCTCTATAACGGTATTCAAAACCTACATCTGCGGTTGTGTTTTTGAAAACGGTAAAACCTATTTTAGAAGTTAAACGCTGGCCTAAACTTGGTTTTTCATACTTGCCAAATTCGTAAACAGTTTCGGTTTGTATGGCTAGAGATAAGGGTTTTTTAGCCATTTTTCCGTTTAACGGAAACTCTACTCCAAATCTATAACGGGTTCTAAAAGTAAGTCGTTCTCTATAGCGTTGCGAAAACCGAAACCGGTGTTTAAAACTCATTACACCTCTTTTATTTTTATAGCTCAATTGCTGCAAAACCCGTAATTCGTCCTGCTTCTTATCGTCAAAAAGGTTTTTGGTGTAGTAACGAAAACCGGCGCCAACTTTAAACCCGCTGCCAATTTTTAATTGGGTAACTTGCGTAATTTCAAAGTGTTGGCCTTGTATTTCAAACCTTTCTTGACCATAAAGCACATCGCGTCTGACAAAATCAAAATCGAAGCTCCAAATGCTGTCAGTTTCAAAATTTATATTTGCTTCTACTTCGCTTAAACCAGTAAAATCTTTTTGAGCCACTACAAAAACAGGAAAAAGCAAGAAGACAAAAAATAAAGAATACTGGGTACATGGTTTTTTCATTAGAGGTTTGTTAAGCAAATTTTATAAAAATATTAATTAAGTAAAAATATTAAACTAATTGCACTGGCAAAACTTCCGTTCATAAAATTTAAAGTTCTTTTTTAAAGCAGGTGTTTTCGTGATCGTCTACCATTCCTACCGCTTGCATAAAAGCATAAACGGTAGTTGGTCCCAAAAATTTAAAGCCTTTTTTCTTTAATGCTTTGCTTAAATTTTCGCTTAGGGCAGTTTTGGCAGGCACGTTTTTATAGTTCTTTACGGAATTTACAATAGGCGTATGGTCTACAAATTCCCAAAAATAGTTACTTAATGAACCATGCTCATTTTGTATTTCGATCACGCGTTGCGCATTGTTTATTGCAGCTTCAATTTTTAATTTATTTCTTACAATACCTGCATCTTGTAGTAGTCTTTCTTTGTCGGTTTCAGTAAAATTGGCAACCTTTTGAATATTAAAATCGGCGAAAGCTTTTCTAAAATTCTCTCGTTTTTTTAAAATGCTAAGCCAGTTTAATCCGGCTTGGAAACTCTCTAAAATCAAAAATTCAAATAAAACTTTGTCTTTATAAACCGGCACACCCCATTCTAAATCATGATATTTCTCATATAATGCGTTTCCTTGGCACCACGGACATCGTTTCTTGCTCATAATTGCTTAAATTTGGGGAAATTTAAAGAATTGTTTTAAAAAATTCCCCCGAAAGGGAAAAATATATTTTTATGGATACACAAGTTTTAAATACCGAAATAATCGATGCTTTAAAGAAAAGCATGACCTACGAAGAATTTCAAAATATGGTAGCCAAACTTTATGAAGATGGCAAGGTTACCGGAGACGAGCAAACAGAAGATTTAATGAATTATACCGAGCTGAATTTACGCCGCATAAAACGTTGGAATAAAACCCTAAAAGTAAACGAGCCGGAAAGAGAAGTTTTTGAAAATAACGGTAGAGAGGTTTATTGGATTGTTATTGCAGAAGGTTGGTGTGGCGATGTTGCGCATTCTTTGCCCGTTATTAACAAAGCGGCAGAACTAAACGAGAAAATAGATTTACGCATTGTTTTGCGCGATAAAAATGTTTCTTTAATGGATCATTTTTTAACCAACGGAGCGCGCTCTATTCCTAAATTATTAATGGTAGATAAAGAAACTTTAGAAGTTCTTAATGTTTGGGGTGAGCGACCCGCACCGGCAAAAAAATTAATAAAAGATTATAAACAAGAACACGGTAAAGTAGACAATTATATTAAAGAAGAACTACAACGTTGGTATAATACAGATAAAGGTCAAACCGCTTTAAAAGAGCTGGCAAATAGTATGAGCTAAAAGTTTTTGTAAAGAAAAACATAGCGTTAATTGTGATAGGCGTTTTCTGAAAAGAATTCGCCTATTTTTGTTTTAGAAATAATAAGCAAATTTTAAAAGCCTATTCTTGTTGAGGTTTTGGAGGAAGTTTATAGATAAACTCCTCTAAACTCATAGCATTTTCTATAGTAAAATCTCCAATTTTAGTTCTTCTCAGCGAAGAAAGATGTGCGCCGCTGTTTACGGCTTTTCCAAAATCGTGCGCTAAACTTCGTATATACGTTCCTTTGCTGCAGGTAACTTTAAAATCTACTTCCGGCAAGGCTATCCGCGTAAGCGTAAAGGAAGAAATACTAACCTCTCTCGGGTCAATTTTTACTTCTTCTCCTTTTCTGGCGTACTCGTATAAACGTTTTCCTTCTTTTTTTAAAGCAGAAAATACCGGTGGGTATTGTTCTATTTTTCCGGTAAATTGTTTGGTGGCGTTGTTGAGTTGCTCTTTGGTTAGGTGTTTGGTTTCAAAAGTTTGGTCTATTTCTGTTTCCAAATCGTAAGATGGAGTAGTGGCGCCCAAAGTAAAAGTGCCGGTGTATTCTTTTTCTAAGCCTTGCAACTCTTGTATGCGTTTGGTAAACTTGCCGGTACAAATAAGTAACAAGCCGGTAGCAAGCGGATCTAAAGTACCGGCGTGACCAACTTTTATTTTTTTAATTCCGTAACTTTTCTTGATAAGCCAACGCACTTTATTAACCAACTGAAAGGAAGTCCATTCTAAAGGTTTGTCGAGTAATAAAAGTTGTCCGTTTTTAAAATCTTCTAACGTAAAATGTTTCAAAAAAATGGCTTTTAAAAATTAGTGTTTATTTAATAGCTCAAGGCTATGGCAATAATACCTACTATCAAGCAATAAATGGCAAAATAAGATAATTTGCTTTTACGCACCAAGGCAATCATCCAGGTGCAAGCAAAAAGTCCGGCTACAAATGCTGCAATAAATCCTACAATAAGCGATAAGTTATTTCCGCTATGGGTTAAATCTCCGCTTAAAAAATCTTTGGCAATTTTGCCTAAAATAAGTGGTACCACCATCAAAAAAGAAAAACGTGCAGCTTTAGTTTTGTCGTTTCCCAATAAAACCGATGTAGAAATAGTAGCGCCACTTCTGGAAATGCCGGGTAGCATGGCAACTGCCTGCGCAAGCCCAATTACAAAAGCGTTTTTATAACTTACTTTTTTCTGGGTATTTTTTGCTTTGTCTGCCAACCAAAGTAAAAGCGCGGTAATAATAAGCATAAAGCCAACCAATAATACGCTGCCGCCAAAAAGTTGTTCGAGTTCTTTTTCAAACAACAGGCCAATAATCACGGCGGGAAACATAGAGACAATAATCTTTAGGGAGAATTTGCTCTCTTCGTTCCATTTAAATTGAAATAAACCACGCAAGATTTCCCAAACATCTTTTCTAAACACAACCAAGGTACTTAAAGCGGTGGCAAAATGTAGCACCACGGTAAAAAGCATAGATTCTTGCGGAATGCTGTTATCGCCCAAAATGGCTTTTCCTAATTCTAAATGACCGCTGGAAGATACCGGGAGAAACTCTGTTAAACCTTGAATAATACCAAGAATCAACGCATCTATTACACTCATTTCTGCTTTTTGTCGGGATTAAGGAGTATGGCATATATTTGTATGGCAAAGCCCAACAAAACCAAGGTTGGTGCCAAGCGTATCCTGCGCCAGCTGTAAATTTCGGGATTAAATACCGCGGGATCGTCACTGCCGCCACCTGCCATTAAAATAAAGCCTAAAGCAATTACACCAAGGCCAATAGCCATTACTTGGTAGTTTTTCTTTTCGAAAATAAAATAGGGTTTGGTTTTTTCTTGGGTTTCTATTTTTCGTTTTTTCTCTCCCATAATCAAATTTTTAGCAAAGGTAGGCTTATTTAATAATAAAGCTCATCTGTTTTAAGGTTTAAGAAACGTTGTGTGGCAAAGAAAGTGCTTAGCCAAGCAATAAGCAAACCAAGTATAAACACGCCTGCAAATAAGCTTGCTAAAATTATTTTATCTGCCAGCAAGTGCAATTCGGGGAAACCGCGATTTACATAATATAAAACTGCGGCCATACCTATAAGTGCCAAAACAGCGCCAATTATTCCTAATTTAATATTTTTCCAGATAAACGGGCGGCGTATAAAACCTTTTGTGGCACCAACCATTTGCATGGTTTTTATGGTAAACCGCTTGGCATAAACAGAAAGTCTAATCGAGCTGTTTATTAGTAAAACGGCTATAAAAGTAAATATGCCGCAGATTACCAAAATCCAGAAGCTAATGCGTTTTATATTTTCGTTAAGTAAAGAAATAAGGGGTTTATCGTAAATTACTTCGTCTACAAAGCTTTTTTCTTGTAAGTCTCGAGAGATTTCGGCAATTTTTACTTCAGAAACATAATCGGCGTTAAAAAATACGTCTATCGAATTCTGTAAGGGGTTATACCCTAAGAATTCCATAAAGTCTTCGCCAATTTCTTTACTGTGCGCTTTTGCCGCTTCTTCTTTAGAAACAAAATTGGTGCTTTTGGTATAATCTGCCAAAGCAAGACTTTTTTCTAATTGGTTTATTTCTACTTCTTTTGCCGTGTCTTTTAAATAGATGCTCAAAGCAATTTGCTCTTTAAAATGGTCTGCCACTTTTTTAGTGTTTAATACCAGCAAACCCAGTAATCCTAACAAAAATAAAACCAAGGCAATACTAATAACTACCGAAAAATAGGAAGAAATCAAGCGCCTTTTTTGGTATTTTTCAAACGATGAACTCATATAAATTTCAAAAGATTTTCTGTAAAAATAGTAAAGTAATTGAAATGCTACTATTATAAACGACCGCTTTTTGCAATAATTGCTTAATTCTTTTTTACAGCTAATGCTCTTTTTAGCCTTTACGGAAGTTTATTGCAAACTTTACGGAAAAATTAAAAATTTTCTTGCCGTAAATAAAGTAGCTAAAAAATGTTTTTTTAAACTAAACCAAGCTTTTGAGATAAGTATTCAATAGAAAAATACAAAAAGCAGCAGTTCTCAAACTATTTGTGTGCCTTGGGTTTAGTACTTTCAACATTAATAGTATTTTTGTGCTTTAAAATTCAGCAGTTGTAACGCCGAAAATCCAAAAAGAAATGAGTTATAATTTTAACGATATCGAGGCCAAGTGGCAAGCCTATTGGCACAAAAACCAAACTTTTAAAGCCGCTAATCATAGCGATAAAGAAAAATTCTATGTGTTAGATATGTTTCCGTATCCGTCTGGCGCGGGTTTGCACGTTGGGCATCCGTTAGGTTATATAGCAAGCGATATTTATGCGCGTTTTAAACGCCATCAAAATTATAATGTTTTACACCCGCAAGGCTACGATTCTTTTGGTTTGCCAGCAGAACAATATGCTATCCAAACCGGGCAACATCCTGCTATTACTACAAAAACTAATATAAAACGCTACCGAGAACAATTAGATAAAATTGGTTTTTCTTTTGATTGGAGTCGGGAGGTACGCACTAGCGATCCGGATTATTATAAATGGACACAATGGATTTTTATTCAGCTTTTTGAAAGCTGGTACGATTATAAAGAAGACAAAGCCCGCGATATTGCAGAATTAAAAGAGATTTTTACTTCCAAAGGTAACACGAGCGTAAATGCTGCTTGCGATACAGATGTATCTGAATTTTCTGCGGAAGAATGGAAAAGTTTTTCTACGCAAAAACAACAAGAAATACTACTAAAATACCGCCTAACCTACCTTGCCGAAACAGAAGTAAACTGGTGTCCGCAATTAGGAACCGTTTTGGCCAACGACGAGATTGTAAACGGCGTTTCAGAACGTGGCGGCTATCCGGTAGTGCGTAAAAAAATGAAACAATGGAGTATGCGCATCTCAGCCTATGCAGAGCGTTTATTGCAAGGTTTAGAAAGCCTAGATTGGACAGATAGCTTAAAAGAAAGTCAGCGTAATTGGATTGGCAAATCTGTTGGGGCGATAGTTGAATTTCAGGTGCTTTCTTCAGATAGAAGCAAAACTGCCTCCCATCCCCAACCCTTCCCCGAGGGAAGGGAGAGTGCACAGGAAAAAGAATACTATAGACGGCTAACCGGTAATCCTAAGATAGCTGGAGAATTGCTAAAAAGAGCAAAAGAAATGCGCAAAAATCCTACGGATGCAGAAAAAAAAATGTGGGATAGTTTAAGAGCGAAAAAATTAGGAGTAAAATTTAGACAGCAACACCCAATAGATAATTATATTGTAGATTTTGTATGTCTTGATAAAAAATTAATTATTGAAGTTGATGGAGAAATCCATCAGTTCCAAAAAGAAAAGGATGAAGAACGTCAGCTTATTTTAGAGCAAAAATTAGGTTATAAAACTTTACGTTTTACTAACGATGAGGTGAAAAACTTTCATTCTAAAGTAATAGATGAAATTAAAGCGAAATTAGAAGTCCTCCCCTCAGGGGAGGATTTAGGAGGGGATGCCTCATCAACAGCCTCGTCTAAAAAAAACAACGACAATAATTTAAAAGAGAACGCTTCCTTCACAAACTCAATCCAAAACTCAAACCACAAATTTGAAGTTTTCACCACCCGCCCAGATACTATTTACGGCGTAACTTTTATGACCTTGGCACCGGAACATGAATTGGTAGATCATATTACCACAAAAGAACAAAAAGAAGCGGTACAAGCTTATAAAGAAAAAACCGCCAAACGCAGCGAGCGCGAGCGTATGGCAGATGTAAAAAGCATCACCGGCGTCTTTACCGGCGCGTATGCAGAGCACCCGTTTACCAAAGAAGCTATTCCTATTTGGATTGGAGATTATGTCTTGGCAAGCTATGGCACCGGAGCGGTAATGGCCGTTCCTTGTGGCGACCAGCGCGATCACGATTTTGCTAAGCATTTTGAAGGAAAACCCGGCATGCCGCCAATCAAAAATATTTTTAAAGATGTAGATGTTTCGGAAGCTGCATACAGCGGAAAAGAAAACACGGTAATCACTAATTCTGATTTTTTAAGTGATTTACCTTATAAAAAAGCCTTAAAAAGAGCCATTTTTGAACTGGAAAAAACCGGGCAGGGCAAAGGAAAAACCAATTACCGTTTGCGCGATGCCGTTTTTAGTAGACAGAGATATTGGGGCGAGCCGTTTCCGGTATATTATGTAGATGGTTTACCGCAAATGATTGCAGAAGAACATTTACCTTTAGAATTGCCTGAGGTAGAAAAATATTTACCTACAGAAGAAGGCGAGCCGCCTTTGGGAAGAGCAGATGTTTGGGCGTGGGATGCTAAAAACAAGAAAGTGGTAAAAAACCATTTAATAGACCACACTACTGTATTTCCGTTAGAACTAAATACCATGCCGGGTTGGGCAGGTAGCTCTTGGTATTTTTTCCGTTATATGGAAAAAGAAAAGCGGCAAGATGTTTTCGCTTCCGCGGAAGCGTTAAATTATTGGAAAAACGTAGACTTGTACATTGGTGGTAGCGAGCATGCCACCGGGCATTTACTTTATGCCCGTTTTTGGACAAAATTTTTAAACGATAGAAATTTGGTGCCAGTACAAGAACCCTTTAAAAAATTGATAAACCAAGGCATGATTTTAGGGGAAAGTGCTTTTGTGTATAGATTAGAAGGAGAAAATAAATTTGTGAGCGCAAATAAAATCAAGGACTTGAAAGTGCAACCCATTCACGCCGATGTTGTTTTAGTAAATGCCTCTAATGAATTAGATATAGAAGCCTTTAAAAACTGGCGCCCCGAGTTTAAAGAAGCAGAATTTATTACTGAAGAAGACGGCAAATACATTGTTGGTCGCGAGGTAGAAAAAATGTCTAAATCTAAATACAACGTAGTAAATCCCGATGATATTTGCGAAGAATACGGCGCAGACACTTTACGGATGTACGAAATGTTTTTAGGTCCCTTAGAACAATCTAAACCTTGGAGTACCGCCGGACTTAGCGGCGTACATAATTTTTTAAAGAAACTTTGGAAACTTTACCATAATGGCGATGAGTTTCAGGTTAGCGAAGAGGCGGCAAGCAAAGAATCGTTAAAAACCCTGCACAAAACCATCAAAAAGGTAACCGATGATATTGAGGAGTTTAGTTTTAATACCTCCGTCTCTACTTTTATGATTTGCGTAAACGAGCTTAGTTCACAAAAATGCAATAACAGGGAAGTTTTAGAACCTTTAGCAGTATTAATTGCCCCATACGCGCCGCATATCGCCGAAGAGTTATGGCAAAAATTAAGAAATAAATCGAGTGTTGCTTTTGCTGCGTATCCAAAATTCGAGGAAAAACACGTAAAAGAAAGTGCAAAAACCTACCCGATTTCCTTTAACGGAAAAATGCGCTTTACTTTAGATTTAGCCTTAAATTTATCGAAAGAAGAAATCGAAAAGATTGTTATGGAAGACGAACGCACGCAAAAACAACTTAATGGACGCGAACCTAAAAAAGTAATAATCGTACCGGGAAAAATTGTTAATATTGTCGGGTAAAAAACCAAAGCAGGCAAGTTGGCAGTTTTAAAACGAATTGGCGGGGTTTTTGCTTTAGTTTAATTTCAATTTAAAAAAACAAATAAAAAAATATGTTTGGATATTATATACTTATCGGGCTTATTATGTTGACCAGTTGGTATGTTAGCCATAAGCTAAAAACCAAATTTAAGAAATACTCAAAAGTTCATTTGCAAAACGGAATGAGCGGAAAAGAAATTGCCGAGCAAATGTTGACAGATAATGGTATTACAGATGTAAAGGTAATTTCTACACCGGGACAATTAACAGATCATTATCATCCTACAAAAAAAACCATAAATTTAAGCGAATCGGTTTATAATCAACGTAACGCTGCCGCCGCTGCTGTTGCTGCGCACGAATGCGGCCACGCCGTACAACACGCTCAAGCTTATAGTTGGTTAACGATGCGCAGCACCTTGGTTCCTGTTGTTAGCGTTGCTTCTAACCTTAGTCAATGGGTAATTATGGGCGGTTTAATTTTAATGGGTATGGTTTCGGTAGGTGTCGGACAAATGGTTTTACTTGCCGGAATTGTTATGTTTGGCTTAGGAACCCTGTTTAGCTTTATTACCTTGCCGGTAGAATACGATGCAAGTAACCGCGCATTAGCTTGGCTTAAAGCCGAAAATATAGTAACTCCCCAAGAATATGAAGGCTCTGAAGACGCCTTAAAATGGGCTGCCAGAACTTATGTAGTTGCCGCAATTGGCTCTTTGGCTACCTTATTATATTTTATAGGAATATTTTTAGGAAGAGATTAAAAAAAAATTAAGCATAAAAAAGAGCTGTTTCTAGAAATTGAAACAGCTCTTTTTTTACTACAAGTTCCTATTAGCCTACAATATTATCTATATTATAGCCTAAATATTCGCGTTCGGTTTCTGTAAACTCGATGCCGTTTTCTGCTAGTTCTTTTAAAATAGGGTTGTAAACCTCTTTTAAAATAGGGCGCAAAACACCGGGAGTTGTTATTTCTTTATTCAAGATTTTAAGCGTAGCAATGGCAACAGGCAACCCAACGGTTTTTGCCATAGCGGTGTAAGTTTGATCTTCGCCTATATGCACCATAGTGGAGTCTATTTGCTTTTTTTCGCCGTCAAGCTCATAGCCAAATTTATGATACATTACAATCATATCTTTGTCTTCTGGGGCTAGCGTCCATTTCTCTTCTAAAATCTTTTGCAAGGCTTGCGCCGGCGTAGTATCTTTTAAACCTATTTTTTTATTCGGATTAAAGATGTCTAACTCTTCCAGTTTATCCCACATCAAATCGTCTTGATCTATTTTTAAACTGTGACGCATTTTAAGTTCTACAGAATCTGTAGGAGAATAGGGTAAAAAAGAGTTTACAAAATCGCGATAACTCATATTTTCAGAGTTTTGCATTGCATAGGTGTCGTCTGTCATTCCCAGTTGTACAAACATATTCCAGGCTTTGCTAAAACCAACTCTTCTAAGCGTTCCGCGATAAAGGGTTTTTATATCTTCTAAACCGTAAACGCCTCTGTATTTTAAAGAATTTCGGTTAGCTAAGCCTTCAAACCTTCCGTAACCTTCAATTTCCAAAAATTCTGTTCTTCTAAACAAACGGTGATACGGAATGTATTTATATTGTCCTTCTTGAATAAACTCTGCCGCGCCACCTTGTCCGGCAACCACAACATTTCTTGGGTTCCATGTAAATTTGTAATTCCATAAATTGGTATCGCTTTCGGGAGCTACCAGACCACCGGTAAACGACTCGAATAACAGCATTTTGCCACCTGCATCTCTAATTTTATCAATTACCTGCATAGCACTCATATGGTCTATACCTGGATCTACGCCAATTTCGTTCATAAATACCAAACCTTTTTCTTTTACCATATTATCTAAGGCTTGCATTTCTTCACTTACATAAGAGGCCGTAACCATGTTTTTATTAAAGGCAACGCAATCTTTAGCCACTTGAATGTGGAAACGCGCCGGCAACATAGAAATAACTATATCTGCCTCTTTTACGGCTTTTTGGCGTTCTTCTTCTTTAAAGATGTCCAATTCAATTGCTTTAGACCTGTTATGGTTACCGGCAACTTTTTTGGCGTTCTCTAAAGAAATATCTCCAATGGTAAGTTGCAGATCTTCAGATTCACTTTTTTCTTTTAGGTATTTAATGAGCGAAGAAGTAGATTTTCCTGCTCCTATAATTAAAATATTTCGCATATTATTATTACTTGATTAAATTTGTTTTTTCAAAGTAATTAATAAATTATTGTATATAAAAATTAAATCATGCATCAAAGGTTATTGATTTTAGGAAGTATTTACGGAATGACGGCAGTAATACTTGGAGCTTTTGGCGCTCATGGTTTAGAAAAAATACTGGATACCAGTTCTTTAGAAACATTTGAAGTAGGAGTGCGTTACCAATTTTATCACGCTTTATTTGCATTGGTTTTGGGTGCAACAAATTTTTTACAAAATAAAACTAAAAATAGTGTGTTTTACTTGCTTTTGGTTGGGCAGATTTTATTTTCGGGCTCCATTTATTTACTAGCTACAAATTCTCTTACACAAATAGATTTTACTTCTATTGCATTTAGCACTCCAATAGGCGGTTTATTATTGATAATAAGTTGGTTGTTGGTGCTTATAAAAGCTATAAAATATAAAAAAGGTTAAATATCACCTCTAAATCTTCAATTATCTGGTATTATTTATATTTTTGTTTATCAAACACAACAATTAAAATTTTATGGTGTCTAATAACCACACAACAAAAGAAATTTCGTTAAGCAAATACGGAATTGAAAACGCAACAATTCACTACCAACTATCTTCAGAAGAACTACACCAAGAGACTTTAAAAAAAGGAATGGGTGTAGAAACCAAATCTGGCACTTTAGCTGTAAATACCGGTGAATTTACCGGAAGGTCTCCCCAAGACAGGTTTATAGTTAAGGATGCGATTACAGAAGATAAAGTTTGGTGGGGAAACATCAACATTCCGTTTGAAGCTGATAAATTTGATAAATTGTATGATAAGGTAATGGCTTATTTGTCTGATAAAGAAATATATGCCAGAGATTCCTATGCTTGTGCAGATCCCGAATATCGTTTAAATATACGCGTTATAAACGAATACCCGTGGAGTAATATGTTTGCTCATAATATGTTTTTACGTCCAACCGAAAAAGAATTAGAGAACTTTGAAGAAGATTGGTTGGTAGTAAATGCTCCGGGTTTTGAAGCAAACCCAGAAGAAGATGGTACACGCCAACATAATTTTGCTATTTTAAACTTCAGTAAAAAAATTGCTTTAATTGGTGGCACCGGATACACTGGCGAGATTAAAAAAGGTATTTTCTCTGCTCTTAATTTTATTTTACCGGTAGATAAAAATGTTTTGCCAATGCACTGCTCTGCTAATATTGGAGAAGAAGGAGATACTTCTATTTTCTTTGGGTTATCCGGTACGGGAAAAACCACGCTTTCTGCAGATCCTAGTCGTAAGTTAATTGGAGACGATGAACACGGATGGACACCAAGCAACAAGGTTTTTAATTTTGAAGGTGGTTGTTATGCTAAAGTAATTAACCTTTCGCAAGAAAACGAACCGGATATTTTTAATGCAATCAAACCGGGGGCAATTCTTGAAAACGTTATCTTAAACAAAGACAAAGAAGTAGATTTTGAAGATACCAGTATTACGCAAAATACGCGGGTAAGTTATCCTATCTATCATATAGACAACATACAGCAACCCTCTATTGGTAGCAATGCTAAAAATATATTCTTTTTAACCGCAGACGCTTTTGGTGTTTTGCCTCCTATAAGCAAATTAACACCCGGGCAAGCGGCTTATCATTTTATTAGTGGTTATACAGCCAAAGTAGCCGGAACAGAAGCTGGAGTAGATGAGCCCGTACCAAGTTTTTCTGCTTGTTTTGGCGCGCCATTTATGCCGTTGCACCCAACAAAATATGCAGAAATGCTTAGCGCGAAAATGAAAGACAACGGCGTTAATGTATGGTTGGTAAATACCGGTTGGACCGGCGGACCTTACGGTACCGGTTCGCGTATGAAGCTTAAATATACCCGCGCTATGATAACCGCAGCTCTAGAAGGTAAATTAGAAAAAGCTTCGTATACCAAACATCCTATTTTTGGTTTGGAAATGCCGGAAGAATGTCCTAATGTTCCTTCAGAAGTTTTAAATCCTAAGGAAACATGGAGTGATGCTGAGGCTTATGATAAAAAAGCAGAAGCTTTATCGCATTTCTTTAAAGATAACTTTAAAAAGTTTGAAGAATATGCCAACGATGAAATCATGGATGGCAGTCCAGTTTAAATTTTCAATAGAACAGTATAAAAAAGCCCGAAATAATAATTTCGGGCTTTTTTATACTTCTAATCTGTAGCGTAGTTTTTTTTTATTTTTTATTGTTCTCTTTTATATAGCGTTCTAAAGCCATTGTCATAGAAGGCGTTTCGGGTGTTGGTGCTTTTATGTTTACCGTTAATCCGTGGGCTTTGGCAGCTTTTATAGTAGAATTACCAAAAACGGCTATTCGCGTATCTTTTTGTTCAAAATCCGGAAAATTTTCAAACAGAGATTTAATACCGCTGGGACTAAAGAAAACCACAACGTCGTAAAATACTTCTTTTAAGTGAGAGAGATCGCTAACTACAGTGCGATAAAATATACCGCGCGTCCAGGTAATTTTAAGCTTGTCTAACTGCTTTGGAATTGCCGGTTTTAGCATATCTGAAGACGGTAAAAGAAACTTTTCGTTTTTATATTTTTTAATAAGTGGTAACAGCTCTGGAAAAGTACGTTTACCTACATATATTTTACGTTTTCTGTATACCACGTATTTTTGAAGATAATAAGCCACAGCTTCACTTTGGCAAAAATACTTTAAGCTATCCGGTACTTTAAAGCGCAATTCTTCGGCTATTCTAAAAAAATGGTCTACAGCGTTTCGGCTCGTTAGAATGATGGCTGTAAACTGCGATAAATCAATTTTTTGTTGTCTAACTTCCTTAGAGGAAGCCCCTTCCACATGAATAAACGGAATAAAATCAATTTTTACTTTTTGCTTTTGCTCCAGCTCAAAATAAGGTGAGTTTTCAACCTTTGGTTCCGGCTGTGAGATCAAAATTGTTTTCACTTTCATAGGCGGTATTTTTAGGGTATAGTTTAGCTCGCAAGCGTAAATACTTTATATAAAATGAAATACGGTGCGATTTCAAGGGTGCAAAGGTACAAAATAAAATAAAACCAATGCCCTAAAACTATGTTTTGATTTTTTTTGTAATAAGAGATCAAAGCAAAAAAATTAAATGCTAGAAAAATCACTATGGCTATTATGACTCCTATTTTGTTTGGTTGCCAAGCGTAAAAGAATATTAAAATTATGGGTAAAAAAACCAAGGCAAGGAGGTTTTTAAAAGTTAATTTATAAAATAAATAATTATCAAATATTTTTTCTATACTGAATAAGTTAGCAACTATTTTTTCTAAAAGATACTTACCTCCAACTATAATATTATAAAGTACAAAAATTTGTAGAAAGAGTGTAAATTCATTTTGCTGCGCAGGCAAATCATAAACACGCCAAGCTATATAAATACCCAAACTTAAAATAGCCGCCTTCAATAAATAAAGGTAAAAACTAAAAAAGTTAAGCACTTTTAAGGATTTTTTATGTGTGGTAAAATATTTATTGGAAAAAGCTATTCTAGAAAAATCATAAAAACGGCCTGGGTAGCTGGTTTTTATCAAAACCAATCCGCAAAGAATAAATACCAGTAAAAGAGTAACCCAGTCTAAAGAGGTTATATTTCTTTCTATGGCTTCCATTATTTATTTTTCGGCAAAGTTAAAAATTAAATAGGTGTAATTCTTAGAAAAATACATCTTAAAAATATATACATTTGCGAAAAAGAAAAAATGGCCACGCGCTTAGTCATAATTCCAACTTTTAACGAAATTGAAACAATAGAACGTATTGTACGTAATATCTTTGCGCAGCCACACCATTTTGATATTTTGGTGGTAGACGATAATTCGCCAGATAAAACTGCCGATAAAGTTAGAGAATTACAACAAGAATTTTCTGAGCAGCTTTTTTTGGAAGTCCGTAAAAATAAATCAGGTTTGGGTACGGCCTATATTCATGGTTTTAAGTGGGCGTTAAAACGCGATTACGAATATATTTTTGAGATGGATGCAGATTACAGCCATAATCCAAACGATTTGATTAGGCTGTATAAAGCCTGTAAAAAAAATAAGGCGCAGATGAGCATAGGCTCGCGATATGTTACCGGTGTTAACGTCATAAATTGGCCTATGAAGCGAGTTTTATTATCGTGGTTAGCTTCTAAATATGTAAAAACCATTACCAGAATGGATATAGAAGACACTACAGCCGGTTTTGTTTGTTACCATCGCAAAGTTTTAGAAAAAATAAATTTAGATAGTATACAGTTTGTAGGCTATGCTTTTCAAATAGAAATGAAATTTAAAGCCTATTTACTGAATTTTAAAATAGTAGAAGTGCCGGTAATATTTACAGATCGTACTAAGGGCAAATCTAAGATGAATAGCAATATTATTTCTGAAGCTGTTTTTGGGGTTATAAAAATGAAGATAAAAAGTTTACTGGGTAAAGAAGTTTAAAAAATGGAGAAAAAAATACTAATTAAAAACGCCAACATCGTTAACGAAGGAAAAGTTTTTGAAGGCGATGTTTATATAGAAGGCGATAGCATTGTAGAAGTTGCAAGCAGTATTAGTGCAAAATCGCAAGATGTGCAGGTTATAGATGCAGAAGGCCAATATTTGCTGCCCGGTGCCATAGATGACCAAGTTCATTTTAGAGAACCCGGATTAACGCACAAAGAAGATATAGCTTCCGGCTCTAGAGCAGCTGTAGCGGGCGGAATTACTTCTTTTATAGAAATGCCCAACACCAATCCGCAAACCACTACTATAGAAAAACTAGAAAGTAAGTTTGCCTTAGCGGAAAAAAACGCCTACGCTAATTATTCGTTTATGTTTGGCGGTACGAACGATAATCTAGAAGAAATAAAAAAAATAAACCCGAAAACCACCGCAGCATTAAAACTGTTTTTAGGTTCTTCTACCGGTAATATGCTGGTAGATAACGAAAAGGTTTTGGAAGAAATCTTTAAAAATTCTCCTGTTTTAATCGCTACCCATTGCGAAGACGAAGACACTATTCAAAAGAACTTGGCAAAACAAAAAGAGAAATATGGTGATGACATTCCTATAGAAAATCATCCTAAAATAAGAAGCGAAGAAGCTTGCTATTTATCTTCTTCTAAGGCCGTGAGTCTGGCAAAAAAAACCGGCGCACGTTTACACGTTTTTCACTTGTCTACCGCGAAAGAGCTGAAATTATTCAGTAACAAAAAACCATTAAAAGATAAGAAAATAACAGCAGAGGTTTGTATTCATCATTTGTGGTTTAACGATTCGCAATATGCAGAAAAAGGTACCTTTATAAAATGGAATCCGGCGGTAAAAACAGCAAAAGACCAAGAAGCTTTATTAAAAGCTTTAAAAGATGATAAAATAGATGTTGTTGCCACAGACCATGCGCCACATACCAAAAAAGAAAAAGAAAATGTTTATACCAAAGCCCCAAGTGGCGGACCTTTGGTACAACACGCTTTACCAGCAATGTTAGAGTTTTACCATAGCGGAAAGTTATCTTTAGAAAAAATTGTAGAAAAAATGAGCCATAATCCGGCAATTTTATTTCAAATAGAAAAACGCGGTTTTATAAAAGCCGGGTTTAAAGCAGATTTGGTTTTAGTAGATTTAAATGCGCCGTGGACGGTAAAAAAAGATAATGTTCTTTACAAGTGTGGATGGTCTCCTTTCGAGAAAACAACTTTTAAATCTAGGATTACCCATACTTTTGTTAACGGTCGTTTGGTTTATAAAAATTTTAAAGTTTTAGAAGTCAAAAACGCCCAACGCCTAACTTTTAACCGATGAAAAAAGTAGTTTTTACCGTTTTAGTTCTCGGTTTGTTTGCAGCCTGCCAAAGCGTAGAAAAAACAGAGAAACCGGAAAATTTAATTCCGGAAGATAAGATGATCGAGGTTTTAACAGACTTAGCCAAGTTAGACGCTAGCCGGAGTTATAACGAAACCTCTTTTAGTAAACGCGACGTAAAAATTAAAAAACTTATTTACGCAAAATACGGGATAGATAGTACACAGTTTGCCAAAAGCAGTAATTATTACGCAGAAGATTTTAATGTAAATCAACGTCTGTACGATAGCGTTAGAGTTAGGTTAGAAAGAGATAAAGCACGCGTAGACGCGTTGATTAAAAAAGAAGACAGCCTAAAAAACGCCAAAAAACAAGCAATTATAAAAAAATCCGAAAAACTTTCTAAAAAAGAGAATAATTAGTTGCGACTTTTTATAAACGCTTTAGCTGTTTCTTTTATACTTTTAGAAATAGGCGTAAACTTATTATTAATAGCCTTTTTTACTTTGTGGTTATCAAAATAAGATTGGTTGCTAAAACCTTTGATAGATTGGTAAGTTATTTCTTGTTTGGTATTAAATAGACCGTTACCTATACTTTGTATAAGCCAGGCCATAAAAACCATCCAAGGTTTTAAAGCCTTTTTGGGTTTGGGTTTGTTGAGGTTTTCGGCTATTTGATCTAATACTTGTTTAAAGCTTAGATTTTCTCCTACCAAAATATAACTTTCATTTTTTATAGTAGAATTGGTAAGTTGTATCATAGTTTTTACCACATCTTCTACGGCTACAAAGCCTGTTGTTAGTGGTAAATAATATGATAGACCTTTATTTATGCGCTCAAATAAACGTCCGCTGCCGCTTTCCCAAAAACCTTTGCCAATTATTAATCCCGGATTAACAATTATTACCGGCAAACCTTCTTGCGATGCACGCCAAACTTCCATCTCTGCGCCGTATTTACTAATAGAATAGTTGCTGTGTGGTTTTTCGTTATTACGCGGAGAGTTTTCGGTAATTTTTTTCTTGCCAATTTCTTCGCCCAGAGCTGCAATAGAACTAACGTGACAAAATTTCTTTACGGAATTTGCCAAAGCAATATTTACCATATTGGCCGTGCCTTCTATATTTATTTTCCGTAGTTTTTTGTAATCACGAACATCATATGAAATAAAACCGGCGCAGTGATAAACAATTTTAATGTCTTTAAAAGCGTCTTGCAAAGCCGGTACGTTGGTTATGTCTGTTTGCACCCATTCAATATTATTGTAATTGGGTAAGTTTTCTTCCGTAAAGTAAGAAGCAATAATACTTTTACACTCTGCTATTTTTGCTTTATTGCGATATAAAGCCCGTATTTTTACATCTTCTTGCACCAAATGCGCAAGTAGGTGCGCGCCTACCAATCCTGTTGCTCCGGTAACTAAAATCATTTGGTAAATATAGGAATTTCTGTAGCGAAAAAAATTAGGTTTCTAGTATCTTTGTCATTCGTTAAAAATAAAAGAAAGAAAAGATGGCCAAAAATTTTGTTGAAGAATTAACCTGGCGCGGAATGTTAAACGACGCAATGCCGGGAACCGAAGAACATTTGCAAGAAGCAATGCGAACCGCTTATGTTGGGATAGATCCTACTGCAGACTCGCTGCACATTGGTCATTTGGTGGGCGTAATGATGTTAAAGCATTTTCAGTTGGCCGGTCATAAACCGGTTGCTTTAATTGGTGGCGCAACGGGAATGATTGGCGATCCGTCTGGGAAATCGCAAGAGCGAAATTTGTTGGACGAAGAGAGTTTACGTCATAATCAAAATGCAATTAAAGCGCAATTAGAGCGGTTTATAGATTTTTCTACCCAAGATGCCAATAACGCGGTTTTGGTAAATAATTACGATTGGATGAAAGATTTTTCTTTTCTAGACTTTGCCCGTGATGTAGGAAAACACATTACCGTAAATTATATGATGGCAAAAGATTCTGTAAAAAAACGTCTAGCTACAGAATCTAAAGAAGGTATGAGCTTTACGGAATTTACCTACCAACTTATACAAGGTTATGATTTCTTGCACCTTTATAAGAATTTAGATTGTAGTTTGCAAATGGGCGGTAGCGACCAGTGGGGCAATATTACCACCGGAACAGAATTGGTGCGAAGAATGGCTGGCGGCAAAGCTTATGCGCTTACTTGTCCGTTAATTACCAAGGCAGACGGCACAAAATTCGGTAAAACCGAAGGCGGCAATATTTGGTTAGATAAAGAACGCACTTCTCCTTATAAATTTTACCAATATTGGTTAAATACAAGTGATGAAGATGCAGAAAAGTATATAAAGATTTTTACTTTTTTGAGTAAGGAAGAAGTAGAGGCTCTCGTAAAAGAGCACCAAGAAGCACCGCATTTGCGTTTGCTGCAAAAGCGTTTGGGCGAAGAAGTAACAAAGATGGTACATTCTGAAGAAGATTTAGAAAACGCCAAACAAGCTTCTGAAGTTCTCTTTGGAAAAAGCACCGCCGAAGCTATACGAAAACTAGATAATAAGACATTTTTAGATGTTTTTGAAGGCGTGCCACAAGCTGAGGTAGAACGCAATAAGTTAGAAGAAGGTTTAGATATGATTGCAGCACTTTCTGCAGAAACCAATTTCTTAAGCAGTAACGGAGAAGCAAGAAGGGCTTTAAAAGCAAATTCTGTTTCGGTAAACAAAGAAAAGATAAAAGAAGATTATAAGATTGGTACAGAAGATCTTATCAATAATAAATACGTTATTATAAATAAGGGAAAGAAAAACACTTATATAATTTCGGTAAAATAGTGCTAAAAAGAAACCCCGAGAGTAAATCTCGGGGCTTCCAACTAACTAACCAATCTATTATGAAAAAACTTCATCTTAGCACTATATAAGACGTAGAAAAGTGGCTTTTATTACATGCCTTAACAAAAGAATAACAATTTTAACTTATAAAGCCATTAAATTACACCCTCTAACGTCACTATTGTCAAATCTACCTAAAATCTCGTATTGATTTGTTCCTGTTTTTTTGCCTAAATCTTGGGTTGCAATAAAAGCACAGGAGTATAAATTGGCTAAATCTACCACATTTATGCCACCGGTTTTATTTTCTGGTAGAAGACTAAGAGCATCTTCGGGATCTCGAATTAGAAATTGCATATGTTTGGGACACTCAAAAATACCGTCTCCCTTAGAATAAGCTTGTGAAAATAATTCTGTCATGCCGTATTCGCTGTGAATTTTACTTACGCCAAAACCGTTTTTTAAAATTTCGTGCAATTCTTTCCTAATAATTTCTTTCCGCCTACCTTTCATCCCGCCAGTTTCCATAACAATGGTATTCTTTAACCGAAATTTTTTTTGCTCTATCAAGTCTAAAAGAGCAAAGGAAACACCTATTAGCAAAATCTTTTTTCCGGTTTTATCCAGTTTTTCTAAGAATTTACCCAGTTGCTCTAGCTCATTTAAATAAAAACCACTTTCAGGATGTTTACTTTCTTTAATAAAATAATCTGCCATAGTAACCAAAGAACTTCCTTTGCGCTCCAGATATGACGGTAATAAAGCCAGAACTACATAATCTTTAATGGCACCGTAACTTTCCGTAAAGCAATTTATAAAACTCTGTTGGTATAAGCTTAGCTTTTTTACCGGATGTCTGCTGGGCGTACTTCCTGTGGTGCCGCTGCTGGTAAAAACAATTTCTGGAGAAAAACTGGTGGTTTTAATGCTGTGCGATTTAAAAAAAGAAATGGGTAAAAAAGGAATATCTTCTAATTCTTTTACGGTATTAGGATGTCTGTTTATAAGCGAACAAAATTTATTATAAACCGTATTATTTTGATACTGAAATTGAAAAACCTCTAAAGCAGTTTGCTTAAAATCTTGTTGGTTTTTAATAGAGAAAATAGCCTTTTCCAGTTGCATGCGCTTTTTTTTACAAAAGTATTAAAATAAGAAAAGCGCCCCTAATGCAGAGCGCTTTTCCAAATAATTGTTTATTTAATTGCTTACTGAACAATCAATTTCTTGGTAGCGGTTTTACCTTCTTGCGTGATTTGCAATAAGTAAACGCCAGTAGCCAAAGTTTGTATGTTTAAGCTATTGTTTACAGTTTTTGTCATTACTTGTTTCCCTAACATATTAAAAACATTCACTTGTATACTTCCAGCTTCTTTAGTTTGTATGTTTACCATATTACCGTTAGCAGGGTTAGGGTAAATGCTTACATCTGTCAAAACAGGATTGTCTGTTGCTAGGTTTGCATTAAAATCTGCCAAGCTTCTAGGGAAGATTTGTGGTTCTACAGGATCTGTACCATTGTCAAATTGTGCTGCAATACCAACAAGATTATCTAAAGTGGTAGCAGGAATTTCTGTACCAATATAATCTGCATCATAAAATTGTGTTCTTAAAACAATGTCCAAACTTCCGTTGGTTAAGGTGTAGTTGGTGCCGGTGCTAAAGGTTGCAGTACCATCTCCTTCTGCAATAGAAACGTTTTCAAAGGCAATAACTTCAGACTCATAATCTTCATAGTTTGCAATATACTCACTCAACGTGATTATTTGTGGGCCAACAACGTTTCCCGTTGTGGTGGGAGTTCCCGGATCTTCGGTAGGAATTAACTGCATAATTCCGTTATATTCGTTTAACTCTCCGGTAATAGCGGTAATACCATCGCCCATATTATAAGTAGTAGTTATAACGCCAGAAGGATCGTCTATAAGAATAGCTCCAGTATTATCTTCGATATACTTTTGGCCTCTAAAGTCTTGTTGAAAAGTTAGTATTACTTCTCCTGTAACTGTATAAATCTCACCAACTGTGCCTTCTCTTAATTCTGAGATGGTCAACACCTCGTTAGCAGGATCGCAAGTTGGAGCTGTAATAGTGTTTGTGATATCACAATTGCCACCAATAATAGAGTAATCAAAGTTTACACCCTCGTCTACGCCGGTAATATTGATTACACCAGTTTCTTGCGTAGATGGATCGTCACCGCCAATAGTGCCTTCTGTAGATGTAAGCGTGTAAGTTTCAGAGCCGCCACCGCTAAATTCTATAATGGTAGTATACGTGTCTGTTCCGGCAGTTTCTGCATCGCAAGTAATGGTTTCAGAAATAACTACTAACATACAAGAATTTGCTCCCGCAGAGAAAGTTCCTATCTCTATAATAGATTCAAAAGTACTTCCACCTTGGCAAGTTCCTTCGCCGTCTAATACGCCGTTAAAGTAGGTCCAATCGCTTGCATTAAAAGTTCCGGTAGCAGTTGTGCCATTGTTTCTTTTGGCATAACCATCTTTGTATTCCCAAACTTCGCCGGTACCATCAACGCTGTCTTCACCATATTGGTCAATAACTGCACTGTTACTATCCTGTATAATTCTAATACGGTCATCTCCGTTAAAATTCACTACAGAAGAAGTAGTGGCAAGAGTAATGCTGGCACTCGGGTATTCTGAAGAAAAAGATGCATCGTCTGCATAAACGTAAACAAAATCATCTGTTACTGTACCCAAATCTGCTAAGTTTAGCGTGTTGCCCCAATCTGTATTTGCATTGGTTTGATTTTCTAAAGAGTAGTTAGAAAAATCTACAGTGCCTTGTGCGTAAATTTCCACTATCTTAGGATTTCCACCCGGGCAGTCCCCATCAGAAATCATCGTCAAGATAGGTGTTTGTGCAAATGTTGCTATAGAAGCAAACATTAGCAAGGTTAAAAAAGTAATTTTTTTCATAATGTGTTGTTTTTATTAATTTATACAAAGATAAATGTTTTTTAATAGATGGCAGGGTTTAAATAGAATAGGAATAAAGATATAATCTTAATTTAACATTGAACTGCAATAGTTTATAACCAATAACGGCTTTGGCAGTGCAGAAAAAGGGAAAAAGCGTTGCTTTACGGAAAGAGAACTATATTGAAAAATATTATTAGCCTTAACGGAAAAGGTGATAATAAAAAGCCGGCTTTTGAGAAGGTAGAATTAACTAGAAGTTTATGGAATTAGTAATGCTCAATTCCGTAAAGTTATTTTAAAAATTTATAATTATTAACAATTATTTCACGCCGCGCTAATTTTTGGCTAACGGTGGCTTGAAAAATTATACGTATTTTTACTACTCAAAAATTAGTAAGAATGGAAAATAGCGCTGTAAAAATACTCTTGGTAGACGATGAGCCCGATATTTTAGAAGTAATAGGATATAATTTGTCTAATGAAGGGTATCAAGTAATTACCGCAGATAACGGAAAAGAGGGTTTAAAAAAAGCAAAAAAACACCAACCGCAACTCATTATTTTAGATGTGATGATGCCAGAAATGGATGGCATTGAAACTTGCGAGCGTATAAGAAAAGAAGCTTCGCTAAAAAATAGCATTATAACTTTTTTAACCGCTCGTGGCGAAGATTATTCGCAAGTTGCCGGCTTAGATGCGGGCGCAGACGATTATATTACCAAGCCCATTCGGCCTAAATTGCTGGTGAGTAAAGTAAAAGCTTTATTGCGCAGGCTAGAAAACCGAGAAAGTACCAATAATTTACTTGAAGTAGGTAATTTGACCATTAACAGAGAAGAATATACCGTTACCAACAATAAAAGAGAAATCAATTTGCCGCGCAAAGAATTTGAATTGTTGGCTTTATTGGCCTCCAAACCCGGTAAAGTCTTCAAACGCGACGAGATTTTAGATGAAATTTGGGGAAACGAAGTTGTAGTTGGCGGTCGTACAATAGATGTGCATATTAGAAAATTACGAGAGAAAATAGGAAAAGATACTTTTAAAACCGTAAAAGGAGTGGGATATAAATTAGAAATCTAATGGCAAAAGCTTTTAAACGTTCTTACAAATTTGCGCTGTTTACTGCTTTTTTTATTAGTGTTTTTGCTACGGTATTTTTTGGTGTTTTTTTATTTATTTATGCGGAGGTTGAGGTCGTGGCTTTAGTATTATTTGCCGCTGTATTTTTTGTGTTTTCTTTTTTAATAATTCAATTGCGTATAGAGCATTTTATCTACAAGCGGGTAAAAGAAGTTTATGATAATGTATCTTTATTAGAGTCTGCAAATTTGCAAGAAAGCCCAATAACTTCAGATATGGTTACACTTACCAAAGAAGTTAAACGTTTTGCCGAAGGAAAAAAGCTCGAAATAGAAGCGCTTAAAATTCGCGAAAATTACCGCAAAGAATATATGGGTAATATTTCGCACGAGTTAAAAACGCCGTTATTTACCGTGCAAGCTTATATATTGACGCTTTTAGATGGAGCGATGCACGACAAAACTTTACTTGAAAAATACTTAAGACGCACCAATAAGGGCGTAGAGAGGCTACTTTATATCGTAAAAGATTTAGATATGATCACCAAGCTGGAAGTTGGCGAATTGCGCTTGCAGATTAAAGTTTTTGATCTGGTAGAAGTTATTAAAAACGTTTTTGACCTTTTAGAAATGAAAGCTACCAAAAAAAATATAAGCTTTGATTTTCAAGAAGAATACACCACTCCAATTTGGGTAAAAGCAGATCCCGAACAGATACAACAAGTAATTATTAATTTGATGGTAAACTCTATTAAATACGGACAAGAAGGTGGCACCACAGAAGTGTATATAGAAGATATTACTACAGATAAAATAATGCTTTGCATTACAGATAACGGCGAAGGAATTCCGCAAGAGCAATTGCCGCGTATTTTTGAGCGTTTTTATCGCGTAGATAAAAGCGGCTCGCGCAAAGAAGGCGGTTCCGGCTTAGGTTTGTCTATTGTAAAACATATTATAGAAGCGCACGACCAAAAAATATACGTAGAAAGCGATTATGGTATTGGAAGCGAATTTTCTTTTACTTTACAAAAAGCCGAAAAACCTACCTAGGTCTTGGTTGTGCTCCAAATCAGGAAAACCCTTATAATTCTCTAAAGTTTCTAATTTTTCTAGATCAAAAGTATCTTGCTGGCAAAAATTGGCAATCTTCTGTTGTTTTAAGCGTGCGGCCAAATATTGCTGCTCAAACTGTCCCGGCGTAGGAATAAAAAAAGCTTTTTTGGTGGTTTGTGCCAAATCCATAATGGTAGAATAACCGGAGCGGGCAATAATCAATTCACTTTGTGCAATTGCTTTCGCAAGGTCTTGACCAGTTAAAAAATTATAGATTGTAAGATTTTTATGCTGTTCTTTTGTAGCCTTTTTCTCCATAACGCCTTTTACAAAAAGTACCGGTTTGGGGTAATCTTTCAGTATTTTAAACAAGCGCTTTTCTAAATATTCTCGCTGTGGTTCTGGTCCGGAAAGTAAAACCAAAATTGCATATTTATTAGATTCTGTTTGTTTTTGCAGCCGACTTAACATTCCTATATATTTGATAGGAATTGGGAATTTCTTTTTTAAATGGCTCAACTTTCCGCTTAAATTGGGTTCTTGTGCAAAATCTGGCACCCAACATTCATCAAATTTTTTAATATAAAATTGGTGCAATTTGGTGCTAAAATAAGTAGTTGCGCCACTTAAAACTTGTAATTGGTGGGTAAGGTAAACACTGGGTACATCTTTAGAGTGCACGCCAAGCCTGTTGTCTGAGATAATGCCTTGTATATTTTCTTTTTCAATTATTTTTTGGGTAAGTGCAAATTCTTTACGGATTGCTTTTTGCAATTGTACAGATTTAGAAAGCAGCTTTAATTTTAAAAAATAGCCACGCTTGCTGTAACGCACTTTATAAGAAGGTAACCTGTATATTTTTAAAGTAGGAAACTCGTGTTGCAAAAGTCGTAATGCTTCGCCGTTAGAAGCCAAAACCGGCAAGAAATTATTTTCCAGCAAACTGTAGATAATAGGTATGCACCTGGCAGCGTGTCCCAACCCCCAGTTTAATGGTGCTACTAAAATCTTTTTTTTCGGCATAAATAAAACAGTTGATTTTTGGGCAAAACAAATCAGTTATGCATATATAAGCTTTTTACCCAAGTTAATTAATTATATTTCTATTTTTAGGAAATATTTTTGACTATTAAAGCTTATTTCAGTAAAAAATTAACAGCCAGCTAAGAAGTTTTTCTTCCGTATAGTAAAAAGTAGCAAGAGTTGAATTATAAAGACATAATTGCTCTTTTATGTATAAGCAGGGAGAAATGAAAATAATTTTTTTAATTTTGAAAAAATTTTAACAAAAAGTGGGAAGCAAAAATAAATTACAACGTTTTAAAGAAAACGAAACTTTTACTAATGTTATACAACCTAAACGAGAAGAAATTGTAGATGGTAATTTTCCCTTAAAGGGAAAGTGGGGCAGCGAGTTTTTTAAAAACAACCAGCCAATTGTTTTAGAATTAGGCTGCGGCAAAGGAGAATACTGCATAGGCCTTTCTAAAATGTTTCCCGATAAGAATTTTCTGGGCATAGATATAAAAGGTGCCAGATTTTGGCGTGGCGCTAAAACAGCCTTAGAAGAAGATAAAGAAAACGTAGGTTTTTTACGAACACAAATAGAGCTGGTAGATCAAATTTTTGCAGAAAACGAAATAGACGAAATCTGGATAACTTTTCCGGACCCGCAAATAAAATATAAACGCACAAAGCACCGCTTAACCAATAGTGAGTTTTTACAGAAATACAAAAAAATACTAAAACCTGAAGGTCAAGTGCATTTAAAAACAGATAGCGAGTTTATGCACGGTTACACCTTAGGGCTTTTGCACGGCGAAGGGCACGAAATTATAGATGCCAACCATAATGTTTATAAAAATGAATATTCGTCAAAAGAAGTTGTAAATATTCAAACATTTTACGAAAAGCAGTATCTTGAAGAAAATAAAAAGATAACCTACATCAACTTTAGAATTAAATAACAAAAACTTGGAAGAAGTTAAACTATTTATCTTTACCTATTTTGCTGCTTTATTGGGGGTTTTGCCTCCTGGTTTGGTAAATATGACGGTAGCAAAAACCTGTGTAGATAAAGGTAAGCAGAGCGGTATTTTTGTTGCTTTGGGATCTACGCTAATAGTTTTTTTCCAAGCTTTGGTTGCCATTCTAATGGCTAAATATATTTTTACGCATCCGTACGTACGCACAATGTTGTTGCGAGCGGGGTTGGTTATTTTTGTCATTTTGGCTATATATTTTTTTATACAAGGCAGGAATAGTGAAAACAAAAAGATAAAAACGGCTAAAAAGCATAGAACCAAAAGCTTTTTAAAAGGTTCTACCATAGCCTTATTAAACGTATTCCCAATACCGTATTTTGTAGTTTTAAGTACTTTGTTTAACGCTCAAGGCGGATATGATTATGGCATGCTAAGCATTATTTTGTTTTCGACAGCTGCGGCTTCCGGTAGTTTTAGCTCGTTATACATATATGTAGTGTTTTTTATGAAAATTGAAAAGCATACCCAGAAATTTGCCAAATATTCCAATTACTTTATGGCAGGTTTAATGGTGCTTTTAATTATTGTTGCATTAATAAGAATGTATTTTACAGCGTGAAAGATAAAAATTTCTTCGATAAAGTTTATAGCGTAGCAGCACAAATTCCTTACGGAAGAGTTACCAGTTATGGCGCTATTGCCAAAGCAATTGGAGCGGCAAAAAGCGCCAGAATGGTTGGCTATGCTTTAAATAGCGCTAAAGATAAACCAGAAGTGCCCGCACATCGTGTTGTAAACAGAAAAGGATTGCTAAGCGGCAAACAACATTTTGGCGGCACCAATCTTATGCAGCAATTGTTAGAGAGTGAAGGGGTTGTGGTAAAAGACAATCAGGTGCAAAACTTTGCGGAAATTTTCTGGGATCCTCAATAAAAACAGCAAATTCCACTACAAAAAATCTACAGTCCGCAGGCATATATAAATTCCTGTAAACTACTTCTTAATCTTATACTTAAACTGTATATTTGTACTTTAGAATAATTCTAAGTAAGCAATAAAATAAAATAATTTCTAATGAAATTAAAGAAGCAAGATATTCTTAAAGCATTGGAAACCATTAGTGTTTCTGGCGAAGGAAAAAATATGGTAGAAAGTGGCGCAGTAAAAAATATAGTCACTTTTGGAGACGAAGTAGTAGTAGATTTACAATTGGCAACTCCTGCTTTACACATAAAAAAACGTGCAGAAGTAGACGTTTTAAAAGCTATTCACGAGCATGTCTACGATAAAGCAAAAGTAAAAGTAAATATAAAGGTAGAAGCACCGCCAAAAGAAGATGCCAATAAAATTAAAGGCAAACCAATACCCGGTATAAAAAATATAGTTGCCGTGGCTTCTGGTAAAGGTGGCGTAGGAAAATCTACAGTTGCGGCCAACTTAGCCGCCAGTTTATCTGAGATGGGCTTTAAAGTAGGTCTTTTAGACGCAGATATCTATGGGCCGTCCGCAACCATTATGTTTGATGTAGAGCGCGAACGTCCTTTATCTGTAAAAGTTAACGGAAAATCTAAAATGAAACCCATAGAAAACCATGGGGTTAAAATTTTATCTATAGGGTTTTTTACAAAACCAGATCAAGCGGTTATCTGGCGCGGACCAATGGCTGCAAAAGCATTAAATCAAATGATTTTTGATGCAGATTGGGGAGAGTTAGATTTTCTGTTGGTAGATTTACCTCCGGGAACCGGCGATATTCACTTGTCTATAATGCAAAGTTTGCCCATAACCGGTGCAGTAATTGTTAGTACGCCGCAAAATGTAGCCTTGTCAGATGCCAAGAAAGGTGTGGCAATGTTCCGTCAAGAAAGCATAGATGTGCCTGTTCTTGGTATAATAGAAAACATGTCGTATTTTACTCCAGAAGAATTGCCGGACAATAAATATTACATTTTTGGCGAAAAAGGAGCTAAAAACTTAGCAGACGATTTACAAATACCATTCTTAGGAGAATTACCTTTGGTGCAAAGCATTAGAGAGTCTGGAGATATTGGTAGACCTGCAGCCTTGCAAAAAGACACCCCGGTTGCAAAAGCAATGGGAGAAATAACCAAAAATGTAGTGCAACAAACGGTTAGTCGTAACGAAAATCTACCACCAACCGAAGCAATAAAAATCACGACAATGGCCGGCTGTAGTGCCGTTAAAAAATAAATAGCTAAACCATGACAACAGTTGATGAGAATTTGAAAGCGAATGTAGAAAAAGCTTTAGAAGAGATAAGACCATTTCTAAATAACGATGGTGGTGATATTTCTTTAATAGAAATAGACGAAAAAGAAAATGTTGTAAAAGTGCAATTAGAAGGCGCTTGTGTGGGATGTAGTGTAAACCAGATGACCTTAAAATCTGGCGTAGAAATGACGATAAAAAAATACGCACCACAAATAGAAAAGGTAGTAAATATAGAAGCTTAAGCTGATAATTGTCATAGTATATGAAGCATTATTTCTCGAATTTTACCGAGAAAATTGTTGTTTTTAATTCGAAGGATTTCCATTTATGATTAAAACAGATATATTGATAATAGGTGCAGGACCAACAGGCCTGTTTACCGTATTTGAAGCAGGACTATTAAAATTAAAATGCCATTTAATTGATGCTTTGCCACAACCTGGCGGCCAATGTGCAGAAATATACCCAAAGAAACCTATTTATGATATTCCGGCCTTTCCGGAAGTTTTGGCGGGAGATTTGGTGAATAATTTAATGGAGCAAATAAAGCCTTTTGAACCGGGCTTTACCTTGGGCGAAAGAGCAGAAGATATAGAAAAACTAGAGGATGGTAGTTTTATAGTAACTACCAACAAAGGTACAAAACACCACGCACCAATTGTTGCTATAGCAGGAGGTTTGGGTAGTTTTGAACCTCGTAAGCCGCCTATTCCCAATTTAGCAAATTACGAAGATAGAGGCGTTACTTATATGATAAAAGATCCCGAACAGTATCGGGGAAAACACGTAGTGATTGCCGGAGGGGGAGATTCTGCTTTAGATTGGAGTATTTTCTTGGCAAATGTCGCCGCCGAAGTTACTTTGGTGCATCGCAGAAATGAGTTTCGTGGTGCATTAGATTCTGTAGATAAAGTAAAAGAGCTTAAAAATTTGGGTAAAATTAATTTGATTACCCCGGCCGAAATTGTTGAGGTTGACGGGGAAACCAAATTAGAGTCGGTTTTAATACGTAAAAACGACGAAGCCAAAGAAGAGATTCTTTTAGAGGTAGATTATTTTATTCCGTTATTTGGGCTTTCGCCAAAATTAGGTCCTATAGCAAATTGGGGCTTAGAAATAGAGAAAAACGCTATAAAAGTAGACAATAGTTTAGATTATCAAACCAACATACCTGGTATTTATGCTATTGGAGATGTAAATACCTATCCGGGAAAATTAAAATTGATTTTATGCGGTTTTCACGAAGCAACCTTAATGTGTCAAAGTGCTTACCAACGCATTTTTCCGGATAAAAAATATGTAATGAAATATACAACGGTTGGCGGCGTAACTGGATTTGATGGCTCTAAAAAAGAGGCGCCAAAAGCGGTAGTAAAAGCCATAGATTAATATGGAAAACGAAGTAAATATTACTGTTGTAGATAGAGAAGGAGAAAGTCACGATATTTTGGCGCCAACAGATATGGCAATGAACCTAATGGAGGTTGTACGCTCTTACGAGTTAGCGCCCGAGGGAACTATTGGTATTTGTGGCGGAATGGCAATGTGCGCCTCCTGCCAATGCTATGTGATGAGCGATCACGATTTACCGGAGATGCAAATGGATGAAGAAGCCATGCTTGCAGAAGCTTTTTATACCAAAGACAATAGTAGGTTGGGATGTCAAATACATATCACGCCAGAGCTAGAAGGTTTAAAAATTGAACTGGCACCAGAGTCCTAAAAAAGAATAGGTTATTCTAAAAAAATCTAAAACTTATTTGCAGAAATCGATGCTAATTCTCTTAAAATTTAATTAGTTTGTGCTAGCAATTAGCTTTTTTCTTTTTATTTGTTTTTATATTCCTGTAAAATTTGTAATATTACTAAATGTTTAAAAATTAGGCTTGGGGTATCCTAGTTTTTATATGAAAGCTTCGGTCTAACCGGAGCTTTTCTTTTTATTTGCTTTTCTTTAAGATAGATATAAAAAGAGGTTTTATACTTTTGTAAGTGGTGGGTAAAACGCCGTATAATAAGAGTTTCTATGCAATTAAAACAAATAAATCGTGTGGCCTTTACTGAAAAAGAAGCGTTTATAAACTATTATGTAAAACCAAAGAAACCGGTAGTATTTACCAATCTATCTAAAAATTGGCCTGCATATAAAAAATGGAACTTAGACTACTTTGCAGAAACAGCCGGCAATATAGAGGTACCACTTTACGACAGTGAACCCGCTAAAGGAAAAGAAAATTCTAGAAAGCCTGCCAAAATAATGAAAATGAAAGATTATGTGACCCTTTTAAAAAAAGGCCCTACAGATCTTCGTATTTTCTTTTTTAATATTCTGCAAAAATCTCCGCAATTAATAGAAGACTTTAACTATCCCGATATTGGCTTAAAATTCTTTAAACGCTTGCCAGTATTGTTTTTTGGCGGAAGTGGTTCACGTGTTTTGTTGCATTATGATGTAGATTTGGCAGATAATATGCATTTCAATTTTCAAGGTACTAAACGCGTTATTTTATTTCCGCACGAGCAAAAAAAACACCTTTATCACGTACCGTATTCTATTGTTTCTATAGAGGGAATAGAATTTGATAAACCGGATTATAAAAAATACCCAGCATTAAAATTGGCAAAAGGTTATAGTGTAGACTTACAACCGGGAGAAACGCTTTACATTCCCAGTGGCTATTGGCATTATATACGTTATCTGAGCCCTTGTATTTCTATGACGCTGCGCAGTCTTCCAACATCTTTTCCTGAAATTTTAAAAGTTGCTAAAAATGTCTTGTTTATGATGAATTTTGATAACCTTATGCGTAAAATTAGAGGACAGTCTTGGGTAAATTATAAGAATAACAAAGCTATTGTAAACACGCATCAAAAGAGCAATGTTCGCTTATGAAGGAAAATGACCTAAACTTGACGGAAATACCACGTCTACAAAATTTTAATAAGAAAGAATTTTTACAAAAATATTTTAAGCCACAAAAACCGGTAGTAATTGAAGGTTTTATAGAAGATTGGCCGGCACACAAAAAATGGAATTTAGATTATATGAAAAAAGTGGCCGGCGATAAAATTGTACCGCTTTACGACAACCGGCCGGTGAGGCACGAAGAAGGTTTTAACCAAGCTCACGCCAAAATGAAAATGAGCGAGTATATAGATTTATTAAAGCGCGAGCCAACTAAATACCGTATTTTTCTTTGGAATATTTTAAAAGAAGTGCCAGAACTGCAAGAAGATTATTGGTATCCAGATTTTGGTATAAGATTAATGAAAGGCTTGCCAATGCTTTTCTTTGGCGGAAGAGATTCGTACACGTTTATGCACTATGATATAGATTTGGCCAATATTTTTCACTTTCATTTTCACGGAAAAAAAGAAGTTATTTTATTCGACCAAAAGCAGAACGATTATTTATATAAAATTCCACATTCTTTAATTGTACGAGAAGATATTGATTTTTCTAAACCAGATTTTAATAAATGGCCGGCATTAAAAAAAGCAAAAGGTTTTAAAGCGAATTTAAATCCTGGTGATATTTTGTATATGCCAGAGGGCTATTGGCATTATATGAAATATGTAACTCCCGGATTTTCGATGAGTCTTCGTGCTATTCCGCGGAAGCCTAAAAATCTTTCTAAAGCTTTGTACAACATTTTTATTATGCGACATTTTGATAATCTGATGCGTAGAATAAAAGGTCAGGATTGGATTGATTATAAAAACAAAAAAGCCGTTGAAAAAACCAATAAAATAAATGGGTTATAATCTTCAAGAGAAGATGTTTAAAATAGAGCCGCTTTAACCTAGTTATCTATTTCTTGTAATTTTTCGTATACCAGATTGCTTTCATAGCCCCGGTACAAGAGATAATCTGCTACTTTCTTTTTACGTTTATAAAGGTTTTTTTCGGTTATGGAATTTAGGCGTTTTTGGAATAAATCGTCCAGATTTTGGCTGTATTCTTCGTCATTTATTTCAGTCATGCCATATTTAATGTTATAGGCAGATAGATTGCGCTTTTTAAGTTCGCGTTTAATGCGTAGGCGTCCCCATTTTTTTATTCTGAATTTACCGCGTACAAAAGTCCGTGCAAAGCGTTCTTCGTTCAAAAAATCTTCTTGCAGTAAAGTGTTGATTATTTGTGCCCGAGCTTCGGGAATCATGCGCAAAGCAATTAGCTTTTCTTCTACTTCTTGATGGCAGCGCTCTTGGTAGGCGCAATAAGCCATTAGTTTTGCTGTGGCTTCTTTTACGGTATGTGACGTATGCTTTTGCAAAATGGTTGAGCTTTTTTACAATATAGTTGCGTACAAAAATAAGAGACTTAATGTAATTTAAAAGCTATTTAAAGCCTATGCAAAGGTTATGTAAGGCTTATTAAAGGTTATACAGAGTATATTCAATAATTAGTGGCAAATATCACTCTTAGAAATACGGGTTATATTCTTAAGTTTTAACTACGGATTGTTATGCATTGCCTCCGGATAAATTCCGTAAAGAAAAATATAGAATAAGATAGTATAAACAGCATAGAGAGCATACCAAAAAACTCTATAAAACGCATAATTGTGCTTGGTTCTTTTGGGTCGTTATCTAGCAAAAAACCAATTATGGTAAGAAATAATGAAAAGTAAAAGAGGTAACGCGTTTTGGTTTTCATAGCTTTTAAAAGTTGGTTAAGTCTGGTATAACGATTTTTTGTTACAGTTAATTGTATTGGTTATTGACAATTTACATAGATACCGTCCATAAAAAAACCCCATTAAAATTTTAATGGGGTTGTGTATTAAATTTTTATCACTTCGCCGTCTTTATCGTGAAAGTGATATTCTAGGTACGTGTAAGCGTCTCTTGGTAAAATTTTTACCCAGCGTTTATGGTCAAAAAACCATTTGCTTCTGGGCGATGGAATGCCTCTTGTTAAATAGGCAGCTACAAAAGGATGCGCGGTTATGCTCAGCTTTTTATAGTCTTTTTTAATTAGTTTTTGTAAGTCGGCATTAATTTTATTTATCAAAACAATAGGAGCTTCAATTTCCCCGTTTTGGTTGGGGTTTTCTTCTCTTGTTTTAATATTCATTTCCGGTCTTACGCGTTGTCTTGTAATTTGAATCAGTCCAAATTTGGTTGGGGGTAAGATTTTGTGCTTTGCACGGTCGTCTTTCATTTCGTCCCGAAGATGGTTATAAAGCTTTTTTCTATTATCGGCTTTTCCCATATCTATAAAATCTACCACAATAATACCACCCATATCTCTTAATCTAAGTTGTCTGGCAACTTCTGAGGCGGTTATAAGGTTTACCTCTAGGGCAGTTTCTTCTTGTGATTTTGATTTGTTGCTACGGTTACCACTATTCACGTCTATAACGTGCATAGCCTCGGTATGTTCTATTACCAAATAGGCACCTTTGCTTATAGATACAGTTCTGCCAAAGGCCGTTTTTATTTGCCTTTCTATACCAAATTTTTCAAAAATGGGAGCTTTGGATTGATACAAGTTTACGATAGACTCTTTTTCTGGCGAAATTGTACTTACGTAATCTTTAATTTGTGTGTAGAGCGCCTCGTCATCTGTGTGTATTGCGGTAAAACTATCGTTAAACATATCGCGTAAAAGCGAGTTTGCTCTACTTAGTTCTCCCAATACTTTAGATGGTTGGTTTGCTCGTTGCAATTTTTTGCACATTCCTGCCCATCTATCTTTTAGATTTTGCAGGTCTCTGTCTAGGTCTGCTACTTTTTTGCCTGTTGCTACGGTACGTATAATAACACCAAAACCTTTGGGTCTTATACTTTTTACCAATCTTTTTAGCCGGGCTTTTTCGTCTTTGTCTTCAATTTTTTGAGACACAGATATTCGGTCTGAAAAGGGTACCAAAACCACATATCTTCCGGCAAACGAGAGTTCGCTGCTAAGACGTGGACCTTTGGTAGAGATTGGTTCTTTTACTATTTGCACCAATAGCGATTGATTTGATTTTAAAACATCGGTAATACTTCCGTTTTTATCAATATCTTTTTCAAAAGAATAATTCTTTAAAGAAAAATCTTTTATTTTACCTGTGCTTACACGTTTTATGAATTTTAATAAAGTAGCTACTTGCGGGCCTAGATCGTGATAGTGTAAAAAACCATCTTTTTCGTAACCTACATTAACAAAAGCAGCGTTTAAGCCGGGTACAGTTTTTCTTATCTTGGCTAAAAATATGTCGCCAACAGAAAAGTTACTGTTATCGTCTTCTTTATGTAATTCAATTAGTTTTCCATCTTTTAATAAGGCCAAATCAATAGCAGAGGAATCTGATCTTATAATGAGTTCCTTTGTCATGCGTATTAGATTTTTATCCACACTTCTTGGTGGGAAGCATAGATGGATTAAACAAAATTTATCACAGGGTTTTATTTCCTGCAGAAGTTTTAAAAAACTTCGTTTTCAATGAACGTTCTTAATTAAAAAAAGTAGTGTGAAAACTACTTCTTTTTATGGCGGTTAGCTCTCCTTCTTTTTTTACGTTTGTGCGTTGCTACCTTATGTCTTTTTCTTTTTTTACCACTTGGCATATAAATATAGTTTTAATTAATAAATTTTTTTATTTTACTTCTACGTTTGTTTTAACACCTTCCAAAAACACTTTGGCTGGTTTAAATGCAGGGATATTATGTGCAGGTATCTTTATAGTAGTATTTTTAGATATGTTTCTACCGGTTTTTTCTGCACGGGTTTTAATTATAAAACTCCCAAAGCCTCTTAGGTAAACGTTGTCGCCGCTTTCCAAAGAAGTTTTTACCTCATCCATAAAGGTTTCTATAGTAGCTTGCACGTCGCCTTTCTCCATTCCTAATTTCTCTGAAATGTTTGCTACAATATCTGCTTTCGTCATCTTTATATATTTTTATAATGGGTTTACTAAATTTCAGGGTGCAAATATAATAATTTAAAATTCAAATAATCAATCTAATCCTTTAAATAGTAAGTGAATAAAGATTTATCATTGCAAAACAAGATTTCACACTATGCAATTTAGTAAAACACTGTTAACTTGGTACTTAGAGAATAAAAGAGATTTGCCTTGGCGTAAAACCGAGCAGGCTTATCGTATTTGGTTAAGCGAAATTATGTTACAACAAACCAAAATTGCGCAAGGTTTGCCTTATTACAATCGTTTTATTGAGCATTTTCCTACAGTTTTTGATTTGGCAAAAGCCCCAGAAGAAAAAGTTTTAAAACTTTGGCAAGGATTGGGTTATTATTCGCGCGCAAGAAATTTACACCACACCGCAAAATATATAGCAGAAGAATGTAATGGGGTTTTTCCTTCTTCTTATAAAGAACTAAAAAAATTAAAAGGAGTGGGAGAGTACACAGCCGCCGCCATTGCATCTATAGCATTTAATGAAGCGGTTGCAGTAGTAGACGGTAATGTGTATAGAGTTTTGTCGCGCGTTTTTGGTATAGAAACACCAATAGATAGCACAGAAGGTAAAAAGGAGTTTAAGGCTGTAGCCGAAAAATTACTGGCTAAACAAGATCCTAAACATTACAACCAGGCGATAATGGAGTTTGGAGCCTTACATTGCACACCCAAGAAACCACTTTGTACTACTTGTCCGTTACAAAATAACTGTATAGCTTTTCAGCAAAATAAAGTAGCTGTTTTACCTATAAAAGCCAAAAAGACCAAAGTGCGCAACAGGTATTTTAATTATCTGGTGTTGTTAGAAAACAAAAATGCTACTACTTATACGGTTCTACAACAACGTTACGGAAAAGGTATTTGGCAAAATTTGTTCGAATTTCCGCTTATAGAGAGTAAAAATTCTTTAACCAAAGAGCAACTTCTAAAAAACGCCGCTTTTAAAGAGCTTTTAGAAGGTTCTTTTAATAAATTAGAATTATTTAACGCAACTCCTATAAAACATGTACTTTCGCACCAGAGAATTTATGCTAATTTTTGGGTGATTTATCTAGAAAATATACCGGTTGCAAATTTTAAGAAACCGCTTAAAAAGCTTGCAGTTACTGAAATTGAAAAATTTCCCGTACCGGTTTTAGTGCAAAATTTTATAGAGAATTTTAATTTTTCCAACTAATTCTTTTTGCTTACATTTACTTAAAAACAATATTATTATGGCAGGAACACTTAATAAAGTAATGCTTATAGGCCACACCGGCGATGATGTAAAAATGCATTATTTTGAAGGTGGCGGCTGTGTTGGTAATTTTCCGTTGGCAACCAATGAAGAGTACTTAAATAAAACTACAGGAGAAAAAGTTAGCAATACAGAATGGCACAATATTGTTGTACGGAATAAAGCAGCAGAAGTTTGCGAAAAATACCTTAAAAAAGGAGATAAAGTTTATATAGAAGGTCGCATAAAAACCAGAAAATGGACAGACGATAAAAACCAAGATCGCTATACAACAGAAATACAATGTACAGAGTTTACGTTTTTAACGCCAAAAGAAAAAAGCGGTATGCAAACCGGCTCTTCATCGCCGGCGCAAAACCAAACCAAAGAGCCGCAAAATAAACAGCAAAATTATACTGCTCCGGAAAATGATCCGGTAGACGACGAAGACGATTTACCTTTTTAAAATAGAATCACGCTAATTTTGGATCCAGAACCGGTCAGTTTTATACTATTTAATGTTCTGCAAGCACAAGATATTTTCGGGCTTGTTTTGCTTTTGTTGTTATTGGTTTGCTCTGCGCTTATTTCAGGTTCAGAAGTGGCTTTGTTTTCTTTAAAACCAACAGACTTTGAAGTAGAGAGCGGAGAACTTTCTGCAAAACAACAAATTCTTGTCCGTCTACTTGATAGGCCCAAAAAGCTTTTGGCCACTATTTTGGTAACCAACAATTTTGTAAATATTGCCTTGGTTTTATTGTTTGATTCGTTGGGCGATGTAGTTTTAGGCGATTTAAACATAATTTGGTATGGCATAAACCTTCAATTTATTATAGAGGTGGTAGTTATTACCTTTTTAATTTTACTGTTTGGCGAGATTTTACCCAAAATATATGCAAGCAGAAATCGTGTGGCGTTTTCTAACTTTATGGCGTATCCGTTGGGATTTTTAGATAAATTTTTTGCGGTCTTTAGTCTTCCTATGCGGCATGTAACGGTTTTAATACACAGGCGTTTGGGTAAACAAAAATCTAATTTTAGCGTAGATCAACTTTCACAAGCTTTAGAACTAACCAGCGAGGAAGACACAACGCAAGAAGAGCAAAAGATTCTTAAGGGTATTGTTTCCTTCGGTAATACCGAAACCAAACAAGTTATGTGTCCGCGTATGGATGTTTTTGCCATTTCTATAGAAGAAAATTTTTCTAAAGTAGTAAAAGAAATTGTAGAAAATGGTTTTTCTAGAATACCGGTTTACGAAGAAAATTTAGATACCATAAAGGGAATTCTATACATTAAAGATTTGTTGCCATATTTGGATAAAACAGATTTTGAATGGCAAAAACTGTTACGAGAGCCTTACTTTGTGCCGGAAAATAAAAAGTTAGACGATCTTTTAAACGATTTTAAACTAAAGAAAAACCACTTGGCTATTGTGGTAGACGAATACGGCGGTACCAGTGGTCTTATAAGTTTAGAAGATATTATAGAAGAAATTGTTGGCGATATAAGCGATGAGTTTGACGACGAAGATTTAATTTTTTCGCAGTTAGACGAAAAGAACTTTGTTTTTGAAGGGAAGACCTCTTTAAAAGACTTTTATAGAGTAATAGATTTAGAGGACCCAAGTTTGTTTGAGGAAAATAAAGGAGAAGCAGAAACCATTGCCGGTTTACTATTAGAAATTTCCGGAGGTTTTCCGAAAAGAAACGAGAGTATAATTTTTGAAAATTATACCTTTGTTATAGAAGCTATAGACAATAAACGTATTAAGCAGATTAAAGTTTCTATAAAGTAAATGCGATACACTCTACTTATTCTTATTATTTTACTCTCTTGTAATGCTTGCCAAGACAATGTGCAACCTAAACCAAAGGCATATTTGGCATTAGAATATCCTACACCAAAATACACCAAGCTAAAAACCAACTGTCCTTACGTTTTTGAAGTTAATACTCTAAGCAAGATAAAAACTTCAAGAACGGGAAATCCTTGCTGGTTAAACATAGAATACCCGCAAATGAAAGGTACTATTTTTATAACTTATCGTCGTATAAACAATAATTTGCGAAGCCTTTTAATAGACGCGCAAAAACTACCATTAGAACACACGAGTAAAGCAGACGAAATAGAAGTAGATACCTACACCAACGAGAAGCATAATGTTTTTGGTAATTTTTATGAAGTAAAAGGTAACGCAGCCTCACAAGCACAATTTTATGTTACAGATAGTACCAAAAATTTTATTACCGGCTCTATTTACTTTGATGCCCGCCCCAATTTTGACTCTATAATTCCGGCCGCCAATTATCTAAAAGAAGATATAAGGCATTTAATGGAGAGCGTGCGCTGGAAAGAATAAGCTTTTATTCTTGGTGCATTCAAAAATTTAACCGCATTTTTGCAGCTTTTTAGGAATTTAAAGCATTAAAACTTTTGGGAAGACAACAGCTAAAATGGTTTTATTTAATTGCACTGGCTCTGGTTTGGGGCAGTTCTTTTATTTTGATTAAAAAAGGATTGGTTGGTCTTACCCCAATACAATTAGGTGCTTTAAGAGTTTGTTTTGCTTCCGTATTTATATTTTTAATAGGTGCTAAGAGCATTAAGAAAATCAAAAAAGAACACTGGCGGTATATTGCTTTATCCGGGTTTCTAGGTACATTTTTTCCTGCTTTTCTGTTCGCTTTTGCGGAAACTAAAGTAGATAGCGGCATAGTTTCTATCTTAAATTCTACTGTGCCAATTTTAGCCTTAATAATAGGAGCTTTAGTCTTTAAAATTAAAGCCACTAGTAACCAAATACTGGGAGTGGTTGTAGGATTGTTAGGTTCTATATTTTTAGTGGGAACAGAGGCCGTTTCTATTGGAAAAACAAATTTTATTTATGCTTTTCTTCCGCTTATTGCAACGGTTATGTATGCTTTTAATGTGCATATTATTAAACGTTTTTTGCAAGAGGTATCAGCACTTAGTATAACCTTGGGCTTTTTTATTGTATTATTCCCTTTTGCTTTAGGAGTATTATTCTTCACAGGGTTTTTTAATGAACAAGTTTTGACGAATCCAAAAGTACAAACCTCAATTTTTTATATTGCAATATTGGCCGTTTTTGGTACCGGTATTGCTAAAATAATCTTTAATAGATTGGTGCAATTGTCTACGCCTCTTTTTACAACTTCTGTAACCTATCTAATTCCTGTAATTGCTTTAATGTGGGGTTTGTTAGATGGAGAGAAATTTAGTTTTATGCAACTTTTGTCTGGTTTGTTTATTCTTATTGGGGTGTATTTGGCCAATAAAAAAACCGGCACAAAGGCCGGTTTAGATAAAAAATTTAGCAAAAGCTGATTATTCAAAATCTTCTGCTGTTAGGTTTTGATTTACCTTTACTTCGTCTACTTTCATTTCTACACTTTGTGGACCAAAACTTAAGCTTAGACTGTGTGGTATCTTTACGCCGCTCACAGCTTTATAATTACTCAATTGTGTAGTATTGGTCATTGTTTGTCCAGCTTGTGAAATAGTTGTTACTTCTTGCACTTTTAAACCGGTATTGGTGTCGTAATAGGCTTTGGTATCTTCAGCTTCTTGCACTACGTAGGCATCATTGCCATCTACACTTTCTATACCTATTAATTTAGCATCTGGGTTTGCTTTTAACTCTGCAAACAAGCCTGCACTTTCTTTGGTTTCAGTAATATCTTCTTCTGTATACTGCATTTTTTGGCCTTGTACAGAGCGGTAACCGCTTTTGCCATTAAAAACATTTTTATTTAAAACCATACCGTTCATGGTGGTTTCTTCTTTAATTTTACCATCTGCAGTTTCTACACGTATAAACTTAATTGGATTTCCTTGTACAGAAGCGCTTCCTTTTATACTAATATTATTAATGTCTTTTACTGCTTTTTCGCCACCTATAGCTTTTATATAAGCATCGTAAACATCTGTTACGCTCATGCCTTCCGGTACTTCTTTATTGTACTCCGGCTTTTCTATGGGATTGGCGTGTTTGTCGTAATAACGTACCGGTATTTTCTTGCCGTTTAATTTGATGTTCTCTAAGTTTTCGGCAACTTCACTTCCTTTTCCAACTACCACAAGTTGCATATTATCTGTTTTGTAGTACTTATTGGCTACACGCAAAATATCTTCTGGCGTTACAGCATTTATTTTCTTTAAAAATTGCTTGTAAAAGTCTTTTGATAAATCACGAGTTTCAATATTTACTGCATAATCTGCAATTGTACCCGGATTCTCTAGACGTAAAACAAAATCTCCTGCAAATTTGTTTTTTGCATTATTTAGAGCTTCAAAAGAAACTTTTTCAGATTTTATTTTATTTATTTCTTTTAAAGACTCTACAATAGCGCTATCACTTACCGCATTACGTACGCTGGTTGCTACTACAAATCTACTTGCGTACTTATCTGCTCCTGTGCTTGATCTAACGCCGTAAGTATAACCGTTGGCTTCTCTTAAATTCATGTTTAAGTAACTGCCAAAACTACCTCCTAAGATTTGATTGGCAACCAAAACAGGAAAATAGTCTTCGTCTTTCATTTGCAAATCAATAGTATTTTGCAAACGCAATACACTTTGTACGGCATTTGGTAAATCTATAAAATTAACTTGCGTATACTGGGCTTCTTGAACCTTTGGCAAGCTAATATTTGGTGGCGTGCCGGCAGACCAACTGCCAAAATGTTTGCGTGCTAATTTTTTAACATCTGCCACATCTACATCTCCAACTACTACCAAATAGGCGTTTTTTGGCGAAATGTAGTTTTGGTAGTACGTTTTTACATCGTTTAGCTTAATGTTATTAACAGACTCTTCTGAGGCAAATTCCCCGTAAGGGTGATTTTTACCATAAGCTAAAGCGGCACTAGCATTACTTGCAATAAATGCTGCACTTTTTTGACCGGATTTTAAACCTTCTAATATGATATCTCTCTGGTCTTCAAATTCTTCTTGTGTAAATTTAGGATGCAACAAACCTTCTGCCATTAAACCTAAAACTTCTGGAAAGAATTTAGATAAAGATCTAGCCGAAGCACTTTCTGCACCGTAAGAAACATTGGCTCCTAAAAAATCTACACGTTGATTAAATTCATCTTTAGTCTTTTTGGTGGTACCGGTTCCCATCATTGCACTGTACAAATCTTTTATACCGGCTTTGTTACCTTCTGAATGTGGTTGGTTGTCTATAATTAAATTGGCGCGCACGCGAGGTAATTTATGGTTTTCTACTACCATAACTTTTAAACCATTATTAAGAGTAAATGATTGGGGTTTACCTAAATTTATTTTTGGTGCCGGTCCTGGTTCCGGTTGCTTTGAGCGATCTATTTGTGCTTGCAATCCTACTACGGTAAGGCACAAGATAAATAAGGATATTATTTTAAGTTTCATAAATTAATATTTTGCTAATTATTTTGTTTCTTTTTCTGAAGTTGGCAAATAATCTAAATTCAAACGTTGGTTTTCATTAAGATATTTGTTGGCTACTTCTTTAATTTCTTCTCTAGTTATACTTTGGTAAATATCTATTTCTTTATTGATTAGATCTGTATCCCCATAAAGCATATTATAAGTAGCAAGAGATGCTGCTATGCCTTGTACATTGCTGTTAGAATTTACAAAACGGTTTTCAAATTTATTTTGAAGCTTTTGGTACTCCTGCTCGCTAATAAGTTCGTTTTGTAGCTTATCTATTTCTTCGTCCATAGACGAGGCAATTTCTTTTAAAGGTGTATCTCCCATTGCTAAAGCTCCCATAATGTAGACCCCGTAATCTTCTTGCGATCTTGGGAAAGCTAATACTTGCAAGGCTTGTTTTTTTTCATCTACCATTTTTTTGTACATTCTAGAGCTTTTACCATCTGTAAGCAAACTTGAAATCATATCTAAAACATACGCATCTCTGTCTTTCATAGAAGGGGTGCGGTATACAAATAATTTTGCCGGTATTTGAATATTGCTGTCATATTCTTTAGCAACTATTTCTTCTTTAATTGGCTCTTCTTTAACCTGCGGGTGTTTAACTTCATTACCTTTTGGTACGGGGCCAAAATAATCTTCAATCAACTTTTTAGCTTCACTTTTGTCTATATCTCCTGCAACAACCAAAGTGGCGTTGTTTGGACCGTAATATTTATCAAAGAAAGCCTTAAATTCTTCTAACTCTGCAGCATCTAAATCTTCCATAGTTCCAATTACAGAGTTTTTGTACGGATGTTTTTCAAACATATATGGTGTGATGCCGGTGTTGTAGATTATTTTTCCGTAAGGAGCGTTATCTATACGTGATCTTTTTTCTTCTTTAACTACTTCGTTCTGGGTGTCTACACCAATTTGATTGATTACCGGATGCAACATACGTTCTGACTCCATCCATAAAGCTAATTCTAAATTGTTAGAAGGAAACGTTTCGTAATAATAAGTACGGTCTTGCGTGGTATTAGCATTATTACTTCCGCCATTAGCGGCTACAATATTAAACCATTCGCCACGTGCAATATTTTCTGTACCTTCAAACAAAAGGTGTTCAAAAAAGTGGGCAAAGCCTGTGCGACCTTCTTCTTCGTCTTTGGCACCAACGTGATACATAACCCCAACAGTAACAACCGGAGCAGTATTATCTTGATGTAAAATTACGTGCAGGCCATTGTCTAGGTCGTATTCTGTAAAATCTACCTCCTGTGCTTTAGCATAAAAGGAAAAAACAACGGCAATAAGTATTGCGCTAATCTTTTTTATCATCTTTAAAGTGTTTAATTAAAATAGTTAGCTTCAAAAATAAACAAATACAGCAGAAAATTATATAATTTGGGGATATACTTTACTTAATTTTTAGATAATTTTAAAATTAACAAGGTCTTAAAACATTATTTCAATTATATTTATGAAATTTATTTCAAACTATAATTCCGAAAAATTATGAAATTACGTGCAATACCCATTAAATTCGGTTTTTTAATCGGCTTGGCTTTAATAGTTTATTTTTTGCTATTGGCGGCAATAGGCTGGCACACACAACCTGGCTTTAGTCTTTTTAATGGAGTTATTGTTGGGGTGGGTATATTTTATGCCATAAAAACTTATCGCGATAAAAAGAAAAGAAAATTTAGATACCAAAAAGGTTTTATGACCGGTCTACTTACCGGTTTTAATGCTACTATATTATTTACGATATTTTTTGGTATCTACGTGCGCTATATAGAGCAAGGTTTCCCAGAATTGTTAATGGGTAATTGGGCAACAGACTATAGTACAGCTTTAGCTATGTTGCTTTTTGTAGAAGCTGTAATGGGTTTTGCTAGTACGGTTGTTTTAACTTTGACATTTATGCAATTGTTTAAATCTAGTTGGAATACCCCAGAAGGTAAAAAACATACCGTAGACGGATAAAATAGAGTTTTATATTTCTGATGCTTTGCGTTTTAAATAATTAAAGGTATATTTGCACCCATTTTTAAGTAAATAATTTTAACTAAACGTAACGCTATGTACGCAATTGTAGAGATAGCAGGGCAGCAATTTAAAGTTGCAAAAGACCAAAAGGTTTTTGTAAATCGTCTGGCCGGAGAAGAAGGAGATACTGTATCTTTTGATAAAGTTCTTTTAACCGGTAACGGAGACGATGTAACCTTAGGCGCCCCGGCTATAGAAGGTGCTCTTGTTGGAGCAAAAATTACCCGCCACTTAAAGGGTGATAAAGTAATTGTTTTTAAGAAAAAGAGAAGAAAAGGCTACCGTGTTAAGAACGGTCATAGACAAGCTTTAACAGAAATTCTTATCAACGATATTAGCCTTAAAGGCGGAAAAAAGGCAGAGAAGAAAAAAGCTGAGCCAAAAGAGCAAAAAGAAGATAAAGATTTAAGTAGCCATACCGTGGCAGAGCTTAAAGAAATGGCTAAAGAAAGAGGTTTGGAAGGTTATTCTTCTATGAAAAAGGCCGAATTGGTAGAGGCTTTAAGTAAATAATATTAATCTGAAAAATTAAAAGAAAATGGCACATAAGAAAGGTGTTGGTAGTTCTAAAAACGGTAGAGAATCAGAATCGAAACGCTTAGGCGTTAAGATTTTTGGAGGCCAAGCTGCTGTTGCAGGAAATATCATTGTTAGACAAAGAGGTACTGCACACAATCCTGGAGAAAATGTGTATGCAGGAAAAGATCATACTTTACATGCTAAAGTAGATGGTATCGTAAAATTTACCAAGAAAAGAAACAACAAATCTTTTGTTTCTATAGAGCCATTTGAGGCTTAAAAATAGTTAGGTTGGAATTCTAACCGCTAAAAGGTTGTTGTAAATTACTTTACCAATTCTCTGGTAATTTAATTGGCAACAACCTTTTTTGTTTTAATACATTTTTGAAAATTAAACCTATTCTGTTCTAATGAATTTTTGACTTCCGTAACGAAAAGTTTAGGTGCTATTTAAAGAGTTTAAATTACTCTTCTTCTCCGTAAGTATCGTATTCCGGGTATAGAAAATCATTGTATGGAAAGCGTGTAACGTGTATCTCACGCACTTTCTCATAAACTTTTCGTCTAAACTCTTCAATGTTTTCTTTATTAAGAGCAGAGATAAATAATACTTCCCCGTCTGCTTTGTTCATCCAGGTTTTTTTCCACTCTTCTAAGCTATAATGAACACTTGTTTTTTGGGTAGCTAAGTCATCTTCTTCGATTTCTTCTTGTTGGTAAGCGTCTATTTTATTAAAAATCATTATTGAAGGTTTGTCGACACTTTCAATTTCATCTAAAATTTGCTTTACAGAAGCTATATGTTCTTCAAAATTTGGATGCGAAATATCTACTACGTGCAATAATAAATCTGCCTCCCTAACTTCATCTAGTGTAGATTTAAAAGATTCTACCAGCTGTGTGGGTAATTTTCTAATAAAGCCAACCGTATCGGTAAGTAAAAAAGGTAAATTTCTTATAACCACTTTTCGTACAGTGGTGTCTAGCGTTGCAAAAAGTTTATTTTCGGCAAAAACATCGCTTTTGCTTATTACATTCATTAAAGTAGATTTGCCTACATTGGTATAGCCAACCAAAGCCACTCTTACCAATTGGCCACGATTACCGCGTTGTACGGCCATCTGCTTATCTATCGTGCGGAGTTTCTTTTTTAGTAAGGTGATTTTATCGCGTACAATTCTTCTATCTGTTTCTATTTCTCGTTCTCCGGGACCACGCATTCCAATACCTCCACGTTGTCTTTCAAGGTGGGTCCATAAACCGGCCAATCTTGGTAAAAGATATTCATACTGTGCCAATTCTACTTGCGTGCTTGCGTAGCTCGTTTTTGCACGTTGAGCAAAAATGTCTAAAATTAAATAGGTGCGGTCTATTACTTTACACTTTAAAATGCGCTCTATGTTTTTCTGCTGAGCAGGACTTAACTCATCATCAAAAATGGCGGTATCTATTTCATTTTCAGAGATGAATTGACGTACCTTCTCCATTTTCCCAGAACCAATAAAGGTTTTGGGATTTGGCATTTCTAATTTTTGGGTAAATCTCTTTAAAACTTCGCCACCTGCGGTATAGGTTAAAAATTCTAATTCGTCTAAATATTCTTTAGACTTCTCTTCGTCTTGTTGTTGATTTATAATACCAATTAAGACGGATTTTTCATAGGTTATATTTTCTTTTTCAATCATACATCAAAGATAAAAAACATTTCTTACTAGTGCTTTACGGAATGTAGGATTTTTAATCTATTAAAGGTCAAATAATTCGATAAGGGTTTAAAAATTATTATAAATAAATAAAATTTAAAAAAAATATTAGTACAAGTTTAACTTATTTGGGGCAATTTACTATATTCGAACTAAACTAAACTAAAACAAAACCCTAAATGAAGAAAATTACTAGTATTCTTTTTTGGATAGGTTGTGTTCTTTTGTCTTTTCAGGCAAATGCACAACTTTTTTCAGAGAACTTTGAAACTGGTCTGGGGCAATTTGCTAACGAAGCTGGTAATACAGTAGATTGGCAAATTGATACAGGTCTTTTTCAAGACGGAACGCAATCGGTACTTAATGCATACGGAAGTAACAGCAATAATATTTTGTACCAGACAAACCCTATCGATCTTTCAGCGGCAAACAATCCGCAACTATCTTTTTGGCATATTGCAAAATTGGAAGGAGGCTATGATGAAGCTATTGTAGAAATTTCTACAGATGGTGGTGCAACCTTTACGCCTTTTACAGATATTGATTACTTAGGAAGTGGTATTACAGTTTCGGCTGGTACCTTTAACGAAGATGCTTATGGGCAGTGGGGCACAGGATCTGAAACGCCTGCTAATGCATGGTGGAAGCGCGAATTTTTTGATCTATCTGCATACAATACCGCTACAGTAGTAGTGCGCTTTCGCTTAACTTCAGATGGTTCTGTGCAGAGAGAAGGTTGGTATTTAGATAATGTAGAAATTTTAGAAATCACTTGTCCTAAGCCTTCTGAAATTGTAATAGATCAAATCACCGCTAATGCAGCTGATATAAGCTGGACTTCTGGTGGTTCCGAAACCGAGTGGGAAATTCTTTACGGTCCTGCTGGTTTTAATCCTGAAACAGAAGGTAATGCCGTACAAGATACAGATGGAACTATTGGTGAGACCATAACCGGTTTGAATCCAGCTACAGATTATGATGTATATGTACGTGCAATTTGTGGAGCCGGTAATGAGAGT
>NZ_VIAR01000009.1 GCF_006546625.1 Haloflavibacter putidus
CAAAGTCTATACTCCAAGTATCGTTGGGCTCGTGAGGAACTTCCAAGGGCTCTTTTATCCTGGCAGGCAGTCGTTTTTTTACCTTTCTTCTCAAAGGCAACCCCAAGGCGACATATACCCTGTGGACACGCTTGTGGTTCCAAGGTTTTCCTTCGTTGCGCAATCGGTTATAAGCCTTCCAAAACCCTTCTTCCGAATGATCTTCTGCTTTTTCTTTTAAGGCTTCTTCGATTGGACTATCATTTTTCGGTAGGGGTTTATAATAGAAAACACTCTTGCTCATATTCAGTACGCGGCACGCCCTGCTGATACCGTAATGGATAAGTTCTTTGGTGATCGCTCGCTTTCGGCAGGGCTTCAGAGCTTTTTTTTGATAATCTCTTTTGCCATGTCATAGTCCAGCGATAGGCTTGCATACATCTGTTTAAGCCTACTGTTCTCCTCTTCGAGTTGCTTTAGGCGTTTTAACTCCTTTCCATTCATACCGCCATAACGCTCTCGCCATTTATAAAAGGCAGCAGTACTGACGCCATGTTCACGGCTGATTTCAACGGCCGTTTTTCCGTTATCAAATTCTTTGAGGATCTTAGCGATCTGTTGTGGGGAAAATTTACTCTTTTTCATACTGTTTAAATTTAAGATAAATATTCTACTTTTAAACAGTTCGGTTTTAAGGGAAGCTTACAATTGCATTGGAGCTATAAATAAATTTGAACTAATTAACGAGCTTGGCAGTATTAATTTTCTTTCTTGCGAAAACGCAGAATTAACCGTACACTCCAACATAACTTCAGATAGTTTATCGTATAAGTACAAAATAGGATTAAAAGCGTTACAAGCCGGAGATTATATAATAAGCTGGCAAAACAGCAAACTTACCAACCATAATAGAAATACGTCTATTGCTCACAATTACCCTATAGAAGACCATCAAAATCAAATAGGATTTAATAAATGCGGAAATGTCTCGTGGCGATATTTAAACGAATCGGAAAGGGAATATTATTTTACCGTAGAATAAATAATAAAGTAAAATAGCAATAAAATGTTTATCTCGAAAGCCCACATTTATTAGAAATAAAAGTATAAGAAAGGTGTTTTTATCCGTAAATTACTATCTTTAAAAGATAAATAAAAAATAGTAGTAAAAGTCCTTTACGGAAATAATAAAGGCTTATTTAAAAAAAGTTGTACAAGTTTTAATAAGAACTTATACAACTTTTTTATATTTATTGTACAATATTTTATAAAACTGCTAAGAGGTTTCCGTAAAGAGCTTAGCAAAGCCAGAAAAGACCTTATCAGAATCATACAATATATAAGTGGTATGCCGTATAGATTAACTTCTATTTTAAAATATTCTGTGCATAATGACACAGAGTTTCTAAATGTGAAATTTTTCCTATCTTAGTTTTTAATCAATTAAAACTAACGCTTAAACCAAACTAAAAAACCTATGAAAAAGAGTTTACTAATTGCAATACTGGGAATTTTAATTTCTTCGTGCGCTACCACAAATAATTATGATAATCATTTGCAATATTTCGATGAGAATAATCAAGAGATAAGCAAGGCTAAATTCCAGCGAAAGCGGGAAACGAGAAAATTTTTAGCTATTCCGGGAGACTCTGTTAATCAGAAAAAATTGACGGTACGCGAAAAACGCGGAAAAATTACCAACCGCACTAATTTAGAAGCATTGTTAGAAAAAGAAATAGGGAGGGGAATAGCTGCCAACAAACCAATAATAATAGTTTATTATCCGGGTAAAGATCGTTGTAATTCTAGTGGTTCGGCCACCAAAGAATCTAGAAAAAAATGGTTTGGAGAATTAGAGGAAGGAACAGAGCAGTTAGTAAACACTACGCCTATTTATATTTATAAAGATAGTGAGGGTTTGGGCAAATATGATGGCGTCTTAACCTGGCATAAAGATCCGCAAGGGATGGTAGAAAATCTATTTTTTGAACATCATTATCCCTGTAATAGCTTTGTAGTTATTTCTAAAAATGGCGATTATATAAGCTATTTTGGAGAATTTAGTAAAGCATACCTTTGGGAAGCAGCAGAAATTATGGGGAGGTAAATAAACTTTTTAAGGGTTGAAGATTTTGAGAAACCTGCGCCTTTAAAAAAAACGCTAAAAACATTTTTAGATTTAAAATAAATAACTTTATATTTGTCCTGATGTTAAACAACGCGATAAATAAAAACAACTGGTGGCTTAAATATTTTACTATTTAAGGAAGCCGTTATATATAATAAAAAAAAGACCTGCTTCCTGCAGGTCTTTTTTTTAAAATAAATTTAAAATGAATACGATAAAAATTAACAATACTTGGTGGTGGTGCTTTTTAGAATTTGAATTCTGAGAAGTCGCTATAGAGTATATAATTATTTCTAAAAGCCTGCTTCTTGCAGGCTTTTTTTATTCCTAAACTTTAATAAAATGAAGTACACCATACAAACCCATTACAAAAAAATAGTAGCAGATTTGCATACGCCGGTTGCTATTTATAATAAACTTAGAGACCATTTTCCTAACGCCTTTTTGCTAGAAAGTGCAGACTATCACGACCGTACAGATAGTAAGAGTTTTATTTGCTTAGAGCCACTTGCCGGCTTTGAAGCCAAAGCAAATACTTACCGGTATAATTTCCCAAACGAAGAAATTGCAAGCAAGAAAGTAGAGCAACCTAGAGAGGTTTTTACGGCTTTTCAAGATTTTGTTTCGCAATTTGAAAACACCCCAACCAATTTGCCCTTTAACGTACAAGGTTTATGGGGTTATTCTGCTTTTGAAGCGGTACAATATATGGAAGATATTGTGCTGGAAAATCCTACCAGTACCTTAAAAGATAACCCCGATTTAAAGTATCAATTTTTTAAGTACGTATTGGTTTTTGATCACTTTAAAAACGAGCTCTATATTTCGCAAAACGAAGTAAACCAAGCGGAAATCTCTTATGATGGAATCGATTACATACTTCAACTATTGCAAATAAATAATTTACCAAATTTTAGTTTTGAAGTGGTAGGAAAAGAAACTGCCAACACGAGCAACGAAGAGTATAAAGAAATGGTTCGCACGGGAATAGAGCATTGTAAACTTGGCGATACGTTTCAAGTTGTTCTTTCGCGAGAATTTCAGCAAAAATTTAAAGGAGACGATTTTAACTTGTACAGAAGTTTAAGAAGCATTAATCCTTCGCCTTATCTTTTTTATTTTGATTATGGCAATTTTAAAATCTTTGGCTCTTCGCCAGAAGCACAACTGCAAATAAGCAAAGGCGTTGCGTCTATTAATCCAATTGCCGGCACTGTGTTGCGTAGCGGTAGTCAAAAAGAAGATGCAAAACGCGCAGAAAAATTAAAGCAAAACGCCAAAGAAATGGCGGAGCACGTGATGTTGGTAGACTTGGCCAGAAACGACTTGAGCAAAAATTCTGAACATGTAGAAATAGATAAGTATGCAGAAATTCAATATTTCTCGCACGTTATTCATATGGTAAGCAAAGTTTCCGGAAAAGTTTTTAAAGATAAAAACGGACTGGATATATATGCAGACACCTTTCCGGCCGGCACACTGTCCGGTGCTCCTAAATATAAAGCTTTAGAAATTATTGCTGAAAACGAAAACGTAAAAAGAAATTTTTACGGCGGTGCAATTGGCTTTATAGGTTTTGACGGCAGTCTTAACCACGCAATAATCATACGGTCTTTATTAAGCAAAAACAACACCTTGGTTTACCAAGCCGGGGCAGGAATTGTTACAGATAGTACGCCAGAAGGCGAATTGCAAGAGGTAGATAATAAAGTTGCAGCCATTAGAAAAGCCATTAAAAAAGCAAAAGAATTATGAGAATAGCAGTAATAGATAATTACGATAGTTTTACCTACAACTTGGTGTACATTTTACGGCAAGAGTCAGAAGAAGTTGAGGTGTTTAGAAACGACAAAATCACCCCGCAGCAATGTTTAGCATACGATGCTATTGTACTTTCTCCCGGACCGGGCATTCCTGAAAATGCCGGTAATTTAAGCGCAATTATAGCAACTTGCGCAGGTAAAGTTCCTTTGTTTGGCGTATGTCTGGGGCATCAAGCTATTGCAGAATATTTAGGCGGCAAGCTTAGAATATTAGATAAAGTTTACCACGGCGTGCAATCTGCCATTACTCTAAATGCGGAAAGCAGAATTTTTCAAAACCTCCCGCAAAGCTTTCAGGCGGGGAGATACCATTCTTGGGATGTGGCTACTGCCAGTAATCCAAATTTTGAGATTACGGCTGTAGCCGAAGATAAAAGCATAATGGCTATTCAAAATATAGAGCAAAACCTTTACGGAATACAATTTCACCCGGAGAGCGTCTTAACACCCGAAGGTATTTTAATCGTACAGAATTTTTTAAGCATTTGTAGAAACCAACAGCAATGAAGAAAATATTAGAAAAATTATTTAATCAGCAATATTTAAGCAAAGAACAAGCCCACACTATTTTGGGAGAAATTTCTGAAGGAAAATACAATCCATTTGAAATTACTGCTTTTCTAAGCGTATTTAAAATGAGAAATATAAGTGTAGAAGAGCTTACGGGCTTTAGAAATTGCCTGCAAGAACGCTGCATTAATATAAATTTGGAAGAATTTGACCCCATAGATCTATGTGGCACCGGCGGCGATAATAAGAACACCTTTAACATAAGTACTTTAGCTTCTTTTCTGGTTGCCGGGGCAGGATACAAAGTTGCCAAACACGGTAATTATGGCGTGAGCTCTACGTGCGGTTCTTCTAATGTGATGGAGTATTTGGGCTATCGTTTTACAAAAGATCAAGACAAATTAAAAACGCAATTAGATAAAAGCGGAATTTGCTTTTTGCACGCTCCGCTTTTTCATCCTGCTATGAAAGAGGTTGCTCCCATCCGTAAAGATATTGGCGTACGTACTTTCTTTAATATGCTTGGGCCAATGGTAAATCCTTCTTTCCCTAAAAGACAACTGGTAGGCGTTTTTTCGTTGCAATTGCAGCGTTACTACAAATATATTTATGAGCAAGAAGCTATTTCTTACCGTATTGTACATTCTTTAGATGGTTATGATGAAATAAGCTTAACAAATTCCGCCAAGGTTATAAGTCCGGAGAGAGAATATCTACTAAATCCTTTAGAAGTTGCAGAAAACAAACTAAGCGGCAACCAACTAAAAGGTGGCAGAGATGTTAGAGAATCTGCAGAAATGTTTGTTGCTATACTGAAGGGAGAAGGTACGCAACCACAAAACGCGGCAGTAATTGCAAACGCGGCAATGGCAATACAATGTTATCATAAAAACCAAGACTATGCGACTGCGCTAGACATAGCAACCCAATCTTTACAAAGCAAAGCAGGCTATCAATCTTTTAAAACACTACTAGCCTTATGAGTATTTTAGACACAATTGTAGCCTACAAAAAAACAGTAGTGCAAGAAGCAAAAGCACTAAACCCAACAAAACGTTTAGAGCAAAGTATCTTTTTTGACTCGCAACCTATTTCTATGAAATCTTACCTACAAAGAGAGGATAGGTTAGGAATTATTGCCGAAATAAAAAGGAGCTCTCCTAGCGCCAAAGTGATAAACGATAAAATTGATGTAGAAAAACTGAGCATTGCTTATATGCAGTCTGGGGCTTCGGCACTATCAGTGCTTACTGACACAAAATATTTTGGAGGCTCTAATAAAGATTTAGAAATAGCGCGAAAATTTAATTACTGCCCAATTCTAAGAAAAGATTTTATTATTGACGAATACCAAGTGCTAGAGGCAAAAAGTATTGGTGCAGATTGCATTCTGCTTATCGCTGCTTGTTTGAGTCCGCAACAGTGTAAAGAGCTTGGTGCTTTTGCAAAGAGTCTAAGTTTAGAAGTGCTGTTAGAGGTAAGCAATAAAGAAGAAATTGCTAGCCATACCAATGCGTATGTAGATATTATTGGCGTGAATAATAGAAACCTGAATAATTTTACTACAGATATCGCCAAGAGTATGCAATTGCTAAAACATTTACCTAAAGAGCTTTTAAAAATTAGTGAAAGTGGAATAGCAGAAGCCGGTCAGATTCAGGAATTAAAGGCGGCTGGATACGATGGTTTTCTTATAGGCGGTTTTTTTATGCAACACGAAGAACCGGGGAGAGCTTGCAAACAATTAATAGATAACTACAATTCTTTAGAAAAATGAAAATAAAAGTTTGCGGAATGAAATATCCGGTTAACATACAAGCAATTCAGCAAAGTGAACCGGATTTTATGGGGTTTATTTTCTTTACGGAATCTCCTCGGTATGTAGGAGAAAAACTCTCGGCTTCTCTTCTAAATAAAAGCGACTGCAAAAGTGTAGGGGTTTTTGTGAATAGTTCCGTAAAGGAAATTACAACTTTAGTAGAAAAGTATGATTTAGACTATGTGCAACTTCACGGAGATGAGTCGTTGAATTTTGTTAAGGAACTTTTTAAAACCGATATCAAAATTATTAAAGCAGTACGTATTCACACTGCTTTCGATTGGAGCAGTATTCGTCCATTTGCAGCTTTTGTACATTATTTTTTATTGGACACACAAGGAAAAAGCTACGGCGGAAATGGGTATAAATTTGATTGGCAAGTTCTAAAAAACTATAAAGAAACCAAACCCTTTTTTTTAAGCGGAGGCATAGGTTCTAATGATGTAAAAAGAATTAAAGCTTTAGAAATTCCGCAATTGGAAGCAATAGACATCAACAGCAAATTTGAAATAGACCCGGGCCTAAAAAATGAAGAATTAGTAAGTACAATGATAAACAAACTAAGAAATGAAACAGACCTATCAAGTAAATAAAGACGGATTTTACGGCGAGTATGGCGGAGCTTTTATCCCCGAAATGCTTTATCCTAATATTAAAGAACTGCAAGAATCTTATGAAACGATAATAGAATCGCAAGAATTTCAAAAAGAGTTAAAGCAACTTTTGCAAGATTATGTTGGCAGACCTACACCGCTATACTTTGCTAAAAGATTAAGTGCACATTACGGCGCAGCTATTTATCTTAAAAGAGAGGATTTATGCCATACGGGAGCGCACAAAATAAACAATGCTTTAGGACAAATACTTTTAGCTAAAAAGTTAAACAAAACCAGAATTATTGCAGAAACAGGAGCCGGGCAACACGGGGTAGCAACTGCAACGGCTTGTGCTTTAATGGGGTTAAAATGTTTTGTTTATATGGGGGCAAAAGATATTAAAAGACAAGCCCCTAACGTAGCGCGTATGAAAATGCTGGGAGCCGAAATAATACCGGTAAACAGCGGCAGCAAAACCCTTAAAGATGCTACTAACGAAGCTATAAGAGATTGGATTAACAATGCAACAGATACGCATTATATCATCGGTTCTGTAGTGGGGCCGCATCCATACCCGGATATGGTAGCACGATTGCAGTCGGTTATTAGTGAAGAAATTAAAAAGCAGTTAAACCAAAACCCTACGCATATTATTGCTTGTATAGGCGGCGGAAGCAACGCGATAGGTGCTTTTTATCATTATTTAAACGAAGAAAATGTACAACTTATTGGAGTAGAGGCTGCCGGAAAAGGAGTTGACACGCAGGCTACAGCTGCAACTTTAGCTTTAGGAAATCAAGGCGTATTGCACGCGTGTATGACTACCTTATTGCAAACCGCAGATGGGCAAGTTATAGAACCTTACAGTATTTCGGCGGGATTGGATTATCCCGGTATTGGACCACAACACGCGCATTTGCACAAAATCCAACGTGTAAACTATGATAATGTAACCGATAAAGAAGCTTTGGAGGCAGCACATTTTTTATCAAAAACAGAAGGCATTATTCCGGCGTTAGAATCTGCGCATGCTTTGGCTTACCTCAATAAAATGGAGATAAAACCAAGCGACAGGATTGTAATAAACCTAAGCGGTAGAGGCGATAAAGATTTAGAAACCTTAACTAAAAATATGTAGAGATGACTTTACAGGAATTATTCAACGATAAAAAAGAGGCTTTACTGAATATTTATTTTACAGCCGGCTTCCCGAAACTAAATAGTATGCCACAAATTTTATCTGCTTTAGAAGAAGCCGGAGTAGATATGGTAGAAATAGGATTGCCTTATTCAGATCCGCTAAGCGATGGACCAACAATTCAAGAAAGTAGTTCTATCGCTATAAAAAACGGAATTACAACAGATTTAATCTTTCAGCAATTAGAAAAATCTACTGCTAAAATTCCTAAAATAATGATGGGCTATTTTAATGCTGTATTGCAGTATGGAATTGAAGAGTTTTGTGAAAAATGTAAAAAAGCAGGAGTTGCAGGTGTGATTTTACCAGATCTTCCTATAAATATTTACCAAGAAAAATACCGAACAATTTTTGAGCAATATGGTCTTTCGGTAATTTTTTTAGTAACCCCGGAAACTAGCGAAGAACGTATTCGATATATAGATAAATGCAGTACTTCTTTTATTTATGCAGTAAGCAGTTCTAGCACCACCGGAAAAGAAACCGGTATACAAGCCGCCAAAGATTATTTAAGCAGACTTCAAACTATGAACCTCAAAAACCCGTTAATGGTAGGATTTAATATCAGTACCAAAAAAGATTTTGATTTTGCTGCAAGCTATACCGCCGGCGGAATTATTGGCAGCGCATTTATCAAGCATATAAAAAATAGTGACAATTTAATAGAGGATACAAAAACCTTTGTGCAATCTATCAGACCTAAAAAATAAATTATGATTATTCAGTTACAACAAAATATACAAGAAACAGAAAAACACACTCTTGAGCGAGCATTAGATAATTTGCAAATTGATTTTTATCCGGTGCAAACCCAAATAGGTATTTACTTTATTTGCACTCCTAAACAAGAATTTGACATTCGTAAAATAGGACATCTAAAAGGAATAAAAGACGTACATAGAGTAAGTGGAAAACACAAAATGGTAAGCCATAAATGGAAAGTAGACAGCACAATAATTAACCTGGGCGATGGCGTTAGCATTGGCAATGGTGACTTAACAATGATGGCCGGTCCTTGTAGTATAGAAAGCGAAGCGCAAATACAAAATACCGTAGATGCACTTGTGGCAAATGGCGTGCGCATTATGAGAGGCGGTGTTTATAAACCCAGAACGAGTCCTTATAGTTTTAGGGGACTTGGACTGGAAGGTCTAAAAATGTTCTATCAAGCCTGCCAAAGTAAAGGAATTAAAATAATTACGGAAGTGATGGAATCTGCTCAAATTAAAGATATGCTACCTTACGTAGATATTTTTCAGGTAGGCGCAAGAAACGCACAAAACTTTAATTTATTGGAAGCTTTGGGAGAAATAGACAAACCCGTTTTACTAAAAAGAGGCATTAGCGGCACCATAGATGAGCTTTTATACTCTGCGGAATATGTGTTTAAAGCCGGCAACGAAAAACTAATTCTTTGCGAAAGAGGCATAAGAACTTTTGAAACTTCGTACAGAAATACCCTAGATTTAAACGCGGTTCCAATTCTAAAAGAGAAATCGCATTTACCGGTTGTTGTAGATCCTTCGCACGGCATAGGTATTAGAAAACACGTCGCGCAAATGGCATTGGCAGGAGCTGCAGTAGGAGCAGATGGTCTGCTGGTAGAAATACACAAAACTCCCGAAAAAGCCGCAACAGACGGACAACAAACCCTTAATTATAAAGAATTTGAACAGCTAATGACTAAGCTTAATAAACTAAAAGAAGTACTCAATTAGGATAATATTCTTAGTCTTTACACTTACGTGGAATGATTTGTTGCGGAATCATACAAATACGAGTTCGATGTAAGTTTTTTTATTGAAAAATTTACAAAACGAGAAGAAACTTGCATTTTAAGAAGCTCTGTTCATTTTCTTTGCTCGTCCAAAGAAAACGAACCAATCCCCAAATCTATTTGGGGACTAAAATTTTTCACGGAAAAACTTAGCTATACTGAAGAAAAAGAAATAAAAAACTTTAAACTTTTATATCGAATTCACGTTACAAATACGAATGAGAAACATAGCTTCGGAATTTCCAAGATTTTTATACCTTTAAAGAGCAATTATAGGCTATATTTTAATTTTATTATTTTCTGAAATTCTTACAAAAATTATTATCCTAAATATCTAAAACGATGAAAATTTACCTATCTCTATTAAGCATTTTGTTAAGTCTCTTTTCTTTGCAAGCTCAAAACTTCGCGGGGAATTGGCAAGGACATTTAAATGCCGGCGGACAAGAGTTACAACTGGTTTTCCATATTAAAAAAGCAGCCGATGGTTTTTCTACCACGATAGATAGTCCTGATCAAAATGCCTTTGGTTTGGCTATGCAACAAACCAAAATTCAAAACGATTCCATAACAATAAAAGCAAACTTTATGGAATATCAAGGCCAATGGAAAAACGATACCATAAGCGGGATTTTTATTCAAAACGGAATGCAATTCCCCCTACAGTTAACAAAAGAAAAAAGTTTAGGAAAATCTAAAGATACCGCCAAATCTAAACGTCCGCAAACGCCCAAAGCTCCTTTTTCGTACACGGTAAAAGAAGTTAGTTTCTACAACGCCAAAGACAGCATTCAATTAGCGGGAACGCTTACGCTTCCTAAGAACAAAAGAGATTTTCCCACTTTAATTTTATTAACCGGCAGCGGTCCGCAAGATCGGGACGAAACTATAATGGGGCATAAACCTTTTCTTGTTTTAGCAGATTTTCTAACTAAAAATGGTATTGCCGTTTTGCGTTTTGACGATCGCGGAACAGCAAAATCAGAAGGTGATTTTATGCGATCAGATGCTGAAGATTTTGTAAACGATGCCACAGCAGCTGTTAATTTTCTAAAAAACCATCCGCAAATAAATAATGAGAGAATTGGCGTTTTAGGCCATAGCGAAGGGGGTTTGGTAGGTAGTATGCTTGCCGCAGAATCTAAAGTTGTAGCTTTTTTAGTTTTGCTCGCGGCACCGGGCGTTAGTGGCAAAAAACTGTTGCTTACCCAACTAAAAGATATAGCAATCGCCCAAGGAAGTAATCCAATGGCGCTTGCGCCGCAATATAATTTTAATCAAAAGGCTTTTGATATTATAATCAATACGTCAGATACAAAGGTTCGGGAGGCTTTAGTTACTTATTTTGAAGAACAAGGCATAACTTCAGAAAGTCAAATAGAACAACTTTTAAAGCAATTTAATTTGCCGTTTTTAAAATATTTGGTGCGCTCGCAGCCTTCTAATTATTTAGAAAAAATAAAGATTCCTGTTTTAGCCTTAAACGGCGAAAAAGACATGCAGGTAAATGCCGAAGAAAACCTTAGTGCTATTCAAACTGCCATGCAAAAAGCCGGGAACAAACAACTTACCGTAAAACGCTATAAAGATTTAAACCATTTGTTTCAAACAGCAGAAACCGGTTTACCCAAAGAATATGGCAAAATAGAAGAAACCATTGCGGCACAGGTTTTGGAAGACATAAAAAAATGGATTTTAAACTTGCAAACCGACTAATTTTAATTAAACTATATTTGCAAAAACAATTTGTAGCAATGAAAAAAATAATCTTTCTATTCTTAAGCATAGGATTGGTTGCAGCCTGCAAAAATAATCCGAAAGACGATTTAAAAGAGAGGTACAAAGAGCGTTTGCAAGAAGTGATAGATGTGCACGATGAGGTAATGCCTAAGATGAGCAAGATAAGTAGTTCTATTAGTACCTTAGAAGATCAATTGCAAACCGCCGAAAATCCGGAGAAGGTAGAAAAAGCTATTGCAGATTTAAAATATGGCTACGATTATATGATGCAATGGATGCGTGATTTCTCTAACGAATTTCCAGATGCTTTAGACCCTGAAGATTATACAGAAGAAGAATATAAAGAACGTTTCAAAATGCTGGAAAAGCAAAAAGAAGAGGTTTTAAAAATGCAAGAAGCCGTTAATTCCAGCCTAAAGCAAGCCAATAAATTAATTGAAAAAAACCAATAAAATGAGTGAAAAATATACGACCAATTTAAGTTTACAACGCCTGGATTTTGGTATTTTGTTTTTTCGGGTAATACTTTCTGGTTTAATGCTGGTACACGGAATTCCAAAATTATTAATGCTTTTTGGCGGTAACGAAATTCAATTTTTAGATCCTATTGGAGTAGGAGTAGGAGCGAGTTTGGCGCTTGCCGTCTTCGCGGAAATTGTTTGCTCTGTTTTAATTATTTTAGGTTTAGGGACCCGTTTTGCGGTAATTCCTTTAATAATTTTACTGGTAACCGCAGGAACTATTGTGCACGCAGAAGATCCTTGGATGCGGCAAGAACTACCGTTTTTATACACTTTGTGTTATTTATTTTTGTTCTATTCTGGCGCTGGTAGGTTTTCTTTAGATTTCTATTTTATGCGTAAAAAGAATTTAAAAGCTTAAACAAGAAGACTTTCTTTTTCTTCTATTTTTTTGGATAGATAGGCGGCATCTTTTTTTATTCCGCCCAAAGTGGCAGAACCGCGCGTGTGCAACCAAGGTAAGCCTATAAAATACAAACCTTTCATACTGCTAATGCCACGTTTGTGTTTAGGATAACCCTCGCCGGTCAATTCCAAACCTTTTATCCAACTAAAATTAGGACGGTAACCAGTTGCCCAAACAATATTTTTTAAGTCGGTTATTGTTTGTTTTTCGGTTTCTATTTTGGTGCCGTGTGCATCTGTAGACCTGCCAACGGCAATAACATTTTCTCTATTTAAAATGCCCTTTACATCAACGCCAATAACCGGTTGTCTATTTTGACTTATGTGTTTTCCTATAAAACCATGTTTGCTATAACTTAAAAATCCGGTTTTAGAAAACCACCACCAAAGCGTTTTTCCTAAAAATTCTTGCGGTAAAGTGGTAATATCTGTCTCTCCGGAAAAATAGGTTTTTCTGTTATCTTTAGACACTTCATCTAAAATTTGAAAACCGCTATCGCCATCGCCTACCACCATTGTGGGCCCGTCTTGCAATTGCTCCGGATTTTTATAATAATTACTGTGTACTTGAAATATACTTTTGTCTATAAGTTTGGCAAAAGGCGGCGTATAGGGAATGTGAAAAGGACCGGTAGCAATAATAACATTTTTTGCCTGTATGCTTCTATCTTCCGCGTAAAGCGTAAAATGCTCGTTCTCTTTTTCTATCCTAGTAATTAAGGTATTGAGTTGTATAGGGAAATCAAACTTTGCAGCATATTTTTTAAAATAGTCTGCTACTTCATATTTATTGGGATAATGTCCTTTGGGTGCTGGAAATTGCATGCCTTCCAAATGGTTAAATTCTGTTGGGGTAAAGAGTTTTAAAGAGTCCCAACGGTTAAGCCAAGAAGCGCCAATCTCTTCTTCTTTATCTACCACCAGAAAATCCAGTTTTTTTTGTTTTAAAAAATAAGCCATCGATAACCCGGCTTGGGCGGCACCAACAATTACAAAGTCTAACATAGTTTTTTTTCTGGGTAACAGTATAAACTATTTTGATATAGTATGCAAGAAAAAGCTTTTTAGATTACTTGCCGCGGAATGCTTTTGTCTAATCGTGTTAATAATTCGTAGTTTAATTGCTCACTTAAATCGCCAAAATAAGAAACATTAATAGCCTGTTCTCCATCTTTTCCTATAAGGGTTACGGTGTCGCCTATTTCTACGTCTATGTTGGTAACTTCTATCAAAAACATATTCATATTTACCGTGCCAATAACGCTAAGGCGTTTTCCGTTTACCAAAACCCGACCGGTATTGCTTAAACTTCGGCTAAAACCATAACCGTAACCAATTGGTACGCTGGCAATTTTCATAGCTGTTTCTGCCAAAAAAGAATTTCCGTAACCTACAAATTCGCCAGCTTTTACAGTTTTTACATCCACTATTTTAGAGCGCCAACTCAAAACACTTTTTAAGGTATTTTTCTTTTTAAAATCTGCGTTATACATTAATTCTATTTCTTGGCTTGGCCATAAACCGTATTGCAAAATACCTACGCGCACCAAGTTATGGTTGCACTCGGGGTAAGCAATTATACCTGCGCTACAAGACGTATGTTTATATTGCGGCTCGTGCCCTTTTTCTATAAAATAGTTTAAACCACTAGAAAAACGTTTTTTTTGGGTTTCTATACGTTTAAAATTTGCGCTACTTTCTGCGCCAGCGAAATGTGTGCAAATTCCTTTTAAGCAAATGTATTTTTTATTTTGGGCTAGTAAATTTTCTATTTCTTCGTATTGGTTTTCTAAAAGTCCGTGGCGGTTCATGCCGGTTTCCAGCTCTAAATGAATGTATAATTTACTTTCTGTCTTCTTAGCTAAAGCCAACATATCTTTAAAATGCTTTAGATTAAAAACAAAAAATTCTATTTTATTTTTAATTACCCATTCTTGGTCTTTTGCACTTATATCTCCCATAACCATAATCTTAGAAGCAGGTTTGGTGGTATACTGGTGTGCAATTTTAGCTTCAAAAGAGCTGTAAACTGCAAAATGATTTACGCCAAGCAATTCTAATTCCGGCAAAATTTGTTTTATGCCATGCCCGTAAGCATTGCCTTTAATAACACTGGAAAGTTGCACTTTTTCTCCAATCAAATTCCGAATAAACTTTAGGTTATTGGCAAGCGCATTTCTATCTATTTCTATGGTAGAACTGTGGTTAATTATCATTTTCAAATTGTTTTTGCAGGCTTAAAAATACTTGAATTCCTGTTGGTATAATCTCTTCGGGAAAATCATAATCTGGGTTATGCAATTCTGGAGTGTTTTCTCCTGCGCCCAAGCCAAACATAGCGCCTTTATATTTTTGTGTAAAAGTACCAAAATCTTCTCCCCAAGCAAATGGTTTTTCTTTTTCTATAAATTCTAAGTTTTTTTTGGCGGCGATATTTTTAATTGCTTGGTAAAGTTCTGGGGTGTTGTGGTGGGCTTCAAAAGCTTCTTTCCAAATCAGTTTGTATTCTAAACCGGGGGTTTTTTGTACCAAATGCTTAAGATCAATTTTTATTTTTTCCTTTACGGAAGTAAAATAGGCAGCATCAAACGAGCGTAAAGTATAACTTACCAAAGCCTCTCCTGCCGAAGTGCCATAAGCACTTTTACCCATTTTAATTTGAATTGGCGTAGCCAATAAGTGTTGGTTGCTGTTTGCTTTTTGATTTTCCAACTCGCTAAAATAAGCTATTATTGCGGCAACACACTTGGCCGGGTTTACGCCGTTTTGCGGCATTCCTGCGTGGCTGGTTTTTCCTTCTAAAATAATGTCTAAACTTTCTACCGAGGCCGTAAATGTATTAGGTTTACAAATAATACTGTTTTTTGGATATTTTGGAATGTTATGCAAAGCAAAAACATAATCTATCGGATAATTATCTAAAAAACCTGATTCTAAAATATTTTTTGCACCTTTTCCCGTCTCTTCCGATGCTTGAAACAAAAGCAAAACTTGGCCTTTAAAATCGCTTCTTTTTATTTCTTCCGCAAAGCCTAATAAAATAGTCATATGCCCATCGTGCCCACATTTATGCGAAACATTTTTGTTTACCGAAGCATGTGAAAAAGAATTGCTTTCTGTAATGGGCAAAGCGTCCAGCTCGCACCTAAATAAAAGGCAGTGGCCCGGTTTACCTGAATTGATTTCGGCTAAAACACTGTTTTCAGAAAAACCGGAATATATTTTTTTAACGCCTAAAGCTTGTAATTGCTCTTTTATATACGCTGCTGTTTCCTTTTCTTCTCCCGATACTTCCGGGTGTTTATGTAAATGTTTTCTAATTTGCGAGAGCTTCATATTATCTAAGTTACAATTTTTTTACAGTTTTTAAAACCGCCAAAATTTTAAGCCCAATAAAAAAAGCTGCCTGAAAATTCAGACAGCTTTTTTGCTTAGATTTTAGAGAAAACGAATTAATCGTCGCCTTCCATCAATTCAATTTGTGCTTTAATAGCTTCTTTTAAAGCTCCAGCCAATAATTGGTTACCGTCTGTGTCTTCTCCTTCTTCCGGACTAATAACAATTTCACCATCATTATTGCCATCTAAAGCAGTTGATAAATCTACAGAGCCGGCAGCACCAACTATTCCAGTAAGATCAAAATTAATAACCACGGTATTTTGGTCGTTATTAATTGTAATGTTCTGGTTGGTGTCTTCAAAGTCTATTTCTATTTCTTCCTCAAAGTCATGCCAGAAAACAAATGGCGTACCATCTATTTCTCCAGTCATACGGATACTTTGATTAAATAAATCTGAGTCTTGATTGGTACTTTTTTCAAACTCAAACTCAATTTCTTCATAAACCCCATTTGGTACTTCAAGGTTTACCAATTGAATTGGATTGTCTGCTAGTAAATCTAACTCAAAGGGACCTTGCAGCTCGATATCGTCGTCGCTATCGTAAAAGCCGTTATCGTCCCACTCTTCTTCATTTTCGTCTTCTACCTCTTGCAGCTCTAATTGTATTTCCTTAAAGTTTACCCAAAAAGAATTTACCGTGGTAGTTTCGGCCAACTTTCCGCTTGTGTTAGCGTTATAAGTGGCTTTTGCTGCAATTGTCATTTCCCCTTGCTCATTATTGCTAGGAGGGGTTACCGCATCGTCATCGTCTGAACAAGCGGCAAAAATGGTTGCGAATGATAGCGCATATGCGCCAAACTTAAATTTTTTCATTAAATTCATACTATTGCTTTTTTTGATTCGTGTTGTAATGATAACGGCTATTTTTTGAAATGTTATTTTATAGATATTAAACATTTCTTAAAATTCTGCTTTAGCAATGCTGAAAGTTAATATGCTCCATAATTTGTTTAGCATGAATCCTGGAGTTTTCTATAAACCATTTATGGGTTTCCATTCCGCCACAAATTACGCCTGCCAAGAAAACACCTTTAATGTTGGTCTCCATGGATTGAGGATTGTAAGAGGGGATGCAATTATCGTCTTCAGAGAGTTTAATTCCAATGTTTTTTAAAAACTCAAAATTGGGTCGATAGCCGGTTAAAGCCAAAACAAAATCGTTATTTAAGGTCTTTTTTTCGCCATCAGGCATTAAAATGTCTACTTCGTTTTCTCTAATTTGGGTAAGTTTAGTTTGAAAATAGGCTTTTATACTACCTTCTTTTATTCTGTTTTCTATATCGGGTTTAACCCAATATTTTACGCGTTCGCCAATGCTTTTTCCTCGAATTACCATGGTTACATTGCCCCCTTTTCTAAATACTTCTAAAGCGGCATCTACAGAGGAGTTGCTGGCACCAACCACAATTACATCTTGTCCGGAAAAATAATGCGGATTGTTATAATAATGAAAAACTTTTGGTAAATCTTCGCCGGGGATATTCATATAATTAGGAATATCGTAAAAACCGGTAGCAATTACCACGTGTGCTGCCTCATAAGTTGCTTTGTTGGTTTGCACTTTAAAAAAATTGTTTTGTTTTTTAATTTGTACCACTTTTTCAAACAAATTAATATCTAATTGATTGGAAGTAGCTATTCTGCGGTAATATTCTAAAGCTTCTTCTTTGGTGGGTTTTGGGTTTTTACTGATAAACGGAATGCTGTCTATCTCTAATTTTTCTGAAGTAGAAAAAAACGTCATGTTGGTAGGATAGTGGTATAGCGAATTTACTAAAGGTCCTTTTTCTACCACCAAATAGTTGAGGTTTTTCTTTTTTGCTTCTAAAGCACAAGCGATGCCTATTGGGCCGCCACCTACTATTAAAACATCTAATTTTGTCATACTAAGCGTTTGCAATTTCTTTTAAATGCTTAATAGTTTCTGAAGGATTAGCAGATTTAAAAACATAGCTTCCGGCAACCAAAACATCTGCGCCGGCATCTATTAATTGCTTGGCATTTTTATCGGTTACCCCGCCGTCTATTTGTATCTGCGTTGTAGCATTATTATCTAAAATAATCTCTTTTAACTGGTGTGTTTTTTTATAGGTATTTTCAATAAAACTTTGTCCACCAAAACCGGGATTTACACTCATTATGCAAACCAGGTCAATATCTGTAATTACATCTTCTAATAAACTAACATTGGTATGCGGATTTAAGGCTACGCCGGTTCGCATATTAGCATTTTTTATAGTTTGTAAAGTTCTGTGCAAATGCGTACAAGCTTCGTAATGCACGGTAAGATTATCTGTACCTAAGTTGGCAAAAGTTTCTATATAGCGTTCTGGTTGCGTAATCATAAGATGTACATCTATAACTTTTCCTGCGTGCCGATTTATGGCTTCTAAAACCGGCATACCAAAAGAGATATTTGGTACAAAAACGCCATCCATAATGTCTATATGAAACCAATCTGCTTCACTGTTGTTTACCATTTCTATGTCGCGTTGCAAATTGGCAAAATCTGCTGCCAAGATTGAAGGGGCAATTAATTTACTCATAAGTAGTTGCTTTGGTTGCAAAAATAAAAAGAATTGACCACAAATATAGTATAATTACAAGAGCATTAACATAGCTTAAAGTTGCGGTAATTTTTGTGGTTTTACCGAATAAATTCACTAGAAATCAGTAAAAAGTTTATATTTTAGTAGAGAATTTATCTAACATCACGCTATGATTTTTATAGAGAACGAAGGCAACACCAATCCGCATCTAAACCTTGCATTAGAAGAGTATTGCTTGCGCAATTTTACAGACCAAGATTATTTGTTGTTTTATATAAATAAGCCAAGTATAATAATTGGAAGAAACCAGAATACCTTAGAAGAGATAAACCACGAATATGTAGAGAAAAACAACATTAACGTGGTGCGCAGAATTTCTGGTGGGGGAGCGGTTTACCACGATTTTGGCAACCTAAACTTTAGCTTTATTACAGATTATGATGTAAAAAGCTTAAATAACTTTAGAAAATTTACCAAACCGGTAATTAAGGTACTGAATAAAATGGGTGTGCCGGCAGAGTTAAAAGGCAGGAATGATATTTTGGTAGACGACAAAAAAATATCTGGCAATGCACAATTTTCTAGTGTAAAGCGAATGTTTAGCCACGGTACTTTATTATTTGATTCTGAATTAAGCGAAGCGATGAACGCGCTAAACGTAAAGATGAGTAAAATAAAATCTAAAGGTCATAAATCTGCGCGAAGCCGCGTAGCCAATATAAGTGAGTTTTTAGATACTGCTATGACAATTGAAGAATTTCGGGCTAAGATTTTAAAAGGTTTGTACGACGAACGAGATGATTTTGAAACCTACCATCTTACTCCGGAAGAATGGAAAGGCGTACATAAACTCAAAGAAGAAAAGTACGATTTATGGGATTGGAATTACGGAAAATCGCCTAAATTTAATATTCAGCGAGAAAAACGCTTTCCAGTAGGCGAATTGGATCTGCGTATTTTTGTAGAGAAAGGTCGCATTAAAGATTTTAAAATCTATGGCGACTTTTTTGGAAAAGAGCCGGTAAGCGATATAGAAAATAGACTAATTGATACACGTTATGACAACCAAGAAATACGGGAAAAACTAAAAGATATAGATACTAAACTTTATTTTGGCGATTTGCCCAAAGAAGACTTTTTACAGCTTATCTACGGAGCCGATGAAGAGGAATAAATTGGTTTTAAAAGGCTTTTAAAATAAAAAATCCCGGTGCTTTAGCATCGGGATTTTTGTTTTGTATAAGAAACACTATTTTCTAACCCAAATAGGTTTTTAAAATTTTGCTTCTTGTAGTATGCTTTAAGCGTCTAATCGCTTTTTCTTTTATTTGGCGCACGCGTTCTCTGGTAAGATCAAAGGTTTCGCCAATTTCTTCTAAAGTCATAGGTTGTTGCTCTCCCAAACCAAAATACAAACGTACAACATCTGCTTCTCTTGGGGTAAGGGTTTCTAAAGCGCGTTCAATTTCTGTTTTTAAAGAATCGTGCAATAAATCTTTATCAGGATTTGGCGATTCTCCGGCGCGTATAACATCGTAAAGGTTAGAATCTTCTCCTTCTATAAGCGGAGCATCCATAGAGACGTGTCTCCCGGAATTTTTAAGAGATTCTTTTACATCGTTTACCGTCATGTCTAACTCTTTGGCAATTTCTTCCGGACTTGGTGGTCTTTCGTGCGATTGTTCTAAAAATGCAAAGGTTTTATTTATTTTATTGATTGAACCAATTTTATTAAGCGGTAAGCGCACAATTCTTGATTGCTCTGCCAGGGCTTGTAAAATAGATTGCCTAATCCACCAAACGGCGTACGAGATAAATTTGAATCCGCGGGTTTCATCAAAACGTTTTGCGGCTTTTATCAAACCTAAATTGCCTTCGTTTATTAAATCTGGCAAAGTTAAACCTTGGTTTTGGTACTGTTTGGCCACAGAAACCACGAAGCGCAAATTGGCTTGGGTTAATTTTTCTAAAGCCAAATCGTCTCCGGCTTTGATGCGCTGTGCCAATTCTACTTCTTCCTCTGCGGTAATTAGGTCTACTTTACCAATTTCTTGCAAATACTTGTCTAATGAAGCGGTTTCGCGATTGGTTACCTGCTTGGTAATTTTAAGTTGTCTCATGAAATTTCCTCTCGAAATTAATTTAGAAAAAGGGTTACATTATCTTATACGAGTGTTTTGTCTAAAATGTTACAAAAAACTTAAAATTATTTTAAAAGATTTTATTCTTCCCAGAATTCGGGCGGTTCCGGGTTGCCTAAAACGGCACAATCTCCGCACTCTGGTGGTACCATATAAAAATCTTGATAACCCAATTCGTCATTTATAAATCTATCTGTTTTCCATAAGATTAATTGGTTATTTCTAACAAACTTTTTTAGTATATTCATCATTGATTGGCTTCCGGGAGGGACCGGTCCGTATTTGTCTATTACTTTTACCGGGCATTCTCTAAAATACTCTGGAACAGTTTCGTTAGGGAAAAAATCTTGATGGTTAAAATAAATTCTTTTGGAAGAAGCCGATACAACTTCAAAAAAACCTACAACCTTTTTATCCGGAAAATTAACCGATTGAATATTGCCTTCTATAAAACCAGGCTGATTAGGCGATAAAATATTGCCTTCAGAAGATAAATCATTTAAGGTTTCATAAAACTTATAAGCTTCAAAACTCTGCGTATATTGTGTTACATGTATGCTATAGCGTTCGTTAAGCCTATAATCTGTTTTAGGAATAAATTTGATAGGAAAATTCTGTAAATTGGTTTCTGTCAAATCTTCTGTGTTGGCTAAAATTGCTTTTTTAGCGTACTCTGTTCTATAACATTTTTCATGGTAAATCTCCGGATCATAAACTTGTTTTATAATAATTTCGGGAGGGTACCAAGAATAATCTGGTGCTATGTTTACAAAATCTGCTTTAAAAGGAGAGTAATAGGGAGCTGTAATTTTATAAGTTTCTTCATATTTAAACCTGTAGTAGGTGTTGCTACCATTTGCGGTAGTAGAATTAACGGCTATTTGTAAACCTTCTATACCTTCTTCATTAGTAGCTTTTTGTACGCTAAGGCTATCAATTACAGAAGAGCTTTCAAACATTGAAGTGGCTGTGTAGATATCGTTGGCGGTTGCCACTTTTAAGGTGTATTGTACATTGGGCTCCGCTTGAAAAGCTTGATTAGAAACAAAAGTACTGTCTTCTTCTTGGTAGGAAAAAGTATATTCTGTGCTTTGGTCTTTTATTAACTTTACGCTAACACCATTTGCACTAGGTTGATAAGTTGTGCTATCTACAGGGTAAGTTTTGGCTACCTTTATACGCTGTTTTTCTAACCTATTGGTAATGCTGGCTTCTATTACTATATTTTCTTCAAAATATTCAGAATTTATAGGGTAGGGTTCTGTACAAGCTGTAAAAAAAGTAGTAAAACCTACTAGGATTAAAATTATGTATATTATTTTTTTCATATTTAATTTGAGTAGTTAAGATATTAAATTATTCTTGCCAAAATGGTGGCGGCTCGGGATTGCCTAAAACCGAGCAATCACCGCATTCGGGTTTAACCATTAGAAAATATTCATAACCTATATTATTATCGTAATAACCATAGTAGTCATATAGTATTAAAGAATTTTGTTGAACTATAGACACTAGCCGAATACCTTCATTAAGGCGGTCTTCTATTACTAATCCGGGCGGTTGTAGTTTCCAAAAATCTTGTACTTCACATTCTATGAAATATTCTGAAATAGGTTCGTTTGGGTAATAATCAGAGCGGTTGATAAATACTCTTTTGGAAGAAATAGAAACAATATCAAAAAAACCTATGACTTTTTTCTCCGGAAAGTTTACAGATTGAATGTTACCTTGTACAAAGCCAGGTTGGTTAGGAGATAAAGTTTCTTCATTATAGTTTAACTCTTGTAAAATTTTATAAAATGTATAGGCTTCACGACTTTGCGCGTATTGTGTGATTTTAATAGTATATCTGTCGTTAAGCTTATAATTTGTTTTGGGTATAAAACTTATTGTAAAATTTGATAAATCATCTTCTGAAAGGTTTTGCGTAGTTGTTAAAATTGGTTTATTATGGAATTCTGTTCTGTAACAATCTCTGTGATATATTGTATCATCGTAAGCACGAATTACTAGATAGTCTAAAAAAGAAAATTGCCCATAACCTAATGGCATCTCTGTTAAAATTGCTTTGTAAGGAGAATAGTAGGGTGCTGTTAATGTAAAAGTCTCTTCATATTTATAACGATAATATTTGTCATCTTCACTATTGCTGTTGGCATTAACTGTAATGTCTAAACCTTCTATTCCTTCTTTATTTGTGCTTTTTTCTATACCTATATTTTCAAGTGTTACTTCATTTTCAAAATAAGAATTAGCGGTGTATAAATCGTTAGCGGTTGCCACTTCCAATGTATATAAAATATTGGGTTGCGCTTTAAAAGCTTCATCAGAAACATAGGTACTGTCTTCTTCTTGGTAAGAAAAAGTAAATTCTGCTCCTTGTTCACTTTTCACTTTTACGCTTACCGCATTACCGCCCGGTTGATACGTTTCGCTGTCTATAGGATAAGTTTTGGAAACTTTTATGCGCTGTTTTTCTAATTTATTTGTGATGTTAGCTTCAATTACAATGTTTTCTTCAAAATACTCAGAATTTAAATTATAGGGTTCTATACAACCAAGTAAATTGCTAAGAGCAACTAGAAAGGTAATTATGTAAATTATTTTTTTCACTTACTATAAAGATATCAAAAAAATTACTTCCTTGATTATTAATTTTTTACCTCAAAATATTTTTCTACTAGAATAGGTTGTCCGTTTTCGGTAAAACCTTCAATGCTTACTTTAAATGTGCCATTTACATCTGCTGTGAAAAACATAAAATCCCTACTTTCATTCGGTAATTGGACCGTTGGCTCCCAATATAACTCGTACCGGTAATCCGGAATTTTGTTTAGATTATTTGCAGTTGCATAATTTGGCTGGTTTAGAACCTTTTTTGGCGCTGGCCGGTTTAAGTTTGTTTTAATTCTATACTTTTTATTCACCTCTAATTCGTAATTAAAATCTTTATTGACAAAGTTTACAACACCGCTAAAAATTCGTGGTCCAAAAACATAACCCTTGTTTACAAACTCTATCTTTTTAATGTTGCTCGCTGGTAACTCAAACAATCGGTTTGTGTTTTGCACCACCGCGCCATTAAAGAGTACCAGACTGCTGCCATAAACCTCTGTGGTGGTAAAATTATCTCTATCGCGCAAATAAATGTTATATTTCCCATCTTGTTTTCTTGCATAGAGCTCGTTCGGGATTTCAATAAGTGTTTCCGCCAAGGTAGAAAATCGCTTATATTCATCTAAGTTATATGCTTTTTTAAAAGGTTCGTAAAAAGGTTGAGTTGGCAGGTTTGAAAGAATACTATCTTTCTTATATTCAAAATAAGCGTTTTGAATTTGTAAAGCGACAGACCTAGCTTCTATAGTTTCTTGCATAGAAGAATGTAGTAAGGTGGGTTTGCGAAACTCTAAATTTTTATATTTAATTTCTATACTATCTAAGCTTATGGTATATGCTTGCCGGTCTTCTGCAAAAACTTCTATATAAGTGGTAGTATGCGTGGGATATTGGTCTAAGTTAAAATAAAACTTTCCTTGCTTATCTGTATTTACAAGTTTGGTTTGCGAACTCTCGCCTCCCGGAATAGACAAAGCAACCTTTTTTTCTGCAACCTTAGGTCCGCTAATATGGCCGCTAATTAGTTGTCCTCGTATTTCGGGCAGTATAGACTTGCCTGCATTACTACTGTTTTGCGTATTTTCTGCATTGCTAAAATCTTTTGGAGATATGCTTTTTGTTAAACTTAAACCGTCTACTTTTTTTACCGAAATACTTACTTGCATATTTTTAAATGCTTCTAAGTTTAGTTTTACTTCTTCACGGGGTTTAAACTTATCTTTAGAGAAATTAACTTGCAGATATGTAGAAGTAATTGGTTTTAATTGCGTTTCATTCAACCTAACCGAATCTTGGGCTGTGCCACTTACCAGTTCTTGTTTTGGGGTTTGAAACGGATTGATTATAAAAATATCTGTTTGAAATAATTCAGAAACCGGTTTGTTTAACATCCATCGCGTATAGCCTAGTAGTTTATAATTGCCGCTAGGGGTGTTAGTAGGAATATAAATACTACCGCTTCCTACAGAATGTTCTAAATCTATAGCTTGTTTTTTAAGTACTTCTCCGTCTGTATTTACCAATTCTACGTATCCAATCTTACTAATTGTGCTAAAGGTTTGATCTTTAGTATTTAGGTTAAAAAAATTATAGCGTAGGTTTTCTCCAGCCAATAAAGTTTGGTTATTAACAGAAACATATACTTTTTCTTTTACATTGCTCAACGCATTTTGATTGTCTTGCGCTTTCGCGGAAAGCATTGTGCAGCCTAAGATTAAAAGAATTGTTGTTTTTTGAAGAATATAGTGCATAGTGGTAAAAATCTTTGGTTGCTTAAAACTTAAAGTTGTAGGTTACTGTAGGAATAGGAATAGAGAAAATAGAGCTTTTATAGCCTTTTACTTTTCCGTCTTCAGTAACAAAATAAATGTTATAAGGATTGTTTCGGCCTAAAACATTATATACCGAAATATTCCAGAAACCGTGTGCCAATTTACCTTTTCTGTGGTTAGCTTCTATATTTACCCCAAGGTCTAAACGGTAATAATCAGGAATCCTAAAAGCGTTTCTATCACTATAAGTAACATATTCTATATTGCCGTACTGAAATTTCCCAACAGGATAAGTAATTGGTCTTCCGGTTTGGTAAACCGCGTTTGCCGAAAAGCTAAAGCGTTTTGTTAGTTTATAATTTAACACCAAGCTAAAATCGTGTGGCTTATCATAATTGGTAGGGAAAAAGTTACCGTTGTTTACTCGCTGTTCTTGATAAGCTCCGTCTAATTTTATTTTAGAACGCGAATAAGTATAGCCTAACCAACCGTTAAATTTGCCGGAGGTTTTTTTAATCAAAAATTCTACGCCATACGCCTTTCCTTCGCCTTGCAGTAGTTCGGTTTCTAAATTTTCATTCAGTAAAACTTCTGCGCCGGTTTTATAATCCAACATATTCTCCATGGTTTTATAATAGCCCTCTAAACTCACTTCGTACATATCGCTGGCAAAATTCTTAAAAAAACCAAGAGAATATTGTTTAGATTTCTGAGGTTCTATATTTAAATTAGATAACTTCCAGGTATCTGTGGGAGATTGCGTGGTGTTTGTAGACAATAAATGAATGTATTGGTTGTTGGTGTCAAAACCAGCTTTAACCGAGAAATCGTCTAACAAAAAATACCGCGCAGAAAAGCGGTATTCCAGTCCGCCGTAGGTTTCTATTGTTTCGTTGTCATCATAAGTTTCTACGCCTATTTGCGTTAATTCACTTAAAGGTAAACCGGGTTCATAAACATTTTGTGTGCCTGGCCCCAAAGCGCTATAAAAAGAATAACGTAAACCGGCATTCAACAATAATTTATCGCTTATTTTAAAGGCATCGCCAATAAAAACAGCTGTTTCCAAACCTTTTTCTTCGTCAATTTTTAAAGGCTCAATAACAGATGTGGGTCCGGATGGTTTTATTTCTCCGGGTTTAATATTGTAAAGTTTTCCCGTTACTCCGTACGTTATGGTATGTTTTGAGTTGTAATTATAATCAAACTTAGCCTTTACTTGTGTTTCATTAATATTATAGCCAAAATCAAAATTATTAGTGCCGCGCGATTCGTAATTAATATCAAAACCGTAATTACTATTATTAACAAAAAGGCTTGCGCGATGATCGTTATTAAAATCATGCTCCCATTTTAGGTTAAGCATCAAGTTGTCGTAGGTGTTAAGCGAGTCTGAGGTTATGCTAAACTTATCTCTGCTATAATAAGCATTGGCTTCTATGCTGTTGTCTTCGTCTAGTTTGTGGTAATATTTTATAAAAGCATCATAAAAAGAAGCTTCGCTGTTTTTTAAATCCTCGTTATCTAAGGCGTTCAAAATCCAATCTGCATAAGTTGCCCTGCCGCCAACGCTAATACCGGCTTTATCTTTTATTATAGGAACGCTGGCAGTTAAATTTCCGGTAACCGGACCAATGCCGCCTTCTCCAGAAAAATTCTTTAGGTTGGGTTTTTTTGTCTGAATATCAAAAACCGAAGATAATCTTCCGCCATATTCCGGGGGTATGCTGCCTTTGTATAAATCTGCTTTATCTACCAAATACGGGTTTACAGCAGAGAAAAATCCGAAGAAATGAAACGGATTGTAAATTACTCCTTCGTTAAGTAAAACCAAATTTTGATCTGTTTTACCACCACGAACATTAAAACCTTGCGAGCCTTCCCCAACATTAGAAATCCCCGGCAGGGTAGTGGCAATTTTTATAACATCGCGTTCTCCCAAAACCAAGGGAACAGTTTTTACTTCTTCCATCTTAATAGAAGAAACACCGGTTACGGCAGCTCTTATATTTCGTTTTTTCTCGCCAGATATTACTACTTCATCCAATAAATTTACATCGCGTAGCATACTAAAATCAAGAGAACCATCACTATAAACCATTATTTTTCTGGTTTGTTTTTGGTATTCTAAAGACGAAACTTGCAGCTCATTAGCGCCAACGGGCAGTTTAATACTGTAAAAACCATTGGCATCTGTGGCAACACTTTTGCTTTGGTCTACGGTGCTCACCGCAATAAATGGTATAGGGTTGCCGGTTTTTGCTGCTTTTACAACGCCTGTTATTTTATATACCTCGTTGGTTTTTTCTTTGTTTTCTTTACCTATAAAAGCCAGGGGTTTTTCTTGCGTAGCAGTGGTGTCTCTGGCGGTAGTTGCTGTTTGAAATTCCTGATAAAAAACCGGTTGGTTTACAATTCTATTCTGAGTATTAAGCGAATCTTTTCCGAAGAAATTACGTGGCAAATCTTTGTAGATAAAATTATTTTTAGAGAGAATAACAGATTGGTTATAAATCAAAAAGTTAATATTGGTTTCTTCTAAAAGCTCTTCTAGTACAAGGTGCAAAGAAGCATTGTTATAATATTTCTGAATTTTTACATCCTGTTCTTCCAGCCAATTTTGGTCGTAAAAAAAGTTTAAATCGGTTTTATTTTCCAATTGCGAAATGGCTTCTTTAACCGTAACATTATTAAAATTGATACTAACAGGATTGGTCTTTTGTTGTGCGAAAGAAAACTGAATCGTTCCAAATAAAACTAAGTAGAGTAAAAAATATCTCATTTATAGGTGTGAAATTTAAGTCGTGTTATTCCGATAAGTATTGTAGTAAATTGCTTATAAATCTATACTCGTTAGATTTACGTAAACTTTTATATATTCTGTAATATTCTTTAATCGTCTTTTTCTTGGAAGGAAAAATTGGGTAAAAATCACTACGGGAATTTATAGTATAAAACGCTTGACCTTTCTCTACGAAATAGCTTTTTTGTTTTGTAAACTCATAATATACAGAAGAACCTTTTATGCGGTCTCTTTTTCCTTTAGCGTGATGAACGTACAGAGTTAGATTATTATTTAATGCTATTTTTTCGGCAAAAACAATGTTTTTACTCTTAGCAAATTCTGGCTCTGTTTTTTTAATATTAATAAACTTGGAAGTGCCAAAAGCAAAAGAATCTATTTTGGTATTGGCGAGATTTACACCAAAATCTGTAGTAGAATTTTGCAGTTTTAAAACAAGTTGTTGCTCAAATTCATCAAATTTTAGCGGTACGTTGTAGTAAATACTACCGTCGTAATATAAGCTGCTCGAAAGATAGTCTTTGGAGTAATACCTAATCTTATCATTAATAGTTCTAAACGTGTTCGTGTGCAGAGGACCGTTATTAATCTTCAAGTTTCTTACACCAAATACTTGATTAAATTCTCTTAGTATTTCTTTTTTGTTTTGCGCTTGCGCGGAAAGATTCAGTAAAAAAAAAGCACTAAAGAAAGCTAGAAAAAGATTTCTTTGCATTAAAAAATGGGTTGGTTATCAAAATGAATTGTTAAAGCTACATTAATTTTTCCTTCTATCAAAAAAACCCACCTTAAAAGGCGGGTTTTTCTAAATAAAATTCATTTTATCAAAATGGTTACACGCGCACGTGGCCGTCACCATAAACATAGTATTTGTTAGTAACCAATTGCTTTAAGCCTAACGGGCCGCGGTGGTGCAATTTGTCTGTACTAATAGCCAATTCTGCGCCAACGCCCATTTGTCCGCCATCTGTAAATCTGGTAGATGCATTATGGTAAACGGCAGCACTATCTATTTGCTCCATAAACTTGGCTGCTTTTTCTTTGCTCTCGGTTAAGATAGAAGCGGAGTGCCCACCAGAATATTTGTTTATCGTGTCAATAACTTCATCTAAGCCATCTACTTCCGCCAGTAGTATTTTCATAGCCAAAAATTCTTCGTACCAAGTGTCTTCGTTTGGTATTTTTGAAGCATTGGTTAAGGTTTTTCCAATTTTTTCATCTACCACAATTTCTACATTTACACCGCTTAGGATTTCTTGTATCTCCTTAAGCTTGGCTTCATAATTCGGAATGTTTTTATCTATTAAAACTTTATCCAAGGCATTGCATCCAGAAATTTTTTCGGTTTTTGCATTAATGATAACCTTTACTGCTTTTTCCCAATTTGCATCTTCTGCAACATATAGAAAATTGTTTCCTCTACCGCTAATTAAAACAGCGCAAGTAGCGTGGTCTTTTACAAATTTTATAAGACGCTCGCTTCCTCTGGGTACAATCAAATCTATTTTTTCGGTAGGATTGCGTAAAAATTCTTGGGTTTCTTCTCTCTTTAAATGCAAGAGTTTTATCCAGTCTTTATCCAAATCATTTTCCGCTAAAGCTTCGTGCCAGCATTTTTCTAAAATAAGATTACTGTTTATAGCTTCTTTACCACCTTTTAGTAGTATTTTATTATTTGCCTTAAAGGCTAAAACAGCAGCTTCTATAGTTACATCTGGTCTAGATTCGTATATAATTAAAATAGTGCCAAATGGATCTGTCTTATTGGTAACTTTTAATCCGCTGTCTAAGGTGATACTGGAAATTTCTTTCCCTACAGGATCTTCTTGTTCTTTAACTTCTTTGATGGCTTGAATCATACCATCTATTTTGGCTTCATTTACCACCAAACGGTCGTAAAGAGCTTGATCGTCTCTATCAAAAGCTTCTAAATCTTTTTTATTTTCTTCAATTATTTCTGCTCGTCTTTTTTCGATAATATCCATCATCGATTGTAAGACTTGATTTTTTTTATTGGTATCTAAAAGTTTCATGTTTTTAATTTTTTTGATTTTTCTTTTTCACAAATTGTAAACTAACCGTTTATAAATTTAGTTCCAACTTCTTTCCCATCTACAATATCAACAATCACGTTTGCACGCTTGCCATTGGCTATATACGTTGGTATATCTTTGTTAGCGGTGCCTTTGGCAATTTTTAATTTAGATTCCATACCGCCGCGACCTTCGCCTTCTCCTTTTTCAGAAGCTTGTACGTATTTTTCTACGTCTTGGTTGGTAGTCACTTCGTTTAACTTTTCGGAATCATCGTCATCCGGATGCCCGGTAAAAAGCCCTTCTGTATCTGTTAAAATAATTAACCTATCGGCGTTTACCAACTCTGCCACTAAGCTTGCCAATTCGTCGTTGTCTGAAAACATAGACATAGTTAACGATACCGCGTCATCTTCGTTTGCGATTGGTATTATACCTTGCGAAAGCAGACCTTCATAACAGCTTATCATATTTTCGCGATATTTACCTGGCGCAAAATCACGTTTGGTTGCTAAAACCTGCGCGCATCGCATTCCGTAATCGTGAAAAATGCTATAATAGTGGCGCATCATTCTTGGTTGACCCACAGCTGAATATACTTGACGCCTAACCGACTTGTCTTCTAAACTACATTCTCCTAAAACTTCTCTTCCTGCTATGGCAGATCCTGAGGATACCAAGATTACCATGACGTCTCGTTCGTAAAGGACAGATATTTGACGAACCAATTCTTTTAAAACTGGTCCTAGAATCCTGTTGTCTTTATTGGTCAATACATTTGTACCAACCTTTACTACTACTCGTTTAGTTTGCATATTGTGTTTTTAGGGTTATTATTTGCCTAATTCTACAGCTCTGTCAAAAGCTGCATAGGCGGCTTCTTTAATTAATTCTTTTACATTATTGTCATCCATAGAATCTAAGGCGGCTCTGGTAGTTCCTCCTTTAGAGGCTACGCGGTCCATCCAAGATTCCGGCGTAAGATCTGATTGGTTAAAGAGTTCTACTGCTCCTTCAAAAGTGCTGCTTACTAATACTTTGGAGTCGTAATCTGAAAAGCCCATTTTTAGTGCGGCCTCTAGCATAGATTGCATAAAGTAGAAAACATAGGCAGGACCACTGCCGGAAATGCCGGTAGAGGCATCTACAAATTTTTCGGTATCTACGTGAATAGATTCTCCTGTGGTATCGAGTAAATTACGAATCATTAATAATTCTATACGCGATACTTCTTCAGACTCTGTATAAGAAGTTACACCTTTACCTACTTGTGCAGGCAAGTTGGGCATAGTTCTTACTACTTTTTTAGCGCCTAGCCTATCTTGTATAGATTTGATAGTTACACCTGCCATTAACGAAATGAATATTTGACTTTGGTTAATCATAGGTTTCATCTTTTCAAAAAGATCATCGCTATGGTAAGGTTTTACCGCTATAAATACTAAATCAGCGTTGGGTAAACAATCTTCTAAATTTGCAAACACATCAAAGTGCGATATTTCATCCAAAGCCAATCTTTTTTTGGGGTCGGTATCAAATATTCTTAAATTGTGGTTACTCAAAAGTGGCGAAGTTGCCATTCCTTCAGAGTAGGTTAATCCCATATTTCCGGCTCCAATAACTAGTATTTTCATTTTTTTGATTTATAGATTATCACTATTTAATTTTAATAGGTTACAAAAGCTGCAAGTTGTATGCAGAAAGCTGGTTTTTTCAAATTAATTTGTAAACGTTTCTAAATTACTAAATAATGTACGGAAGCATTAAGGCTTTTGCATTATTTTAGTATTAAAATCTATGTAATGTTATTATCTCGTAAAAAGAATAGGTGACAAGTCGTCTATTTTGTGCAGGTTTGTCAGTATAAAAAAAGCTTCCGTCAAATAGACGGAAGCTTTTTAAGGTAAAACCTCTTTAAAAACGTTATTTAGAAATTACTTTTTGTCCGGTCTTGGTAAAAGTGCCTTTCTAGATACTTTGTCTTTTTTGTTTTTAGGATCAAAACCAAAGTATTTTACGTCTATCACATCTCCAATATTTACAACATCTGTAACATTGTTGGTACGTTCCCAAGCTAGTTCAGAAATATGTAATAACACCTCGTTGCCTGGAGCGTCTAAATATTCTACTACAGCGCCAAAGTCTAAAACCTTGATAACTTTTACTTCGTAAACGCTACCTTTTTCAGGCTTAAAAGTAATAGAGTCTATTTTAGTCATTACCTTATCTATACCTTCTTGACTGGTACCCAAGATTTCTACAATACCTTCTTCGGTTTCCGGATCTTCGTTTATAACAATCTCTGTTCCAGTTGTTTTTTGTAGTTCTTGAATGGTTTTTCCACCCGGACCAATAAGACCACCAATAAATTCGCCTGGAATTCTTCTGGTTATAATTTTTGGAGCGTATGTTTTTACATTCTCGTTTGGTTCTGCAATAGTTTCTGTCAATTTATTTAAGATATGCAATCTGCCCTCTCTAGCTTGTTTTAGAGCTTTTACTAAAATTTCGTAGGACAAGCCTTTGATTTTTATATCCATTTGACAGGCAGTAATCCCATCTTCTGTACCGGTTACTTTAAAGTCCATATCACCTAAAGCGTCTTCATCTCCTAAAATGTCTGATAAAACTGCATAATCGTCTCCTTTAGAAATAAGTCCCATTGCAATTCCTGAAACCGGCTTTTTAAGCTGTATTCCGGCATCCATAAGCGCCATAGTTCCTGCGCAAACCGTTGCCATAGAAGAAGAACCGTTAGATTCTAAAACTTCAGAAACTACGCGAACTGTATAAGGGCAGCTTTCTGGAAGCATTCCTTTTAAAGCGCGCTGTGCTAAGTTACCGTGACCAATTTCTCTTCTGGAAGTACCGCGAATTGGATAGGCTTCTCCTGTAGAAAATGGTGGAAAGTTATAATGTAAATAAAACGTTTCTTCGCCTTGTACGGTTGGTAAATCTACTACGTTTGCTTCACGCGAAGTTCCTAAAGTAACCGTAGCTAAAGCTTGTGTTTCTCCACGGGTAAAGATAGAAGAGCCGTGGGTAGATGGTAAATAATCTACTTCACACCAGATAGATCTTACCTCGTCTGTTTTTCTTCCGTCTAAACGAATACCTTCTTTTATAGTTAAGTCTCTAATGGCTTCTTTTTTCGTGCTTTTGAAGTATTTGGAAATCAAGTCTCCTTTTTCTTCCAATTCTTCTTCGTCAAATAAAGCTTCAACTTCTTCTTTTACTTTATCAAAAGCATCTGTACGATCGTGTTTTCCTAGACCTTGTTTAGCGATGTCGTAAACTTTGTCGTAGGCAGCATCGTTTATCTTTTTCTCTAACTCCTCGTCGTTAGTTTCTTTTTCGTACTCTCGTGTTTCTTTTTTACCGAAAGCTTCGGCCAATTTTACTTGTGCCTGACATTGTTTTTTAATGGCTTCGTGTGCAAATTTGATAGCTTCTGCCATTTCTTCTTCAGAAATTTCATCCATTTCTCCTTCTACCATAGAAACGCTATCTTCTGATGCGCCTACCATAAGATCTATGTCTGCTTTTTTAACTTGCTCGCGGGTTGGGTTTATAACAAACTCGCCATCTATACGCGCTACTCTTGTTTCTGAAATAGGATATTCAAAAGGAATATCAGAAAGTTGAATGGCCGTAGAGGCAGCCAAACCTGCCAAAGCATCTGGCATAACTTCTTCGTCATGAGACATTAACTGAATCATAACCTGCGTTTCAAACTTATAATCACTTGGGAAAAGCGGACGCAAAACGCGGTCTACCAATCGCATGGTAAGTATTTCTTCGTTACTTGGTCGTGCTTCTCTTTTAAAAAATCCGCCGGGATATCTTCCTGCCGCTGCAAATTTTTCGCGGTAGTCTACCGTTAGCGGGAAAAAGCTCATTGTAGAAGGTTTGTAAGAAGATACAACGGTACAAAGCAACATGGCTTTGCCCATTTGTACAACAACAGAACCGTGGGCTTGTTTAGCTAATTTTCCGGTTTCGAGAGAGATGGTTCTGCCATCGCCTAAATCGATAACCTCTTTAAATGTTTTTGGTTTCATACTATTTTTTTCTAATTAAACAAAGGTCGTTGTTGTGTTGTGTGTAGTTGTAAGACCAATGAAAAACCGCCTTTTAGAATTGTAGCGAGACAATTTATTATAAAAAAAAGGGGCATAAAGCCCCTTAAAATTATTTTCTTAATCCTAATTCTTTTACTATTTCCCGGTAACGTATAATGTCTTTTTTCATTAAATAATCTAATAGTTTTCTACGTTTACCTACCAAGGCTACCAACGAGCGCTCAGAATTGAAATCTTTGTGATTTCCTTTTAAATGTCCAGAGATATGCGCAATACGCTTTGTAAATAAAGCAATTTGCCCTTCTGTAGAGCCGGTGTCTTGTTTACCTTGCCCGTACTTCTCGAACAATTGTTCTTTTTCTTCTTTTGTTAAATACATTCCAATATTATTTCAATGATTATTATGTACAGATAGTTTTTCTATCGAGCGGCAAATATACTATTTATTTTTATAACAGTCATGAAAATTTGTAGCAGTTTTTTGGGGTGGAATAATACCGCTAATAATTAAAATATAAGCCCTATTTTATTCATTCATTTTATTTTCTATTTTTGTGCTGTGAAAAATAGTACGCTTCATATTATTTTAATGCCAATTTTGGCTGTTTGCATTCTTGTTTCTACAAGCTCTTTTACAGTTAATAAACGCTTTTGCGGAGAGTCTCTAATAGAAGCGAGCCTTTTTGCAGAGCTACAAAACTGTAAACATACTTCTTGTACTAATCTTCAGACAGAAAGAAATCAAACTTTTAAAATAGCTAAAGATTGCTGTAAAGAAACGAGTAACGTTGTTTACGGAAAAGAGAATCTGGTTCTAAAAAAATTAGAGAGCAAGAAAATTAAGGTGCAAAAACAAGAGTTTTTAAGTACTACTTTTGCTACTAGTGTTTCTTTACGGAATTTTGATGCTAAGGTCGCCGCTGTTTTTTACGAACCACCCTTACTTGTTCAAAAGAATTTATTCCGGCATTACCAAGTATTTATCATTTAATGTTTGCGTCTACTTTTTGTAGATGATTTTCAATAATCTATCGCGTGTAATTATTTCAATTAGCATGCAATTCTCTATACCATTATTTACAAACATTATTTATGAAATATCTATTTTTTACATTATTTCTTAGTGTTTCTTTTTTAAGTTTTTCCCAAGAAAAAATTGAAGGAACCATTTATGAAAAAAACGAAAGCAGCAAATCTTTTCCGTTATTGGGTGCCAATGTTTATTGGTTAAATACAGAGGTAGGAACGGTAACTAATTTTGACGGCAATTTTTCTTTACCCTATAAAGATAATTATAAAAAAATCGTGATAAGCTATGTAGGCTTTAAATCTGATACCATTGCAATAAAAAACCCTTCAAAACCCATAACGCATGCTTTAACGCCTACCAGCTCTTTAGATGAAATAAAAGTAATTTCGCGAAAGCAAGCCACATCGCGTTCTTACCTTAATTCTCAAAATACGATGAACGTAAGTAGCGATGAGCTATTAAAAGCAGCCTGTTGTAACCTGTCCGAAAGTTTTGAGACCAATCCTTCTATAGATGTCAATTTTGCAGATGCTATTTCAGGAACGCGACAAATTAAAATGTTGGGATTAACAAGTCCGTATATTTTAATTGCAATGGAAAATATTCCTACAGTTCGAGGAGCCGCACAAGCCTACGGGTTAACTTTTACCCCGGGAACTTGGGTAGAAAGTATTCAAATAACCAAAGGCGCCGGTAGCGTGGTAAATGGGTACGAAAGTATTGCAGGCCAAATTAATGCCGAGTTGCAAAAGCCCACAAAAGACGATAACTTATTTTTAAATTTGTATGGCGCTAGCAGCCAGCGTTTAGAACTCAATGCACATTACAATACTAAAGTAAGCGAAAAGTGGAGCACAGGTATATATGTGCACGGCAATACACATCAAGAAAAACACGATGTTAATGACGATGGTTTTTTAGATATGCCACTTTACAATCAGATAAACGTGATGAACCGTTGGCAATATATTGATAATGAAAACGGATTTGTTGGCTTTTTAAATGTGCGATTTCTTGACGATTATAAGCAAACTGGAGAAGTAGATTTTGATCCCGATACCGACAAGCTGACCACCAATGCGTGGGGAAGCGAAATCGAAACACAACGTTACGATCTTTCTGGTAAATTTGGTTATGTAGATCCGGATTTGCCTTGGCGGAATTTAGGCGTTCAGTTTGCGCTAAGCAATCATCAACAAGATTCTTACTTTGGTTTAAGACGTTATAATATAGACCATACCAGCGTGTACTCTAATTTTATTTATAATTCTATTATTAGCGATTCTCGCCATAAAATAAAAACCGGTCTAAGCTTTACCTATGATGCGTATGACGAATTGGTAGAAACTACAAGCTATGAACGTATTGATAATTCTGTAGGTGCTTTTTTTGAATACCAATTTGATAATTTAGAAAAGTTAAATTTAACAGCTGGAGCCCGTATAGATAACCATAACCGCTTAGGATTATTTGTAACTCCTAGATTTCACATGCGGTATACCCCGTGGGAAAAATCTGCTTTTCGCGCTTCTTTTGGTCGCGGAAAACGCTCGGCTAATATTTTTGCTGAAAATCAAAATTTGTTTGCAACAGCTAGAAATATCAATATCATAGAGTCTAACGAAAGTGATATTTACGGATTAGAGCCGGAAATTGCGTGGAATTATGGTGTTTCTTATTTACAAGGCTTTAATTTATTCGGTCAAAAAGGAGATATTGCTTTTGATTTTTACCGAACAGATTTTAAAAATCAAGTAGTGGTAGATTGGGAAAATCCGCAAGAAATCAATTTTTATAATTTAGAGAACAATAGTTTTGCCAATAGTTTTCAGACAGAATTAAATTATAACATCTTAAAAGGATTGGATACCCGCTTGGCTTATAAATATTATAATGTAAAAACAAAATATTTAACCGGTGAGAAAATAAAACCACTTACTGCACAACATCGTTTTTTTGCCAATGCGTCTTATGCTACTCCAATAAAAAATAATAGTAGATGGAAATTTGATATTACTTATAATTGGTTAGGAAAACAACGTTTTCCGTCTACCGTTGGTAATCAGCCCCAATATCAAAAGCCAGAATATTCGCCAGAAGTAAATACGCTTAATGCACAAGTTACCAAAATATTTTCTCCTAAATTTGAAGTCTATGCTGGCGGCGAAAATATTACAAATGTGCGACAAAGAAAACCTATATTAGGAACCGATAATCCTTTTGGTTCAAATTTTGACAGTACATTTGTATACGGACCAATTTTTGGTAGTTTGTATTATATTGGATTACGATATAGAATAAAATAATAATTTAAATAAATATAAAATATGAAAAAATTACTTGTAGTTTTAGTGTTGCTAGTAACCTCTTTTGGCTTTTCGCAAAATAGAAATGCCAAAGCTTCTTTAGAGGTAGATGGCGTTTGCCAGATGTGTAAAGAACGAATTGAAAAAGCATGCATTAAAGCAAAAGGCGTAAAATTAGCCGATTGGAATGTAGAAACCCACGAGCTAAAATTGATTTATAACGAAAAGAAAACAAGCTTAGATGCTATTAAAAAAAGCATTGTTGCTGTAGGGCACGATGTTAGCGATATGAAAGCTACAGACGAGGCTTATAATAGCGTGCACAAATGCTGCAGATACAGAGACGAAGCGATTAAGGAAGATCATAAAACCGGTAAAATGGAATAGTGCCTCAAAAAATGATAAATAAAAAAAGTCCTCGTTAATTTTAACGAGGACTTTTTTATAGATAACTATTTTAAGCCCTAATCGGTTGATTTAAAATCAAGTCTATATACATATTAACTTTGTTTTTTAAATCTCTTCTATGGGTTATAAAATCTAAAAAGCCATGCTCTTCTAAAAATTCTGAAGTTTGAAAACCTTCCGGCAATTCTTTTCCTGTGGTATCTCTAACTACACGTGGTCCCGCAAAACCAATTAACGCGCCTGGTTCTGCTATATTAATATCGCCCAACATTGCAAAAGAGGCTGTAGTGCCGCCCGTTGTAGGATCTGTACATAAAGAAATATACGGGATTTTGGCTTCTGCCAATTGCGCAACCTTTACGGAAGTTTTAGCCAACTGCATTAACGATAAAACAGCTTCTTGCATTCTTGCGCCGCCTGATTTAGAAATTATCATTAAAGGTATTTTCTTTTCCATGGCATAATCTGCCGCTCTGGCTATTTTTTCGCCAACTACAGAACCCATCGAGCCGCCAACAAATCTAAAATCCATACAGGCTACTACCAAATCTTTTCCTTTAGACTTACCAACAGCAACACGCATCGCGTCTTTAAGACCGGTTTTTTTCTGGGCTTCTTTTATACGATCTGGATACTTCTTTTTGTCTTCAAATTTAAGTGGATCTTTTGCCGTAAGGTTTTTGTCGAGCTCTTTATATTTATTCTCGTCAAAAAGTATTTCAAAATATTCCTGGCTGCCAATTCTTACGTGGTAACCGTCTTCCGGACTTACGTAATGGTTTTTTGCCAGTTGTTCTGCATCTACAATTTTACCGGTAGGAGATTTGTACCACAAACCTTTTGGTACATCTTTTTTATCTTCTGTAGCGGTTTGTATTCCTTTTTTTGTTCTTTTAAACCAAGCCATAATTTAGGGGTTTGTTAATAATTAAGTTAGAAAAGGATAATTTTATAAAGTATTCACGTTGTTTAAATCTTCAAAAGCTTTTTTGAGTCTTTCTTTAAAGCTTTTTTCTCCTTCTCGTAACCATTTTCTTGGGTCGTAATATTTTTTGTTTGGTGCATCTTCACCTTCAGGATTACCAATTTGGCTGGCAAGGTAATCTTTTTTCTCCATCATATAATCTCTAACGCCGGCTGCAAATGCATATTGAAGATCTGTGTCTATATTCATTTTTATAACGCCATAACCAATAGCTTCTCTAATTTCTTCTACAGAAGAGCCACTACCACCGTGAAATACAAAATCTATATGATTTTTTTCTACATTATATTTTTCAGTAATATACTCTTGCGAATTTTTAAGAATTTTTGGGGTCAATTTTACGTTACCCGGTTTGTATACACCGTGTACGTTACCAAAAGCTGCAGCAATAGTAAATTGGTCGCTTATTTTGCTTAATTCTTCGTAAGCATAAGCAACTTCTTCGGGTTGGGTGTAAAGTTTAGAAGAGTCTACGCCTGTGTTGTCTACGCCATCTTCTTCGCCGCCGGTTATGCCTAATTCTATTTCCAAAGTCATTCCCATTTTTTCCATACGGGAAAGATATTTTTTACAGGTTTCTATGTTTTCTTTTATTGGTTCTGCGCTTAAATCTATCATATGCGAAGAATACAAAGGTTTACCGTGTTCTTTGTAATATTTTTCGCCTTCGTCTAAAAGACCGTCAATCCAAGGTAATAATTTTTTGGCACAATGGTCCGTATGTAATATTACAGATGCTCCGTATGCTTTTGCCAAATCGTGAATGTGTTTTGCGCCGGCAACACCACCTAAAACCGCTGCTTGCTGCTTGTCGTTAGGCAAGCCTTTACCTGCATTAAAATGTGCTCCGCCGTTAGAAAACTGTATAATTACCGGTGCGTTTAACTCTGCGGCAGTTTCTAAAACCGCATTTATACTATTGGAGCCAACAACATTTACGGCCGGTAAAGCATAGTTGTTTTTCTTTGCGTGATCAAATATCTCTTGAACTTCTTTGCCGGTTGCAACTCCTGGTTTGATAGTGTGTGCCATGGTTTACTTTTAATTGATTTTTAAATACAAAATTAATAAAATATTATTGCTAGAAAGGATAATTGATCCCAACATTATAAACAGCGTGTGCAAAGTTATAGTTTGTAAACCATTTCTGGTCATAATATGCTGGATTGTAGGTTTTAAATCCTAAATCTAAACGAATTACGAAAAAATCTAAATCATAGCGTAAACCAAAACCAGAACCAACGGCCAATTGTTTTAAATCTGCAAATTCGGTAAAAGTAGATTGTGGGTCTTCTACATTATCTAAAACGTTCCAAATATTTCCTACATCTACAAAAACCGCGCTGTGTAACGAGCCAAATAGATTAAACCGGTATTCTGCGTTAAAGCTTAACTTCATATTTGCCTCGTTAAACTCATTTATACTACCGCTGCTGCCGGGTCCTAAATCATAAGCTTGCCAGCCACGATTATCGTTCGCGCCGCCGGCAAAAAAACTTCGGGCAAAAGGTATGCTGTTAGAATTGCCGTATGGAATAGCAATTCCCGCTAAAGCCCTAACGGCTATAATGTTTTGTTGACCAAGATCCCAATGTTTTATAAAATCTGTTTCAATTTTTGCATATTGCGAAAACTGAACACCAAATAAATTATAATTATCGTTTCTGTTCTTTTTTAAACCAATTACAGGTGCCAATAGAGACAGCGTATTTCCTGCAGCTTCTATCTTAAATCTAAATTGCGAAAACTCTTCATCATAAATATTTTCGCGGGTGTTATGCATATAACTAAAGTTAGAAGCCAGAATCAAGTTGTCTTCTGTAAGCCTATCTTTGCGTTCTATAATGTTACGGGTAATACTGCGCTCGTCTTGGTTTAAATTGTATGTGTTATTTTTAAAATCGTTTATAAATGCAGTTGTACCTTCGGGAATTTTTAAGTTTGGTGAAGTGTTGCTGTTTGGGTCTTGGGCTTCAAAATACTCCGGATTTATTTGGTCATAATTATCTTGTGCAACTTCGTTAAGACGATCGTAAGAATTTCGGTAAATATTAAAGTAATTTGCTACGTTTAAATTGCGTACATACTGCAAGTCTAAAAGTTCAAATCTATGCGATAATTCTTTAGAAGGATACCAGCGATATGCAAACTTACCCGTTACGTTTTGTTTATCTAAACCTATGTTTTTCTGCGTGCTAAAACCAACGCTCAAATTGGTAAATGGCGACATGGATTTAGGAATTATCCCTGTTGTTTTTATAGGAAATGCAATTTTTGGAAAGGTAAGATTGAGATTTCCGCCAATTTCGGAAATATTAAAAAATGTATTTTCTTTATCTTTTGCGGCATCTTTAGAGTTACCTATACTTCCGCGGCCGCCAATTTCTAAAATTTCGGCACCGCCAAAAATATTACGAATTAAGAGAGAACCGCCAAAACCCAAACCAAATTCTTGAATATTACTGCGCGAAACATCAAAATTAAAATCTACTCCAAATTTAGGTTTTGGGGTTAAAAATATATTGGTAATCAAACTGGTTTTGGTGCTATCGCGAGGATCTTCCATATATTGAATATTGGGATACTCAAACATTTGCAATTCATTAAACCGGCGGTAGGTTAAAGATCGGTCTCGGTCGCGATACACGTTTCCTTTTTTTATAAAAACAGCATCGGTTATGGCTTTGGGTTTAAATTTTAAATCTTCAAAACTGTATAAATTATAGCCTTTATGCTTGGCAGAATCTAAGAGTGGGTAGTCTTTAAACTTGTAACGATAATCTGTAAAAATGTTTACCTGGCTTATGCGGTGAACGTTAAAATCTTCTACCGCCGTACTGTCTTCTTGGTTGCGTCTATCTGCAATTACAACATCTATATTTACTTTGTGGTTAGTGTTTATGGTGTCTGCATCAAAAGAAACGTACTCTTGCTCAAAATGATATAAACCGTTGTTTCTAAAAAGAGTGGTAAGCCTTTCCCGCTCTGTCTCAAAATTGTTGGTTTCAAATTTTTGTCCGTCTTTTATTATAGCTTCTTTTTTGTGTAATTGGTAGATAGAGTCTGCCACAGAAGAAGGTATTCTAGAAGAAATAGAATCTATTATATAAGGTTGTTTGGGTTTTACATAATAGTCTACCGTAGCGCGTTTATTGTCTTTTTTGTTTATTTTAAAATCGGTTTCGGCGTTAAACCAGCCGTGATTCCAATACCAAGATTTTAATCGGTTAGCAGAATTTTCTGTTTTCTGTTCGCTAAAAATTGTAGGAGCCTCTCCGGTTTCTTTCAAAAAATTATTAAAACCAACATAGGCATTTCCCATACGCTCTACTTGTTTTTCCGAAAAGAAATTAATTAAGCGTTTTTTGCGTTTTGGTTTTTCTTCTAACCAAGTATAAAAAGTAGAGTCGGGCTCTGGTTTCGCCATATTATAAATAAAAAGGCGTAAGGGCATTCTCACCAACGGTAAACGTACATTTGGTTTTTGAAATAATTGATTGTAAACTTCACTATCAGAAATTTTTTCACCATTTTTAAAAATGGTATTTTGCGTGAGCAAATGCTCATCGTTTCCTACTCGTTTTACGGCGTTACAAGACGCTAGTAGAATTACTAATAGAAATAATGCTATTTTTGTCGATGTCAATTTCAAATACAAAAATTCTGTTTCAAAAATACATTAATTTATGCTTAGCAAAAGCCAAATAAAGCTAATAAACAGCCTAACTCAAAAAAAATATAGACAGAAACACCAACTTTTTTTTGCCGAAGGTGTAAAAGTTATCAAAGAGCTCTTAAATTCTAGTTTTGAGTTAGAAATGCTCTTTACGGAAGTAGACCTGTTTTATACACCCAAAAATAAAATTCAACTATTAAAACCGGGAGAGTTGCAAAAAATTTCTAAACTTTCTACTCCGCAAACTGCCTTGGCTTTGTTTAAAATACCCGAAAACTCCGAGACCTTAAAAAAAGGCTTGATAGTGGCTTTAGACGGCGTTAGAGATCCCGGAAATTTAGGAACAATTATAAGACTGTGCGATTGGTTTGGAATAGAAAATATTATATGCTCTAAAGATACGGTAGATTGTTATAACCCAAAAGTAATTCAGGCTACAATGGGCTCTATTGCCCGTGTAAGAGTAAGCTATACCAATTTAGAAGAGAGCTTGCCCAATTTAGGATTACCGCTTTACGGAACTTTTATGCAAGCAGAGTCAGTTTATAGCGCTGTATTGCCAAAAGAAGCTGTCTTGATTTTAGGCAACGAAGCAAACGGTATTTCGTCAACAATAGGAAATATCGTAACAAACAGCATTAGTATTCCGCAATTTGGCGCACACCAAAAAACAGAAAGTTTAAACGTGGCTACTGCAACTGCTATAAGTTTAAGCGAGTTTAGGCGTCGCTAATATTTTTACTGAAATTTAAAGTTAAGAAAAACCCCGCGCGTAGACATTTGATTAATGTTAGAAGTATACGGGCTGTTAGGATCTTTATCGCGTTTTAACTCATCGCTTAAAGCGAAAACCCCACGAATGCTAGGTGTAAATTTAAAGAAGAATAAATAAAAATCTATTCCAAAACCAACCTCATAATAATAAGTGCTAGTTTTCATTCTAAATTCGCCCACACTGTTATCGTCTGGATTATCTTCGTTGCTCGATAAATTTATAGAAGTAGAAACCCCGCCAATAATAAAGGGTTTAAAATTGTTAAGACGCTTGGTAGAAAATTTAACCAAAAGCGGAATATGAACATAAGTAGATTTTACCTCTCTAAGATTGTCTTCCGGTATATCGGGATAGGTTAGGTTTCTGCCGGCAAAAATAACACCTGGTTCTAAACGGAGATCTATATAATCGTTAAGGCGTAAGTTACCAATAAGTCCTATATTAAATCCAATGTTTTTTTCTACCAGTACATCCGGTGCTTCTTCTTCATAATCAAATTTAAAATCGTAGGAGTTAAAGCCTAAATAATACCCCCAGGACCAACGTTGTTTATCAAAATTATCTAAGTTTCTAAGCTTATCTCCAGATCTAAAAAAACCTTGAGCGCTAAGGCTTTGAAACCCTATGCAAAGCAATAAAACTAAAAAGATTTTTCTCATATAATTATTTTGATGCGGTATAAATGGTGGCTACACCAAAAGTTTGTGGTTTGTTTTCTATAGATGTAAACCCAATTTTTTGTAAAATATTGTTGAATTTCTTTCCGTAAGGAAAAACTGCAGCGCTATCACTCAAATATTGGTACGCCACTTTATCTTTAGAAAAGATTTTGCCAATAACCGGCAACATGTATTTAGTATATAAGCTATAACCTTGTTTAAAAGGAGTTTTGGTTGGTACCGAAGTTTCTAAAACCACAAAAATACCCCCGGGTTTTAACACGCGATAAATTTCTGCCAGACCCTTTTGTAAATTTTCAAAATTCCGTACACCAAAGGCTACGCATATAGCATCAAAATGATTCTCTTCAAAAGGTAAAGCTTCTGAATCGCCTTGCACCATTGTAATTTTATTCTCTAGTTTTTTTTCTTTTATTTTTTTTCGGCCAACACTAAGCATCCCTTCAGATAGGTCTAAACCGGTAACATTATCAATACCCGCTTCTGCCAAACTAATTGCCAAATCGCCTGTGCCAGTAGCAATATCTAAAGCATTTAGCGGGTTGGTGGCTGCGATAAGTTTTATAACCTTTTTGCGCCAAGTAGTGTCTATTCCAAAAGAAATAACGCGGTTAAGACCGTCATAATTTTCAGAAATGGTGTCAAACATTTTCTCCACCTGTTTTTTCTTGTTCAGTTTAGAATCTTTATACGGAATAACCTTTTTAGCCATGGCTTAATTTTTTGTAAAGATACGTTTTATGCAATATATTTTGGCTTATGCTCAAAAAAAAATGCTAAAGGCTTGCGGTTCAAATTATAGGAAAAAACTACCTTTGCCGAGTAAATTTTGTTTCATTATGAAGATTTTAATTGCTGGAGCCGGAGAAGTTGGTTTTCATCTTTCTAAACTATTATCGTACGAATCGCAAGATATCACCCTTATAGATCCGGATGCAGTAAAACTAGAATATGCAGATAAAAACCTAGACATTAAGGCGTTAAAAGGGGATGCGACTTCTATGGCTATTTTGCACGAAGCCCAAGTAAAAGGTGCAGATTTGGTTATTGGCGTAACCAATAGTGAGACAACTAATATAACCATCTGTGTTTTGGCTAAACAACTAGGCGCAAAACGCACGGTTGCCAGAGTGTCTAATTCAGAATTTTTGGAAAATAGAGAAGAGCTGGGTTTTAAGAAATTTGGGATAGATGAACTTATTTCGCCAGAGGCTTTGGCTTCTAAAGAAATTGCCCTCCTTTTAAACCAATCTGTTTTTAACGATAGTTTTCAGTTTGACGAAGGACTTTTAAATATGGTAGGTTTTAAACTTTCTGTAAGCGCTCCTTTCGTTGGTAAAACCGTGCAAGAAGCGGCCGGAATGTTTTCTTCAATACAATTTGTTTGCATAGCAATACAACGCTACGGTACGCAGTATACGTTAATTCCTCGAGGAGATACGCAATTTAAAAAAGGCGATCAGGTATATTTTATTACACCAGAAGACGGGGTTTCGCAATTATATAAACTTACCGGTAAAGTAAAGCACGATATTAAAGACATCATGATTCTTGGCGGAAGTAAAATTGGTCGAAAAACAGCTAAAAATTTAAGCGAAGCAAGATTTAATGTAAAGCTTATCGAAATAAACAAAGAAAAAGCCCTTGAGCTGGCAGACGAATTGCCGGAAGTTTTGATAATACACGGCGATGGTAGAAATGTAGATTTATTAGAAGAAGAAAACATTCATAATATGGATGCTTTTATTGCCGTAACTGGAAACTCCGAAACAAATATTATGTCTTGTTTGGTGGCAAAATCCAAAAGTGTAACCAAAACCATTTCTTTGGTAGAAAATATGGATTATTTTCAACTCAGTCACTCTATTGGTATCAACACTTTAATCAATAAAAAACTTTTAGCGGCCAATAATATTTTTAGGTATGTACGCAAAGGCGAAGTGGTGGCAATGACCAAATTAAATAATATGAACGCAGAACTTTTAGAGTTTAAGGTGCGCGAATCTTCTAAAGTAGCCAACAAAAGAATTGTAAACCTTAATTTTCCGCGTTCTGCGATTATAGGCGGTGTTATTAGAGACGGCGAAGGTATTATTACTTTAGGAGATTTTGTAATAAGACCGGGAGATAGAGTGGTGGTAGGTTGCTTGCCACGATCTATTCATAAGGTAGAAAAATTGTTTTTGTAATGCCAAAACTCAATACAAAACTGGTATTTTATATTATGGGGCTGCTGTTGGTTTTTAATGGCGGTTTTATGGCTATTGCAAGTTTGGTAAGCTGGTATTACCAAGAAGCTGCAGCAATGCAACTTTCTGGAGCATCGGGGTTAACTATTTTAAGTGGTTTACTGATGATGCTCGCTACAAAAACCCACCTTAAAGATATACGCGGCAGAGAAGGTTATTTAATCGTAACCTTGGGATGGATAGTTATGAGTATAAGCGGCATGCTTCCTTATTTATTTACTAATTCTATTACCACAATTACCAAAGCTTTTTTTGAAACAATGTCCGGTTATACCACTACCGGAGCCACAATTTTACAAGATATAGAAATCTTACCGCGAGGTGTTTTGTTGTGGCGAAGTTTAACCCATTGGATTGGCGGAATGGGAATTATTGTTTTGGCAGTCGCAATTTTGCCGCTCTTAGGTATTGGCGGTATGCAACTTTTTTCTGCTGAAGCACCCGGCCCGAGCGCAGATAAACTAAAACCCCGTATTACCGATACTGCAAAAAGACTTTGGCTAATTTATTTTGGTTATACCGTAGCCGAAACAGTTTTATTAAACGTTGCCGGAATGGGACTTTTTGATGCCGTAAACCACGCGTTAAGTACCTTGTCTACCGGTGGTTTTTCTACAAAAAATGCTAGCGTGGCCTATTGGAATGACCAGCCGCTAATACAATATATTATTATTGTTTTTATGTTCTTGGCCGGTATGAATTTTATCATGAGTTATTTTGCCTTTAAAGGAAATTTTAAACGAGTTTTTCGAGATGAAGAATTTAAATGGTATGCCATTTTTGTAACAGGCTTTACTGCAATAGCTGCCTTAATTATATACTTTAGAGCAGATTTAGGACTTTCGTCTATCACACATACTTTAGAATTTGGTCGAGCAGAAGCTTCTTTTAGACACGCTTTATTTCAAGTGCTTTCTGTAATTACCACAACCGGTTTTGTAACTGCAGATTTTACTTTATGGACGCCTTTTCTTACAATTCTATTTTTCGGGTTGTTTTTTATGGGCGGTTCTGCGGGTTCTACTGCCGGGGGTATAAAAATAGTGCGACATATTATTATGATACGAAATGGCATAACAGAGTTTAAACGTTCTTTGCATCCTAACGCTATTTTGCCCGTACGTTATAATAAGCTGTCTATCAAACACGAAATTGTTTTTAATGTACTGGGCTTTTTTATAGTTTATATGTTGGCCTTTATAATTGGAGCGGTTGGTTTTGCTGCTTTAGGATTAGATTTTCCGTCTGCTTTAGGGGGCGCAGCTTCTTCTTTAGGAAATATAGGTCCGGCTTTTGGAGATTTGAGTCCCGTAGATAATTTTGCCAGTTTGCCTGCCGCCGGAAAATGGTGGAGCTCTTTTTTAATGCTTATTGGTAGGTTAGAATTATTTACCGTACTTATTGTTTTAACACCTTTCTTTTGGCGAAATAGATAAGTTAACTTTACGGAAAACACAACTCCTATAATAATTATTTTACCGAATAAATCCGTAAAGCATTTTTGCTTATAGATAAACGAAATAAAAAACGCTAGAAACAGTAAATTCCCGAGCGTTTTTTACGTTGTCAAACAAGTTGCCTAATTCAAGGCTTGTTTTATGCGTTTTATGGCTTCTTTAATTTCAGTTTCGCTGGCCGCGTAGCTTAATCGTAAACAATCCGGATTGCCAAAAGCATCGCCGGTTACGGTAGCCACGTTAGCTTCTTCCAACAAATACATTGCTAAATCTGTAGCGTTGTTGATTTTTTGATTATTAAAAGTTTTTCCAAAAAAGTGCGATACATTAGGAAATACATAAAAAGCACCTTCTGGTTGGTTGCATTCAAAACCTTCTACGTCTTGTAGTAATTCCAAAATAAGACTTCTTCTTTCCTTAAAAGTATCTATCATATGTTGTATTTTGCTCACCGGCGCTTCTAATGCAGCAATGGTAGCACGTTGAGCAATACAATTTGCGCCGCTGGTAATTTGGCCTTGCATTTTGGTACAAGCTCTGGCAATATAAGTTGGTGCGCCAATATAACCAATACGCCATCCGGTCATAGCAAAAGCTTTAGAAACACCATTTACAGTAACCGTACGGTCGTACATATCTTCAAATTGCGCCATAGACGCGTGTGCTTCTCCGGTAAAATTAATGTGTTCGTAAATCTCATCACTAACAACAATAATATCCGGATGTTTTTGTAAAACATCTGCTAAAGCCCGTAACTCTTCATTGCTATATAAAGAGCCACTTGGATTGCACGGCGAACTAAACCATAGCATTTTGGTGCGTGGCGTGATTGCCTTTTCCAGCTGCTCTGGTGTCATTTTAAAATCGTTTTCTATAGACGTTTTTACTTCTATGCTAACGCCTTCGGCAATTTTCACAATATCTCTGTAACTCACCCAGTAGGGGCAAGGTAAAATAACTTCGTCCCCAGGATTTAAACTTACCAATGCAATATTTGCTAAAGCTTGCTTTGCACCGGTACTTACCACAATTTGAGAAGCCTCATATTCTAAGCTATTATCACGTTTAAACTTGGTACGGATAGCTTCTTTTAAATCTGCATAGCCGTCTACCGGCGTATACGAATTATAATTGTCGTTTATGGCTTGTATGGCTGCTTCTTTAACAAAATCTGGCGTGTTAAAATCTGGTTCCCCCAGGCTTAAACTAATAATCTCTTTTCCTTGACTTTTTAACTCTCTAGCTTTGGCAGCCATTGCAAGGGTTGCAGAGGTTTCTAATCTATTTATTCTGTCTGAAAGATGTTGCATAATAAATTTTTTAATTATACCGATAAGGCAGGTTTAGCCCCCATTTCTTTTAAATGCTTAAAGTGAGCAATAATAGCTGCTCTGGTAGTTTTATACTCGTGGTACGGCAAATTAAATTCGTTAGCCGTTTCTTTTACAATGTTCGCAATTTTACTGTAATGAATATGACTTATATTAGGGAAAATATGATGTTCTACTTGGTGGTTTAATCCGCCGGTAAACCAGTTTACAATTTTATTATTGGTAGAAAAATTGACCGTGGTAAACAATTGGTGTATTGCCCAAGTATTTTCCATAGAGCCTTTTTTATTTGGTAGAGGCATCTCTGTAGCTTCTACAACATGTGCTAATTGAAAAACAATACTTAAAATTAAACCTGCAGTATAATGCATTACAAAAAAACCAATTAAAATTTTCCACCAAGCAATGCTTAAAATTAACATTGGGATAATAATCCAAATGGCAATATATAAAGCTTTGGTAATGGCTAGGGTGCTCCACTGTTTTAGAGGACTTGGTTTTTTACCATACGCTAAATTACGTTTTAGATAACGTCGAGTTTGTTTAAAATCTGTGGTAATTACCCAGTTAAAAGTTAATAAACCATATAACAAGATAGAGTAATAGTGCTGAAATTTATGAAATTTTCGCCATTTGCTGTGTTTGCTGAATCTAATAATTCTTCCGGCTTCTAAATCTTCGTCGTGCCCATGTATATTGGTATAAGTATGGTGTAAAACATTATGTTGCACTTGCCAATTATAAACATTACCGGCCAAAATATACATACTGCCGCCCATTATTTTGTTAATCCATTTTTTAGACGAATACGAGCCGTGGTTGCCGTCGTGCATCACATTCATTCCTACGCCGGCCATACCAACTCCCATAACAATACTAAGCAACAATTTCCACCATTGCGAAATATCTAACGTAAGAATTAGAAAATAAGGTGTAAAGAATAAAGAAAACATGATAAGTGTTTTCACGTGTAATTTCCAGTTTCCTGTTTTAGGAAGTTTATTTTCCTTAAAGTAAGAGTTTACCCGTTTATTTAAAGTTCTAAAAAACTTTGCAGAGTCTACTCGGGAGAAACGAATTTGTTTGTGTTCCATTAAATTTGCAATAAAAGTCAAAGATAAAGATTAATGATTTATTTTAGAGCTTTGTTTTCATAATTCTCTCTTTTGCTTATCTTTTAAAAAAACAAAACAATGATTGCCGCAATTTCTTTATTTCTAATTGTTAGTTTATCTTTATTGCTTACCAAAATAGCTACTTTGGCTTTGGTGCATACCGGTTTGTCTACACAATCTGCAAGTTTTCAAGCCAGATCTGCCTATACAGGTACCGGATACACCACCAGCGAAGCAGAAAAAGTAGTTAACCATCCCGTACGGCGGCGTATAATTTCTATGTTAATGATTATTGGTAATGCCGGTATAGTTACAGCAATGTCATCGCTTATTCTAACTTTCTTGATTCCAGATAAAACCAGTTCTCTATTATATAGTATAGGAGTAATTGTTTTTGGAATCGTTTTTTTGTGGTGGGCAGTACGCAGCAAATGGGTAGACCGCTATCTTTCTAAAATAATTAATAAAGCCTTAGACAAATACACTAGTTTAGATGTAAAAGATTATGCGGCAATTTTACATTTGGAAGGAGGCTATCAAGTAACAGAGTGGCGTGTAACAGAAGATAGTTATCTGCGCGAAAAAACGTTAAACCAGTTGCAGCTTATCCGTAAAGGCATAATAGTTCTGGGTATACAAAAAGCAACTTCAGAATATATTGGCTCTCCTTACGGAAAATCTATGATAGAAGAAGGAGATACCTTAACTTTGTACGGCAAAAAAGATTCTTTCCAACTGTTGCGGAAAGAATAACGCTTTATTCTCTTTACGGAATAGAAAAGCGATAATTTATTTAAAACAAATCGATTTGGAACAAATTTTAAAATACTTTCAAAACCTTAGTCCGTTGCAAATAGAACAGATGGAAGAAATAGGTGTTTTGTATAAAGACTGGAATACCAAAATAAACGTGGTTTCCAGAAAAGACATAGAAGAAATTTATTTACGCCATGTCTTACATTCGCTGGCTATCGCAAAATTTCAAAAATTTAATCCCGGCGCAAAAATTTTAGATGTTGGTACAGGTGGCGGTTTCCCCGGAATACCGCTTGCCATTATGTTTCCCGAAACAGAATTTCATCTAGTAGATAGTATTGGTAAAAAAATTAAGGTAGTAGAAGAAGTGGTACAAAGTTTAGCTTTACGGAATGTAAAAACCAGCAATTGCAGAGTAGAAGAAATAGACGGGCATTACGATTTTATTGTGAGTCGCGCTGTAGCCCAAATGGAAACTTTTGTACGTTGGGTAAAAGGTAGAATAGCCAAGAAAAACCAACACGAACACAGAAACGGAATTTTATATTTAAAAGGGGGTGATTTGCACGAAGAATTAAAAAAATATGCTACGGCAAAAGTCTATCCGTTGCGCGATATTTTTGAAGAAGAGTTTTTCGAAACCAAAAGTTTGGTACATTTACCTATGAAATATAAAGGTTAAAAAAATCTTGTTTTAACCAAAACAAAAAAAGGCTGTTTCAAATTAAGTAATTTTTGAAACAGCCTTTATCAATTTCGTAAAGTTATAAACAAACTTTTACTCACCCATAAACGGATATCTGTAATCTGTTGCGGGTACAAAAGTTTCTTTAATTAAACGTGGGCTAACCCAACGTAACAAGTTTAACTTAGAACCTGCTTTATCGTTAGTTCCACTTGCTCTGGCACCGCCAAAAGGTTGTCTTCCTACAACGGCTCCGGTTGGCTTGTCGTTTATATAAAAGTTTCCTGCTGCATCTTGCAAAATATCGGTTGCTTGAGCTGCGGCGTATCTATCTTGTGAGAAAATACCGCCGGTAAGCGCATACGGACTTGTTTCGTCTACCAAATGCAAGGTTTCTTCCCATTTTTTATCGTCGTATAAATAGATGGTAACTACTGGTCCAAACAATTCAGTAACCATTGTAGTATATTTAGGATCTGTAGTTAAAATTACCGTTGGCTCTATAAAGTAACCTTTAGATTTGTCGTAATTACCGCCAATAACTACTTCTGCTTTTTTATCTTTCTTGGCTTGATCTATATATTTTGCCAATTTATCAAATGCTCTTTCGTGAATTACGGCATTAATAAAATTGCCCATATCTTCTGGAGAACCCATTTTAAAAGAAGACAAATCTTCTTCTAACTGTTCTTTTATGGTAGGCCACATACTTTTTGGTAAATACACACGCGAGGCAGCACTACATTTTTGACCTTGGTACTCAAATGCACCACGAGAAATTGCGGTAGATACTTGCTTTGCTCTAGAACTTGGGTGAGCAATAATAAAATCTTTTCCGCCTGTCTCTCCAACAATTCTTGGGTACGATTTATATTTATCTATGTTGTTTCCTATTTTAGACCACATACCTTTAAATACGTCTGTACTTCCGGTAAAGTGAACGTCGGCAAATTCCGGACTGTCTAAAACAATGTCTGTAATCATGGCGGGATCTCCCATTACCATATTGATTACACCATCTGGTACACCAGCTTCTTTAAATACATCCATCAATACTCTGGCAGAAAACATTTGGCTGGCACTTGGTTTCCAAATTGCTACGTTGCCCATCAATGCGGCGCTCGAAGGTAAGTTACCGGCAATTGCAGTAAAGTTAAAAGGCGTTACTGCATAAACAAAACCTTCTAAAGGTCTATACTCAACACGGTTCCAGGCTTCTGCATCAGATTCTGGTTGGTCTTCGTAGATTTCTGTCATATATTCTACGTTAAACCGAATAAAATCTGCAATCTCACAAGCAGAGTCTATTTCTGCCTGATAAATGTTTTTAGACTGGCCAATCATTGTGGCAGCGTTTAATTTATAACGGTAAGGTCCGGAAATTAATTCGGCTGCTTTTAAAAATACGCCGGCGCGTTGCTCCCAAGGTAATTTTGCCCATTTTTTTCTGGCTTCCATAGCTGCATCTATGGCTTGGGTTATATGTTTTTTCTCGGCCAAATGATAAACACCTAAATCGTGTTGGTGATCGTGTGGCGGATGAATGCTTTTGGTTTTTCCGGTTTTAATTTCTTCTGCACCAATATAAAGCGGAATGTCTACTTTTTTGTTGTATAAATCTTTGTACGTTAATAGTACTTCTTCTCTTTCAGGTGTTCCCGGGGCGTAGCTTTTAACAGGCTCGTTAACCGCTGGGGGAACTCTAAAAAATCCTTTACCCATAATTTTTATATATTTTGTTGTTGTTTTGAATTTGCGTAAATATACTTAAAAATAACCGACTTTAGTTTACGGCATTTACAAAGGTTTTATTAATTTGTGTTAAGTTTTTTAAAAGTCTAACTTGCTTAAAATAAATGCAATGTGTACCCTAAGTTTTATTCCTCTATGCCATAGTTCAGAAAGTTTTATTCTTACTTCTAACAGAGATGAAGCAGCAGACAGAAAAACCATTCCGCCAAAAATTTATAAAGAAAACGCATGTACGTTATTATACCCAAAAGATGCTGTTGCAGGCGGCACTTGGATTGGCGCCAGCAGTAAAAAACGCTTAATTACTTTAATGAACGGAGCCGAGAAAGCGCATGTATCTAAAGATTCTTATAGATTAAGTAGAGGCGTAGTGGTAAAAGACTTTTTAACTGCAGACGATGTTTTGCATCGTTTAGAAACTTATGTTTTTGAAGAGATAGAACCTTTTACTATGATAATTGTAAGCTGGAAAGTGGGCTTAGAATTGTATGAGCTTATCTGGAACGGTACAAAAGTACTTTTTAAAAAGCTAAAAACCCAACCCCATATTTGGTCGGCTTCTATGACGTATTCGCAAGAAATGAAAGAAAAGCGGCACCAATGGTTTTACGATTTTTTAGAGCGTGAAAATTGGCAAGACAATCCGAAAAAGAAATTATGGGATTTTCACCATTCGGCTGGAGCCGAAGACAAAGACCTTGGGTTTATTATAGATAGAGGGAAATTAAAAACCACCAGTATCACACAGTTTAGTTTAGAAAACACTGAAAAAACCATGCGTTTTGATAATCTAATTACGCAAGAAGAAAGTTTGGTCTCTTTTTAATTTAAAGCAAAAGGCGCGCTTAGGTTAAAAGTAGGTATAAGCACTTTAAACCTATTGGTAGAGGTAAAGTTTATCATATTAAAATGCCCTTTCATAGCCCCAAATGGCGAAGTTAAAAAGCAACCGCTGCTGTAAGTATGGGTTTCGCCTGGCTTAAGCACGGGTTTTTTGCCAACTACACCTTCGCCGCGTACAATTTCGTTGCGGTTTAACGCATCTTTAATACGCCAAAATCTAGAATTTAGTTGTACAGAATCGTTGCTTTGGTTCTCTATGGTAATTTCATAACTAAAGGCAAAAAACGCTTTATAGTTTTTTAAAACCTTGCCCCGAAACCGCGTCCGAACCGAAATCTTAATGCCTTTTGTAATTTGTTGTACCATAATTTAATATATAACGAAAGTACCTAAAATAGAGAATAAGATACTGATAGCGGCTAAAATATAAAATATTACATTTAAAAGCACAGTTTTTACAATAGTTTTAAGGGTTTTTTGTTGGTAAAAATTCCGTAAAGATTTATAAAAGTACCAACAGTAAATTAGTAAAAAGAAAAACCACGGAAAATCAGCATTAATTATAACTGTCAACAAGCTAAAAAAACCAAACAGAATCAAGTTAAAGGCTTGTAAATAGTAATTAAACAACAAATGCTCCATATAATTGTAAGCTGTTTTATAATAGATCAACCATAAGGCTAATGTTAATAAGGGTACAATTATAAAGGCAAAAAGCGGAAGTTTAGCATATAAATACGACTCAAATGACTTGGAGTTTTCGGTTAGCTCGATAAAATTTTTGCTTTTGTTAAATAAAAATTTGTTCCAAGTAGTAGAGGCATGATCTAAATTCTTTAAAACTATACTCGGGCCGTGTTCTTTATTGTGCTTATGATAAACGTAATATATATTAAGACGTCGTTTGGTAGCTTTGGAGAATGAAAGATTGGCAAGCTCTTTTTCTGTCTTATAAAGGTCTGTACTTTTAAAATTTGTAGCAGCAAAATCTATTTCATCGGTTTTGTTTGCTTCTTTTAAGTTTAGGAATCCACTCTCTTCTGTTGGGAAATAATCACTTTGAAAACTTTGTAAAATAAAAAACAATATAGCTAGACTAAAGAAAAACCGAAAGGGGTTTACATAGGTTTTACGTTTGCCTTTTACATAGTCTAAAGCTAATCTTCCTGGTTGGAATAAAAGCTTTCTAAACGTCTTATAAATACGGGAGTCGTAGGCAAATAAACCTGCAAAAAATTCTTTTAGTACAGATTTGAGCGATAATTTCTTTACCGAATTAAGCTGACCGCAATAATGGCAATACCTATCTGTTTTATAAAGTGGGACTCCGCAATTTAAACATTGCTCTCCGCGGTATTTAAAATTAGGTTTATTCTTTTTCACGCAGATTTAGTTACTTATATTTCTGCTGTTGGCGCTTCCTACACCAATTATTCTATCGTAGCGGCCACCAACCTCGCGATAATAGGCTAAAATGGTGTATTGATTTTCGGTCTCTTCAAAATTTCCAGAAAAGAAACCTTCGTCTATACTGCCATCTGGTCGAAGTAATACGTATTTATAGTTGTAAAAACCTTGCTTAAAAAGGCGTTTGGTTTCGTATAATTTGGTTGTAGGGTTGTAGGTTAATTCCGTGCTATCGTCTAAAGTGAAATTATTGAATTTTCCGTAAAGATGAATTTCGCCTCCATTTAATTTTTCATAATTTTCTAAGGCAAAATGCACCCAAGTATACTCTGCTTCTATAGTTGCTTTTTCGCCTTGTAGCGTGCGTACGGTAAAATTACCATTAATGTCAGGATAATAAGTATAAGGATCAAAAGCCCTAATGCCATCTGGAAATAAATAGGTGTTATAAATGTCTATTAATTCTATGCGTTGAATGTTCATAGAAGAGGCACGCACATCTTTGGTGTCAAAGTTTAAATACTCGTTGCCGGCCCAAAATGCTGCTTTTTGATCGTATTTATAAATAAGCTTACTGCCTAAATTGTATTGTGGTTTTAGATTGTAAATACCGTTTTTTAAATTATTATTTTTTAAGATAAGTGTGTTTAAATTTCTATCAGGATTTCTAAAAATTATATTTTCTGCGCCATCAATAGAAAAGTTAACCACTTGTTTGGTTTTAATAAATTTTAGGTCACGCGATCTTTTAATTTCGGCACGTACAATGGCTAAATCTTCAAAAACAATAAATTTTCTAGAAAACACTAACTCTTTATTACTGTTAAAAACCTTCAGTAAATAGTTGCCGCTTACTTTAAGTCCGCGTGTATATGCATTTGGTATGTTTAGCCGGTAATGCGAAAAAATTTGTAGGGTATTAAAAGAGTTCTCATAAGTACGAATTCTTGTATCGTCATAACCATCCAAAAACTCACTTTGCGCTAAACCAGATGGAGTCCAATCAAAATTATAATGTTCTATAGTATAATAGTAATCTGCTTCATCACCAATTAAATCGTCAAACTCCAATTGTATAGATTCTCCCAAAGCGACTATGGGGGTTCCACTAAACTCTATGCCTCCTTTAAACTCTATAGTTTTGATGTAATCTGGTGGTGGGGTTTCATATACTTGTGCCTGTAAAAAGACTGAACAAAGAAAAGCGCAAAGTAGCAAAATTTTTCGCATAACAAATTAATAGGTTTAGCTGCTAAATATACGTAAATTTCTTAGTAAATTTGTAAACTTAAACAAGAAAACAGCTTATTATTTAGAAGCGTTATAAATAAGGAACTTCCAATTGAGTTCTCTTAAAGATGAAGATTTAATTATTAAATTTGCAACCGCAAATATTAACGGATACTATTAATTATGTCAAAAGGCATTAAAGTTAAAAAAGGTCTTGATATAAAGCTGAAAGGCGAAGCTGAGAAAACCAAAGTACCAGCACCAAAATCAAAGACTTTTGCAGTAAAACCTCCAGAATTTCATTCGGTTGTACCTAAAATGGTAATCAAAAAAGAAGGAGCTAAAATCCTTGCCGGAGAAGAACTTTTCTTTTCAAAATATAACGAAGGCTTGCGCTTCACCTCGCCGGTAAGTGGTACGCTGAAAGAAATAGTGCGTGGGGCAAAACGCAAAATATTGGAAATAGTAATTGAAGCAGACGTAGAAAATAACTACAAAGACTTTGGAAAGATGGATGCAGCTGCATCTAGCTCGCAAGAAGTTAAAAAGCGTATTTTTGAAAGCGGTTGCGGAGCCTTTATTATGCAGCGGCCGTACGATATTGTGGCGAATCCTGAAGATACACCAAAAGCAATTTATATCTCTGCATATAATTCTGCACCTTTAGCGGCAGATTTGGAGTTTGTGTTAGAAGATAAGAAAGATGCTTTTCGTGCCGGTATTCAAGCTTTAAATAAATTAACCGAAGGGAAGGTTTACTTAGGTGTTAAGAAGGCTTCTAATTCTTTCCTTAAAGAGGTGAGTGGTGTGGAACTTCTAGAGGTTTCTGGGCCCCATCCTGCTGGCAATGTAGGTGTGCAAATTGCTAAAACCGAGCCTATGAATATGGGAGAGCGTGTTTGGACAGTTGGTGCAGAAGATGTAGCAATAATTGGCAACTTGTTTTTAACCGGGCAATTTAGAGCAGAAAGAACAATTGCGGTTGTTGGTACAGCGGCGCAAAATAAACAATATTATACAACCTTTATTGGGGCTAAGGTGTCAGATTTGGTTGGTGAGATAAATACGAAAGAAAACAGGATAATTTCTGGCGATGTATTGACAGGAGATCGTATTCAAAACGACCAGTATATTGGTTTTTACGATAATACGGTAACGGTTATTCCGGAAGGGAACAATTATAGAATGTTTGGTTGGGTGCCATTTACCTACAATAACATTCCTTCTATGTCTAAAACTTCGTTTTCTTGGCTATTCCCTAACAAGAAATACGAGGTGAACACCAATCTAAACGGAGAAGAACGTGCTTTGGTAGTAACCGGCGAGATGGAAAAAGTAATGCCGTTAGATGTTTACCCGATGGAGCTTCTTAAAGCTTGTATGGCTGGAGATATAGAGAAAATGGAGAACTTAGGAATTTATGAAGTAATTCCTGAAGACTTTGCTTTAATAGATTATGTAAACACTTCTAAACTAGAAGCACAAGAAGTAATTCGGCTTGGTTTAGATCTAATGATTACTGAAGTAGGATAAAAGTAATAATATGAGGTGGATTAGACAACGACTCGATAAAATTAAGGAGCCTTTTTCTAAAGGAAAAAAATTAGAAAAATACGCTCCGGCAGTAAATGCCTTAGATACTTTTTTGTTTGTACCTAACGAAACAACCAAAAAAGGAGCCCACATACGAGATGCGGTAGACTTAAAACGTGTAATGATAACTGTGGTGTTAGCTTTAATTCCAGCCCTTATTTTTGGGATGTGGAATGGCGGTTATCAATACTTGTCACAAATACAAGCTGAAGTAGGTTTTTGGGAAGCTTTAGGCCACGGCGCTAGTAAAATAATACCAATGATTTTGGTTTCTTATGGCGTAGGTTTAGGAATAGAGTTTGCCTTTGCTATCTTTAGAGGGCACGAAGTAAACGAAGGTTATTTGGTAACCGGTTTACTTATACCTATGATTATGCCAATAGACATCCCGTTATGGATGGTAGCAATTTCTGTAGTTTTTGCAGTATTTATAGGTAAAGAAGCATTTGGAGGTACGGGAATGAATATTTTAAATCCAGCATTAACCGCTAGAGCTTTTGCTTTTTTCGCTTATCCAACCTATATGTCCGGTACGACAGTTTGGGTTAGTAATGCAGATAAAGTAGATGCCGTTTCAGGAGAAACTATTTTAGGTTCTTTAGCAGCCGGTCATCCGGTAGAATATAGTTCTATAGATATGTTTTCAGGTTTAATTCCTGGGTCTATTGCAGAAACTTCAACAGCTCTGGTGCTATTGGGCGCCTTGCTGCTCATCTTTACAAAAGTTGGGAGCTGGCGTATAATTGTAAGCGGTTTTGTAGGTGCGGCAATAATGGCCTTAATTTTTAACGCCTTGCCATCTATGGGTATTCAAGGTAACGAGCTTACCAACTTCCCGTGGTATAATCATTTAATTATTGGTGGCTTGGCATTTGGTATTGTATTTATGGCAACAGATCCTGTTTCTGCAGCGCAAACTACAAGAGGTAAATGGATTTACGGATTTCTTATTGGATTATTTGCCGTTATGATTAGAATTTTTAATCCGGCGTATCCCGAAGGAATTATGTTGGCTATTCTGTTAATGAATGTTTTTGCACCAACTATAGATTATTACGTAGTGCAAGCCAACATTAAAAAGCGTAAAAAACGAGTAAGTCAAGTAAAAACTGTAGCGTAATGAATAAAAATAGTAATACATATACGTTTATTTTTGCCGTATTAATGGTGTTGGTAGTCGCATCGGTCTTAGCTTTTACAGCTACTTCTTTGCAACCAACCCAGGATAGAAACGTACGGCAGGAAACTATGCAAAATATCCTATTTACTGTCGGTGTAGACTCTGTAGAAGTTGATGGTAAATTAGAATATTTATCTCGCCCATTGGCAGAAAATAATTTTGATAAGTATATAAAAGAAACTATCGCTTTAAATCCTGATGGCTCTGTAAACGAAAGCGTAGATGCTTTTAATGTAGATCTTTCTAAAGAACTCAATAAGCCGGTAGATAAGCAGGTTTACCCTCTTTATATTGCAGAGGTTAAGCAAGAAAAATATTATATTGTCCCTTTACGGGGAACAGGACTCTGGGGGGCAATATGGGGATACATTTCATTAAAAGACGATGTTAATACTGTAAAAGGCGTTATTTTTGACCACAAATCAGAAACAGCCGGATTAGGTGGCGAAATCACCAAGATGTGGTTTAGACAACGTTTTGAAGACGAAAAAATCTTCGACTCTAATGGCGAGTTGGTTGGTGTTTCTGTAGTAAAAGGCTACAGTGGCGGTGGCGACAAAGATGATAATAAAATTGATGCTATTTCTGGTGCAACTATTACTGGAGATGGCGTTTCCGATATGATTTCAGAACGATTAAAACATTATCTACCTTATTTCAAAGAGCAAACTGAAATGAAAGTAGCAACAAAGTAAAGTTTTATGGCTAAAGATAAATTACATAAAGAAGTAGAGAATTCTTCAACACAAGAAGAATTGGATGCAAAGAAAAAAGAAATGATTCTTTTCTTATCTAGTTCAGAAGAAAAAGAACATTTTCTTTCTAAAGCAAATAGGAAGCTATTAACAGATCCGCTTGATGACGATAACCCTATTACTGTGCAGGTATTAGGTATATGTTCTGCATTGGCAATTACGGTGCAGTTACAACCAGCAATAGTAATGACCTTAGCTGTTATTGTTGTAATGGCATTTAGTAATATGATTGTTTCTATGTTGCGTAACTTGATACCAAGTCGTATTCGTATTATCGTGCAATTGGTAGTGGTAGCAGCCTTGGTAATTTTGGTAGACCAAATTTTAAAAGCCTACGCCTACGATGTTAGTAAGCAATTATCGGTTTTTGTTGGTTTAATTATTACCAACTGTATAGTAATGGGTCGCTTAGAAGCTTTTGCTTTAGGAAATGGGGTTTATAAATCTTTCTTAGATGGGGTTGGTAACGCTGCCGGTTACGGTGTTATCTTAATTATAGTTGCCTTTTTTAGAGAGCTCTTAGGTTCTGGAAAATTATTTGGATATGAAGTTCTGGGCCATAAAGGATTAACCATAGAAGATTCTACCGGACTATACGCCTTAGGTTACCAAGATAACGGGCTTATGCTTTTAGCGCCAATGGCACTTATTGTGGTTGGGGTTATTATTTGGGTACAGCGTTCTAGAAACAGAAAATTAATTGAAGAAGCATAAAGAAACTGCTTAAAAATTTAAATTATGCAAGAGTATCTAAACTTATTTGTAAGAAGTATTTTTATAGAAAATATGGTTTTTGCCTACTTCCTAGGCATGTGTTCTTATTTAGCAGTTTCTAAAACTGTAAAAACTGCTGTTGGTTTGGGAGCAGCCGTAATCTTTGTATTGACAATTACAGTGCCTATTAACTATTTAATGGACGAGTATTTGCTAAGACCCGGTGCTTTAGAGTGGTTGGACCCATCTTATGCTGGCGTAGATTTGAGCTTCCTTAGCTTTATTATGTTTATTGCCGTAATTGCATCTATGGTGCAATTGGTAGAAATGATTGTAGAAAAATTTGCTCCTGCGCTTTACGGAGCTTTGGGTATATTTTTACCGCTTATTGCTGTAAACTGTGCCATTTTAGGTGGTTCATTATTTATGCAACAAAAGAATTTTAGCGGCGTAGATTATGCCGTAGTTTATGGATTAGGAAGTGGTGTTGGTTGGTTTTTAGCAATTCTTGCCATCGCAGCCATTAGAGAAAAAATAGCATATTCTAACGTTCCGGCTCCTTTAAAAGGATTGGGTATTACCTTTATTATTACCGGATTGATGGCTATTGGTTTTATGAGTTTTATGGGTATTAAATTATAGTTGAAAACACAGCACTATGACAGTTATAATTGCAAGTATTATAGTATTTTTAGCATTAATCCTATTGTTGGTTGGGGTTTTATTAGGGGCAAAAGCAAAGCTTATCCCTTCCGGACCGGTAAAGATAAATATTAATGCAGAAAAAGATTTAGAAGTAGGCTCCGGAGGTACTCTTCTTTCTACTTTGGGAGATAATAAACTCTTTTTGCCCTCGGCATGTGGCGGAGGCGGAACCTGTATACAATGTAAGTGTATTGTAAAAGAAGGAGGAGGAAGTATCTTACCTACAGAAGAACCACACTTTACAAGAAAAGAAATTGCTGAAGGTTGGCGATTGAGCTGTCAAGTAAAGGTAAAACAAGATATGGAAATCCAAATACCAGAAGAAGTATTTGGTATTAAAAAATGGGAAGCTACTGTAGTGCGTAATTACAATGTTGCTTCTTTCATTAAAGAATTTGTGGTAGAAATTCCGGAAGATATGGATTATAAAGCCGGAGGTTATATACAAATTGAAGTTCCTAAGTGTGAAGTGAAGTTTGAAGATATGGATATTACCGCACACCCTGAAGAGCATCCCGGCGAGAAAGATAAATTCCAGAAAGAATGGGATAACTTTAAATTATGGCCTTTAGTGATGAAAAACCCGGAAACAGAAGAAAGAGCTTATTCTATGGCTTCTTACCCGGCAGAAGGTCGTGAAATTATGTTGAATGTTCGTATTGCAACGCCTCCTTTTGATCGTGATAAAGGCGGATGGATGGATGTAAATCCTGGTATCGCCTCTTCTTACATTTTTGCTAGAAAACCCGGCGATAAAGTTATAATCTCAGGTCCTTATGGAGAGTTCTTTATAAATCATAGCGAGGCAGAAATGCTATATGTTGGTGGTGGAGCAGGAATGGCGCCAATGCGTTCTCACTTATATCACCTTTTCAAAACACTACAAACCGGTAGAAAAGTTACGTATTGGTATGGGGGTAGATCCAAACGCGAGCTATTCTATCTAGAGCATTTTAAAGAATTAGAAAGGGAATTTGATAATTTTAGCTTTTACCTTGTGCTTTCAGAGCCTTTAGAGGAAGACAACTGGAAAGTGAAAAAAGATGTAAACGATAAAGAAGGCGACGGCTTTGTAGGTTTTGTGCATAATGCCGTTATAGACGAATATCTAAATAAACATGACGAGCCGGAAGAAATAGAACTTTATTTCTGTGGTCCGCCATTAATGAACAAAGCTGTACAAAAAATGGGAGAAGACTTCGGAATTCCTGACGAAAACATTCGTTTTGACGATTTTGGAGGATAGGATAATCCCTTATATTACAAGAAAGCCGGTAATTTTTTACCGGCTTTTTTTATTTATTCTGTAGAAAAAAATTAGCGTAAAATAATCTTTTTATATAATTTCCGTAAAGTAGATTCTTTACGTTTTTACGGAAATAATACTAAGTTAAGACCTGATACTCTTTAAAATTTTATTTTTGAGCTAAAGCGGTTTTATAAGCCTTATATTTTTAAAATATTCTTAAAATTGTTTATACTTGTATAGAAGTCTAACCTAAGCTTGTTTTTCATTTCTATGGTATATCTCAATGCAATAAGTTATCACATGCCATCTACGGCATTAAGCAATGAGCAGCTAATTGCCGAATATTTGCCGTACAAGAAAAAAGAAGACAAAACAATTACCGCAGAAGAATTATTTAATCAAAACTGGATTAAAACCAGGCATCAAGTTGCTTTAACAGATACGGCCAAAGATTTAGGCAATCGCGCCGCAGAAAATTTATTTGAGCAGTGGAATATCCGTAAAGAAGAGATTCAATATCTCGTTTTTGTTTCCGATGCTTTAGATTATAAAGGACCTACAACGGCTTGTGTAATGCAAAACGATTTAGGTTTAAGTAAAAGCATTGGTGCAATAGACGTTTTACATGGTTGCACGGGTTTTGTCTACGGTCTCAGTTTAATTTCGGCTTTAATAGAATCTGGACAGATAGATAACGCTTTACTAATAACCGCAGACATACCTACCAAAGTTATACATCCGGCAGATATCGAGTTGCGTGCTATTTTTAGCGATGCCGGTGCGGCTACATTTTTAAGTAAAGAAAAAATTAAAAATGGTATAAATGCAGAAGTTGGTAAATTTGTATTTGGTACAGATGGCTCTGGAGAAAATGCACTAAAAGTAGAACGATCCGGTAGCAGAAATCCTGCAGATGTAAAATGGTTAAAGCAGTTTGAAGAAGTTCCGCACGGCAATACCGGCGGGAAATTATATATGAAAAGCTCGGCTATATTTTTATTTGCCTTGCGGACCGTACCAAAATTGGTAAAGCAAATCCTGCAAAAAGAAGGCTGGAATAAAGAAGATATAGATTTTTATGTTTTTCACCAAGCCAACGGTCAAATGCTCGATTTTATTGGTAAGCGTATGAAACTGCCAAAAGAAAAAGTGATTATCAATATAGAAAATATTGGCAATACAGTTTCGGCTTCAATTCCCATTGCTTTGTACCAAGAGTATAAAAAAAATACATTTAGCGCTCAACAAAAAGCTTTATTGGCCGGTTTTGGTATTGGCTTGTCTTGGGGAGCAACAACCTTAAAATTTACCTGATGAATATAGAAAACTTTATACATAAATTAGAAGCAGAATTTGACGAGCTAGACCCGGGAACTTTGCAAGAAGATACAAGCTTTAAAGACTTAGACGAGTGGAGCTCTATGCACGCCCTAATAATTATTGCTTTGATAGACACCGAGTATGATGTGGTGCTAACCGGCGAAGATTTATCGCAAATTTCTACCGTAGAAGAGCTTTACGGAATTGTAAAAGCACGAAAAGAATAATGGCATTTTTTACTACCCAAAACACCAAAATAGCCGGCATAGCTGCTGCAGTGCCAAAAACACAAGAATCTAATTGGGATTACGAATTACTTTCGGAAACCGAAAAGAAATTATTGGTCAAAACTACCGGGGTAGAAACCCGGCGGGTAGCTAAAAAAGGACAAGCAACATCAGATTTTTGTTTGGCTGCTGCCGAAAAACTTCTTGCAGAATTAAACTGGAAAAAAGACGAAATAGACGTAGTTATATTTCTCTCACAATCTAGAGATTATTATTTGCCGGCAACAGCGGTTATTTTACAAGACAGACTTGGTTTGCCAAAAAGTACAATGGCTTTTGATGTTGGGTTAGGCTGTTCTGGTTTTCCTTACGGACTTTCGGTTATAAATAGCTTATTAAGCAATGCCGGTTTAGAAAAAGGTTTACTTATGATGGGCGATATTTCTTCGGCAACTTGTGCTAAAGAAGATAAAAGCACGTATCCGCTTTTTGGCGATGCAGGAACGGTAATAGCAGTAGAAAGAGATACCAATGCAAATTCTATGCAGTTTCAATTAAATAGCGATGGCGCCGGCCACGAAGCTATTATAATTAGAGATGGCGGGATACGAAATTTAGTTTCGGAAGAATCTTTCCGTAAAGAAAATATTGAAAAAGGTATTACGCGTTCAAGATTAAATTTAACTTTAAACGGCTTAGATGTGTTTAATTTTTCTATCACGCAAGTGCCAAAAAGTTTAAGAGCATTTTTAGAAAAAACAGATACAAATGCCGAAGATTATGATTATTTTGTGATGCACCAAGCCAATAAGTTGATGAATGAAAGCATTCGGAAAAAGTTAAAATTTCCGGTAGAAAAAGTTCCTTATTCCATCAAAGAATTAGGCAATACAAGTTCTGCTTCCATTCCTTTAACCATGGTAACGCAAATGCGTGAAAAACTACAAGAAGAAAATTTGCAGCTTTTGTTAAGTGGCTTTGGTGTCGGTTTGTCTTGGGGCGTGGTTGCTTTAAATACCAATAAAATAATTTGTCCCGAACTTCTAGAAATATGAACAACTTTAGCTTAGAAAATAAAACGATATTAATAAGCGGTGCTTCTTCTGGAATTGGCGCGCAAACGGCTATAACTTTATCACAAGCAGGGGCAAAACTCATATTAACGGCTAGAAATACAGAGCGGTTAGAAAATGTTTTTAACCAACTAGATGGAGACAAGCACCAATTTATTACAGCCGATTTAACCCAAGCAGAAGATTTTGAAAAGCTATTGAATAAAGTACCAGCATTAGACGGAATTGTGCATAGCGCCGGAATGGTAAGACCTTTTCCGGTAAAATTTATTGGCGAGAAGCAAATAGATCAAATGTTTGGCGTAAATTATAAAGCCACCATTTTATTAACCAGCAGACTTTTTAAAGCAAAGAAAATAAACAAACAAGCTTCGTTGGTGTTTATGTCTTCTATTTCCAGTCATTTTGCGCATAAAGGAGGCGCATTATATTCTGGGAGCAAAGCGGCGGTAAATGCATACAGCAAGACTATTGCTTTAGAGTATGCGCCACAAAAAATTAGGTCTAATGTAATAAGTGCGGCAATGGTAAAAACGCCAATTTTTGACGAAGCGGAAAAAGCGGTAAGCAAAGAAATGATGGATAAGCACGGCGAGCATTATCCGTTGGGTTTTGGAAAACCCGAAGACGTTGCCAATGCTATTTTATTTTTATTGTCTAATGCCGCAAAATGGATTACCGGTACAGAGTTGGTAATGGATGGCGGTCTAACAGCCGGGCATTAAGATGGAAGAAATTTCTATAGTTGTTCCCGTTTATAATAGTGAGAAATCGTTAGCAAATCTCTTTAACGAACTTAAAAAAGCGCTACAAAATTATGAATGGGAAGTTGTTTTTGTAGATGATTTTTCTCTAGACAAAAGTTGGAAGGTTTTAAGCAAATTAAAAGAAGAAAATCCGCAGCACGTAAAAGCCATTAGGTTGGCAAAAAATTACGGACAACACAATGCTACTTTCTGCGGTTTTAATTTTGCTACCGCAGACTACGTGGTTACTATAGACGATGATTTACAATACTTACCTGTAGAAATTCCGCTATTACTAAAAACCCTAAAAAAAGAAAATGCAGATTTGGTTTACGGTATAGGCAATCAGCAACAAGCTGCTTACCGCAAACTTGGTAGTAAAATTTTTAAATTTGGCACTAAAGCGCTCGAAGATGGCATAGGGCAGGGTTCTTCGTTTAGATTATTTACCAAAGATTTGCTTGAAAAAGTGGTAAAACACAACCAACACTTTATTTATCTAGATGAGTTGTTGTATTGGTACACAGAAAATATTGGCTTTGTAAAAGTAACACACCAAAAGCGACAAGCGGGAAAATCTAATTATAACGCTTTTAAGATTTTTAATGTACTTAAAAATACCACGCTAGCATACGGTAAATGGCCTTTAAAATTTATGGTTTACGGTGGTAGTTTCTTTTCGTTTGTGAGTTTTATGACCGGTCTATATTTTATTGCAAAGAAACTTATTTTTGGTATAGCTGTGCCCGGTTTTACCGCCTTAATGGTTAGCATTTTGTTTTCTACCAGTTTAATCTTGCTATGTTTTGGTATTTTAGGCAAATATTTAATGAATGTTTATGTTCTGCTTAACCAAAAGCCGGCCTATTCTATAAAAGAAATGCGATGAAAATAGAAAAATACGGCATTGTTTTAAAACGTCTTACCATTGGTGATATTGAGCTATTGCGTAAAAAACGAAACCAGAAAAGCATTAAAAGCAAGATGTTTTTTCAGAAAGAAATCAGTAAAGCAGAGCAGCAAGAGTGGTTTCAGAGCATAAACAACAAACATCATTATTATTTTATAATCTATTATAAAAACAAAGAAATTGGTTTAATTCACGGCAAAATCTTGTCTTTTGAAAAACGCTTGGCAGAAGGCGGTATGTTTATTTGGGAAGAAGAGTTGTTGCAATCACATATTCCTGTTTTGGCTTCTATAATCTTGGCAGATATGACTTTTTTAATAATGAAAATGAAAACTACTTTGGCAGAAGTGCGCAGTGATAACCCTACGGCTTTGTCTTATAATTTAAAATTAGGTTATAAAATTACCGAAAGTATTTCTGCAAAAAATAAAACTAAAATGAGTTTGCAAAAGAAAGATTATTTCGAAAAGGCAAAACCTTTGCGCGATATGATTAAGAGAATAAGTAAAGATTCTACAGATATTTCTTGGGCAGATGTGCATCTAGAAAATTCGGTGCCAGATAGTCTTTATACCGGTCTGCCAGACTATCTGCAAGAAGAAATAGAAAAGAAGCGCAGTAATTTTGCATAAGTATAAATTATGGCAATCAACTACAAAACAGTAATACGTTCTAGAACAAATTTTGAGATTGTCGGTAGTATTCTTGTTAACGCTTCCGCGGAAGCTATATGGCAGATATTCACGACCCCGGGGCATTTAAAATTGTTTCATCCCTTCTGTAAATCTCATCAAAAAGTAAAAAGCTGGCGAGAAATAGGAGATGTAGATACTGCAGAATTTTATAACGGAAAAATGATGCAACGCCGGCTTATTGGTTTCTCTCCGTTAAAAAGTTATACCATTCAAATGGAAAATAAAGATGGTAAAAACACACAAGTTTGTTTCCGTATAAAAAAAATAGATACTAATACAGCAAGAGCAAGCATTCACATAAAAACAGATGCTTACCGCAAAATTCCCCGACCGTTTTGGCCAGTTTTTGTCCGTCTTTATTTGAGGAAATCTTATAAAAATTACTTAAATTCGATACTTAACGGACTAAAATATTATAGCGAAACCGGAAAACCCGTATCTCGCAACCAATTTGGAAGTCACAAAAAGTTTTCTCCGGAAATCAATTAAGCCTCTGTATTATGAAATTAAAAGAAAATCTCAAATTTTCTCAACGATTTGAATATGGTTTTTACCAAGTGTTAGACCATTTTCTAAGCAGAAAAGTAGGTTTTGCATTAACCGCAAAAACCAGGCGTTACCTTTATAAACGCATTAGAAAAACCTTAGAAAAATCTGGCGAAGGAAGGGTTTTAGACATAGAAAGAAGAAAAGATTTATCGTTAGACGAATTAAAAAATCATTATATAAAAAAAGGTATTCCCGTTGTTATAGAAGGTGGTGCCAAAGATTGGGATTGCGTAAAAAAATGGTCACTAGATTATTTTAAAGAATTGCATGGCAAAGACGAAATTTTAGTAGTAGATAGCAAGCATATTGATGCACCATACGAAAAAATGAGCTTGGCAGATTTGATAGACAATATACAAGCCGGCGGCTCTAAATATTACAGATTTTACCCGCTTTTGTCTGAACATCCGGAGCATTTAGAAGATTTTGACTATAAATGGCTGCAAAAAGCCAGACACGAAAATCCGTTTTTCGAGTCGTTTCAAGCTTTTATAGGTGGTAAAAATACAGAGAGTCCGTTGCATAATGCAATGGCTTGCAACTTGTTTGTTCAGGTGTATGGCGAGAAACGCTGGTCGTTAATTTCGCCACGTTATACGGCGGTTGTAGATCCAGATCCTATCAGAAATATTTATCGTGGCGCCCCTTTTAGAAAAGATAACTATCCGTTTAATCCGTTTGATCCTAGTTATGAAAAGCCTTACGAATTGTTTAAATATGTAGATAGGTACGATTTTGTCTTAAAACCCGGTGATATTTTATGGAATCCGCCTTTTTGGTGGCACGCCGTAACCAACCAAACCGACTCGATTGGCGTGGGTTATCGTTGGGTGCCAAGAAGCTATAGTTTTAAGCAAAACCCGCTGTATACAACTTTAGATCATTTGGCTACCAACCCACCAATCTGGAAAGGTTATAAGCTTTCTAAAAAAGATACCAATTTGGTGCATTTGGCCGAAGATGGACGTTTACAAGAGTTTTTAAAGAAGAAACGTGCCAAAGAAGAAAAGATAGAACAAAAGCAAACGGAAAAAGAAAACGCGTAATTATTTAGTCAAAACATAACCCACTAAGCATTTTAAATGAAAAATAAACTACCAGTTGCAGTTATATTACTATGTTTTTTATCAATAATTTCAGTCTCTTGTAAGTCTTCTAAAAATGCAAAAAATGATGCTGGCGTAAATTCAGAATTCAATCAACAATATATTGATAGTCGCGGCGCACTTACCGGAACGCTTATAGATGCAGAGTATAAGCTTTTTAAAGACCAATTAGAAAAAGAGTTAGATATAACTATTCCAGAAGGCAAGTCTATTCTTATCAATTATAGGCAAAAATCTAATAATTGTTTGGGAGTAGGCTTTAAAAAATCTGATGTTATTGGACACATAGAGAATGCTAAAGAAATATCTGGCAGGCTAAGTGCCACTTATAATATGGCAAATTATTTTGTATTTACCGAAGATGCTCATTACGCAGACTTATACAGTAAACGAGTAAACTATAAAAAAGACCCAGGATATTTTAAGGATAGAATATTTACATCCAATCAAAATTGCTCTGCTTTTTTACTTGTAAAACCAAACGGTAAATTTATGAAATATTACGGCGAAGATTATTTCACTTTTGTGAAAAACTTCTTACTTAAAGACTAGTTCTATTTTTAAACCTTTAATAGCTATAGATTAAAATTTTAAAATTCCATTTAATGAAAAAAATCATACTATTCAGTTTTTTGTTACTTACCCTGATTTTTATCGCTTGTAAAACAGACACAAATTCTTCTACGGCAGAAACCGAAGAAGGCATTTCTAAAGAATGGCCTTATTTTGCGCAAGAAGATAAAATAAGAAACTATTTAACCGTAGATGAAATTCCCGAAGACTTTCCAAAACACTACGAAAACGAAAATTATGAAGAGTATTTTACTCGTTGCGCAGAATGGGCAAAAAATAATCTGGAAAAAATAAAGCCAGAATTTAAAGATAAAGTAACCAATTATCAAGGCAATAAAAAATGAAACCACTCTACCAGCCCGATAAGAAACTTATCTATTTGATACTGTTTATATTGCCGTTTCTTTTATATTGGAACGCTATTAATAATGAGTACGCGATAGATGATAATATCGTGGTAGAAAAGGTAGAAAAAGTGGCAAAAGGAATAGCCGGCATTCCAGAAATTTTTACTTCGCATTACAGCATAGACCAGAAACAGTCTTATGGTTACCGGCCTTTGGTGCAAACTACATTTGCTATAGAGAAAGAGTTTTTTAGCGGTTTACCCGAAAAGCAAAGTCTAGAAGAAAAACAAACAAACGATAAACTTACCCAAGCTAACATAAGTCATTTTATAAACTTAATAATATATGCCCTTACGGGGATTTTATTGTTTTATTTTTTAACCCAGGTTTTCCCCAAAAAAAACATTCTGTTGCCGGCTCTGGCAAGCATCATTTTTTTGCTGTTGCCTATTCATACAGAGCCCGTAAACAATATTAAAAGTCGGGATGAGCTTTTGTTACTGTTCTTTATTTTAGGAGCTTTAACCATGGCAGTAAAATATGTAAGACAGTCTAACTGGCTTTATATTGTTGCAATGTTACTTTTTAGTCTTGGTGCAATCTTCTCTAAAGAATCTGCTTTAGCCTTGCTAGGCTTGGTGCCGGTTGTGGTATATTTTGTAAAAGCAAACAAGAAAACTTTGCTCGTGCTTAGCGGAACTGTATTAGCTTTATTTATTGGTTTTTGGCTGATTAAAAATAATTTTTTAATAGAAACTAGCGTTCGCGATTTAAAATATTTCGAAAACCCTTTATTTATAGAAAGCAGTTGGTCTGCGAGACTTGCAACAGGATTTTATTCGGCGTTTTATTATTTAAAGCTGTTGCTTTATCCTTCAGAATTTTCTTTTTACTATGGCTTTTCTAAAATTCCGCTTATAAATTGGAGCTTTTATGAAGTATGGTTGGGCTTGCTTATTTTTATACCCTTAGGACTTTACGGATTTAAAAAATGGTTGCAAAGAGATGCCTTAGGCTTAGGAATTGCTTTATGGCTTGGACCAATGCTTGGTGTTATCAATGTTTTTTATCCTGCCGTTGGGGTTATAGCAGACCGTTTTACGTATCTTTTTTCGGTGGGGTTTGCGCTGGTTATCGCCGTTGTCTTGTTGCGTTTGTTTAATGTAGAAAATAAAGAATATCCCAAGAAAAAAACTTGGTTACCAAAAGCTTTGGTATTGATGGTAGTTGGGGTAGGCTTAGTTTATTCCGTAAAGATAATAGACCGCAACCAAGATTGGGAGAATTATTTGGTGCTGTATAGAACCGATATTCTGCATTTACAAAATTCCGCGAAAGCAAATGTTATGCTCGCAGGAAGGTTGTATCCCTTAATTGCTTTAGAAACCAATAAATACAAGCAAAAACAATTATTAAAAGAAACGATTATTGCTTACAAAAATGCGTTAAGGGTTTATCCAGATTATGGGGCCGCCAATAATAATTTAGCCAGTTTATACATTAAATACCAAAGCAATTATGAGGCAGCTTTACCATTATTGCTAAAAATTGAAGATTACGGAGGTGCAATTTCCAGTTTTAATATTGCTGTAACATATTATAATACAGGAGAATACGAAAATGCGGTGGCATATCTTAAAAAGGTAATTAGGGAGGATCCTAAAAAGGAAACTGCATTCAATTATTTGTATGAGATGTATAATCGCGAAATTCAAAAAGACCAAATAGAAAACGCATTGCAAGATTTAAAAGATGAGTTTAAAAACACCAAACCTGGGTTTTATATTAACCTAGGGAAGTTATATTACCGTGCAAAGGAATACGATATAGCTTTAAGAAACTACAAAACAGCACTAGAAATAATGCCGGAAAACAATAGATTGCAAACTTTTGTAGACCAATTAGAAATGCGAATTTTAAACAATAATTTACCCGATTAGGAAGAAGTTTTCTCTTGGATAATTTTCTTGCTTTCTTGCCAAAACTTAAAATTGGGCATAATAAATTTCCGTATTATTTTTACGCGAACCCGCAACGGAATTTTTTGAAATACTTTAATAAAAGGCACATAAGCTAGCCCTAAAAACAAACCTTTAAAATCTATTGGTGGATTTATTTTTTGGAATGTTTTTTCGTAACCAAATTTCTTTCCAAATTTTCCGGCATATCGCTCACAAATCGCTATTTCTTCTTTGCTCAATTCTTCTTTCCAAGAGCTAACAGCGTTTGTATTAAGCGCTTTTTGTAGGCTTTTGTGATGTTCTGGTATAAATTGTTGTTGGTGGTTATGGTTTATGGTCAGGTTTTCCAAAAATTCAATACCCAAAAAAGCACTTATTTCTTTTAATTTTTTTGAAGGTATGCTAACCAAATCTTCGTACCTAACTAAACATACATTTGCAGGATTTTTTTTATAAATTTTATAAATTTCTTGGTTATATTTTTTCCAACGTATGCTTAAAGAAGTGCAATTTTTTTGCTCAAAATTTACTTTTAGCATAGAGTTTACCTGCGCCCGATAATCTCTTACCAACCATATGAATTTTGCCTCCGGAAAGTTTTTTTGTAGCTGTCTCGCAAAAACACTGTGCGTAGGATTTTTGTCGCCTACGCAAGCAGAATTTTTGTTGGTTTTGGCTTGCAATACAATTTTACAAAAGCTCGTAAAATCTGGTTTCAATGCTTTTTTTAAGGAAGCAAGTAAGTCTTCTTTATCTACTTTCCATAAGTTAAAATAAGGCTCTTTATACAGGTCTTCAATAAATTCTTTGGCAGAAATAGTTTTTTTACCGGCATATTTGTTGGCCAGAAAACTTATAAAAGGCGATTCTGGCGGGACAAAAACCTCGGGATGGTTATTGAGTAAATTGCAAAGCAAAGTAGTGCCCGAGCGCTCTCTTCCTAAAATAAAAAATAATTGCTGTTGTGGCATATTGCAAGATACAATTATAAAAGCATTCCTTAATAAAGCTAGCTTGTTAAAAGCTTTACGGAACAAAATTATATAGTATTTTTGTGCTATGGCAAATTTAAGTAAACAAGAGTTACACAATCTCGCAATGAATATTGTAGGAAAAGACCTGGAAGACAAAGGTTACGAATTTCTTGGTGTAAACAGTGCTTTTAAAAAAGATCCGCAATTTGTAGCGCTAAAAGACAAAAAATTGCATTTTGTAATCGTACGTGCTATTACGTATCCCGACAATCCGACGGATTACGATGTTATTTTTATGGAAAGTATTAAAACACACGCCGAAAAATTTAATGCCAAAACTTTTTATGCCGGTGTTGGTATTGCAAATTCAACAGATTATGAAAAACCGGTAAGTAAAGAAGAAGATTACGTGATTAATTATAAAGGTTTTAAACAAATTTAATAAAATGCGTTACCTACTTTATACTCTAGGATTTTTTCTGTTAATAGGCTGCGATAAAGAGCCCGAAGCTACTTATATAGAAGGTAATGCGCTCGGCACTACCTATCATATAATCGCGTACGACAAGCAAAGCATTCGGGATTTTACTAAAAGAGTAGACTCTGTTTTTAATGCGGTAAATCAATCTATTAGCACTTACGTGGAAAGTTCAGGCATTAGCAAAATTAACCGTGGCGATACCAGCGTGGTGATAGATAAAATGTTTAGGGATAATCTTAAATTTTCGAAAGAAATTCATAGTAAAACTAAAGGTTATTTTGATCCTACTGTAGGAAATATTGTAAACCTTTACGGATTTGGAGCAGAGAAGCTTACAAAAGAAATAGATAGTAGTGTAGTGGATTCTATGATGCAATATGTTGGAATTGAAAAAGTTACACTCGAGGATAATCGCATAAAAAAAGAAATTCCAAATATTTATTTAGAATTTAATGCCATAGGAAAGGGCTATGCGGTAGATAAAGTGGCTGCTTTTTTAAAAGCACAAAATATAGAAAATTTTCTAGTAGAAGTAGGAGGGGAGATCTATGCACAAGGCAAAAATATGGCTTCCAATAAAAAATGGCGTGTTGGTATTGATAATCCCTTGCAAAAAGATGATAAGCGAGAGATAAGTTCTGTTATTGCTTTGCAAAATAAAGCTATGGCAACTTCCGGTAATTACAGAAAATTTAGAATAGATTCTGTAACCGGTCAAAAATATGTGCATACCATAAATCCGAAAACGGGTTTCCCTAACAAAACAAAGATTTTAAGTGCAACGGTAATAGCTCAAAATTGTGCTTTAGCAGATGGTTATGCAACAGCTTTTATGGCTATGGGTTTAGCCGAAGCTAAACAAATTATAAAAGATATAAACGCTATAGAAGTTTTGCTTATTTATGATGACAACGGCGAATTAAAAAACTTTTCTACCAAAGGTTTTGAAACTTTAAGTGTAGATTAAGAAGGTTTATAACAAACCGGTAAAATTTCATCTTTAGCCAAACGATAGCGGTCTACTTCTTTAGGCGAGAGTTGCTGTGTATAGTCTACTTCATCTACTTTAAAGCCAATTTTCCGTAATTTATCAAAATAATCTCTACCATAAATGCGTACGTGATCATATTGTCCAAAAATTTCAGCGCGCTCTTTTTTATCAGTAATACTATTATCCTCAAAAGTTTTGTCGCGTTCTAAATCTTGTGGAATTTGCAAAATTGCCATTCCGCCGGGTTTTAGAACTCTGAAAATTTCTCGCATAGCTTTAGTATCGTCCGAGATATGTTCTAAAACGTGGTTACAAAAAATAACGTCAAAATTATTACTTTCAAAAGGTAAATTACAGATATCTGCTTTCACATCGGCTAATGGCGAATTTAAATCTGTTGTGGTATAATCCAGATTCTTCATTTTCTTAAAGCGTTTGTAGAAAGCTTGTTCGGGAGCAAAATGAAGCATTTTAGCTTTTTTACTGAAGAAGTTGGTTTCCTTTGTCAGATAAAGCCATAAAAGTCTATGCCTTTCCAAAGATAGGGTAGAAGGAGAAAGCACATTGTCGCGCTGTTCTCCATACCCATAAGGTAAAAACTTAGAAAAGCTTTTGTTGTCTATCGGATCGGTATAAGTGTTTCCTTTTAAACTTTGGGCTAAAATGGGCTTAACCACATAGCTTAGTTTAATTAACAAAGGCCTGGGCAAGGTATTTAAAACCTTTTTAAATACCTTTTTTATCATACCTTTAAGTCGCCCCAGTTTTCACCGGTTTTAATGCGGTGCAATTGCATTTCAGAAACGCCAAATTGTTTTGCCAACACTTTTAATCGTGTTCTGCGGTTAGGGTCTAGCAGTTTACGTTTTAAGATAGTAGCTTCAGCAAAGCTTAATTTGGTATACGTTCGCTTTTTGCTTTTTCTTTTGGCAATAACTTTCGGGTTTTTGTCTTGGTGTTTTTCCCATTGCTTTCGGCTAACCCAAGCTAAATTTTGAAGGTTATTGTCTGTTTTCTCGTGGTTTTTGTGAATCACAAAAAGACCATCTTCCGGCTTTTCAAAAAAAGCTAGTGCCATAAGTTTATGCACGTAAAAGTTTTGTCTTTTTCCGGACTTTAAGCGCGTGTTAATTACTTTGTAGCCGTTAATATGGCTTCCTTTTAAGATAACGCCCTTTTTGTTGCGTACAAAGTTCATAACTCTTCCTTTGCTGGAAAGTGCTATCTCATAGCCTTTTTCCCAGTCGTCTTCAAAATAATAACGCCATTCTTCTACAAGATTGTTGTTGAGGTAAAACGACTCATTCTTTTCTAAATTCATGTTCTTCTTCGCTTTTAACTCCCAATGATTCATAAATATAATCAAAGGTGGATAGCAATTGGGGAATACCATCTACCAATGCAACATCGTGTTCAAAATGAGCGCTGGGTTTTCCATCTGCAGTTAGAATAGTCCAGCCGTCACGAAGTTGTTTTATTCGTTTTGTTCCTTGGTTTATCATTGGCTCTATGGCCACAACCATACCTTCTTTAAATTTTTTTCCGCTACCGCGTTTACCATAATTTGGCATTTCTGGGTCTTCATGCATTTTTGTACCAATGCCATGCCCAACCAATTCTCGTACAACACCATAGCCATTATCTTCGGCATGTTTTTGTATAGCGTAACCAACATCGCCTACGCGATTGCCTAATTTAAATTGGCGAATACCTTCATAGAGTGCTTCTTTGGTAACTTTTAAAAGTTCTTTTATATCTTCTTTTACTTCACCAACTTCAAAGGTATAAGCGTGATCACCATAATAACCGTTTTTTACCGCGCCGCAATCAATAGAAATTATATCACCTTCTTGCAAAGGTTCGTCGTTTGGTATGCCGTGCACCACTTGAGCGTTTGGACTCATGCAAAGACTGTTAGGAAAATCGTACAAGCCTAAAAAACCGGGTACTGCGCCTTGTTCTCTAATAAACTCTTCTGCTAGTTTATCTAATTGCAAGGTGGTAACGCCTGGTTTAACTTCGCTAGCAAGCATACCTAACGTTTTTGATACAATTAAAGCGCTCTCGCGCATAAGTTCTATTTCTTCCTTAGTCTTGGTTATTATCATTTAAAATATTTTTTAAAAAAGAAAACATTCCTTTTTTATTCTTTTTCACTTTTGGTTTTTCTGGTTTGGAGTGGGTTAGTTTATGGAAAATTTCTCCCCACCCGGGAAAACCGCCAACATTTCTGTCGTCTATAAAAATATCAGCATTTATTTTTCTACTTGTTTTTATATCGTATTCTTCTTCTGGAAAACTCTGGTTTACCGCATAAAATTGAATCCCGTGGCTTTCACAAAATTTAACGGCTTCTTCTAAATGTTTCCCACTTCTATACGTCCATAATATTAAGCGATGGCCTTCGCTTTGCAATTTTTTCAAAGTTTCAAAAGCAAACATCATTGGCTCTCCTATTTTGGGGTATTTATTTTTTACAATAGTACCATCAAAATCTACTGCTATAATAAGCGACTTATTAGAAATCATAATAATAAATTACCTATCAAATTACTCAGCATAAACATTTTTATAATCTTGCCCAGTAATAATTTTTAAAATATCAGTCTCTAAAGTTTCCTGCGGAAACTCTACAATTCTGTTTACCTCTTTACCATTTTTGTCAAAAAACAATATACTGGGCACAAACTGAATATTCAAACCTTTTTCGTAATTAGCCGCGGTGGTTTTATATTCATCCATCGTGTAAACTTCTAGGTTTTCTAAATCATAATTTGCCAGCTCTAATATTTTATATAAATGCGGTATTTCTCGTTGGCTATCGGAACACCAAGTGCCCATAAAAACTTTGATGTTATATTTGTTTATGTGTTCAGCAATTTTATTTATGGTCGCTTTTGAAGGTTTAAAAGCCGTATATGCTGGTGAAAACCAACTATAGTAATGATTTTTAAAATCTTCTTGATGTAAGATGCCGGTGTATGTCTCATCTCCCGGTTTTTCATTTGTTTGCTGTTGTGCAGCAGCTTGAAAACCTATCAGCATAACGAGACTAATACTATATAAATAAATTAATTTCCTCATTTAATTAAAGAATTTTGTGTCATAAGTTCGGGCTTTTCTATACCCATTAAATCTAGGATGGTTGGAGCAATATCTCCCAAAATGCCATTGCTTATAGTTGGTCGTTCTTTATCTATCAAAATTACAGGAACTGGATTGGTAGTATGCGCCGTATTTGGACTACCATCTTCATTAAGCATTTTTTCACTATTACCGTGGTCTGCCAAAATTAAAATACTGTAGTTTTCTTGGGCAGCTTCTACTATTTGTTTTACGCAAGAATCTACGGTTTCACAGGCTTTTATGGCGGCATCAAAATCTCCCGTATGGCCAACCATATCTGGATTAGCATAATTTATACAGAAAAAATCTGTTTTGGCATTTTCAATTTCCGGAAGTAACTTGTCAGTTAATTCGTTGGCGCTCATTTCGGGTTGTAAATCATAGGTAGCTACCTTGGGCGAATGCACCAGAATACGATGCTCGCCTGTAAAAGGTTTTTCTCTTCCGCCGGAAAAGAAAAAAGTAACGTGTGGGTATTTTTCTGTTTCTGCTGCTCTAATTTGTGTTTTTCCCATATACGATAATGTTTCTCCCAAGGTTGCTTTTAAATTGTCTTTTTTAAACACAACGTTTATGTTGGTAAAACTTTGATCGTAAGTGGTCATCGTTACATAATATAACTTTAGCTTTTTCATTTTTAATTCTTCAAAATCTTCCTGCGAAAGAGCCTGCGTTAGCTGCCTGCCACGATCTGTTCTAAAGTTAAAGAAAACCACCACATCGCCTTCTTGCAAAGTAGCGGTAGGTTCGTCTTTATTATTGGTAATAACGATAGGTTTTATAAACTCATCGGTAATATTGTTTTTATAACTGTTTTCTATAGCTTGTACCGGGTCGTTATTTTTGGCGCCTTTAGCATGTACAATTAAATCGTAAGCTTTTTTAGTGCGTTCCCAACGTTTGTCTCTATCCATTGCATAATATCTACCGATAATGGAGGCTAATTTGGTATTGGTTTTAGGAAGTTCTTCTTGCATTTCTTTTATAAAACCCAAACCAGATTCGGGGTCTACATCGCGACCGTCTGTAAAAGCATGCACGTATTTTTGTTTTACGCCAAGTTTTTCTGCAGCATCTAAAAGGCCATACAAATGTTTGACGTGCGAATGTACTCCGCCATCGCTTGCCAATCCCATAAAATGCACGGGTTTGTCGTTTTGCACTGCATAGTCAAAAGCTTGTTTTAAAGCTGGTTCTTCCTGCAAACTATTGTTTTCTACTGCTTGCGATATTTTTGCTAGATCCTGGTATACAATTCTTCCGGCACCTAAATTCATATGGCCAACTTCACTATTGCCCATTTGCCCGTCAGGCAGACCAACATTTTGGCCATCTGTACGCAAGCTAGCATTGGGGTACTTTTGTAATAAGGAATCTATAAACGGAGTTTTTGCTTTATCTACTGCCGAAACTTCCGGATTTTGTGCAATTCCCCATCCGTCCAAGATAAGGAGAACAACTTTTTTAGACATAGTATTGCTTTGGAGTAAAATTACTATTTTTTAGCAGTGCTAAAATATAATTTTCTTCTAAAATCTAAATAACTTTAACCTATATTTAAGGTATTAAACGAGGATGTATCCCTAAGAGATAATCTTGATTGTATCTATTAAGAAATGTTGAGGTTAAATTAGAATTTCCTTTTATGTTTTCATTTTGGAGATATTTTGCTAAGTCTATTTCTAAGAATTTCTGTAAATAATTTATAGAAAGTTCTTTATAGCTATAATGCCAAGGCTCGTAATGAAATCCAGTTCTTTTAGGGTTATTGGTATATACTAGATTAAACCCATAATTAGCCGCGTTTTTAGCCATCCATTTCTGTAAGGGACAAAACACTCCGTTTCGTGTATAATGTTTTGGATGCAGAACATTTTTTGGTAATTCTACTGCTGTATCAATCAAATCTATTTCTGTGCCCCAATGGTGGCGTGAAGTTCCTGGAATGGTAGAATAACGCATAATTTGTTCTATGCATTGTTGTGCAGACAAACCTTTTTTACTGTAAGTTTTATATTTTTTGTTCCAGATATGTTGTTGGGTTTTAAAACTTCGGTAACCCGAAACTATATAGAGGTTAATACCTTCGCGAGAAGCATCTATTTGCATATCTTTAAATGCTTCGTTTGCTTCCTTGCGCAGAGCATAATCTTTTCCGTAAAGCTGTGGTTTGCCTTTACCCAATAATTCTTGGGTTGAAATTTCTGTACTAAAATCTAAATTTATAGGAAAAGGTGCCAAAGCTGCCATAGAAGCAATCGAACTTATTTTTAGAAAATGCTTTCTATTCATATTTTTGGAACATTAAAATATGTAAACCTACGCCAGGAATTTCGAATTCTTCTCCTTGCGGAAGAAAACCTTGTTTTTTATAAAACCCAACTGCTTTTAAACGGGCGTTAAACCATACAAGATTTCTTGATGGAAGTTTTTTCAAGCTTTCGTTTAATAATTTTTTACCGAAAGATTTTCCGTGATATTCTGGTAAAACCGCCATTCCGCGTAAGCGATATTGTTTTTCTTCTTGAAATTCTGGATGCCTTTCTTTAAAATAACTGGCTATTGCAATTTCAAGATTGTCTTTTAATAACATAAAATGATGACTGGAAGCAAGTGGGTCTGGTTCAAAAACACACGCACTTAACGGTTTGCCTGGTCGTAACACCTCTTGTCTAATGGGCAAAACCGTTTCTGCCAAAACTTCTTGTACTTGCAGCATTTTTTTACACTTGAACTTTTTTATATTCTTTATTTTGATCAAATTTCACTTCTGCAAACGGGCAGAGCGGATCTATTTTATAGTTGTTTTCTTTGGCGTAAATCACCGCCTGCTCCAATAATCTGGAGGCCAAACCTTGGCCTTCTAAGTGTCTTTTGGTTTGGGTGTCGTCAATTACCAAAACCTTGTTGTCCAATTTTCTATAACTCAACTCAGATAAAACGCCTGTTGTATCTTCTATAAAAAATGTTCCGTTAGTAAGATTTTCTTTATGTTTAATTGTATATTCCATTACTGTAGCTTTTACATTGGCAACTTAAAAATAATTTATATTTTACTGAAATAAAAGTCTTTTTTGGGCTTTTTACAATTCCGTAAAGAACCAGAAAATTACTTTTTTTACAAACGATTTTTCTTGCGTTTTAGTGTACAGTTTAAAGCTAAAAAAGTAGAAGACTTTACTTTAGAAAATAGATAAGCCTGTAAAAGTGGTGAGTTCTTCTAAAGCGCGCATGCCTTTTGCCGAGTTGCCGTTAGCATTAAGTAACGGGCTCCAAACTGCTACGGCATATTCTTTGGGATGAACGGCCACAATACCACCTCCAACGCCACTTTTACCCGGTAAACCAACCCGAAAGCTAAACTCGCCAGCTTCATCATAAAATCCGCAGGTTTGCATAATAGCGTTGATGCGTTTTACATTAATACGCTCTAAAATCTGCTCACCGGTTTCTATAATTTGACCTTGATTAGCAAATATTATAAAGGCACGCGAAAGTTGCTCACAAGACATGCGAATGGAGCATTGGTAAAAATAGAAATCTAAAATCTCTTCTACAGAGTTATTAATATTACCTAAAGATTTCATGTAATTTACCAATGCAGCATTACGATAACCATGATTTTTTTCGCTCTCTAGTACATTTTCGTCAAAATCTATGCGATTGTCATTTGTAATGCGCCGTACAAATTCTAAGAGTTCTTTTTTTGGGTTGCGCAAATGGGTAATTAAGATATCTGCTACCACTAGCGCGCCAGCATTAATAAACGGATTTCTAGGGATGCCATCTTCGGCATCTAACTGCATAAGTGAGTTAAACGGGCTTCCCGATGGTTCTACATCTACACGTTCCCAAACTTTTTTTCCATAAATCGTTGCCATTGCTAAAGTAAAAACCTTAGAAATACTCTGTATGGAAAATGGTTCGTGACTATCGCCAATGGAAAAATGCTTACCACTTATTCCATGAATATTCATTCCAAATTTATCTGGCGAAACATTTTTTAACTCCGGTATATAATCCGGTACTTTGCCTTCGCTTTCAAAATTTTTTAATTCTTTTTCAATTATGTTTAGTATGGCTTGGTAATCGTGCATTTTAACGTAAATTTTTTAAGGAAGCTCCCGGCTCCATTTCATAAGGTTCTTGTGAGGTGCGAAATATACGCGCGCTTAAATCTCCTTTTAAGATAATATTGTTTTTAGAAACTTGCAACCAGCTGCCTTCGCGTAAACCAACTACGGCGGTTTGGTTATAGGTATGAAATTCTTCTATACGTGTTTGGCGGGTTTCTCCTTTATGTTTGGAAGTAGGGTCGGGGTCTAAATAATGCGGATTGATATTAAAATCTAAAATACCTAAAGTTTCAAAACCGGGAGGGTAAACTATTGGCATGTCGTTGGTGGTATGCATTGTTTTGCCGCAAATATTACTGCCGGCACTGGTTCCTAAATAAGCCACATCATCTTTTATGCGATTGTGTAAAACGTGCAATAAATCGTTTTTGTAAAGTTGGTTTACCAAAACAAACGTATTGCCACCGCCGGTAAAAATAGCTTTTGCGTTTTTAATAGCTTCTTTATAATTTTCTGTTTGGTGCAGACCAACTACTTCTTTATTTAAAAAAGCCAATCCTTCGCGTGCTTTTTGGGTGTATACTTCGTGGGTTATTCCGCCGGGACGGGCAAAAGGAATAAAAAGTATTTGCTGGGCATCTCTAAAAAGCTCTTTTAAAGGCGCTTGTAAATATTCTAAATAATCGCTTCCGTAAACGGTAGAAGTACTTGCAATAATACAATTCATTTCTCTAATTGTTTTTTGTAAATTTATTGTAAAACTCGTCCTTAACAAAAGTTTAGACGGGTTTTAGGTTTTTTATAAGATAACTTATTGTTACCTTAACTAAAAATTAAACCATGAAAAAACAATTACCAATTTTACTCGGTATTATAGCTTTCTTAAATGTCTTTTTTATTGTTGCGCAAGAGCGCGAGCTGATTAAAGGGCAAATAAATGTGCCGGAAGATATAGAAGTTTCCGGTATTAGCATCTATAACATGAACAGTCTAGAAGGTACGATTACAGGCAATAAAGGGGAGTTTATGCTGCCGGTAAAACTAAACGACAAACTTTCTTTTTCTTCACCACAATACCAAGATTTTCAGGTAATTGTAGATAAAGGCGTTATGCAAACCAAAAAGATAAATATAACTATAAGCGAGGCTATTACAGAGTTAGAAGAAGTTGTGGTGCGGCCGTATAATTTGTCTGGAGATGTTGAGGTAGATTTAAAACGCATTAAAACCAAAGAAGCAAACTTGGCAGAATTTAACTCGGCAGATGTGGTAGCCGGTTACGAACATACTTTTAGGCCAGATGAGCAAAGTAAAGTAGAAAATATAGCGATGGATAAAAGCTATCTTACGCACGGAATAAATTTCGCCAATATTTTTAAAGTAATTTTTAAGTCTTACAAAAAGAGCGATGATTCTCTTAAAAATAAAATTAGCGAAGAAAAAGTACGCGAGATGGCAAACGATACTTTTTTTAAGGAAAGATTGGGGATAGAACCCGAAAACATAAACGCTTTTCTTTATTATGCAGAAAGTAATGGTTTAGATAATGAAATGATAGAAAATTCTAACAACTTAGATTTAATACAGTTTTTAATTGAGCAAAGTAAAAGTTTTAAAGCGCAACAAGACAATTAATTTACAGTCTTTACGGAAAAACACGCTCTTTATATGAGGCACTTTTACTGTATTTTTATTTTACTGTTTACCGGTTTTTCTGTTTGGTCGCAAAATAATTTTAAAGGTTATATCATAGCAGATTCCATTGCTTATACCCAAGTAAATATTGTAAACCTTAACCAAAAAACCGGCGTGGTAAATAATAAGAAAGGCAAATTTTCTATTCAGGCACGGGCTGGCGATAGTTTAGTTTTTTCTTCCGTACAGTACGAAGCGCACGCCATTAAAGTGCAGCCCAACCAACTTAACAAAACAAACTACATTTATTTATATCCGCTTGTAAATAAATTAGAAGAAGTGCAACTTAGCAATATTCAGCTTTCGGGAGATTTGACTCAAGATGCAAAGAAAATAGACACCTACGTTTTTGATCCCACAAAATTTGGTTTACCAGTTAATACAGGAAAAGTAAGAACAATAGAAGAAAAACGCTTGTATACCGCCCAAACCGGCGGTGCAATTGGGGTTTTGATAGATGTGATAAGTGGCAGAATGAAAATGTTAGAACGCCAGGTAGAATATCAAAAATTAGAAAATTTAATCCGTAAAGCCAGGCAGAAATTAGGCGATAATTTCTTTACCGAAAGTTTAGCGGTGAAGCCCGAAAAGATAGATGATTTTTTATACTTTCTAGAAAAAACAGATGCTACATTTGCGCATAAAACCAAAAATTTGAATAATTTAGAGTGGATAGAATATTTAAAAAGTAAGCTTACAGCTTTTCATAACTTTACTGAATAATACGGCTTTTCTTTTTATTGAATATTTTTTCGTAAAAAACCAAAGATTAAACCTTTTTAATAATACCTTGTCAAATAAATAGCACAAAAATCAGTTTTTAACTATGCTTCAAAAATCCTTTGTATTTTCTATGGTTTTGCCTTTAATGGCATTTATGGGGGTACATAAATTTTACCTTAGCGTAACCGAAATAGAATACATAAAAGAGCAAAAAACGCTTCAAGTTATCACGCGTTTATTTGCAGACGATTTTGAAGATGTATTGCAAGCACGATATGACCAATCTGTTAGATTAGGAAAAAATGTAGAAACAACAGAAGTAGATAAATTTATTGTGCGTTACTTTTCTGATAAGTTACAAATTCGTCTTTCCGACGAAAGTCTGCATTTAAATTTTATTGGAAGACGCTATGAAGACGATTTAATAATTTGTTATTTTGAAATTGAAGAAGTGCCAAATTTCAAGAAACTAAGCATTACCAACGATTTACTAATAGAGCTTTTTCCTGATCAAAAAAACTTAGTGCACTTTACGAAAGATAAAGAAACCGAAAGCTTAATGCTTTTAAAAGACCGGACTTCCGGTACTATACACTTTTAATTTATACAAGATAATTTAAAAACAACCACCCGATGAAGATTAGACATATTTTTTTAAGCTTTTTTTTAATTGCTTTTAGTGTGAGCCTTTCCGCACAAGAAGAACAGGAGCAAAAATCGCAAAAGGAAGAGCGTCAAGAAGGTCATACAAATCAAAATAAATTTAGGCAACTGTACCAAGAATTTGCTACACCAAATCAATACAGAACTGCCTCTGGTGCACCCGGTCCTGCTTATTATCAAAATACGGCAGATTATGAAATGGACATTATTTTAGACGATGAAAACCAGAAAATTTATGGCGAAGAAACCATTACCTATACCAATAATTCGCCAGAAGAGTTAACCTATTTATGGGTACAATTAGACCAAAATGTACGTGCAAAAGATAGCAAATCTCCGTTACGGAATGGCGACGGCATGCAACCGGTAAACCGCACGGGAAGTATCATTTCTAAATATGTAGAAGAGCCTTTTGATGGCGGTTTTAAAATACAGGAAGTAAAAAGAGATGGGAAAGATTTGCCTTATAAAATAAACCAGACTATGATGCGCGTAGATTTGGCAGAACCTTTAGAAAGTGGCGATAGTTATGAGTTTTCTATAAAATGGTGGTATAATATAAACGATCACGTAGTAAATCGGGGTCGCTCGGGTTATGAATATTTTAAGGAAAACGACAATTACAGTTATGTAATTGCGCAGTTTTTTCCTAGAATGGCGGTTTATAACGACGTAGAAGGTTGGCAAAACTATCAATTTTGGGGAAGCGGTGAGTTTGCCCTTCCGTTTGGTAACTATAAAGTAAATATTACGGTACCGGCAGATCATATTTTAGACGGGACCGGAAAACTGCAAAACAGGAAAAAAGTTTTCAGTAAAAAAATGTTGCAACGCTATGAAAGAGCACAAAAAAATTATGACAAACCAACTTTTCTAGTTACCGAAGAGGAAGCGATAAAAAACGAGAAATCCAAATCTAAAAAAACCAAAACTTGGGAGTTTGAGGCTAATATGGTTCGTGATTTTGCCTTTACTAGCTCTAGAAAATATATTTGGGAAATGCAGCCGGTAAAAATGGGCGATCGCGATATAATGGCAGTTTCTATTTATTCTAAAGAAGGCAATCCGTTATGGGAAGAATATTCTACCAAAGCAGTTGTTGCTACTTTAGAAAATTACAGCAAGCATACTTTTGATTATCCTTACCATAAAGCAATATCTGTACACGCCAAAAATCAAGGTATGGAATATCCTATGATTTGTTGGAATTACGGTAGACCAAATCCTGATGGCTCGTATAGCGAACGTACTAAATTTGGAATGATAAGTGTAATTATTCACGAGATTGGGCATAACTATTTCCCAATGATTGTAAACAGTGATGAACGCCAATGGGGCTGGATGGACGAAGGTTTAAATACCTTTATGCAATATCTAACAGAACAGAAATTTGGCGAAAAACATCCCGAAGCTATCGCGCCATTAGATAAATATCCGTCTCGTCGTGGCGAACCCAGCAAAATTACCAGCTATATGAAAGGCGAACAAGATTTTATTGCGCCTATTATGAGCAATCCCGAGCAAGTACACCAATTGGGTAACAATGCTTATGGTAAACCCGCTACCGCTTTAAATATATTGCGCGAGACCGTAATGGGAGAAGAGTTGTTTGATTATGCTTTTAAAACCTTTTCCAGACGTTGGATGTTTAAACACCCAACACCCGAAGACTTCTTCAGAACTATGGAAGACGCTTCTGCAGTAGATTTAGATTGGTATTGGAGGGGTTGGTTTTATACTACAGATTATGTAGACATAGGTGTAGAAAACGTGAAAAGCTATTTTCTTACGGATAAGCCTACCCAAAAAGGTAAAGAAATGTTAGCAGGTTATGGTATTTCAGATCCTAGTAAATTAGATGCTATTTATGTTGTAGAAGAAGATAGCGAAGAGTTTAACGCAACAATGAAAAAACAATCAGCACTTGAAAACGCTCCAACTTTAAAAGAGTATATGCTCGATAATTTTACGCCGCAAGAGCGCAGAAATATGGAAGTGCCAAAGCATTTCTATCAAATAACTTTTACCAAACCGGGTGGTTTGGTAATGCCGCTTATTGTAAAATATGAATATAAAGATGGCAGCTCTGAGCAAATTACCTATCCCGCTCAAATTTGGCGAAAAAACGACCAAAAAGTTAGTCGGGTTTTGGCAACAGATAAAGAACTAAAAAGCGTGGTTGTAGATCCAAATATGGAAACTGCAGATATAGATGTTAGTAATAATTCTTGGCCTAAAAAAGAACAGGACAGCGAGTTTGAGCGTTTTAAAAAACAACAAAATAAAAATTAAGGTTTAGATTTATTTAAATTTTTAAGCTGACTTTAACAAGTCAGCTTTTTTTATGGTATTTTTGCTATTTATATTTACAATATGATAATGTTACCATTGTTTATTAGCGGCGCAGAAATTGCTTTTATCATTTTTATTTTGGTAATGGTTTTTGGCGCAGATAAAATTCCTGAAATAGCAAAAGGTTTAGGCAAGGGTATGCGCACTATAAAAGATGCTACCAACGACATTAAATCTGAAATTACCAACAGTGCAGAAAAGCATTTGGACGATAGTGGTGGTAAAAACATTCAAAAAGAGATAGAAGAAGTAAAAGACGATATAGAAAATATTACCGGTTCCATCAAGCGCAAGCTTTAACTTTAATTATGATTGAGCAGCTTAAGACTTGGGATCGTGAACTTTTTGTCTACTTAAACGGGTTGGGAGCAAAAGGTTTCGATTTGTTTTGGATAGGCGTTACGCAAGAAGAAATTTGGATACCTTTATACCTGCTTTTTATCGTGCTCATTTTTCTTTTTTTTAAAATTAAGCGAAATAAAATTGTTGCCTATGCTGGCTTTTTTGCCAGTTTTATTGTTGCTTTTGGACTTACCCGACTTATTAAAGCCACTATAAAACGCTTGCGCCCCAATAATGTAGAAAGCTTGCAAGATATTATACGTATTTTACAAGAACCTACTTATTATAGTTTTGTAAGCGGTCATACCTCAACTTCTGTGGCACTTTCTACTTTTATGGTGTTACTTTTGCGAGACAGGTTTAAATGGATTTATCTGGTTTATATCTGGCCACTCTTGTTTGCTTATAGTCGTATTTATGTTGGTGTGCATTATCCTTCAGATATTGCTGCCGGGGCCCTTTTAGGTTTTGTCTGTGGACTAACAATCTATAAAATTTGTCAGCGCTATTTTACGGAAGAAGAAAAAGTGTATTCTACAAATTAAATTAAATCATTTTTTAGCAATTTAAATTGAAGTTTGAGAAAAATTCTAAATAAATTTCCTTACCAATATAGTATGGCTCTTTAGTTTAAATCATTAGCTATTGCACACTGCTTTTTCTATAAATAACGCTAGAAGTTCTAATTATTTACTTAGTGATTTTACTGAATTATCTAGGGAGTATCTATGAAGTATCTATGGAGTATCTACGAGATATGCTACAAATAAAATTTTTAGAAAAGTAACGCTTAACGTTCTAGGCATTAAGTTATAGAGACTAACTTTTTTCGGGTTACAGAAAACTTAAATCCATCCACAATATTCGAGAAGTCAAGCATCTTAATAAACTTTCTCTTTACTAACCCAACTCAAACCACCCGCGTAATACTCAAACCATCCCGTATTGGCAATAAAACCGTTTCTACACGTTTATCGGTTGCCAAAAGTTTGTTGTAAGCTAATAACGCCTGGGTGTCTATATCATTGGGAGTTGGTTTTTCGGTTACTTTTCCGCTCCATAAAACGTTGTCTGATAAGATTACGCCGCCTTGGTTCATTTTTGACACTACCAACTCAAAATAATTTACGTAATTGGCTTTATCGGCATCTATAAAAACCAAGTCGAAATTTTCTTCTAAATTTTTTATAACTTTTGTAGCATCGCCAGTATGTTGTTTAATTTGATTGCCCCACGCGGAAGCATCAAAATATTTACGTTGAAAATCGTGCAACTCTTCGTTTTTATCTATGGTGTGAAGAGTGCCGTTTTTTTGAACACCTTCCATCAAGCACAAAGCAGAATAACCGGTATAAGTGCCAATTTCTAAAATAGTTTTTGGTCGTATAAGTTTAGACAACATACTCAAAACCCTGCCTTGGTAATGCCCGCTAAGCATTCTGGGTTGCATTATTTTTAAATGTGTTTCCCTGTTTAGTTTAGCCAAAAGTTCAGGTTCTTTTTCAGAATGTTCTTCGGCGTAAGCTTCTATATTTGGTGGTAAAAAATCCATAGCAATTAACCTAAAATTCGTTTATACAATTTATCTGCAGCAACTTTATCATCGCCGCAGAGCCAGGTAATAATATTATCTTCCCAAATGGCATCACATTGCTTTTGCGTTAAAATATCTCTTTCTACTGCCAAATCTAAAATCTTACCGGGATACGAAGATTGTTTATCGCTTTCCATTTCTCCCAGCGGATACGGGTCATCTAACCCCATAATAATTTGTTGAGGTTTTTGGTTTTCTACCAACAGCTGTAAAGAGCCGGTATCGTGTACCAAGGTGTCAAAAAATATATTTTTATGTCCAACAGATTTCCGCGGATGCGTTTTACCCTCAAACAAATCCGGTCTGCCGTCAAAACCTTGTATTCTTCGGCCCAAGTTTATTTGCGCCAACTGTCCGCCGTGTGCAAAACAAACGCGCATATTTGGGTATTTATCCGGGTAACCGTTTAAAGTTAAAAAGTGGTAAGCATCTGCACATTGCGCCAACATCCAGATTAGGTGAAACCGCCAAGCGGTATTTTCTAATTTAATAAATTTCTCCCCATCATACGGATGTATTTCTACGGCCAGATTATATTTATTGGCCATTTCAAAAATAGGCTCGTTTTCTTCGTCAAAAATACAGCGCCAAGTCCCAATCGTATCCATATAATGCGTTGGCAAACACAGCAAACGCATATCTAGCTCTTCTACACAACGCTCAATTTCCCACAAAGCGCTACGCACAAAACCGGGATGTACCACAAAACCACACGTAAATTTAGACGGATGCTCGTGTTGCACTTTGGCGTTAAAATCGTTTTGAAAACGCAAAGCTTTTTTCATTTCTTCCACGCGCAAACCATTTCCGTAAAGTTGGGATAAATTAAGCACCACCGCGTGATCCAGGTCGTTACGCTCCATCCATTCCAGTTTTTCATCCAAAAAGAAACTAGAATCGGTTACCGGGCGTTTCCAGTTTTTTTGCAACATATATTTACGGTCTTTATCTACCCAAAAAATACCTTTTTCTTTCATAAATTTAGGTATTTCTTCTGGGTAAGGCAGTAAATGCGAATGGCCGTTAATGCGTAGTTTAGGTTTCATAAAATGGGTTTAATCGGTTTACTATTTGGGGTTTGGACGCATTTTATTTTGCTAAAAAAGCAAAATAAAACCGGGCTTTCTGCTATATCTTTTTTTATTCAAAAAAAGGATGCCGCATCAATCCCTTGCGCAAAAACTAAAATACAAACTTTTGGTACAATCGCTTAAGATTTTAATGTAAAAAAAAATCATAGTTAGAAGCTTGACAAGAAGTAGGGGAAGCGTGATGCCTTTTAAAACGTAAAAAATGAGGAAAGCAACTTTCTACCGAATAAGAAATTTTAAATCAAACAGTTTTAGAATAATCAGTAACACTAGATAAATCTTTGTTACTGCTTTTTTAATTCTTTCCGTAAAGTTTCTGAAGGAATTTGCATGCCTTCATTTTCTACCTCTAAAGCAGTATAATCTAAGCGCCAATTTATGGTTTCTACCAGTTTTTGCATTAGCGTGATTGTCTCCATTGCTTGTCCGGAGGCTTCTTTTAGCAAGCCGCTGTTGGGTATTTTTTCTACAATATACTGTTTGGCTTCTTTATTAATATCTGTTAAATCTGAAGAAGTAAAGGGGTTTGCCCAACCTTCGCGTTTATCGTAATATTTAAAATCTGTTTCTATAGAAAGCAATTCCGGTTGCGGAAAATTGGTGAGGTAAATAGTTTTTTTATCTACATCTGCTCGCATTTTTACTTTGGTAAGATCAAAACCCACGTGCGCTTTGGCATCTATTAAAATAAGCGCTTTTTTACTGCCCAGCAATACGTTTAGCCATTTGTCTTTAAGATTTTTATAATGATAAATTTCAGAAAAATCACCTTCTACGGTAATAAACTTACATACCGCACGAATTTTTTCCATTAAAACAACAGATTGGTGTTTTTCTTTATCCTTCTTTCTAGATTTGTTGAAAAAGGTATACAGCAAATACGCTATAACCGCCCCAACTGCCAAACCAATAAACAATAATTCCATTCCGTAAAGGTATTAAAGATTTTTTATTTTATATAGGATAGGTTTGCTGGGTGTTGCATCGTTTTCTATTGCGGCAATTTGTAAATTGAGTAAGTAAAAGCCATCTTTTATGTGCGTAGCAACATAGATTAGCTCTGTTATAGTAGCATCTAAGCGCGGTTTTTTGGGGTAATTAAAAAAAGCTTTGTGTGCCAAAACCTTGCCGTCATCTTTTTCTTTATCTACAGATGGTAAATCTATAAGTAAATGTTTTATACCGCAATTTCGCAGATAAATAGCGGCTTCTTCCGTAAAGTAAGGCCAATTGCTATGGTTATAATTTTTTTGTTTTTTGGAAACAGAATTAGGCAAACTGCGTACAATAAGTGCTTCAGTTTCTTGCGATTTTATTTTTTCTTGTAGCATGTCTTTACTGAAAATGCTATCGCCATTTGTAGTTTCTTCTGGCTGTAAGCTAATTACTTTAGATAGAAAAAAGAATTTCTGCAAACATTGATTAATGCTGTAAAATTCTTTGGAAATATGCCCTACACATTCTGTATGCGTGCCGTGCGCGTGCGGATTAAACCAAATAGTATTAAAATTGATGCTTGCTCCTTCGCTAACTTTTGCAACCCAATTACCTTCTTTTACCGGCTGTATTTTGGGAGAATCTAGATACCAAGCTATCAAACGACTTTGATTTTTTATGGGTAAAGAAATATCTAAAGGTTTTGATAAATCTATCTCCAATTTTTTATTTTGGTGCGTAAGTGTTGCCGTCATTACACTAAAAAAATATTGGGTTAATGTGTAAATTTTTTAATTATAAATAAAGCTACAATAAATAGCAGAAAGCCAATTAAAATAAAAAGGCTGCCTTTATAATATTTTTTGTGTAAGTTGAGATCTTTGCGATAACTTATTACCATAACAATAGCAAAAACAATAACAAAAAAAACAGCAAAAAGAAGTTGACCTTGCGAAAACATACGGGGTGATTTTAATAACAGATAAAAAATAAAATTTTGTCTATATAAATATAAAACCTATTGGAAAAATAAATCTGCTTTTGCATATGTTTCTCTCCCGATAGGTTTTTGATTCTTTTATATAACGAAAATATTAGGTTGTTTTTACTTCGCGCGTCCACCCAAAAGTATCTTTGGCGCGGTTATATTGTATGTCTTGCAAGCTCTTTTTTAAATGAGTGCTGTAAGGTTTTTCTAAGTTGGGTAAATCGTAATAAGTACCATCGTATTCAAAACCAGAAATATAGGCGATGGTAGCCGCTGTACCTGAACCAAATATTTCTTTTAATTCACCTTGTTTATGGGCTTCTGTAATTTCATTAACTTTTATTCTGCGTACTTCTACTTCAATTTCCTCTCGTTTGGCAATCTCTATCAAACTTTTTCTAGTTACGCCATCTAAAATTCGATCGCTGGTAGGAGCGGTAATTAATTTATCGCCAATTCTAAAAAATACGTTCATAGTACCAGCTTCTTCCAAATACTCATGCGTGTTGGCATCTGTCCAAATTACTTGTTGATAGCCTTTTTCTTTGGCTAAATTGGTAGGGTAAAACTGTGCGCCATAATTTCCTGCCGCTTTAGCAAAACCAACACCACCATCTGCAGATCTGCTATATTCTTGCGCTATCAAAACTTTAACCGGTTTAGAATAATAAGCTTTTGCAGGACAGCAAATAATCATAAATCGGTAAGCATCAGAAGGGGAGGCAGAAACACCATTTTCTGTTGCAATTACAAATGGTCTAATGTATAAAGAGTTACCGTCGCCGTTTTTAACCCATTTACTATCTAGTTTTAACAAGGTTTCCAAGCCTTCAAAAAAGTAATTTTCCGGAAACTCTGGTATTCCCATACGTTTAGAAGAAATATTTATACGTTTAAAATTTTCTTCGGGTCTAAACAACCAAACTTTTTCGTTATCGTCTTTAAAGGCTTTCATACCTTCAAAAACGGCTTGCCCATAATGAAATACTTTGGCAGAAGGTTCCATTTGCATAGGGCCGTAAGGCATAATTTTAGGAGTTTGCCACGCGCCGTCTTTATAATCGCATAAAAACATATGGTCAGAGCAGTGCTTTCCAAAAGTAAGGTTATCAAAATCTACTTCGGGCAAGCGGCTGCTCTCGGCTTTGGTAATATCTAAATCTATATTTTTGGTGTTCATTTGTATAATTTTAGTTGTGCAAAGGTACTAAAATTTAAAAATTACAAAAAAGCTGCGAATTTTCTTAAAAAATACTTATTTTTCGGACTTAAAAATAAGGTTGAAAATATGAAATTAATTCTGATAATCCTAAGTGCAGGTTTGTTATTTGCTTGTACCGACAAGAAAAAGCAGACCAATGAAGAGATGTCTAATCCAAAAGAAGAAGTTGCAACCGTGCAAACCGTAGATTATGCGCAATTTGGAGAAAAGATAGAAGCAGAAGACGCATTAAGTGCGCAAGAAATGCAAGAAAAATTTAAAAACCTGCAAACAGGAGATACTTTAAATGTAAAGTTTGCAGCCAATGTAGAGAAAGTTTGCCAGAAGAAAGGTTGCTGGATGAGTTTAGATTTAGGCGATTCTATTGAGCCTTTTGTGCGTTTTAAAGACTATGGTTTTTTTGTGCCGTTAAATGCAGCAGAGCGTAAAACCGTTGTAAAAGGTAAAGCTTTTATACGCGAAACATCTGTAAACGAGTTAAGACATTATGCTGAAGATGCCGGAAAAAGTCAAGAAGAAATAGAGGCCATTATAGAACCTAAGCGAGAATACGCTTTTGTTGCCGATGGTGTTTTAATGGAGAAATAATGCATAGCAAGACCTTTTTAGTGTGTTTGTTTGTCGGTATCTTTTTTGCTTGTCAAGAAAATAAACCTACTGCAACAGCCAAAGAAAATTCCGTAAAGGAAAACCAAGAAAAAGACGCTTTTGAGATGTATCAAATGTCTGAAATGGCTGCCTTTATGGAAATTTTAGCGGCTGAGCACAGTAAAATGAAAAGTACTATTAAAGACGGAAATTCGCCGGATAGTCTTCGGTTTGCTATAGATAAGATTTTTACTGCCAATTTTACCAATCCCGAAGATAGAGATGCAAAATATCTGGAATGGGCAGAAGAGTTTAAAACCTATGAGCTAAAAATAGTTGCAGATCCGAAAAATGCAAAACAGCATTATAACAACGCCATAAATACCTGCATTAGTTGTCACGAATCTAAGTGCACAGGACCATTAACCCGTATCAAAAAACTGCAGATAAAGTAATTGCTTTGAAACGCAAAATAATTATAACGGCAGATGGTTCTACCAGTATTCATTTGCCGGAATGGGAAGAACAATACCACTCTAAACACGGCGCGATACAAGAAGCTAAACACGTTTTTTTAAAAAGTGGCTTAGATTATTTTGTAGAGAAAAATCCTACACAAACAGAAATCGCCATTTTAGAAATTGGTTTTGGTACCGGTTTAAATGCCTTGTTAACCGCTTTGGTAGCAGAGAAAAAAAACTTGCAGATAGACTATACAGGAGTAGAGGCCTATCCTGTAGAAATGGTAGAATTAGAAAAACTAAATTATACCAAGCAACTTTCTAATAGGAATGCCGAGCTTTATTTTTCTAAAATACACCAAGCTAATTGGGAAGCGAAACAAAACATTACAACCAATTTTGCTTTAACAAAACAGCAAAAATTCTTTAAAAATATTGCTGATTCTACTCTGCATAATCTTGTTTATTTTGATGCTTTTGGTGCCCGCGTACAACCCGAATTATGGGAAGAAAGCATTTTTGAAATTATGCACAACGCTTTACGGAAAAATGGAGTTTTGGTAACTTATTCTGCCAAAGGAAGTGCCCGGCGCGCAATGCAAAAAGTAGGCTTTGAAGTAGAAAGAATTCCGGGTCCACCGGGAAAAAGAGAAATGTTGCGTGCCACAAAACTATAGCCTTCTACAACTGATAAAATACTCTAAAGACGCTGTTAAACCTTTAATAAAGTAGGGGTGTTTGCCTATTTATTTACCTATTTTCATAGGAAAAAAGATGAGGGTTTTAATTACGGGTGCAACAGGATTGGTTGGTACGGAAATCATAAAACTTTGTGAAGAAGAGAATATAAAAGTCAATTACCTTACACGCAATAAAGATAAAATAGAAACTTCTGAAAATTATAAGGGTTTTTTATGGAATCCTGCCAAAAAAGAAATAGATGAAAAATGCTTAGAAGGCGTAGATAAAATTATAAATTTAGCCGGAGCAAGTGTTTCAAAGAGATGGACGAGTTCGTACAAAAAAAAAATTCTAAACAGCAGGTTAGATTCCGTAAATACTTTATACCAATTACTTTCTAAAAAAGAACATGAGGTTGGCCAAATTGTTTCTGCCAGTGCAATTGGTATTTATCCAGATTCCTTGCAAAAATTATATCACGAAGACGAGCCAGAAATAGCCGATAATTTCTTGGGAGAGGTGGTAGACAAATGGGAAAAAGCAGTAGATCAATTTGCGCAATTAGGCTTAGAGGTTGCCAAAATACGAATTGGGGTAGTTTTGTCCGATAAAGGCGGCGCATTAGAAAAAATAAAAGAACCAATAGAAAATTACGTTGGCGCACCGTTAGGGCGTGGTAAACAATGGCAATCGTGGATTCACATTAAAGACATTGCCGGCATTTTTGTGCACGCAATTAAGAATAATTGGGATGGTGTTTTTAACGGAGTAGCGCCAAACCCGGTAACCAATAAAGAGTTGACAAAAGCTATCGCTACAAAATTAAATAAACCACTTGTGTTGCCAAAAGTACCGTCTTTTGCACTAAAAATGTTGTTGGGAGAGATGGCTGTAATAGTTCTATCCAGCCAGTTGGTGAGCAATACCAAGGTAGATTCTACTAGCTATATGTATCAATTTACACATCTTAATCCCGCTTTAGACGACTTACTATAAAAAAACCGATCAAAACTTTTGACCGGTCTTAAAACTATAATAATCAATTTGATATTTATTGCTTTTTAGCTTTAATATGAATTTGAAGTCCAATTTCGTCGTTAATAATGTTATCGCCAACAAGATTGTCAAAAACAGATTTGGACCCGTAATTAACCCCCCATTTGGTACGATCTATCGCAAATTCTTCTGTAGTAAACTCAATAAAATCACCGTTTTTCTCTATATTTTTAACCGGCACTTCAATATTCTTGGTTTCTCCTTTCATTTGTAAGTTGCCAAGCATAAGCGTTTTATTATCGTCGGTTTTTTTAACTTCGGTAACTTCAAAAATAGCTTGTGGAAATTCCTGTACGTTAAAGAAATCTCCCTCTTTACCTTCTACAGTCCCTTTTAGGTGCGCTTCTAGTTTTGCTTTTTTATCTCCTTCTAAATCTTCTACATTAATACTCTCCATATTTATAACAAACTTTCCGCTCTCGATGCTGCCGTCTGTAAAAGTAAACATACCTTTTTCTATACTTATTTTACCATTGTGGCCGCTTCCGGTTTTTTTAAGTCCTTCCCACTTTATGTCTGATTCTGGCGCTAAAACACGAAATTCTTCTGCCATTTCAGACTTCTCTGCTGCTTTTTCAGCTTCTTTTGCTTCTGTTTTGTTTTTTGCATCTTGTTGGCAAGCAACGCTCCCTACTGCAACACTAGCAACTAATGCAAGGTTTAAAAATACTTTTTTCATTGTCTTTGGTTTTTTCATTTTTAATTTAATTTGCAAAGATAAACTTTCCGCAATGCAGAATTGCTAAATAATTATTAAAATATAAAAATGACATTTTGACATTTAAACGGAATTGGCAATACATTTGCCAACTATAAAGAAAATTTGAAGCAAAAAAGCTATGAGTAACAATAAAGCAAATCCAAATAAAGAAAACGAGTCTGTAAAAGACCAGATAGAAGAAACCTTAGAAGATGCTATAGATGAGGTAGAAACAGAGAAAGACCAAGCTACTAAAGATGCAGAAAAAGAAGAAACGGCTACTAATGAAGAGCAAGTTTCTGAGGTAGATAAGCTTAAAGCGGAAGTAGAAAAGGAAAAAGATAAATTTCTACGTCTTTTTGCCGAATTTGAAAACTATAAGCGTCGCACCAGCAAAGAACGTTTAGATTTGTTTAAAACTGCCGGTAGAGAAGTAATGGAAGCTATGTTGCCGGTTTTGGATGATTTTGATAGAGCTTTGGTAGAAATTAGTAAAACCAAAGAAAAAGACCTTTTAGAAGGTGTAGAATTGATTAGTAACAAATTGCGTGAAACCTTAAAAGCAAAAGGTCTAACGCCAATGAATGTAAAGAAGGGCGATACTTTTGATGCTGATTTACATGAAGCGGTTACTCAAATTCCTGCTCCGGAGAAAAAACTTAAAGGAAAAATTGTAGATGTAGTAGAATCCGGGTACACCTTGGGAGATCGTATAATTAGATATCCAAAAGTGGTAACCGGTAAGTAATTTTTCCTTAAATCCCCAAAAATCACAAGTAGATGAAAGAAGATTATTATGACATATTAGGCATTAGTAAAGATGCCAGCACAGCCGAAATTAAAAAAGCTTACCGCAAAAGAGCAATAAAATATCATCCAGACAAAAATCCCGATGATAAAGAAGCGGAAGAAATGTTTAAAAAATCGGCAGAAGCTTACGAAGTTTTAAGCAACCCTGACAAAAGGGCGCGTTATGACCAAATGGGGCATGCTGCTTTTGATGGTTCCGGCGGTTTTGGCGGCGGCGGCATGAATATGGACGATATCTTTAGCCAATTTGGTGATATTTTTGGCGGCGCTTTTGGTGGCGGCGGCGGATTCTCTGGTTTTGGTGGCGGCTTTGGCGGCGGCCAACGCCGTGCTAAAGGAAGCAACTTGCGCGTACGGGTTAAGCTAGATTTAGAAGAAATTGCTAATGGCGTGGAGAAAAAAATCCGCGTAAAGCGAAAAGTTCAAGCTCCCGGCACCAGTTATAAAACTTGTCCTACTTGTAAAGGAACCGGACAAGTAACCCGCGTTACCAATACGATTTTAGGTAGAATGCAAACCGCATCGCCTTGTACGCAATGTAGTGGTTCTGGTCAAATTATAGACAAAAAACCTTCTGATGCAGATGCGCAAGGTTTAAAGGTGCAAGAAGAAACCGTTTCTATAAAAATTCCGGCCGGAGTGGTAGAAGGTATGCAGCTTAAAGTTTCCGGAAAAGGAAACGAAGCTCCCGGAAACGGAATTGCAGGAGATTTATTGGTGGCTATTGAAGAAAAAGAGCACGAAAATTTACAACGCGAAGGCGATAATTTACATTACGACCTGTATATCAGCTTTTCGGAAGCAGCGCTTGGAGCGTCTAAAGAAATACAAACCGTTAACGGAAAGGTTCGCATAAAAATTGAACCCGGTGTGCAAAGTGGTAAGATTTTGCGCTTGCGCAACAAAGGTGTGCCAAGTTTAAACGGTTATGGAAAAGGAGACTTGCTCGTACACGTTAATGTTTGGACACCAAAAACCTTAAACAAAGAGCAAAAAGAATTCTTTGAAAGGATGCAAAACGACGAGAATTTTATACCTAATCCCGAGCGGGAAGACAAAAGTTTTTTCGAAAAAGTTAAAGATATGTTTTCGTAATTGACTTATTTAACAAAATTTTATATATATTTGAAATATCATCACAAGCTTGTGATGGTATTTTTCTTTTTCATAGCAATTTTTTTCCCATCCTTAAAACTTAAATTTTAAGGGTGGGTTTTGTTTTTTAAGACGCTTTTTATTTTTTTCTCATATTTGCACTTCTTAACACCTATTTTATGCAAAATCTTTTGGTAGCAGAAAACGTTTCAAAACATTATGGAAGTTACACTGCTTTAAACCGGTTTTCTTTGGCCATACCCAAGCAAAGTATTTTTGGTGTTTTAGGGCCAAACGGCGCCGGAAAAACAACTTTTATACGCATTGTGAACCAAATTACAATGCCAGATAGCGGTAAAATTTTTCTTAACGGAGAAGCGCTTGCCCCAAAACACATTGGGCAAATTGGTTACTTGCCAGAAGAGCGCGGTTTGTATAAATCTATGAAAGTAGGAGAGCAAATATTATATCTTGCGCAACTAAAGGGATTGAGCAAACAAGAAGCCAAAAGCAAAATTAACTATTGGTTTGAGCGGTTGGAGATTGGCGATTGGTGGAATAAAAAAATACAAGAGCTTTCTAAAGGAATGGCGCAAAAAATACAATTTATCGTTACGGTTTTACACGAGCCTAAATTGTTGATTTTTGACGAACCTTTTAGCGGTTTTGATCCTGTGAGCGCCAACTTAATCAAAGAAGAAATTTTAAAACTACGCGATAATGGCGCTACTATTTTGTTTTCTACTCATCGTATGGAAAGTGTAGAAGAGTTGTGCGATTATATGGCTTTGATTCACAAATCTAATAAATTGATAGATGGCAGGGTAAATGAGATTAAAAAAGAATTTAAAACCAATACATTTCAAGTTGCAATTGCCCCAAAAAATCAAAATGAATTAGAACAGCTTTTACAGCAGCATTTTGAGGTCTTACCCGCCAATTTTCTCAGTATTAATAACGATTATAGGTTTAATGTAAGATTGCAACCCCGGCAAAGTGCTAACGAGTTGCTTGCTTTTTTATTAAACCACGGCGAGTTAAATCATTTTGTAGAAGTTATTCCTTCGGTAAACGATATTTTTATAGATAAAGTCACTCAACATGCGTAATTTAAAATTAATTGTAGTTAGGGAGTATTTGGCAAGGGTGCGCAACAAAACCTTTATGATAATGACTTTTTTAAGTCCGTTGTTTATGGTTGCCATGGTTTTGCTCATTGCCTATCTAACCGGTTTAAACAACACCGAAGAAAAAGTGGTAGCCATTCACGATAAGGCAGAAATTTTTGAAAAAGTTTTTCCTTCAGATCAAGAAGTTACTTATTTAGATTACTCGCATTTAGAGTTGGGCGCAGCTATAGATTCTGTTGCAAAAAAAGAATTTAACGGCTTGTTATTTATTCCGCAGAACGAGAATCCGCAATACCTGGCAAAAAACATTCAGTTTTTTTCAGAAGAAGCTCCAAGTGCTTCTTTGCTTTCAGAAATAAACAAGAAACTAAGTAAGCAATTAACGCAAAAACAACTGCAAGCAAATGGTGTAGACTTGCAAAAATACGATAGTGCCAAAACCGAAGTTGCCTTGCAAATAGAAACATTTTCCGGTCAAAAAACTTCCAAAATGGCCTCGTATATTAAAATGTTTTTTGGTGGCGCAGCGGGTTATTTGCTTATGATGTTTATCATAATTTACGGCAATATGGTAATGCGCAGCGTTATAGAAGAAAAAACCAACAGAATTGTAGAAATTATTATCTCTTCGGTTAAACCGATGCAATTAATGCTGGGTAAAATTTTGGGTACTAGTTTTGCGGGGATCACGCAGTTTCTTATCTGGATTATTTTTGGTGGTATTCTCCTTTTCAGCGTAAGCGGAATTTTTGATATATCGCCACAAAGCATGCAAGGCATGAGTGGTGTAGAGTTGCAAAGCCAAACCACACAAATGCAAAGTATTTTACTGGATATTGTGAATTTACCTTTATTGAGTATAAGTCTTAATTTTCTTGTTTATTTTATTTTAGGTTATTTTTTATACAGCTCTATTTATGCTGCAATTGGCGCGGCTGTAGATTCTGAAACAGATACACAGCAGTTTATGTTTCCTATTTTAATACCTTTAATGTTAGGTATTTATGTAGGATTTTTCTCGGTTATCGAGAATCCGCATGGTTTGGTAGCGGTTATTTTTTCGTATATCCCGTTAACCTCGCCGGTGGTTATGCTTATGCGTATTCCGTTTGGAGTTGCTTGGTGGGAAGTGGCGCTATCTTTAGCAATTTTAGTTGCTACCGTTATTTTTACTGTTTTCTTGGCGGCCAAAATTTACCGCACGGGTATTTTAATGTACGGAAAGAAACCGAGCTATAAAGAATTATTTAAATGGTTACGGCATTAACAAGTTTTTTTGTTTTCAGTAAAAAAATACTAAAGCTTGCGTTAATAAATCAGTAAAAATTCAATTATATTTTTACCTTCGATAAAACAGGTAAAACTAACTATATGCGTCCTAAATTTTATTGTTTACTGCTTGCATTTTTTCTAATTCAAATGGTTTTTTCGCAGGCAACAGATTTAGCACGAATAGAATATATGCGTATTCCGTTTTCTAAAGGAGACCAGTCGCTTAACAGATTTAGAACGCATGTGCAAGTTCCTATTCCTATAAAAGAAGATTATTTTGTAATTGGAATGGGGTATAGAAAACTCGATCTAGATTTTCGAGAATCTGCACCTTTTGACCACGAACGTTTAGAGTCTACCCAACGTATAGAAGCTACATTGGGTTATGTAAAGAAAATAAAAAATACTAATTGGCGTTTTGCCGCTCGAGGCGGAATTAGAATCGCTTCTAATTTTGAGCATTCTATGCGCAACGACGATTTGTTATATATTGCAGCAGTTTACGCCATTAACGATGTAAAAGAACACGACGAAAACGGCGTAGCAATAGGAAAACCATACCGGTGGATTGTTGGTTTAATCTATACCACCACGCCCGGAAGAAATTATCCTTTACCGCTTATTAATTTTTTTAGAAAACCAAACGAGACCTGGTCCTATACCATTGGGGTGCCAAAAACGCTTTTGCGCTACACTTTCAATAAAAAACATCATTTACAAAGCTTTGCTACTTTAGATAATTTTTTTGCAAATATTCAAGATAATGTTATAATAGATAATGTAAGCCGTGTAGGCGAAAATATTTCTATGACCAACGTCGCATTAGGCTTGGGATATGAATTTTATTTTACAAAACATTTGCAGTATTATCTTTATGCGGGACACACGGTGTATAACGAATACAGAATAAGAAATAACGACCGGGAAGATGTGTATGTTATAGAAAACGATAACACTCTATACCTTAGGTCCGGTATAAAATTTAAATTATAAATATGGCTACAATATTAGTAATAGAAGATGAGGCGGCAATAAGACGCGTATTGGTTAAAATTTTAACCGAAGAAAATAAAAACTACGCGGTAGAAGAAGCAGAAGACGGTTTAGAAGGAATAGAGAAAATCAAGGAAAAGGATTATGATTTGGTGCTTTGCGATATTAAAATGCCAAAAATGGATGGCGTTGAGGTTTTGGAAGCTACAAAAAAAATAAAGGCAGAAACGCCCATAGTGATGATTTCCGGTCACGGCGATTTAGAAACCGCTGTAGATACCATGAAAAAAGGCGCGTTTGATTATATCTCCAAACCCCCAGATTTAAACCGTTTGCTAAATACCGTACGCATTGCTTTAGATAGAAATCAACTGGTTAGTGAAAACAAACGCTTAAAAAAGAAAGTAAGTAAAAATTACCAGATGATTGGCGAGTCGGAAGCTATTATCAACATTAAAGAAATTATAGAAAAAGTTGCCCCTACCGAAGCACGCGTGCTTATAACCGGAGAAAACGGTACCGGAAAAGAATTGGTAGCACATTGGTTACACCAAAAAAGCGAACGCTCTAAAGGACCAATGGTAGAAGTAAATTGTGCAGCCATTCCGTCTGAACTTATAGAAAGCGAACTTTTTGGGCACGTGAAAGGCGCATTTACTTCGGCTAATAAAGACCGTGCAGGAAAGTTTGAAGCTGCCAACGGCGGTACAATATTTTTAGACGAGGTAGGCGATATGAGCCTTTCGGCGCAAGCCAAAGTTTTACGCGCATTACAAGAAAAGAAGATTTCGCGTGTAGGTAGCGATAAAGATATTAAGGTAGATGTACGCGTTATTGCCGCTACCAATAAAAATTTGCAGAAAGAAATTACAGAAAAAAACTTTAGAGAAGACCTTTATCACCGCTTAGCTGTAATTTTAATAAAAGTGCCAAAACTTAGTGAACGCAAAGAAGACATTCCGCTTTTGGTAGAACATTTTACCGCCAAAATGGCTAAAGAGCAAGGTGTGCCACAGAAGGAATTTTCGGATACAGCTTTAAAGTTGCTAAAGGAATACGAATGGACCGGCAATATTAGAGAATTACGTAACGTGATAGAACGTTTAATTATTTTAGGTGGCGAAAAAATAGAAAAAAAAGACGTTGAACTTTTTGCAAGTAAATAAAATGAAACCAATTTTCTGGTCGCTATTATTATGCAGTCAATTACTCTCTGCCCAAGCTTTTGATTTTGGTGGCGGCGCTACCGTTAGCGTAGGTTTGCAAGACGAATGGGGGGTAAATATGCGCGCGCAATACCATCAAGAAAGCGATTGGAGTTACCTGACGGCCTATAATTTGTTTTTTAGGCGAGATGTCACCACACAAAATACAGAAACTTTTTCTGAGTTTGGCGCTAGTATAAATTATAAACTTCTATCAATTGATCAAATAACAATTTTAGGCGGATTGGGTTATACGCTCAATAATTTTGAAATGCGCAAAAACCATCCCGATACTTCTAATAATTTGTTTTTTCAGACCGGTGATTTTAACCACGGAGCAGAATTAAAATTTATCGGGTTTTTACCTTTGGGAGAATCCTTTCGGCTTTTTGCAGAATTTAATTTAAAAAGTTTTGGCAGGCGTTACGATAGTTTTACGTTTGGTTTGGTTTATCGCATACAAGCCTCGGGAACTTAATTTGCGTTCTTTTCAGGATGTTTTTTGGGGTCGTATTTTAAAAAATACATGGTTTTGCCATCATCGCGGTTCCAGGTATGAAAAAGGTCAAAACCAAACTTTTGGTAAACAATTGTATTGCGGCGCATTTGGGTTTCTGCAAACAGCGGAATATCGTATTTATGCGCCAAACGTAAAAACTCGTCCTTCATCTCTTTTGCTACCTGTGTACCCGCGCCACGGTTGTCTTTAGAAATTCCCCAAAACCAGCAGTATAAATAATCCTGATCTTTAGGACGCTGATTTTTTACATATTGCTGATTTTTTAAAATTTTCGGGATGTTTTTAAATCCGGTAACATTCCACACCAATTTTAAATCTTCCCAAGTATCCTTTAAAAAATTAGCTTTATCGCGACTGTTTCTAATAACGATGCTTATACCCATTTGATTTTCAGAGAGGATAAGGGCGTCTTTTTCAATAGCTTTATCAACCATATATTTTGCAAGATAGTGAAACCTTGCATCTCGGTTTTTTCCTTTTTTTACGATTTCCATAGAGGTAGGCGTTTCTTTCAAAATTTCGGCTACCCTATCTATAATTACCTCTTTATTCAAGCTATATTAATTTAAAAAGCAAAGATAGAAAATTAAGACTTAAATGCTGCTTTTTTTTGCTTTCTAAAATTTTTAAAAAGTACATTAAATTAAGCTAAAAAATTGCTTTGGTTGCTTTCCTATATTGGTTAATGCAGGTTTATTAATTATACCTAATTATACTTGGTAGATGCGTTAACCCAATTATTAATTTTAGCTTTACGGAAAAAACTCGGCTTAAAACCTTATTGATTTAAGACATTAATCAATTTTGGTTAAAGCAGAACCTTTGTGTGCGGCAATATGATCTGTTTTATTGCTTTTAATTTCGTATTGCGGATCGTCTTTTGTGGCGTGATGTGTATAGCCTTTGTAATCAAAATCTTGTGTATGTTTTTTGATTATAGTGCCGGAAACTTTTCCGACTTCGGAGTTCCAACTTACTTTGTCGCCTTTTTTAAAGTCTTTTTTCATGATAATTTATTTAAGAATGTTTAGGTTTTAAAATCTTCTTTTTCACAAATCATTATTGTCCGATTGAAAAAAACTTGCTCTTAAAATTAACAATAGTTATTTTCAATAGAATTTGTTTGTTCATTTTTTTCATTGACAAAAAAACGAACCAAAAAAGTCTAGGCTTAACCGAACTTTGCTAAAAATTTCCCTCGTTACGGCGCAAACTAAAGGTATTCGCTAGTTTTCATAAATTTTAAAGCTCAAAGTTTTGCTCGTGTCTATTTAATTTTTTGCGGCTGGCGCTAGTTTGCTTAACCCTCCACTCACATCATTTTATAACGCAAACTTCGCTTAGGCCATTGAAAAATAAAAACCCTTAAAACAAGGTGTCATACTATAAATATCCCAAAACCCTTGGCTATTATTGGCGTGTCATTCGTTTTAATTAATTTAATCAAGCAATAGTATTTTTAAATAAAAAAAAATTAAAATAAGCTCCCATTTTACTTTCCGTAAAGTTATTAAAAAGTGAAATAGTCTATAATTAAGAAAGTTTAAATTAACAAACATTTATTAAGCGAAAACCTCGTCAAGCGCACTTATATAGTATATTTGAGTGAATTTTTTAAAAATTTTCTAATGGCAATTATAGGCGGACTAATCAAAAAAGTTATAGATGTAACCGGCAGTTTTACCGGAGATATAAATCCGGTAGAGGAGCAACAAAAAGTGCTTAAAAACTTGTTGGAGAAAGCAAAAGATACGGCTTTTGGAAAATATTACGGTTTTGAAAAAATTTTAAAGAATAAAAATCTAGAAGAATCTTTCCGCGAAAGCGTACCTTATTTTGATTATCATAAAATGAATGAACAATGGTGGTACAAATTGCACGAAGGAATAGAAGATATAAGTTGGCCAGGCAAACCTTCTTATTACGCGATTAGTTCTGGTACGACGGGTAAAACCAGCAAAAAAATTCCGGTTAGCGATGCGATGTTAGATGCCATTAAACAAGCCGGTATTAAACAAGTCACTGCTTTGTCTAATTTTGATTTGCCATCAGATTTTTTTGAAAAAGAAATAATGATGTTGGGCAGCTCTACCAATTTACAAGAAAAAGATTCGCATTTAGAAGGAGAAATAAGCGGTATTAGCGCTAGCAATATTCCTTTTTGGTTTCGAGGATATTATAAACCCGGCGAAGAGATTGCCAAAATAGACGATTGGGACGAGCGTATAAAACACATTGCCCAAAATGCTAAAAATTGGGATATTGGCGCTTTGAGCGGCATCCCGTCTTGGATGGAGTTAATGCTAAAAGAGGTAATTGCGTACCATAATGTAGACAATATTCACGAGATTTGGCCTAACTTACAAGTGTATACTTCTGGGGGAGTTGCGTTTGAACCTTACGAAAAAAGTTTTAACGCCTTGTTAGAACATCCTATTACTATTATAGATACCTATTTAGCTTCCGAAGGATTTTTGGCTTGCCAAACCAGACCCGATACCACAGCAATGCAACTGATAACAGATAATGGTATTTATTTTGAATTTGTTCCTTTTAAACCAGAATACATTCAGGAAGATGGTTCGGTTAGCGATGATGCGCCGGTTATTGGGTTAGAAGATGTAGAAGAAAACCAAGATTACGTTTTATTGATTAGCACAGTTTCGGGCGCTTGGCGTTACTTAATTGGCGATACCATTGCTTTTACCAATAAAGAAAAAGCAGAAATAAAAATTACGGGACGTACCAAGTTTTTCTTGAATGTGGTTGGGTCGCAACTTTCGGTAAACAAAATGAATACCGCTATACAGGAAATAGAAGAAAAGTTTGATATACAATTACCGGAGTTTACGGTATCTGCAGTAAAGTTAGAAAACGAGTTTTACCACGTTTGGCATATAGGAACCGACCAAGATTTAAAAGTTGGCGAAACTGAATTGGCAGATGCTCTAGACGAAAGTTTAAAAAACGCCAATAAAAACTATAAAGTTGCTCGTGGGAAAGCGCTAAAAGGTGTAAAAGTAAATATGATTCCGTTAGATGCTTTTTACGAATGGAGTGGTGCCAATAAAAAGAAAGGCGGACAAGTAAAAATGGAAAAAGTAATGAACGAAGAAAAATACGCAGATTTTAAAGCTTTTCTTGAAGATTATTTAAAATAAGAGCTTAAAGTGAAATAGATGTGTAAAATTTTGTTCGATAGGCAAGTTCTAAACTTGCTTGTTAGAGGTTTAAACTTTCTTCGTTTTCAATCTCTTTGGCTACTTTATCTTCTACTTCTTTGGGAGGTAGGTTGTTTACAAGTTCCATTATTTCTTCGGGAGACATATATAAGCGCTTAATTCTATCTTTATATTCCGGACTGATACTAGTATGGTTTAAAATAAAATTTTTGGTAGCTAAAATATATTGATACATCCCGTGCTCTACGGCAAAAGTATCTGCCGCCCTTTCTACTTCTTTAATGTGCGCGCTAGAGAATAAATATTTTAGTCCAAAAATAAACATTCCTACTGTACCCCGGTTGCGGTAATCTACAACGTGGCCCAATTCGTGACCTATCCAGCCTATCATAATATCATCGTCTACATCTATTACTTTAAACTCTTCTCCTTCAATGTGAAATTTTTCGCTTATTAAAATGATATATCTTCTGTTATTACGCGATTTTAAAAAACTACTAAACAAGGGTTGGGCTTGCATAGTAGATTTTTTTATCTTTTTCTTAAACTTAAAAATTATGTGGGTGTCTTTTAACTCCGGATAATAGCTCAAAGCAGTTTCTACTTGTTGTTTAATTTCAGGCGGAATCACTTTGTTGGTAAATTTCATAAATAAAGAAATGTTAGAACCCGAAAGTTAATAGAAAGCTCTAGAAAAGCCTATTAAATAAGTCTTAAATCTTCTACTAACTTTGTGGCTATTTGCCGCGTAAATAAAATATCTTTGCCCAAAAAAATAGTCTTGCGTTTACACACCTATACCAAAGAATTTAAGAAAAACATGCATATTGCTTTTCCGGTTATGCTGGGGCAATTGGGGCATGTTTTGGTAGGCTTAGCAGATAATATTATGGTAGGCCAATTGGGCGCTGCGCCTTTAGCAGCGGTATCTTTAGGCAACAGTTTAATATTTATTGCCTTGTCTGTAGGAATAGGTTTTAGTTTTGCAATTACACCTTTGGTAGCCGAGGCAGATGGCGCTTCTGCCATTAAAAAAGGACGGTCCTATTTTCAGCATGGGGTTGTTATGTGTGTGCTCAACGGGTTATTTTTATTTGGTTTAGTCTGGATGGTAAAACCGCTGTTATATTATTTAGACCAACCCGTAGAAGTTGTAGATCTCTCTTTGCCCTATATAGATATCGTGGCATTTTCGCTTATCCCATTAATGGTTTTTCAAGCTTTTAAACAATTTGGCGACGGACTTTCGCAAACCAAATATGCTATGTATGCTACCATTGCCGCCAACGTAGTAAACGTGTTTTTTAATTATGTACTTATTTATGGCGTGTGGTTTTTTCCGCGTTTAGAATTAGAAGGAGCGGCAATTGGTACTTTAATTTCCCGCTTTTTTATGCTGGCTTTTATCTTTTTTATTTTAAAATCGAAGTCAAAATTTCAGCCTTATTTTGTTTTAATGAAAAAATCACTACAAAAAAAGGTGTTTAAACGTTTGTTTAACTTAGGTTTTCCTACTGCGCTGCAAATGTTGTTTGAAGTGGGTATTTTTACCGGTTCTGTATTTTTGGCCGGTACTTTGGGTACCAATCCGCAAGCCGCCAATCAAGTGGCTTTAAATTTGATTTCTATGACTTTTATGATTGCAGTTGGTATTGGCGTTACCGCTACCATTAGAGTAGGAAATCAAAAAGGAAAAAAAGATTATATAAGTTTACGCAACATTGCTTTTTCTACGCTTTTATTGGTTTTTCTAATAGAACTGGTCTTTGGCTTGGGCTTTATTCTGTTTAAAGATTTCCTGCCAACCCTTTATATAGACAATGCGGAGGTAATTACCATAGCCGCGCAACTATTAATAATTGCCGCTTTATTTCAACTTAGTGATGGTTTACAAGTTGTTATTTTAGGCGCTTTACGCGGATTGCAGGACGTAAAAATACCTACACTTATCTGCTTTATTGCCTATTGGGTTATAGGTTTTCCTATTTCTTACTTTACAGGGAAAGAAGAAGCGCTGGGTAGTATGGGCATTTGGTACGGTTTGTTGGCCGGCTTGTCTGCTTCGGCAATAATGTTATATATTAGATTTAATTATTTAAGTAAAAAATTAATTAACCAAGGACATATTCAAACCTCTTAAAAATAAACTTAATGGAATTTCCACGTTTTATATTAGGCGATAATACAGATTATCCTAACGCCATTTTTGTAATACATACACAATTTCCACGTTTTATAATAAATCTTGAAGACGATGAGATAGAATGGCTAGAAGATTTTGATAAAAACGACGAAAAAGAACTACAATCCGAAACCGGAAACCTTATAGAAGAAGCTTCCCGTTTTTATGACAGAGAAGTAGAACGATACCAAGACTAGCAGATGGAAAAAATTATAGAACTCGACCAAGAACTTTTTTTATATTTAAATAATCTCGGCACCGAAACCTGGGACTGGTTTTGGCTTTTTATTACCCACAAATTTGCCGCAATTCCGCTATACGCGTTTTTGCTGTATTTGCTAATAAAAAATTATAAATGGCAAGCCGTGGTAATTACTTTAGTGCTAATTGCCGGCTTGATAACCTGCACAGATCAGCTGGCCAACTTATCCAAAGATTATTTTGCCAGACCCAGGCCGTGTAACGAAGATTTTATTGCCCAAGGCAGGTTTTTTATGTCTTATTGTGGCAGTAACGGGTTTTATTCGGCGCACGCTGCCAGCTCTATGGCTGTAGCGCTTTTTCTTGGTAGTATTTTAAAAAAATGGTATAAATATGCGCTTCCTGGGTTGGTATTTTGGGCTTTGGTAGTTGGCTATAGCCGAATTTACTTAGGCAAACACTATCCTGGCGATGTTTTGGCGGGAATAGTTGTGGGCATTATATTTGGCTGGTTGTTTTATAAATTGCAACAATTTTTGGTGCGCAAATATGCTACTTAATCTATTTTCTTTATTAAATAAAAATCACGAACAAGACGTAATTTGTAGCCTGACTTTTCCGGGTTAACGTAGTTTAAATCGTAACGGGCGCGTTCTACAATTTTATATTTCCCTTCAATTTTTTCTAAAAAATCCTTGTTTTTAGGATGAACTAACACGCCAAATTTCTCTTTTTTAGGAAAGACATCTTCTCTGAGATGTATCTGTAGAATAGGTTTCCCAAATTCCCAAATTAACTCTGGCGTGGCCCCGCCGTACTCATAAACTGTAAAATTGTTGTCTTGGGCGCTGGTTTGAAGTTCTGCTATGTTTTTAAACTTCGGGTTATCTAAAAAACAATTGATAAGTGGCAAGCCTATCACTATAATCACACAAATAAAAGCTATACTCAAATAAAAAACTTTGCTGTACTCTTGGCGATTTAAATAAAAAAACTTTGCTATCCCAATTCCAAATAACAAAACAGAAGTGGCAATATAATATCCCCAAAAGCCTTCCAAATCTAATAAAAAATAGCCCAGAAAAGGAAAAGCTATTCCTATCAATGCAATTAGGCCGTTGTTAAAGTACACAATTGCTTTTTCTTTTAAAGGCATGCTGGAAAACTTTCGGAATAAGTAGTCTATATAAAACCCGGTATTAAAAGCCATTGGTATAAGAACGGGCAGTAAATACCTAGACTTTTTTTCGGGAATAATAGAAAGCAAAACCACCGATAAAATCGTCCATAAAAAGGAAAAAAGATAGGCTTTTTTATTACTTACTCTATGTTTTAAATAAGGATATAAGAGACCAACAAAGGTAGGAATGGTCCAAATACCACTTTGGGTAAAAAAGCTCCAATAGTAATAAAATGGCCGAATGTTATAACTACCCCAACGCGAAGTTTCTTGGCTCGTAATCTCTATAAAAGCCACCGGATCGGCCAATCGAACGTAAACAAACCACCAAGCGCTAATTACAATGGAAAGCAGTATAAATAAGATAAATGCCTTGCTCTTTTTTTTAAAATTCTTGTATTTGTAAACAATTCCATAAGCGAGTAAAAAAGGCAATAAGAGGGCGTAGAGCGAAACCGGCCCTTTACTCATAAACGAAAACCCGAAAAATAAAGCTGCTAAAATCGCATTTTCATATAGCTGTTTCGATCTACTAAAAAAGTTCCATAAATAATTAATTGAAACCAGCATAAATGCGTGGGTGAAAATGTCCCACTGGCCATTTCTGCCAGAAAAAATAATATAGAAAGAGGTTGCCAGCACCAAACTGCTTAAAAAACTTTGCTTAAATGAAATTTTAAATTTAGGTAAAAATTTGTAAAAGCAAATAAGCAATAAAATGCTGCTCAAGGCGGCAGGCAAACGCATGGCAAACAGATTTTTAATGCCAAATAAATATGCACTAATAGCAGTAAGCCAAGTTGGTAAGGGGGGTTTTTCATAACGCGGTAAATTATTCATAGTGGTCAATAGCCAACTATTTTGGTTAAGCATTTCCCGCGCAGTGATAAAGTTTCGTGCTTCCATAATATTAACATAGATAGCTTCTAAGTTAAATAGGAAAACTAGGACACACACTCCTAGTAAAATAAAGAAGTAGTAGTTTTTGTCAGGAATTGATTTTTGCATGGTTTTTTTTGCTTAGCATAATGTTTCGAATGTAAATAAAACTGCCAGTAATATGGCCAATAAATAAAACCGGATCTTGACGAATGATGGCGTATAGTAAAATTAGCAAGGCGCCAATTAAACTCAACACCCAAAAACCAAGTGGCAATACAGATTGGTTTAGTTTTTCGGAATAAATCCATTGGTAAAAAAATCGGAAATTAAATACGATTTGAGATACAGAACCCAAAACCAGTAACCAAAACGGAATTGCTTCGTTATAAAAAAGTTGGTTAAGATCGTAGGCATTGTTGTTATAAGAATAAATAACAATCAATACCGGAAAAAAGTATAGAAACAATTGTAGAACTTTTGGTGCTTTTTGCCATTCGCCTTGCAACTGTAAATTGCGTATATAAATAAAATATGTAATAGCTTGCCCAAGCATTATAGAAAAATCATCGCGTAAGTATCCATAAACAAACAATAAAAAGGAAGCAATTATACTAAGTTTCCAAAACAACGATGGTGTTAAAACTTTTTGATGTTTCTCAGATACAAGCCATTGTAGTAATAATCTTCCCGAAAAAAGAAGTTGAGCAATTAGACCAATACTGTAAATTTGCCAACTACTCATCGCGCTTGTTTACCGTATAATTGATGTATTTTTTCTTCATCCAGATATAGGCAAAACAGTCAATTAAAGGGCCAATAAGGCGGTTGGTAAGATGAAATTTAGGTTTTCCGGCAACTCGCGGATAGTGGCGTACCGGGACTTGTAAAATTTTACCATTTTGCAACATTATCATAGCGGGCAAAAAGCGGTGTAAACCTTTAAACATTGGGATGCGCTTGGCATAATCGGTCTTAATAACTTTTAAAGGGCAACCAGTATCGTCCATGCCGTCTTGGGTAAAAGCCCTTCTAATACCATTGGCTATTTTAGATGACATATTTTTTTTAAAAGAATCTTTTCGGTCTGTTCTAAGTCCGGTAACCAAATCATACGGACCAATTTCTTGTAAAAGTAAATTGAAATCTTCTGGATTGGTTTGTAAATCAGAATCGATGTAACCGGTAAGTGGCGTAGAAGAATAATCGAAACCGGCTTTAATGGCAGCACTTAAACCTTGATTTTTTTTAAAAGCAATAAAATGAAAGGTCTTATTTCTACTGCAAATTTTTTCTACCAAATCTAAACTATTGTCTGTCGAACCGTCATCCACAAATAAAACACAGGTTTTTTTTATCGCGTTTTGCGAGTATAGAGCAAGTTCTTTTTCTACCCGTAGAAGATTTGCTTCTTCGTTAAACAAGGGGACAATGATAGTGAACTCGTATTGCATAAAAGCTATTTAATCTTCGCAAAATTATTAATATTTATAGAAAAAAGTTAAAACCAATTAAAAAATAATATTAACAAATTGTTTTAGGTTGTTTAAGAAGCTCTTAAATCCGTTTTTTTATACTTAATTTACCTGGTATTTTACCAGAATGTTCCTAAACAGGCTTGCGGCGCATAATTTGCTGTTCAATTAGAAAATTAAACAGGTTTAACTAATTTTAGTAACCAATACTTTATTTGCCTAAATCCAATAAATAATCGGCGGCTTCAAAAGGTGTGGTTTGGCTCTTTTCTATGGCTTGTAACTGTTCTTTTAAAGCCGTCTTTATTTTAGGTTGGGAATAAAAATCACTTTTTAATTGCTCATTGATGGTTTGTAGCAGCCAAAATTTGTTTTGTTCTTTTCTGTTGTTCTGAAAATGATCGTTTTTCTGGGTGAGCTCTTGGTATTTCTGTATCATTTTCCAAATAGGCTCGATGCCGGTTTGCTCTAATGCGCTACACAAGCGTACTTTTGGTTGCCATTCACTTTCGCGGGCAGGATAGAGGCTTAAAGCTTTTTTAAACTCGGCTTTTGCGCGGCGCGCGGGAGGTTTATTTTCGCCATCTGCTTTGTTGATTACAATAGCATCTGCCATTTCCATAATGCCACGTTTTATGCCTTGCAGCTCATCGCCTGCACCGGCTAATTTCAATAACAAAAAGAAATCTGTCATACTATGTACCACCGTTTCACTTTGTCCTACGCCTACGGTTTCTATTAAAATAGTATCAAAACCCGCTGCCTCGCATAAAATAATAGATTCGCGCGTTTTTTTGGCCACGCCACCTAAAGATTCTCCAGAAGCTGTTGGACGTATAAATGCATTTTCTTGTTTTACCAAATTTTCCATTCGGGTTTTATCTCCCAAAATACTTCCTTTAGATATAGAACTGGTAGGATCTACCGCTAAAACCGCTACTTTTTTACCTTCTTGCAGTAAATAATTTCCAAAAGCTTCTATAAATGTACTTTTACCTACGCCGGGAACGCCGGTTATACCAATTCTAATAGATTTATTGGCGTGCGGCAAACAGCCTTCTATAAGCGTTTTTACCAAACTGCGATGTTTTACCTGCTCACTTTCTATAAGTGTAATACCTTGACTCAGCGCAGTTTTATTACCGCTAAGAATATCGTTTACCAGTTTCTTTCCGGACATCTTTTTCTTTCGTAAAGCTTTTATACGAGCAGCGCTTTTGGCACTTACGCCAGAAGCTGGCAGTTTCCCGGAACTATCGCGGAGAGCAGAATTTTTAGGAGTTTTAGACGATTTCAAAGTATAGCTTATTTAGGACAAATTTATGAATTCATTTTTGAAAAAGCCCGCTATACTTGTTATATTCCAACATCAATAGAAAATTTAAAACGCAATTTATGAAAACGTATTACACCGAGAAAGTTACTGCTAAAGGCGGTAGAGTTGGTTCTTTAAAAAGTGATGATAATAAAATAGACATGCAACTTAGCGTGCCAAAAGAAATGAATGGCGACGGCGGTTCTGGAACTAACCCAGAGCAACTTTTTGCCGGTGCTTATTCTGCTTGTTACGGAAGTGCTTTACAAGCTATTGCCGAAAAAAATAAAGTAGATTTGGGAGACTTTCAGGTTTCTGCTTCGGTAAGCATTGGTAAAACAGATGAAGGCGATTTCCAGCTTTCGGTAATTTTAGATTCTTATTTGCCCGGGGTAGATGATCTTGAAACAGGCGAAGAATTGGTAAATAAAGCCCACGAAATCTGTCCGTTTTCTCGCGCTACAAGAGATAATATAGATGTTACGCTTAACTTATTGTTAGACGAGTAAGTTTAAGGTACTTTTGGAATGCCATAAAAAGCAATAGTCTTACTATTTTAGGGTTTTGATTTCTTGCCCGCGCTCAAAATGAATTTCAAGTGCAATTAAAACGAGCTTTAAAATAGTTTGGAGACTGTTGCTTTTTTATTTTTCTGCTTCCGTAAACGGGATTTTAATCAAAGTGTTACTCCAGGCCAAATGCATATAGTTTAGATTATGTCCTTCCGTAAAGTAAATACTAAACTGCTCTACAGTTTCTTTGGGTTGTAAAACCGGTAATTCTAGAGTTAATGCATCAAATTCTGCGTCTCGCGCGGCTTTTTCTGTAGAGAGTTCTATTCCCCAAGCGTACATTTTTTTATTAAAAATAACTTTCCAGCTTTCCTTATCGGGAATGGTCCATAACGTATATTTTCCCGCTTTAAGCAAAGAACCATCTACCATAATATTTCTATTGGTTTCAAAAGTAGTAGCTTCGTTAGCACCGGTTCGCCAAACTTCTTCATAAGGAACCAATTTCCCAAAAATCTCTCGTCCTTTTTTATATGGTCGGTTATAAAAAACTTCTACTAATAGATTCTCGTTCCGATAGGTAACAGTATCTTCCGGACTGTAAGTTTTGGTGTCTGATTTCCAGATGTTATAGGCCAACATTCCACCTAAAATAAGAACTACCAAAATTATAAAAGTGTACTTTATTTTCTTGTGCATGATAGAGAACGATTAAAATTTTAAAAATAATTAATAAATTTTGCAACACCAGTAAGTTTAGAACGTCTTTATAATAAACCACCAATCAAAATGCATTTTGGTACAAGCAGAACTCCTTAAAAAGTGTAAAAATAACAATCGTAAAGCACAATTAATCTTGTATAAGAAATATTGTGACGCGATGTACTATGTAGCATTAAAGTTTTTAAAAAACTCGCATGATGCAGAAGAAGCTATGCAAGAAGCTTTTATTAAAGCTTTTGAAAAGTTGCACCAATTTAATGGCGAAGTAACTTTTGGAGCCTGGCTTAAGCGTATTGTAATCAATAAAAGCATAGATATGCTAAAAGCGCGCAAGCTACATTTTACTACTATAAATGAGCAAGTGCTAGAAAGTGTAGAGAAAGACAACCAATGGGAAATAGAAGAGGGCATAAGCGTTGATGAGGTAAAACAAGAAATAGAAAACCTAAATGACAATTATAAATATCCGCTTTTATTATTTCTGTTAGAAGGTTACGATCACCAGGAAATTGCAGAAATTTTGGGCATTAGTCCGGTTTCATCCAGAACACTGGTACATCGTGGAAAGAAAAAATTACAAGAAAAATTAAAAAATAAATATTATGGCACAGGATCTTAGAAAAATGTTTGCTGAAAGCTATAGAGACGAAAAACAAAATCCGCCGAAAGGCCACGAAGCAAGGTTTAAAGCGCTTTTAGAAGAAAAACTACCCCAAGAAGAAAAAAGCACCAATTGGGTAACCTGGTTAAAAGTCGCTGCAATAGTGGTAGTTATTTTATCTATTGGAGCATTAGGTTTTACTAATTTTAGCGGAATGCAAACCACCAATACACAAGTGGTAAATACAGAACAAAAAGCCAAGCCAAAGCAAGAAAGCCCGGTTTTTTTAAGCGATATCTCTCCTGAGTTTAAAAAGATAGAAAATTACTACTTGGCAGGAATACATACCGAGTTATCCCGACTGGAAATCACGGGAGAAAACAAAGCTTTAATAGACAGTTTTATGGAGCAATTGGCAAATCTGGACGCAGATTACCAAGAGCTAAACCAAGAAATAAACCAGAACGGTGTTACCGAAGAAGCGGTAAATGCCATGATAAACAATTTAAAATTACGTTTGGACCTGCTAATGCAATTAAAAGAAAAACTCAAAAGCATTAAAAAAGCCAACTTAGAAGAAACACAAGCCGTTAATATTTAAGAAGTCATGAAAGTTATAAAAATAATATTTAGTGTGTTGCTACTTTTTTTCTGTATGGAAATGCAAGCGCAAAACACCTATACTAAACAAACCGAAGAATATGCAGTTAGCGAAAACGTATCCGTAAACCTAAACTTAAGGCATACGCAACTGGAAGTAGAAACCTGGAATCGAGATGAAGTACAATTAGAAGCATATTTAAGCGCCAAAGATATTTCTGAAGCTACCTTAAAAGAGATGGCTAAAAATTGGAAATTAGAAGTTTTAGGAAACAGCAATACGATTAAAATTCTTTCTAAAGTTAGTATAGCACCACCCTTACCACAGTTTGCTTCTTCTAAAAATCAGACTACTGCGGTAGATTTGCGAAGCTTAAATACAGATTTTATCGCGCCAATGTTAGAAGATTTAAAACCTATGCTAGAGAATTTGCCAAGTATAGATTTACCTTCGGACTATATGGAGAATTTAAGTGTTTTGAGATTTGATTACGATGCATTTAAAAAAGAAGGGCAGGCTTATTTGCAAAATTATGAGGAACAAATAAAAAAGAGTTTTGGAAAAGATTTTGAAGAAGCTATGCAAGAATGGACTAAAAATCTGGAAGCAAGGGCAGAAATTCAAGCCAAAAGATTTCAAGAACGTATAGAAGCAAATCAAGAGCGCATGCAAAGTATAAAACAACGCCAAGAAAATCACGCAGCACGTTGGGAGGCTTTTGCAGAACGTATGGAAGAAATGGCCGGAAGAATGCGTAAAGATAATGGCGGTAACTATTCCAAAACCGTTACTACCGGCCCAAATGGCTCTAAGTCTGTACAAATAATATACTCTAACAGCCCTGCTAATACCAAAAAAGAGAACGGGGTAGATTATGTTTTACGTTTAAAAATACCAAAAGATGTGCAACTACTTTTAAATTCCCGTTACGGAAAAGTAAACTTGTCGGATGCTGTTAGTAACTTAAAAGCCCAAATAAGCTATTCTAATTTTACCGCCGAAGAATTAAATGGAGAAAATACCGAGTTACGAATTGCTTATTCGCCTGTAAAGATAAAGCATTGGGAGTATGGAAAGCTGTGGGTAGATTATGTGAAAGATGCATCTATTCAAAATGTAAAAAGCATTCAGTTACAAGCTAAAGGAAGTAATTTTTTTATAGAAAAATTAGAAGAAACCGGTTTGATACAAGGGTCTTTCGGGAGTTTTAAAATAGGCGAAATTGCTAAAGATTTTAAACAATTGCATATTGAACTTGCAAGTAGTGATGCCGTTGTAAAGCTTCCGGAAACGGCTTTTAATTTTAATTATAACGGAAAGCAAAGTGCTATTTCCTACCCTAAAAACCTTAATCCGCAGGTAACGGATAATTACGGAACCAAAGTAATTAATGGCTTTAAAAATAGTAGGAACACCGATAAAAATGTGCAAATAATTGCAAAATATAGTAATGTTAGTTTTAAGTAGTTTTTAATTTAGTTTTTGAGTTAGTAGTAAAAATGTCTTTCTATATGAAAGGCATTTTTTATTTTTAGAAAAAAAAATATGACAGCTATAGCTTTTAACCAACTTACCAGCGGATTTACGCCTGTTCTTTCTAAAGAACTTTTAGCAGAAGATTATTTGCGTTTAGATTTATCTGCAAACAATAAAGATTTGCAGCAGATAGACATTACCAGTGCAAAGGCTTTTGAGCAATATATAAATAAACTCCTGCAAGAGAAAGGTAAAAAAGTTGCTTTTGGTGGCTACTTAGAAAAACGAACTTTATACCGTCGTAGCAGTTATTTTACCAATACGCAGAAGCTTCGGGAAATTCATCTTGGTGTAGATTTTTGGGCGCCAAGTGGTACTGAAGTTGTAGCGCCTTTAGCCGGAAAAATTATTGGTTTGGCCAATAATGCTAATTTTGGCGATTATGGCCCAACCATTATTTTAGAACACTATATAAACGGCGAGATTTTCTACACGCTTTATGGCCATTTAGATAGGCAATCTTTGCAGAACAATAAAGTAGGAGAGAAAATAGAAGCTGGACAAGCCTTTGCCAAATTAGGAAATGCCGAGGTAAATGGTGATTATGCGCCGCATTTGCATTTTCAAATCATTAAAGATTTAGAAGGCAATACAGCAGATTATCCCGGTGTTTGTGCGCAAAATGAACTAGAATTTTATAAAGAAAACTGCCCCGATCCTAATTTACTTTTCAATATATAGAGGTCGGTAGTGACGTAACTTTAAGAGGGAAGGGCGAAAATTTTGAACGTTTCAAATGGTTACCGGAAGAAACTTATATATGTTTGTCAAATCGAGCGAAGTCGAGATTTTTTCTAATAAAATTGATTAACTTTAATTCTACTTAAGTTTTTTCAATGAAAAAATTTGCAAATCGATAGGATTCTTGCACTTTAAAAAGCTTTGTTCATTTTCTTTGCTCGTCCAAAGAAAACGAACCAAAAGAAAAAGAACTAAAAAACTAAAACCTTTATATCGATTTCACGTTTGTAAGGTCGAACTCAGGTTTAAAGCAAGGTGTTATACTGTAAAATCTCTCAACCATTTGCTATTATGGGCGTGTCATTCGTTTTAATTAATTTAATCGAACACGAGTAAAAGCAAATATTCTTTAGTCCTTTCGCCCTCAAACTGACAATTTTAATTTAATAATAAAATCAGTATATATAGGTATTTATATACTGATTTTTATAAGGATAAATAACAATTTTCTACATTTCCTTTACGGAAAAAACAAGCTATTCCTTTTTCGGATTTTTTCTAAGAATCCATGCCATCACGGCAGAAGTAACAATACCCATAGCCAAACTCCCAAAGACAGCTTGCAGTAAATAAAAATTAATACTAAAGAAACTTTCGGCGGTTGCTTGCTTCATCTTTTTATGTTCCACGCTAAATTCAATGGCATTTTGAAAATAATCAGGGCTAATAAAATAAACCGTTAAATAGGTAACCAAAGGCGATAAAACCGCTACAATTACCGAAACGATAGAGCCGGACAACATACCTTGTTGCCACGTCATCACGCCTTTATAATACTCGTCTCTTTTTTGTTTGATAGCCAAATAGAAAATAATTAGGTAAGGAATGGCTATCAAATTGGTATAAATTGCGTGGTGTTCTATATACTTATCGTGTAAACCCACGCTTTTTTCCATTGCCATCCAAAACAAGGTAAAAGCACTAAAAATAAGTGCCCATTTAAATTCTATTCTAAAGTTTTTCATAAATATTAGCCTTTTGTAAGCTTCCCCTAATTAGAACTGTTCATTTTTCTAAAACTTCGATAAAGTTATTATTTTTTATTCTTCTGGGGCTAGCCCCAGAAGAATATTTTTTTGCATATGCTACCGGGGACATTTTTTCTAGTGCGTCGTGAG